>NZ_BAAACF010000002.1:0-159437 GCF_039521365.1 Clostridium malenominatum
TGAGCCAGGATCAAACTCTCAATTTTAAAGTTGACCTTTTGCTCAAGATGATATTTTTATCATCCATTATTTTGATTCTTTATAGAATCGACTGGCTTAATGTACTCTGTTTAATTTTCAAAGACCATTGCCCCTAAAGGACTACTTTATATTATCATTTGCGCTTTACATTGTCAAGAAGATTTTTAATATTAAATTAACTTATTTAATCTCTTTGAACTTAGTAAGTGAAATGACAAAAGCTATTCTATCATATAAGCCTATATTGGACATGCATTGAGTTATTGTTATTTTACATTATTTCTATAATACTTACTCTACCTTTGTTTTTCGTATAAATTCATATATAGATACACCAGATACAGTTGAAAGTTATACTATAAAAAAAGAATTAAAAGTTTACTTAAACTCTTAATTCTTATCTATAAATATTTAGTTATTCAATATTGTTTACTATAGCTTTAAATTTATTTCCTCTTTCCTCAAAATTAGCAAACATATCAAAGCTTGCACAAGCAGGAGAAAGAGATACCACATCTCCTCTTGAAGATATCTTTAAAGACACTTCAACAGCTTCTTCAAGAGAATCTACTATATATATAGGTATTGCGCAGTTATTTTTTTTCATAATATCTTCAAAAACTTTTCTTATCTTATCTTTTGTAGTCCCTAAAAGAACTAAACTTTTTAAAAAGCTATATCCCTCTTCCGCTAGTTCATCAAAGGATATATTTTTATCATATCCACCTGCAATTAGTATAATAGGCTTGTTAAAAGCTTTAAGCGCAGCTAAAGTCCTTGTTGGGCTTGAAGCTATTGAATCATTATAAAAATCTACTTCCTTTACTCTCTTAACAAACTCCATTCTATGGGGGACTCCTGAAAAGTTTATTGCTACTTTTCTCATAGCTTCTATAGATACTTCACCACTAACACAGCAAAATGCAGCTAAAAGATTTTCTACATTATGCATTCCCTTCAGCTTCATTTCTGACACATTGCAAATCTTCTTGTCACCATTGAACAAGTCCCCTTGATTATAATAAGCTCCATTTAAAAGCTTATCCTTTATACTAAATTGAATAACTTTTCCTTTACTCTCCTTAGTCATTTCATTTGTTATTTCATTATCTTTATTTAAAATTAATAAGCTATCCTCTTCTGCAAATTTAAATATATTCTTTTTAGCATTTATATATTCTTCCATATCCTTATGTATATCTAAATGATTTGGACTTATATTAGTAATCAATGCTACATCTATTGAACATTCTATTGTCATTAATTGAAAGCTAGATAACTCTAGTACTACCTTATCATCTTCTTTTATCTCTTCAATTCTAGCAAACAAAGGAGTTCCTATATTTCCTCCTACCCATGTATTATATCCCTCTTCCTTAAGCATATTATATACAAGTGTAGTAGTAGTGGTCTTTCCATCGCTTCCTGTTATTCCAAAAACTTTAGCTGGACAATATCTTATAAATTCCTCCATCTCCGAGGTTATATACGCTCCACTTTCTTTAGCCTTTAATAATTCAGGTAAATCTGCTCTCATAGATGGGGTTTTAAATATAACATCATATCCTTCTAACTTATTTAAATAATCTCCTCCTAAAACTAAGTCTATATTTTTATCTTTTAAATCTACTGCTACTTTTCCTAATTGCTCCTCAGTTTTTTTATCAAAAGCTGTAACTTTAGCACCTAATTTTATTAGTAGATCTATTAAAGGTCTATTGCTCACTCCTACTCCTAGTACAGCAGTTTTCTTATTTCTTATATACTCCTTAAATTCATCAAAGTTTCTTTTCATATTTCCCTCCAAATTAATTCAGTTTCTAATATAAATTATATCATCTTTAGCCCATTCTATATAATTAAAATATAAAATTCATCCTTTTTTATAGCGTCAAATTTATTATTATTTGTATGTCGAACTAAGTCGAAATTGTGAGAATAAATTTAATATAAAGACTTTTTTATCGGTTATTGCAATATTATGCATTGCTGTGTTATACTAAGAATGTGCCGTAAGGAAACATTAATATAATTCCCCAAGTTTTAATTGAACATATAACATATCCCCATGATTAAACCCTATTTAGCCGGTATAGATACGTAGTACCGGCTCTTTTTTTATACTTTTTTATATAGACGCAAAAAAGAGGAAGTTATGTTTCTATTCATAACTCCCTCTTTTTTATTAAAACTCCATCTTATCTTGTATATATTTTACTAGCTCATTTATATTCAATCTGATTTGTTCCATAGTATCTCTATCCCTTATTGTTACAGTATTATCCTCTAGAGTATCAAAATCCACTGTAATGCAGAAAGGAGTTCCTATTTCATCTTCTCTTCTATATCTTTTACCTATGCTACCAGCTTCATCATAATCTACATTGAAGTGTTTTGATAACATCGCATATACTTCTGTTGATTTTTCTGATAGTTTTTTTGTTAATGGAAGCACTGCAGCTTTAAATGGTGCTAATGCTGGATGTAATCTCAACACCGTTCTAACATCTCCATCTTCTAATTCCTCTTCGTCATAAGCATCTGCTAAAAAGGCTAGCGTTACTCTGTCTGCTCCTAAAGATGGCTCTACACAATAAGGAACATATCTTTTGTTAGTAACTGGATCTAAGTAAGTTAAATCCTCTCCTGAATGTTTCATATGTTGATTTAAGTCATAGTCAGTTCTGTCTGCAATTCCCCAAAGCTCTCCCCATCCAAATGGGAATAAATATTCTATATCTGCAGTAGCTTTGCTGTAAAAAGATAATTCTTCTGCAGCATGATCTCTAAATCTTAAATTATCTTGTTTCATTCCAAGATTTAATAAGAAGTTCCAGCAATAATCTTTCCAATACTTAAACCATTCTAAATCTGTATCTGGTTCACAGAAAAACTCAAGCTCCATTTGTTCAAATTCTCTTGTTCTAAAAGTAAAGTTTCCTGGAGTTATTTCATTTCTAAAAGACTTACCTATCTGAGCTATACCAAAAGGCAGTTTCTTTCTCGTAGTTCTTTGAACGTTTTTGAAGTTTACAAAAATACCTTGAGCTGTTTCTGGTCTTAAGAATATTTCTGACTTAGCATCATCCGTTACACCTTGAAAGGTTTTAAACATAAGATTAAACTTTCTTATATCTGTATAATTTTTCTTACCACATTTAGGACAAACTATATTGTTTACATCTATATATTCTTTTAATTGTTCATTACTCCATCCATCAGCAGATGCAACTTCAGCACCTAACTCTGACATATGATCTTCAACAAGTTTATCTGCTCTAAATCTAGCCTTGCACTCTTTACAATCCATCAATGGATCTGAGAATCCCCCTACATGTCCAGATGCAACCCATACTTCTCTATTCATAAGAATTGCACAGTCCACCCCTACGTTATATGGGCTTTCTTGAACAAACTTTTTCCACCAAGCTTTTTTAACATTATTTTTAAATTCCACACCAAGAGGACCATAATCCCATGAGTTTGCAAGTCCGCCATATATCTCTGACCCCGGGAATATAAAACCTCTATTTTTAGCTAAAGCTACTACTTTATCCATAGTTTTTTGAAATGACATAATTTTTCCTCCTTCATATCTTATTTTTTTGTATAAAAAAAGCAGTTACCATAAGGGACGAAAGAAATTCTTCCGCGGTTCCACCCTTTTTGGCAACAGCCCTACTCTCAACAAACACATTCAAAAGTTCCCTTCATAATAAAATTTTAGCTATTTTCACCAACCATAGCCTCTCTTAAAAATTACTATTATTACTCTTCTCCATCATCATGCACTATATTCATTTAAAATATATTTTATCAGAACTCAAATCATTGTCAATACTTAATTATCAAAAAATAAAAATGGCTCCGCGAAAAGGATTCGAACCTTCAACCTATCGGTTAACAGCCGAGTGCTCCACCGTTGAGCTATCGCGGAACGTTTATTACAAGACTTATTATATCATAACTTTTTTTAAATGCAAGTGTTTTTTTAAAAAAGACATTGGTTTTATCCAATGTCTTTTTTGTATTAATTATTGATTATTAGTAGGTTTCATAGTAGGGAATAATATAACGTCTCTTATGGAATGTGCATCCGTCAAGAACATTACAAGTCTATCTACACCTATTCCTAATCCGCCAGTTGGAGGCATTCCTATTTCTAGGGAATTTATGAAGTCTTCGTCCATCATATAAGCCTCATCATCGCCTAGTTCTTTTTCCTGTAATTGTTGCATAAATCTTTCCTTCTGAACTATAGGATCATTTAATTCTGAGTATGCATTGCATATTTCTCTTCCATATATGAATCCTTCAAATCTTTCGGTATATTCAGGATTTCCTCTTTTAACTTTTGTTAGTGGGGATATTTCTACTGGATAATCTAATATAAACGTTGGTTGAATCATATGTTTTTCTGCATATTCTTCAAACATAGCATTTAATATATCCCCTTTAGTGCAGTCTTTTAATTCCTTCTTTAATTCAACTCTCTTAGCTTTTACAATTTCTCTAGCTTCTTCATGAGTTTTAATTTCATTGAAATCTATTCCTGCATATTCCTTTACCGCATCCACCATAGTTATTCTTCTCCACGGTGGAGTTAAATCAATGTCAGTTCCTTGATAGTTTATTTTAGTAGTTCCACAAACCTTTTGGGCTACATAAGCTACCATATTCTCTGTAATTTCCATCATATCATTATAATCTGCATAGGCTTCATATAATTCTATCATAGTAAATTCCGGATTATGTCTTATACTTATTCCTTCATTTCTAAAGTTTTTACCTATTTCATATACCCTTTCAAATCCACCTACAATCAATCTCTTTAAATAAAGCTCTGTTGCTATTCTTAAGTACATATCTATATCTAAAGTATTGTGATGAGTAACAAAAGGCCTAGCCGCAGCCCCACCTGCAATTGGCGAAAGAACAGGCGTTTCTACTTCTAAATAATCTCTAGCATCTAAGAATTCTCTTATAGCTTTGATAGTTTCTATTCTCTTAAAGAATGTTTCTCTAACTTCTGCGTTCATTATTAAGTCTACATATCTTTGTCTGTATCTTAGATCTGGATCCTTCAGTCCATGCCATTTTTCTGGAAGTGGCTTTAATGACTTAGAAAGTAGTTGAAAGTCCATAATATGTACAGAAACTTCTCCTGTTTTTGTTCTAAAAACTGTTCCTGTTATAGATACAAAATCTCCAATATCAAAGGTTTTATATTCTTTTAATTTCTCTTCTCCAACATCGTTAATTTTTATATATAATTGAATTTTACCGTATCTGTCATGTATATCTGAAAAACCAGCCTTACCATGAACTCTTTTAGACATAAGTCTTCCTGCTACAGTAACCTCTTTTCCATCAAGGCTTTCAAAATCCTCTTTTATTTGTTTTGATGTGTGTGTTCTATTAACCTTATAAACATCAAATGGATCCTTACCTGCAGCCTGAAGATCAAAAAACTTTTGTCTTCTTTCCTTAATCAACTGATTAAATTCTTGTTCTTCTGTAATTAAATTCTTTTCTTCATTAGACATAGTATATCTTTCCTCCATATCAATCTTTTCTTACTGATAGTATTTCATATTTACTTACTCCATCCGGAACTGAAACTTCCACTATATCTCCTATACCTTTTCCTATAAGAGCTTTCCCTACTGGAGACTCATTGGAAATTTTATTTTCCATAGGATCTGCTTCTGCGGAGCCTACCATGAAAAATTCTACTTCTTCATCAAACTCATAATCCTTTACTTTTACAATAGTTCCTACACTAACAATATTTTCAGGTATTTCGCTTTCATCAATTATAGATGCATTCTTAAGCATATTTTCAAGTTGCATTATTCTTCCTTCAACAAAAGCTTGTTCATTTTTTGCTTCATCATATTCAGAGTTCTCACTTAAGTCTCCAAAAGATAATGCAACCTTTATTTTTTCTGTTATCTCTTTTCTTTTAACTGTTTTTAAATACTCTAATTCATCTTCTAATTTTTTAACTCCCTCATATGTCATGATATATTTTTTATCACTCATTTTTTTCTCCCCTTTTAAATTCTTTTAATGTAATACCTCTATATATTATTATGTTGCCTTAATATTTATGCCTTAACACAAAGCAACTATTTAACAATCATTTAAGTTATTATAAATCACCCTAATAATCAATGTCAACTTATGCACTATTTAAATAATAGTACTTTGTTATTAAATAGTATGTGATTTAAGTAAACCCCATTATACCGTAAAGATTTTTCTACATCCTTTTCTTCCATTTGACAAAGTATCGCTCCTAATAGCTCTAAGGAAATTCCATTTTCACCAAACCAAGGAGTAAAGTAAGTAACATCATTTATATATTGTAAGCTACTATTTTCACCAACAAATAAATTGTCTAAAAACCAGGTAGGTTTTTCCGTTTTTAAATTCTCTTTTTTTGATGTTACTATAAAATCTCCAAGCTTTAGAGCATAATCTTTGTCTTTGGTAACTATAGGTGATATACCGTAATTCGCCATTACATAATCAGACAACGTCATAGCCTTCGGAATATTATTTGTTAAAAATACTATATATTTAGCAAATTTAGAAATTGTCATAACACTTTCATAAACTGATGGATCTACAGGGTCATATATTACTACACAGCCACTTCTTATACTCTTATTATTTAATCTAAATATAGTTTGTATAGTTGAAGTTATGCTATAAGCTAAAAGGTCTTTTTGAAACTTACTATAAAAATTATAATCCACTTTCCTCCATACCCTAGGCGCTATATATCCACTTTCTTTTTTAAAATATCTTTTTGCTGTTTCAATATTTTTAATGTATGCATTGAGATTGAGATTCATGGGAAATTTTATATTCTTTATATTTAAGTTTAAATCTTTTACATAATGTTCATCAGTTAACTTAATAGTTAATCTATCTTTTACCCTTGCGACTATATCATGTCTTTCATATACCTTACAATTTTTAGGTTGTTCAATTAAAAGTATAGGCTTCATAATACTATATCCTTTACATTGATATAGTCTATTTATATGATTATTGCCTTTATATAATTCAATCTTTCATTACATATTCTTTGTAACTTTCCAATATACTTATTAAATTATACGCCTTATCTTCTGAATTTACTAAAGTTTTTATTTTAGTACAATCTTTTAAACCTTTTATATACCAAGCAATATGTTTTTTCATTTCTCTTACAGCCTTATTCTCTCCATGATAATGTATAGCTCTTTTTACATGCTCTATACAAGTGTCTATTATCTCTTGATCACTGGGATGAGTTACAGGCTTACCATTTAGTTTTTGGTGAATTTGCTTAAATATCCAAGGGTTTCCTAAGGCTCCTCTACCAATCATTATTCCATCACAATTTGTAACTTTTACTATTCTCTCTGCATCTTCAGGATTAAATACATCTCCATTTCCTATTACAGGAATGGACACACTTTCTTTTACTCTTCTTATTATTTCCCAGTCAGCTTCTCCTTCATACATCTGCTGTCTTGTCCTTCCATGAATAGTAATACAATCTACACCAGATTCTTCCAATATTTTTGCGAACTCTACGGCATTGATATTATTTTCGTCATACCCTTTTCTAAACTTGACCGTTACAGGTTTATTCGTAGAAGCTTTTACCCTCTTTACTATTTCTGATGCCAACTTTGGATTTTTCATCAAAGCAGCTCCCTCTCCATTTTTCACTATCTTAGGAGCAGGGCATCCCATATTTATATCAATTAAGCATATATCTTCAATATGGTTAAAATAATCACATATTCTCCCCATAACTTCTGGTTCATGACCGAAAATCTGAACAGCTATAGGAACCTCATCTTTAGAAAACCGCAACATTTCCTTAGTATTTTCATTATTATAGTCTAGAGCTTTAGCACTTATCATCTCAGTATATACAAGACCACAGCCCTTTTCTTTGCACAACCCTCTAAAAGCTATATCTGTAACTCCAGCTAGTGGAGCTAAAAAAACATTATTTTCAAATTCTAAATTGGATATTTTCATTAAGAGTTTTACTCCTTATTTTTTTCATAAATTATTCTTAATCCTACTAATGTTAAGTAAGGATCTACCACATCTATGCTTCCTGCTTCTTCACTTATTAGTTTTGCTAATCCGCCAGTAGCAATGACAATTGGCTCCTCTTCACCCATGGCTATCATTTCTGATTTCATCTTACTTACAATAAACTCTACTAAACCACCATAGCCATATATCATCCCCGCTTGCATACTTGCTACAGTATTCTTGCAAATAACTGTCGAGGGTTTAACTAATTCAACTCTTGGAAGTTTAGCAGCCTTTTGAAATAAAGCTTCTAAAGATATCTTTATTCCTGGACATATGGTTCCTCCTAGATAATCCCCTTCTTTTGTTATTGCACAAAAGGTTGTAGCTGTACCAAAATCAATTAATATTAAAGGTTTTTTATATATTTCATGAGCAGCCACTGCATTTACAATTCTATCTGCTCCAACTTCCTTAGGATTATCATATTTAATATTTATTCCCGTTCTAACTCCTGGTCCAACTATTATTGGTTTTAATTCAAAGTATTTGGAAATCATATGTTCTATTGAATACATAATATTAGGTACTACTGAAGATATTATAACTCCTTCTACATCGGAAGGGTCAATTTTATTTTGCAAAAATAATTGCATTACTTGAATACCATATTCATCTGCAGTCCTTATAGGGTCTGTTGATAACCTCCAATCCACTATAAGTTCTTTATCTTTATATAGCCCTATAACAATATTGGTATTACCTGCATCCAAAACCAAAATCAAAGTTAACACCACTTTCTTTATTAATTTAATCTTTACTGTCTTTTTGTATTATGCAGAAAAATCCAGTAATTATACATAGATATTTACATACACACAATTATAAGTTATAAAAGAGTATCTGTAAATTAAAAATCAACAGATACTCTTTTATTTAACAATTAATTCAATTATTGTTTTACTCTTTTAAGGATATTTCTCCTATTACCACTTTAGATTCATCTTTTTTATTATATTCTATGATTATTTTTTCAGGTATTTCTTCCACATAGTCAAATTTATAAAGTCCTTCATACTTATATCCTAATCTTAGGGAATTGCAACTTAATGAAGCCCCCCTCTCATTAAAATCATTTTCACTCCTAAATTTTATGTTGCTATATTCAAATTCTTTATCCGCTTTAAAGGTTATTGCTGTAGATATAGATGAGAAAGTTATTTTATCTATAACAAGCTCTATTTCTTCTCCTTTTCCGTCAATAAAAGTATATTTGGTATTAACATCAAAAGATTTTATACTATCTCTCATTTTACCTTTTGTTGCATCAAACTTAAATGCCCAATTTCCCTTTACATTGCCTATTTCATTAAAACTAATATCCATGGTGAAATCATCTGGTATGTCATTATTCTTTATTTCATAGTCCATCATTACCTGAACTGTGTTTTGGTCAATTATTTCATGTCTTCCTCCAGCTCCTCCTCTAATTTCTTTATTGTTAATTTTAATAGACTTACTTGGAGCATACGGGAATGGGCCTTGAGCCTTATTAATTATATCTTCTATTTTTTCTTCAGTCTTTATAGTATATATTATCATAAGGCTATAATCATCCATGGTAATTTCATTTAGAGTTACTTCATATCCTTTATCCTTTACGCTTTCTCCTATGACTTGCGTGTAGTCTTCAAACTTTCCACTATAATTAAATTTAGAAAATAAAGTATTTATATATGGAGCCTTTGCTATACCTATCTTATCCGCTAATACACTATTGTTTAACATCACCGCGGAAACTCCTAATGCTAAAAGTAGTGACGCTACCCAAACTCTATATTTCCTCTTTCTATTTCCACGGTAATTTTTATTTATTGAGCTTTTGAATCTATTTTTTATTCTTTTCATAGTTACATCATCAATATCCATTACTTCATTCTCTATAGAATTTAAATCCAAAGTAATATCATTAAAATGCTCGTATACACTTTTCATCACTATATACCTCCTTAGACTCTTTATATTTACTTTTCAACTGACTTCTGCCTCTTGATAATCTTGTATACACTGAACTTTTAGATAATTTCAATGATGCAGCTATATCTTCAATGGACTGTTCCAAATAATACCTCATTATAAATATCTTCTTATCTGTATCATTCATTTTATTTATGTCATTATATAACTCTTCTTTTTGTTCTTTTAATATTAAACTTTCTTCTATAGAAAAATCTGAAACTTCATTACACTCTTCAAACTGTAGCACACGTTTTTCATTAACTAATTTTCTATAATAATCTATGGATTTATATCTAGCTATAACGCAAATCCAATTTTTAAACTTTCTTTCTTCTCCTTCTAATTTAATATTGTATTCTCCAGAATACTTCTCAATATTTTCCCATATGTTTAATAATACATCATTCATGCATTCTTCTAAAATTCCCTTATCATTAAAACTGCCTAAGGTTTTATATATCACCGTATAAAGAAGTCTTCCATATTTATTAACTAAAAAATCCATAGCCTGTGGATCTTTTACTTTAATCTTGTGTATAAAATTCTTTTCTGTTATTCCCAAGACCTGTACCTCCCTCCATATAATCTAAAGAGCTCTTCATTTATTATTACGTGTAGTAGAAGTATTTTCTTACACAAATAAAAAAAGAAGATATAGGATTAATCCCATATCTTCTTTCATATATTACTTTATTCTCTCCATAAAATCCTTGCTATTTACTATATATCTAACATGGGTACCTTCTCCAATTTTGCCTAGTTCATCCCAAGCATTAACCTTGAAGAAAAGCTTTTTTCCATCTATTTTTTCTAAAACAGCTTCACCTTTTACCTTCATATTTAATGGAGTAGCTTTAATATGTTTTACACTTATGTCTATACCAACAGTAGTAAATTCACTAGTTAAATGAGATCCTACACAGCCCTTAGCAGCATTTTCCATAAGACCTATCATTGCTGGTGTTGCAAAAACTGGCAAATCTCCTGAACCATGCTCTATGGCGGTGTCCTTTTCACTAACTGTAATTTCAACTATTGAGTTAATACCTTCTTTTAAATCAAAACTCATTTTAATCACTCATCTCTACTTTTTATAGTTAGTTACCACTAAATATTTCTTCAAATTCATCAGCTTCAAGCTTTTCTCTTTCTAACAAAGCTACGGCTACTGCATGAAGTTTATTTATATTTTCAGTAAGTAATGTCTGAGCTTTTTTATATCCTGTATCAATTAAGTTTCTTACTTCCTTATCAATCTTAGATGAAACTTCTTCACTAAAGTTTCTACCTTTATTATAATCTCTTCCCAAGAAAACTTCTTCATGACCGCTTCCAAAGGCTATTGGTCCTAGTTCTTCACTCATTCCATAGTCCATAATCATTTTTCTAGCTATAGTAGTAGCCCTTTCAATGTCGTTTTTAGCGCCAGTGCTAATATCTCCAAGTACAAGTTTTTCAGCTACTCTTCCACCTAGTAATCCTACTATTTGATCTTCTAGCTTAGATTTGGACATATATGAACTATCCTTTTCAGGTAAATGCATAGTATATCCGCCTGCCATTCCTCTTGGAATTATGCTTATTTGATGAACAGGATCAGCATTTGGCAACAGTTTCATTACCACAGCGTGACCTGCTTCATGGTATGCTGTAAGTTTTCTATCATCTTCATCAATAACTCTACTCTTCTTTTCAGGTCCAGCTATTACTCTAGTTACTGCTTCTTCTAATTCTTCCATAGTAATTTCTTTTTTATCTTTTCTCACTGTTAAAAGTGCTGATTCATTCATTAAGTTTTCTAAATCGGCACCAGTAAATCCTGGTGTTCTTTTAGCTAAAATATCTAGCTTAACTTCTGTTGACAGTGGTTTATTTTTTGAATGAACCTTTAATATTTCTTCTCTTCCCTTTACATCTGGAGCTCCTACAAGAATTTGTCTATCAAATCTTCCAGGTCTTAATAATGCAGGGTCTAAAATATCAGGTCTATTTGTAGCGGCAATCATTATTATTCCTTCATTTACCGCAAATCCATCCATTTCAACTAGTAATTGATTTAGTGTTTGCTCTCTTTCATCATGACCTCCACCAAATCCAGCTCCCCTTTGTCTACCAACTGCATCTATTTCATCTATAAATATTATACATGGAGCATTTTTCTTCGCTTGGTCAAATAAATCCCTAACTCTTGATGCACCAACACCAACAAACATTTCTACGAAATCGGAACCGGAAATGCTAAAGAAGGGAACTCCCGCTTCTCCTGCTATTGCTTTCGCAAGCAATGTTTTACCTGTTCCTGGAGGCCCTACTAACAAAACACCCTTAGGTATTCTAGCTCCCATTTCTATATATCTTTTAGGTTGTTTTAAGAAATCAACTATTTCAGCTAATTCCTCTTTTTCTTCATCAGCTCCCGCAACATCATCAAAGGTTACTTTCCGTTTATCCGGAGTAGCCATCTTAGCCCTACTCTTTCCAAAATTCATTACATTTCTATTTCCTCCACCTTGAGATTGTTGCATGAACATAAACCAAAATATTACGAACATCAAGATTACTATAGCACTAGGAAGGAAATTCACCCATATAGGCGTTTTTGCAGGAAGTAAATAACTCTCTCCAATCTCTCCACCTTTATCGTATTTATTTATAAAGTCGTTTAATCTTGCAAAGGGAACTATTGTCTCATATTGAGTTCCATCCTTTAGAGTACCGACTACAGTCATTCCATCTTCTTTTACCTCAAAGCCTTTTATACTATCGTCTCTCCAATATTTTTGAAATTGGTTAAAACTAATTCTTGTTGAAGGTTCATTAGTTCTTGCTAAATATAATGCTGAAAATATAACTAATACAAATATAACAACCCAGGCCGTTGCGCTTGAAAACTTTTTATTCATTATTGGCCCCCCTCTCTTTCTAATTATACTGTAAAATTGTATCACATGTGAAAATTGTTTACAATATTGTTAATATTAATTATTTATAAACTTCCTCTTTTAAAATACCTACATATGGTAAATTTCTATATTTCTCTGCGTAATCAAGTCCATATCCTACCAAAAAGAAGTCTGCTGCTTTAAAACCTACATATTTAGCATCTATTTGAACCATTCTTCTTTCAGGCTTATTTAATAGTGCTGCAATTTCTATAGAAGCTGGTTTTCTTCCCTTTAAGTAATCAACTAAATATCTTAATGTAGTTCCTGTATCTATTATATCTTCAACTATTAAAACATGCTTATCTTCTATTTCAAAATCCAAGTCTTTTAAGATTCTAACAACTCCTGATGTAGTTGATGAATTACCATAACTGGATACTGCCATAAAATCTATAGAGCATGGAATATCTATTTCTTTAATTAAGTCTGCCATGAATGGAACAGAACCCTTAAGTACTCCTATTAACAATAGATCTTTTCCCCTATAATCTTTACTTATCTGCTTTCCTATTTCCTTAACTTTTTCTCTTATTTGGTCTTCACTAAATAGCACTTCTTTAATATCATCTTTCATTCTTCTGCCTCTCTTTCAATACTAATTTTTAATATATTTTTTGTAGATTTTTCAATCTTAAAATCTTCACTAATTCTATAACCAATTACCCAGGCAATTTCTTCTCCAAAACATATAAGAGGGATATCATTCCTTTTTTCTTTGGGTATCTTCAAATCTATAAATAAATCCTTTAACTTTTTACTTCCCTTCATTCCTAAAGGCTTGATTCTATCTCCATCTTTTCTATATCTTAAAACTATATTTTTAGTTATTTTATCATAATCAAAAAATTTTATATACTGTTCTTCTTTTATCAAAATATCTTTTGAAGTTAACATTTCTAAGTTTACAGTCATGTTTTCTTTTATATCATTTCGCCCTAAGTGCAATTCATATTGTTCCCTTGTATCATTTTTATAATCCTTATCTCTTTTTAAAATATGAATATCCTCATAATTATTTAAAGCTATAAGTTCTTTGGGTAGTTCTATTATCTTTCCCGTTCCCAGCTTATGTAACTTTATAATATTATCAATATGTACCTTTTCAAAATTTAGTAGATTCCCTTGCAATGAATTTATAGCATTTCTTATAACCCTACTAATTATCGCTCGAGGCTCTAAAAACAATTCTTTTAATAAAATCACTCTATCTTGTTCCTCTTGAGCATATTTATTATAAATCTCTTTACTTATAAAGTCCATAAATTCAATATCCCACTCTATATTTTCCACAAGCCTATTTATAGATTGAACAATATTACTATTAAAATTTTCTTTTATATAGGGGATTAACTCTAATCTTATTTTATTTCTAGTATAAATTGTTTCTAAATTACTTTTGTCCAGTCTAGTTTCTAAAACATTGCTTCTACAATAATCCTCAATCTCTTCTCTTGTTATCTTAATTAATGGTCTTATGTATATATTATCTCTTAAGGGCTTTATTCCTGCAAGGCCTTCAATCCCTGTCCCCCTCATTATTCTCATTAAAACAGTCTCACATTGATCATTAGCATTATGCGCTAAAGCAATCTTATTTCCATTAACTCTTTCCATGACTTCTTTAAAAAAAGTATATCTTACCTCTCTTGCTGCTGTTTCAAAAGATATCTTTTTTTCCTTAGCTATTTCATCTACCTGTATTCTTGCACTATAAAAATCAATATTATAATCTTTACAAAATTGCCTTACAAAATCCTCATCCTTATCTGCATCTTCTCCTCTTAAGCAATGATTAACATGTGCTACGTATAGTTCTATTGAATATTTTTTCTTTAATTGCCAAAGAATATGCAACAAACAAATAGAATCTGGCCCGCCTGAAACAGCAATAATTATTTTATCACCTTTACTAATCATTTGTTTCTCTTCTATTAATTGAATAACTTTTTCTATCATGTCAATCACTTCCCTAGATTTTATAATTTTTATTATAACATAAATGCGGAATAAAAAACCAGAAATCCTCAATAAGTACTATTGATTTCTGGTTTTTAAATTAATATAAAGCATATACCTTAGAAACTATTACAGTCATATCGTCTTTAACTTTTCCATTACTTAATTCTTTAGCTTTATTCATAATATCTTCACATAATTCTTCTGGATTATTATAATTGCTATTTTTTAAGTAGTCTAACATCCAATCTACTTTTCCCGCTTCTTTAATATTATAATCTAAAACCCCATCACTTAACATTACTAAAATGTCACCATTTTTTACTTGTTTTCTTATAATGTCAACATCTACTTTATCTAACACTCCTATAGGTAAAGTTTTAGATTTTATAACATCTACCTTATCCTTAGATTTTATAAAACTTGGCACTGCCCCTACCTTCATAAAATCAGCCTTACCTGTATAAAGATCTACGCTACTTAAATCCACTGTCGAAAACTTTTCATTCTCTGAAAACTTTATTGTCATCAATGAGTTTACAGTATTAATTGCATTTATTTCCGTAAATCCAGTTTTCAAGAATTTTTGAATTAATTGAACTGCCGCTCCACTTTCTTGACAAGCTTCTGGCCCTGAACCCATACCATCACTTATTAATGTAATGTAGTTACCATCTTTCATTTTATCAAAAACATAACTATCTCCATTTAACTTTTCTCCATCCTTACACATTCTACCTACGTACGAGGCTATATGGTATTTAGGAGTTTCTTCTAAAGTAAGATTGCAACTTTTAGTGCACTCATCAATATTACATCCATCATTGCTAACACACATTACTTTTCCAGTAACGGAATTTATAAGAGGAAGTATTTCTTTAACACATTTATGCTTACCACCACAAGGTATCAATGATAATTTTATTACAATCCTATCTTTTCTATTGTTATAACAAAATACATTATTATACAAAATATTATTTTTCTTTAATATTCTCCTTAAATCTTTTTCTATATACTTATCAAATTGAATATCTACATCCATATTTTTGTTAATTTCCTCTACAGAATATGCAATATTGCCAATTTGATTAGCTAAGTACTCTCTGCACTCACTTAGACTTTTTCTCCACATTTCATCAATGATATAATTCTTCATAATGCTCTCTGTGTTTTCAATTAAATAAGATCTTTTTACGCATTTTCTTTCTAATTCACTTGGTATGCTTTTCTTACCACTTTCATATCCCTCTATTAGTTCTGAAAAGGCAGAATAGGTATAAAAGCTTTCCCTCTTCCAGCACATATTCCTCATATCACAACTACTACAAACTCTGTCAGCTAAATTTTCTACTAAGGCACTACTTTTACCTTTCATTCTTAGTTTATCATTATTAGCTAAACTCTCCATAGTTTTTCTCATATCTAATAATAACTGTGAAAAGTTACTTAATTTCTCGTTAAATATCTCCTTTACATTATTCACATAGTTTTCCTTTAAATTTTCACCCTTAAGTTGCCAATCTAATTCTACTTCCATTTTCTTATAATACTTTAATGGAATCATATAATACATAGACAATGCTATCAAAGCTTCCTTCATTTGGAACTGAACTCCTATGTCTGAGTAGAGTTTCAATATAGAAAACATTACAATATAAGCAATACCACTAGCCCATTTTCCCGTTTCTTTAAAAATACCAGCCATTAACCCACATACTCCATAGGTTCCTATAAATACCACCATGTTATTAGTAGATATACCTATAATCGCTCCTAAGGCGACTCCACAAGCTCCCCCTGTAGAGGAATCCTTTACGTATCCAATCATTACAACAAATGCAAGAGCTA
Organism: Clostridium malenominatum; assembly: GCF_039521365.1. Taxonomy (NCBI): domain Bacteria; kingdom Bacillati; phylum Bacillota; class Clostridia; order Eubacteriales; family Clostridiaceae; genus Clostridium; species Clostridium malenominatum. The sequence continues at coordinate 16,845 of NZ_BAAACF010000002.1, forward strand.
CAATATTTCTTATGGAAAGGTTAAATATGCTAATTCCCCAGGTTCCAGCTATAAATAGAGATAAAGTAATAGCAATACTGATTATTTCCTCGCTACTATATAAATATTTATTCCTATACTCTTCCATGCATATTATAGAATAATTAACAATATAATATATTGGGAATATGCAGGCCAATTCAAATAAAGCATTAAAAATTGAGAGTACTGTAGTAACATGAAAAGCAAATCTATTAAAGAGAGTTAATAGAACAAATATGATACTCATACTAATAATCAACTTTTTATTCTTGCTTTTTCCCTTATAAAAATATGTAAATACGCTTACAGCTAATGCTTGTACTATATATACCCAAATATTTTTTACCGCATAAAAAATGGATATATACCCCAAAATAGTTCCTATACCCATAACAATAGGAATTTTTTTATCTCTTTTCATGGTACCAGCTAGTAAAAATGCTATTCCAAAGGGAGCCATTAAATTAATCATAATTACTCTGCTTATAAATATACTACTAAAAAAGTATAATACATATCTTATTGGCAAAGTCATGTTAAATATCTTTTTCTTTTGTATTTCTTTATGTAAATTTCTAATCCTTTGATATGGAAGTATATCCGCTCCATATTGCATAACTTATCCCACCACCCTTATGTTTTTATTTAATTATAACAAAGGGTTATGGAAATAAATGTCATTTATTAGGAATAGTTAATATTTTTTTTAGGACATATATCTTTACCTTTTAACATAAAAATTATACTTTGGGGGAAATTTGAAGTTTGATGAGAATAAATAAAAATAATTCTATACAATCAAAAAGATTACCTTTTTTAAAAGGTAATCTTACTTATGGTAGCGGAAATAGGACTTGAACCTACGACACTCCGGGTATGAACCGAATGCTCTAGCCAGCTGAGCTATTCCGCCTTATTTCATTTTTGGTTGCGGGGGCAGGACTTGAACCTACGACCTTCGGGTTATGAGCCCGACGAGCTGCCAACTGCTCCACCCCGCGATATTAAATTTGGTGCCGAAGACCGGAATCGAACCGGTACGGTGTTTTAGCACCGCAGGATTTTAAGTCCTGTGCGTCTGCCAGTTCCGCCACTTCGGCATATATATGGTAGCGGAAATAGGACTTGAACCTACGACACTTCGGGTATGAACCGAATGCTCTAGCCAGCTGAGCTATTCCGCCATATTTAACTTTTGGTTGCGGGGGCAGGACTTGAACCTACGACCTTCGGGTTATGAGCCCGACGAGCTGCCAACTGCTCCACCCCGCGATATTAAAATTTGGTGCCGAAGACCGGAATCGAACCGGTACGGTGTTTTAGCACCGCAGGATTTTAAGTCCTGTGCGTCTGCCAGTTCCGCCACTTCGGCATTTGTGTTAGCACTTCTTGCAACATAGTCTATTATATATTAACTATTTACCTATGTCAACACTTTTTTTTAAATATATTAAAAGAGGCCGCAAAGCCTCTTATATACTAAAAACTTGAGTTTTTTCTATAGCCACGATTTCGTGCATCTTGGTTCTTTTTTATGTCTTGAAGCCTTTCCTCACTTTCCTTCATAAATTTCATCATTCTGTCCTCAAAATCTTTTGGAGAAGCTTGTTTTTCCTTTTCTTTTCCCCAATCAATTTCTATTGGTCTGACTGATTTCTTTAGTGGCATTGCTTGTTTCATAGATAAACTTATCTTTCCATTATCATCAACGGAAATTATTTTTACCTTCACTTTGTCTTTTTCCTTTAAAAAACTTCTTATGTCTTTAACGTAACTATCTGATACTTCAGATATGTGTACCAAGCCTGTTTTGCCTTCGATTTCTACAAAAGCTCCAAAGCCTGTAATGTTAACTACTGTGCCTTCTAGTATGTTTCCAGCCTTTAAGGTCATATTGAAAAAATTCCTCCTTAAAAATGTATATTAATTAATTTAAATAACAAGCATTACTTATCTGTATTATTGATAACTGCATTTTCTCCAGGCTTAATCAAATTCAATTTTTCTCTTGCGAGCTTTTCTATATATGAATCCGACTTGCTCATATCTACTTCCTCCTGGAGAGTTTTGTTTTTTTCCTTCAGTTTCTCAACTTCCAAATTCTTTTCATCAATTTGGCTTTTTATATTTTTGATAGTAATTTGTTGTTTGCCAAAAACAAAACATATATATACTATTATTACACAAAAAAGCAGATTATTTAATTTACTACGTTTTTTCATATAACAAAATATCCTTTCTATGTTTTTGGCTATCCTTTAGTTATATTCTAATGGCAATTGAATTTTTCTTCAAGTGATTTTTATAATTTACTTTACTTTTTTATTATTAATCTTATATATTATGAATTCCATTGGAAACAATATGGTATTTCTAATTATTCTCAAGAACCTTCCTAGGAAAGTTATAACAATATAAGTTAATTTTATAAACTTATTACTTATCAGTTTCAAATATAAAAGTATACCCATTGTAATAAAAAGATATACATAAAACCCAATATAAGCATAGTTAAAATATAGCAAGAATATAAATACTAAGATACTAGACAAAATCCAGAATAATATATCTTGTATATACGTTATTATTTTATTTGGATTTTCAAATCCTCTTATAATTCTATAAATGTCAAATAGTCCTCCAGTTAAAAACCCAGATGCTATACTGTAGACAACTAAATTAACCTGATGTTCTATAGATATTATCATTTTTACTCCCTACTTAAATAGCTTTGATAATAATTTTTCTTTTTCCTTTTTATTTTCCTTGTTTGTATAGACGCAAGAATTTATTGTACCATTTATTATAACCTCACCGTTTTGCACGTCTAGCTTATTCATCTTTAGTCCATCGCCTTTTATATGTAAAGTCCCAAGTATGGTATTCAAAATAATTTGTTCTTCATTGAAACTAAATACATCTACAATTCCATTTAGTGAAAGTCGTTTTCTGCTCTCCATTGTCATAATACTTTTTTCTTCTAACTTAATTTCCTTCTTTTCCATGAAATTCACCTCCAACTTTATAATATTATATGCTTATATATATTCATATAGCACTTGACTTATATTATAAAAAAGGAAAAAGACTAAAGGTTTCCTCTAGTCTTCTATGTTTTCACTTCCAGGCAATATCTCATACATTTCTTTAGCATCTTCTTTTTTTACATGTTCGGCTATGTTGATTATTTTTGCTTTTAATGACTTTTCCGCATATTTAATTTCAATGACATCATTTTCTTTAACCTCTGTACCTGGTTTTGCAACTTTGTCATTTATATACACTCTTCCATTTTCGCAAGCTTCTTTAGCTACAGTTCTTCTTTTTATAATCCTAGATACTTTTAAATATTTATCTAACCTCATGTTAACCCTCCTAATCTCTCTTAAACACAAAAAACCCAGATTTACACCTAGGTTTCTTGAAAAATATAATTATTCTTATTTATTAACTTTATCCTTGAATTCTTTTCCTGGCTTGAATACTGGAACAGTTGATTCAGGTATAGTGATTTCTTCTCTAGTCTTTGGATTTCTTCCAATTCTAGCTGCTCTTTTTCTTGTTTCAAAAGTTCCAAATCCAACCAATTGAACCTTCTCACCTTTTTCAAGAGACTCTTCAACTGATTCGATAAATGCTTTAAGAAGTATTTCAGCATCTTTCTTAGTTAATTTAGATTTTTCAGCCATACTTGTAATTAATTCTGCCTTGTTCACTTTCTTTACCTCCTTAATATTGAGTATGCTATAAAATAGCGTACTTACTATAAAATAGCATATTCTTCATCGATTTTAAAATTCCTTCTGAAATAGTTATTTATTTTCTAAATTAAATTGTTTCTTCGCTTCTTCCCATAGTTTATCCATCTCCTCTAATGTCATTTGTGTTAAATCAAATTCCATTTTAGACGCTGTTTCTTCTATGTAACCAAAGCGACGAATAAATTTCTCTATACTATAATTTAATGCATATTCGGGGTCTATGTCAAGAAATCTTGCTACATTTACCACAGAAAATATTAAATCTCCAACTTCTTCTAATATTTTTGCCCTATTATTACTTTTATATACATCTTTTATCTCATAATATTCTTCCATAACCTTAGCTAGTGCATCCTCTATATCATTCCAGTCAAAACCTACCTTAGCAGCTTTTCTTTGAACCTTTTCAGCCCTCATTAAAGCTGGTAGTGTCTTTGCTATATGCTGTAATTCTTCCGTATAGGAATTGAATCCCTTATTCTCTCTTTTTATTTTATCCCAATTATCTAAAACCTCTGAAGATGTGTTAACATTTAAATCACTAAATACATGAGGATGTCTTTTAATCATTTTATCACAAATTCCTCTTGTTACATCCATTATGTTAAAATCCCCTAATTCCTTACCTATCTGAGAATGAAAAACAATTTGAAGAAGAAGATCGCCTAACTCTTCTTCTATCATATTACTGTCGGACTTTTCAATAGCTTCAATTACTTCATAAGTTTCTTCTATCAAATACCTTTTTAAAGAATTATGATCCTGTTCCTTATCCCACGGGCATCCATTTTCTCCTCTTAATTTTCCCATTATGTCCAATAGGTCATTAAAATCTCCTACAATTTTTTTGTTTTTGGGTATATATACAGAAGTCAAATAATCTATATCCTCTTGTCTATCTAATTCATATAGCTTTATTTTTCTTATGCTCTCTAATTCCTTTATCCCTGCAGCTCTTACAAAATATATTTCTTCTTCATCTCCATAATAGTTCATCAATGTTAATTTTACCTCTGAAGCAATAAACTTATTATAAACCTGAGTTATAATAGTATTTACCCTTCTATCTAAAATTCCTTCTTCTAGTCCAAAGGCATCTATTATTTTTAACCCTTTTATAGGATCTATTTCTAAACTTTCAATTATGGCATCTACAAAGCTTACTGCTGGATATATCTTATACTCTACATTTTTTTCCTTACAAAGCTTTATTAAATTATCTACTGACTTTTCCGCAACTAATGGATGTCCTGGCACTGCATATACTAGATTTTCACAAACTTCATGTCTCTCTACTAACTCTTCAGCAATAGACATATATACTTTATCAAAACTATTCATCTCATCATATTTATAGTCAAAGCTTTCGAAAGTAACTTCTAGGCCTTTTATATATTCTACCACTGGATGTTTCTCTGTTCTTAGGTAAATATCTTTATACTCTTTAAGTATTTTTATAACTCCCAATGTCAATGCATCACTGTTTCCTGGCCCTAAACCTATAATTTTTATCATCTATCTCTCTCCTTTTCTTATGTAAAATCTTCCCCCTAAAATATTCAAAGTTAAAAATCCTCATTGCGAAAATTAGTATAGCGTATATTATCACACCTGAAAGTATAGATATTACAGAAGTTAACTTGTCATTCTGAATTACTATATTTAATCTAAAGTTTATAAGCATAACTGACGATATCATAATTATAGATGCAATGAATGGTTTTATAAATATATTATACCAATTTAATCTAACCTTTAGGATTATTTTTAATAATAATATATTCATAATTGCAACCACGAAATATCCTCCAATAGAGCTTATAACGGCTCCATAAACATTAATACTCTTTATTGGTACTAACTTCATCGTTAAAAAAATCTTCATAATACAACCTAATATTAAGGGGATTACCGGAGCAAAATATTTCCCCACTCCTTGCATAATAGCTGTAGAGGTTTGCGTTAATATAATAAACGGTATTGCTATAGCCGAATATTTTAATATATCTCCTCCTCCACTATGTCCTGGAAACAATAGCTGCATTATTTGTTCAGATAAGAAAAACAATCCTAAAAATGATGGGAGAGAAATAACTGTAGCAACTTTTACTGCTAACTGTGTTTTCTCCATAACTTCAAATTTTCTATTAAGAATGTAACATTCTGCTATAATTGGAACTAAAGATGTACAAAGAGACATAGATAGGGTTAATGGAACATTTATAAGTACTGAAGCTTTACCAGTTAATTGCCCATAAAGTATTGTAGCCTCTTTATAATCAAATCCACCCTGCAAGAGCTTTTGTGGTACTAATATTGAGTCCACTAGCCCCATAACGCTTCCTATGGTAGCACCTACCGATATGGGAATGGATATGTATATTAATTTACTTAATATATCTAAATTATCCTTAACCTTTTTTACTCCAATCTCTTTTCTTATACGAATATATTTGCTGTATAGGTATATACCTCCTAGCATTCCCCCTGCAGTGGCTCCAAAAGCTGCTCCGCCAGCGGCGTACTCTATTCCCTTAGGTAATAATAAATAAGCTAGTCCAATGCCGAATACCACCCTTCCAATCTGTTCTATTATTTGAGATACAGCAGAGGGATTCATATTTTGCAAGCCTTGAAAAAAACCTCTAAAAGCACCAATGATCGAAATAAAAAGAGGAGCCATTGCAATAGCTATCAATGAGAAATACGCTTTTTCATCCCACTTAAAAAAATATATTATATACTTAGACAAGATTAATATGCTGGCTGAAAATCCTCCCCCTATAAATAGCATAAGTAGCATGGATTTCTTAAATACTTGAAATATACCTTCGTTATCTCCTAACGCTTTTCTTTCTGACACCATTTTAGATATAGCCACAGGAACTCCAGAAGCTACTGCAATAAAAAATAAATATAAGGGATATGACATCTGATAATATCCTATACCTTCATCGCCTATGAGCATTATTAGGGGCCATCTAAAAAATATTCCTAAAAATTTAGCAAAAACCCCTGATATTCCTAGTATAAAAGTACCTTTTAATAAGGATTGCTTTTTCATAATTATTACCTCCGAAAGTCTTCTAAGTATTATTTATTTAAAGAACGGTGGTAATATTACTTTTTATTGAATATTTTCATATTTTCTTGTCAATAATTTTTATGGGATAAAAATAAATGGCAGACATGCTACCATTTATTTAAGTAATTTGCCTACCATTTATTTATTGTTCCATTTGTTTACCTAAGAAGGCTGATGCAGTTTCTGCTAATTTAATTTCTATTTCTCCAAGTTTCTTACCTTCATCTTTAGAAACTATAATTACAGCTCCAATTGCATCACCTTCTGCTATTATAGGAGATATAACCTGCCCTTTATATTTATCACCAGGTTCCTCATCATCATAAAGTGCTATATATTCTGAATCTTGCTTGTATTGTACTGTTTTACGCTCATCTATAATCTTTTCCAAATCTCCACTTATTTTTTTATCTAAGTATTCTTTTTTTGATGTTCCGCTTATAGAAATGATGTTATCTCTATCGCATATAACCACTATGTTTCCCGCCGCTTGCTGCAGGGATTCTGCGTAACCTTTTGAGAACTCAGTCAATTCACCAATAGGTGAATATTTTTTTAATATAACTCCACCTTCTCTATCAGTAAATATCTCTAAAGGATCTCCCTCTCTTATTCTTAATGTCCTTCTTATTTCTTTTGGAATGACAACTCTTCCCAAATCGTCTATGCGTCTAACAATTCCTGTAGCTTTCATAATTTTTTCCTCCCTTAAATTAATATTACAAATTGTATTAATATTATCTTTCTATTTATGAAATTTTATACACAATTGTCATTTAAAAAAAGTCCCGAAATAAAATTTCGGGACTTTTTTTTAAACTAAATTTTTCTCATATTTTTCAACTTCTATTTTAGATTCTTTTTTCCAACCTTCTAGTTTAGTATTAAATTCTGTTTGTTGCTGACTGGATAATAAATTTTTCTTAATTTCTTCTTTTATAGTGTCGTATTTTTTAATTGTTATAGGTTCTTTATCTATAAGCTTGATTATATGGTAGCCAAATTGACTTTGTACTGGTTCAGATATTTCTCCTTTGTTTAACTTAACTACGGCATCTACAAAAGGTTTAACAAAATCTCCATAACCTGCTTCACCTAAATCTCCACCATTTTCCTTGGAACCATCTTTTGAGAACTCCTTTGCTAATTTAGCAAAGTCTTCACCTTTGTTTAATTTATCCTTTATGGTTTTAGCTTCAACTTCCGTATCCACTAGAATGTGAGCTGAGTGAAATTTTGCATCCTTTTCCAAGTAGCTATATATGTTTTCGTCATAATGCTTCTTTGCAACATCATCAGTTACAACTACATCTTTAACTATTTCATCTCTTACTTTCACTATAGTTATTTGCGTTTTATAGAAGTTTCTTAATTGGTCTTCAGTTACTCCCATTTTAGTTAGGTCTTCTTTAAACTTTTCCTTATTACCTTCAAAATTTGCTTTTACAATGTCATCTAAAGTTTTTTCCACTTCTTCCTTTACTTTGTTTTCATCTACTTTTAATTCTTTTGCCTTTTGAAGTATTAATTCTTCTGTAGCCATTTGTTCAATTACTTGTTTCTTAAACTCTAACATCTCTTGTTTAGCTTCTGGATTATTAATGTAGTTGTCTCCATATTGTTCTTTCATTGCTGCAATTTGCTCAGAAACTAAAGGATTTAAATCCAATTCTTCTCTAGTTATAGTTTTATCATTAACCTTTGCAACCACACTCTTTTTAATTGCCTCTGGCGTTTTTTCAATCATGCTACATCCTACTGCTGAAAAGGTCATTAGTGCTACTAAGGATGATATGATTAACTTTTTTACGTTCTTCACTACTATTCCCCCACTCTTTTTAATCTTTTTTAATTATAATATATTTGGTTAATACAATGCAAATAAGTTTAATTAATTGCATTGATTCTTTATAAACAGTATAAACTCCTTTAGTTTAGGCAATAAATCTTCCTTTTTTATATTATTTATACTATATACTAATTCTGGCTTTTGACTAAATCTGAAGCTTAAAATTTTATTATAGTTGCTTTTTACAGCTTTTCTTATAGAATCATTTAATCTTTCCATCTTCTCAAACTGGATAGTAATCTCATTGCCCTTTTCTTTTATTTCCTCTATTCCAAGTGACTTTGCAACACTTCTTATATAAGCTATATCCATTAAGTTTTCTACGGAATTAGGTATATTGGAAAATCTATCTTCCAATTCTTCTTGTATATCCAAAAAGTCCTCATAACTATTAATAGATGCAATTTTTTTATAAACTTCTATCTTTTGAGTTTCATCTTCTATATATGTCTCTGGAATATATGCATCTACTTTTATCTCCACAGAAGTTTCAATAGGTTCCTTATCTATCTCTCCTTTTAGTAACCTTATAGTTTCTTCTAACATTCTACAATATAAGTCATATCCAATAGATGACATGTGACCATGCTGCGAAGATCCCATCATACTTCCTGCCCCTCTGATTTCTAAATCTTTTAGAGCAATTTTAAATCCTGAGCCCAATTCTGTGAATTCTTTTATGGCCTTTAATCTTTTCTCTGCTACTTCTGTTAGTATTTTATCCTTTTTATAGGTTAAATAACAATAGGCTATTCTATTGCTTCTACCCACTCTACCTCTTAATTGATATAGCTGAGATAATCCCATTTTATCTGAATCGTAAATAATTATTGTGTTTACATTGTGAATATCCATTCCTGTTTCTATTATTGTAGTAGCTAGTAAAACATCGTACTCATTTTTAATGAAATCCATTATAACCGTTTCTAATTCTCTTTCCTTCATTTGTCCATGAGCCACACCTATCCTTATCTCTGGCATGAGCTTAGCTAAATACGATGACATGTCCTGTATGTTCTCAACTCTATTATATACAAAGTACACCTGTCCTCCCCTATTTACTTCTCTAAGTATGGCATCTCTTATCAATTGGTCATTATACTCTACTACATAGGTTTGTATAGGATATCTCTCCTCAGGTGGAGTTTCTATTACACTAATATCTCTTACTCCTACCAAGGACATATGGAGAGTTCTAGGTATAGGCGTTGCACTTAAGGTCAACACATCTACATTCTTCTTAAATTCCTTTATTTTTTCCTTATGTTTTACACCAAATCTCTGTTCCTCGTCTATTATTAATAGCCCTAAATCTTTAAACTCTATATCTCTTTGGAGAATTCTATGAGTTCCAATTAATATGTCTAGGTTTCCAGCCTTAACAGATTTTATGGTTTCTTTTTGCTGGGCAGGAGTCCTAAATCTACTTATCATATCAATTTTTACCGGGAAGTCAGAAAATCTTTGCATTAAATTATTATAATGCTGCTGAGCAAGTATAGTGGTTGGTACTAAAAAAGCTACCTGTTTTCCATCCATGACACATTTAAAAGCAGCCCTTATTGCAACTTCTGTTTTACCATATCCTACATCACCACAAAGAAGTCTGTCCATTGATTTATCTGATTCCATGTCAACTTTTATATCACCTATTGCAGTTAGCTGATCTGGAGTTTCTTCAAATGGAAATTCCTCTTCAAACTGTTTTTGCCATACAGTATCCTTAGAAAAACTATACCCTTTAAGTGTAGACCTTACTGCATATAAGTTTACTAAGTCCTGTGCTATTTCTTCTATAGATTTTTGAGCCTTAGTTTTTGCTTTAACCCATTCAGAACCACCTAATTTATTTATTTTAGGAGAAATTCCCTCTCCGCCTATATACTTTTGAACCATATCTAGTTGTTCTACGGGAACATATAGTTTATCTTCTGCATGATAAGTAAGCTCTAGATAATCTTTCTTATGTCCTCCTATATCTAATTGTCTTATGCCATTATATACACCTATTCCATGGTTTACGTGAACTATGTAATCCCCTGGTTTAAGCTCGGAGAAACTCCTTATTTTACTTAGTCCTTTTTTATTAAACTTTTTTGAATTTTTCTTTTTTGCTTCTCCAAATACTTCCTTGTCAGAAATAATTGAGATTTTTAAATTGGGGTATTCATATCCTTTTATTTGACTACCAAAAGTTATTATTACTTCTCCTGGTAAAATTTCATTAATTATATCCTTGTAAGAGCTCTCTATCCCTCTTTCTCTTAAAGTATTAACTAATCTTTCTCCCCTAGGCCTTGTACCTGAAAGTATTATTGTTTTATATCCTTGGGACTTTCTATACTTAATATCCTCTATTAACAAATCTAATTGCCCTTGATAGTTATGCAGTGTAATCTGCTGAAAGTTAGCTATAAGTCTTGGCTGTAATATACTTGTAGATTTCGGTATGCCACTTAAAGTAATAATTTTTTCCTTCTCTAAGCCATTTATTAAATCTTCTTTATAAACTAACAAAGAGGATTGCTTTGGAAGTATATCTCCTCTTTGAAGAAAGCTCATGTAATTTTCTTCAAACTCAAAATAAGTACTCTCTATTTTACCCATGCATCTTTGAAGATCATCTATTATTACAAACCACTCTTTAAAGAAGTCCAAAAATGAAGAAAGGTTATCATAAAAATATGGTAAATAGCTATCCATAGTTTCAAATTGCCAATTTTCTTTTAAACTTTCCAGGTTTTTATAAATAGTAGCTTTTAACTTATCACAAGTTTCTTTTTCTTTTATGGTCTTTAATACTTCTAGTAAATCTTTTTCAATGGTAGCATAGCCTTTTTCAATATTCTCTTTAGTTAGTATTATTTCTTTTGCCGGAAATATCTCCAAGAATTGAACCTTATCTATACTCCTTTGAGTTTCTAAATTAAAACTTCTAATAGAGTCTACTTCATCTCCGAAAAGTTCTATTCTATAAGGTTCTACGGACGTAGGAGGATAAATATCTAATATTCCCCCTCTTACAGAAAATTGTCCTTTGCTATCTACTAAATCCACTCTTTCATAGCCACATTGTATTAGTTTTTGAGCTAATTCCTTAAAATCTACTGTATCTCCAATAGAATACTTAAAAATATGCTCTTTATATAAATTTAAAGGTATATAGCAGGCAGCTAAGGATTCAATAGAAGCAATGATTATTTTCTTACCAGGTTCTAATATATTCTTTATTACCTTCAATCTTTCCCATCTTAAATCTCCTGATATAGCATCTATGTTATAAAAAACTACCTCCTTAGTAGGAAAGTAATACACCTCTGGGACATATAAAAATAAATCCTCTTGCATATTTCTTGCTTCCACATCACTAGAGGTTAGTATCAATATCGGCTTATCAATTTGATCATATATTCCTTTTACCATGTAACTTTTAGCGGATTCAGAAACTCCAAATACACCAATGGGATATTTTTTTTCATTTATTCCATCTTTTACAACCTTAAATTCTAGACTATCTAATAGAGGCTTTAAGACCCCATTAAGTCGCATTCATTATTCACCTCATCAAACATTAATCTGCTTTAAAACTATTATATTTATTCATAGCACTTTCCGCATTATCTTTTATTATAGTTTCTGTAGCATCTGTACAAACTTTAATACATTTATCAACAATTTCTCTATCTTCTTTTGAGAACCTTCCTAGCACATGATTTACCATATCCCTTTCAGCTTTTCCAACTCCAATTTTTATCCTCGGAAAATCCTCTGTACCTAAATGGTATATTATACTTTTTATTCCATTATGCCCTCCAGAACTCCCTTTTGCTCTAATTCTTATTCTACCAACCTCTAAATCTACATCATCATACAATACTATAATGTTTTCATTCTTAATTTTATAAAAGTTTACTACTTCTCTTACACTTTCTCCACTAAGATTCATAAACGTTGTAGGCTTTAGTAATATAACTTTATTTCCACCTATGTTTCCTTCTCCATACATTCCTCTAAATTTTAACCTATTTATATCAACATTATACCTATTAGCTATTAAATCAACAGCATCAAATCCTACATTATGCCTAGTGTTTGCATATTCTTTTCCTGGGTTCCCTAGTCCAACTATTAAAAACATCTTACCTTCCTCCGAAAAATAATTTGTACAATATTACTATTATACTATAAACCTTGAAATAATAAAGAGACTTTAAAAGTCCCTTTATTACCTATTTGCTTCTTTAACTTCTTTCAAAGTTATGTTTAATTCCACAGTAGCTCCATCTCTCCATATCTTGCAGGATACGCTATCACCTATTTTGTGTTTATCTAAAGCCTCTGCTAAATCTTCAAAGCTTTCTACCTTTTGTTTATCTATTTCTATTATTATATCGGTAGGTTTCATTCCTGCTGCAGCAGCTCCAGAAGCCTCTATAACTTGATTTACATAAAATCCTTTTATACTTCCATCTCTAGAGCTTACAGTTTGACCTAGCACTCCTAATGCTGGCCTCTTTACCTTACCGTCATTCATTAAAGCATCTATAATTGTCTTAGCTTCATTTATAGCTATAGCAAAGCCCATTCCTTCTGCATTAGCCTCTGAGCCTATTTTCAAGCTATTAATTCCTATTACTTCACCATTTTCATTTACTAAGGGTCCTCCACTATTTCCAGGATTTATTGCAGCATCTGTTTGAAGTACTTTATAAATGGCTCCATCATATTTCATAGTTCTATTTAATGCACTTATAATACCAGCAGTAACAGAACCTGCAAATTCCTCTCCTAGTGGATTTCCTATAGCTACAGCTAAATCTCCAACTCTTACCTTTGTTGAATCTCCGAATGTAGCTACTGGTAAATTTGTTCCTTCAATTTTTATAACAGCAATGTCTGATCTTTTATCATAACCTACTAATTTCGCTGGGAAAACCTTCCCATTGGATAATTTTACAGTTACCTTTGCGGCACCTTCAATTACATGATAGTTTGTAACTATATATCCATTTGAATCAAATATAATTCCTGAGCCTATGCCCTTATCTACAGTTCCCCAAAAGCTTTCTCCTGTATTGCTCACTCCTACTACCGCTGGTCCTACATTATCTGCAATTTTATTAATAGCACTGCCATATAAATTGCTACTTTTTAAAGTATCTCCAGTATAGCTCTCATTTTTTTGAGGAATAACATATTTCCCTCCATTAGAGTTATATATGTTGTTAACTACATAGGCCCCAGATATTCCTCCTGATATGGAAGCAATTATTATAAATATAATAGCCTTTAAAAAACCACCGAAAAATGACTTCTTTTTATTCTTTCTAAACTTAATATTTCCATCTTCAGGATTTATACTTTCCCAACGCACGTCTTTTACTTCATTAAATTTATAATCATCCATCTAAAATCCACCTCCTAATTATAAATTCATTATAATTTATAATTTTTACTTAGCTATGAATAAACTGTAATGAATTCTTATATTTTCTTTAAAGAAAAAATGAACATTACTCCGTTATCTTTATTTTCTACCCATACATCTTCTCCTAATTGAGTTAAAATGCTTCTTACAATAGAAAGTCCTAGTCCTGTACTTATTTTAGATGACCTTGCTTTATCAGCCTTATAAAATCTAGTCCATATCTGTTTTAAGTCTTCATCCTTAATCTTTTCTCCTGAGTTAAAAACAGATACATATACCTTATCTCCTTTAACCCTTGTCATTACTTCTATGCTTCCGCCTTCATTAGTATATTTTATAGCATTATCAATTAAATTAGTGACAATTTGAATAAGCCTATCCTTATCTCCTATTACATATAAATCATCATATTGTAAACATACATCTACATTAATCTTTTTATTTTTTATAGCTTGCTCGTATTTAATAACTGTAATTCTTATTATTTCATTTATGTTCACTTCTTCTATTCTCAATTTAAGCTGTCCTGCTTCAATTGCCGACAAATCTAGAAGGTCATTTACCAGCCTTGTAAGTCTTTGTGTTTCGTCATAAGCTAAAGAAAGATAATATTTTTCATTTTCTCTAGGAATTACTCCATCAAGTATCCCTCCGATAAATCCTTTTATAGATGTAAGTGGAGATCTTATCTCGTGAGATACATTAGATATAAATTGCCTTCTATTGTCTTCTATCTTTTCTAAGGATTCTGCCATTAGATTAAAAGAATTAGCCAAATCCCCTATCTCGTCTTGTGAATTTACATATACTCTTTTATCAACTTCTCCTTTAGATATTTTATCCGCAACATGATTTATTTTACCTAAAGGTTTAATAATTATCTTTTGCGAAAAATAGTATATAACTATTACTGATATGATTATAGCTAGGGACGCAGAGGCCCATATTATTTCGTAAAATCTCTCTAAGGGTTCTTTTATCTCTCCAATGGAAGTGTGCATTATAATAGATCCTCTAAATACATCTTTATATAATATAGGAACCATATAGGTATGTACTGGTCCTTTAAATACACTGCTATAACCATCTCTTTTTTCTACACTCTTTCCAATTCTAAGTTCTCTTAGCTCTTCACTTAATATTTGTTTTCCTATTAACTCACTATTACCTTTACTAGAAACTGCATATACAATACCATAGTTATCAGCAAGCCATATATCTGTATAAAGATAACTCCCCATGCTCTGCAATAGTTCTTCCATTCTTTGATAAGATAAACTTCCATTTAAATATTTAACTGCAGTAACACCTATATATTCACATTCATTTAAAAGCTGAGTTTTTCTTTGTTCAAAATAATATCCTTCAAACCAGTAGGATAAGAAAGCAGCAGTTATTACAAAACTAAGAGTAATAATAGTTGCAAAGGTAATAACCAGTTTTGAAAATAAACTCTTTTTCATTTTATTTCACCTCGAATTTATATCCAACCCCCCAGACTGTTTCTATCTGCCAGTTTAATCCCTTCTCAAGCTTTTCTCTTATTCTCTTTATGTGAACATCCACAGTTCTAGAATCTCCAGGATAATCATAACCCCAAACTTCACATAATAACTGTTCCCTTGTAAAAACCCTATTTTTATTGCTAGCTAAATAGTATAAAAGTTCAAACTCTTTTGGAGGCATTTTTATCTCATCTCCATTGTATACCACAGTATAAGAATTTATATCTATAGTTAAATCTTCAAATTTCAAAGCTTCCTTATTGTCTCCCTCTGAATTATATCTCCTTAAAACCGCTTTAATTCTAGCTAATAGCTCTTTAGGTTCAAAAGGTTTTACTATATAATCATCAGCACCTAATTCTAACCCTAAAACTTTATCAAAGGTTTCGCCCTTTGCTGTAAGCATTATTACTGGTGTCTCGTATTCTTTCCTAATCCACTTTAATATATCTATACCATCTATGCCTGGTAACATTATATCCAATAAAACTAAATCCGGTTTATACTCTAAAAAAACACTTTGAGCTTCTTTTCCGTTATTACTTACCCTTGTTGCATACCCAGAATTTTCAAGATACAACTTTATTACTTGACAGATATTGTTGTCATCATCAACAATTAAAACTTTAGCTATTTTACCTTCCATTTTTGTTCCTCCTAATATGTTTTTACTAATTTAAATTTACCATAGATTAACCCCATGTATATAGTGTATTCTTAAAAAGTTACAAATTATTTACTACTTGTAATAATTATTAATAAAAAAATAAAAGAACAGGCCTTTTTATAAAAACCTGTTCTTTAAAATCATTAATTAATCAAATAATTTACTTACTGACATTTCCTCATATATTCTTTTTATAGCCTCAGCAAATACTGGAGCTACTGACAAAACTCTAAACTTAGGGCTACTTTTAGCAGCTGGAAGATCAATTGTATTTAACATTATCAGTTCTTTAATAACAGATTCATTTATTCTCTCTATAGCAGGACCTGATAATACTGAATGTGTGCAACAAGCATAAACTTCATTAGCTCCCATTTTCATTAAAGCATTTGCACCATTAGTAATGGTACCTGCAGTATCAATCATATCATCTATTAAAATACAAGTTTTGCCTTTAATATCTCCAATGATATTCATAACTTCTGCTACATTTGGCCTCGGTCTTCTTTTGTCTATAATTGCTATAGGAGCGTGAAGTCTATCTGCAAACTTTCTTGCTCTTGTAACGCTACCTAAATCTGGTGATACTACCACTACATCATCTCTTTGGTCGAATCCATTTTCAGCAAAATACTTTCCTAATATAGGTACTCCCAATAAGTGGTCTACAGGAATATTAAAATATCCTTGTATTTGAGATGCATGTAAATCCATAGTTAGCACTCTATCTGCTCCTGCAGCTGTAAGAATGTCTGCAACTAGCTTTGCTGTAATTGGATCCCTAGCTTTTGCCTTTCTATCTTGTCTTGCATACCCATAGTAAGGCATAACAGCAGTTATTCTTCCAGCGGAAGCTCTTCTAAATGCATCAATCATTATTAAAAGCTGCATTAAATTATCATTTACAGGCTCATTTGTAGGTTGTATTATGAATACATCTACTCCTCTTACTGTTTCACCAATATCTACACTTATTTCTCCATCACTAAATGTTGAAACCTTAGCCTCTCCTAGTGGAACTCCTAATATGTCTGCAATATCCTTAGCTAGCTTTGGATGTGCATTACCTGTAAAAATTTTAAAACCTTTGCTTTCACTCATATCTGAGTAAACCTCCTTAGTACTATTTTTTTAATGCTTTTTTAGTAACCCAACCTTCTTTATTTACCTGTTTTGCTCTAGCTATAGCTAAAGCATCTTTTGGCACTTCTTCTGTTATAGTCGAACCTGCCGCAATATAAGAGTTATCGTTAACCTTTACTGGTGATACAAGATTTGTATTACATCCTATGAAAACATTATCACCAACAATTGTCTTATATTTCTTCTTTCCATCATAATTAACTACTACAGTACCGCAACCAAAGTTGCAGTTTTCTCCTACTTCCGCATCACCTATATAAGTTAAATGGGATACTTTCGTATGATCACCTATAGTAGATTTTTTTATTTCCACAAAATCTCCTACCCTTACAGATTTTCCAATTACGCTTTCTGGTCTTATATACGCAAAAGGACCTACTGTAGTATTATCACCTATATGACTTTCTAGTATAACTGATTCTTGGATAGTAACCCCACATTCTATTGTGGTATCTTTAATTCTACAATTAGGATACAACACACAATTTTCCTTAATTATTGTTTTACCCTCTATCACATTTCCAGGATATATAATAGTGTCATTTCCTATTAGTACATCCGTTTCTATATAAGTATTATTCGGGTCTAAAATTGTTACACCATTGTCCATGTGTTTATGGTTAATTCTTCTTCTCATAATCTGTTCTACTTCTGCTAGCTGAACTCTAGAATTAACTCCCATTGTTTCTTCAAAAGGAATAGGTATGGCTCCTAATTTTTCCCCTTTAGCTTTTAATATTTCAATAACATCTGTTAGATAGTATTCTTCTTGAGCATTATTGTTAGATAGATTATTTAAGCTACCTAAAAGAGCATCTATGTCAAAACAATACATGCCTGCATTAATCTCATTTAATTTTAACTCTTCTATAGAACAATCTTTATGCTCTACTATTTTTCTTACTTCACCATTTTCTTCTCTAATTACTCTTCCGTAACCATAGGGATTTTCGACTATTGAAGTGAGTATTGTCCCTTTATAATTTTTTTCTTTATGAAAAGCTATAAGTCTTTTTACAGTGTCAGGTGTAATTAAAGGAGCATCTCCAGTAAAAATTGCAACAATCCCCTTTTTACCTTGTAAAAAATCTTTTGCACATTTTACCGCATGACCTGTCCCTAACTGTTTTTCTTGAAGTGAATAACTTACATTTCTTGACATGGTGTTTTTCTTTACTTGTTCTGCACCATTTCCAATAATTATATCTACATCATCTATACCTGATTCTCTTAAAGTGTCTATAACGTGATTTATCATTTCTTTACCACAAGCTTTATGCAATACCTTTGGTGTAGTGGATTTCATTCTCTTTCCTTCTCCAGCTGCTAGTATAACAGCACAACTATACATTTTATCACCTCTTCAAGGTCTTTTATTTTACTATTTAATTATATTTTATATAATAACTAATTTCAACCTTATAAGACAAATTCAGAAAATTCCCAAATGCAAAAAGGAGTATTGCTACTCCTTTTTTTATTGTTCTACTTCTTCTACTGTCTCATCCTTAACTTTTTCGTACTGATCTAAAATTGCTTTTTGAATTCTTTCTCTTGTTTGTGTATTTATTGGATGAGCTATGTCTTTAAATTCACCGTCTGGGGTCTTCCTGCTTGGCATAGCTATAAACAAACCATTTTGACCCTCAATCACCTTAATATCATGAACAACAAATTCATTATCAAAGGTTACCGATACAATGGCTTTCATCTTTCCTTCAGCAGCAATCTTTCTAACTCTTACATCTGTAATTTCCATAGTTAATCCACCTCCAAGATGCTTATGTACATTATAGTATTCTATATTATTTTCATTTTTCCTTCTTTATTTTCAAAAAATTATAAATCTTTTATAATTTAATTTTTTCAGAAGGATATAATATAGCATTATTGCTCTCGTCAAGTCCCGCAAAATCTACAATAGATACATATTCGTTCACTAACTTCTTATCAATGCTTATATTATCTATCAAAACACCTATGCCGACAAGCTTACTATCAAACTCTTTTAATAAATCGATTATGCCATAGGCAGTGCCCCCTGCTTTCATAAAATCATCTATAAATATGCAATTGCTTTTGCTTTTTATTGATTTTTTAGGCAAAGACATGTTTTGTATTCTATTAGTAGATCCAGATACATAGTTTATTGTAACAGTAGATCCTTCCGTTACCTTTGTTTCTCTTCTAACTACCACTAGCTGAACACCCAACATTTTAGCTACTTCATAAGCTAAAGGTATTCCTTTAGTTTCTACTGTAACTACATAATTTACATCTAATTTATTAAAAGCTGAAGCCAAAATAAGTCCCGCCCTTTGAATAATGTACGGATTAAAAACTAAATCTGTAACATAAAGAAAGTTTCCTGGTATTATTCTTTCTCTATCTTTTAAAATCATACATAATTCTTCAACAAATTTTCTACTATCTTCCTTTGATATACC
The DNA here is from genome assembly GCF_039521365.1 of Clostridium malenominatum. NCBI lineage: Bacteria > Bacillati > Bacillota > Clostridia > Eubacteriales > Clostridiaceae > Clostridium > Clostridium malenominatum. The sequence continues at coordinate 36,751 of NZ_BAAACF010000002.1, forward strand.
ACAAACGTATTTTACTCCTCCTGCTGCCCCTGATATAGTTTCTACCTTCCCCATGTCAAGTCTTGATAAAATATCTTTTATTGCAATTAAATCTTCGCTTATTGTAGATTTTGCTGCATTAAACTTTTCTGTAAATGTATTTAAATTTATTATTTTATTGGGATTTTCCATTAATATTTTTGTAATTGCTGATATTCTTTGATTTCTTGTAAACTTCTCCATTTTACATCACCTATCCATTATTTTTACGAATTATTTTATTAATAAAATGCCTTATTATTCTTATTTTATTCTAAATACTTTTCATAATCAATGTTTTATACAACTTTTCCATATAAAATAATAATAAAGTGTTTTTTTCCTCCGTTTTTGTATATAATTATTAAATGGAGTTAATTTTTTAAGGAGTTGATTATTTTGTCTTTTGAATTTATACAAAGTGAGAATAAAAAAATTCATTTTATTGGCATAGGCGGAATAAGTATGAGCGGTATTGCTGAAATACTATTAGAAAAAGGCTATAAAATATCAGGTTCAGATATGAATAGTTCATATATAACTAACATGTTAGAAAGAAAAGGAGCAGAAATCCATATAGGTCATAAAAAAGAAAATTTAGATTATACTGTAGGTATGGTAGTATATACTGCAGCTATTTCAGAGGATAACCCAGAGCTCTTAAAAGCAACAGAGTTAGGCATACCTTTGATGGATAGAGCTGAATTTTTGGGAAATCTTATGAAAGGTCATAAGTATAACATTGCAGTTTCAGGCACCCATGGTAAAACCACCACTACTTCTATGATATCTCATATAGTTATAAAAGCAAATTTAGATCCTACCATTTTAGTAGGCGGAGATTTAGATATTATAAAAGGAAATGTTAAAACAGGAAACAGCGAATATTTTATAACAGAGGCCTGTGAATATAAAGCATCCTTTTTAAAATTCTATCCTTATATTGGAGTAATTTTAAATATTGATGAAGATCATCTAGATTTTTATAAAGATATAAATGACATACAAAATACCTTTATAAAGTTTGGAAAGATGATTCCAAAGGATGGATATCTAATTGCTTGCGCTGATGACAGTAATATAGATAAAGTTTTAAAAACTGTAGATTGTAATATAATAACCTATGGATTAGAAAAAGGAATCATTCAAGGTAAAAATATCGTATATAACGAAAAAGGCTGTGCTTTTTTCGATGTAATACAAGACAATGAATTTTTATTTTCTATAGAGCTTAATGTTCCTGGAGAACATAATGTATTAAACGCTTTAGGAAGTATTTCTATAGCTTTAGCCTTAAACATAAACCCAGAAGCTATAATAGAAGGATTAAAAAGTTTCCACGGAACTCATAGAAGATTTGAGTTAAAAGGTGTTAAGGATGATATTACTGTCATAGATGATTATGCTCATCATCCTACTGAAATAAGAGCTACGTTAAATGCATCACAAAATTATCCACATAATAGAATATTTTGTGTATTTCAACCTCATACTTACACTAGAACTCATGCTCTTTTAAAGGAATTCACGGAATGTTTTCATGGAGCTGACGAAATAATTTTAGCAGATATATATGCTGCACGAGAAAAGGATACAGGAATAATAAGTTCTGTAATGCTGGGCGATAAATTAAGAGATAACGGATTAACCTGTAATAATTTTCATAGCTTTGAGGATATTGTAAGCTATTTAAAAGAAACTTTACTTCCAGGAGATTTAGTTCTAACTGTTGGTGCTGGAGATATATATAAAGTTGGCGAAATGTTTTTAAAGAAATAAACTTATAATAAAATAATTTTTAAAAGTGTAAAACACCTTCAATATGGTAACAATAAATATAATTCATATTGGAGGTGTTTTTTGTGAGAAATTTTTTAATATCTGCTGCAGTAAACTTAGTTCTAATAATTATATCCTATATTTTCTTTAAAAATATAATAAGCGGTCCCACAAGACATAGAATTTACGAAAAGATTTTTAGTTCTTTTGCAAAGTTTGTAATTTATTTATTTATTGTAAGTGTTGCTGTAACTGGAATATCAGCTTTGGCTCTTTACAAAACTCATTATATTGCCTATGTTAATGTGGTAGCGCCTGCTTTATTATCTTTATTTGTAGGCTTTATCATTTCCACTGTCCCTACCCGTGGTGCTGGCGATAAGGAAAAAGGGGGCAAATAGTACCCCTTTATTTTTTATTTATAAATATAAATGCATTTTAAAAGGAGTTGTATTACGATGAATAATGAGCATAGAAAGATTTTTAAAGAACTAATAACTGCCTTTGAAGAAGATACCTTAGAAGAGAAGTTAAAAGAGTTATTTAAGAGAGAAGATGTAGATAAAAACAAGCTTTCCTTTATTATCTCTTCTCTTTCTGGGCTAGATACTACTTACAATGATGATTACATAAAAAACATTTTAGAAGGTATAAAAAACTACACTCCTAGCAAATACGTAATATCGAAATTTTCAGAATGTGGATCTTGTTGCCATCAGGATTCAGGTAAATCTATATGCGAAGAATCCTGCCCGCTAAATGCTATAACTAGAGATCCTAAGGATAATAAAATATATATAAACAGAGAACTTTGCATAGACTGCGGAATATGTGTAGATAATTGTGAACATGGAGGTATTCTAGATAAAGTAGAATTTTTACCACTTTTAAATCTTCTAAAAAGCAAATCCATATTAATAGCCGCTGTAGCCCCAGCAATTATGGGTCAGTTTGGCAAAACTGCTAACATATATAAACTTAGGACTGCTTTTAAAAAATTAGGTTTTACGGATATGGTGGAAGTAGCCTTTTTTGCCGATATGCTTACTCTCAAAGAAGCAGTAGAATATGATCATTTTGTAAAAACCGAAAAGGATTTTATGATAACTTCTTGCTGCTGTCCTATGTGGGTTGGAATGTTAAAAAGAGTGTATAATGATTTAGTAAAAAACGTATCTCCTTCTGTATCTCCTATGATCGCTGCTGGAAGGGTTATGAAAAAAATCAATCCTAACTGCAAGGTTGTTTTCATTGGACCTTGTCTAGCAAAAAAAGCTGAAGCAAAGGAAAAAGATTTAGTGGGAGATATAGACTTTGTATTAACTTTCGCAGAGTTAAAAGATATTTTTGATACTTATGGTATAAATGTAGAAGAATTAGAGGAAGATCTATCCCATGAATACGCTTCCCGCGGAGGAAGATTATATGCTCGTACCGCTGGGGTTTCCACTGCTGTAGGAGACGCTATAAAAAGATTATTTCCAGAAAAACATAAATATTTAAAAACTGCTCAAGCTCATGGGGTTAGAGAATGCAAGGAAATACTCTCTAGACTTCAAGATGGTGAAATTCATGCTAACTTTATTGAAGGTATGGGCTGTGTTGGTGGTTGTGTTGGTGGTCCTAAAGTTCTAATACCAAAGGAAGTTGGAAGAGATTTTGTAAATGACTTTGCTGAAAACTCAGATATAAAAGTAGCTGTAGATAGTAGCTGTATGATAGATGTTTTAAAAAATTTAGATATTACCTCCATAGAAGATTTTAAATCTAAGGAAAAAATATTTATCTTTGAGAGGGACTTTTAGCCAAGATTTCTTGGCTATTTTGCATTTTGATGCATAGAATAGTGTATGGAGAACAATTTTAAAGGGAGATTTTCATGATATTCCTATTTTTACTATTAGCCTGTTCATCTCTTTGCTTTTTTTATTACTTAGATAATAAAATTTCCTTGCAGAAGAGAGAAATTGTTTTACTAAACAAGCAAATTAGAGAACTTAAAAATAAATTAAAAAAACAAAATGAATTAAAAGAAGAAATATGATATACTACACTTTAGACTAAACTCAGGAGGGAAATTAATGGCTTGCAAATTTTATTTATATAAAGGTATGGGAAGAAAATCTGAAAATGGCCATCCATGGATATATTCAAATGAAATTGAAGGATATGATGGAGAATACATTAATGGTGATATTGTAGAGGTATACAACTATAGAAATGATTTTATAGGAAAAGCCTATGTAAATGATGCTTCAAAGATAGCTTTAAGAATTATGACAAGAGATATCAATGAGGAAATCAACGAAGAATTTTTTAGAAAAAGAATGAAAAACGCTTGGGAATATAGAAAAAAAATTATCGATACATCAAGCTGTAGATTCGTTTTTGGAGAAGCTGATTTTTTACCAGGTTTAATTATTGATAAGTATGAAGATTATTACTCTGTACAGTCTCTAGCTCTTGGTATTGATAAGTATAAGGATATTGTGATTAAAATTCTGAAAGAAGATTACGGTGCTAAGGGAATATATGAAAGAAGTGACGTTCCCGTAAGAGAATTAGAGGGCATGGAGCAACATAAAGGCTTCTTAAGCGAACCCTTTGATACTGAAATACAAATAACAGAAAATGGTGTTAAGTATTATGTAGATATTGAAAATGGTCAAAAGACAGGTTTCTTTTTAGATCAGAAGGAAAATAGGAAAGCAATACATAAACTTTGCAAAGATGCTGATGTTTTAGATTGCTTTACCCACACAGGTTCCTTTGCTTTAAACGCAGGTATCGCTGGAGCGAAAAGCGTTCTAGGAATAGACATATCTGAGCTAGCCGTAAAGGATGCTACGAGAAATGCTGAATTAAATGGACTTTCAGATAGAGTTAAATTTGAATGTCACAATGCCTTTGATGTGCTTCATAAATGGTCAAAAGAAGGTAGAAAATATGATGTGGTAATACTAGATCCTCCTGCCTTTACGAAATCAAGATCTACAGTAACTAATGCTACTAGAGGATATAAGGAGATTAACTTAAGAGGAATACAAATGGTTAAATCTGGCGGATACTTTATTACCTGCTCATGTTCTCATTTTATGAATGAGGAATTATTTAAAGATACAATTTGGGAAGCTGCAAAAGATTCTAGAAAGATTTTGCGACAAGTAGAATTTAGAACTCAAGCTGCTGACCATCCTATATTATGGAACTCAGATGAATCATATTATTTAAAGTTTTATATATTTCAAGTGGTTTAAAAACTAGTTAATAGTTTTTTAGTTAACGACAAAATTCCTGTGGAATTTTTATAATTATAAAATTCCGCAGGAATTTTCACATTAACTAGCATCTAAATGTCTAGCCATCTAAACATCTATCTTAACTATCTTTCCATCCACATACTCAGGAACAATATCTATAATATCTTTTTTCAAACAATATTCTAAATCTTCTTCTAAACCAAGCTCCTTAATTCTATTATAATGCTTAGCCTCTTTAATAAAAGATAAGTCTGGACTTATGCTATAAATCTGACGGGCTGTTTTAGCTATATCGCTCAATTCTACCTTTAGATTTTGTTTTAAAATACAGTCTATAATGTATCCCCCGCATATAAAATCATCTATGGAAAATTCTCCATGGGTGCCTGCATTAACTATTACTAAATCTTCCCTTAAACTTAAAACTCTACGAGCTACTGCTTTACCATTTATCATGGCACCAATTAAAATATGCTTTGCCCCTTCAGATCTTTTAATTGCTTTAGTGCCATTGCTGGTGGTTATGATTAATCTTTTATTTTCTACTACATCAGTAATGTATTCTAACGGAGAATTTGAACAATTAAAGCCATCTATCTTTAGCGCATTTCTTTCTCCACCTAATATGCATTCTCCTTTATTTGCAAGACTTAAAGCTTCCTCAACTTCCAGTACAGGAATTATTTCTTTACACCCATTGCTTATAGCTGTAGTTATAACAGAGGTTGCTCTTAAAACATCTATAACCACTACAGTTTTTCCTAAAACTTCTTCTTTATTTATATGATCTGCAGAAATCATTATGTTAATTTTCATTTTAATCACCTTCTAATTCTCTAAAAGATTCTCTATAAATTATTTTGGTAGGAACTATTACCTTGTTTTCCCCTTCTTCTAAATCATCTTCTATTTTTTTTATCATTAGTCTTGCAGATTCATATCCTAAAGTTATTGCATTTATATCCACAGAGCTTAGACTAGGAGAGGCAAACTCAGCTAAAGGAATGTTATTAAAGCTAACTATTTCAATATCATTAGGAACCTTATAACCCTCTTCTTTAATGGCATCTATGGCACCAAAGGCCACCACATCATCAGTTACAACTATTCCCGTTGGCATATCTTTAGTTTTTAAAAGTTCTTTCATCGCTGCGTAGCCCGCTTCTTTTGTAAAAGGCACCTCTTTTATATATTTTTCATGTAAATCTAATCCCTCTTCAAAAATTGCTTCTTTATATCCTTCTAGCCTATCTAGAGATACCACTAAATTCAAAGTTCCCGTTATTAGTCCTACATTTTTATGTCCTTTTTTTATCAATTTCTTTGTAACAAAATAAGAGGCTTCTAAATTATTATTATCAACATATAAAACATCTAAATCGTCTAAAGGCTTACCTATAATTAAAACAGGAATATTAAGTCTCTTTATTTCCTTTAGAATTATATTATCTACAGATGAATACATTAAAATAACTCCATCAACTCTTCCACTTAGAACTATATTTTTTATAGATTCTAGCTGAGATATTTCCGTATTTCCTGTAGATAAAATAATACAATAATCCTTTTCATGGGCACCTGCTGCAATTCCGCTTAATACTTGTGAGAAAAAAGGATTCAAAAAAGCAGCTTCTGTTGATTGGGGCATAACTATTCCTAATGTATTAGTAGATTTACTTACAAGACTTCTTGCAATTGCATTAGGATAATATCCTAACTCCTCCATAGCCTTTTTTACTTTTTCTTTCGTTTTTTTACTTATTCTTGAATTATCAGAAATCACTCTAGAAACCGTAGACGGTGAAACCTTTGCTAATTCAGCAACTTCTTTAATTGTTATCTTCATCTTATGCAACCTCATTAATAAAACTAAAGAAGTAACTTCTTACTTCTTGTTTTTTTCTTTCCAAAATAATAATGCTATGGCAAATAAAGCAGCGTTTTTAAAAATTCTAATATCATATCCTGTTTCCTTCTGTATTTTGTCTAATCTATAGATTAAAGTATTTCTATGTATATATAAAATCTTTGCAGTCTCACTAATATTTAAATTGCACCTTACAAATTCTTCTATGGTATTTATCATTTCTCCATCAAATTTTTGAAGGATCTTGCTAATCTTTTTTAATATATCATCTTTTATTCTTGAATCTATATTATAGGCTAATCTCTCAAGAAATAAATCATCATATGAGAGTATCCTATTATTTAAAGAAAAAACTTCTCCAAGATATATTGCTTCTTTAGCCTCTTTATAAGCTTTTCTTAAAGAACATTCATCTGTTATATTTTTAGTCATGCTAATTGTGCAGTTGCAATAAAGCTCCATTTCTATTGAACTTTTTATGCCTTCTGCATGCTCTATTAATTCATCAAAATTTCCTATTATTACAATATAGTTTTCATATACAAAAGAAAAAACTTCTTCTTTTGTATATAAGTTTTCTATTATATTTAAAGCTTCTTTATAATTGTTTTTTAATTTTAAAAGTAACATGTTGTTATTCTTATATATAAAAGGTAGTTCTCCTTGTATCTCCTCTAATACGAAATCCTCACCATCTAATAGTTTTGCTAAAATATTTTGTTTATATCGAGCTAATTCTCTATATTTATTTTCAATAGTAAATTTTAATAAGGGTGCGCAATCATTGTCTTTTATTTCCACATATAAATTAGCTTTACTATTTCCAAGTATTATTTCATAAGATATAATTTCCTTTATAATATCACTGCTTTTATATATAACTTTACCACTTTCCCAACATAATTCAAAATCAATGCCGGTTTCCATATGAAGATTGTTTAGATATGTTTTAAAATCGCACACCCTGCTTCCCCCTAAACTATTGTAATTTCAGTTTCTTTGTCGAACAAGTGAATTCTATGTGGCTTTATTGCTACTGTTATTTTATCTCCGGTTTTTGAAGTAGCAGTTCCATTTACTCTAGCTGTTAAATTTACTTCACCCTTTGAAAGGTATATATAAGTTTCCGCTCCCATTAATTCCGTTACTTCTACATCAGCTTCTAATAAAGAGTCTTTAAATTTATTTATATCTTCTTCTTTATCTGAAATATTTTCAGGTCTTATTCCTAGAACAACATCTTTTCCTAAATAACCTTTTTCTTTTGCTATTTCCCCTTTATCTTCAGGCAGTAAAATTCTATCTTCTCCCACAAGGAAATATACACGTCCATCTTTTTCTTCTAACTTTCCATGAATAAAGTTCATCTGAGGGCTTCCTATGAATCCAGCAACAAACATATTAGCAGGATTACGATAAATTTCTTGTGGACTATCCACTTGCTGTATTAATCCATCTTTCATTACAACTATTCTGGTTCCCATAGTCATAGCTTCTGTTTGATCGTGAGTTACATAAATGAATGTAGTTTGTAACTTTTTATGTAATTTAGATATTTCAGTTCTCATTTGCACTCTTAGCTTAGCATCTAAGTTAGATAAAGGTTCATCCATCAAAAACACCTTAGGCTCTCTAACTATAGCTCTTCCTAAAGCAACTCTTTGTCTTTGCCCACCAGATAAAGCTTTAGGTTTTCTATTTAATAAATGTTCAATGTCGAGTATTTTAGCAGCTTCCTTAACTTTTTTATCTATTTCATCTTTAGATACTTTTCTTAATTTTAATCCAAAGGCCATATTATCATAAACCGTCATATGAGGATACAAGGCATAATTTTGAAACACCATGGCTATATCCCTATCCTTAGGCGCCATATCGTTTACTAAAATATTATCAATATAAAGCTCACCACTACTAATTTCCTCAAGTCCTGCTATCATTCTTAAAGTTGTGGATTTTCCGCAACCTGAAGGTCCTACAAATATAACAAATTCTTTATCCTCAATCTCTAAGTTAAAATCACTTACCGCCGTTACATTGCCTGGATATACCTTGTAAATGTTCTTTAATGATAAATTAGACATAAAAAATTCCCCCAATACTAAAATTATATTTACTACCATATTAACATTGTCAGAATTTTATTTCTATTCTTAAAATCTCCAAAATTATTACGGTTATTTTGGAGAAAAGTACAAGCCTTGATATATATCCTTATTCTTTAAGTTATCATCAATAGCATTTAATATTTCCCATTTCTTTAAACTCCACTGCGGTCCTATTAATAGTTCCCTCGGTGAATCTCCTGTTAACCTATGAACTACTATATCTTTCCTTAGAAAACCTATACTTTCACATAATATATCTACATATTCATTCTCTTCTAAAAATTTAAATCCCCCTCTATTATATAAATGAACTAAAGGAGTATCCTTCATTAAATGCAGTAAATGAAATTTTATACCTTGAATATCTTTAGTAGATAAATACTTCACTGTTTTTAACATATCTTCTTTATCTTCACCTGGAAGTCCAAAAATGCTATGCACTACTACATCTATTTTTCTATCCCTTAAATTCTTTAAAGCCTCTTCAAATACCTTTAATTTATATCCTCTATTTATTAACTTAGCAGTTTCATCGCTTACAGTTTGTAATCCCAACTCTATCCATAAATAAGTTTTGCTATTTAATTCTTCTAAGAGATTTAAAACTTCTTCACTTAAACAATCTGGTCTAGTAGCTATAGATAAAGCTACCACACCTTCCTCCTGTAAAGCTTCTTCAAACTTTTCCCTTAATACATTAATAGGAGCATAGGTATTAGTATAAGCTTGAAAATAAGCAATATATTTTCCCTCTTTCCACTTCTTTTCCATTAAAGTTTTTATATCTTTAAATTGTTTTGATATTGAATAATCTCTATTTCCTGCAAAATCACCTGACCCTCTAGCACTACAAAAAACGCATCCTCCGCTGCTTATTTTTCCATCTCTATTTGGACATGAAAAACCAGCATCCAAAGATATTTTATATACCTTACTACCGAATTTTTCTCTTAAAAAATAATTTAATGAATAATACCTTTTATCTCCCCAATATTTGCTCATATATAAAACTCCATTTCTAAATAATATAAAAATACCCATAAACATTATAGTCTATGAGTATTTGCCTTTCAACCTTTCTTTCCTCTACACCTTCTTGACTTTAAATTCTTTTAAGTCTAATTGCCATCTTCCTACAAGCCCTCCAATAGACTTATCAGAAGTTACTCTCGGAACAACTTCGAAATTTAAAGAATCTTTATCAAAGGATGAAAATATTACATTTACCTTATTCATAGGATAATATTTTTCAAACTCATAGGAAATTATTTCTCCTGTTTCTACTTCATATACCCTTATACTTTTTGCATTATCCTTTGTATATTGGGCAAGAACAAACTTTTCATTGGAGGAAAACACTACAAAATTTACCTTTGAATCCTGTATTAGATCTAATGAAGTTATGTTTTTGCCCATAGGCTTTTCCTTAGCCATATTACCCTTTTGTTGTTGCCCTCCCTGTGCTCCTTGTTGTCCTCCTTGCCCTGCTTCTCCTCCTTGCCCTCCACTAGAGGCTTCACCTTGTACCGTCATACTCTCATCCACTTTTATGAGACCAATATAACTATCCTTGTCATATGTGGTAATTACCAAACTTTCTCCTTTATAAGAGAATATCATAGGACCATAGTTGTTTTTAGGAACTTCCAATTTATTTGTTTTTGCTTTATCGTTTTTAGAATACTCATAACTTGGTATACCACTATTTTCAATTAATAGATTATTATCTATATTATTTTTAACTCTAATTCTTATGGTTCCATGCCTTAAAAAAATTTCTCTTTCCGTTATAGTGTTTATATCTTGTATTTTATAATCCATATCTTCCTTATTAATTTTAATAGTATACTCTTCTAATGAAGCATAGGGCTCCTTTTCACTCATTTTAGTTACTTTAACTTTAAATAACCCCGCTCTGCCTAATTCAATGATTTCATCAATATTATATCCTTTTATCTTTAAAGGGCCTTTCATATCTTTAGAAGTCTTCGATGTTCCCGTTAATAATTCTTTAGAGTAAAATTTCAAAGCATTTTCATAATCATCATTTGTTAAATAAGACATATAGCCATCCACAATATTTTTTGCAGCTTTTATATCAAAAGTTTTATCCACTTCTTTCTCCACAGTAGGCTTTCTATCTATTCTTCTACACCCAAAAGAAGTAATTATTATTATAAAAGAAAAAAATATTACAAAAAATTTCTTTATTTCACTCATAGTTATTCCCTCCATTCTTAAATATAGTTTCCCACAAAAACAAATTTTTAATATTAAAAATCATTATTTTGCATTTTTGCTATATACATTTATAAAGAAGAATTTTATTTCTATTGAGAGGAGAATTTTTTTGTTTAAAAATGTGAGATTAATATTTCAAATTGCTGCTGTATTTATAGGAACCATAGTGGGTGCCGGACTTGCTTCGGGACAGGAAATAACTCAATTTTTTTCTACCTATGGCTATAAAAGCTTTATAGGTATATTTATTTGCTGTGCTATTTACATACTATCTGGATATGTCATTATAGATTTAAGCATCAACTATAAATTAAAATCTTATAATGAGCTTATTAGGCTAGTTAGTCCAGGTTTTTTAGGGAAAGTAACAGATTTTATAACCACAATGTTTTTAATAAGTGGCTCTGCTATAATACTCGCTGGAAGCGGAGCACTTATACACCAGTATTTTGGTTTAAACAAATGGGTTGGTATACTTATAATGTCTATAGCAGCTATAGTTGTTTTGCTTAGAGATACACAAGGACTTATAGAGATAAATTCTCTTATAGTACCATCACTAACCATAGTGATTATAACTTTATTTTTACTGTACGTTTTTTTATATGATAACACTAGCTTAACCTACATAAAAACCCTTTCACCTTATAAAAACAATTGGTTTTTTTCTAGTTTATTATACTCTAGCTTTAATGTATTATGCGCATCAGGAGTAATGGTACCTTTAGCAAAAGAATTTCCTAAGAAAAAAATTATGTTTACGGGAATTGTTTTGGGATCACTATGTTTGACAGTATTAACATTAATAATTAATCTGCTTTTAATACTAAATATTCCATACATTTTTCAATATGAAATACCTCTTTTATATGTTTCAAATAGATTCGGAAAGACCATACAATTTTTATTATTAGGTATAATATGGCTTGAAATGTTCTCCACTGAAGTATCTGATATATATAGTGTAAGCAAAACCTTAGAACAAGTGTTTAAAATACCATATAAAAAGGGTTGTTTTTTAATAATGGCAATTGCTATTCCAATATCTCAAATTGGATTTGTAAATTTAATAACCTTCCTATATCCCGCCTTTGGTCTGGTTAGTCTTATTTTTTTAATTCAATGTGTAATATTTTACATTAAAAACTAAGAGGATTCCTTTAAAGAACCCTCTTAGTTTTATATTTTATATTTACTTAAATCAGTTTTAAATATTTCTGTAATACCCTTAAATTGATTAATACTATCTACTAATTTTTTAATTTGTTGTGTATATTGAGCTACATTAGCACTTACCTCTTCTGAAGAAGCTGAATTTTCCTGGGCAATAGCCGCTAAAGATTCTATATTTCCAAATATACTTTCTATAGTATGAGTTTCTTTATTTAAGTCCGCTATTGTATTAATCATATCTCCTGCAACTGATTGAATGGAATTTGTGGCCTCATAACTTATATTTCTTACATTTTCTAAACTTTTAGTTTCATTTTCTAATACATTATATTGAGAGCCTATTTTATCTGATAATATTTTAGTTTCCTTAGCAAAAGAAACCAAGTTTGAATTAATTTCTTCAACGGCTACTTTTGTTTGTTCTGCAAGCTTTCTAACTTCATCTGCAACAACTGCGAATCCTCTTCCCTGCTCTCCTGCTCTAGCCGCTTCAATAGAAGCATTTAGTGCTAACAAGTTTGTTTGCTCAGATATTTGAGATACCATAGATACAATATTTGTTATATCCTTTGCCCTATTCTCTAATTCTAAGCTCTTGTTATTTACTTCCTTAAATTTCTCCAATGTATCCAATATATTCTTGCTAGAATTATTAACATAATTATAACTATTATTGATTTTATCTAAAGCTCTTTCTAGTTCACCTTTATTAGTATTCTCCCTACTTACTATACTTTTTATGTTTTCTACATTGTCACTTAAGATAGCTACAGTATGTTGAGTGCTCTCTGCTTGATTAACGGCACAACTAGCTACTTGCTCTACAACTCCTGCAATCTCCTCTGAAGTATTAGTCATAGTTTTAGAGATGATATTTATATTTCCAACGAAACCATTCATTTCATCAGTAACACCTTTAAATCCGACAAAATCTCCTTTAATAACATTTTTATATTCCTTAATAAGTCCAAAACACTCTTCAAAAAAATCTCCTGTTACTATATCTCCATCTTCCAAATATTTATTTTCTTTAATTCGTTCTAACTCATGCTTTAATACTTTATTAGGTCTCATAAGAAGTTCTGAAATTAAAAAAGAAGCTACTGCACCTACTACAGAAGATATACCAGCTTTAAATAGGTTGCCCATCCCCATGATAGCAATATTTCCTATAAGTGAAACTATGAACGTCGCTATAGCTACCTTGCCACCTATATTATTAATAAAACCTAAGGACAATATTTTATTAACCTTATATACTTTTTTATAATAAATATCTTTTTCAAAAGTTAATTTCAATTTTAATGAAGTATCTGTTTTTTCTACTTCTTCTACTTGAACTTTTTCCTTATAAAATTCCATACTTCCATCAAGCATACCTAAAAAATAATCAAACATTCCCCTTTGAGAGGAATAAGAAAATATAGCTTGTCTACTTGATATAGGTTCTATATTAACAATTGGAGGTTTTGCTCCTGGAAACTTTTTTGTCATAACTACATGGATATCAAATAGGGACTTTAAAAAGGAATATAGGTTTTCTTGCTCAAAAAACGCAGGAAAATCCTTATAGAATGTCTTTATGTTATCCTTTCCTATTTCTTTCCACAAATTTTTAACATCTATATTTTTTCCATTAGCAATATGCTGAATTACACTTTTAACTTCATTATCTTCTACGTTTTCAATAGGGCTAAATAGCTTGTCACTCCTCCAGCCAATAGATTCCATTGCTCTATTGACAACTTCATCATCATAGATTTTTCTACAAGTCTTCAGCCACGTAGAAACTATAGTTCCCTTCATTTTCATTCCTCCTTTAGTTATTTAATAAGTAAATTATACCTCATAAAGTATATTATTACAAAGTATATAATGTTATAATTTTAAAACGAATTAAATATTGTTAAGTATAGTATATTAAATGTACGGAGGTAATGAATATGAAAAAATTTATTCTTTTAACACTATTTCTTATTACTATACTGTTATCTATAATTTTTATGCCACGTAGCAAAGAACACGCTGTAGTAATGATGTCTGGGGAGGTATATTCTCAAGTATACAACGAGGATAAAATATATACGGTTAAACTTCCTGAAAAATATAGTCCTGGAACTGTAATCAACTACAAATATAATTTCTTTAAAATATTTAAAGTAGAAGTATTAACCCCCTTAAAGGAAAGGGTTATGAAGGTTGAAGATAATAGATACGATTTAGAATTATCAGGAGAGCTTTTATCTCACAAAGCAGTTAACTATTACACTTTAAATGACCAGAATAATATTTCTCTATCCGATGATAAAAAAATTCTTATCGGAAAAAATAATTTAAATATATATCTAAATAAACAAAATGAAATAAAAACCTTTGTTGTGAAGCCCTATAACTATTCTAATATGCGTGTTGGTTTATCTACCACGGGATTTAACTCCTTAGACCATGAAGAAATTATCTTAACCTGCTTAGAAGATGGTACTTTGTTCAATTTAAGAGAAAACTTCAATGAAATTATACCCCAAGGTACAATGATAAAAATATACACAGAAAACGGTAAAATAGTTTTAAATATTAATAATGCCATTAAAACCTTTTCCGAGAGAACATATTTAAATTGCAATAACATAAGAATAGACAGTATTTCTAGAGGTATTCCTGAATTTACACCTAATTATTCAGGAGTCTTAGAGTTTACTAAATCTAATAATGGCTTATCCTTAATTAACGAGGTAAATATGGAAGAGTATTTATATAAAGTAGTTCCTTCTGAAATGCCTTCTAGTGGAGGAATAGAATCTTTAAAATGTCAGGCCATAGCTGCAAGAACCTACGCTTTATCTGACATGATACAAAATAGATTTTCTCATCTCGGATTTTATGTGGATGATAGTACGCAAAGCCAAGTATATAACAATATGAAATCAAATTTAATAACAAATGAAGCAGTCTACTCTACAAAAGGTTTAATAATAACTTATGAAGATAAGCCCATCGATGCAAAATATTATTCCAGCTCTGCAGGCGTAGGTACTACTTACCAAACTGTGTGGTTTAATGCAGATGGATCTAGTGAAGACAAGAACTATTACTATAAGGGAACATATATTAAAAATAATTCCCTGCCAAAGAACGAAAAGGAATGGTTAACATTTTATAAAGATAAAACTTTGAAATCTTTGGATAGTACCTCCCCCTATTTTAGATGGCATGCTGACTTTTCGAAGAAAGCTCTTGAAAATAGCTTAAATAAGTCCATTAAAATAATACATGACAGAAGGCCTAACTTTATTCAAATACTTCAAAGTGGAAAGCAAAGCAATACTCTTCCCCAATTAGTAGACTTAACAAATATTGAAGTAGTAAAGAGAAGCGAGTTTGGAAATATAATAGAGATTTCTTTTCAATTTGCCAACGCCACCATTAATGTAAAAGGCGATTATAATATACGAAGCGCTATAAGATGCAACAAAGATTTTTCCGGGGAAATAATTCCTATAATAAGGCATATAAAAGAGCCTCTCATTAATAATAATTTTCTCCCCTCCTCATTCTTCTCAATAGAAAAAAACGCTGAAGGATATAGAATCTATGGAGGTGGATATGGCCATGGAGTTGGTATGAGCCAATACGGAGCTATGGAACTGTCCCAGAAGGGATTAAAATATGAGGAAATACTTAACACTTTTTATAAAGACGTTACCATTGAAAAGATATATTAAGGAAAATTGCGAAGCAGCTTTATCAGCTGCTTCGCAATTTTTATAAACTTATTTCTAATCTAATAAGTCTCGCAATAACCTTTAAATTCTTTGCATCTACCGTGTCCGCTCTTACGCTATTTGGATTTCCTATTAGAAGGACTTTACTATTATCTAATTTTTTTATTTGTTTAATCTTTCTTTCTCCTTCAGCTTCAACTAAACAAATAGAGTTATTTATTATTTCCTGAGTAGAAACTGCAAGGGCTAAATCATCCTTAGCAATTCTAAACCCTACCATTTCATTATCTTCCACTTTTAAATAAAAAACCTTATCTTGGGAATACCCTTCTATTTTATTTCCTATAATAGGCAGCTGCTTACTTCCTAAGGCTTTATTTAATGTATAATCATAAATTGGTATGTTTTTTAATACCGATCCAAATGCTTCATTCCAAATCTCATTTACCTTTTCTTTTTTAGGTTCATAACTAAACTTAGGTTCTTCCTTTTGAAAAACCTCTTCTTCAAAGGACATAGTTATATCATTTAAATCCTTACCCAAAACTTTGCCAATTCTATCTATCAAGTTTTGATTAATTACCTTTCTTCCTGATTCAACTTCATTTATAAAATTCTCTGCAACTCCTAGCTTTTTTCCTAATTGCTTTGCTGATAAACCTGCTTCATTTCTTAATTGCTTTATTTTTTCTCCTACTCTGCTCATGTTTAAACACCTCGTTTTTTAAACCATTCTCTTTCTTCGATTAAATGTTCTAATAAATTTTTGAATGTCCAATCAATAGACGTGGGGGTAACTACTGCAAGTATAGGCTGAGGACTGAAAACTCCCCTTAAAGATTTAATACAGCTATCTAATTCTAAATCACTTAAATTATTAAACAGTATTACCTTTTCCTTTGGTAGATTATGTACATTAAAAACCCCTAGCTTTAAACCATCTATAATATCATTAATAGTCATATTACACATATTTTCCTCTATTTCTGTATAAGATGGAAATCCTTTGCTTTTGAATAAATTTTCTAGAAGTATTTTATCTTCTTCTGTAAACCCATATATTAATATGCATTTATTATTCTCCATACTATCAGTCACTCCTTTCAAATTCATTTATTGCCATTTACCCTTTAATTATACAATATTTAATAAATATATGTATATACTAATATAAGTTTAATAATCTGTAATTTTTTCACAGTTTTTAACTATAAAAGTCTAAAATACCTGTTGACAAGTAATAGTGTATAATTATAAAATCAACCATATAAATTTTTGTTCCCCACTTAATTTTAAAGGAGGAAAACACTATGTTAGAAGATTTAATTTATGTAGTATACAAAGAAAATCATTCTGAAGAAGCTCTCCGCGAAATTTTTAATTTACATCCTGAAATAAAATTTGTTTCTTTCGTTGGAGTTGACCTGGCAGGCAATGATACAGACGAAAAAATTCCGGTGTCTATTTTTATACAAGATTTATATACATTCTTAAAAGGTGCCGTTCAAACTGATGGTTCTTCCGTATCCTTTCCTGGTATTGCCTCTTTAAATAACGGTAAGATTGATATGATTGCTGATTTAGATGCAAATTGGTTTGTTGATTACAATTATGAGCATATAGACATAAAAACTGGCAAACCTATAGGTACCCTCCGCATTCCTTGTTATCTCTACCATGACAATAAACCTATTGATTCAAGGCATTTATTAAAAAGTTCAATTGATTTCTTCAAAGATTCTCTTATTGATTTATTTAAAACTTATCCTGAAACATTATCTCAATTTAATATTAGCTTAGACGATATAGATTATATAGATGTTACTTCTGCTACTGAGTTAGAATTTTGGGTTAAAACTCCAAATGACAAAGCAGAAATAGAAGAGCTATCTACTTCTCAAGTATTACACGAACAATACTGGACTAGAACTAAAGGAGCCGTTAGAACTTCTCTCGAGCAATCTATTATGCTCTTGGAATATTATGGTTTATCCCCTGAAATGGGTCATAAAGAAGTAGGTGGAGTTAAGGCAAAGTTAGATGACTCTGGTAAATTAACTCATATAATGGAGCAATTAGAGATAGATTGGAAATATTCTAATCCTCTACAATGTGCCGATAACGAACTTCTGGCAAGAAATATAATAAAGGAAACCTTTAGAAGAAATGGATTAGATGTTACTTTTTTAGCAAAGCCTGTAGATGGTGTTGCCGGTAGTGGAAAGCACGTTCATATAGGAATAGCTATTAAATTAAAAAATGGTAAGAAAATAAACTTATTTTCAACAAATAAAGAACACTTTTTAAGCAATATAGGATATTCTGCTTTAATGGGAATCCTTAAAAATTATGAAGTTATAAATCCTTTTATATCTTCCACTAATGATTCCTTCAGAAGGTTAAAGCCTGGTTTTGAAGCTCCTGTATGTATTGTAACTTCCATAGGTCATGCTGTGGAATTGCCATCAAGAAATAGAACTATATTAGTAGGTGTAGTAAGAGATCTTCAAAATTCCCTTTCCACAAGATTTGAATTAAGATCTCCAAATCCTCATACAAATACTTATCTAGCTATAGCTACTCTCTATTTAACTATGCTAGATGGGATTAAATATGCTATAGAAAATAAAAAGTCTGAGGACGAATTATTAGCGGAATTATCAAAGAAAGCTGGAGAAAGCAGTGATTATTTAGAAAAAAATAGAGCTTATAGATCTGAAGAAAACATATTTGAAGACTTTACACAGGAAGAAAGGGAAAATTATTTTGGAAAAGTACCAGCTACAGTATATGAAAACTTAATCTCCTTTGAAAATTATCCTGAAAAATTAAAAGCTCTACAAGCCGGAGAAATATTTACTGATAAAATTATTAATAGCTTTAAATTAGCTGCATTAAGCAGATGGGTTACAGAAATCACTCACAGACTTATTAATAATTACGCTGAAGAAATTAGAAGTTATAAAATGATACATTCAAAGGATACATCTTCTGATTTAGATATGTCTAATTGGATGCGAATAAATGAACTAAGACAGCATATTATGAAGGATACTCATAATTATAAAAGTTTATTTACAAAAATTAGAGAAGCTGAAGAAAATAACGACTACAAAGAAATTTCTGACTTACAAAAGGAATTAGATTTAGAAATGGTAAGGTTAAGAAAGCTTTATGACTGTTATAAGAAAAATATATTAGATATATAATAATAAAACCCTCTATAGACTAACATCTATCGAGGGTTTTTGTTAATAATCTCTTAACTGGAAAGATTTTATTAGCATGTCCTTTTTATTATTTATAGGCTTCCATAGCTCAATTTTTTCTACAGTAATTGTTTGCTTAATATTCTTATCTTTAACAAATTCACAGGCATTTAAGTATTCTCTACTACTCCATTCTCTACTAGCAAAATTAGTATTTGCTAACGATATGTGCATATCCCAATTTTCTATATTATCTCTCACTTTAAAATTACTTAACTTTAAAGTGTCATTTATTTGTCTAGTTAATCTTCCTATGTAACCTTTTTTTTGAAGTTTTAGATTTACTGATTTATATGGAGGATCAAAGCATATAGCCCCATCTACCATGACTTTAAATTTTTTATATGGCTTAATTATATTACCTACTATAGAACATACTTCTTCTATACTTGGATCGTCTATAACTTCTAAGGTTATATGTAGCATAGGCATATTTTTATATAGCTTGTATTTTTTACATATACTTCTTTGAATCCCTTCAATATACTTATAAGATTCATTATCAAATAAAGCAACTAAGTAATACTTCATTTTTTTCCCCCAATTTTTAACAACATATTTTATTTATCATTAATATGTATTATTGCATACATAATTAAATTACAATTTGAAATAATAATAATAGTTTCATTCTAAAATAATTTTTACAGGAGGGATTTTTATATGAAACATAATAATAGTATAGCATGTAGAGTTGATGAGTGCAAATTCCATTGTAAGGATGATGATTATTGCACATTAGATCAAATTTTAGTTGCAAAGCATGAGCCTGTAGCTAAAACTGTAGAGTGTACTGATTGCGCTAGTTTTGAAAAAAAATAAAAATAAATAAAAAAGTTCAGAGGAAAACCTTTGAACTTTTTTATTTATTTTTATTTTAACTCTTCACATTTTTAAAATTAGTGTTAAAATGGTATGGATTTATGATATAATATAGCTTGTGATAAAATAAGTATAAGTTTACGTATGTAAGTTCAATATATAAATATAATAATATTAATAGATAAGGATGGATGCGGGGAATGGAGAAATTAGTTATAACCGGTGGTAACTCCCTAAATGGTAAAGTAGATATTAGTGGAGCTAAGAATGCTGCTGTAGCAATACTTCCAGCAGCTATAATAGCAGCTACAGGACTTTGCATTATTGACAATATTCCAGATATAGATGACGTTCATTGTATAGAGAGAATAATAGAAAACCTTGGTTGCAAGGTTAAGGTTTCAGCTAACTCAGTAATTATTGATAGCTCTTCTTTAAATAGCTATAATGCAAATACTGAGGATGTAAGAAAAATGAGAGCTTCTTACTATTTAATAGGAGCATTACTTGCAAGATTTAAAAAAGCTAGAGTTGAAATGCCTGGAGGTTGCGCTATAGGGGTAAGACCTATAGATCAGCATATAAAGGGTTTTGAAGCTTTAGGAGCAAAAGTTACTATTGAGCATGGTTCAGTATTTGTTGAAGCTGAAAAGCTTATTGGTACAAATATATTTTTTGATGTAGTAAGTGTTGGCGCTACAATAAATGTGATGTTGGCTGCGACTCTTGCTGAAGGAACTACAGTTTTGGAAAATGCAGCAAAAGAACCCCATGTAGTAGATGTAGCAAATTTCTTAAATTCCATGGGTGCAAATATAAAGGGTGCAGGTACTGATATTATAAGAATAACTGGGGTAGAAGAACTAACAGGATGTTCCTATAGTGTAATTCCTGACCAAATTGAAGCAGGTACATATATGATAGCTGCAGCTGCTTGTGGTGGAGAAGTAACCATAAATAATGTAATACCTAAGCACTTAGAGTCAATTAGTGCAAAGCTTATAGAAATGGGAGTAGAAATTTTTGAAAATGGCGACTCCGTTACTGTTAAATCAAATAAGAATCTAAAAGGCGTAAATGTTAAAACTTTGCCTTATCCTGGCTTTCCAACAGATGTTCAGCAGCCAATGAGCACATTGCTTTGCATATCTGAAGGAAGAAGTCTTATAAATGAAAGTATTTGGGAGAGTAGATTTAAGCATATAGATGAATTAAAAAAAATGGGAGCTAACGTAAAATTAGAGGGTAGAACCGCTATTATTGATGGTGTGGATAGACTTACAGGTGCCATAGTTAAGGCTACAGATTTGAGAGCTGGTGCTGCTATGATAATAGCAGGATTAGTAGCTGAAGGAAATACTGAAGTTTTAGATATAGAACACATAGATAGAGGATATCCTCATATAGAAAATAAATTTAACGCACTAGGAGCTCATATTACAAGAGTTTCTATTAAATAAGGTGGAGAAATTTATGCATTTTTGTTCATTATATAGCGGAAGTAGTGGTAATAGTGTTTTTGTTTCGTCAAAAAAAGCAAAAATACTTATTGATGCAGGACTTCCAGGAAAAAGTATAGAGCAAGCATTATGCTCAATTGGTCAATCTCCTAGTGAAATAGATGCTATACTTGTTACTCATGAACACAGCGACCATACTAAGGGTGTCGGAGTTCTTTCTAGGAAATATAATATTCCTATTTATACCCACGCTAAAACTTGGGAAAGCATGATATGCAATATAGGAAAAATAAAAGAAGAAAATATAAAAATCTTCAGTGATAATTGTATTACTATTAAAGATATGGATATAATTAGTTATGATATACCTCATGATGCGGCGTGTCCTAAGGGTTACGCTGTACATCATGAAGGAAAGAAATTTTGTTTAGCTACAGATTTAGGACACTTTTCACCAGAAGTCGAATGTGCCTTAAAAGATGCAGATGCTATACTTCTAGAAAGTAATCACGATGTAGAAATGTTAAAATTTGGACCTTATCCATATCCTCTAAAAAGAAGGATTTTGAGTAATATAGGTCATTTGTCTAATGAAGATTGTGGAAAAGCTTTGCTTAAAGTATTAGCGAATAGCAGAAAAAAAATAATGCTAGGACATTTAAGTAAAACTAATAATTATCCAGACTTAGCCTATCAAACTGTGTTAAATATACTTTTAGAAAATGGAATTGTTTTAGATAAGGACGTTGAACTTTTTATGGCTAGTAGGAATATGCCAAGTGACTATATAGAAATTTAAAGAAGGGTGAATAATATGAAAAAGATTATAAATATTATTCTTTGTTCTACTTTAATCTTTTCGTCAACTACGCTAATTGCTTGCGAAAAAAGAGACAAACTTAGCACTCAAAACAAAGAAAAAATTGAAAAGTTAAATCTAACTAATGCTAAGGAAGATACTGTAGAACTTCAGCTATTTTTCGACGCATCAAAAAATAGTAAGAAACCTGAAATAGCCATAGAAGAAAGACTTATAAAAAGTAATGAGTTGCTAGGTGAAGTAATAATTCTTGAAATTATTAAAGGGCCAACAGTTAATAGCAATCTTAAGCCAATTTTACCAAGAGAAACTCGATTAATAAGTTTTTCAATAAATGAAAAAATAGCTTATGTGAATTTAAGTAAAGAAGCTATTACTAAAATGTCTTCTTCTAAAGAAGAGGCTTCTTTAAGGAGCATAATTTGGTCATTAACTACTATTCCTTCCATTGAGAAGGTTAAAATCTTAGTAGATAATAATGATGCCATCACTTTAGGCGGAAATTATGATATATCAAAACCATTAGGAAGAGGAGATATTGAAAGTGCTAAACTTAAATAATCTTCTTGATTAATACTATTTATTGAATATAAAACAATTTTTTATTATAATAAATCACATTAAAAACTTTACTAAAGGAGAAGTGTATATGAGTTTATATAAGCAATGGACAGACATGGTAGTGGATTATGTTAAAACAAAGGGTGAAGCAGCTTTTTGGAGTGAATATAGTTCAATAGAAAAAAATATTTACACTCAAGTATTAGCAGAACACAATAATAAAATTGATGGTACAATTAAGGATTTATCCGAAAAGTATAATATCCCTACTATTTTCTTCATGGGATTTTTAGATGGGATAAATGATAGTCTTAAAACATCCTTAGATTTAGATACAATGGATGAAAATTCAGAAATAGACTTAGTTATAGATTTTGAAAAACTATATTTTAATATGTTAGATGCAAAAGCTGATTATCTTTACGAACTTCCTCAATGGGAAGCTATCTTTTCACCAGAAAAAAGAAAAGAAATTCGTAATCAATGGAAGAACACAAAAACTATTGTAAATGCTAATAAAATAGGTAGAAACGATCCTTGCTCCTGTGGTAGTGGCAAGAAATATAAGAAATGTTGTGGAAACAATTAATAATTGAATATAATTAAGAAATAATATACTAGGGGCTGCTTAACAGCCCCTTTTAAATTAACTTTATTAAAATAGGTGGTGGATTATGAATATAACTATAATTTCTGTTGGAAAAATTAAAGAAAATTATTTAAAATTAGCTATAGATGAATATTCAAAAAGGCTTTCAAAGTACTGTAAATTAGAAATTATTGAGGTCCCTGATGAAAAAACTCCTGAAAATGCCTCTCCTAAAGAAGAGTACATAATAAAGGAAAAGGAAGGAGATAGAATTTTAAAGTATATAAAAGATAATTCCTATATAATAACTCTAGCTATAGATGGAAAAATGCTTTCTTCAGAAGATTTAGCAGATTTCATAAAGGAGCAAGGCCTTCGCGGTAATAGTCATTTAACATTTATAATAGGCGGTTCCCTAGGGCTTTCAAAGGAAGTTTTATCTAAAGCAAATTTAAAACTCTCTTTCTCAAAAATGACCTTTCCCCATCAGTTAATGAGGGTGATTTTATTAGAGCAAGTTTATAGGGGATTTAGAATTATTAACGGTGAACCGTATCATAAATGACAGTATGTCTTTTTATATAATCATTATATATCAAATATTCTTATATTTTACTTCTAATTGTAGAAATATATTCCAAATTGCCTCTAACTATTATATAATAGAAATTATATACAATAATTTTAAAATGGGGGGATTTCAAATGAAAAAATTCTACAAATTTATGGGCACAATGTTTTTAGGCCTAGCTTCATTAATTATCGTTGTAGGACCTGCATCTTTTAGCGGCATAGGTATTGAAGAAATGCCGGAATCCATTAAAAACAGTAGATAACCTTACCATTTACGAAAGATAAAGTATAGAGAGAAATTATAATTTCTCTCTATACTAAATCAACTCATATAAGGGGGATTCTAATGTTATTAAAATCATGCGATATATTAACTACCATTTTACAATCAGTTTTTTTTGTATGGATATGTAATAATATATCCTCTAAAGAAAATAAATTATCAAAATTTAAAGCCATTGTTTTAGTGTTAATTATTTTCATAATATCCACAATCTTTACTTATAGTGATATTAGCGGTTCATATATAAGCTTGGTAATGGTTATTTTTACTTTGTTATCTATTATCCTATTTTATAGAAAATCTATATTAGATGGACTTCTTGGCTTTGGTTTAGCTAATTTAATAATTGTATTATCATCATACTTTGTATTCTCCTTTTATCAGAGCGTAATAGTGGAACTAAAATTGAAAGTCTCTACTGAGTTACAGATGTTATTATTTGTTTTTATTCCCGCCTGGAGCATATACTTTTTATTTTATAAACTAAGAAAATACTTTTTTAATGCTATATTCGCTTTAAAAAATTTAAGACCTTCTCTAATATTTGTTTTAATTTTAAATTATACTTTAGTTTTATTAGATATATTAAGGCTAACCTTACACACCGTAGATATTGAGCTTATGTTCAGATATGCTGTGTATTTTATAACTTTGGTTATTTTCATATTTTCAATAATATATTTTGCTAGAATAAACGACAGCTCAAAGGAAGTTGAACTATTGAATGCAGCCTTAAATAATAAAATAATTGAACTTAAAAAGTTAAAACATGATTATGGTAGTGAGATCAGTAGTCTTTACGGACTTTACCAACTAGGAAAAATCGACAGAATTGGACAGCTGTTAAAAAGTATAGTGGACAGTTATCAATCTTTAGATACTGGAATAAATATAAATGTACAAGCAACCCCTCTAGTTGCTTCAGTACTTCATTCTGCTGTTTCTAAAGGTATTGACGTAATAGCTTTTGATAGTGCAGATTATGAAAATTTAAGTATTACTGATAACGATCTCTTAAAAGTATTATCTAATATTATTAAAAATTCCATTGATGCATTAGCAGATACTGTTAATCCAACAATAAAATTTAAAAGTTACAATAATTATAATGGAGTTCTAATCACTATTTTGAATAATGGGCCAGAAATTCCAAAGAAAATTATGCATAAGATTTTTGAAACAGGATTTAGCACAAAAAATAATATGTCTGAAGATAGAGGTTTTGGATTAAATATTGTAAGTAATATTATTAATCAATGTAATGGAAAAATTTCTGTGGAAAGCAATGCTCAGTGGACACAATTTACCATTGAATTGCCATATAAGATTTCATAAATTCATATGGGAGGTATTATATTTGAGAAATTTGATTAAATCTATTGCTGGACATATCTCCGTATCAAATAATTACACTAAGGAAGAAGAAGAAAAAGTTGAGTACGCCTTAAGAGTTTTTATTTTTGAAGCACTGAAGATAGTTGGCGCTTTGGTTATATTTAGTATACTTGGATACTCCCTAAGAGCTACTATTACAATAATGACTATGGCTATAATAAAGCCTCACATTGGAGGATATCATGAAGACACTCAAATAAAATGTTTTGTTGCTACATTAATTATTATTGGAAGTATTCTTTACCTAAGTATTAACTTAAATATGGATTTTGTGTCCAAGCTAATTTTAGTCGGGATATCCTTTTATTGTATATGGCACCAGGCTCCAGTAATTAATTCTAATATGGCATTGACAAATCCTGAACTTATTAAACGAAATAGAACCATTGGAATTTTAATAACTATACTGTTCACTTTAGTATCTATAATTTTTCATAAAAATACTTTAATTTCAAATACAATATTGTGGACAATAGTTTTTCAAGCATTATTGATGTTTAATAAAAGATAGTAGCAACCAATTGATAATTGGCGCTACTATTTTTTATGATTTTTAAGGCTCAAGTTAACTCAGGTGAGAAAATGCATATAATTTATCTTTATTTGTAGAAATATGTTTTAAACCAACTATACTTATTATATAATAGGAATTAAAGAAATTAATTTAATGCCTAGGAGGATTGCAGTGTTACTAAAAATATGCGATATATTGACCACCATTTTTCAGTCATTTTTTTTCGTATGGATATGCAATAATATAACTTCTAAAGAAAATAAATTACCAAAATTTAAAGCCATTATTTTAACAATAATTATTTTCACTATATCTGCAGCCTTTACTTATAGCTGTATTAGTACTACATATGTAAATTTAATGATGATTATTTTTGCTTTGTTATCTATTATTTTATTTTATCGAAAATCTATATTAGATGGCCTTCTTGGATTTGGCTTAGCCAATTCAATAATTGTGCTATCGTCATACTTTGTATTTTTATTTTATCAGAGCGTAATAATTGAGTTAAACTTAAAGATCTCTACTGAGTTACAAATGCTATTATTTGTTTTTATTCCTGCCTGGAGCATATACTTCTTAGTTTATAAACTAAAAAAATATTTTTTCAATGCCATATTTGCTTTAAAAAATCTAAGACCCTCACTAATATTTGTTTTGCTTTTAAATTACACTTTAATTTTATTAGATACATTAAGGGTAATCTTACATACTGTAAATATTGAACTTATGTTTAGGTATAGCGTGTATTTAATTACTTTAATAACTTTCATATTTACAGTAATACATTTTGCAAGAATAAGTGATAAGTCAAAGGAAGTTGAACTATTGAATGCAGCCTTAAATGACAAAATTATTGAACTTAAAAAATTAAAACATGACTATGGAAGTGAGATAAGTAGTCTTTATGGACTTTATCAATTAGGGAAATTCGATAGGATTGGTCAGCTGCTAAAAAGCATAGTAGACAGTTATCAATCTTTAGATACTGGAATAAATATAAATATACAAGCAACCCCACTAGTCGCTTCAGTACTTCATTCTGCCGTTTCTAAAGGTATTGATGTAATAGTTTTCGATAGCGCGGATTATGAAAATTTAAACATTAGTGATAATGATCTTGTAAAGGTATTATCTAATATTATTAAAAATTCTATTGATGCTTTAAAAGATATCACTAACCCAACAATAAAATTTAAAAGTTACAATAACTACGATGGAGTTCTAATTAATATTATAAATAATGGTCCGGAAATCCCAAATGAAATTATACATAAGATTTTTGAAACAGGTTTTAGCACAAAAGGTAATATGTCTGGAGATAGAGGTTTTGGATTAAATATTGTAAGTAATATTATTAATCAATGCCATGGAAAAATTTCTGTGGAAAGCAATGCTCAATGGACGCAATTTACAATTATATTACCCTACAAAAAATGACAGGCTGTACTATGTACAGCCTGTCCTATGTTCCTTTATACAAAACTATAAATGTTACCAAATCTATAATAATCATTAATAAAGCCTTCATAAACCAACTCTTTATCTTCGATTAATAACAAATCATCTGGACTAATTAATTCTGGAATTTTATCAGCTTCGTAAATACTACTTTTAATTAAAACCTCTGAAACAAACTGAGAGCAAAAATAATGATTTTTTCTTTTTAAAGGCGCGTTAAAAAGAACTCCAAATAACCCTATAAAGTTATATCTATACTTATCCTTTTCATTTAAAAAATATTGTATTTCTTCTTGAAGATTATTATATTGTTCTTCTGTAACTCTTACCTTATATATTACACATTCGCTATTTGTAAACTTCTTATATACTCCTCCATATAAGCTTTCTTCAACTAATCCTCCCGAAAAAGGATTGTCTGGATTAGTTCTGCCAAAGGAATACATCTTATTAAAGCTATCGTCAAAGCCAATGGATGTATGTACATATTTGCTTTCTGCAAAAACACTTAATGCTCTTGAAAGCCATGTTCCTGTTTTG
This sequence comes from Clostridium malenominatum, assembly GCF_039521365.1. Lineage (NCBI taxonomy): Bacteria > Bacillati > Bacillota > Clostridia > Eubacteriales > Clostridiaceae > Clostridium > Clostridium malenominatum. The sequence continues at coordinate 65,206 of NZ_BAAACF010000002.1, forward strand.
GAAAAAATCAAATAAATATATCTATAATTCATATCTCTATATTTCAAACTCCTTACTATTTCTATACTTTATATTCAACGTTATCATTGATTATAATATATAAATCTTAAGCTACAGTAAAATAAATATTACTTTTTTCTTAAGAAATTTCAAGATGGTATTACTTTTCTATTCTAACATAAAAGACAAGTTATTTAAACATAACTAGGAAATTTTCCAGTATTTAATAATTTAAAATGGATAGTATTAAAATGTGGTACAATACAATTATGAATTATGTTAGGAGTGAACTGCTTGATTAATGAAGCTTTAGTTGCTTTAAAGCAATATTATGGATATAAGGACTTTAGAAAATCTCAAGAAGAAATAATAAGTAGCATATTGCAATACAAGGATACCATAGCTATAATGCCTACAGGGGGAGGAAAATCCATTTGCTATCAGATACCTGCCCTCTTATTCGATGGAATTACAATAGTAATTTCCCCTCTTATATCTTTGATGAAAGATCAAGTTGATAGTATAAAAGAGCTGGGAATTAATTGTGAATACATTAATAGCTCTAGAAAAAACTCAGAAATCCAAGAAATATTAAATAATTTATTATTAGATAATATTAAAATATTGTATATTGCCCCAGAGCGCTTAGAGTCCATTGAATTTTATGCTCTCGTTAAAAGCTTAAATATATCTCAAATAGCCATAGACGAAGCTCATTGTATTTCCCAATGGGGACATGATTTTAGAAAAAGTTATAGGCATATCTATCCTTTTATTCAATCTTTAAATAAAAGACCTGTAATTACAGCCTTTACTGCAACGGCTACTGAAGATGTTAGGAATGATATTGAGTGTCTTCTTGGACTGAACAATCCTAAAGTTTTAGTATCAGGATTTGATAGGGAAAATTTAAAAATCTCTACTCTAAAGGGCGTAAATAAGGATGAATATTTAGTTAAGTATACAAAAGAGAATATAGAAGACTCTGGCATTATATACGCGGCTACCCGTAAGGAAGTAGATAAAATTCATTCCTTATTAAATGAAAATGGAGTAGCTGCCGTAAAATATCATGCTGGCTTGTCTGCTGAAGAAAGGGACTTAAATCAAGAAGATTTTGTATATGATAGAGCTAAAATAATAGTAGCTACAAATGCCTTTGGTATGGGTATAGATAAATCTAATGTTAGGTTTGTAATTCACTATAATATGCCTAAAAATATAGAATCCTACTATCAGGAAATAGGTAGAGCTGGACGTGATGGTGAAAATAGCCATTGTATTTTATTATTTTCTCCTCAGGATATAATGACACAAAAATACTTAATTGAAATAGGGATTCAATCAGAATCAAGAAAGATAAATGAATATAAAAGACTACAACAAATGGTGGATTTCATACATTACAATGGATGCCTTAGGAAATATATTTTAAACTATTTTGGTGAAAATGTTGAATATGACGACTGTGATAACTGTAGTAATTGTTTAGTAGAAGGCGAAGTCATAGACATGACTATAGAAGCTCAAAAGGTACTTTCCTGCATATATAGAATGAACTCTAGCTTTGGTGTAGGTACAGTGGTAGATGTACTACGTGGATCTTCTCAACAAAAGATAATGCAAAATAAATTTAATGAGCTTTCTACCTATGGCATAATGAAAAATTACTCTAAAGACAAGTTAAGTAATTTTATTAATACTTTAATAGCCCACGGCTATATTGATTTAAAAGATGGTAAATATCCCACCTTAGTATTGAATATGGATTCAATGAGAATATTGAAAAGCGAACAAAAAGTTCTGCTCAAAGAGATTGCTAAAGTTAAGAAAATTACCACCAGTAATGACCTTTTTGAAGTTTTAAAGGAATTAAGAAAGGAAATTGCATCACAAGAAGGAGTTCCCCCTTACGTGGTATTCCACGATAGTACTTTAAAAGAAATGAGTAGTAAATTTCCTAAAACTAAAGAAGAAATGCTTGACATATCCGGCGTAGGGGCTGTTAAATTTCAGCGATATGGAGATTTATTCTTAAATAAGGTTATATCTTATTCAAATGCAAACAACCTTAATAAAGAAGAAGCCTTAAATATACTTGAAGTGACTACTAATATAGATCTTTATAACAAGTTGAAAGAAGTGCGCAGTCTTATAGCAAAGGAAGAAAAAATTCATTTTACTAAGATAGTCTCTATGGAAACACTGAAAGAAATGAGCGGACGATATCCCTTATGTGATGAACAACTGATGGATATTTCAGGTATAGGACCCGTTAAACTTCAGAAATACGGCTGCTATTTTATAGATACTATTAATAGTTATGTAGACGAGAATTCTCTTAATCCAATTTGGAGCTACAAAGGAAAATCTACCTTGATTTTAGATGGTGAAAGAAGAAAGAGTAATGAAATTTGTATCGATATGCTAAGTAATGGAAAAACTATTGATGAAATTAGCAATGAATTAGAATATTCTCCTGCCACTATAATGAGTTATATACTTAAATTTATAAATGAGGGAAATAACTTAACTTTCAATGTAGATGTTTCAAAGTATTATAGTGAATTAGAAAAGGAGTTAATTCTAAAAATAATTAAGGAACTAGATAGTACAGAATATAAGTCTATAAAAGCTAAGCTTCAAGAAAACATTTCCTATGAATCTATTATGGCAGTGATATTAGAATTTTCTATAGTTAACATGACTAAATAATACAAACAGGTATAGAGTCTTAAAATAAAAGTTCTATACCTGTTTATAAGCTTATTTATTAAACCTAACTATTGCCTTAAAAAGGTCTCCATCCTTTTGAATTTGTAAACTTCCCCCCTGCATATCTACAATGCTTTTCGCAATTGCAAGGCCTAATCCAGAACCTTCGGTATTTCTTGATTGGTCTCCTCTTTTAAATCTATCAAATATCTCATCTACCTCAAAATCCATTTCATAAGCAGATATATTCTTTATTGCAAAAATTATATGGTTTTCATTTTCTTCTAATGTTATATATACCCTTGTATCCTTCTGAGAATACTTCAAGGCATTGCTTATTAAATTTTCAAAAACTCTCCAAGTTTTTTTACCATCTAAGTTTGCATAAATTTTCTCATTTCCTAATTTAACTTTAAAAGTTAAGGAGGAGGCTTTAATTTTTTCATCAAATTCTCCAAGGGCTTGATTTAAAAGCGATACCACATCTACTCTTTCTAAATTAAGCTCCACAGAACCACTTGCCATCTTAGCTGCTTCAAAAAGATCCTCTATAAGGGTTTTTAATCTTTGAGTTTTTCTATCCAAAACTCCAACATACCCTTCAACCTCTTCTTTCGATAAATTCTCCTTTTTTAGCAAGTCTACATAATTCATTATAGATGTTAACGGAGTTTTTAAGTCATGAGATACATTAGTAATAAGTTCTGATTTTAATCTTTCACTTTTAACCTGGCTTTCCAAAGAATTTTTAAATCCCATTTTCATATTATTTATATTATGAGCTAACCTTCCCAAATTCCCTTTATTATTTTCCTCAATCGCATAGTTTAAATCCCCTGAAACTATTTGGTCTGCTCCCTTAATTACTTTATTCAAATAGCTTATTTTTTTAAGTATGTAATAGGGAATTATTAAGATATAAGCTCCTACATATCCTAGTGAAATCATTACGAGAAATCCCATATGTCTGTCTATTCCTATGATTCCTAATATAAGAAATACGCCTAAAAATATAGTTAGCATTACCATTAAAGTGACTTTAAACATGATACTTTTTATAAGAAAGCTTTCCTTAACGGCTTTTGCAAATTTCATAGTTAAACTTTCATTCCATTGAGCTTTTCTTTCCTCTTTACTTCCAATAAGCTTAGTTATTTCCTCTGCATTTAAAATAATGTATAACATTGACAATATGGGGAAAATAAGCTTTGTAAAATGAGAGAAATCCAAAGGTTTATAGAAAAAGGAAACCTCTTTGCTATATCTTACAGTCCATAATAGAACTAAAAAAAACAATATTATCCTTATGTCTAAAGGTATTTTTCTTAGCTTGTCACTAAATTTTTTAATATTATCAAAATCTATTCCGTCATTTTTCTTCAAATATAAAAATAGACCTATCCCCGCTGATAAGGTTACCAATAAAATTGCTATTTCCTTTAAAATTCTGTTTCTTAAGGAATTATAATATTTATAATCTAAATGTATCTGACTATAACCTTCTAAATGATTAGGAATTATAAAATATCCAGTCCAATTATTATTTCTAAAATTGGTATTAATATAATTTAATCTTTTTTGATGAGTCTCTGTGTCATTAAATCGAAGAGTATATATACTATTACTTTTTATATACTCTTCCATATCCGTAAATTCAGCTATATTTGTATAAATTTCACCATTGCTTAAATTTTTTATATAATACTTAATATCTTTTCTTTCCTCTAAGCTGCTTTTAATATTTTTATAGTCTTTTTCTCTATTTTTAATTACTTCCTCTATAGCCTTATTAACTTTTCCATCATACTCCTTTTTTACTTCCTCAAGTCTTATAGTCCTATCTTTGGTGTCATCATATTTAATCTTTATTTCTTGTTCTTTCTCTTTAAGTTCTATACCATAATTCTCATTAATATAGTTTATCTCTTCTTGCACTTGACTAAGCTTTTCTTCTGTTGTCTTTTTATCATAGTTTTTATAAGTTATATAGTAACTTTCCACATTATTATAAAAATTACTAATTTCATTTGTAAATGTATTGCTTTGAAAATATGCATTTTTAGAAATATATTTTGAGTTTATAATGACATCTACACCACACATAAATGAAAGTCCAAATAGTATCATACAAAGTAATACTAATATGAAATTTATATAATATTTATTTTTCAATTTTATATCCAATTCCCCACACCACCTTTAAATACTTAGGCTCCTTAGGATTAATTTCTATTTTTTCTCTAATCCTTCGTATATGTACAGCTACAGTATTTTCAGCGTTAAAGGAGGGCTCTCTCCAAACCCTTTCATATATTTCGTCAATAGAAAATACTCTTCCCTTGTTCTCCATAAGCAATTCCAATATTTTATACTCTATAGGAGTCAATCTTATCTCTTCTTCATCCACAGTAACTAGCTTTGTTTCTTTATTTAATATAAGTCCATCCATTACAATTTCTTCTTCTTTTTTCTTGTAGTTTTCAAATTTCATATATCTTCTCAATTGTGATTTAACTCTAGCTATTAACTCCAAAGGATTAAAAGGCTTAGTTATATAATCATCTGCTCCCATATTAAGTCCTAATATCTTATCTGTATCCTCAGATTTAGCTGAAAGCATTATAATAGGAATATCCTTTTCTTCTCTAATCTTTAAAGTAGCTCTCATTCCATCCATCCTAGGCATCATAATATCTAAAATTATAAGATGTATTTCCTTTTCCTCAACAATTTCTAAGGCTTCTATTCCATCTTTAGCTTTAAAAACTCCTATATCGCTACTCTTTAAATATATTTCAATAGCATCTCTTATTTCTTCTTCATCATCAACTACTAAAACATTATATTTAACCATAATTCAATCACCCTCTCCCCAACTATTATACCATCTTCCCCCTTTCACTAGCCTCTCATAATAATTTTATAAAAAAATCCTTACAAAGACTTTACTAAAATTATTACAAATTTATTAAGAAATAAACTCTTAATATAATGTATAATTGATATATACTTATCAAAAATCAGGAGGAATTTTTCATGTTAGATAGGTTTCAACTTAAATTTTTAATGCTTTTATTTATGTTACTAGACCATATTGGAAGCTTTATTCCCAATACTCCAATTTGGCTAAATTATATAGGACGAGTAGTTGCCCCTGTGTTCTTTTATCTTTTAATAGATGGGTACTTTTACACAAGAGACAAGAATAATTATGCTAGAAGACTTTTTATCGCATCCAGTGCAATGACTATTGGAAATATTATTTTATCTATGTTATTTCCTAAAGATAATCAATTTCTAAATTTAAATGACTATATAACTATTATAATTTTTATTTTATTGCTTATAGCTAATACTTACCTTCTTTGGAAAGCTTCTTCTGATAATAAAAATAAAATACTGTTACACGGAGCGGTCTTAGTTTTAGTACCAATATTATTATCTTTTATATGTTATAACTTCATAGTGATAAGAAATAATATATTTTTATCTATGGCTTTTTCTATAATGTTACTAAATTATATAGGGGATAGTAGAATATACGTTTTTTTAATTGTCTTTCTCTCATTATTTACAGAAGCCTCCTTCTTAGGCCCAGCTATGATCTATATATTTTATATATACAAAAATAATAAAAAACGCTTAATCTTATATTACACAGCATTGTCTCTCTTGTTTGCCATGGGAAACATAAGCTACCAAGGACTTTTTTATGAAAATATTCAATGGATGATGGTATTTGCTATTCCATTCTTTTATTTATATTCCGGCAAAAAAGGCAGAGATTTAAGATATTTATTTTATTTCTTTTACCCTATTCACATATGGATATTATTTATAATCGGATACTTTTGGGGTAGATAGATAATAAAGGACTATAGGATATGTTTTATATCCTATAGTCCTTTATTATTTGCATTGCTTTTAATCATAGCTTTTAATTGTGTTGTTAATACAGTTTGTTCCTTTTCATTATTTATTGTAAATTTCAATGCAATAACTCCACGATCTCCTTTTGAAGATGGCTTAATTTCTACTACTTCTACTAATGCTATAAGCTTATCACCTGGATATACGGCCGCTGTCCAGTTTAAATAATCCATACCCATTCCCGCTATAATTTCAGTACCAAATCTGTTGGATTTAACCCACTCGTTCCAAATTACATTTATCGTATGAAATCCTGAAGCTATAACTCCTTTAAAGGCACTATTATTAGCAAACTCATAATCTACATGTATTGGTTGCGGGTCATACTTTCTTGCAAACTCTACAATTTCCTCTTCTGTTAATGAAATGGGACCTAATTTAAATATTTCTCCTACTTTGAACTCTTCTAAATACACTTCTTTCTCCTCCTTAATATTTATCTACTTACATACATCTACCCATTCTCCATTAGTTATATTCTCTAAATATTTTAATTCAACCTTTACAGCAGAATTAGGTGCTCCTACCGCTGGATAAACAAAATCATATGCTCTTAGTGATTCATCTAAAAATACTTTTAAAGGGTTTTTAAGTCCGAAAGGACAAACCCCTCCTACTGGATGACCAGTAGATTCAAGAAGCTCTTCTGAAGATAACATCTTAGCTTTTGCACCAAAAGCATCCTTAAATTTTCTGTTATCTACCTTTACATCACCTTTTGCAACAATAAGAACATCTTCATCCTTAATCTTAAAAGCCATTGTTTTTGCTATTCTTCCAGGCTCTACCCCCAAAGCCTGAGATGCCAATTCAACAGTAGCACTGCTTACATTGAATTCTAAAATTTCAAGCTCAATGTTTCTCCTCTGGAAATCCTTTCTTACAGTTTCTATACTCATAATCTTTTAGCCCCTTTCAAAGAATACACTTTTAAACGATTATATCATAATTTGGAAAATTTAATAGTATTTTTTGTTTGCATTTTGTCAAATTTGATGATATTATGTCCATTGTGTGTATTTATTATTATTATATATATAGGAGGACTATATGAAATCAAATGAAATTCAAAATGTAAAAATTGCTATCGCTGATCCATCAGCTCTAGGACTTTTAGGACTAGCTATGGTTACATTAGTAGCTTCAAGTCAAAAGCTTGGACTTACTAGTGAAGTATCTTTTGTAATTCCCTGGGCAATATTTTTAGGTGCTTTTGCACAGTTGTTTGCTTGCATTAACGATGCTAAAAAAGGTAACGTTTTTGGTGCTACTGCTTTTGGTGGATATGCCTTTTTTTGGTTTGGAACTGCAACTTCCTGGCTTATAAAGATGGGTGTGTTTGGGGAAAAACTAGCTTCCACTGCTGATCCTAAACAACTTGGTATTGCATTTATAGGATATTTAATTTTTACTATCTATATGACTATAGGAGCTATGGAAACTCACAAAGTTTTATTTACGATATTTCTTTTAATAGATTTTCTATTCTTAGGATTATCCCTTAGTTCTTTCCACATTGCATATGAATTCTCACATAAACTAGCTGGTTATTCTGAACTATTAATATCTTTAGTTTCATTCTATGGTTCAGCGGCTGCAGTTTTGAACCCTCACTTTGGAAGAGAGTTTTTACCTGTGGGTAAGCCTTTTGGTATATTTAAGAAGTAATTAAAATAAGGAGTGACCCCTGGGACACTCCTTATTATTATTTATTTTCTAATTCTTCTATTAAAGAAATGTATTTATTTTGAGTACCTATTTGATGAGCCTTTTCCTCTACTTCTCTACTCCTAGTATTTAGTATATCTTTGCTTTTTTCGGATAAAGAACGCTCTGCAAAAGTATAAATTATATTGTCTTCTTTATCTATATGACGATTTAGTAAATCTGTATAGGAAACTGCATTAGCTATTACATCTAACTTAGCTTCTTCATTACCCTTTTCTAATTCTTTTAAAGCAATTTCTAAGTTATGCATATACAACCTTCCCTGATCATGTTCTATTAACATGCCTCCAACTGGTCCCTTTTTGCTCATTTCGAATTCTTCGTCCATTAAAGTGAATAATATATTTTCTTCCTTGCTATGATGATGCTTATCTGCATAGTTCCTAACGAAATCTATCATTCTATAAAAATCATTATAATCTACATTTTCATTTTTAAGAACTTTATAGCAATACTTTCTTATAACTTTAAGCATTCTTTTAATATTTTTGTGCTCTTCTACCATTAATTCTATAGCATTCATAAAAACATCCCCTTATCTTTTAATTTCGTGTAATCTAGTGGCATTTTCTACTGTTACGTAGTATCTAAATGAAGAATTTAAAGCTTTTACAAAGGATTTTACCCAAGCCTCTCTAAGCTTATAAAAGTTATTAACGTCTCCACCTTCTTCTTCCCAATGGGTCGCGTGTAAACATTTAGTTGTTCTCCAACTAAACATATCCTCATTATTCTCTAGTGTTTCATTTACTCTGTCACAAGGCATACCTTCTAATATATAGTCATTTAACATGTTATATATTTCTACTGGGTGTACCACCACTGCTTTTTCTGCATATTCACTGCCTAGTTTAGTTCCTTGTTTTTCAAATATGCTTATTAAATCATTGATGTATTCTGGATTTTTATTTAGTATTCTAGTTACCCAAGCACTTTGTCTTCCTTCTGCTCTAAATATTTTATCCTGTAACCATCCATGTATATTAGAAGTATTTATCATTTCTTCTAAAGGTTTATCTTCTGTAGGCATACCGTATTTACTGTAAATTTCATCTTTCCACTGTTCTAACGGAAATTCCTTTTTATCTTCTGACCACTCTAATATGTTTTCTTCTAATCCTTCAAACCATTTTATCTTATTAAATAACCAATAATGTATTTTCCCTAAAACTAAACTCATCTTGTTTTCCTCCTAAAATTTAAAACTATAATTTATTATTATTTTGTCTTTAATCTCTTAATTTATGACTTTATTATAATTGTAAATTTACTTTTCTTCTGTAACTTAGGTTACGTAATTAAAATAATTTATATCTTTTTAGTATAGTTTTATCTCTTCCCTTTTCTTTACACTACTATTAACTTATATTATAATAAAGTTGTTATGTAATTTTATTAAAGGTGGTACTAAAATGTTAACTAAAATAAAAAACAAATCATTATTAGCAGATTTTTCTTTATTAATTATTGCTGTTATTTGGGGAAGTGGATTCGTGGCTACAAAAAATGCTTTAGATTCTTATTCTCCTTATTTTATAATGGCTTCTAGATTTTTTATTGCCTGTGTATCCATAGGGTTAGTTTTTTTTAAAAACATAAAAAAAATAACTAAAAAGGATTTCATGGCTGGATCTATTATTGGTTTTCTTCTTTTCATTGCCTTTGCAGCTCAAACTATAGGTCTCCAATATACTACCGCCGCAAAGCAAGCTTTTATAACTGGTACTAACGTAGTTATGGTTCCTTTTATATATTGGTTGGTTAATAGTAAAAAGCCTGATATTTATAATCTCATTGCAGCTTTTATGTGTTTTATAGGTATAGGTTTTTTAACCTTAGAAGGAAGTTTGCATATAAATTTAGGGGATGGCCTCACTTTAGCCTGTGCCCTGTTTTTTGCATGTCATATAGTTGCTATAGGATATTATGCAGAAAAACATGACCCTATAGTACTCACTTTTGTTCAGTTCTTAGTAGCTTTTATATTATCCTTAATAAGTATCTTTTCATTTAATGAAATACCTTCAACTATTTCAAAAGAAGGACTTTTTCCAATAATTTATTTAGGTGTTTTTAGCACTTTTATAGCATTTTTAATTCAGAATGTAGCTCAAAAATACACCACTCCCACTCGTGCTGCAATTATACTATGTTTGGAAGCTGTTTTTGGAAGTTTATTATCCTGCTTCTTGTTAGGAGAAGATTTTACATACAAAATGTTTATAGGATGCATTGTTATCTTTCTTGCCATAGTTACAGCTGAAACTAAATGGGAGTTTATAAAATTTAAAGGAGCTGAGAAAAATTATGAATACTAACAGCAAAATAAAAAGATTAAGAGAGCATATGAAAAATCTTGGACTTCATGCTTATATCATACCTAGTTATGATGCTCATCAAAGTGAATATGTTCATTCTCGCTTTAAATCTAGAGCTTGGTTATCAGGTTTTACTGGTTCTGCTGGTACATTAGTAGTAACTTTAAATGAAAGCGGACTATGGACTGATGGAAGATATTTTATTCAAGCAGAGAAAGAGTTAGAAGGCTCTGAAATAAAGCTATTTAAAATGAGAGAACCCGGAGTTCCTACTTATACTCAGTGGTTAAAAGATAATACATCTTCTAATTATTCAATTGGTTTTGATGGTACAGTTATGCCTCTATCGGAAATTGAAAATTTAAGAAATATTTTAAATGATAATACCATAAAACTAGAGGGACGCCATGACTTAATAGATTTAATATGGGATGATAGACCTGAAATGCCTAAAGATAAGATTTTTATTCATCCAAGAGAATTTTCTGGAAGAGATATAAATGAGAAATTATCTTTAGTAAGAAGTAAAATGAATACTCAAAAGGCAGAGTTTTATTTACTGACTACTTTAGATGATATAGCATGGCTATTTAATATTAGAGGAAACGATGTAGAGAATAACCCCGTAGCTATTGCTTATGCTTTAATTTCAAAGAATGAAGCAATTTTATTTATAGATTCTAGCAAACTTGCAGCAGAAGTAGTTTTAGAATTAAACAGCTTCAATGTATCTATAAAAGATTATAATTTTATCTTTAATTATCTATCAAATATTAAAGATAATGCTTCTATATTTATTGATTGGAGTAAAACTAGCTTTAACTTATACAACGCTATCCCTTCTAGGTGTAAGGTGATAAAAGGAACAAATATAGTACAAAATATTAAATGTATAAAAAGTCCTTCTGAAATTCATCATATAAAAAACTGCCATGTTAAAGATGGAGTGGCTATGGTTAAATTCTTACATTGGTTAAAAACCAATATAGAAAAAGAGACCATTACTGAGATTTCTGCCTCTGAAAAGCTAGAATCTTTTAGAAAAGAAGAGAAAAATTTTATTAATCCTAGTTTTAATACTATAGCAGCTTATAAAGACCATGGGGCTATGATGCATTACAAGGCTAAAGAAGATAGTCAATATACCTTAGAAAATAATGGCTTATTCTTAATAGATTCTGGTGGTCAATATTTGGATGGTACTACTGATATAACAAGAACTATTGTTATGGGAAAAATCTCATCAGAGGAAAAACATCACTTTACTCTTGTTTTAAAAGGACATATATCCTTAAGCAGAGCAAAGTTTTTACATGGAATTACTGGAACAAATCTTGATATTTTAGCAAGACTTCCTATGTGGAATGAGGGTATAGATTATAAATGTGGCACTGGACATGGAATAGGCTATTTTTTAAGCGTTCACGAAGGGCCTCAAAGATTTTCTGTTGAATATAACGGAGCGGTTTTAGAAAAAGGAATGATTATCACTAATGAGCCTGGTGTTTATATTAAAGACAAATATGGAATTAGAACAGAAAATGAGCTTTTAATTGTAGAAGATGAAACTACTGAATTTGGTACATTCTTGAGATTCGAGCCAATAACTTATTGTCCAATAGATTTAGATGGAATAGATGTAACTATACTTTCCAATGAGGAGAAGAATTGGTTGAATCTCTACCATTCAAAGGTTTATGAAATACTTTCTCCCCATTTGAATCTTGAAGAAAGAGATTGGTTGAAAGAAGTGACTAGAGAAGTTTAATATAAAAAGAGGACAGCTTACGCTCTCCTCTTTTTATTCTTTATCCGATGACTACCCGCTCTAATACTCCATCTTGTTCAAAGTGGAAGCTAAGAGCGGCTACGACGTCACTGGATACCGATTTCTAAGAATCAGATGGAGTAAAAACTCCACTTGATTCAAGAACTCTGTTTATCTTCATAAAGTGCATAGAGCTTTTCCCAAATCTCTGGATGAGATCTTTTTAAATTAATTATTTTAAAGTTACTATTTATAAAAGTTTGAGTTGTATATCCTTGAGCTAATATTTTATTATCTTCTTCTCTTATTACATTGTAATTAAATATAACCTTTACAGGACTAAGTTCCTTAATAAATGTTTCAATAATTATGCTATCATCGTACTTAGCTCCTTCTATATACTTGCAATAAGTTTCAACTAATGGCATCATTATTCCTTGCTCTTCCATGTTTTTATATGTTATTCCGCTTTTAATTATGTATTCTCCTCTACCTATTTCAAACCAAGGATAGTAATTTGAATGATATACTATACCCATTTTATCTGTTTCAGAATATCTAACTTTTAATTTAGCTCTACTTATATGCATATATATCCCCACTTTCTTTAAAATACTATATAAATTTTTGTGATTATTGTTTAAACTATATATAAGTATAACACTATGTAAAATACTTAATCAATTATTAATGGAGGACTAAATATGCGATTATTATTAGCTAATGATGATGGAATAGATTCAATAGCTCTACAAATTCTAGCAAGGGAGCTGCAAAAGGAGCATGAAGTATTAGTTGTTGCTCCGAGTAGCCAGCGAAGTGCTGCCAGCCATTCAATAACTATCCATAATTCCTTAATAGTCAAGGAAGTTACCTTACCAGGTATAGTCTCAAAGGCTTATAGTGTAGATGGTACGCCAGCAGATTGCGTTAGAATCGCCCTGGATAAATTAATAAGCAGCCCTGTAGATATGGTTATCTCAGGTACTAACATAGGAGCAAATCTAGGCAGGGATATTCTCTATTCCGGAACTGTTTCCGCTGCTGTAGAAGCTGCTATAAACAAAATTCCCTCTATAGCTGTTTCTTGTGAAATAAATTTTGGAGAACCAATAAATGAAGAACATTTTTTAACTGCAGCTAAATATGTTTCTAAGGTTATAGAAATAGCTAAAAGCAATTTAATTTCTAATGATATGGTTCTTAATGTAAATGTTCCTGCTATAGAGGAAAAGCAAATTAAAGGTATACAGGTTTCCCCTATGGGTGGTGATATGTATAACTTCTTTTATAATAAAACCTTAAAAGAAGATGGCACTTTAGAGTTTTCTCTATCTGGTAAACATAATGAAGATATTATAGAAAATACTGATGTTTACTATATTAAAAATGGTTATGTTACAATAACCCCTCTTCATTATGATTTTACAAACTTCAGGATTCTAAATGAGGTTAAGGGATGGTTTTAGCCACCCCTTAACCTCATTTGTTATCTTTATTGCCATTTTTAGTACTATCGTTACTATTATTCTTATTTCTTATATTACCATTCTTGTCATTATAATTTCTTCTATTTTTTGAGTTATCGTTGTTTTTATATTTATTCTCTATATTTTTATTGACATTGTTATTTTTCTTAATATTTTCATTCTCTTTAGTTGTTTTATCTTTTTTAGGCAAAGAATCTTTGTTATTACGATTTTCTTCTTTATCTTTTATTTTTATTTTTCCATCTAGTTTTTCATTTTTTAACTTTTCTTTAATCTTTTCAGTATTTAGCTTACTTCCTTTTACTTCTATATTTATGTTCTTTTTAACTTGGTCTATTACTTCTACCATAGCATCATCAATATTTTTATTCTTTATATTTAATTCTTTTACAACCTTCTCTCCAGCTTCATTTAGTGGAGTAACTGAAACTACTCTATTAAACCTATTAATTCCTACCTTTATGCCTGAATCCTCATTAAGTACAACTGTTGACACAGGAGTAAAATATGCATATGCTCCTGTTGATGATAATAATACAAAGGTTATGGAGGCTACCATGGCTATCTTATTAAAATAATTTGGCTTTTTTAATACCTCTTCTCCTTCATATTCTTCTCCAATCCTTGGAAGACCATTTTTTATCTTCAATCTCGAGAAATCCCCATTACTTAACATTACATAGGCTTCTTTATTATTAATTTCTATAACGATTCCCTTTTTAATTATCATTGCTATCACCTACTTTTATATCTAAATAAGACTTTAGGTACGTATATTCATTATTGCTTAAAATTAAAATAACAGCTATTAAATATCTTCTCCACTTTTCTAAAAACTTTCTCTTAACACCTGCCAGTATACATATTTCTTTAATGGGGAGCATTTTATTCTTATAAATATAATCCATTATAATACTCTCCTTTGCACACTGAAAGGCCACATTTAATAAGTTGTTCTTAGTATCTGAATGACTAGGTGAATTTTCTACTAAATCTCTAAATGCTATATTATATTGACTTAATTCATTGTTTAATAAATTTATTTCCTCAGCTCTTGCCTCATTTTCCATACTTATTTCATAATTAGAGACAGATTGTTTTAAATTTATTTCTTCTAAATCACATTCATCATTAAATACTAAAGAATATTTTTTAGAAGCTGCTTTAAAATAATTAATCAAGGAATTTTTAATTAATACCTTAGCATAGCTAAAAAAATTTCCTCTTTCCTCCTTATATGTATTGCAAGCTTTATCAAAAGCTATCATTGCTATACTTAATTCATCATCATTTTCCCAACTTAACTTACGACCGCATACTCTGTAAGCTGTGGAATATATAAAACCTTTATTATTTTCTATAAAGTCACTTCTATTTCCCTTTAAATGTTCATTAAGGTTCATATAATCACCTCATATTATTATATACACAACTTGCTTCACTTTTAAAAGGGTATTATTTAGTAATTTTTTAAATTAACACCCTCCCAAAGTTTTATAAAGTAACTGTATCTATTGTTGAATGATTAATTAGGAGGTTACAATAATGAAAAAAATATGTACTTTAGTTTTAACAGTAACAATGTTACTAAATTTATCTTCTGGGGTTTTAGCATCCCCGGAAATATCACCATCTGAAGAATTATCAATGGCAGATAAGGCGGGATTAACTTCTGCTAGTGTTTTTTATCCTTTAGATAAGTTTATCGATGAATTGAAATTAAGACTTACTAAAGATGAAATGGGAAGAATAGTAATATTGACACAAATCGCTGAAGAAAGATTAGCGGAAAGCGAAGTTTTAACGGAGAAAGAAAAAAATGATTTAGCTGAAAAATCAGTAGAAGAGTTTAATAACAAAATGACTGAAGCTACAGAATCCCTTGAAGATATAATTACTGATACTACTGAAAACACTACAGAAAATGCTACTGAGAGCACTGTTGTTACAGACAAAGAAACTAATATAGATGATAAAAAGGTGGATGAACTTACAGATAAGTTGGCTAAATGCCAAAAAAATTCTATAGAAGTGCTAAAAAAATTGGAGACAAAACTAGGAGATAATGCTCAAGCTGCAATTGCTAAAGTTATAGAAATGCAAACTGCTAAGCAAGAAGCGGTTAAAAACATGGTGAAAGAAAGACATGAATTAAATACAGCAAAAAAAGATTATAACAAAGCTAAGATTGAGCTTAAGAAAATAGAACATAATGGTGATGAAGCTTCAATTAAAGCAGCTGAAGAAATACTAAATGAAAAAAATGCTCAACTCCAAACTGCTAAAGAAGAATATAGTAAGGCTTTTACAGACAAGAAAAATGCAGTTAAAAATTTAAACACTACTGTAAAAGAAGAACTAAAAGATGTGGCACCTACATACAATGACAAACACAAAAATGACGATAAGCAAAACAAGTCAAAAGATACTAAGGTTGATACTAATAAATCTTATAAAAATAAGTTTCATAAAAATGACTCAAAGGATAAATAATTTAAGAGCAGGGGGTTCCCTGCTCTATTTTAACTTTAATTGCTCTTTCATCATATCTAAGCTCATAGCTCCCCTTATGCCGCTATATACATAACCTTCTTCATCTATAAAAAATGATGTTGGAAAGGCGGATATACCATATTGAAGAGCTGCTTCTTGCTTAATATCTAATACTACTGGAAATGCATATTTATTTTCTTCTATAAAGCTCTTAACTTTATCTTTATCTTCTCCCACGTTAACTGCTAAAATTACTATATCTTTATCTTTTGTTTCTTCATACAACTGTTGCATATGAGGCATTTCTGCCTTACATGGACCACACCAACTTGCCCAAAAATTTAAAAATACTTTTTTTCCTTTAAAATCACTTAATTTTATTTCTTTACCTTGTAAATCTTCTAATTTAAAATCTATAGCCTCTATTCTATCATCGACCTTTTTCTCGCCATCTTCTGTCTTATCTTCTACTTTATCTTCTACCTTTTTATCATTATTTTGCAAACTTTTCTTATTATTATAATTCACTACAATTACAGCTAATAAAGTTAATATTACTAATATAGCCACTATAATTTTTTTCTTATTCATATTTTCTCCCCCTAACTAACTAAATTATTTAGTAAATACGTCTTGTCTACTAAAGTCATAACTCCAAGTATAATTAGCAATATACCGCTTGTTATTGATATAACATTAAAATATTTATAAATCTTCTTTGTATATTTTGAAATAGCTTCTATTAAAAAAGCTGATAAGAGAAAGGGAACTCCAAATCCCGCTGAATAGGATAATAAAAGTATTAATCCCTTACTTAAAGTTTGTGAGCTGCCTGCGTAAATTAAGATTGAAGTTAAAACAGGGCCTATACAAGGTGTCCATCCTATAGCAAAAGCCATTCCTAAAAAAATTGAACTTATTCCCATCTTATTAAAATTTAAAATTCTTTTTTCTCTATACAAATACTTTATTTTTATTAACCCTGTAGTATGTACACCAAATATTATTATGACTATTCCTCCAACCTTTTTAAGAATATCTTTATTTGCCTCAAACAATTTTCCTAATGTAGTAATTGAAAGACCCATAATCATAAATATAATAGAAAAACCTAATATAAATCCTAAGGACCTATATATGACAGTCAATTTTTGCTCTTTATTTATATCTTCTATGGTAGTCCCCGCTAGGTAAGATAAATACATTGGTATTAAAGGTAAAACACAGGGAGATAAAAAAGATAAGACTCCTGCTGAAAAAGCCAATAATATAGATACATTCTCCACTCTAAACTCCCTCCAGTACAATTAATTTTTATTGTTTAATAATAACATAAATTTATGAAATTTCTATGAAAATTAAACATATAATTATATGCTAAACTTTTAAGATTTATTCACATCTTTACATATAATTGAATAATATGTTATTGTAGTAAAAATTTATGAGGTGAAAAATAATGCATCAATTCAACAATCCATGGATGAATCCAATGGAGGGTTGGGAACAACCAATCGAAGATCTTAAAATGTGTGAAAATATGCAACTAGCAAGAGCATATGTACCTTTACAGCCATATATCGGCTTATTTCCATTAGATGAGGCTCTAAGGAAGGGAACTCTTTTCCCTAATTTATATATTCCTTATCCTATAAAATCACTAGAATAGGGGGGTATATATATGGATAAATCAGATAAAAAATGTTCAAATCGCTCCCAAATGTTAAATAAAATTAGAGAACTAGAATTTGCTGCTGTAGAGTTAAACTTATTTTTAGATAACTTTCCTCACAATCATCAGGCCCTAGCTGATTTTAATTGTGTAACTGAAAACTTGATGAAATTAAAAAGAAGATTTGAAATGGAATATGGACCATTGACTAATTTTGGGTATGCACAAAGTAAAGCGCCTTGGAGATGGGTAGAAGACCCATGGCCATGGGAAATTGGGGAATAGGGGGATAGTTATATGTGGATTTATGAAAAAAAACTGCAACATGAAGTAAAACTAAAATCTAAAGACTTGAAAATGGCAAAATTTCTTGTTACTCAATATGGGGGCCCAGATGGAGAACTTAGTGCAGCAATCAGATATTTAAATCAAAGATATACAATGCCTACAGGAAAAGCTAAAGCGCTACTAACAGATATTGGTACAGAAGAGCTAGCTCATGTAGAAATGATTTGTTCAATGATATATCAACTAACTAAAGATGCTACTCCTGATGAGATGAGAGAGGCTGGTCTTGGGGGGCATTATGCCCAGCATGATAGTGCATTGTTCCCAACAGATGCAAATGGAGTACCATGGACTGCAGCTTATATTGGAACCTTAGGGGATCCAGTAACAGACTTGCACGAAGATATGGCCGCAGAGCAAAAAGCTCGCTCAACCTACGAGCACTTGATTGATTTAACTGATGACCGTGATGTAAAAGACGTTTTAAAATTCTTATGGGCTAGAGAAATCGTACATTATCAAAGATTTGGTGAAGCTTTAAGAGATGTATATGATTATATAGATAGTAAAAAAATATTTTTGATGAAAGATTAGCTATAACACACCTGGGAATTTATAATTCCTGGGTGTATTAACTTTTTGCTTCTTATGAGTTATATTTAATATAATAACAATAAGAGGTGATATTAAAATGAACACTGGCTATTATAAATCCCCCATAGGAGTTATTGAATTAATATACGAAGATGATTATTTATTAGGATTAAATTTTGTAAATGAGGATAAAAACCTTACAAACGAGGATGAATTTTTTAAAAAATGTAGTAATGAACTAGATGAGTATTTTTTAGGTGCAAGGAAAACTTTTTCAATTAACTGCAAACTCAATGGAACAGTTTTTCAAAAAAAAGTATGGCAATCTCTATTAAAAATACCCTATGGTAGAACCTGTAGCTATAAAGACATAGCTTTAAATATAGAAAATCCAAAAGCTGTTAGAGCTGTTGGCGGAGCGAATAATAAAAATAAAATTTCCATAGTAATTCCTTGTCATAGAGTTATAGGATCCAATGGTAGCCTTGTCGGCTATGGAGGAGATCTTTGGAGGAAAGAATGGCTTTTAGCTCATGAAAAGAAGTATCTTGATAAATAGAGCTTAAAATTTAAGAGTTAAGAATAGGATAGTATTTTCCTACGCTTAACTCTTTACTTATAAGTTATACTGTAGCTATAATGTTTAACCTCTCCATAAAAGCCTCAGGCTTTTGAAGTTCCGAAAAACCATGATATTTATAAAACCCTTGTGCATCTTTTGTGGCTAACATTAATCTTTCTATTCTCTCAATATCTGGATGAGAAATTACACAATCTATTAACCACTTACCAAGACCTTTACTTCTATAATCTTCATGAATAAAAACATCCCTTACATATCCAAAGGTTATATAATCAGTGACCACTCTAGCAAAGCCTATTTGTTTGTCTAAGTGATATAAACTAAAACAAAGAGAACTTTTTATAAATTTTTCAATTATTTCTCTACTTCTTTTTTCTGCCCAATAAGATCTAGATAAAAGTTCGTGTACTGCATCGATATTTACTTTTTCAGCGTCTGTAGTTATTAAAAATTCATTTAATTCATAAGTTTTGGCCATGGTCTTTCCTCCTGCTTTTAAAATTCTCTTTATAAACTTTTCAATTTAGCATAATGATTATATATTAAATATAATTTTTTTCATATATGTTTTTTGTAAATTTAATTGTTGACAGAATCTTCGTAAAGCATTATAATGTTATGAAGTATAAATATAGAAAACTACTATGAAGAGAAGAGTAGATATTGGAATTATCCTTAGCGAGCTGGTGATGGTGTAAGACCAGTGTGAAGCCTTTATTGAAGAACATCTCTGAGTATCTAACCGAAATCATTTAATTTGAAAGTAGGCTTAGAGGTCTCCAAAACCTTACTTTGGTAGGTATGTATTTACGTACTTATTTTAAGCTGGCCTTTTAGGCAAGATGGGTGGTACCGCGGAAACAAGTCTTTCGTCCCTTTGTGGATGAAGGGCTTTTATTTTTATGTAAAATAATTTAATTTAATATTAAATATAATATATTATTAGGAGGATTCACCATGGAAAAAATATCTGTTAAACAACTTTATAGAAATGCAGAGCAGTATATAAATAATGACGTAACCTTGTCGGGATGGATTAGGACAGAGAGAATGTCTAAGACCTTTGGATTTATCGAATTAAATGATGGTAGTTTCTTTAAAAATATTCAAGTAGTATTCGATGATAAGTTAAGTAACTTTAATGATTTATCTAAGTTATCCATTAGTTCATCTATAACAGTTGAAGGAAAAGTAGTAGAGTGCCAAAATGCTAAGCAGCCTTTTGAAATTCATGCTACAAATATAATAG
The DNA here is from genome assembly GCF_039521365.1 of Clostridium malenominatum. Taxonomy (NCBI): domain Bacteria; kingdom Bacillati; phylum Bacillota; class Clostridia; order Eubacteriales; family Clostridiaceae; genus Clostridium; species Clostridium malenominatum. Next base: position 86,034 of record NZ_BAAACF010000002.1, read on the forward strand.
TGGAAGGATTATCTGATTCTGATTATCCATTACAAAAGAAAAGGCATTCCTTAGAGTTTTTAAGAACTATAGCTCATTTAAGACCAAGAAGCAACACTTTTTCAGCAGTTTTTAAAGTTCGTTCTTTAGCCGCCTTTGCCATTCACAAATTCTTCCAAGAAAGAGGCTTTGTTTATGTTCATAGCCCAATAATTACTGGTAGTGATGCTGAAGGCGCAGGTGAAATGTTTAGGCTTACTACTTTAGATTTGCAGAACCTTCCTAAAACAGAAGAAGGAAAAATAGACTTTTCTCAAGACTTCTTTGGAAAAGAAGCAAATTTAACAGTAAGCGGACAATTATCTGGTGAAGCTTATGCCCACGCTTTTAAAAATGTATATACCTTTGGTCCTACTTTTAGAGCTGAAAATTCAAATACTGCAAGGCATGCGGCTGAATTTTGGATGATTGAACCTGAAATGGCTTTCGCTGATTTAGTAGATTACATGGATGTAGCTGAGGATATGGTAAAGTACATTATAAGCTATGTTATGGAAAACGCTCCAGAAGAAATGGAGTTCTTTAATAGTTTCATTGATAAGGATTTATTTAACAGATTAAATAACGTGGTAAATTCTGAATTTGTTAGAATAACTTATACTGAAGCTGTAGAACTTTTAAAGAAATCAGGAGAGGAATTCCAATATCCTGTAGAGTGGGGAATAGACCTTCAAACAGAACATGAAAGATATATAACTGAAAAAATATTTAAAAAACCAGTATTTGTAACTGACTATCCAAAGGATATAAAAGCCTTTTATATGAGGTTAAACGATGATAATAAAACTGTTGCCGCAGCGGATCTTTTAGTTCCTGGAGTTGGTGAAATCATAGGAGGAAGCCAAAGGGAAGAAAGGTTAGACGTTTTAGAAAAGAAAATGGATGATATGGGATTAAATAAAGAAGATTACTGGTGGTATTTAGAATTAAGAAAATATGGCACTACAAAACATGCTGGCTATGGATTAGGCTTTGAAAGAATATTAATGTATATTACCGGAATGTCAAACATAAGAGACGTTATACCATTCCCAAGAACAACAGGTTCAGCTGAATTTTAAAATAAATTAAAAGGTGGGATTAATATGTCCCTATTTAATGCCTTCGGCAGTGTATTTAGCATAGTAATAATGATTATGATTGGTTATGCTCTAACTCATAATAAATGGCTCGATGATAATAACGCTAAGTTATTTGCTAAAATAGTTGTAAATATAGCTTTACCAACTTTGATGATTACAAACTTAATGAGTAATTTTGATAAAGAAAAATTGTTAGTGTTAGGTAAAGGGCTTTTTGTTCCCTTTACCTCCATTGCATTAGCTTATGTTATAGGAAAAGTGACTTGTTATCTTCTTAAGGTACCTAAGGGAAGAAGAGGAATATTTTTGTCTATATTCTTCGTATCCAACACTATTTTCATAGGTCTACCTGTAAATTTAGCTCTTTTTGGTGAAGAAAGTGTCCCTTATGTATTGCTTTATTATATAGCAAACACCACTTTTTTCTGGACTATAGGAGTTTATGAAATTACTAAGGATAGCAGTACAGAACCTAGCAGTATATTTTCTAAGAATAGCTTAAAGAGAATTCTTTCTCCACCTTTTCTTGGATTTGTACTAGCAGTAGCTCTTATACTTTTAAATGTAACTCTTCCTAAATTTATTTTAGATACCTGTAAATATTTAGGTAACTTAACTACCCCATTATCCATGATGTTTATAGGACATACTATTTACTCTGTAGATTTATCTAAGGTTAAGTTTACTAAAGAAATGTTTGTACTATTACTTGGAAGATTTGTAATATCTCCTTTATTAGTATTGTTGCTTACTTATCCATTTCCATTACCCTCTTCTTTAATGAGAAGTGTCTTTATTGTACAAGCGGCAATGCCAGCAATGACAAATACAGCCATTATAGGTAAAGCCTATGATTCAGATTATGAGTACGCTGCAGTTATGATAACTATAACTACCATATTGAGTTTGATTATTATACCGATATATAAATTATTACTTGCATAAAAAACAAAAAACATCTATTTTTAGGTGTTTTTTGTTTTTTATTTTTATTTTTTTAATGTAACCGATTGCGTAGTCTTTTAATTTTTACAATCTTTGATACAATATAATAGTATTAAAAATGTTTATGGAAAGGCGGATTTTATCCTATGAATTTTAAAAATCTTTTTAATTTGCAGGAAAAGTTAGACCATCACATATTAGAGAAGCATAATCTACATGGTAAAGCTTTCTTTCCTAATAAAATTTTAGCTCTTCAAGTTGAAATTGCAGAGCTAGCAAATGAAACTAGATGCTTTAAATATTGGTGCAATAAAGGTGCTTCTCCTAAAAGTGAAATTTTAGAAGAATATGTTGACTGTTTGCATTTCATTTTAACATTAGGTTTAGAAAAAAATTATAGAGATGCAGAGTTTAATATACATATAGAAAATATGCAACACAACTTAACAGACCAATTTTTAAACCTTTATGTAGACATAAACGATTTTGTTGTTTGTCCTTCAAAGGATCATTATCAAACCTTATTTGAAGACTTTTTATGCTTAGGATTGAGCTTAGGTTTTAGCGAAAAAGATATTGAAAGTGCATATTTGAATAAGAACAATATGAATCATATTAGACAACTAAGTGGATATTAATTATATAATAAATAACCATCTCTCTGGATAGAATAATCAGGGAGGTGGTTATTTTATGTTAGGAATAATTGTTTCTATAATTTCAGGAATAAGTATGAGCATACAAGGAGTTTTTAATACAAGACTAGGAGATAAAATCGGTATTTGGGAGACAAATTTATTAGTTCAAGGAATTGGTTTTATTTTGAGCTTAATTACGGTATTTGTTGCTGGAAAAGGAGATTTTAAAGAGCTTAAAAATGCTAATAAATTATATTTATTAGGGGGAGTATTAGGAGTTATAATTATTTATACTGTAATGAGAGGAATTAAATCCCTTGGCCCCACTTATGCCATATGTACAATATTAGTTGCTCAATTAACAGCAGCTGCCCTTATAGACGCCTTTGGTTTATTTGGGTCTGAACAAATAACTTTTGGTCTAAATAAGATAATTGGTGTAATAGTTATGGTAGTAGGAATAATAATATTTAAATGTAAGGGATAATTATTGGAACATTTATACCTTATGAATATTATAATATATAATGGAATAATTTTTAGGGGTGGGCTATGTTTTTATTTAAAAATAGATTGAACAACGACTTGAAAAAAATTGTAAAGAATAACTCTTATAAAAATATAAGGGTAATTATACATTGCAAAACCTTACATGAAAAAATAGAAAGTAAAGTTAAAAGCTTAGGGGGCAAAATCATAAGAGCTATACCCTCAATAAACTGTTTATGTGCCAATATATCCCCGAAAGTTATTGATCGGCTGATGGAATACCCTTATATAGATTATATAACCTTTGATACCTATGGGCTTTTATGCGGCAATAGTGTCTTGTCTGCAAACAAAGTGGTATGGGATGAAAAATATCGCCTTACAGGTAAAGGCGTATGTATTGGCTTAGTAGATAGCGGAACATACCCTCATCCAGATTTGTTAAGCCCCAAAAATAAGATTTTAAACTTCTTAGATCTCATTAATAGCTGTAAATACCCTTATGATGATAATGGTCATGGTACCGCCATTAGTGGAATACTTTGTGGAAGTGGATATCTATCTAAAGGAACTTATAAGGGAATAGCAGAAAATAGTTATATTTATTCAATAAAAGCTTTTAATGATTTAGGCAAGGCTTATATATCGGACATATTGTTTTCTATTCATAAGCTTATAGAAGAAAGTGAACAATTCAACATAAAAGTAATATGCTTGCCTTTTGAGATAATTGAAAATGATGATTTCATACTTTCACTATTCTCAAAGCTATTCAAGTTAGCAGTGAAAAAAAATATAATTGTAGTAGTTCCAGCAGGCCACAATGGCAATGGTGATTCTTCTATGAGAGGAATTGCCATATTGGATAATTGTATTACTGTGGGAGGCCTTGACACAACCTCCTCAGACGTTAAGCCCTATGCAAATTCCTCAACGGGTCCATCAAGTAAAATTGATAAGCCTGATTTATCAGCAGCTTGCGTAAATATACAATCACTTAATTCTAATATTAATTTTGTTTCTGAAAGGAATGGGATAAAGGTTTATCCACAGTCCTTAGAAAATCCTTACACATTTTACACAGGAACCTCCTGCGCTGCTGCTTATATCAGCGGTCTTTGCGCTTTATTATTTGAAAACAATCCAACGCTTACTTTTAATGATATACTTTCTCTTTTTAAAGTATCTTGTAATTTACTTGATATTCCAAAGCCTATGCAAGGTAGAGGAACTGTGGATTTAAACAAATTATTACCATAATTTTCACATGGATTGCTTTTATTATCTAATAAACTATGGTAAAATATAATAAATATTACTAAGGAGGTATTATCTATGTTAAGCCAAGGATTAAACAAAGCGATTAACGAACAAATTAATTATGAAATGTATTCAGAAAATATATATCTTGCAATGCAAGCCTACTGCTCGTCAATAGATTTAGAAGGATTTGCTAATTTCTTTAAGGTGCAAGTTCAGGAAGAAAGATTTCATTCTATGAAATTCTTTCAGTTTATAATTGATAGAGGTGGCAGAGTGAATATTGGCGCTATTGAAGCTCCTGAAAATACTTATAATTCTTTATTGGATGCAGTTAAATCTGCTTATGAACATGAACAAAAAGTTACTAAAAGAATATATAATTTAGCTGATTTAGCTACAGAAGAAAGAGATCATGCTACTATGAGCTTTCTAAGATGGTTCATAGATGAGCAGGTAGAAGAAGAAAGTACTTTTTCTGCTTTAATATCTAAATTAGAAAGAATAGGCGAAAACTCTGCTGCTATTTACATGCTTGATGCAGAATTAGCACAAAGAACTTTTACGCCACCAGCTGATGCTGCTATATAACATAACAAAACCGCTCCTTCTTAATAAAAGGAGCGGTTTTATTATTTTCCATATAATCCTATATTTCTATACTTATTATATCTATTGTCTAAAAGGTTATCTATAGATAATTGATTAAGGATGCAAAATTCTTTTATCAAGTTAGCTTTAATAATTTCTGCTAAAAGGTCTAAACTCTTACTAGCATCTCCCTTAGGTTCATTTATTACCTTATCAATTATTCCAAATTGAAGTAAATCTTGTGCAGTTATTTTCATTATGCTAGATGCTTCTTCTGCCCTTTTGGCGTCCTTCCATAAAATACTCGCAAAACCTTCTGGAGATAGTATTGAGTATATAGAGTTTTGTAGCATCCAAATTTTATCTGCTACTGTTAAGGCTAGTGCTCCTCCACTACCGCCTTCCCCTATTACTATAGATATCACAGGTACTTTTAGTCCTGCCATTTCTATTAGGTTTCTAGCAATAGCTTCTCCTTGTCCCCTCTCCTCTGCTCCTACTCCACAGTAAGCTCCAGGAGTGTCCACAAAGCATATTACAGGTCTATTAAACCTCTCTGCTTCCTTCATAAGCCTTAATGCCTTTCTATATCCTTCAGGACTCGGCATACCAAAATTTCTTCTTATATTATCTTTCAAGTCTTTGCCCTTTTGTTGAGCAATTATAGTTACTGGAGTACCTTCTAATAACCCTATGCCCCCTACAATACATTCATCATCACCAAAATACCTGTCTCCATGTAATTCTATAAAGGAGGTAAATATTCTCTCTATATAGTCTAGAGCATTTGGCCTCGATGAGCTTCTTATCATTGAAATTTTTTGCCAAGGGTTTAACCTATCTTCACTTTTTTCTTCTTTATATATATTTATATCAATAGTATTTTCATTTAAATGATTTTTTCCACTATGAATTTTCAATATGTTGTATAGAGTATTCTTTAAATCTTTTCTTTCCACAATTTTATCAACAAAGCCATGTTTTAATAAGAATTCTGCTGTTTGAAATTCATCAGGTAGCTTTTCCTTAATGGTTTGTTCTATAACTCTTTTACCAGCAAAACCTATTAATGCTCCAGGCTCAGCTAATATTATATCTCCAAGCATAGCAAAACTAGCTGTTACTCCACCTGTAGTGGGGTCTGTAAGTACAGATATATACAAAAGCCCTTTTTCCTTAAGCTTTCCTAGTGCTGCCGAGACTTTAGCCATTTGCATTAAAGAATACATTCCTTCCTGCATTCTGGCTCCCCCGGAAGCTGTAAAAATTATAATTGGTAATCTTTCTTCCATGGCCTTTTCTATTGCTCTTGTAATTTTTTCGCCAACCACGGAGCCCATACTGCCCATTAAAAATCTACTATCCATAACGCATATTACAGTTTTCTCTCCTTTTATAGAACCTGTACCTGTAATTACCGCTTCTTTTAAGTTAGTACTCTTTATAACTTCATCAACTTTTTCTTCGTACCCTTGAAAATCTAGTGGATTTAACGTATTTATATCTTTATTTATTTCTATCCAAGTTCCCTCATCAATTATATCTCTTATTCTTTGATAAGCTGGCAATCTAAAGTGACATTTACAGAAACCACAAACCCTATAATTTTCCTTTAAATCTTTGGTATAGATAATTTGGCCACACTTCTTACATTTTACCCACATACCATCTGGAATAATAGGCTTTGGCTCTTCTTTTACCTCTTCTAAATTTTGTGAGCTTACAGTTATATATTTAGTTTTCTTAAAAAGCCCTTGAAACATCTATATCATCTCCTATTTGGGGTTTCTGTTAATAAAACCTGTATGATAATTACCTTTTATGAAATCTAAGTCATTTATTATGGTAAATTGATAATCTATATTTGTCTTTACTCCTTCAATTAAGAATTCTGTCAAAGCTCTTCTCATTTTATTTATAGCCTCTTCTCTATCTTTTCCATGAACAATAAGTTTAGCCATCATAGAATCATAGTTAGGAGGTATAACGTAACCATCATACAAATGAGTATCTACTCTTACCCCAGGTCCCCCTGGCATAAATAAAATCTTAACCTTTCCTGGTGAAGGCATAAAATCCCTTGATGGATCTTCTGCGTTAACTCTACATTCAATGGAATGTCCATTCATTTGAACTTCTTCTTGAATAATGCTTAGTTTTTCCCCGGAAGCTATTTTTATTTGTTCCTTTATTAAGTCAACGCCTGTTACCAATTCTGTTATAGGGTGCTCAACTTGAATTCTCGTATTCATTTCCATAAAATAAAATTGATTGTTTTTATCTAATAAGAATTCTATAGTTCCAGCATTTTTGTACCCTACATATTTTGCTCCCTTAATAGCAGCCTCTCCCATAGCCTTTCTTAATTCCTCAGTCATTACAGGACAAGGAGCTTCTTCTAAAATCTTTTGATTTCTTCTTTGAATAGAGCAATCCCTCTCTCCAAGATAAATTAAATTTCCGTAATTATCACCTAATATTTGTATCTCTACATGCCTAGGATTCTCCAAGTATTTTTCCATATACATTGTGTCATCACCAAAGGCAACCTTAGCTTCTGCTCTAGCGGTCTGCAAGGATTTTATTAATTCTTCTTCTTCCCTAACTATTCTTATTCCTCTTCCACCGCCGCCAGCTGATGCTTTTATCATTACTGGATAGCCTATATTCCTAGCATTTAAAAGAGCTTCTTCATCGGACAAAATAGGGGATTTAGTACCTGGAATAACAGGTACTCCCGCTTCAATCATCATTTCTCTCGCCTTAGATTTATTACCCATTTTCTCTATAACCTCATAGTCTGGCCCTATAAAGGTTATATTACATTCCTTACACATTTCTGCGAATTTACTATTTTCTGATAAAAATCCAAAACCTGGGTGTATAGCCTGTGCTCCACTAAGTACAGTAGCACTTATTATATTTCTCATATTTAAATAACTATCCTTAGGCGAAGGTGGCCCAATACAAACGGCTTCATCTGCCATTTGAACATGTAACGCTTCTTTGTCTGTAGTAGAATATACTGCAACAGTTTCTATTCCCATTTCTCTACAAGCCCTAATAATTCTAACTGCTATTTCTCCTCTATTGGCAATTAATATTTTATTAAACATATCATCACCCTATCATAACCATTATTTCTGCTTCTACTGCTTTTTCTCCATTCACAGTAGCTACAGCATTTGCGATTCCTGCCACACCTCTTAATTTAACTACTTCAACCTCTAATCTTAAAACATCTCCTGGAACTACTTTTCTTCTAAATCTAGCTTTATTTATTCCCGCAAAATAGGCTATTTTGCCTTGGAACTCTTCTAAGCTAAGCACCGCTACTGCTCCAACCTGCGCTAAAGCTTCTATGATTAAAACTCCTGGCATTACAGGTTCTTCTGGAAAATGCCCTGCAAAAAAATATTCATTCATCGTTACATTTTTATATCCAACAGCTCTTTTACCTGGTTCCATTTCTTCAATTTTATCCACTAGTAAAAATGGATATCTATGAGGTATTATTTTCATTATGTCCTTTACATTTAGACTATTACTCATTACTACACCTTCATTCTTGAATATTAATATTTTATTTTAAAAAGTTCTCCGCCGTATTCTACCATATCTCCCTCTTTAGCTATGATTTCCACTACTTCTCCATCTACTTCACTATATATTTCATTCATTAACTTCATAGCTTCTACAATACACAGGGTATCTCCCTTTTTCACCTTACTACCAACCTTTACAAAGGGCTCTTTATCTGGTGAAGGAGATGAATAAAAGGTTCCCACAATTGGAGAAGAAATAATTTTAATGTTTTCCTCTTCTTGTGCTGCTTCTTTTATAGCTTCCTCTACTGTGTCTATAATATTATTTACCTTAGTATCTTGAACTACAGGATATATACTCTCTTCCTTTAACTCTTTTATAAATACCTTTTCTAACTCTTTTGCAATCTTTATAGATAATCCATTTTCTTGAATTTCTAAGTTAGTTACCTTTGAGTCACTTACAACCTTTACTAATTCAGCTATACCTTTAAAATCCATAATTTATTCACTCCATTTTTTAAATAGTATAACTCCATTATGTCCTCCAAAACCTAGGGAGTTTGACATAGCGTAGTTTACTTCACATTCTCTGCCCTTATTTGGAACATAGTCTAAATCGCATTCCTCGTCACATACTTCATATCCTATTGTCGGAGGAATGAAGCTATCTATCATTGACTTTATAGCAACTACTGCTTCTACAGCTCCTGCAGCCCCTAAAAGATGCCCTGTCATTGATTTTGTAGAACTTATAGGAACTTTCTTAGCATAATCTCCAAATACGGATTTTATAGCTTCTGTTTCAAGTTTATCATTAGCATCAGTTCCTGTACCATGAGCATTAATATATGAAACTTCTTCTGGTTTTATTCCAGCCTCTTCTATAACATACTTCATAGCTCTAGCAGCACCTTCTCCTCCTGGTGCTGGTGAAGTTATATGATAAGCATCGCAAGTAGCAGAATACCCAACTACTTCTCCGTAGATTTTGGCATTTCTAGCTAAAGCATTTTCTAAAGATTCAAGTACTAAAATACCTGCACCTTCTCCCATAACAAAGCCACCTCTTTCCTTATCAAAAGGAATAGACGCTCTCTTAGGATCTGTACTTTTACTTAAAGCTGTAAGGGATATAAAACCTGCTATAGAAAGAGGAGTAATAGATGCCTCTGCACCTCCGGCTAAGATTACATCTGCACTGCCGTGTTGTATCATTCTATATGCCTCACCTATACAATTAGTTCCTGTTGCACAGGCAGTTACTATGGTAGTACATACTCCTTTGGCTCCAAATCTTATAGCTATATTTCCTGCTGCCATATTGCTTATTATCATTGGTATAAAGAGTGGATGAACCTTACCAGGTCCCTTTTCTAATAAAATTTCCTGTTGTTTTTCAACGGTACCTATACCACCTATACCTGAACCAACAACTACCCCAAACCTTTCTTTATCCATGGTTTCTAAATTTAAGTCCGCATCCTTAACTGCTTCTACAGCAGCTGCAACTGCAAACTGACAATACTTATCCATTCTCTTAGCTTCTCTTTTTTCTATGGTTTCTTCAGGATTAAAATCTTTAACCTCTGCTGCAAGTTTAGCTTTAAAGTTTTCTGTATTGAAGGCTTTTATAAAATCTATACCACAAACTCCATTTTTAATGTTATTCCAAAAGGTATCTACATTGTTACCTACAGGGGTTACTGCCCCCATACCTGTTACAACTACTCTTCTTTTCACCTATAATACCAACCTTTCTTTAAATTTTAGGTTATTACTATATAACCATTCCACCATCCACATTTATAACTTGCCCTGTAATATAAGAAGCCTTATCTGAAGCTAAGAAAGCTACAAGTTCTGCTATATCTTCACAATTCCCAAATTTCTTTAGTGGAATATTAGCAAGAGTTCCTTCCTTTACTTTATCAGATAATACCTCTGTCATATCTGTTTGAATAAATCCCGGTGCAACAGCATTTACATTTATTCCTCTGGAAGCAAGCTCCCTAGCTACAGATTTAGTTAGTCCTATAATCCCTGCCTTTGCTGCAGCATAATTAGCCTGACCTGCATTTCCTGTAATGCCTACTACGGAAGATATATTAATTATTTTTCCACTTCTTTGCTTTACCATATAGGGAGAAGCGTGTCTTATGCAATTAAAGGCTCCCTTTAAATTTACTTGAACCACATTATCAAAATCTTCTTCCTTCATTCTCATTATAAGACCATCTGCAGTAATACCTGCGTTATTAACTAGAATATCTATAGTCTTAAAATTTTCTATGGTTCCCTTTATTATATTTTCTGCTTCTTTAAAGTTACTTATATCTCCTTGAATGGCAATTGCCTTAACACCTTGCGCTTCTATTTCCTTTATTACTTCTTCTACCGCTTTTGCGCTACTTCTATAATTTATAACTACATTTGCACCCAGCTCTGCAAGTTTAAGTGCTATTCCTTTTCCTATTCCTCTTGAACCACCAGTAACCACAGCAGTCTTTCCTTCTAATAATTTATTTTCCATTTCTATTCTCAACTCCAATTAACATTTTCTCTAAGGACTTTAAATCTTCCACATTGTAAACTTCCGCTTTTCTATTTATCTTTTTTACAAAACCACTTAATGCTCTTCCTGGACCAATTTCTATAAATGTTTCTATTCCATCTTCCAACATCCTATTTATAGATTGCTCCCACTTCACTGAGGACATAACTTGTTTCTTTAAAGTATCTTTTATATGATACTTTTCCAAGTAATCTCCTGTAACATTTGTTATAAGCGGTATTAGAGAATCTTTAAATTCTATTTCTTTTAATTCTTCCTCTAGCTTATTTGCTGCCTTAAAGAGCATAGAGCTATGAAATGGGCCACTCACATTAAGAGGAATTGCCTTTAATGCTCCCTTTTTTAGAGCAATATCACAGGCACTTTTCAATGCATTTACTTCTCCGGCAATAACAATTTGTCCTGGACAATTAAAATTTGCTGGTTCAACTACAGCTAAACCTGATGCCTCTTTACATACTTCATATATCTTTTCTTCATTCAAGCCAAGAACTGCAGCCATACCACCTATTCCCTTTGGTACTGCCTCTTCCATAAACCTTCCTCTTTTTCTTACTAAAGTAATAGCATCGTCAAAATCTAATCTTCCGCTGCAAACAAGAGCTGAATACTCACCTAGGCTTAGACCAGCTACAAGGCTAGGCTTTATACCATAACTTTCTATTATTCTTAAAGTCCCTATGCTATGAGCTAAAATAGCAGGTTGAGTGTTTTCAGTTCTTCCTAACTCCTCTTCTTCACCTTCAAAACACATATTAGTTATACTGAAATCTAATAATTCATCTGCCCTTTGAAATACTTCTTTAAACTGAGGAAAATTTTCATAAAGCTCTTTTCCCATACCTACATATTGTGACCCTTGGCCTGGGAATATAAAAGCAATTTTTTTATTCTCCATAAATTACTCCTCTATCTTACATAATTTATTTAAAACATCATTTAAGTCAAACATGTCTTTAATTATTTCTTCACAGCTTTGTTCCTTACATATAAGACCAGCTATTTGCCCTGCCATTAAAGAACCGTTATCAACATCTCCTTCTTTAACAGCCTTAACTAAAGCTCCCTTTCCTAATTCATCTAACTTTTCAGGCGGTGTGTTATCTTTTTCTAATAACTGAAATTGTCTAGTTAATTTATTTCTTAAAACTCTAACTGGATGACCTGTACTTCTTCCTGTTACTACCGTATCTATATCTTTAGAAGCAATAATCTTATCTTTATAATTTTGGTGAACAGTACATTCTTTAGCTACCAAAAATCTTGTTCCTACTTGAACCCCTGCTGCACCTAAAGCAAAAGCAGCAACTACTCCTCTTTTATCCCCCACTCCTCCTGCTGCTATAACAGGTATGGTTACACCATCTACTACTTGAGGGAGAAGTGCCATGGTAGTTAATTCTCCAATGTGTCCACCAGCCTCACATCCTTCTGCTACAACCGCATCTGCTCCTGCTCTCTCCATTCTTTTAGCAAGGGCTACAGATGGAATTACTGGTATAACCTTAATTCCATGTTCTTTCCACATAGGAATATACTTTCCTGGGTTTCCTGCTCCTGTGGTAACTACTTTTACTCCTTCTTCACAAACCATCCTTGCTAGCTCTTCTGCATGAGGACTTAATAGCATTATATTTACACCAAAAGGCTTATCTGTTAAAGTCTTTGTTCTTCTAATTTCTTCTCTTACCATTTCTACTGGCGCAGTACCTGCTGCTATAATACCTAATCCTCCTGCATTTGATACTGCAGAAGCTAAAGAACTATCCGCAATCCACGCCATAGCTCCTTGAATTATGGGATACTTTATTCCTACCATGTCACAAAATATATTTTTATTCATATTGTTCCCCCTATTCAGCAGCTCTCTCTTGAACAAAATTAACCGCATCTTCTACAGTTTTTATAGCTTCTGGTTCTTCTATTTGTATATTAAACTCTTCTTCAATTTCTATAACAATTTGAAATAAATCTAAAGAATCTACTCCTAAATCTTCAAAAGAAGTATTTAAAGTTACCTTTTCTTCCTCTACACCTAATTGCTCACAAATTATATTTCTTATTTTTTCAAATATCATGTTTTTTCCTCCTAAAATTAAATATTATTTACTCCACTTAACTAAGGTTCCTCCCCAGGTAAGTCCTCCTCCAAAACCAACCATAAGTATGTTTTGGCCTTTTCTTAATAATCCTTTTTTATTCATTTCATCTAACGCTATAGGTATACTTCCTCCAGATGTATTCCCGTAGTTTTGAAGATTAACATAGAATTTTTCCTTATCTATGTTTAGTTTTTTAATGGTATAGTCTATTATTCTTAAATTAGCTTGATGAGGTATTATATAGTCTATATCATCAATATTTAGCTTTGCCTTCTCCAAAAGTTTTTCTATGGTTTCTTCCATAACTTTAACTGCAAACTTAAATATTTCTTTTCCTTCCATAAATAAATATCCTGTAGAACCAGTGACTCTATCTCCAAGTACTTCTTTTCTTAATATAGGATTATTTATTTCCACAGGGGCAGCATTACATTTTAATAAGTTGCTTCCTCTTCCATCGGAACCCATATGGTTTGCTAGTATACCCTTTTCTTTTCCTGCCTTAACAACAGCCGCTCCAGCTCCATCTCCAAAAAGTACGCAGGTTCCTCTATCATTCCAGTCCAATATTTTTGAGAGAGTTTCTGCTCCTATTACTAAAGCATTTTTCATAGATCCACCTCTTAAAAATTGCTCAGCAATGTTTAAGCCATATATGAAACCAGAACAAGCTGCTGAAATATCAAAACAAACTGCATTTTTTGCACCTATAATATTTTGAACAATACAAGCAGTAGCCGGAGTATAACAATCAGGAGTTGCTGTAGCTACTATAATTAAGTCAATTTCCTCTGGAGTTAAATCGGCATTTTCTAAAGCTGCAAAAGCTGCCTTAGCCGCTATATCTGAAGTATTCTCTCCAGTGCTAATTCTTCTTTCTCCTATACCTGTTCTGCTTCTTATCCATTCATCATCGGTTTCTACTACCTTTGATATTTCTTCATTGGTTAATACCCTTTCAGGTAGATAGCTACCAGTTCCTATTATCTGTACTTCCACCATGATTAAATCTCCTTTTTATTATCATCTAAGTTGTATTTACTCTTAAAAAATTCATTTAACTTTTCAAGAGAGTCTATCAATACCTCTTCTTCCTTCTCCGATAATCCTGAAATTGTTTCCTTTACCATATCCTTATGAAACTTTTCATGAATTCTATAAGCTAGCTTTCCCCTTTTAGTTAAGCTTATATAAACAATTCTTCTATCTTTTTCACATCTATTTCTTTCAACGTAACCTTTTTTTACTAAGTTGTTTATTGCTGTGGTTAAAGTTCCTACGGTAATCTTTAAGTCCATAGCCACCTCAGACATAGTTCTCTTACTATAAAGACCTATGGCTTCAATAGTATGCATTTCTGTTACGGATAAATCTTTAAATTCTCCACTTTGTAATGCATTTTGTTCAATAGTTAAGATATCATTAAATATATCCACTAAAAGTTCATTCAATACATTTATTGATTTACTCACAAATTTTCACTTCCTCAATTAACTCTTTTATCAACTGTTTTACAGTTATAATATCCTTCATTTTATATCCTTTACTTCCTATAAATAAAAGTCCATCCTCTACATTTCCTTTAACTGAGTTAATTAAAGCTTTCGATATGCAATATATAGTAGTTTTAGGATTACATTTTCTTAAGCAACCATAGCATTTATTAATATCTCTTCTATTATCCTGAATTTCTCTGATGAAGCCATTAATTATAGCTCTTCCTGGAAGACCTACAGGGCTTTTAATTAAATCTATATTTTCCTCATTACATTCTAAATAACACTTTTTAAAATTAATATGAGCATCACATTCTTCAGTACAAATGAACCTTGTAGCCATTTGAACTCCAGCTGCTCCTAGCTTTAAATATTTTACAATATCTGACCCTGTATATATTCCACCTGCTGCAATTACAGGAATCTTCTTTCCGTATTCTTCTTCAAATAATTTAACCTCTTCTATTACATCTTTTAATATTTCATCTAAACTTTGATTTTTTTCTTCTCTAAGTTCATCATAGTTGAATCCTAAATGCCCTCCAGCATCAGGTCCTTCCACTACAATAAAATCAGGAAGATGATTATATTTATCATTCCAATGCTTACACATTATTTTTGCAGCTTTACCTGATGAAACAATTGGAGCTATTTTAGTTTTACTTTCTTTAACTAAATCAGGTAAATTTTTAGGAAGACCAGCTCCAGATATTATTACATCTATTCCTTCCTCCACTGCTACTCTAGCCATTTCATCGTAATTATTCATGGCTACCATTAAATTAAGACCTATTATTCCAAAAGGACTTAGTTCCCTAGCCCTTCTTATCTCTTTCCTTAAAGCTCTTATATTAGCTTCCTTGCTATTAGTTTCAAAATCCTTTTCATTAAATCCAATTTGAGCTCCTGATATAATTCCAATTCCACCTTCATTAGCTACTGCTGAAGCAAGACCTGAAAGTGAAACTCCTACACCCATGCCACCTTGGATAATAGGAACCTTAGCTTCCAAATTACCAATGCGCAAAGGAGATATATTCATAAGATCTCCCCCTTATCTTTTTTTGATATTCAAATAGTTTGATAGTCAAAGTATATCCTTTCTAGGAGTATTTGTCAATTATTTCTTTGAACTACTGCCTTAGTTAATAGTAGACGAAAAAAATTTCTACGGAATTTCTATAATAAAAACTTCGTAGAAATTTACAAAAAATCATTCATAATAAGAATATCTAACTTCAATTCTTTTGAAGGTGAATATAATGACAGCTCCAATAATCAGATACACTATGCCTCCTATTAAAAAAGGCAATAGCGTAAAATCCCTAGTCATTATTTCTTTTGCCGCTCTTAGTATTTCTTCCATTCCTATGATTGCTACTAAGGCTGTATCTTTTACTAGGCTTATAGCTTCGTTACAAGTAGAAGGAATTGCTCTTCTAATTGCCTGGGGAATAATAACTCTAGTCATTGTATAATAATTATTCATTCCTAAGGCTTTTGATGCTTCGTATTGTCCTTTATCTATGGATTGAATAGCTCCTCTAAAATTTTCTGTTAAATATGCGGCATAATTTAAAGTGAAGGTTATAATAGCTGCATTAAATCTACTTATTCTAAAACCCAAGTAGGGTACACCAAAGTATATAAAAAACAACTGTATAAGCAAGGGCGTTCCCCTAAAAATCCAGGTATATATGCTTATAATTACTCTCCCTACCCTATTCTTTGAAACCTTTATTAATGACAGTAGTATTGCTAAGGGAATGGATAGCATAATTACTATTAAAAATAATTTTATAGTTATATTACTTCCCTTTATTATAAATAATGTAGTATTATATAGTTTGGCCATTTTTACCTACTCCTATTTAACTATTAAGTCTTCTCCTAACCACTTCTTAGATATATTTGCAGTGGTTCCATCCTTTTTCATTTCATCTAATATTTTATCTATTTCTTTTCTAAAGGATTCGTCAGTTTTTCTTACTCCTACTCCCATTGGTTGTTCTCCAAAGTTGTCTTCTAAAACTTTAAATGCACCTTGTTTTTTAGTCATATAATATCTTCCTACTATTTCATCTATAACAACAGCCTCAACTCTCCCATTACCTAAATCCATCAAAGCTTCTGCATAATTTGCATATCTCTTAACATCCTTAAAAGTTTTCATAACTTCTGGTTCTGAATTTATAGCATCTTCACTGGTACTTCCCATTTGTATACCTACTATTTTGCCTGCTAAATCTTTCTTGTTTTTTATTGTAGAGTCCTTTTGAATCATAATAGCTTGTCCATCAACAATGTACTCCTTTGTAAAACCTATCTGTTCCTTCCTCTTATCCGATATACTAAGTCCATTCCAAATAATATCTACATCACCATTATTTAAGCTTCCTATTATTCCGTTCCAATCTACTGGCTTAAATACTACTTTAACTCCCATTCTCTTTCCTACTTCACTTGCTAGATCTATATCTAAACCTACAATATTACCTTTTTCATCTCTAAATCCCATAGGAGCAAAAGTATCATCTAACCCTACTATAAATTCCCCTCTTTTTTTGATTTCCTCTAAGGAGTTATCTTCATTACTACTTCTATTACCGCATCCCCCTAGTGATAAAGCTAAAGTAAAAAACACTGCCATAACCCCCAACAACTTCTTTTTCATGTGTCATTCCTCCTTAATTTATAATATGTTTTTTATTATACTTTAGTATGCTAATTTAGTAAAGTGCTAATTTACGAAAGTTTGCCGAAAGATTTAAGCCTTAATACTAAAGCTATCAGTATTAAGGCTTTTTAAATTATTTTATATAGTTAGAAGGATCTACTGGTTCTCCTTTAATTCTTACCTCAAAGTGCAAGTGAGGCCCCGTGCTATTTCCTGTACTTCCCACTTCTGCAATCTTATCTCCTTCTTTAATTATCTCTCCTTTTTTCACAAAAAGTTTGCTGCAGTGACCATATATAGTAATCCTATCCTCTTCATCTTCTATTTTTACTACATATCCGTACCCACTCTCCCATCCTGAAAATATTACTTTTCCAGGAAGTATAGCGTGAATTGGTGTACCTTTAGGTGCTGCAATATCAATTCCTTTATGCATTCTTCCCCATCTCATTCCAAAGGTGGATGAGATAGTTCCTCTAGACAATACAGGATTGCTGTCCTTAGCCTTTTCCCCTTTAACAGTAAAGCTTATACTCCAAACATCATCATGACCATTTATTATATTGTATGCAAAATACTTT
The DNA here is from genome assembly GCF_039521365.1 of Clostridium malenominatum. Lineage (NCBI taxonomy): Bacteria > Bacillati > Bacillota > Clostridia > Eubacteriales > Clostridiaceae > Clostridium > Clostridium malenominatum. The sequence continues at coordinate 104,054 of NZ_BAAACF010000002.1, forward strand.
GGTTCTCTTATTTCATCTTCACTTACTATATCAGTGTAGTAGGTTATTTTATTATTTAAAATAACCTCATTTACCTTTGTCATATTACTATTTTTTATACTCTCTTCCTTTATTATTTCTAATAATGCACTTATATCTTCTTCACTCTGCAGTGTTGCCACCTTAACACCATCGGACTTTACTATTATAGCCTCCTTATTAATCACATCCTCATTTGCTATTTTATGAGACTGGACAGTTCTATTTACCTTATATGTACTATTTATAATGCTCATTAATATTATTGTTAGCACTAACGTTAATAGTAATATTATCGAATTTCCCTTCCTAATTTTTCTCATAATTACTCCCCTTTACAATGATACATATTTAGTGTAAAAAAACACCTTTATCTATTCTATGCAATTTTTACAATTTTATAATATAATTTGATAAAATGCTTTATTGAGATAAGATATATACTTTGCTATAATTAAATGATGTAATAATTAATATAGGGGGTGTTTTTGTGAGTACTTTCATATTTAAAGATAAAAATTTGAATTATACTCCCGTAAATAATGTATTTATAGATAAACATATGCCACGAGCCAGAGGAGAGTTTGTTAAGGTATATTTGTTAGGGTTAAAATATTGCGTATCAGGAGAATTAGGAGTAAATTCATCTATTATGGCTGGTACTCTTCATTTATTAGAAACCGATGTATTAAACGCTTGGTCTTATTGGAATGAAGAAGGCGTTGTTAAAATGATTCCTGTGGATAATATGGGTAACTTTTCTATAGAATTTATGGATTTAAATGAAAGTAATGTTTCTTCAAACGAAGATATAAATTTATTACAAGAATTAAATAATAATTCTACTAAAGATATGCTTCAAGATATTGAAAAATTATTAGGAAGACCTTTATCTACTAAAGAAATGACTATGTATATAGGATGGATTAAGGACTATAATTTCCCTCCTGAGATAATACTACTATTAATTCAATATTGTGCCTCTAAAGGTAAAACAGACTCTAGATATATAGAAATGGTAGCTATATCATGGCACGATTCAAAAATTTACACCATAGAAGATGCTCAAAGCTTTATCAAAAAGCATGAAGATAAGTGGGTAAATATCAGAAAGATATTAAGCTATATAGGAATAAAAGATGCAGAAGTTATGAAGCCTCAAGAAGAGTTACTTACAAAATGGCTTTCTACCTATAACTTTCCTTTAGATGTAATATTTAGGGCTTGCGATGTTTGTTTTCAAAGAATAAACAAGGCAGATTTTAAGTATATAGATGGAATTTTAAATAGCTGGTTTAAGGATGGGATTAAATCCATAGAAGATGTGGATAAAAAAGATAATAAAAAATCCTATAAAAGCAATAATAACTTTAAACCAAAATTAGATAGCTTTAATAACTATGATCAGCGAAGCTATGATTTCGATGAATTAGAAAAAAAATTATTAGGATGGGATAATAATGCTTAAAGGACATGGAGAAGAAGTCGTAAAAATATACGAGAATTTAAGGGATGAAGCAGTAAAATCCCTAGAAAAAAGACGTGAAGAAATTAAAAATCTAATTCCTGAAGTAATTACTATTGAAAATAAAATTGCCAAACTTTCAATAGATTTATCCTTGAATATATTAAGGAAAAAAGATAACATTGATAAAATTATTGAAAATACAAAGGAAGAAATAACTGATTTAAGGATGAGAAAATCTGAGCTATTAGTTTCTAGAAACTACCCCATAGATTACCTAGATTTTCATTATAATTGTGATAAGTGTAAGGATACAGGCTTTATAGGAAGAGATAAGTGTCAGTGCTATAAACAAATACTTGTTAAAGTTCTTTATAAAAATTCTGAGTTAAGTAATATGCTTGAAAGAAATAACTTCTCTAATTTTACTTACCATTACTTCTCAGATATTAAGAGCCCTAATGAGCCTGAAAGTCCTCGTAAAAACTTAGAAAAAATTGCTGATTTATCTTGGTCATTTATAGAGAACTTTTCCTCATCACAAGAAAACCTTTTGTTTTTTGGTGATTCTGGCACAGGAAAAAGCTTCCTTGCCAGCTGTATAGCTAAAGAATTACTAGACAGAGGCTATATGGTAATTTATAAAACAGCTGTAGATTTAATAAAAGATATAAAGCAATCTAGATTTGGTGGTGAAGAGGATTTAGAAAATTTATTAATTGACTGTGATTTATTAATAATAGATGATTTAGGTACAGAACCTTTAAATGAATTTTCTAAAGTAGAGCTTTTTAATTTATTAAACACTAAGCTTCTAAAGAGAAAGAAAATGATAATATCCACCAACTTTTCTATAGAGTTTATGTTGAAAAACTATTCTGAAAGAACCACTTCAAGATTGTTTGGTAACTTTACTTTATGTAAGTTTTTTGGAGAGGATATTAGAGTTAAATTGAATACAACTAAAAGAAGATAAAAAAAACATACACCTAATGGTGTATGTTTTTTATTGGAGCTGGCAATAGGAATCGAACCTACAACCTGCTGATTACAAGTCAGCTGCTCTACCGTTGAGCCATGCCAGCATATGGCGACCCAGAAGGGACTCGAACCCTCGACCTCCGGCGTGACAGGCCGGCACTCTAACCAACTGAGCCACTGGGCCATAAAAAAAATGTGGTGGGCACAACAGGGATCGAACCTGTGACCCTCTGCTTGTAAGGCAGATGCTCTCCCGGCTGAGCTATGCGCCCACATTATAAATGGTGACCCCTACGGGACTCGAACCCGTGTTACCACCGTGAAAGGGTGGTGTCTTAACCGCTTGACCAAGGGGCCTTATTCTATTTTTAAATTTTTATTGGCGACCCAGAAGGGACTCGAACCCTCGACCTCCGGCGTGACAGGCCGGCACTCTAACCAACTGAGCCACTGGGCCATAAAAAATGTGGTGGGCACAACAGGGATCGAACCTGTGACCCTCTGCTTGTAAGGCAGATGCTCTCCCAGCTGAGCTATGCGCCCACATTATATAATGGTGACCCCTACGGGACTCGAACCCGTGTTACCACCGTGAAAGGGTGGTGTCTTAACCGCTTGACCAAGGGGCCTTACAATCGGCACACTTGATCAGTGCCACCTAACATAGATAATAATACAAGATATTAACTAAAGTGTCAACTGTTTTTTTAAAACTTTTTTTGTTTTTTATAAAAAAGGGCTAAACTATTGCTTTTTCAGCCTTCAGCCCCTTTTATAATTTGATAAACTTAAATTAGTAATCTTTTACACCACCGTATCCAATTGACTCCATTATTAACAAAGCCGTGTCTTCTATAGCTCTATTGGTCACATCTATAACTTTACATCTAAGTCTTTTCATTATTCTATCAGCGTATTCTAATTCGTCCAATACCCTCTCACCATTTGCATATTGCAAGTCCGGAGATATAATTCTTGAGAACTTATCCATTCTATGTTTTCTAATCTCCATTAGTCTTATAGGATCTATAGTGAGTCCTATTATCTTTTTACTGTCTATTTCAAAAATTTCTTCTGGCAGTGGAATCTCTGGCATAAGTGGTATGTTTAAAGCTTTTATTCCCTTATTAGCCAAATACATGCATAATGGCGTTTTAGACGTCCTCGATAGCCCAATCAATACTACATCTGCAAGCTTTACACCTTTATGGTCCTTACTATCATCATATTGCATAGCAAATTCCATAGCTTCTATCTTTTTATCATAGGTATCGTCCATATTTCTTACCGCTCCAGGTTTATATTCTGGAATCTTATTTAAAATTCTAGAAGCAGTATTAATAGCCGGCCCTAATATATTTATTATAGCTATACCTTTTTCCACACATCTTTCTATTAAAAACTCTCTCACATCTACTAACACTATTGTGTTTATTATCATTATGTCTTTGTTACATTCTATTTTACTCAAAAATTCTTCTGCAGACTCAAAGTTCTTTATATAAGTTACTCTCTTTACTATTATTTTTTCATTAAACTGCCTAGCAGTAGCTTTTGCAACTTGTTCTGCTGTTTCTCCAATGGAGTCTGATACGGCATAAATTGTTAACATTCCACTACTTACCTCGTCTTTCTGTTGTAGTAGGAAAGCTCTACTAAGGCACACCCTTCTATTGCTGTAATACCACTTTCTTTACAAAAATCCAGTATTTCCTCACTGGAAGCACCTGGTTGTATTAATACCTTATCTATTCCCAGTTCATGGGCTTCTTTTACTATATCTATTCCTTTTAAAGGGTTTATACATAGGTCAATTACATCAATTTTATACGGAACTTCTTTCAATGATTTATATACTTCTTCGTTTCTACTACTAGGACTAATTCCCTTAGCATTAAAATCAAAATCCACTAATTTATTTAATATCCTATATGCATATTTCTCTTCATTTAAAACGTCTCCTACAACTACCCAATTGTCAAAATTTAATAATTCTTGAGCATTCATAAAATCCCTCTCCTTTATTAATATTTTAATTATATTATATACTTATCCCTCGCAATTATATATACTTTTTGTATATAATTATAATTAATATATATGTTAAAAGGAGAGATGGCATTGTTCCATGATATTATAATAATTGGTGCAGGTGCTTCTGGAATAGTTTCCTCCATTGTTGCAAAGGATAGAGGCTTGGATGTAGCTATAATAGAAGGTAATGATAGAATAGGAAAGAAAATCTTAACCACTGGAAATGGTAGATGTAACATTACAAATAGATTTATAAATGATTTAAGATATTACAGTTATAATAAAGATTTTTTTAAAGATACTCTTGAGGATTTTAATTTGGAAAAAACTATAGAGTTTTTTTACTCATTAGGGCTTCCAACTATAGAATTAGATGATGGCAAAATGTATCCTTCATCTTTGCAAGCCTCTTCAGTTTTAGATATATTTAGACTGGCCATTGACGAAAGAAGTATACCACTATACTTAAGTTTAAAAGTAACTAAAGTTAATAAAATTAATAAAATTTTTCAAATACATACTTCTGACGACAAAATATTTACCTGTAATAAATTAGTTTTAAGCTGCGGTGGAAAATCCGCTCCAAATACGGGCTCTGACGGATCTGGATTCTCTCTTGCAAAGTCTCTTGGTCATAAAATCATAGCTCCTGTTCCTGGCTTAGTTCAATTGAAATTAAAGCATGATAAATTAAAAGCACTGTCTGGTATTAAGTTTGATGGTAACGTTAAAGCTTTTATTGAGGGCTCTTTAGTTAGGGAAGAAATAGGTGAAATTTTATTTACAGATTACGGTATATCTGGTCCCCCAATATTGCAACTTAGCAGCCACCTATCAAGAGCTCTTTATGAAAAGAAAATTGTAAGCTTAGTAGTAGATATGAATCCACATATTTCTATGGAAGATTTAAAGGATTTTTTAGAAAACCACTGGGGACTATTTAATTATAGAACCATAAGCGAGTCCTTAATAGGTATAATAAATAAGAAACTTATACCTATTATATTAAAAGAATGTAATGTATTTGACATTCACAAACCTTGTTATCAACTTTCTTGGGAAGAAAAAAATAATATAATAACTTTATTAAAGCATTGGCAATTTACAGTGTGCGATACAAATTCCTTTAATAATTCGCAAATTACCTGTGGAGGAGTAGATACAAAAGAAGTAGATTCTTTTAATCTTCAATCTAAAATAGTTTCTAATTTATATCTTACTGGAGAAATTCTTGATGTACATGGCGATTGCGGAGGATACAATCTTCAGTGGGCCTGGAGTAGCGGATACATTGTTGGAAAGAATCTGTAATTTTTCTGGACACAGAAAAGATGTGACAACTCTAAGTTTGTACACATCTTTTTATTTTTAAATGCCTATTAACAGCAAGTTATTTACAGTATCTCCAAGAATTTTCTCACTATCTTCTAAATCCTTTGAAATTTCCCTGTAAAAATCTATATCTTCCTTAATTTTAATCTCTCTATTTTCTAACATTCTCCTTGTTTCCTCAGGGGCTGGCCCGCCAGTAACTTTTCTTATATTTACGAAATTTACTGGATCTAAAGCCTTAGATATATCCTGCGGTGAAATATTAAGCTCCTGTACTCCTACCTCTTGGGCTAGCTCATCAAGTATTTCTGGAGTAATATCACCAATACTTAAATTATTATTGATTAGGTGTTTTACGATAGATGCTGTTATTTTATGACTCTTCCTAAAGGAAAGCCCCTTTTCTCTAACCAAGGTGTCCGCCAGCTCTGTAACAGTTATGAAGCCCTCCTTTGATCTATTAAGAAGCAAATCTTTATTTACTTTCATAGTAGCAAAAACTGATGTAAATATATTTAAAACTTTTATAGTATTTTCTATAGATTTATAAAGATGAGGTTGAAGTTGTTCTTCTGTATCTACAATATCTCCAAAAGGAGTATTATGGAGCATGTTAAATACACAGTTAGCTTCTCCTATTGCCGCACTTGCCATGGGCCTTGTATGTTCTAGTGAAGATGGATTTCTTTTTTGTGGCATAATACTACTCTTTTGTACATATGGGTCTGTTAAGTAAAATGCGTTAAATTCCTTTGTACAAAAATCTAAGGTGTCTTTTATAAGCTTTGACATATTTGTATTAAGTATCATAAGAGTGGACGCTAACTCCATAAGATAATCAGAACCCGCTATGCAATCATAGGAATTCTCAATCACATCATTAAAACCTAATAACTCGCACATTCTTTCTCTGTTAATGGGAAAACCTGTAGTAGTTATTGCTACTGCACCAATGGGAGAGAGGTTAATATTTTCATAGACTTTTTTTATTCTTTCATAATCTCTCGATAAAGAATCGTAAAAGGCCAAAAGATAGTGTGCTAAAGTTGTAGGTTGAGCTGGTTGAGTGTGAGTATAGGCTGGCATTACCGTTTCTATGTGTTCCTTGGACAGATTTAGTAAAACCTTTCTGAAATTATTTAATCTCTCCATTATTTCTATAACCTTTACCCTAAGTACCATTCTAAATTCACAAATATCCAAATCATTTCTACTTCTTGCTATGTGAAGTCTTCCTGCTACGTCTTCACCTATTATATCTTCTAATTTACTTTCTACAGTAAAAAACATATCTTCATAACTAGTATTGTATTCTACTGCCGAAAAATCCTTTTTTTCTATTTCATTTAAACCTTCAATTAGTTTTTTGCTTTCATTCAAGTCTATAATTTTTTGTTCATAAAGCATAACTACATGAGCCTTACTTATTTTTATAAAAGGCTTATAATAATATTCTCTTTGTATATTAAATACAGGCCTTAATACAGCATCTGCAAAGGTTTTTCCTGGGAAAGTGGTTCCATCAGTTTTTTCTACATGTTCTTTCATGCACATAAAATCAACTCCCTATAAATTAATACCGCACTTATTAGTTAATACTGTAGCCGCACATCCAATGACGCCCGCTTCATCTCCAAGAAATGATAGTTGTATGTTACTATTAAAAGGTGATAGTTTACCTATTCTTTCTTTTAATGGTCTTAGCAGTTGCTCTCCTGCCTTTGAAACTCCTCCCCCTATAATAACGCCTTCTGGACTTAATACACTTATTATATTACTTATTCCCATACTTAAATAATCTATCATTTCATTTAAAAGTTCTTCAGCTGCTATATCTCCATTTGAGGCATTTTCAAAAACCTCTTTAGCCGTGATTTGTACCCTCTTTTCAATTGCACTTCCTGAAGCTACACTTTCAAAATATCCATATTGATCTAAAGTAAATTTCTTCATATTTAAAGCTTCTTTTGATAAAACCAAATATCCAAATTCTCCTGCTGTATAGTTATTACCTCTATATATTTTATTATTAATCATAATTCCCCCACCAATGCCGTGACCTATGCTTATAAATACAAAATTCCTATATTCTTTTCCATTCCCCAGCCACTTTTCTCCAAGTAATGCCATGTTTACGTTATTATCTAAAAATACATTAACCCCAAATTCTTTCTCAAAAATATCTCTTATGGGAATTTCATTCCATGCCAGTTCAGGCACAGATATAGCTATTCCGTTTTTTATATCGGTTATCCCGGGTATCCCAATTCCTATTCCTAAAATTTTTTCCTTTAAGCCAGATTTCTCTATAAGTTCCTTAAGGGAGGTAATTATTTTATCTAAAGTCTGGGTTGATTGTTTTACTATAATTAAATTTTTATAAAGTATATTTCCACAAAGGTCACAAATAGCCATTAAACATTTATATGCTCCAATATCCACTGAAACAATATAACCAGCTGTTGGATTAAAAGCTAAATTAATAGGCTTTCTTCCACCTTGCTTTGTAGAAAGACCTTCACCTTGTTCTAATATAATATTTTCTTTTAATAACTCTTCTACAATGGACGATACCGTAGCTTTGCTAACCCTAGTTATATTAGAAATTTCAGCCCTTGAAATAACTTTTTGCTTTGCTATCAATGATAGTATTGTTTTTTTATTCATCTCTTTTAATAACTCTGGTATTGCTTTTGTTGCTTTTATCATATTATTTTCCTGCCTTCTATACCTTTTTTATTATGTCTAATATAATATTATCTACCTGATTCATTCCATTATTATTTATATATCCCATATACGAGAAAGTTTTATTTATATCCTTATGAATTATTCCTCTGCCAGCTTCTATTTTATTCCCCTTTAATGCTTCAATTCCACATATAATCCCATTAGAAACGGCTAAACTTGTTTTCATAGCACAACTATCCTTGGCACCATCACATAGTATTCCAAAGGATGAAGTTATTAATGAATTTATAGCAGCTATTATATCATTATAATCTCCTCCCAGTAGATATACAGTAGCTGCAGCTGACCCTGCGGCACCAGCTATAGCAGTGCCACAAACGATAGTAACTCTATTCATTTTACTCTTTATGCAAATAGCTGTTAAAATAGACAATGTTAAGGCCCTACTCCTCACAGTATCATCCACATTAATAAAATCGCACATACCTGATACAGATAACATGCTAGTAAGACCTAAATTTCCGCTTCCCCATAAACTAAGAACTGGTACCCTTTCTCCTGCCATTCTCTTACTGCAAGCTTCATATACATATTTCCTTCCTATTCTAACCAAGGCATCTTCTAATGGGGTATTTTCTATAGCATTTAAATGTTTACCACTATCTATAACTTTTTTATTAATACTTTCATAATATAATATACTTTCTTCATTTTCTTTATTTAAGTTTATAGAGTAATTATATATATCTAATAAATCTAATGATACGCAGTCATCTAATTTATCTTGCGTTATATTATTTTCAAATGTAAGTTTACCATTTTTATAAACCTGATATATATTATCATAATCATCTTTTAATATAACTTTAACCGTTTTTGTTTCTCCAACACAACTAGCTTCTAAGTATAAAGGCTGAACGTCTTCTATATAATCTACGATTATCTTCACCTTATCTATCCAATCATCTAGGATTTTTAAAGTTAATTCATCAACATCCTTTAAAACTTCTAATTTATTTTCTGGTTTCTTAATTATAGCTCCTAAAAGAGCTGCATAATGTATACCGCTTTTCTTTAAATAAGGTATACCTACAGAAAGAGCATTTTTGTATAAACTCTTGCTTAATTTCAATTCTATTTCTAGTACCTCTTCTTCTAGCTCTTTAGCAGCGTAGGCTAAAGCATAGGCCACCGCTCCTGGATCAGTACATCCTAAAGTCATCTTTATTTCTTTTTCAATTATATCCATATATCCTTTTTCCATAATTTCACCTATTCTTTATTTAACTAAGTTTAGTAAATTTAATATATTATCTCTAAATATATTTTTGATTTCATCTTTTCCCATACCTAACTCTACGCAATCCTTCACTTGGTCATCAAAATATTTTTTCACAAAACCTCTTGGGAACCATTGTGAATCCGTTCCAAATATAATTCTATTAGGTCCTATAGTTTCATAGAACTTTTTAAACAAATCTCTTACAGTCAAATTATATGGCATCCATCTTGTCCACTGATTACTACCAGAAGTATCTACATATACATTGGGACATACCCAAGCCAATTGTAATAGAGACTCTGTCTGTCCACATCCAAAATGAGGAATGATAAATGGTATATCTGGATGTGATCTTATTACATCATGAAGCACCATGGGATTTATATTATAATCATTGGCTATGCCACCTGCCCCTCCCAATATTCCAAAGTGTATAAGTATTGGTATCCTATGTTTTTCAGCTTTATTCCATAATGGTTCTAAAGATTCATCGTCTAACTTTCCATGAAGTCCTGGGGCTAAAATCTTATATCCCTTTAAACCTTCTTCAGTAATTGCTCTTTCTAATATCTCAGGAGAATTTTTTATAAAAGGGTTATGATGAGCATATCCTACAAATTTATCAGGATATTGCTTCACTATACCACTTAAGGTTTCATTCCCTCCTCCTGTGAGAAAAATCATTTTTTCTATATTATTCTTCTCCATTTCATCAATCCATAATTTTGCAGTATCCTCTATCTTATCTAAAGTTGGTAATGGTTCTGGAAAACCCCAAGCTTCTCTCCATTTTTCACTTTGATATTTATTCATTTGTTGTATTCTCTTGTATTTTTCTTCCCCATACTTTTCTATATAGTCCTCTCTTATAGTGGTTATCTCATAGCCCTTTACATCAAAATGAACATGCGAGTCAACTATCTTAAAGTTCATTTGCAATCCTCCTAACTAACCTTTTAATCCTGTTAAATGTATTCCATCTATAATTCTCTTTTGGAATATAAAGAATACAATTAATATAGGTATTGTAGCTATTGTGGCTCCTGCCATAACTAAATTCCACTGATTATAAGCTTCTCCTGAAAAAAGTGCGAGTCCCACAGGTAGTGTGTATATATCTGGACTATCCACAGCAATTACAGGCCATAAAAATGCATTCCAGTTACCTAGAAAAGTGAATATTGCCAAAGCAGAGATAGCTGGCTTTACTAAAGGTACTGCTGCTCTCCAAAATATGCCGAACTCCGATAATCCATCTATTCTTGCTGCTTCAAGAAGGTCGTTTGGTACTCCCTCAAAGAATTGTTTCATTAAAAATATCCCAAAGGCTGAGGATAGCCCAGGAAATAATAAAGACCAGTAGCTATTAAACCATCCAAGTTCATTCACCATCATATACCATGGTATAATAAGCATTTCCGTTGGTACCATTAATGTAGATAATATTATTAAAAACAAGGCGTTCTTTCCTTTAAATTCAAGTTTAGCAAAAGCATATCCTACTAAGGTATCAAAGAATAGTACTGAAATTGTTGTAATAGAAGCTATAATGAAACTATTTTTAAACCAGGTTAAAAACTTAGTATTTTCTATTACATATTTATAAGCCTCAAGAGTAGTTCTTTTAGGTATGAGTGAGATATTGTATATATCAACTCCACTTTTCAAAGAAGTACTAAACATCCATAGAAATGGAAACACCATAGCTATTCCACCAATACAGAGGAATATTATAGTTGTAATTGGAATCCTTCTCTTATTCATATATTTACCTCCTTCTAGTACTCAATTTTCTTTGTTAGGAATTTTAACTGAATAATAGTTATGAGTATTATTATTATAAATAATATTACAGTTGCTGCACTAGCAAGTCCCATTTTATAATTGGTAAAGGCAAGCTGATATATATATAGAACCAAACTCAAAGTAGAATTTACTGGCCCTCCTGGATTCCCTTGCCCTCCTCCAGTTATATTGAATACCTGGGTAAATACCTGTAGTGTTTGAATGGTACCCATTACAACTAAATATATTACAGTAGAATTTAAAAGAGGAAGGGTAATTTTCCAAAACTGGGTCCAATGACTTGCACCATCAATACTAGAAGCTTCATAGAAAGTTTGGGGAATTTGTTTAAGTCCAGCGATGAAGATTATCGTATTAAAGCCTATACTCTGCCAAATTACATTTGCAATTATAACGTAAATTGCTTGCTGAGTACTATCTAGGAAGGGCTGAGCAATTCCTCCAAAGGAAATTATAAGCTTATTTATAACTCCGCCCTGTTTCATAAACATCCATCTCCATACCCAAGCAACGGCAACAGTAGAAGTTACGTAAGGTAGAAAGTATATAGTTCTAAATATACTAGCTCCTTTAGTAAGTTTGTTGATTAAAAGAGCAATGCTTAAACTTATTGCAAGTTGAATAGGAACTCCTACAAATACATACTTAACTGTATTTGACATTGCCTTTATAAATATCTTATCTTTAAATAAGATTTTAAAATTATCTAAAAATACAAAGGGTCTTTCTTGAGATAACATATCCCATTGATGTAGGCTTATGTTAAAAGCAAATAGTGTTGGTGCTATTCTTATTAATATAAAAAATAGCAATGGAAGTGAAATAAAAATATAAGCCCACATGGCTTGTCTGCCCTTTACAGTTAATTTCATACCGTCATCCTCCTTGTATATAAACCCCATGTATTCACATGGGGTTTATATATATTATTATTTCCAATATTCATCAAGTATCTTTTGAACTTGAACTACGGCATCATCTAAGGCTTTCTTAGGATCTTGATTATTTAATAAAACTTGATCTATAGCATCGATTAAAGCTTTTCTATCCGCACCTTCATCAACATAGAAATAAGATTCTGCTACTGGTAACTGTTTAATAAATACTTCTAAGTTAGGAACTTTTAACATTTCTGGGTCATTTACTAATGATACTCTAGCACCAATTTCTCCAGTTTCCTTTGTCCACTCTTTCATAACCTCTGCTGATGTCAAGTATTGAAGAAATTTAACTGAAGCTTCTAGTTTTGCACCTTGAGCATTTCTAGTTATACCATTTGTCCAGAAAGAACCAAAGGATATTTGTTTTCCATTATGCTCTGGAAGTGGAGCTACTCCATAATTTAAATTTGGCGCCTGTTTAGCTATACCACTTAAACGATAAGAACCATCTATGTGTAATGCAGCTTTTCCATTTATAAATGCTGTAGAGTCATCTGTGAAGAAGTTGTTTTCTCCAACCTTTTCTTTTCTTACTAAATCTACTAAAAATTCAAAAGCTTTATATCCATTTTCTGAAGCATTCCACAAAACTTTTTTATTATCGTCACTTATAGGTTGTTGTCCAAATTGAGTAAGTAATATTGGTCTAAACCAGCTATGAAGTTGTCCTGTTGGTTGGAATGTCAATCCTTCTATTTCAAGATTTCCATCTTTTCTTAATGTACATTTCTTCGCCATTTCCACCAATTCCTTTAAATCCTTTGGTGGGGTTTCTGGGTCTAAACCATTTGCTTTAAATATATCTTTATTCCAAAAGAGGGCCATGGTTCTTACGGCAGTTGGTACTGCATAATATTTGCCATCCAGTTTATTAACCTTTACCATTGGAGCAAATTCTTTTTCAATCATGTCTGCTGGAAAGTCTTTTTCAGGAAGTTGTTGTAGTGCATTTGCCTTTACAAACTTAGGAAGCCAACCATAATATAAATTTATTATATCTGGTCCTGTTCCAGTAGATACTGCTGCTGTAACTTTTTGCTGATACGCATCGTAAGGAAAGTGTTTTTGAACTACCTTAATATTAGGATTTTTATTTTGGAAATCCTCAATCAATTTATCCATTAGCTTAACTTTAGGTTCATAGAAATACTGCCAGTATTCGATAGTAACTTGCTCATTTTCTTTTTTAGGGTTGTTGGCCTCTTTGCTCTTAGAGTTACTGCATCCAGTAAATGCTAATGAAACTGTCATTATCCCAGTTAGAAGAATTGATAATACTTTTTTATTCATTTTTTACCTCCTAAAATTATATAATAAATTATTATAGACCTGTTAGTTTGTTAAGTTAACTTACTAACTTTGTAAAAAAACTAATTGAGCGCTTCCCATAGCTCCGCCATATTGTCCAGTTTTACTAAGTTCTATTGATGTACTAAATGGAATAAGTTTATTTACATTTTTGCTAACCTGATATATAAACTCTTCTCCTTCGTTTGCCATTCCTCCTCCTATAACAATTTTTCCAGGATTTATAATGCAGCTTATAGCTCCTATGCCTAATCCTAAATAATTATATATCTCTTCTACCACCTCTAAGGCTACTTTCTCTCCTTTCCTTGCCCTTTCAAATATTTCCTTGCATCCTAAAGTTCTTCCTGTCTTTAACTTATACTTTATTCCTACCGAACTAGCCGAAGCATTACTCTCAAAATACCCAAAATCCTCCGTTGAATATTGCCGGTTATAAGCATCTAGTCCTAATGGTAAATATCCAACTTCACCTGATTCAAAGGTATTCCCCCTATAAATACTGTTGTTTATATAAATGCCACATCCTATTCCTGTACCTATAGTTATCATAACGAAATCTTTAAAATTCTTTGTACACCCAAAATACTTCTCTGCAATGGTCCATGAATTAACATCATTTTCAATGATAGTTTTTATTTTAAATTTATTTTCTATATGCTTTTTTAAATATACATCTTTCCATGATAATGCTGGACATACAATTACTTTTCCTTCTTCATTATCTACAATTCCAGGTACTCCGATTCCAATACCTTCTATTTCATTGCCACAATAATCTAGTAATTCTTGAATAATTCCCTCAATATTTTTCATGTAATCCTTTTCATGATAATTGCTTTTTCTCTCATAACTACTTAGTATATTTCCATCATTATCTATTACCACCCCCTTAATATTAGTTCCTCCAATATCAAGCCCAACGCTTCTCAAGTTTTTACCTCCTAATTAGTTAGTTTACATTGTGAACTATCTCTCTAACTAATTATATTCGTCAGATTTCAAAAAATTCCTTCTATTGTTTTTAAAATATTTAAACTTTTCAAAAAATATAGAAGGGAAATTTGTATTTTAATTTCAATAAAAAAGAGGCTTATAGAATATTCTATAAACCTCTCTTTTATTATTTATTTAATGCTTCTAATAACTTAGCTAAGTCAAGTCCGTGAACCATTGCCGCTTGTTCAATAGTTTCCCCTTGAGCTGATGGGCAGAATACACAACCCATTCCGAAGCTAGCTAAAACTTCTGCTGCTTCTGGCTTTATTCTCATAGCTTCACCTATAGTCATATCTTTATTTATTTGCATAATTTTCAACCTCTCCTTTGGTTAATATTTATAGTTAATAAACTGTATTGATTTAGTATACTTTATTAACTATATTATAATTTAAAATTTATTATGTTTCAAGTATATCTTTATTATCTACTCTATTCAATATACAATACCTATAAAATCAACTTTTTTTACATTTTGCTTGCTATATCCCTAGCAACAACAACTCCCGTTACTGAAGCCTGCATAAGCCCTCTTGTTATTCCCGCTCCATCGCCTATGGTATATAGATTCCTTACAGAAGTTTCAAATCTATTATTTGTTTCAAATTTACTAGAATAAAACTTTACTTCTACACCATATAATAAGGTATTTTTGCTATAAAGCCCTGGTGCAATTTTATCAAAAGCTTTTAAGGCTTCAACTATTGAAGTCAAATGTCTTTGAGGAAGAACAAAACTTAAGTCTCCTGGCACTGCATAGGATAGTGTTGGTATGGTAGTTGATTTTTTTAATCTTGAAGAATCAGTTCTTCTTCCATTTAATAAATCACCCAATCTTTGAACCATTATTCCTCCACCTGTTAACATGTTTCCTAATTGCGCAATATATTTACCATAATCTATTGGTTGATTAAACGGTTCTGTAAATGTTGTAGATACTAGTACAGCAAAATTTGTATAGTCTGTTCTTAGTTCTTTTTCTGAATAGCTATGGCCATTAACTACTGCTATATTTCCATCATAATGCTCTTCTGAAACAACTCCACCAGGATTCATACAAAAGGTTCTTACTTTATTTTCAAAAGTATCTGAGTAATACACAAGCTTTGCTTCGTATAAATCCTTAGTTAAATGATCCATTACAGAGTTAGGTACTTCCACTCTAACTCCTATGTCTACTGCATTATTAGTAGTTTTTAAGCTGTTCTTTTTAGCCTGTTCAGTAAGCCACTCAGCTCCACCTCTTCCTGGTGCTGCTATTACATAATCTGCTTTTATTTCTTTTTTACCTTCTTTGTTTTGTAAAACTATTCCTTTAACTTCCTTTTCTTCTATAATAAATTCTTTCACTTCTGTTAGTTCACTAAAATGGGTATTTGTATTATTTATAAGATGATGATACATATCTCTTAGGACATTGTAGGCAAGTTCTGTTCCTAAATGCCTAACTGGACATTCTACAAGACGAATATTATGTTTACTAGCTTCATATTTTATTTTATCTGTTTTCTCAGTATTTAATCCATACACCTTTTCATTTGCACCAAATTCTAAATATATATCATCACAATATTTTATAAGTTTATTACATTCTTCTTCCGAAAAATACTCTAATATTCTTCCCCCAACTTCTGGACTTAAAGAAAGCTTACCATCTGAAAAAGCACCTGCACCCGACCAACCAAAGGTTATGCCACAAGGCTCACAGTTTACACACTTTCCTATAGTTCTAGCAGGGCACTTTCTTCTGTCTATACTTCTTCCTTTATCTATTATTAATATACTTGCTTCTGGCTTTAATTTAGTTGTTTCTAAAGCGGTAAATATACCTGCTGGACCAGCTCCTATAATTATTAAATCATATTTATTATTCATTTTATCCCCTCCTGTAATATGGTAGCAAAAATAACTTTTTCAGTCAACAAAAATGCGAATATTATTTATTTATTTTTATTTATGATTCGTTTAATTTAAAGTTTATTTTACAAATTTAATTATTATATTATACTTAATATATACCAACTTATTACTTTTAATAATATAATATATTGATATATAAATTTAGGAGAGGTTTTTATGAATATTCCAAACATCTTAACTTTATTTAGAATATTTTTAATACCAGTATTTATTTTATTATTTTTTTCTGATATTAATAATGGCGCCCTTTATTCTTTCATTGTATTTTTTACTGCAGGAATTACAGATGTATTAGATGGATATCTAGCAAGAAAGTATAATATAGTAACTAAATGGGGTATAGTTTTAGATCCTCTAGCGGATAAACTTATGCTTATTACCGTTTTAAGTTGTTTAGCTATAAAGAAAACTATTACTTTTTTGCCTTTATTAATTGTTACTGTTAAAGAATTATCTATGATAATTGCTGGTGCAATTCTTTATAACAAGGACTTTATAATACCTTCGAATATTTTTGGTAAAGTTGCTACATTTATGTTTTATTTGGCTATTCTTGTAATTTCCTTTGGCCAAAAGTATGGTTCCTATATTTTAGATATTGCTATTGTTAGCGCTATCATTGCTTTGTTTAACTATATATTTTATTACTTAAAACAAAAATAGGGTCACCATTTTAAGTGTCCCTATTACTCATCCCATAAATCTCTTGTTAGTTCTTCAATAGTCTTCTTTCTATTTTCAGTTTCATCTCTGTCTATAGATATGTCTATGATTAACACATCTCCTTCTCTTGCGTCCTTAGGAATTAATTGAAAAGGTATATTAACCATAGCACCTTCTTCCAATTCTATTACGACATATTTATCCTCTATCCTATCTATTACACCTTTCATAAAGCTTACCTCCACCTTTTTAGTCCATGGCTACTAGCTCTAATTTAACTACATGATCCATATCCTTTATTTCATCCAGCAATTTATTAAATTCAATTTCTAGATGTGAAATATCAAAGGTTATATTCACATTAGCAGAGTTGTTTATAGGTATCTCCTGGTTAATCGTTAGAATATTTCCTTTGTAGTAAGCTATTTTATCTAATATTTTAGATAAAATACCTGGCTCATGGTCTAAGGTAAGTGCTACTATAACTTTATGATTATTCATACTACCAGTAACAGTGAATACAAAGTCTTTATATTTGTAATAAGTACTTCTGCTTATTCCTACTATTTTTACTGCTTCGGTTATTTCTTTTATTTTACCTGTTTTCATTAATTCTTTTACTTCAATAACTTTTTCAAAAATCTCAGGCAATACAGTAGTATGTATCATCAAAAACCTATCTTTCATATAACCACCCCATATTATTAAATCACATACTTATATGCCTAATAGTAACACACTTATTATATATATACAACTGTCCTTCTATGGATTACACGCTATTTTTTTATTTTCTTATTTCTACTAAGGTATTTTTAGGTATATTTTTGTATATCCATGTGGAAGCATCTCTCTCTAGTCTGATACATCCATTAGAAGCTTTAGAACCTAATTTTTTATATTCATACTGAATTATTCTTCCATTTAAATCATGCAACACGCTATGAAATAAATAATTATAGTTTATTCTTACATAATCATAGCATATATACCCTTTTTCATATCCAAAACTATGCCCTCTATCCCCTACTAGAAATCTACCAATAGGTGTAGGAGTGTTATCTACACCCGTAGAGCATATAAAATTCTTTATTAGCTCTTTACCTTTATAAATAAAGACTCTCTGTTTTCCTATGTCCACAATTATACTATATAAACTTGAAGGTGTAACTTTTTTTATATAGTTTTCATATATATATCCTTTTGTTTCCCACGAACTTCCGTAACTAGAGACTTGTACATAATAAAACTCTCCAATTTTATCTAGAACTTTTACTTCCTGCGTACTACCATAGATATGCCCTATAACTTTTGAATTTAAATTAGGTTTTTGTCTTATCATAATTCTTGTAGTTTCACTGGCATTACCTACGTACATAGTAGTTATTTTCGGACTTTCTGGTATATTTGAGTTAGTGTCTTTTCCATTTGGATTTTTTATTATAGAAAATTTTATAGTTTTTGCTTCATCGTATTCTCCCAATTCATCCTTATAAATTCCAGCAGTCTCTGATTTTTTAACCCTCATGGATACTTCATAAGAACCTAGCTTTAACTTATCTGTTTTTATATTGTATTCTTTAGTAGAGTGAACTTTATTGGAGTATCCTTTTGTAAGTTCAGTCCAAGTTTTTAAGTTTTCAGAATACAAAAATACTCTATATTGAACGTCACCATAGTATTCATTAGTTTTTAAATTTAAATTCATTATAGAATTCTCAAAATAAGGTTTACTATTTAAAATACTTTCATTTATCTGAGGTTCTCCATTTTCTACACATAGAAACTTTTTAACTTTATAATCATCATAATTAATAGTTATATCCTTTAATTCCATTGAATTAACCCCTTGAGAATTACATTCCTTTGCAAAGGTTATTATCTCATATTCTCCTGGCTTAATATCAAATATATACACCTTAAACGGCTTTTCTCCATCCCTGTTTAAGGTATACCCATTAGTTATCTCCTCTACAATTTCTGTGTCTAAGTGTCTTAAGAACACTCTATAGTTTAATTCTCCTCTGTAATTTGCAACTATTGTATAATTTGTTATCTCACTTTCATATACAGGACTATTTTCAAAGCTCATATTAGAGTTTTGAAGTATTTTATTACCCCCTTCTTGTCCTCTAACCCTTCCATTTGAAAAAAGGATTAAGAATACTACTAAAATAAATATCTTATAGTTTCTTTTCATTTTTCCCCCTATCATAATTGTTAATAACCTCACTAACATATATATGCTTATTAACTTCTTAAATATGGGTACAAATTATTTTATATTTTTTTAATTATTTTCATATGTATCTTCTAACTTGCTACAATTGGAATTGTATATGAATGTATCTTGATTTTGTAATAGACTTAAATCTAATGTCAAAATAATTTTTTTTCCCATCCTCTCAAAAGTATATTCTTTCATTAAAGTATTCTTTATATGATTTATCTCTTCTCTATTATTAGTTTCTAATATTTCCATACTCTCTAAATTGCAAAAGATTTCATTTTTATGAAGCTTGGGATTAGTTAAAAAACTTACTTTAGTAGAACACTGAAATGGAATATTAAACATTATTTCCTTTAAATCTCCGCTAATTTCGTGATTTTTTATAGAGTTTGCAGTAGCATATTCTATATGTTCTAGTATTGACCCTTTTATAAACAGTTTATCTGTCCCCTTAACTAATTTACATTCCTTTAAAATTACTTTTTTATCTAAAATATTTACTTGGAAAACTGGCTCTGGAAAATTAATAAGGGCCTCTATAAAAACTTCTAGTTCAAACTGAGATATAACAAGAGAAATTTCAGAAACTGCAGATTTAAGGGAGTCACGATACCCTATATCTTCTTCATTATTATGTTGAAATGCGGTAGCATTGAGAACTACAGACTTAGAATAGAAATCAGTAGATTCTTTTTTATCAATTTCTTCATTTACATTTAATATATTGTTAATTTTATCAGGAATTTTTACATCTATATCATCTACAATATTTATTGTATTCATAGTGCCTGTAATATCTACTACATCTATTGTATTCATTATGTCTGTAACATCTATCGTATCTATTTCATTCATTGTGCCTGTCATATCTATCGTATCTATTTCATTCATTGTGCCTGTCATATCTACCGTATCTATTTCATTCATTGTGTCTATCACATCTACCGTATCTATTTCATTCATTGCATCTGTCACATCTATCGTATCTATTTCATTCATTGTGCCTGTCATATCTACCGTATCTATTTCATTTATTGTGTCTATCACATCTACCGTATCTATTTCATTCATTGCATCTCTCACATCTATCGTATCTATTTCATTCATTGTGCCTGTCATATCTATCGTATCTATTTCATTCATTGCATCTGTCACATCTATCGTATCTATTTCATTCATTGCATCTGTGATATCTATCGTATCTATTATAAAATCGTCTTTTTCGCTTATATACTCATTATTTATATCCATTCTAGGATCTTCATACGAATATTCCTTTTTATCATTATTGTTATCAACTGTATCTAATAAGATTAATAATATAAACAATTTAAGAAGAATGTCATCTTTTTGCTTATACCTGCGCTTTTTTGACATGTATTACTCCCCTCATTATTGCTCTTAAAATGAATTATAGGGAAACCCTATAAAGAAGGTTTCCCATTTATTATTAAACTTTATCTAACAACTTGATTTAGCTATTGCTGATAGAGTTGGATTATATACTATAAGAATATCTCCGTTAACTACGTTTACGGCTTCAATTAATTTAACAGTGTAAACACAACAACCTGGGCAGCTATTACATTCACAGTGACTGAAACAGAAAGAGGTAGTAATTCTTTCATCTTCAGTATCTAGAGCTGCTACATAGTCCCAAGTTCCACAGCTTATTTCTTGTTTATCATCACAAACTTTAGATAACTGGAATACTAATCTTACTGGTCTATTTTGATTTCCATCAGATCTAAATTTAATAATGCTAGAAAAATCAAATTTTACTACTGGGTTTTTTAAACAGCTTGTATCTATAGTTAAGCATCCCAATGATCTAGGATGGAAGAAATTATTTGATCCAGTTCCTAGTCCATCAGGTATAGTTCTGCTTATTTCAGTGCCTGTTCCCTGTGCACATTCAAAAATTATTGGATATGGGCAAGGGCTCTTTGGGCAACAATGAGCAAATTTGTGTTCATCATTAGGACATTTATCACATTGGCACTTATCACATTTGCATTTATCATTGTGTTCTTTATCACGTCTATAGTCATCATAACAGTCCCTATCATAATCTTCTCTACATTCTGGTTTTCTGTAATATAACTTCATAAAAAATCCCCCTCTTTATCATCATAAAGTCTATAATTTTCTTAACCTTCCAAAGAGTTATACTCTTCTATTACAATATATGAAAAGTATTTACAATGGTTACATTCATTCATTAATATTTTTCTTCCTTCATCTTTCTTGCTACCATACCCTTTTCAGGCATGTAACCTATTTCAACATAATCATTATATTCTTCATCTTCATCTTCACAATCTTTATCCATATATACATCACAATGTGGTTCAGGAATGAACACTTGTTGATTTTGTAATACTTTTATTTGAAGATATATAACCATCTTCTCAACAAAATCTTGGAAGCAATCTTCTCTTGTAAATCTTTCAGCACACTCTATATCACGATCAAAAATTTCTGTTTCTAAAATTTTTGCCCACTCTAATTCACAGAAGATAGGTTCATGAGCTTTATTAAAGTGTAACCATGACTGTTCTCTGTTATCTTCGCAAAGCATTTTTTTATCTAAAACATTTGATTTCTTTTTAAAGGATTTTCCAAACTGTGGATATTTATCAAATTGTATTGCTGTAACACATCTAAATGGAACATTAAGTGTAGTGTGTAATATTCTACCACTTACACTAGTATTATTAGAACAATCTACAGTAGAATACTGGATATTTTTTTGTACAAATCCTGCTATGAATAATTTATTTGTATGAGGAACAAGATGACATTGAGTAATGCATACGTTCTTATCTATAGTCTTTATATCAAATGCTGGTTCTTCTAATCGTATTTCAGATTCAACATCTATTTGAATTTTAACACTTGATAAAACTACTGGAACTTTAACTACTATTGGACCAGGACGTCCATATGGCTCACGGTGCCAGTTACTACATTCTCCTAAAGTAGTTGAATCAATAATTCTGGAATCGCAACGTGCGCCTCCCTGCTGAGCATTATTATTACAATCATCTTTTATGAAATTTATAGGCATAATTTAACCCCCTCTTTGTACTCTTCAGTATATAAAACTTTAATTAAAGTTTCATATCTAGTACTATATTATTCCGAAAATATAAATTGGTACCTATCAATTTATATTTTTAATTATTCCTTATTAAAATCATAAGTAGTGACTTCTCTTCCAATCATGCCTTGCTTGGGATCAAAGCCTACTTCAATATCAATACACTTTCTGCCTTTCCCATAAGAAGAATCCATATAAGAATCCTCTGATAAACACTCTACTATTTCCACATTCCCCATAGGTTCAGGAATAAATATCTGTTGATTTTGTAATACTTTTATGCGAAGAAATATAACCATTTTTTCCACTAGCTCTCTAAAAGTTCTTTCTTCTGATGTTATATTTGAAAGGGAATTTTGTTTATTTAAAATATCTGTTTCAAGTATATTAGCATCTTCTAATTCGCAATAAACTGGCTCGTAAGGTTTGTTATAGTAAATCCATGAGTCCTCCCTTGTATCTTTGCACTGCATATTTTTATCTAAAACATTCAATTTTGTTTTGTAATCCTTGCCGTAAACTGGGTTATGTGATAATTGTATTTTCGTTACACATTTAAAAGGAATGTTTACTGTTGTGTGTTTCATTTCACCACTAATGCTAGTTTTATTAGTACAATTAACTGATGAAAATTGTATATTTTTTTGTACATAACCTCCTATAAATAATTTATTTGTCTGTGGAATAAGCTTACATTGAGTAAGACAAACATGTTTATCTATAGTTTTTATATCAAATGCTGTTTCTTCTAATCTAATTTCTGCTTCTAAATCAATTTGTACTTCTACATCTGCTAAGACTACCGGAATCTTACCAATTAATGGCCCTGGACGTCCCATTGGTAAATTACACTTATTATTGCACTCCTTTAATGTAGTCGATTCTATTACCTGTGAATCACATTTAGGATTATGTGGATTCTTTTCCCAGTCATTTATTGTATTTTCCTGTGACATCTATTACCCTCCATATAATATTTTATAATATAATATGCCAGAAATAGTTTAAGGTACCAATTTTTATATTATGCCTTAATTTCCTGGGTAATAATTTAATGCACAAAAAAGGAGGGTTTCCCCTCCTTTATTGATGTATAATATCCAATCTTCCAAACTTACTATATTGCCCAAGCCAAGCTAATTTAACTGTCCCTGTAGGACCATTTCTTTGCTTAGCTATTATACATTCTGCTACGTTTTTGTCTTCAGTTTCTTTATTATAGTATTCATCTCTATATAGAAACATAACTAAGTCAGCATCCTGCTCTATGGACCCAGATTCTCTTAGGTCAGATAGCATAGGTCTATGGTCAGCTCTTTGCTCAGGTGCTCTAGAAAGCTGGGAAAGAGAAATTACTGGACATTCCATTTCCTTTGCCAATGCTTTAATAGAACGAGAAATTTCTGATACTTCCTGTTGTCTGCTTTCTGAACCCTTACTTCCTGACATAAGTTGAAGATAGTCTATAACTATTAGGTCTATGCCATGCTCAATTTTCAATCTTCTACACTTTGATCTCATTTCCATTACAGAAACACCTGCAGTATCATCTATGAATATCTTTGATGCAGAAAGCGGTCCTGCTGCTTTTGCAATGTTCTCCCAATCTCTATCATCTAAGTTTCCAGTTCTTAATTTAAGCATATCAACATTTGCCTCAGCACATAAAAGCTTATAAGCAAGTTGTTCCTTAGACATTTCCAAAGAAAATACTGCTACGCTTTTTCCTTCTCTTAATGCTGCATTCTGAGCTAAGTTTAGTGCAAAGGTAGTTTTACCCATAGAAGGTCTTGCTGCAATAAGAATCATATCACCCTTTTGGAATCCCGAAGTCTTTGAATCTAACTCCGGAAATCCTGAAGATACCCCAGTTACTCCACCTTTGTTGTTGTATATTTTTTCTATTTCTAAGAATCCTCTCTCCAGGACAGTGTTCATAGCTTCAAAATCATTTGTATTCCTATTGTTTGATATATTAAATATCCTTTTTTCTGCCCCATCAACTATAGCCTCAACATCATCTTGCTTATTATAACTATCTTCAATTATTTCTGTAGATGCTCTAATTAATTTTCTTAAAGTAGACTTTTCTTTAACTATTTTTATATAAGATTGAATATTAGCAGTAGATAATATGGAACTACAAACAGCAGTAACATAGGTTATGCCTCCCGCCATTTCTAACTTTTCCCTAGATTGAAGGTTTTCCATTAGGGTTATTAAATCTACAGCTATATCCTTTTGATATAAATCTAGTATTGCATTGAAAATAACTTGATGTGCATCCTTATAGAAGTCATCTCTTGTTAATACCTCTAAGGCTTGAACAATTGCAGTCTTGTCTATTATCATTGCTCCTAGTACGCTTTGTTCAGCTTCAATATTATGAGGCATACTTTTCAATGGTGCATTCATCATCATCTCTCCTCGTGTTTAAAAAGCTATTTTTATTAGTTCATCAATGTTATCTACAGCTTTTACCTCTATATCATTAAGTCCTTCTGGTACATCTTTTAAATTATCCTTAGGTACTATAACTAATTTAATTCCTTTTCTTCTTGCACCATATATTTTTTCAAAAATTCCTCCAACAGGCTTTACTTTGCCTCTTAAAGATATTTCTCCAGTTATAGCTATATCTTGTCTTATTGGTTTATTTAAAAGGGCACTTATAATGCATATAGTTATTGCTACTCCTGCTGAAGGTCCGTCAATACGGCCTCCACCTATTATGTTGACATGTATGTCGTAATCGCTCATATCCTTGTCTGTAATTTTTCTAATTACAGAAGCTGCATTAAATACTGAATCCTTTGCCATGCTTCCTGCTGTATCATTGAATCTTACTTTGCCATGTCCCTTTTCTTTAGCTTCAAAAACAGCTGCTTCTATTTCAAGGGTAGATCCAATGTAGCCACTTACCCCTAGTCCATAAACATGACCTATTTCGAATTTTTCATCAGTACTTATCTCCTCATAAGGCGATAATCTATTTATTGATAAAATTTGTTTTACATCTTCTACTGTTATTTTTATATTATCTTTATCAGCATCAAGGTTTTGACTATAAAGTACATATCCATAAACATCAGCTAATATATTAACAGCTTTTCTTCCTTCAATGGTATATCTACTAATAATTTCTGGTATTTCATCTTCTAATTGAATGTTTAATTTTTCTGCAGAATTTAATATTATTTTTTGTATATCCTTTGGAGTTAATGGCTGAAAATATACCTCTGTACATCTAGATCTTAACGCTGGATTTATATCCCCCGGCTCTTTTGTAGTAGCTCCTATAAGAATAAAATCCGCTGGTGCTCCATTTTCAAATAAGTATTTAATATACTTAGGAGTATTTTCATCGTCTGGATCGTAGTAAGAGGATGAAAATTCAACTCTTTTATCTTCTAATACCTTCAATAACTTATTTTGAAGTATTGAATCTAATTCTCCTATTTCATCTATAAACAAAACCCCACCATGAGCTTCTGTAACTAATCCAGGTTTAGGTTCTGGAACTCCAATTTCAGCTAAGTCCCTCTTGCTTCCTTGATATATAGGATCGTGAACTGAACCAAGTAGTGGATTTGTTATTTCTCTTGGATCCCATCTTAAGGTAGTTCCATCTACTTCAATAAATTTAGCCTCTTCTTCAAAAGGAGTATTTTTTAATTTTTTAGCTTCTTCTAACGCTAACCTTGCTGCTGTAGTTTTACCTACTCCTGGTGGCCCATATAGTATAATATGTTGAGGATAAGGAGAAGCTATTTTTGAAAGTAATGATTTAATAGCTATCTCTTGGCCCACAATTTCTGAAAATGTTTCAGGTCTTAATAAACTCTGTACACTTTTCGTAAGTTTTTTAGAATCTAGCATCTCAAGATGAGCATATTTTTTAAAGGTTTTTCCATTTTCAGGTCCCTTTTGCTTTCTTATGATACCCAATCTTATTTCATCCATATATTTATGTTGTTTTTCTACTAGATTTCTTTCAACTTGCTTTTCTATATTATTTTGAACATATCTTTTTGCTAAAGCTTCAGATAGCCACTTATTAGTATTTTCTAATGCTTGGCGTGAATTTTTTTCTTCTGGGATTAATTCAATCCCTTTTCCATCACTGATTATCTTATTTAATGCATAGAGTTTCTTATATTTATCTCCACTTTCTAAATAACCTTGAATTTTATACTTTATACTCCTTGACTTTATAGTCTTTTCATCTAGTATCTTTTTCATCACTTCGTATATTACATTTAAATGAGACTCTAAAGACAAAGATTCCGTTACTTCTTTACTTATATCATTAGTTTTTTCAGATTTCACTATTATCCCCCTTATTGCTCTTGAACAACCACCTTAATTTTAGTAGAAATTTCAGGATATATTTTCACTTCTACTTCATAAGTTCCTAATTGTCTTATTACATCTACAACTATTTTCTTTTTATCTATATCTAATTTATAAGACTTTTTTAATTCCTCAGATATGTCTTTACCTGTAATTGATCCAAATAGTCTTCCATTTTCACCTGACTTAACCTTTAATGTCACTTCTTTTCCCTTTATCTCATTAGCAACTTTTTGTGCTGCTTCTATTTCTGCAAGTTTTTGTCTTCTTTCAGCTTCTTTTTTATTGTTTAATATATGCATACTTCCTTCTGTAGCCTCTATAGCTAGCTTTTTAGGAAACAAGAAGTTTCTTGCATATCCATCTGAGGCATTTACCACATCTCCCTTTTTACCTAATGCTTTAACGTCTGATAATAAAATTACCTTCATTTTTCCTCACCTTCCCTTAAATACTTATCTATGACATTTTCTAGTCTTTCCACTGCTTCTTCAATAGAAACAGACTGAAGCTTTGCACCTGCCATAGTCATATGCCCACCACCACCTAGTGATTCTAATAGAATTTGCACATTTATGTCGCCGTGGGATCTGCCACTTATAAATACCTCATCTTCTATTTTAACAAATACAAAGGAAGTATTGATACCTGTAATATTTAGCAACTCATCAGCAGTTTGTGCAGCTAATACAACATCTTCCATATTTGGAGGGCAAATTGCTATGGCTATTCCATTAACTACCTTAGCAGATTTTATTATTTCATACTTTTTTAAGTATGTATCTAAATTATCGGAAAATAATTTTTTAACCTCTAATGTATCCGCCCCCATTTTTCTTAAAAATGATGCGGCTTCAAAGGTTCTTACTCCAGTTTTAAAGTAAAAATTTTTAGTATCAACACATATACCTGCTAGCAGTGCCTCCGCTTCAACAACTTTAAGCTGAGGCTTTTCTGACATGTATTGTATAATCTCCGTTACCAATTCAGAAGTTGATGATGCATAGGGTTCTATATAACTTAAAAGAGTCCCTTCTATAGAACTGGTAGATTTTCTATGATGATCAATTATTACTATCTTCTTAGAGTGTTCAACTAATTTCATATTTTCTATATAACCTTTGCTATGAACATCAACTACTATTAATAAACTATTATCATCTATTTCAGTTATAGCTCTTGCACTATTTATAAATGCATTATTATAATCCTTTTCAGACTTAATTTTTTCCATTATGGGCTTTATGCTATTGTTAATATTATCTAAAATTATATAACACTCTTTATTTAGTCCAGTTATAGCACTAAATAATCCAACAGCAGCTCCTAGACAATCTATATCAGGATTCATATGTCCCATAATATAAACTTTATTGCTTTCACTAACTAGATTCAAGAGGGCATGTGCTATTACTCTTGCTCTTACTTTAGTTCTTTTTTCTATTTCTTTTGTTTTTCCTCCATAAAAATCTAATTTTTCACCGTTTTTAACAACAGCCTGGTCTCCACCTCTTCCCAATGCAAGTTCTTTTGCAAGCACAGCATACTTCTCATTTTCAAAAGGTGTAGCTCCTCCCCTGCCTATTCCTAAGCTTAAAGTTACAGTTAGCTTATTTCCTATACTTATTTCTCTTACAGAGTCTAATATATCAAATTTTCTATTCATTTCTTCTTGTATATATTTATCCTGAACTGATAATACATATTTATTAGAGGAATACTTTTTTAACATTCCTTGTAAGTTTTGTCCATAACTATTTATTATCTTTTCAATTTCTGCTATTAATAAAGGCTTCTTATCTTCTTCTGTTGTCTTTATTACATCATCTAAATTATCTACTTCTATTAGCATTACTGCTTCTTTATTATTATCAATTTCTATGATCTTATTGTACATATCTGTTATATCAGATAAATAAATAAGTATTAATTTATCTTTTTTATTTTTATTATCAGTAGAATCAATTATATTAATATATAAATCGTAATAATGCTCATCAATTTTAACGCCTCTATAAGTATTTCTTTTGCCATCTAAAACATGTCTTAAGTTTATGTCTTTTATTAAATCACTTATATTACGTTCTAATATACTTTCTTGATTAACTACTGAAGAAAAAGTTTGATTATACCAAAGTATATTTCCACCTTGCCCTAATATAATCATAGGAAGTGGAAGTTTTAATAGTGTATTTCTTGTTGCATTATCTAAATCTGTTGAAAAATTTTTTATGAAATTTTCCCATTCGCTTTTTTTCAACTTATTACTATTAAAATTGTTTATAATTAGAAAAACATATATGAATATGGATCCTATTCCTAATAGAATATTATAATATGCTATTATGGCTATTAATATTGCTATCATTAGCATATAACTTTTATTCCAAGAAATAAAATACTTATATTTATTATCCATAACTAGCCCTCACTATTTTGTATTTATTATTTCCTCTGTATTTAACTTTCTAAAATCTATAATAATATCTGAAATTCCTAACACTGTATATAAAAATGCTAGTTGAGAAAATAGGGTAAATATTATTATTATAGATGATATTCCTTTAGACAGTTTGTATTTAAATCTTAAATAATAAATTACAACAGATACCCCGCTAAAAAGAAATAAATATTGTAGTAGCATTTGAGATGAGTTCAATATATATTCCCCAGCTTTTATGTTTTGCTTAACTAGTATTACCCCTACTAATAATCCTATTGCAGCAAAAGTAGCTACTTTAATATTTACATGTATATGAGCAATTTTAGGCATTTCTTTTATATTATAATTTAATCTTTTTAGTATAGCTCTAGTAATGATATATGTAAAGTATGCAAATATAATTGATGATAATATAACCATTCCTGGGATTACTCTAATCAAAAAATCACTACTCATAGTTTTAAATGATTCTGTTAAAGGTTTTAACTGTTCTTCACTTACCCCCATTTTACTATACATATTAAGGGTTAACTGCATGGATTCATTCATCACTTTTATCATTTCATCAATAAATCCTACCAGTGTACTTTTACTTATAATAGAAATATAAATAACCATGTCAATAATTGTTCCTATTATTGATGCCATTGATAAAATTAAAATACTAATAGATACATCCTTATCCTTTTTTATGCAATATCCTAAAGCAATGCCTGTAAGTCCAAACATTATGGCGGAAGATATTCCTGAAAGAGGATTATACATAATTCCAACTAAGATTCCACTTACAGCAATTGATGTTATCGTTACCTTTAAATTATGTCTTAACATTAATACAACTACAGGTATGGGTAATATAAATCTTCCAAATACCGAAAAAACAGGCATATATATATTCATCAATGCTAGTAATACTATAATTCCTGTTATAATACCAGCTTCAACTACACTTTTAGTGTTATAAACTCTATTATACATCTTTTCCTCCATCACTGTCTTTCTTTTAAATGAGTATATAATCTACTTAAGTCTTTCCCCTCTTTTTCAATTTCATCTTCATCGATTATCCCCATTTTTAATTTCTTCTTCATATTTTCATCCACTGCTGTAAAAGAATATCCTAATCTATCTGCTAATATATATAATACCGTTATTGCTCCAGAAATACAATCTAAGATAGCACCTTGCGCTACATTCGTTCCCCTAGTAAGCAACTTAAAAAAATCGCCTATTATACATAAAAGTTCTGCTTTTAAATCTTCTATTATTTGAATGTTTCTCATGATATTTAAGTTATCCCTTTTCATTCATTTTCCTCCTATAATCTATCTACCTGTAATTATTAACACATACATATGAATTTTAAACATATATACTTTAATTATATGTGTAGTACGGATTTTTTACAATAATGATAAAATAAGAAGTACCTATAATAAAATAGGAGAGGAACAAATTCCTCTCCATATATTACATTTTTTATTCTGTTGTGAATGGTAATAAAGCTATGTTTCTAGCTCTCTTTATTGATTCTGTCAATTCTCTCTGGTGCTTTGCACAAGTTCCAGAAATTCTTCTTGGAAGAATCTTGCCTCTTTCAGTTACGTATTTTCTTAATTTATTTATATCTTTATAGTCAATTCTTTCTGATTTATCAGCACAGAAAGAACAAACTTTTTTCTTAGCTCTTCTCATTCTGCCGCCGCCTCTTCTTGCGCCAGCATCTCTTCCTGAATCTTTATTCATTTTCTTCCCTCCTTAAATTAAAATGGGATCTCACCATCATCAATTGGTGTAATATCCGCTCCATTAGAATCATATGGGAAACCGCCCATGGAATCATCAAAGTTTCCTCTGTTTCCTCCAGATTGTTTGCCTCCCCATTCTAAGAATTGTACCTCATCTGCAACAACTTCAGTTATATATCTCTTTGTTCCATCTTTTGCATCATAACTTCTTGTTTGAATTCTTCCGCTAACTCCCATGAGTTTACCTTTACCCATATAATTAGCTGTGGATTCGGCTTGTTTTCCCCATACTACTACAGGTATAAAGTCTGCCTCTCTATTGCCATCTTTAGAAGGATATCTTCTATCAATAGCTAATGTAAAGGTTGCGACAGCTGTACCGCTTCCAGGAGTAAATTTAAGCTCTGGATCTTTGGTCAACCTACCTATTAAAACAACCTTATTCATTTAAACACCACCTATTTTTCTTCTTTTATGATTATGTGTCTTATAACTGAGTCGTTGATTCTGAACAATCTATCTAATTCTTCTGGTAATTGTGGCTGGGAATCAAAATTGATTAATGTATAGTAACCTTCACTAATCTTTTCGATTTCATAAGCAAGCTTTCTCTTACCCCAAAAATCAACGTTTTCTACTACTCCACCAGCATTTTCGATAACAGTTTTATACTTTTCTATGTTCGCTTTAACTGCTTCCTCATCTAATGATGGATGTAAGATAAATATGGTTTCATATTTTCTCATTAGATTTCACCTCCTCCCCTTGGACTAACGGCTGTGGTTTCCACAGCAGGGACTACCAAAGTATTTTATCACTAAAGCCCTTAAAAATCAATAGCTATTATTCATTTTCTATAGTTTCTTCCTTTTTAATGATCTTTTTCATATCCTTTTCAAATTTATTTCTCTCTATCATTACTATCCTACTACAAATACAACATTTTATTTTTATATCTGCACCCATTCTAATTATTTTCCACTCTTTACTTCCACATGGGTGTGTTTTTTTCATTTCTACAATATCCCCAAGTTCAAATATTTTATCCATAAAGTTAATTCCCCCTTTAAATTACAATTTTATTTCATCTTTACATATATTATTTTCCATTAAGTAAATGTGATTTACAAGAATTTTATTATCATATATTAAATCTTTTACTAAGGTAAAGTCTTCTTCTTTAACTAAAATACTTATACCACAGCTTTTTGTTATACTAGTTGGCGTTGGCATAACTTCAATAATTAACTTTTTTTCTGATAATATTTTTTCTCCTTTAATAGCATCCATAGTATTCTTAAATATTAGTAAGTACTTTATATATTTCCCTCCCTACTTATATCTTTATAGTGTTATGTGAACTATTCATTTTTTCAACAATATCGTACATGTTAGATATTTCACCTATTTGAAGCTTATCTTTTAAGTTATAATAATCTAAGCAA
The DNA here is from genome assembly GCF_039521365.1 of Clostridium malenominatum. NCBI lineage: Bacteria > Bacillati > Bacillota > Clostridia > Eubacteriales > Clostridiaceae > Clostridium > Clostridium malenominatum. Next base: position 136,816 of record NZ_BAAACF010000002.1, read on the forward strand.
GTGCCACAACTATAAATAGCTGCTCCTTTTTCCTCTAGCTTTTTCAAACTCTCTAAAACTGCAGAACCTTCCGTAGTTAAATTTACTCCACTATTTAAAAATATAATATTCTTAGGTAAATCATTGCTTTCAGTTAATGCAAAAAAGTAACTTCTCATTAGTATTGACCCTAATTCTTCACTACCTGCACCTAATTTATTATCGGCAACTACCAAAGTTATACTTTTGCTATAGTCCTTTACTTCTTCGCTTTTTCCATTCTTATTAATAATAATCTTATAGAAATCTTCTTTTTCTTCTTTTATTTCAAAGCTATATCCATTATTAGTAGAATATTTTATAATATTGTTTTTAGCTATTTCATTATCTACTATTATTTCTGCTACGCCTTCCTCTATGGAATCGAAAAATCTTTTTGTTTGTATTACTGGCATTGGACATTTTAACCCTGTGCAATCTATAAATTTCATTTTAACATCCTCCAAAACTTATTGCTCTATATATAATAATATTATATATAGAATTAATAAACAATTAATAAGTAATTAATAAATAGCTATGTTATAATTATTTTAGAAAATATAAGGAGATGATGTATATTAAAGTATATTTAGATAATGCCGCCACTTCTTATCCAAAACCTGATTCTGTTTATGATGGAATTACAAATTATATGAAAAATATTGGGGTTAATTCAGGAAGAGGAGTATATTCAAATTCCTTAAAGGCTAACGAACTTCTTTATAACTGTAGAGAGGCTATAGGCAATCTTTTTAATTATAATAAAGAGAGTAATATTATTTTCACCTCAAATATAACTTCTTCCTTAAATATATTATTGAAATCCTCAATAAAAGAAGGATGGCACATAATTACAACTACTATGGATCATAACTCAGTTTTAAGACCATTAATGTCAATATGTGAAGCTGTAAATGCTGAATTACAGGTGATTCCTTGTTCTAAACATGGTATTTTATCTATAGATGAATTTAATAAATCTATTAAGAGTAATACAAAATTAGTAGTCATGTCTCATGCTTCTAATGTAATTGGTGCCATACAAAATTTACAGGAAATTGGGAATATATGCAAGAAAAACAATATCTATTTTATTGTAGACTCTGCACAAACTGCTGGATCCATTGCCGTAGATTTTAATAATTTAAACTGCAGTGCTCTAGCTTTTACAGGCCATAAATCTTTGCTCGGGCCTCAAGGAATTGGTGGTTTTATAATAACTGATGAATTTAATAATGAAACCTTGCCTTTTATTGAAGGCGGAACTGGCAGCCTTTCTGATAGTATTTACCAACCAGACTTTTTACCTGACAAGTTTGAAAGTGGTACTCTTAACCTTCCAGGGATAGCAGGATTATATGAAGGAATTAAATTTATTAATAAAGTGGGGGTAGATGAAATAAGGCAACATAGTAATCATCTATTTAACTATTTTATAGAAAAATTGCTAAACATGAATTTTGTTACTATTTATGGATATAATCCTACACAAGAATATACTGCTACAGTTTCAATTAATTTAGCTAATATAGATAACTCCTATGCAGGATATTTATTAGATAAGGAGTTTAATATAATGACTAGAACAGGCATGCATTGTTCGCCTTTAGCTCATAAGACACTAGGAACCTTTCCTAGTGGAACATTAAGGTTTAGTTTAGGATTTTTTAATACCAAAGCTCATATAGACTACACAATAGATGCTTTATATAATTTATTTAAGAGGATGTGAATACATGGATAAACTAATCGAGAAATTAGATAAGTATATTATATTTTTTGTTCTATATACTTTAAGTTTCATTTTATTTTTTAAATTTATTAAGTATGCGCTACCCTTTTTTCTAGCTTTTATTTTTTCTTTAATACTTAAGGGCCCTACAGAATACATTATTAAAAAATTTAAATTTAAAAAAGGGTTTGCTTCTTTAATTACTACATTGGCATTTTTCGCAATAATAATAACATCTATATGGCTTATGACTACTTCTTTATCTAGAGAAGCTATTCAATTAGCAAAAAATTCTCAGCATTATTTCTCTGATAGCGCTAATGACATATATAAATTTATTGAAAGCTTAAAAGTTTACTATAATAATTTAGACCCTTCAATAATAACAAGCTTAGAAAGTAATTTAACTAGTTATTTATCTAAAGCTTCAAATTTAACAGTTACTATAACAAGTAAAATAATACAAATAATGGTATCATTTTTAGCATATATACCTTATGCTTTTATGTTAATATTATTTACACTACTTTCTACTTATTTTTTTACTAAAGACTTTACTTCTACAAGGGATAAAGTAATGAACAGCATAATACCTGATAAATCTAATAAATTTTACACAATTATGAATGAATCAAAGAGAATGTTGTCTAATTATGCTTTATCTTACCTTTTAGTTATATTGTTATCTTTTATAGAAACTTTTGCTGGCTTCCTATTTCTTAAAGTTAGATATGCATTAACTCTCAGTATAATTGCTGCAATTTTTGACATTCTACCTATATTAGGTATTGGTGGTATTTATATTCCTCTTGCTTTATTAAACATATTTATATTTAAAAATTATTATATTGGATTTGGTGTACTAATTTGGTATGTAGTTGTAACAATTATTAGACAAATAGTAGAACCTAAAATAGTATCCTCTTCCTTAGGTGTGCATCCTGTTTCTATTCTAGCTTCTATATACATTGGATTAAAGGTTGCAGGAATTAAAGGAATGTTCTTTTGTATATTTTTAAATATATTTTTGAAAGTACTGAAAGAGGTAAAAGTATTATAATTATTGAATATAATTCCTCCTATTGGACATAATTCCAAATAGGAGGTTTTTTTATGAGTGAACGATTATTAATAGATTCTAAAAGTAATAATTCAATTAATATTTTAAGAGATGCTCTCTCTAATTATTTAAAACCAATTGTACAATCTAAACGCCCCATTATTTTACTTTGCATTGGATCTGATAGATCGACTGGAGATAGTTTAGGCCCTCTTATAGGTCATAAGTTAAGATTTTTGTCTAGAGATAATTTCTTTATATATGGTAACTTGGAAAGCCCTGTTCACGCAAAGAATCTGTGTGAAATCATAAAAGAGATTGATATAAAACATAAAAATTCATATATAATTGCAATTGATGCTTGTCTTGGAAATGTTCAAAATATAGGTAAGATTTGTATTGAAGAAAAACCAATGTCTCCAGGATCTGCCGTTAATAAAGACTTACCAACTGTCGGAAATTTAAGCATTACAGGTATTGTAAACATTTCGGGCATGCTTGAATTTATGGTTTTACAAAATACAAGGCTTCATGTGGTTATGGATCTAGCAGATACCATATCTTCAGGAATCTATCATAGTATCATAAAGACAATAGGTGGAAAGAAGAAAACAAATTAACAAAACCAAGAATATTTTCTTGGTTTTGTTAACTTTATTGAAATTAAATATTTTTATTAATTGCATCTTTTAATACATAATTTTCTTCTTCCGATAATTCATATCTAGATAGCCCTTTATCTATTGGTTTTGCATAAGTTGTGCTGTCTGTTCTACCATATATACCAGTTAAAATTATTCCATCATTTTTGTTATCCAATAAGGCTATAGAATATGATAAATCACTTCCTACATCTTCAAAAGCTCTATATCTCATTATTGAATACTTTTGTACACAATTGTTTAATCTACTATTGATTTCTTCCACACTAATCTTAATATTATTTGACTGTTGAACAGCACTATCAACTCTATCTAAATAAGATATAATTATTTCTTCAATATTCTTATTATCTACACCCCTCATAAACTTTCTATATCTTTTTTCTAGTTTATTAATAGCACTAAATTGAATTATAATTATTAAAAATAATATTAAAATTAATATTATCAATACTATTAATATTATAGGTTGATAGCTCATTATTAATTCCATTTATTGTCCCCCTTTCAAAATGTTTCACGTGAAACATTTTATAAATGTAAAACTTCTAATATTCTCTGTAAATCTTCTTCTGAATAATACTCTATTTCTATTTTTCCTTTATTTTTCTTATTGTTTATAAAAACTTTTGTGCCAAATAAATCTTCCAATCTATATTTTATATCATTGTAATAAGGATTATATTCCTCAGGGTCTTTCTCTTTTTTAATTTTTCCATCTCCAATATTTTTAATAATTCTCTCTGTTTCCCTTACACTTAAATTTTCATCAATTATAGTCTGTGCAATACTATATTGTAAATCTCCATCGTCTAAAGAAAGTAAAGCTCTACCATGTCCTTCACTAATGACACCATCAATTAAATAATCTCTAACTCTTTCATCAAGATTAATTAATCTTAAACAGTTTGCTATAGCAGTTCTAGATTTTCCAATTCTCTTGCTTAATTCCTCTTGAGTTAAATTATATTCATCTATCAATTTTTTATAAGCATTAGCTTCTTCGATAGGATTTAAATCCTGCCTTTGAATATTTTCTATTAGAGATACTTCTAATACATTTTTATTACTTAAATTCATTATTACTACAGGAACCTTATTTAAGCCTGCAAGCTTTGCAGCTCTCCATCTTCTTTCTCCTGCAATAATAATATATTTGTTTTTTTCATTGTTGACTATTATAGGCTGAATAATTCCATGTTCTTTAATCGATTCACTTAATTGTATTATATTTTCTTCATCAAATTTCTTTCTAGGTTGTCTATCATTAGGAATTATTGAATCAATTGATACTTCATTGGTTGTATCTTTTACTTCATCTTCAATCTCATCTGGAATTAATGCTCCTAACCCTTTACCTAAACCAAACTTTTTATTCATAAGCTGTTACTTTTGCCTCCTTATAAATTCTTTAGCTAGATTTTCGTATGATTCTGCACCTTTACATTTTCCGTCGTATAAAACTATTGGTAAGCCAAAGCTTGGTGCTTCTGCTAATCTAATATTTCTAGGAATGGTGGTATCATATACCTTTTCTTTAAAATACTTTTTAACTTCTGATACTACTTCTAAGGAAAGGTTTGTTCTTCCGTCATACATGCTCATTATAACACCTTCAATATCTAAATCCTTATTTAAAGATTTTTTTACTAATTGAAGTGTATTAACTAACTGTCCAACACCTTCTAAAGCGTAAAACTCACACTGAATAGGTATTAAAACAGTATGTGAAGCCACAAGAGCATTAATTGTTAATATACCTAATGAAGGTGGGCAATCTATAAAAACAAAATCATATTCTCCATAAATTTCTTTTATTTTGTTTTTCAAAATATGTTCTCTTTCACTCTTTTGGATTAATTCAACTTCAGCACCTGCTAAATCCATGTTAGATGGAACTATGTGATAATTTTCTAGTAAGGGGCTAGCTTTTATTACATTTTTTATGCTAATATCGGTGGTTAATAAATCGTACATAGATTCTTCTAACTTTCTTTTATCAAAACCAAGTCCACTAGTTGTATTTCCTTGAGGGTCTATATCTATAGATAAAACTTTGTAACCTTCCATACAAAGATAGGAGCATAGGTTAATGTTTGTTGTAGTTTTACCCACACCGCCCTTTTGATTAAATATAGAAATTATTTTCATACTTGTCACCTATCTTTCCCTTTTATATTACTATAATTAATTATATAACAATATAAAAATAATAACAGTATTAAATTTGTAATTTACTTAAAATAATAAAAAAAGAGCCCTTTAGGCTCTTACTTTAAAATGTTTCACGTGAAACATTAATTACATTTTAGGAATTGTAATAGTTATTTGTATTTTATCTTCTAATTCTTTCGATGAATACTGAGCTGAAAGTCCATATTTATCAAATACTTGCTTTACTGTATTTATATATACTTTGGGACTAAATATTCCTTTAATTCTTTTTTTACCATCTTTGCTTTTATTGTTTTCAGTTATATTTATTAATTCTTTTTCAATTAATTCTTCTGTCTTTTTAACATTTAACCCATTTTTAATAACTATTTTTAAAATTTTTAACTGCATTTCTTCTGTAGGAAGCTTCAATAGTGCTCTAGCATGTCTTTCTGTCAGGTTGTTTTCTAGTATCATTTTTCTAATTTCTACAGATAACTTTAATATTCTAATTTTATTAGCAATGGTAGATTGTTTTTTTCCAATAATTTCGGCAAGTATTTCTTGAGTATAATTATGTTCCTTTATCAAATTGTTGAACGCCTCAGCTTCTTCTAAAAAATTCAAATCTTCTCTTTGAATATTTTCTAGCAACGCAATAGATGCAGAATCTTTATCTGTTATATCTATAAATATAACAGGCACTTCAGTTAATCCTGCTTTCTTTGCTGCTCTTAGTCTTCTTTCACCAGCTATTAATTCAAATCTATTTTCACCTATTTTTCTAACTGACAAAGGTTGAATAATACCAAAGCTTGTAATAGATTTTGCTAATTCATCAATAGATTCTTCATTAAATATTTTTCTAGGTTGATAGACATTAGGAGATATTAAATCCGTATTTACAAATCTTATGTTCTCTTCCATTTTAAATCATCCCTCTTATTTTTTCCTCTTATTAACAATTCTATATTTTACGCTAAAATCCTTTTTTTATAAAAGTATTTTCTATGACAAAATACAACACTAAGCTAAGTAACTATATCACTTAAGTGGATTTTTTGTTACCATACCAGCTTTTCTAGGATATTTTGGAGATATATTTTTAACTTTCTTTATAATAACTAAATTATGCTTTAAATCACTATCTTCAATATTAACTTCAATTACATCTTCTATCTTTCCACCTAAAATACTAATTGCGTTACTTGCTTCTTTTATTTCATCATCTACTGCCGGTCCTTTCATGGCTATAAAATATCCATTAACTTTAACATAAGGTAAACAAAACTCGCTTAAAACTGATAAGTTTGCTACAGCTCTAGATACAACTCCATCAAATTTTTCTCTATATTCTTCTTTTCTAGAATAATCTTCAGCTCTGCCATGAAGAGTGCTAATACTTGTTAAATCTAGTTCAGCAATTACCTCATTTAAAAAATTTATTCTTTTGTTTAAAGAATCTAACAAAACAATATGCTTTTTTTCATCCATAATTTTCATTGGTATGCCAGGAAATCCTGCCCCTGTTCCTATATCCATTATATAATTTAAATCTTTCAATATAGGGAACTTATAAATTTTTATGCTATCAATAAAATGCTTTTTTATTATATCATCATCTTCTGTTATGGCAGTTAAATTTATTTTATTGTTCCATTCCTTAATCATTTCTTTGTATTTAATGAATTTATTATATTTCTCTTCATTGAAATCTAACCCAACGTCTTTAGAGCAAATTTCTAATATATCATAATATTTCATAATTATTTAACTCCTCTATACTTCTGTTCTAAATATATTAATAGCACGGATATATCCGCTGGAGATACGCCAGAAATTCTAGATGCCTGACCTATATTCATAGGTCTAATTTTTGTTAATTTTTGAATAGCTTCTATTCTCAAACCATGAATATTTCCGTAATCTATATCCAAAGGAATTATTTTATTCTCCATTTTTTTAAACTGGTTAACTTGCTCTATTTGTTTTTGTATATATCCTTCATATTTTGAGATTGTATTTACTTCTTCTTGAACATCTTCTGGTAATTCTGGCCTAAATTCATCTAGTTTCCACACTTTAAAATAATCTAATTCAGGTCTTTTAATAAGTTCATATAAAGATATTGGTTTTTTTAATTCAGATGAATTTAAAGATACTAAAATTTCATTAACTTCCTTTTTATTGGTTATCTGTAATTTTTTAATTCTTTCAATTTCCTTTTCCATAGACTCTCTTCTTAAGGTATATTTACTATATCTATCTTCTTTTACAAGCCCTACTTCATATCCCTTATCTGTCAATCTTAAATCTGCATTATCTTGTCTTAATATAAGCCTATATTCTGAACGAGAAGTCATCATTCTATAAGGCTCATTTGTACCTTTAGTTACTAAATCATCTATTAAAACACCTATATATCCGTCAGATCTAGTTAAAATTAAAGGATCTTTTTCTTTTATTTTCATTGCAGCGTTTATTCCAGCTATTAAACCTTGAGCACCCGCTTCCTCATATCCTGAACTTCCATTGATTTGACCAGCGCTAAATAAACCACTTATTTCTTTAAATTCTAATGATAAATCTAACTGCTGTGGATCAATACAATCATATTCTATGGCATAGGCCGTTCTTAAAAATTCAGCATTTTCAAGTCCTGGTACTGTTCTATACATAGCTACCTGAATCTCTTCTGGAAGAGATGTAGATAGACCCCCTACATATAATTCATTTGTATCCTCGCCTTCTGGCTCTATAAATACTTGATGCTTTTCCTTATCTGGAAATCTATTTACTTTGTCTTCAATAGATGGACAATATCTTGCTCCAACTCCTTCAATAGAACCATTGAACATTGGGGATCTATGAAGATTTTGTCTTATAACTTCATGAGTTTTTTCGTTTGTATAAGTCAAATAGCATGAAATTTGATCCTTATTTAGCTTTTCACTAATAAAAGAAAAAGGAACTATTTTCTCGTCTCCAGGTTGCTCTATCATCTTAGAGAAATCTACAGTCTTCTTATTAATCCTTGCTGGTGTTCCTGTCTTAAATCTTCTAATATTTACACCTAAATCTATTAAGCTACTAGTTAGTTCCTTAGCTGGAAACAGTCCATTTGGACCACTATTAATAGATACTTCTCCAATTATTATTCTACTGTTCAAATAAGTTCCTGTGGCAAGAATAACAGCTTTAGCCGTATAATATGCTCCAGTTTTAGTTAATACTCCAACTACTTTTCCATTTTCGGTTTCAACTTTAGTAACTTCTATTTGTTTTAAAGTTAAATTTTCTTCCTTCTCTATTATTTTTTTCATTCTTAAAGAGTATTTAGACTTATCAGCCTGAGCTCTTAATGAATGTACCGCAGGTCCCTTTGAAGTGTTTAGCATTCTAGATTGAATAAATGTATTATCTATATTTATTCCCATTTCTCCACCAAGGGCATCTATCTCTCTAACTAGATGACCTTTAGCTGTTCCTCCTATATTAGGATTACATGGCATCATCGCAATACTATCTAAATTAATAGTGCATATTAAAACTTTACATCCTATTCTAGCAGCAGCTAAAGCCGCTTCACACCCAGCATGACCCGCTCCTACAACAACTACATCATAATCTCCTGCATAATATTTCATTTTCTATTCTCCCTACTTTCCTAAACAAAATTCTGAGAATATCTTATCTATAATGTCTTCTTCCACAGTATCACCAGTTATTTCTCCGAGTCTTATCCATGCATTTCTTATATCTATAGACGCTAAATCTATAGCTAAAGTAAATTCTAAAGCATTTAAAGCAGCGTTTAAACTTTCCTTTGCTCTTATTAATGCCTCTTTATGTCTTGTATTTGTTATTATAACATCTCCAGCCTTTACTTCTCCACCAAAAAACATTTCTTTTATACGCTCTTTTAGTATATCTAATCCTTTACCTGTCATGGCTGAAGTCTCTATAATATATTTTGATTCAATATCTTTAATTAAATTTTTATCAAATTCATTTTTTAAGTCAACTTTATTTAAAAGAACTAGATATTTTTTATTTTTAATATATTCTATTATCTCATTATCTTCACTATCTAATTCTCTACTAGAGTCAAGCATCAAGATTATTAGGTCTCCTTCGTCAATTTTTTCTTTTGACTTTTCAACTCCAATCTTTTCTACTATATCATCAGTCTCTCTTATACCTGCAGTGTCTACAATTTTTATAGGAACTCCATCTAGATTTATATATTCTTCTATAACATCTCTTGTAGTTCCTGGAACATCCGTAACGATAGCTCTTTTTTCCATAAGTATAGCATTTAAAAGAGACGATTTTCCTACATTAGGTTTTCCAACTATTATAATATTTAAGCCTTCTCTTAATATTTTTCCCTCTTCTGCAGTAAGTAACATCTTATCTATATTAATAAGTATTTCTTCTAATTCTTCTTTTACTCTATCTGCCGTTACTTCTTCAAGATCGTCTTCTGGGTAATCAACAGTAGCTTCAATATGAGCTATAGTTTGGAGTAGCTTATTTCTTAAACTATCTATCTCTCTAGAAATTCTACCTCCTGATTGAAGTACAGCAGATTTCATTGATAGTTCAGTTTTTGATCTAATAATATCTATAACTGCTTCAGCTTGACTTAAATCAATTCTTCCATTTAAAAATGCCCTTTTAGTAAATTCCCCTGGCTCAGCTATTCTAGCTCCAGCTTTTACTACCTCTTCTAAAATCTTTTTAGTCGGAGTTACTCCACCATGGCAATTAATTTCTACAGTATCTTCTGCAGTGAAACTTTTAGGTCCTTTCATAAAGCTAATTAGCACTTCATCTAAAGGTTCTTCGCTACTTATTTCCACTATATGTCCATACTTCATAGTATAAGGCTTCATATCTAAAGCACTGCTTTTATCTTTTCCTCTAAATATCTTATTAACAACTTCTAAGCTTTCTTTTCCAGAAACTCTTATAATAGATATTCCACCTTCCCCAAGTACCGTTGAAACTGCCGCTATAGTATCAAATTCTCTCAATTACTACACCTCCCTGTATTATTATTACCTGTAATTTAAAAAGAAAGCCCCTTAGGCTTTCTTTAAATCTACAATAACTCTCCTGTAAGGCTCTTCCCCTTCACTATATGTCTTAACATCAGGGTCATTTTGTAAAACCGAATGTATAATTCTTCTCTCATAAGGATTCATAGGTTCTAGTTTAACAACCCTTCCTGTTCTTTTAGCTTTATTTGCAATTTTAAATGCAAGTCTCTTAAGAGTTTCTTCTCTTTTCTGCCTATAATTTTCAGTATCAAGTATAACTCTTTTATACTCTGATTCCTGATCTTTATTAATAACAAGACTTACTAAATATTGAAGAGAATCTAAAGTTTCTCCTCTATAACCTATAAGTACTCCCATATCTGGGCCAGTCATAGAAATCTTTATCGAATCTCCTTCGTCTTTTACTCTAATTTCCGCCTGTATTCCCATGGGTCTTAAAACTTCTTTTAAAAAGCATTTTGCCTCATATGAGTAATCTCTTTTAACTGTAACTCTAATTTTAGCTGGTCTTGCCCCAATTATTTTAAATAATCCTTTGCTGCCTTCATCTAACACTTCTACTTCAATTTTATCTCTAGTTAAATTCAACTCTTTCAAAGCAGCATCTATAGCATCATCAACGGTCTTACCTATCATATCTAAAGTTTTCATACCGTAAGCACCCCCTATACTTCCTGTTCAGCCATGTGTTTTTCTTCTAGCTTCTTAGTAAGTATTGTTTGAATGGTCTGTATTATATTACTTGCTACCCAATATAAACCTAAAGCAGCTTTTATTTTGAATGTTATGAAAATCATCATTAAAGACATACTTAAATTCATAGTACTTGCTTGCTTAGCTTGAGGATTATCTCCTGGTGGATTCATTATAAGACCTGAATAGTATTGTGTAGCTCCAGATAAAACCGCAAGAACTACGTCAGGTTTGCTTAAATCTTTTATCCAAAGAAATGAAACTCCATTAATACCTTGTATATTATTAAATACATAATACAAGGCTATTAAAATTGGCCATTGCAATAATAAAGGTAAACATCCTCCAAAAGGACTAACTCCCTTTTCCTTATATAACTTCATAACTTCTTGTTGACCCTTTTGAGGATCATTTTTATATTTATCTTGAATCTTTTTAGCTTCTGGCTGCATTTTGTTCATTCTAATACTTGATCTTATTGATTTTATATTAAGTGGCATTAATACTAGTTTTATTATTAATGTAGCTAATATAATAGCAACACCATATGAGTAATTTGGATTTGTTATTGCGCCACTAACTAATTGGTGCACAAAAACAAAGAAATCAATCAAAGCGTTTTTTAAAAAATCCATCCCAAACCTCCAGATACTTTATTTAACAGGATCATATCCACCTTTACTAAAAGGATTACATCTTAATACTCTTATAAATGCCAAAAAAGTGCCCTTAATAGCTCCATACTTCTCTATTGCATCTAAAGCATATTGAGAGCATGTAGGATAAAATTTACAGCTAGGCCTTTTAAGTGGGGATATATAATTTCTATAAAAATTAATTAATAGTATTAATAACTTTTTCAACGGTTTAAAATACCTGCCTTTTTAAACAAGTTCATTAATGAACCTTCAATGTGCTTATAATTTCTACCCTTTGAATTAGTTCTTGCTATTACCACTAAATCATAGCCTTGTTTCAATTCATGGCTATTTAATCTATAGCTTTCTTTTATTAATCTTCTAACTCTATTTCTTACTACACTTTTTCCAACTTTTTTACTTACAGAAACACCAAATCTATTAAAATTATTTTTTCCGTTCCTATATATATATAAGACAAGTAATTCATTAGAAATGGATTTTCCTCTTCTGTATACGGTTCTAAACTCAGCATTTTTTCTTAACTTATATTTTTTCATATTGATAACTCCTTTTTTCTGCAGTTGCAGAAAAAGGCCACACTATAGCGGCCTTAAGCTGTCAATCTTTTTCTACCTTTTTGTCTTCTAGCTCTTAGAACTTTTCTTCCTGATAAAGTACTCATTCTTTTTCTGAAACCATGTTCTTTTTTTCTTTGTCTCTTTTTTGGTTGATATGTCATAAACATCTACACTGCACCCCCTTTATACTAATTATAAATATATAGCAAATATCTTACTATCATTTCAAATAACTTTAAAGATTCACTATTAAATTATATATTCATGCCCCTTTAATGTCAAGAAAAAGGCTATTGTTAATATTTAATAATATTTTTTGTGGATAACTTCTTGAAACCACCTATATGTTTTGATATTATTATAAAAGGCATGTTGATAACTTTACTCTTCTTAAAAGTTATCAACACCTGTTAATAACTTTGTTGATAACTTGTTATCTCTTTATTTTGTATATATTTTATGCTGTTTTTTCAATATTATTTACCTTTTTAATAATGTTGAAATGTTTTATTCACATCTGTAGATAATTATTTTTTTGCATTTTATATTAACTTTATTATAAACATGTGAATACTTTTATTAACAATTGTCAAGAAATTATAATATGTAAAAACTTCTGTATATAAATTGTTAATTAATATAAATTTGAACTGGAGGATAAAAAATGAGTATCCAATTAAATGATATTTGGGAAAAAACCTTAAATATTATTAAGGGTGAACTTACCGAAGTAAGCTTTAACACTTGGATTAAAAGTATTACTCCATTAAAGCTAGAAAATAATACTCTCTATTTAGTAGTTCCTAATGATTTTACAAGAGGAATACTTAGTAGTAGGTATAAGGATTTAATAGCTAATGGATTAAAATTAATTACTTCAAAAAAATATAATATTGAATTTTATATTTCATCCGAAGATACTTCAGCTAGCTCTGAAGTTATTAAAAAAGATACTACAGAGATAAAGCGAGGAGCTACTGTTGTTGTAAATGATGAAATGTCTACCATGCTAAATCCAAAATATACTTTTGATTCATTTGTCATAGGAAATAGTAATAGATTCGCCCATGCTGCATCACTCGCAGTTGCTGAATCTCCTGCAAAAGCTTACAATCCATTATTTATATATGGAGGAGTTGGACTAGGAAAGACTCACTTAATGCACGCAATAGGTCACTATGTACTGCAAAATAATTCAAAGGCAAAAGTAGTATATGTATCTTCTGAGAAATTTACTAATGAATTAATAAATTCTATAAAAGATGATAAGAACGTTGAATTTAGAAATAAATATAGAAACGTAGATATCCTTATGATAGACGATATTCAATTTATTGCTGGAAAGGAACGTACTCAAGAAGAATTTTTCCATACATTTAATGCTTTATATGAAGCAAATAAACAAATTATATTATCTAGTGATAGACCACCAAAAGAAATTCCTACATTAGAGGATAGATTACGTTCAAGATTCGAATGGGGATTAATTGCTGATATACAAGCCCCCGACTTTGAAACAAGAATGGCCATACTAAAAAAGAAGGCTGATGTAGAACATTTAAATATACCTAATGAAGTAATGGTCTATATAGCAACTAAAATTAAATCTAATATACGTGAATTAGAAGGAGCATTAATTAGAATTGTTGCTTTTTCTTCATTAACTAATAAAGAAATTAGTGTTGAATTGGCCTCTGAAGCTTTAAAAGATATCATTTCTAATAAACAATCAAAGCAAGTAACTATTGAACTTATTCAAGATATAGTATCAAGTTATTTTAGCTTAAGAGTAGAAGATTTCAAATCTGCAAGAAGAACAAGAAATGTAGCTTTCCCAAGACAAATAGCAATGTATCTTTGCAGAAAACTTACAGATACTTCCTTACCTAAAATAGGTGAAGAATTTGGTGGTAGAGACCATACCACTGTAATACACGCTTATGAAAAAATTTCAACAAGCTTAAAAGAAGATGAATCTCTTCAGAACACTGTAAATGACTTAACTAAAAAAATTAATCAAAAATAATCAACAGGTGTTTATAATATTATCAAGTTATACTGTTGATTATTTAAATAATTTATTTTCACTTGAACAATGTGGATAACGTTAAGGAATTTGTTCTTACTTATACACAGTTATTTTTCATAAGCTTTCTTTTATTTTCAATGGTTTTAGGGGTTACTAACAAACTCACAGCCCCTACTACTACTATTACTGTTTTAATTATATTATCTTCTCTATATATAACTTAAAATTATTATGTGAATTAAAGTTTGGAGGTTTCCTTTATGAAATTTATTTGTGATAAAAATATACTAAACGAAGCAATATCAATTTCTCAAAAAGCTGTCACAGGAAAATCAACAATGCAAATACTTCAAGGTATTTTAATTAATGTTGAAAAAGACAATATTAAATTTACTGGTTCTGATATAGACTTAAGTATTGAAACTAATATAAATGCAGATATTTTAGAAGAAGGATCTATAGTTGTAGATTCTAAACTTTTTGGAGAAATTATTAGAAAATTACCTAATGATAAAATTGAAATTTCCCTAAAAGAAAATAATACTATTGATATAATATGCCAAAAATCTAAATTTAATTTAATACATATGAATGCTTCAGATTTTCCTGAGTTACCAAAGATAAATGAAAATATTATATTTTCGATTTCGCAAAAAAAGCTTAAAAGTATGATAAGGGCCGTAATATTTGCAATTGCTCAAGAAGAAACAAGACCTATACTAACTGGAGTTTTATTTGAAATTAAAAATAAAAAATTAAACTTAGTAGCATTAGATGGCTATAGGTTAGCACTTAAAACGGAAAACATAGATAACGAGAATGATATAAATGCAGTTATTCCAGGAAAAACATTAAATGAAGTATCAAAAATATTAGAAGACACTGAGGATCTGGTAAATATAACTTTTACACCTAACCATATATTATTTAGTATTGGAGAAACTAAAATAATATCTAGATTACTAGAAGGAGAGTTTATAAAATATAACTCTATAATTCCTGAAGATTATAATTTAAAGGTTATAGCAAAAAGAATGGATTTATTAAATTGTATAGAAAGAGCTTCTCTTATGGCCAAGGATGGGAATACTAGTTTAATTAAGCTTACAATAGACGGAGATAATATGGTAATAACTTCAAATTCTCAATTAGGAATGGTTAGGGAAGAATTTAATATAATATTGCAAGGTCAGTCTTTACAAATTGCATTTAACTCTAAATACTTAATTGATGTACTCAAGATAATGGAAGAAGATGAAATAATAATGGAGTTATCTAGTAGCGTTACTCCTTGCATTATAAAAAATAAAGAGATGGATAATTGTACTTATTTAATACTGCCAGTTAGATTATTAAATAATTAAGACTAGGAGAATAATAAATGACAAATATAGAAATAAACACAGAAATTATCAAATTAGATGCATTTTTAAAATGGTCAGGTTTTGTTGTTAATGGTTCGGATGCTAAACTTATAATTAGTGAAGGCGCTGTAAAGGTAAATGGTGAAGTTGAAACTAGAAGAGGACGAAAACTTACTAAAGGTGATAAAATAGAAGTAGAAAATGAATGTTATATTATAGTTTAAACTTTTTATATGCACAATGTATGATAAAAATAATCTCTTATACATTGTGCATACTAATTTGTGGAATATTTATATTATGGTATAATATTTATTAAAGGTGTTTTTATGTATATTAAGTATTTACAGTTAATTAATTTTAGAAATTATAAAAAACTATATATAGAACTTAGTAAAAATGTGAATGTATTTATTGGAGATAATGCTCAAGGGAAAACCAATATTTTAGAAAGTATTTATTATTCAAGTATAGGTAGGTCTCATAGAACAAATAAAGATAAAGAAATGATCAATTGGAACGCTGAAAATTCCTATATACAACTTTATGTTATTAACAATAGACTAGACAAAAAAGTTGAAATAAAAATATTTAAAGAAGGAAAAAAAGGAATAAATGTTAATACCATCAAGATTAATAAAATCAATGAACTATTTAAGATACTCAATGTAGTTATGTTTTCACCAGAAGATTTAAAAATAATTAAAGAATCTCCTTCTTATAGACGAAAGTTTTTAGATATTGAACTATGTAAATTAAATGAAAAATATTATTATAATTTAGTTCAATACAATAAGGTTTTAAACGAAAGAAATACTTTATTAAAAAAAATAGATGAAAATACAAAGAGTATAATAGATATTTATGATAATCAGCTTTCAACCTATGGAGCTTATATAATAAGTCAAAGAATTAAATATTTAGAAGAGATGAATTCTATAGGTTTTGATATACACAAAGACATAACATCTGGAATAGAGAATATAAAGTTTGATTATATATCTACTATTCCAATAACTAAAGAATTAGAAAAAAACTTTTATAATTCTTTAGTAAAAAATAGATTTAATGATTTTGAAAAAAGAATAACTACAATCGGCCCTCATAGAGATGATTTTAGTATAAAGATAAATGGCATAGATGTTAGAAGCTTTGGCTCACAAGGTCAGCAGAGAACATCTATTTTAACTATAAAATTCTCATCTCTCCACATTATAAAAAAACTAACAGGGGAGTATCCTATATTGTTATTGGACGATGTTTTATCAGAGTTAGATTCTAAAAGACAAAAATATATTTTAAATTCCATAAAGGATATTCAAACTATAATAACTTGTACTGGTTTGGAAAATATTGAAGATTATATAGATGATAGTGGCAAGATATTCAAAGTAACAAGAGGAGATTGTGTTGAGTATGACAAATAGTAAGAGGAGGAAATTTTTATGTTTTTGCATTTAGGAGAAAATATAGTTGTTCCTTTAAAAGATATAATAGGAATTTTTGATATAGAAAAATCTATGTATAGTTCTGATACTATGCAATTTTTGAGATTAGCTGAAGAAGATGGATTTGTAGAAAGAATTACTAAGGAAAAACCTAAATCTTTTGTAATAGCGGAGGTAAATAAAAAAAGTAAAATATATTTATCACCTATTTCATCTGCAACATTATCTAAAAGATCTCAATCAATATACTATGAACCTTAAATTTAAGGAGGATAAATATGTTAGAAGAAAAAAAACAACAAAGTTATGATGAAAGTCAAATACAGGTTTTAGAAGGATTAGAAGCAGTAAGAAAAAGACCTGGAATGTATATAGGTAATACTAGTGTAAGGGGTCTTCATCATTTAGTTTATGAAATAGTAGATAATAGTATAGATGAGGCTCTAGCAGGTTATTGTGATAAAATTGATGTTTTTATTAATAAAGATAATTCTATAACTGTTCAAGATAATGGTAGGGGTATGCCTGTAGGAATGCACCCTAAAATGAATATACCAACAGTTGAAGTTATTATGACAGTATTACATGCTGGTGGAAAGTTTGGTGGAGAAGGATATAAAGTTTCAGGAGGACTTCACGGAGTAGGTGCATCTGTTGTAAATGCTCTTTCAGAGGTTTGTGAAGTACAAGTAGCAAGAGATGGAGTTCTATGGAGACAAATTTATGAAAAAGGTAAGGCAGTAACTGGATTAGATAAAATTGGGGAAACAGAGGAACATGGTACTAAAACTTATTTTAAGCCAGATGCTGAAATATTTGAGGAATTAGATTTTGATTACGATACTCTAGCTCAAAGGTTAAGAGAATTGGCTTTCTTAAATAAGGGAATTAGTATAAATTTAAATGATGAAAGAGTGGATAAAAAAGAGGAGTTTTTATATGAGGGGGGAATAAAATCCTTTGTTTCGTATTTAAACAGAAATAAAGAAGTTTTACATTCAGAGCCAATTTACATAGAAGGTATGAAGGATGATTGTACTGTTGAAATAGCACTACAATATAATGACGGGTATAATGAAAATATATTTGCTTTTGCAAATAATATTGATACCATGGAAGGTGGAACTCATTTAGTAGGCTTTAAAAATGCTTTAACAAGAGTATTAAATGATTATGCTAAAAAGTTTGGACATTTAAAAGAAAATGATAAGAATTTATCTGGTGATGATATTAGAGAGGGATTAACAGCTGTAATATCAGTAAAATTAACTAATCCTCAATTTGAAGGACAGACTAAAACAAAACTTGGAAATACTGAAGTAAGAGGAATAGTAGATAGCATATTAGGAGAAGGTGTGGGTAATTTCCTTGAGGAAAATCCTAATGTAGGAAAAATTATTATAGATAAAGGATTAATGGCATCTAGAGCAAGAGAAGCTGCAAGAAAGGCTAGAGAATTAACAAGGAGAAAGTCAGTACTCGAAAGTAATGCTTTGCCTGGAAAATTAGCAGATTGCTCATCAAAAGATCCAAAGGAATGTGAAATATATATAGTAGAAGGTGATTCCGCGGGAGGATCAGCAAAGCAAGGAAGAAATAGAAGATTCCAAGCTATACTTCCATTACGTGGAAAAATTATGAATGTTGAAAAACAAAGGTTAGATAAAATCCTTAATTCTGAAACAATAAGATCTATGATAACTGCTTTTGGTGCAGGAATAGGTAAGGATTTTGATTTGGAAAAGATTAGGTATTATAGAATAATTATAATGACAGATGCAGACGTTGATGGAGCTCATATAAGAACTTTATTATTGACTTTTTTCTATAGATATATGAGAGAGTTGATTGAAAAAGGTCATGTATATATAGCACAACCGCCATTATACAAAGTAACTAAAAATAAAAAAGATCAATATGTTTATACAGATAGAGAGTTAGAAAAATTATTAGAAGAAATGGGTGGAAGAGATAACTCTATTCAAATACAAAGATATAAAGGTTTAGGTGAAATGAATGCGGAACAGCTTTGGGAAACAACAATGGATCCTGAGCATAGAATTTTATTAAGGGCTACAGTAGAGGATGCAATGGCTGCAGATGAAATCTTCACTATTCTTATGGGGGATAAAGTTGAACCACGTAGGGAATTTATTCAAGAAAATGCTAAGAAAGTTATGAATCTTGATATATAAAGGCGGAAGGTGTGAAGTGGAATGAACAACAATGAAGGAAAAGTTTTGGAAGTTGATATAAAGCAAGAAATGAAAAAATGTTATATCGATTATGCAATGAGTGTTATAGTAGGTCGTGCTCTTCCAGACGTAAGAGATGGTTTAAAGCCTGTACATAGAAGAATTCTATATTCTATGTATGAATTAGGTTTATCACCAGAAAAATCTTACAGAAAATGTGCTAGAATAGTTGGGGATGTATTGGGTAAATATCATCCACATGGAGATAGCTCTGTGTACGATGCACTTGTAAGAATGGCACAAGATTTTTCAATCAGATATACATTAGTAGATGGCCATGGAAATTTTGGTTCGGTGGACGGAGATTCTGCAGCGGCAATGAGATATACAGAAGCCAAAATGAGTAAGATTGCTGTTGAAATGTTAAGAGATATTAATAAAGAAACTGTTGATTTTATAGATAACTTTGATGGCTCTGAAAAAGAACCTGTAGTAATACCATCAAGATTTCCAAATCTTTTAGTTAATGGGTCATCGGGTATAGCGGTAGGTATGGCTACCAATATACCGCCACATAACTTAGTGGAAGTTATAGATGGCATAAATATGCTAATAGATAATTCAGAGGTTAGTATTCTTGAGCTTATGACAAAAATAAAGGGGCCAGACTTTCCGACTGCGGGAATAATTCTTGGAACTAAAGGAATAAGAGAAGCTTATGAAACAGGTAGAGGTAAAGTTTTAGTAAGAGCAAAAGCTGATATAGAAGAAGAAAAGAATAGACATAGAATTATAGTTACAGAATTACCTTATCAAGTAAATAAAGCTAAACTTATAGAGAATATGGCTGAATTAGTTAAGGATAAGAAAATAGAGGGTATATCAGATATTAGAGATGAATCAGACAGAGATGGTATGAGAGTTGTTATAGAAATTAAAAGAGATTCTAACCCTAATGTTGTGTTAAATCAATTATATAAACATACAAAAATGCAAGACACTTTTGGAATAATAATGTTATCTCTAGTAGATAATGAACCTCAAGTTTTAAATCTAAAGCAAATGCTTGTTTATTACTTAGATTATCAAAAGCAAGTAATAAGAAGAAGAACTCAGTTTGAACTAGATAAAGCATTAGCACGTGCTCATATTTTGGAAGGACTTAGAATTGCATTAGATCATATAGATCAAGTTATAAATTTAATAAGAGCTTCCAAAAATACGGAAGAAGCAAGAAATGGATTAATGAGTAAATTTGGCCTCACTGAAAAACAAGCTCAGGCTATACTAGACATGAGACTTCAAAGATTAACAGGCTTGGAAAGAGAAAAAATAGAAGAAGAATATAATGAATTAGTTAAGACTATAGCTCATTTAAGAGAAATACTAGAAAATGACGACTTAGTTCTAAGTATTATAAGAGATGAATTAAATGAAATAAAGAATAAATATGGCGACGAAAGAAGAACAGTAATACAAAAAAATACTAATGAGATAAATATTGAAGATTTAATTGAAGAAGAAGATGTTGTAATAACATTAACTCATTCAGGATATATAAAAAGAATATCTGCAGATGCATACTCATCACAAAGAAGAGGTGGTAAGGGTATACAGGCTGCTACAACCAAAGAAGATGACTTTATTAAGAGAGTATTTATTACATCAACTCATAGTGACCTTTTATTCTTCACTAATACGGGAAGAGTATATACACTTAAAACTTATGAATTACCTGATGCTGGAAGAACAGCAAAGGGTACTAATGTAATAAATTTAATACCATTAAATCCAAATGAAAGTATAATAGAAGTAATAGCAATGAAAGAAAAAGTAAATGAAGGATATTTAATAATAGCTACTAAAGGTGGAATTATTAAGAAAACACCTATAAGTGAATATTTATCTATTAGAAAAAATGGATTAAATGCTATTACTTTAAGAGAAGGAGATCAACTACTAAAGGTTAAGATAACAAGAGGAGATGCAGAAATATTCATAGTTACTCAAAATGGTTATTCAATAAGGTTTAGTGAAAAAGATATAAGACCTATGGGAAGAACTGCTTCAGGAGTAAAAGCAATAAGTCTAAGAGACGGTGATATTGCTGTTAGTATGGATATAATTGTAGAAGATGAAGAAATTTTAGTAGTAAGTGAAAATGGATTTGGTAAAAGAACCCCTGTTTCTGAATACACCCTACAAAATAGAGGTGGAAAGGGTATGTTAACATATAAAGTAACAGAAAAGACAGGAAACCTGGCAGCAGCTAGAGTAGTTAAAGCTACTGACGAACTGATGTTAATAAATAGTAGCAATACAGCTATAAGAATATGTGTATCAGATGTAAGTGTAACTAGTAGAAATGCTATGGGTGTAACTTTAATGAAGACTGATAAAGATGAAAAAATATTAGCAATTGCAAAGATAAATACTGAAGATGAAAAGATAGACAATAATAATAGTGATACTAACGATAATGATAAAGAAGTATTAGAGGATGTTCAGAACATAGATGATAACATAATAGAGTTTGAAGAGAATGCAGAAGATGAATTACTACAGGACATAGATGAAGATACAAATATAGAAGAATAGAAGAGTAATAAAGGTTATTTCTTATTTAAAAAATCAATTAAATAAGAATAACCTTTATTTTTACCTATAAATAAAGTCAACTTAGTCTAGTGTATCTTCATGAGATATATTAAGAAATAGTGAGATATTTAAAGTATTTTTTAAATTAACTTAGAATAAAATAATAATTTAAAGATATAATATATAATAAATTTGATAAAATAACTTTTGTCGCTAAAAGAAAGCGGCAAGCAAAAATAAAATATCACTTAAAACATAAAAAAAGCATTGACAATTTAGATTTAAAGTGATAACATAAAATAGTCGCAAATGCGACATGGTCTTTGAAAATTAAACAGAGTACATTAAGCCAGTCGATTCTTTAAAGAATCAAAATAATGG
>NZ_BAAACF010000003.1:0-510266 GCF_039521365.1 Clostridium malenominatum
GTTCGTCCTGAGCCAGGATCAAACTCTCAATTTTAAAGTTGACCTTTTGCTCAAGATGATATATTATCATCCATTATTTTGATTCTTAAAAGAATCGACTGGCTTAATGTACTCTGTTTAATTTTCAAAGACCATGTCGCATTTGCGACTTTCTTATATTATCATTTCTATTTATCTTTGTCAACAAGTTTTTTTAATTTATCTTGAAGAACTTTTGTCCTCTCAATCTTTATTGTTTTCTTTGTTTCTTGAGGACATGAGTTATTGTATCACATTAACCTCTCTAGATTATGCTATTAATATTATTTATTTAAAATTAGCATCATATATCTAAAGTTTTCAATGTTTTTCTTTATTTTTCGCAAGTGGATACACTAGGATAAGTATTTATAATAATTACAAGTTTTCTAATTAAAAAGAAGCTAAAATCAACTTTTTCATTGATTTTAGCTTCTTTTTATTCTCTAATTAATTATTATATTTTTAGTTAATCTAACAAATCTTATTTTAGCAACCTGGAGAAGTATAATTAGCTATTACCCTTACATTACAATCTAATGGTGAGCATAAATTACTCTCTGGAAGTAGGAAAGTAAATACTCTTGTTACATCTATACAAACTCCAGAAGGTCCACAATTACAATCCTTCATGTCATCAACAATTATGCTATCGTCTTCTATTACTCTGCCTCTATCCCTAGTAGCTATAAAGGTATCTGATTTGTAAACCAACGGATTTCCACTTGTATCTGTTACAATACATCCTAAGGTTACTTCTTTTCCAGGGCAAACATTCACTAATCTTATTCTTACTCTTAATAATCTAGATACATCAGCAAGACTTGGGTCTAACTCAACAGTTTTGCAAATTTGGCAGGCATTAAATCTCACATTTGTACAAGCTAAAGATCTATCATTATCAAAAAAGCTTGATAATCCTATGCTTCTATCTATATCTTTATTTTCTTTGTAATTATCTGTTTTACTCAATTACAATCACCACCACTTTCTTAAAATATTGTTTGTACTGTATTATATTAAGAGTAGTGTAAAATTGTTAATATTATTTCCAATCTGATTCAAAATATTGTCCTGTCATATTCATGTCATATTCAATTTCTACATCCACATCTTTATTTCTAACCGCCTTACTTATGTTTTTGGGCTCTTCAACTTTATTTAGCTTTTCTCTTTTAGGTAAAATTTCTATATCTTTATGTTTATCAACATCCCTACTATAAACAGGGCATGCAAGTAGTAAAAGTGAAATATAAAAACCTCTGTTACTGTTTTGAGTTATAATAACATCTTCAATAAAAACTCTAGTGTTTATTTCCTCACTCTTGCCATCCCCTATTGGAAAAAAGCATGAAAAGTGCTTATAAAACTCTACTGTTTTAATAGGCTTAGTAGTTTCATCTGCTACATATACCAGTTTTGTTGTTATTATCCCATGAATAAAAACTTTATTTTGCCCTTGTGTAGATATAGATTTGCTTTCTACAACCTTAGCATCAAAGAAAACTTGCAATGGAATGTCTATTGTAGCCATTTCTTCCGAAAAATCTATACCAAAAGTTTCACTTAGTTCTTTACGAGGATATTCCAAATTATAATTACTTAGTTCCTCCTGAGTAATAATCCCTGATATCTCTATATCATTAATTTTCATTTTTTACTCCTTTCTATATAAAATTACTAAAAATTCAATACTATTTTATGCAAAGAATTTTCTTTTGTTAACACTATCCACATAATGGTGCTATATAAGCTCTTGTTATCACCATTACTTCTTTAGGATTTACTATTTTATAATACAATTTATCCACTGGCACATATACTCCTTTAACATCACCTCTATCGTATCCATAGTATATCTCTGTAGAGAAGGGTATTTTATAATTTAACTGATGAACTTTATCCTTTGATTCTTCTGCAACATAATCAATGTCTATATTTCTAAATCCTATAATATTTACTTTACATCCTTTTTTTAACTTTGTTTTCTTAAATGTTTTTATACTAATACCTACGTTTATGCTTAATATCTTTGATATCTCATAAGGTATATAAGATAATTTAAGGGTATTATTATGGACTAAACTTGAATGTGGAATATTTCTTAAGTTTTTTAATACCTCTTTTGAAGGTGTCAAACCCTTAATTAATATATCGCCATCTTTCACTTACCTTCCTCCTTAAGAGTTTTTATATTATATAATATGTTTTATTACAATAAATTCCACAATATAATAAAAAAGTTTAAGTATTTAATATATAACTATTAAACACTTAAACTTTTTTTAATCATATTCTACTTATTATCTATATGACTACAACTTTAAATAAAGCTAAAATCAAAAGCACTGTTCCTATTACAATTCTATAAACAGCAAATACCCTCATTGGTTTTTTCTGAAGAAACTTTATAAATCTCTCTATTACTACTAGTGAAACTACAAAAGCTACAACGAAACCTATGCATAATGTAATTATTTCTATATTAGACATGACTAGTCCACTCTTGAATAACTTTAATCCTGAAGCTCCTACCATCATAGGTATCGCTAAGAAAAAAGAAAACTCTGCGGCAACTACAGGGGATAAACCTGCAATCCATCCTCCCATTATTGTAGAAGCAGATCTGGACATACCTGGCCATAGAGCTAAGCATTGAAATAATCCTACAAATAATGATTGTCTTAACTTAATTCTATCTACGGTTCTAGTTGTACTTTTTCTTCTATACTTATTTTCAACTAGAATCATTAAAATCCCACCTACAAGTAAAGCCGCGGCCACAGTAATTGGATTAAATAGTTTTTCATCTATAAAATCATCAAATAAAAATCCTAATACCGCTGCAGGTATAGCAGCCACCACTATGTTTATCCAAAATCTCAAATCTTTTGCCTCTAATTTAAATACCCCTTTTACACTTTCCCAAAGCTTATCCCAATAAACTACCACTACAGCAAGTATAGCTCCTAATTGAATTACTATTTGAAATAAATTCGCAAAACTACCTGTAAATCCTATAAAATGTCCTACAAGAATCATATGGCCAGTAGAAGAAACCGGTACAAATTCCGTTAATCCCTCCACAATTGCAATAATGATAGCTTTAAATATCAATAACACTAGACTTCACTCGCTCTCTTATTAAATTACCATTAATTATACTACTTTTTATATTCCATGTTAACTTCTCTTATTACTTTTTTTCCATCATTTGAAAATCTTATATTATTATTTCCTTCTTTTAAACTTAGGGTAAAAAAGCTTTTAACTTCCATCCAAGGCTTATTGTCAATACTTATATAATATTCTTCAATATTAGAACTATCCTTAAACACTGCACCATTAATAACAATTTCATCATTATTAGGCTTTTTATCTTCACTGGTTTTCCTTGTAAAAATCAAAGTAGCTACCTTATCCTTCTCTGCATTTTGTTCTTGTTGTACCAATCTTGGAGACTTGTTAAATAAAGTATCTTTTTTTACAAATATAGTAGGTCTTATAATATTTCCTTCTATTCTTATTTCAGGCAAATCATCCTTGCTATAGGTAATAAAAGAGTTGCTTTTAGGAACACCATATATATTATTATCAATTTCTATAGAATATGAATATAAATATGGCTTTAGCTTCTTTATGTACTTTTCAATGTTTTTTATTCCCATAGTATTAACTCCACTAAGCCCCGAGTTCAATACCTCAATAGCACTTAGAGGAATTCCATTACTTTCTATATAACTATTATTAACTACATCTAGCATAATCCATTTGCTGTATTTATCACTCCAAATCTCACATACTTTATAGTAAGACTTTTCTCCATCCTGTTGGCTATTTTCTATTCTAAATTCTCCCCTTCTTGCAAACATCCCTAAGGATGAGGCACTTTGACTATAAACTATAGCATAATCCTTATCAGATAAACTATTTTTATTTTCAGCCTGTTGCAGTAAGGTTAATGCATCTGTTTTTGTACTTAAACTACTTTTGCTATATTTCATTTTGTTACTAACCCAATTCATGAGCTTTATTGCTTTCTCAAAATCATCTTTACTATCTTTAACCACTTCATCTAAGTCATACTTATTCTTTAGCCTTTGAAGATTTGGATTGTCTTCACTTTCATAATAAAATATGATATTACTTCCTTCATAATAATTATCCCACTTTGTAATAAAAACGCCTTTATCACTATTTTTACCATTACACCCTGCTAAAGCAGACGTAAGAGCGATTAATAGTGCAATCGCTATATACTTAAAGAGTTTTTTCATAAAACAAACCCCCTCTTAATAAATTTATGTATATATATTATATCGAAATAACTACGGAAAAGTAAAAGGAATTTTGCAATGCAAAATTCCCTATAAATTTATCCTAATAGAACATAATTAAATCTGGCACCTTAAGCTTAGTATTTGCCTTAGATTTTGTATAACTATCATAAAGCTTTTTGGCCTTATCATAGTTGTCCTTTATAGTCTTTTTTGTATACTCATCCATGTCGTTTGTAATAGCTTTAACTGCAGCCTGTAAATTATATACTCCCCTTTGAATATCCGAAGGTATAGTTATATAGTAACATCCCGCATTATTTAAAGTTAATGCATCATTTTTATCAGCTTCATAAGCAAACCTGATTTCTGCTATAGCATCTTTTGTTTTTCCATTTAAATAATATACTGTACCCAATGTTCTATGGTACTTTGGCACATCATTTTTAATCTTTATAGCTTGTTTTAAAATCTCTATAGCCTTATCATCTTCTTTATTTGATAAATGAATAATGGCCATATTATATTTTATTTCTGCATCTTCAGGCTTAACTATTTCTGCAAATTTAAAGTATTCCATTGCTTTATCATCATTATCAGCATTCCAATAATGGTTTGCTATTGTAATCATTATATTATAATTATAAGGTTCCATAAACATAGCAGCTCTAAAATAAGGTTCTGATTCAATGGTTTTTCCTTTTTTCCTCAATATCTGAGGCATTAAGAAAGCATAATTATCCGGATACTCTTGATTTTTATATAAAGACTGTTTAGCGTAATCTTCTGCTTTCTCTAAATTATCCTTATTTAAATAATACCACGCTGCATTATGAAGAACTCTATAATCTCCTTTATGAGCAATCAAAAGGTCATTTACTATTTTTTCTGCTTCAGCATCCTTATCTAAGTTTTGTTGAATAGTTCCTTCAATTACAGCCCTTGCAATTTCCCCAATGTCTTTATCCTTTAAACTTTCCATTATAGATGATGCCTGAGCTACAGTATATTTACTCATAGAATAAATTTTAGCAGACCACATTTTATAAGCTAAGTCCTCAGGATTTTTTGTGGAAAGATTATGTATATCTTCTAATAAAGTATCCTTGTCGTAAAGGGCAATTTGAACTAGAACATCGTAAATTTTAAATTCATCTTTATCAATATCCCAAGCTTTTCTTAAGGTTTCAAATCCCTTTTCCTTATCTCCCATAAGCATTAACATTCTACTGTATTCCGCCATATCATAGGAAGATTTTGTATCTACAGGATAGGAAGATAAAATTTCCTTTGCTTTATCATAACTATCATTAGCCATATATACTGCAAACATTATTTTTATAAGTTCTTTATCTTGAGAATTATTTTTTAAAGCCTCTTCTCCATGTTTCAAGGCTTTTTTAAAATCTTTATTCATATATTCGGTAAAAATCGTAAGATTTATCACCTCTGGGTCCTTACCCTTTAGTTCTCCTACTTCTTTTAAATATTCATTAGACTTGTCCATTTCCCCTGTAACAGAGTAAATCTGTGCAATTTTAGCCTTCCACAAAGAAGATTTATCCTTTTCATAAAGTTTATTGAATTCTTCTATTGCTTTTTCGAACTCTCCACTATAATAAAATTGCTCTGCCTTATTAGTTGCTATACTAAATTTAGCTTTTTCAGTTTTATTTACATAAAAAAATATACTAAATATTAAAATACACGACAAAATTCCTGCTAAAACCTTTTTATTTTTTTTAGCCAAATTCATCAAATCCATAGGGGTTTCAGTATTATTCATAACAATCCTCCCAATTATAAGATTACATTTATTCTTACATATAATGATTTTATCAAATATACTCAAAAAATGCCACAGGATTATAATGTATTTTATAGTGACAGAGAGAAAAAAATACATTATTATTTTATTTAAAGAATGATTTAGACTTAGGAGGAATTTATGGGTAAAAAGAAAACTTCAAAATTATTGTTTACCTTTTTAATATTAGGAATGCTTGTTATTACTGGAATTGTTTCCTTTATTATGTATTATTCTAATGCAGATACTCCTGTTGCAGAGGAAGATAAGCAAGTTTCCACTTCAAAGGAAGAGAAAGAAGAAATTAAAGAAGAGGTTAAAGAGGATATTTATTCAGAGGTTCTGCTTAGCTTTGCTGGGGATTCTACTATTGGTCATGATAGTAACTTCGCCTTTGCAAATAGTCTTCCTTATGTGCTTAAAAATAACAATAATGACTTTTCATACTTTTTCAAAGGAGTAGCTCCAATATTTAAAGAAGATGATATTTCAGTAGTAAATTTAGAAACTACATTTACTAACGCAACCTCAAGAGAGGTTAAACAGTTTAACTTTAAAGCAGATCCAGAATATGCAAAGTCTCTTCCTTTAGGATATATAGAAGGAGTAAATATATCTAACAACCACATTTACGATTATAGGCAGCAAGGTTTTAAGGATACTTTGCAGTCATTAAAGAATGTCAATGTTAATTATTTTGGCGAAGGCAATGTTTGGACTACAGAGGTAAAAGGAGCTAAATTAGGATTTTTGGGATATATGGGGTATAATGATTATCCTGAATTTAGAAACAAGGTAGAAAAGGATATTAAAAAACTAAAAGACGAAGGGCGAATTGCTATAATAAATTTTCACTGGGGAGTGGAAAACAGCTACTACCCTGTAGGCTCCCAGGAAAACTTGGCTCGCTTTGCTATAGATAAAGGTGCAGATTTAATAGTTGGTCATCACCCTCATGTAATTCAAGGTATAGAACAGTATAAAGGAAAAATTATTGCTTATAGCTTAGGCAACTTTTGCTTTGGTGGGAATTTTAACCCAAGGGATAAAGACACTTTTATTCTTCAAGTAAAATATAAATTTAAAAACGGAAAACCTGAGTCCTACGGGATAAGAGTTATTCCAACTAGCATATCTTCTGTAGACTATATTAACGATTACCAACCTACACCTATGACTGGAGATAGTAAAACTAGACTTCTAAAGAAGTTAAATAATTTATCAAAGAATGCTGGTTTTAACATTTCTGATGAGTTTTTTGATATTTTGTATTATAATGAAGTAATGTGAGATTAATGTTAAATCCTAAATCTTAAATAAAGGGTGTGTTTAAAATTAATATTAGGTTTTACATAAGTGTAATAGCTTCAAAAATTGTTATGAAGCTTTCAAAAACCTTTTTTAAAGGAGGATCTAATTTCCCGGGAAAAGTAGCTTTAAAGCTAAATAAAAGTATATTAAAAACACTTGGAAAAGAATATAAGGTAATTCTTATTACAGGAACTAACGGCAAAACTACCACTACAAGTATGGTCTATAGCATGTTAAAAGATAGCGGAAAAAGGGTTATCACTAATCACACTGGCGCCAACATGCTTCCCGGTATTGTGGCATGTTTTGTAGAAAACTATAAATTTAATCATAGTTATAATGGCGAACAATATGCCGTAATTGAAATTGACGAAGCAAACGTAAAGTTAGTTACTGAGTTTATATCTCCTGAAGTAATTACCATTACAAATTTATTTAGAGATCAATTAGATAGATATGGCGAAGTTCACACTACTCTTTTAAAAATATTAGAGGGAGTAGAGAAGTCCCCCTTCTCTACATTGGTTTTAAATGGAGACGAATCTTCTTTAGGAGATATTCCAGCACCAAATAGAAAGGTTTATTATGGACTTAATTACGGACTAGAAAATGGAGATAACTTAGATAATAATGCAGACTCTAAGTTTTGCAAAAAATGTAAAAATCCATATACTTATAATTTCATTACTTATAATCATCTTGGCGACTATAAGTGTGAAAGTTGCGGTTATAAAAGACCTGACTTAGACTATAAAGTAGATGAAATAAAGGAGCTTTCTCGTGAAGGCTCAATGGTCTTAATAAATGGAGAGGAATTATACATAAACCAACCTGGGGTTTATAATATATATAATAGCCTTTGCGCTTATTCCATAGGAAAAGTTTTAGGACTAGATAAAAACATACTATTTGATGCCTTAAGAAAGCAAAAAAGTAGCTTTGGAAGACAAGAAGAAATTAAAATTGAAAATAAAGAAGTGAAAATAATTTTAGTGAAAAATCCCGCTGGTTACGACCAAGCATTAAGTACCGTTGCACTGGATTCTAGAAATATAAATTTAGCCCTTATGCTAAATGATAACTACGCAGATGGAAGGGATATTTCCTGGATATGGGATGTAAAGTTTGAAAAGCTTTCTTCTTTAGATGTAGAAAAGTTTATGATTTCCGGCGATAGATTATATGATATGGCTGTAAGATTAAAGGTTAGTGGTCTTGAAGAAGAAAAATTCACCCTATGCGAAAGTTATGATAAGTTATTAGAGGAAATTAAACTTTGCGAAAGCGATGTAGTGTATATTCTTGCAACCTATACCGCTATGATTAACTTTAGAAAATATCTTCATAGTAAAAATTATATAGAAAAACTTTGGTAAAAGGAGGGGTATTTTATGGAAATTAATATTTGTCACCTATACCCTGACCTCCTAAATGTTTATGGAGACATTGGTAATGTGCATATATTAAAGTACAGATTAGAAAAAAGAGGTATTAAAACAAATATAGTAAACCTATCTATAAATGAAGAGTTTAATGGTGAGAATTACGACATAGTGCTTTTTGGTGGAGGGCAAGATTGCGAGCAATCCATAGTTTCTAAAGACTTAATGGAAAATAAAAAAGAAGCCATAAAAGAATATATCGAAAGTGGTAAGGTAATGCTTTCTATATGTGCAGGATATCAGTTATTAGGTAAATACTATACCACTGCTGAAGGAGAAAGGCTTGAAGGACTAGATATTCTTCCTATATATACAGACAGTGGCATTGGCCGCTTTATAGGAAACACCGTAATAATAAATGAAGATTTTTCCGAAACCTATGTGGGCTTTGAAAATCACTCTGGAAGAACTTATATAGGAGACTTAAAACCTTTAGGTAGAGTAATTAGAGGTTTTGGCAACAATGGAGAAGATGGCTATGAAGGCTGTGTTTATAAAAACACCTTTGGTACATATTTTCATGGATGCTTACTTTCCAAAAATCCAGAACTGGCAGATAGACTTTTAAAAATCTCCTTAGAAAATAAATATGGTAAAGATATAGAACTCTCTCCTTTAGATGACTCTTTAGAGTTAAAAGCTAAAGATTATATAATAAAGAAAAATGATTAAGGACCAGATAATATCTGGCCCTTTTATTTTTTATCCTATAAATATTTTTATTGCATCTATGTAACTATATATTCTAAAGCCTGTACACACTAAAATAAAATAACATTCATTAAAAATCATATTTTTTACATCCCCATGGAAATCATTTTTTTAAGTCACTGTTAAATTATTAATTTTTCAAATTCACTACTTCTTAGAGGTTTGCTAAAATAAAATCCTTGAGCCTCATCGCAGTTAAGCTTTTTTAGCATTTGAAATTGCTCAAATAGTTCAACTCCTTCTGCAATAACTTTCAAATTTAAACAATGGGCCATTTCAATAATTTTTGATACTATTATTTCTTGCTTCTTATCTAAAGTAATTCCGTCCACAAAAGATTTATCAATCTTAATTATATCTATTGGCAGTTTGTTTAAATATTTAAAAGATGAATATCCTGTTCCGAAATCGTCTAAAGCTATTTTTATTCCAAGAGCTTTTAACTCTCTTAATATCTCTACCGTCCTCTCAATATTTCTTACAGCAATATTTTCAGTAATTTCAATTTCTAGCTGTTCTGGATTGAATCCCGTTTCATATAATATATCAGTAAGCCAAAAAATAAAATTTCTATTTTCAAATTGTTTAGCTGATATATTTACACTAAGTATCAAGTTTTTACCTTTCTTTAAATTCCATAAACTTGTTTCTTCACAGGCTATTTTCGTTACATAATCACTTATTTCGTATATTAAATTTGACTGCTCAGCTAAAGCTATTACTTTAGATGGCGAGATATTATTCCATCTTAATAATGCTTCCATCCCTATAATTGATTCATTTAAAATATTAATTCGAGGCTGATAATACACTTTAAGCTCTTCTTTTACTATAGAATTCTTTAAATTTTCTAATATACTCCCATTGTCTATATTTTTTAAATAGTACTCCATAATTTGTTGCTACCTCTTTTCGTCAATTTATTATATAATTAAATTTTTCACTTAACTATTGTAAGTATTTATACTTATTACAATATGAGGTCTTTTATTGAAAAAAATGTCAAAATAAAATGAGCCAGTACAATGTATTGTTTACATTAGCACTGGCTCACTTTTGGATAAAGTTTTCCATAATTACCCCTCCATTAGCTTAACCAATTATATAATTTTTAACACTATTACTTTTGAATTGTCTAAGATATTTTCTTCATCAGAAATAATAATTAATTCTTTACATAAAATTATGCATACCTGCTTTAGTATTTCTTCTGTCAAAATCGGTACTAATCCTTGCCTAAAATACTCTACCCTTTTATAATTATTTTCATGATTTAATACAGCTTTTTCTATTTCCGACAATATACCCCTAATCTCAATTGTAACATAATTACCTTTAATGTCAACCCTTGTCCTTTCTGGTCCTTTTCCACTAATTTTCTTTATTATTCCAGAGCAGCAACTTTCTAAAAGATAATTTATTTCTTTATTTACATTACTCAATATATTCACCTCCTTTCCATATCCTTCCCCCCTCCTTAAGTATTATAGGTTTTAATTATTGTATAAATTTAATAAATCATTTCCTTACTAATGCTTTCATTAAGTTGTATATCACATAATGCTAAATTGGTGATTTATGCCACCAAAATATATTGTATAATTCTTCACTAAATTTTTCAATATTTCTTATATTATTAAAACTTGTACTAAAATTATATAAATAACCAACAAAGCTAAGCTTGTCGGCTATCTTCTATTAACTATTCCCATTCTTATCATTGTTCTTCTTTCAGAATTAGTCATTTCTTCTAAAGTTTTAAATGTATATCCCTTAGCTTTAAGATCTTTTATTATACTATCTAAAGATTCTACTGTGGTACTTTTATAATAACTGTCGTGCATTAAAATAACTGCTAAGTTTGTATTGTTGCATCCATTTTTTATATTATGATTTAACACATTAACTGCAACTGTTTCCCCCTCAGCGTCTCCAGAAGATACGTTCCAATCTATATAATCCACACCTTTAGCATTAAGCTTATTCCTAATGGTTCTTAGTATTTCACCATTAGAAACCTGGTTATCGGAACCTCCTGGTAGCCTAGTATAGGTATAGTAATCTTTCCCCGTCAAATTGTTTATAACTTTAATACATTTATCCAAGTCTTGAAAATAATTATCCACGCTACTATACATTGCTTTATAATCGTGACTATATGTATGTGGAAGTATAGTCATGCCTTCACTATACATTTTTTTAATTATTTGTGGATTATTTTCTCCTAAAGCTCCAATAACAAAAAAAGAAGCCTTAACTCCATTTTCTTTAAGTATTTTTAATATTTTAGGAGTATTATTGGGGGACGGTCCATCATCAAAGGTTAAAAACACAACTTTTTCTTTATTATTATTTGCAGCTTTCACTTGACTAATTCCCGTTTTTAAAATTAATGATAGAATAAATATAAAAATGAGGAAATAAAGTCTCTTTTTCATAAAGTCACCTTCTTTTAAAATAATGTTTCTTTACTATATAGATTATCCTCTATTTCCTCATTCATGCTTACCAATTGAAGGAAGCTATTTAGTTTTTTCAATAATTATATTTTCATTTCTTGCATCTACCACTATAGTATCACCAGATGTAATAGTACCTTTTATTATTTCTCTTGCTATCTGAGTTTCTAAGGTGTTTTCAATATATCTTTTAAGAGGTCTCGCTCCATAAATTGGATCGTATCCTTCTTTACCCATAAGTTCTTTTCCTCTTTCTGTAACACTCAAACTTATATTCCTGTCTTTTAATCTACCCTCAATGCTTACTAGGAAAATATCAATAATTTTAGTAATTTCATCTTTAGTTAAAGGTTTAAACATAATGATATCATCAAGTCTATTTAAAAACTCTGGCTTAAATCTACCCTTTAACTCTTGCATAACTCTATCTTTATTGTTTTCTAGTAAATGTATACTTCCAATATTAGATGTCATTATAATTATGCAGTTTTTAAAATCTACAGTTTTTCCTTTATTATCTGTAAGTCTTCCGTCATCTAATATCTGAAGAAAAACATTGAATACATCTTCATGAGCTTTTTCTATTTCATCAAAAAGTATTACAGAATATGGCTTTCTTCTAACCGCTTCTGTTAATTGTCCCCCTTCCTCATATCCTACATATCCTGGAGGAGCTCCAATTAATCTAGATACTGAATACTTTTCCATGTACTCAGACATATCAATTCTTATTATACTTTCTTCACTATCAAATAGTGTTCTTGCCAAAGTTTTTGCAAGTTCAGTTTTACCTACACCTGTAGGACCTAAAAAAATAAAAGAACCTATTGGTTTTTTAGGGTCCTTCATCCCTGCCCTTGCTCTTATTACTGCATTAGATACTGCACTTACCGCTTCTTCTTGCCCTATAACTCTTTTGCTTAGTTCATCTTCTAATCTTAATAACTTTTCCTTTTCACCCTCCATAAGTTTTGCAACAGGTATTCCAGTCCATTTAGCTATTATCTCAGTTATTTCATTTTCTGTAACCTCTTCTTTTAACATATTGCCTTCTTGATTTTCATATATTACCCCTTCCTTTTCTTTTATCTCACTCTCTATGTTTGGTATCACTCCATATTTTAGCTCTGCAACCTTATTTAAATCATAAGCTCTTTCAGCCTTCTCTAATTCTCCTCTTACATTGTCTAATTTCTCTTTTAAATTTCTAACTCCAGTGATTTGCTCTTTTTCCTTATTATATTTAGAGGTCATTTCCTTATCTTTTTCTTTTAAGTTACTAAGCTCCTTTTCTAAGGCGTTTAATCTTTCTAAAGAAACTATGTCTTTCTCCTTAGATAAAGCTTCTTTTTCTATCTCTAATTGAAATATTCTTCTTTTTACAATATCTAATTCCGTTGGAAGGCTATCAATTTCAGATCTTATCATTGCTCCTGCTTCATCGATTAAATCTATAGCTTTATCTGGAAGATATCTATCTGTTATATATCTATTAGAAAGCTTTGCAGCTGCAACAATTGCTGAATCATGTATTCTTATACCGTGGTGAATTTCAAATCTTTCTTTTAACCCTCTAAGTATTGATATACTATCTTCCACTGTAGGTTCTTCTACCACTACTGGCTGAAATCTTCTCTCTAATGCCTTATCTTTTTCTATATATTTTCTGTATTCATCAAAGGTTGTGGCTCCAATACAATGTAATTCTCCACGAGCAAGCATAGGTTTAATAAGATTTCCAGCGTCCATGGCTCCTTCTGTTTTTCCAGCCCCTACTATGGTGTGTATTTCATCAATAAATAATATTATTTTTCCTTCGCTTCTTTCCACCTCTTTTAATACAGCTTTTAATCTTTCTTCAAATTCTCCTCTATACTTTGCACCTGCGATTAGTGCTCCCATATCTAGTGAAAATATAGTTTTATTTTTTATACCCTCAGGTACATCACCTCTTATAATTCTTAAAGCTAGTCCTTCTACTATAGCTGTTTTACCTACTCCAGGTTCACCGATTAGTACTGGATTATTTTTAGTTCTTCTTGATAGTATTCTTATAACCCTTCTTATCTCTTCATCTCTCCCTATGATTGGATCAATTTTATGGTTTTTAGCATCATCAGTTAAATTTCTTCCGTATTTGACCAAAGCTTCATAGGTGCCTTCTGGATCTTGAGAATCCACCCTTTGGTTTCCCCTTACAGATGATAGAGCCGTTAAAAATCCCTCCTTATTTACGTTAAATTTTTTTAGAATATTTCCCACTTCGCCCTTCTTATCAATATCCATAATAGCAAGTGCCACGTGTTCTACACTTATATAAGAGTCTCCAAATTTTTTAGAGATTTCCTCTGCTTTTATAAAAACTTCTTCAAATCTCCTTGTGGCATATACTCCTCCAGTTTGGGCTCCTTCCCCTAAAACCTTTGGCATTTTATCAAGTTCTCTAGTAATTTCTTCCCTAAGGCTTCTAATATTTACTCCCATTTTAGTAAATATATTAGGTATCAAGCCATCTTCTTGCATAATTAAGGATGCAAACAAGTGAATTATATCAATTTGTTGATGATTATGTTTTATAGCTATTGCTCCAGAATCATTTATGGTTTGTTGCACTTTTAATGTTAATTTTTCAATATCCATAGTATACCTCCTATACTTGTTTCTTCTTAATTTTTTTATACACCATTGGTCAAAGAAAGTCAAAGTCTAATTTCTCTTGAATAAATAAAAAAACCTATACTTTTTATAGTATAGGCTTCTATTTCTTATTTATATATATTTATTTAAATTTAAGGCTAAATTGAAATATTTTATAGAATCACTTATGTTTTTTAACTTAAAATACATATAACCCATTTCCATGTATCTATCTAATATTTGTCTCTTGCTACCAAACTTCATAAGTGAGTCTAAAGCTAGATTCATATACATTTCCTTTGAAGAAAGTTCTCCTTTTTTACCAAGTATTAGAGCTTTTAAATAATAAGCCTTTTCTATGTATTTCATATCCTTTAAATTTATTGAATAATTTATCGCTTCATCGCTTATGCTTTCAGCTTCTTCTATTACATTATTTTTTATAAGTTCTTCTACAGCTTTAAGCATATATTGAACAAATCCTTCTCCCTTTTCTTCTTCATAGTAAGTTAATCCCTTTTTTATATATTCTATACCTTGATCCTTCATATCTAAGTCAAGCATAGCTTCAGCGTAGCTAAATATTGCATCGGCAATTCTAACCTTATTATCTCCGTATAATCTATAGGCTTCTTTCTCATAATGAGAGAATTCTTCTTTGTTATTTCTAAGAGAAAGTAATGCCATTATATAGTAAGCTTCTGCTTTTTTTAACTCGTCCTTAAAAACATCTATTAACTCCATTAATTTTTTTCCTATTTCATAAGCCACTTTGTATTGCTTTGCCATGGTATAGGAATAGCATTCTCTTATCATAGCTCTTGCTACAATTTCCATGTTTCCAACTTTTTTGCCTTCTTCTTTTACTGTATTATAATATCCCGCAGCCTGTATATATTCTTCTGAATGGTAAAAGTATTTTGCTATATCCATGTAATAAATAAGCTGGTTTTCATTGGACTTAGATTTTAAGCAAATATCGTAGTACTTTGAAATTAAAACTTGAAGTTTTTCATATCTTTTCATTTCAATGTTATATCTAAACATCAAGTGCATTATTTGAAAAGCTTCTTCATAATAATTATAGTCTTCTGCATAGGAAAAATTATAAATAAGTTTTTCTTCATAATTTTTTCGTTTTGAGTTTTTCAATTTTTCTAAGTTTTTTCTTATTTGACTCTTTACATCATCTTTTAAATATCCCACATCTAAGTCTAGCTTTTTTGCCACAAAATCCAATATCCAATCTTCAGGTATAACTTTATCATTTTCAATGCAACTCATCTTTGATACAGATAATTTATCTTCACATAAATATTTTAAGGTATATCCTTTGTAAACTCTAGCTCTTCGAATCTTTTCCCCTGTAGAAAGTATCTCCATAATTCTTCACCTATCCATTTAACTCTCTTTTAATATGCCTAATTTCTTAAATACCTCAACTCCATAATTTAAATATTGAGCAGCTTCTATTTCTCTTCCGCAGTCTATATAAAACTTTCCTATAAGTATAGCTATTTCAGCCGCTTCTTTTAAATAATCCATATTCTTTACAAAGTTTAAAGCGAGAAGCAAGTTGCTTTCAGCCTCTTTTATATCTCCTTGTAACATATGAACCCTATGCTTTAATAAATAATATTGAATTAAAGCATTATTATCTCCATCTTTCATATTATCCATGATTTCATCTAAGGTTTTTTTAGCATTTAAAGAATCTCTTAATTTAATGTAGTTTTCGCATATGTTAACCAAGGTTTCAATTAATTTAGAATCCTTTATATTTTTTCTAATTTCCTTGGCCTTATTTAAATGAATGAAGGATTCTTCTATATTATCAAACTGATAGAATAGCTTTCCTAAATTATTTTCAATTTGACCAATATAAGATTCATTGTTTATATCTTTATATAAATTTAATGTCTTTTTAGAATATTTTATAGCATTATCTATATCGCCTTTTTTATTATATTGCTCTGCTAATAATAGCAATGTAGCAGCATAAGATTTTTTATCATCAATTTGTTTAAACTTTTCTTTTGCTAAAAAAGAATAATCAATTGCTTTTCCTGTATTCTCCAGGTGATATTGAACGTTTGCCATGTTATAATAAATTTCGCCTAGTAGAAAGTCATTTCCTATATTATTATCAATATAAACCTTTTCAGCCTGTTGAAAATAGCTAGCAGAAGAATGATAAGCATTCAAACTTAGGGTTATTTTACCCAAGTTAACAAAGGTATTAATTATCTCTTCATATCTATTTTCTCTTATAAAAATTACATTTGAAGATAAAAAAAACTGTTGAGCTATGGTCATTTCACCCTTGGACATATATATGATTCCTCTTAAATAAAGTATCCTAGCTTTTCTATAATCTAAATTATATTTTTCTGCATAGTAAAAGGCCTTCTCTACATATTGTTCCCCTAAGTAAAGATCTTTATTTAATATATAAGATTCAGCTATGTTTTCAAAATAACTACATATTTTTTCCGATTGAGTTTCTTCTGATTCCATTAAATACTCCACTGAGGTATTTAGGGCAACAGCTAAATATTCTAATAAATCCATACTAGGATTAGATTTACCTGACTCTACAAGGCTTATCTGGCCAGGAGTAATTCTATCTCCCGCTAAATCCTTTAGGGTCATATTTAGTTCTTTTCTTCTTCTTTTGATTTTTTCGCCCAGTGACAATATTTCCATAGTTCACTCTTCCTTTTCTTGAAAATTTATATCATATATTGTTTATATTTTGTTTATTTCTAAATCTTAGTATATTATAACATATTTTAGATTTAATATCTAAAATATATGCAAATTAAAGGACAATGTTAATTATTTTTAACATTACTTTTTATATTATTTACAAATAGTTAAAATTAAAAGGGAAGTACTATGTACTCCCCTTTTAATTCAAATATTATCTCATCCACTTCATCATGCCGCCATAAGCGTCTTCTGCCATATTTCTTACATACCTATTTGCTCTTTTCATTCTTCTTCTTGTGTTTCTGTCCATATCTGGCATAAGTAGCATAGTTGCAGCTGCTCCTAACATCATACCTGTTATTAATTTATTACGTGTCATCATAATCTATCACCTCTCCTATATAGTGTGTGTAAACATAGATTATGCAATTTATGATATTTTAATCAATTATTTTTATGGAATTTATTACATAAGCTCATCCATGGCTTCATTTGCTAATTTATCACATCTATTATTGTACTCGTTATCTGAATGTCCCTTTACTTTTATAAATTTCACTTTGTGATAGTCTAGAAGTTCTATTAACTTTTTCCAAAGTTCTTTATTTTTTACCGGTTCTTTCGAAGAGGTTTTCCAACCGTTTTTAAGCCAAGATTCTATCCATTTATTATTTATTGCATTTACTACATAGGCAGAATCACTATAAACTTCCACTTCACAGGGCTCTTTTAAAAGTGCTAATGCCTCAATCACCGCGGTTAATTCCATAATATTATTCGTAGTATTTTTTACTGCCTCTTTAATCTCTCTTTTATGCTCGTTATACATCATTACTATTCCATATCCACCAATGGTATTTTCCTTTCCATTGCCTCTGCAAGCTCCATCAGTGTATATTATCACTTTTTTCATGTAAAAAGTTTCCTCCCTTTAATACTCTTTTTTACTTTTACCTAAATCCTTAATTGTATCTACTAGTTTTTTTACATTCTCACTTCCAACCAAAGCAGATACATATTTTACCCCTTCTTTTACAGTCATTATAATGTCTTTTTCTCCTTGCCAATTCTGAAGAATAACCTCTTCTGGTATGTCATTTAATATAGAGTTTAATCCATAAAAAGCAATGGCAATATCGTCTATCCTACCTATTAAAGGAATAAAATCTGGTAAAATATCAAAAGGTAATGCTAAATATGAAATTGTTCCTGCCACTTTTGCTTTTGTTAAAGTATTTACCCTTTTGTCTTTTAATAATCTCCAAAGCAAAGCTACTATATCGGGTATAATCATTGCATACTCCACTATTTTTTCATATTTATTTGGAACCTTTTTACTAATTTCTTCTCTAATTTCTGTATAACAATCCTCTTGTGGAATGAATTCTATTACTTTGTCTTCGGTTTGAATTTTTGCAGTTTCTTTATCCTTTATATAAGCTAAATCTTCTAACTCTACTTCTAAAGAGGATTCCATAGGCTTGACCCCTTTTATTTTAAAGTTTACAAAAGGAACTAAGGTTAAAACCTTGGTTAGATCTACAGAAAAAATTTCTTTTTCCGACGTAATTCCATACTCTTCAAAATCCTTTATTATTTTTTTCATAGCGAAATTTTTGATACTATTTAATACTCCTATTTTACCAATCTTTACATTCATTATACTAAGATTTAATAAGCTATCATTTATACTTCCAATAGCTACATTAGCTTTGAAAGGAAAATTCACCTTAAATTTATAACTACCCTCTATAGTTATAAATTCATTTATAATTATATTATTTATCTCTAATCCTTCAACTTTCACATATTCCTTTATCAGTTCTAATATTTCATCTTCTTTTATTATTGCTTTTACATAGGAAATTTTCATATTATCCCCCCATTTTTAGTATACAAGGCTCCCCCTGATGGATGCATAGCCTGTTTTTAATAATTAATATTTATATATAAAGTATACATTAAAAATTCAATTCTGCAACAAGATACATGATTTACCATAGAAAATTTTATGATTTTCGTTGGACTAATATATAAAAATATTATAAGATAATTGTAAATTCACTTTTATGTCGAATTTTGCAACATACTCTTTATAGGGAGGTATCTAGATGAATAAAATAAAACAAAAACATATATATATTCCAATAATTACAGCTATTTTATCACTAGTTTTACTTATTGGAGTTAACTACGGTTTTAAATCTACAACTAATAAAAACTACACAGAATTTTTAAGAGATTTATCCGAAAAGAAAATCTCCACTGTATACTATACGGATACACCCAAAATTAAAGTTAAGCTTCTTGATGGAAAAATATACGAAACGGATAATCCGAGGATAGATAGTTTTAAAGAAACCATGCTAAATCAAGGAATTAGTGTTTTAGAAACCTCCCCTTCTGATGGATTAAATGTTGTATTCATGGTATCTTTTATGGTTTCTATAGTTTCATTGGCACTAGGACTAGCTAAATCCTCAAACATAAGTGCACGTAAAATGATGTCTGTTGATTCTTTAGATGCATCAGCTGTAGCGGATTTACCCTTTACTTTTCATAATGTAGCTGGCAATGAAGAGGCTAAAGAAAGCGTAATGGACGTGGTAGACTTTTTGAAAAATCCTGAAAAATATAATTCCTATGGCGCAAGAATGCCAAAGGGTATCATTTTATACGGGGAGCCTGGAACAGGAAAAACTCTACTGGCAAAAGCCGTTGCAGGAGAAGCTAATGTACCCTTTTATGCCATGTCTGGTTCGGATTTTGTGCAGGTTTATGTAGGAGTTGGAGCCAGCAGAATAAGACAATTATTTAAAAAAGCAAGAGGCCATGGTAAGGCTGTAATATTTATAGATGAAATTGATGCCATTGGTAAAAAAAGAGATAATTCCAAAGCAGGAGGATCTGATGAAAGAGACCAAACTTTAAATGCACTACTTACAGAAATGTCAGGTTTTAATGAAAAGGATGGCATAATAATTATGGCAGCAACAAATAGACTAGACATGCTTGACGAAGCTCTATTAAGACCTGGTAGATTTGATAGGCACATAGAAGTTTCTTTACCAGATTTAACTGCTAGAAAGAAAATTTTATCACTTCATTTAAAAAATAAACCTGTAAACAATATTGATATTGAATCTTGGGCTCATAAAACAGCTTATTTTTCAGGAGCTAAGCTTGAAAACTTAGTAAATGAAGGTGCTATTATTGCCTGTAAGGAAAATAGTACTTTTATAGAAAATTCTCATTTGGACAAAGCCTATTCTATTGTGATGGCAGGTTACGAAAAACAAAATAGGGACTATATCAAAGAACAGGATAGAAAAATCACAGCTTATCACGAGGCAGGACATGCTCTAGTTTCTCTTACTGTCCTTCCTAATGAGAAAGTAGATAAGGTTACTATAATACCAAGTACCAAGGGTGCTGGAGGGTACACTATTAGTATACCTGAAGATAGTATGTACCAGACAAAAAGCTATTTAGAGAAAAGAATAATGGTGCTACTAGGGGGACGAGCTGCCGAAGAGTTGATTTTTGGTTATGAAAATATAACTACTGGAGCTCACAGTGACTTAAAGCAATGCACGAACATTGCATTTCACATGGTAACTCAATATGGAATGGGTGAAACCCTAGGGCTTCTAAATATGCAACAACTGATGGAACTAAATATTGATCAAAATGAGATTATACTTGAATGCAAAAATCTTGTGGACAAATTATATAAAGAAACAAAAGAACTTTTAACACGAGAACTCTCTTCATTAGAAGAAATTTCAGAAAAACTTCTTCTTCAAGAAACCTTAAATTCAGAAGAATTATTGGGGACGATTCGATCTTTTAAGCATTAAATCCATGAATTTTAGGGAGAATTTTTAGGGACGGTTCGCGTTATAAAATTAATTTTTATTAGAAATTAATTTTATAAATAGCGAACCGT
This sequence comes from Clostridium malenominatum, assembly GCF_039521365.1. Taxonomy (NCBI): domain Bacteria; kingdom Bacillati; phylum Bacillota; class Clostridia; order Eubacteriales; family Clostridiaceae; genus Clostridium; species Clostridium malenominatum. The sequence goes on from NZ_BAAACF010000003.1 coordinate 21,324, forward strand.
CCCCTACTTTTTCTATGGTTTTGATTTATTTTTTGATTAATACAAATGATAAAATTATTCCACCAACTAATCCACCAATATGTCCTAAATTATCAACGTTTGCCATTGAAAATCCAATAATTAAATTTACAAATATAACTGACATTATATTATTTATAAATCCTTTTCCTAACTTATCTTTATATCTCATTGAAACTATTAAACAAGCTCCCAATAAACCAAAAATTGATCCCGATGCACCAATTGATACACTCTCAGAAAAAAAATAGGAAAACGTTGACGAAACTATTCCAGATATCAAATATATTAACGAATATTTCCACTTACCGTATACTTTCTCTACGAATGGTCCTAGCGAATTCAATGCATACATATTAAACCCTAAATGAACTATTCCTCCATGCAAAAAGGTGCAGGTAACCAATCTATAATATTGTCCCATGCTAATTAACGGATTAAATTTTGCACCTAAAAATATTAGCACATTAACATTGCTATCTATTATATTTCCTGAAAGTAATGCAGTCACTCCATACATGATAATATTTATAGCCATAAATATATAAGTCATAGTAGCTCTATTTGTTTTCCTACTTTCACCAACTCTTTGTTTCTGCGTTTCTGATTCAGAATTTATATAATAAGATGCAACCTCTATAATTTCCTCATTGTCACTTGTATAGTAAAGTATTTTATCAACACTTTCATTAAGGAATACATAGGAGTATTTATTGCCATCTATGTTTTCTATATAAGCATTAACCCAGTTATAATCATCTGTAAAAAACACTTTAACTAAATTTACATTATCAATATTTAAATTTTTCAGCTCATCTATAACCCATTGATCATTTTTATTATCATAATATTCATCGCACATTATTATAACTTTATTGCTACCATCACCTGCAGGCTTTGTAAGAATCCATCTACTAACGACTCCTACATATTCAATTTTTAACTCTTGCAAGGTATATCCTAAACCTCTCATGAAATTATCTAATAAAAAATTTATAAATTTATTTTTATTATCCATAATATTCTCCTCTGACTGATATATTAATATCTATATCTATATCTATATAACATATATTATATATCATTGTATAATGGTATTCTATTTTAAATTAGTTTTGCTTACATTTCGCGAACCGTCCCTAAACTTTTACAAATACCATGCTGGGCACACTACAAAAACAGCTGCTAACCAATTGATTAACAGCTGTTATGCTTAATTATAATAAAAAATTTAAACTAAAGATACTACTGCCATACTTGGATTTTTTAATAAATCAATTTCATAAAATGGAACAGGAGCATTGGTTATGCTATCGTATAGTACTCTTATTATTGGCCTATCTGGGAAGCCTTTATTTTGTCTTACAACATACCCTTCTTCACCACTTGAAAGCCTTATACAACTTCCTAAGGGATAAATTGCAAAGGTATCCTTAAACTTCATTACTAAACTTTCATCAAAGCATACACCTGAACCAGCTAATATTAATTCATAAGCATCATTTGGATTAAACTTTTTTCTATAGCATCTATCATTACTTACAGCATCAAATACATCACAAATACACACTATCTTAGCAAACTTAGAAATATTATTATCTTCTAATCCATAAGGATATCCTCTTCCATCTACTCTTTCATGATGTTGTTCAACGATGTTAATAATATCAAAGGATATGGAGTAATTTTTTCTTAATATTTCTCCTCCATATAGTGTATGTTTTTTTATTTCATCAAACTCTTCTTGTGTTAATTTACCTTGCTTATTTAATATAGATATAGGAATTTTTGTCTTCCCTATATCATGCAATACCGCTCCTATGCCTAGCTCTTTAATTTCTTTTTCTTTAAATCCTGATGACAATCCTAAAAAAGATGACATTATGCAGGTATCTAATGAATGAACATATGTATAATTATCATAAGTTTTTATGTCATAAATACTCTTGTTTACATCTCCCATTTCAATAATGTATTGAACAAGGTTTTCTACTACACCAAGCGTTTGCTTTAACTCTTTTCCATTACAACTATGAATATTCTTAACTATTTCAGACATGCTTTTCATAGTGAATTGTTTTAATTCTACTAATTGTTCATCTTCTGGTAGTATATCATCTAATCTCGAATCTTCAATATATACGTAAAACACACCTATTTCCCTTAGTTTTTTTATGTAATTACTTGAAAGCCTAACTCCAGCTTTCAGGAGTATTTTTCCATCGCTAGTTAGAATACTTTTCCCCAGTATTTCATTCTCTCGTACACGATTAATAAACTCAAGTCTCATTATAATTCTCCTTAAATAATAACATTTCCCAACAATAAGCGTAATTATACTGGCTTATTCATCTAAATATGATAATAACATAGTAAATACATAAAATAAATACAAAATCTGAATATTTTTCATAGTATTATTATTTAATTCACGCTAATATTATACATTATTTAATTCTACATGTAATCTTCCTTTTTTAGTTTAATTTCATCAAATACTCTATTTATTTCAACCTCTATTAAACTACAAATTTCCCCTAATATTTCTTCCATCTGAACTATATCCTCAGTATGATCAAATTTAATCGCCCAAGTAGGATTATATTCATCGTCAATTGCCTGTAAAGGATAACCCGCCTGTTCAAAGACCTCTTCATTAAAGCAATCGTAAATTGCAGTGTATTCCCATTCTTCCACATCGTCTTTTGTATTAAAATATAGATTAACTTTCTCTCCATCATAAAAAAATTTGGCAATATACTTGGCGCCTTCCCCTACCTTATAACTACCTAATTCTTTTACAAAAATATTATTTTCTTTTTCCATTAGTATGAGTGATGAAAAATCCATTTTTCAACTCCTCCCTTTCAAATCATTTGCTTTTTTCCATTTTTTGTATATAATAAAACTATAACAGCTATAGTATTATATATGATATTGTTCATAAATTATTTATCGTAAGTTATAAAAAATTATTAAATATTTATAAACTTTTTGTTTCGAGGTGTTAAAATGAAATTACCACGTAAAAACCATAGTAAAATCTTAGTTTTTTTAATACTATTAATCTTATTTTCTTTTATAAGGTTTAAAATTATTCAAAACAACAGTAGAGATTTAGCTTATTCCGTAGAAAGATACTTAACTAGCAATATATTTAATCTTAATAAATTGCATCATATCGATAGCCTTCACATGACTTTTTCAGATGGAAAACTAGCTATTGTTCAAGTTGATGGAAAAGAAAAAAAATCTCCACACAAGAAGGTTAAATACGATGTTTTAGTACAAAAAAGCTCAAAAGGAATTTGGAGAGTAAAAAAGCTATACCAAATTCCTTAAATATAAATCTATTACTTTTTAATTCCACAATCCTTACACAGTCCTTTAAATTTCAAACTGACTTCTTGCTCTTCAAGACTAAATCCTGTTTTATTTTTAATAATTTGTTCTAATTGTTGAATGGGACAATCTATTTCAACTTCTTTGTGACAAAGGGTACACTCTAATAAATGAGTGTGCCTATTAGAGTTTATTACATACTTATATGTTCCATCTCCAATATCAAATTTATCCACAATACCTTTATTATTAAATAACTCCAAATTCCTGTATATAGTAGACAAATCTATATTGTAACTACTTTTAATACATTTATCGTAAATATATTCTGCCGTAACACCAACATTAGATTCTTTAAGAATTTCTATTATTCTAATTCTACCTTTTGTTATTTTCATATTATTTAATTTTAAGAATTCTTCAACTTTCATTTCAATCACCTTATACTAATAATAAATTATTATAACATAAACATAATACTATTATAACGAATTTTAAAAAAACATCATTTTAATTCCAAATAAAACTAAAATTACTCCTCCAATATAATCTGCATATTTCCCAACAATCTCAATTTTTCTTAGATGTTTCGTAATTACAAAGGCAATAATAGTCATAATCATAGTAATTAATCCAATAAGTAGCGTGCTATTTAGCATAACAATTGAATTATTTATATGATTTAGTGCAGTGAAACCAACCACAAGTGCATCAATACTAACAGATATCCCAAGAACTATCCACATTCCTGGTTTAATCAAAGCACACTCCTCTTTGTTTTCCATGCCTTCTTTTATCATAAGCAAGCCTACACCAGCTATAATAACGCCACCTATTATCTCCGGCACATCTACTATGTATGTATTAAATAAAAATCCTATATATGCTCCAACTAAAGAAAATAAAAACTGAAAAAAACTAAAAGATGCAGAACATAGACTTTTGTATCTAAGAGTTACGTTATTATTTAATCCGACACATAAAGCTACACCAAAAGCATCCAAAGACAGGGCTAACCCGATTAAAAATAAAGAATAAAAACTCATTTTGAACCTCCTATTTTGGGTCTAGTTAGGTAGTCAGGGACGGTTTGCTAATTTTATTATATCTCCTTCCAAATTTAAGCATTTTATATATACTGCTTAAATTTATAAATTATGTCTATAATAATATAAATTTAAACACAAAAACAACCTATAAATTTAAACTTTTTAGAGTTTATTTTATAAGTTGCTTTTATATATATTTACGAACCGTTTCTAACTATTGAACATTACCTTGCAACTTGCTAAGTCAAATTCTTCTTCTAGTAATAATTCCTTCTTGAATATTAAACTTAAAATTCTAGCCTTACCTGCATTAATTTCAAAGTTTTCTAGATCAAAAGCTCCATTAACAACTGTTCTTCCATCATAAGTTTCTATAGTAATAGGAAGCTTTTCTAATTTAATTGGCTCATCTACTCCATTTCTAGCTATCAAAGTCATTAGCAAATCATCATTTTGATACTGTGTTATTGTAAATACGGATATGCTAACTTGACCCTGTTCTAATTTAGGTAGTGTAGCTATAAATTCTTTAAATGTAGCAATTTCTTTTGCATCTAAACTCTCTGGTATTGCCTCTAATTCAATATTCGCATAAGTAACAGCTTTAATTCTGCTATCGAAAACAATCTTCCAATCATCTTGTGGAATTTCATCTACAACAACGTTTTTCTTATCAAAATAAATCTTCCAAGGTCTGGCTGAATAAGGAGGTATATCCCCCATCTCATTTAAATCAAATATTTCATATCCTAGCTCCTCTCCTTTAGAATTAACTATACAAAGAGGTGCTTTCTCAAAATTTATCGCTCTGGACAACCCGTTTACAATATATATTTTCGCTTCAAATTTGTCTCCCTCATCAAATATATATACTCCTGTAATATTTACTTGCCCATCTTCTATTTCAGGTATAACTTCATTCATTTCCTCTTCAAGATAATTCTTTTGAACATCAGATATTCTATCAATTGTGTTTTGATTTAATGAGAGTTCAATTTTCAACGAATCCTTTTCACTTATTTTCTGCGAACCGTCTCCTTTATTGCTCATCATATGTCCTCCAATTCTAAGTTAAGTTAACTATATCTACATCTACTTTACTAGTCAATACTAATAATTTCAAGGTCTGTTTCTGATTTTTCTTCAGCAATTTTTACCAATCTACTTTCTGCAATCTGTGATAAAACACCCGTCTGTCCTATCAAAGTAATATTTGAGTTGTTATTTATATTGCCCTTTATAAAGTTTTCATATGCAATTATATCTTCTTCACTGGCAATATTTCCACTTAAAATTAAAGGTGATCCAAATTTAGCTGCAGCCGCCGAACCTACTAACGCATCCGCAAAGTTTCTAATTCTATCATTACCACCAGATGCTACATAAAATTTATCAAAAGAAAGATCCGCTTTGAAATACTCTAGAACACTAATATTAGTCTTAAATCTATCCTTACCTTGAGCAATTCTAGTTCCATTAACTGGATTAATTACTGCATCTGGAAGTATTCCACTGCCCCCAACAGCCATTATTTGTAACTTATTATCATCTATTACTTTCTTAACTTCTGGATCCAACTTTGTGGAATTAGATATCAATACCGGTATACCTAATTTAGCTGCAATTGAAGAAACACTTAAAGCATCAGAATATCCATCTTGTCCATTAACTAATATAGCTCTATTTGCGCCTGTTAACTTAATTAACTCAGCTGCAACTACTGCATTAGTAGCAAATCTATTTCCACCTGCTTTATGATAACGTATAACATTGAGATTATTTGCTTTTAACGTACTATATATTGATGCGGTTACAACCCCTTCTCCACCAACAATATAAACATTTTTTGCACCTATTTTTTGAATTGTTTCTAATACACCATTAGGCAACTTATCCTTTTGAGTTAATAGTATAGGTGCATTTAGCTGCTTTGCTAATGGAGTAGCACTAACGGCATCTGCATATCCTTCACCATTTACTAAAACTACATTCTCACTACTGCTAAACATACTTTCAGCAACACTTCTTGCTGTTGTGAATCTGTCCTGTCCACCTACTCTATTTACAGATGCTGCAAATACATTATTGGCATTTAAAATAGTCGCTAAAGCTAATCCCATTGCAGCAGTTTTTATCATCTTACTATACTTCTTCTGTATCATCATTACCCTCCTCGATTTTATTAAAATCTATAATTATTATAACATAATAGCTTGTTTATAAAAAGTTTCATACGATAATAATTCTTTAACTAATAATGGATTAATATGAAGTAATATCAAGAGGAACATCATAAGAATTATTTGATATACTTAACGTTGCTTTTCCAATTATCTTCGTACCATCACTACCATAAAAATAAACTTGTACACTACTTTTATCCTTAATTACATTTACAGATGGCTCTCCTAAGTTAAATATGTAATCATTTCCTTCGACCTTATATTTTTTGATGTCTGGTCTTGTAGTTCCAGTAATATTTATTACCTTAAACATATCCAAAACTGGAGAAACTTCGACTTTAGCCATAGCCGTATTATCTCCTTGAATGGAAAACCTCATAATATTATCCTTCGTCAAAAATTTCCCATCTCTTCCCTTTGCGCCTTTGTTTATAGTTATTTGATAGTTTTGGCCTTTTTTATATCCACCAGATGGAGGATTGATTTTCACAGACATTCTTCCACTTTCCTCTATACTAACCGGTACAGAACTGCTTGTAGAATTATTATATACCTCATTTACCCTAATTCTATCCCTTACAGAATAAAAATCTACTTCCGAATTAAATCTAATAGTCCAAATCTTATTAACATCTGTTGTAACTTTAGCATTAATTTCTTTTGTTATTTCTTGATTAGTAGCTGCATAAGCCTTATTTTTTAAATTTGGTATGCCCTGCAAGTTTAGCTGAATCGTCCCTACCATTAATACGCACAAAACTATACTAAGTTTTTTATATTTAAATTTTTTTGTTAATTTCATGTTTATCTCTCCTTTCATTGCATAAAATTAATAGGGAAAGTTTTTTAACAGTCTCCTCTTTAATCTTTCCCCATTAATTTTATAGCTAGTTATTAAAATTAGTGAAACGTCTCTGTATTACTTTAAATTACTGCATTTGTGCTATTGTCTTGCTACATTTTAATATCTGCTTATTATAAGTTTGAACAACATACACAGTAGTTCCATTTGTCACCCCTGAAATTCTAGGATCCGATTGATTGCCTATTAAAGTCCATCCATCTACTCCAGCACCTAAATCTGGCATACTTCCACCTATCATATAATAGTATTGATATTGTGTATCATTATAAGCTTCATTAGGTATCATTGGCAAGTTGTATACTACTGCATCGATTCCTGCCCCAAGTATAGTTAAATTACCAAGAGTTAGTGGAATTCCTTTAGGAATTGCAACCTCTATAGCATCACTTTCAGCAAATTGGTTGCTTCTAGTTAAGAATATTTTATTACTTAAAGGTTTAGAAGCATCATATTCAATAGAACCTGCTGGAAGTATAATAGATACTTTGTATTTCTTTGGGTTAAATGGATTTGGATCTGGTTCAATTTCCACCATTTGTGAACCAATCTTTATTCTATTTCCTTCAACTTCCTTGTACACATGTACTATATCTCCCTGTTGAAGTTGTGTAGTAGGTGCAATTTCTACAATATCATTTTCAGTTAAACCATTTTCAAGTGTACCATAATTTATAACATTAATACTTAAATTATTCTTGTCAAAGGTTGGTCTTCCTCCAATTTCTCTTGTAATTTCAACTGGAACTACTTCACTTTCATTAGTATTAGGAGAAGTTCTTGTAACATAAACATATCTAGCATCATCCGTAATAGTTTTGTTTCTTCTAAGTATAATAGTAGCACTTAGTGGTCTACCACTACTTAAAGGAGGTAAAACTATGTCCTGTCCTAATAATTCAGCTTTGTAAGGATCTCTATAAACTCTAATTACATCTCCAGCCTGCAAATTAGCATTAGCCAAAATATTTCCTTTTTCGCCAACTCCTACAAACACTTTGTCATCTAAAAGACCTGCATTATTTATAACTTCAACTGAAGCTGCTGGTATAGATTCACTAGCCATAGATAGAGTTAAAGCAACCTTAGTGCCATATCCCACTATAGTTCCTGTATAGTTAATTACTGCTCCATTATTCTTTGACCCTGAATTTAAATTCCAGTTTACTAAAAGTTCACGTACGGAATTGTCACTCATAACTGCAGTAACCTTGTCTGGTAAATATTCTTCCAGATTACTTAAATCTGCTCCTACTGCATTTTTAGTTGGTACTGCAATCTTATCATAAGAAATTATTTTTAAACTTTGTTTTGGCTTAGCTACAGGTGTAGAAGAATATATGTAAATTGATCTTCCATAGCTATCCTTATTAGGTGAAATTTTAGGTTCATTTGCTATAAGCATACTACTTCCTTTAGTATAATAAATCTTATCTCCCACTATATTGATGAAGTTAGTGTAATCATCAGAGTACTTATCTCCAGAAATTCTTAGATAATCAACTAATGGTGCTCTGTAGATTTTATTTCCATCAGACGCATCTGAATAATACATGTATTTTCCATCATCAGTAATATTCATTGCTGAAATTACTGCATCCTTACCAGTACTTCCATTACTCACATTTATTGTTCCAAAACTTCCGCCATTTTTGCTAATCCATTTTAATTGCCCCGAATCGGTAACATAGTATATCTTATCACCAACTAAGGTAATAAATTTAGCACTATCTTTTGAAATCTTGCTTCTATAGGTTCCATCAGTATGAACAGAATAAATTGTATTACCTTGATACTTATTTACATAATAAATTACATCTTTATCCACAACTAAATATTCAGCTTCATCACTAGTTATGGCTGTCCCAACAGATTTATTGGCATTTCTATTAACTTTTTTGATATTACCAACACCAGTACCTGAGTGATAACTATAATAAATATATTCCCCAGATACTGCCACATAGGAAGCTTGATCTGTACATACTATTCTTCTACCAGTACCATCTTTTCTTATTTTATAAATTTTTTGCCCATCAGAATAGTTACTATAATAAATATAATCTCCCAATATATTTAAATATTTTGCATTATCATTGCATATTTTTTCATCAACTATTCCATTGCTTCTATATATTCCACCACCATCAGCTGAGTTACTATAGTATGTCCATTCCCCATTTTGAATAGTTAACCCATTATTATTTAAATTTCCTAATCCATTGACGTTAGTAAAGTTATTATCAGTTGGTGGTTTAAAATAATTATCCAACTTAAAAGTTACAGTATGTTTACCGTCAACAAGTGGCAGTTGCTTGGACTCTGTAGTTGCTATAGGCATTTTATCTGAAGAAAGTAATTGTAATCTAATATAAGGATCTGTAGTCGTCATATTTATTACATATGCATCCTCACTCTCACCCGTTGAAGATTCAGGCTTACCAACCTTCTTAATCAAATCACTATTATTGTTGTTGTATACTTTGAAATACTTAGCATCTAAATTATAAGGTTTTACATTTATTCTACTAGTCTCTGGTATTCTTACTCTGACAAATTTTATACCTCCACTACCTAAACTTGTTACAGTTATTTCAGCTTCAACTGTAGAACTAGTAGCATCTTCATTAAAATTTTTACTATTCGTATCAAAAGCATACACTTTCTTGTTACCATTAAGATCATAATATGTAATACTGCTTACTTCTAATTTCGTAAGATCACTTACTGTAGTACCGCTGAACAAGGATTTAACTGTATCTGAGGTATCCACATAATATATATCTTTAAAATTAGTTGAGTTATTTAATATATCATTTAATCGACTTGCATTTTTAGCAATGTAGTTTATATCATAGGCCTTATCCCCAATAATTACAGCACCATAAGGTAATGCTGCTGAAACAGAAGATGATATCATTGCAGCTAAAACTATTGAAGCTACAAAAGTTTTTGTCTTTTTCATTTAAATCCACCTTTCTAAATATCCATATATTTTAAAATTTAATTTGATACTACTTTAAGCACCAACAACACTGGTTTATCATAATGTTTAACTGTACCTTTAATATAATAAGTTTGTGGCGTTCCCATATCGATAAAAGGAGCATCCCAGGTAACGTCAACCCAAATCTCCCTATCATCAGAAGTGGTCGCTAATACTTGTCTTGGTAAACTATAGTAACTTCCCTGCACTCTTGTTTCTCTTATTTCTTTGATTTCCTTAATTTTTGGAGTAACTATCAAAGTTAAGTAAGCTTTATATGGCGAATCTTTCACAGTACCTTCAAGTCTTACTATACCTGTTTTACTAGTATCAATGCTTTGAGTGTTCCATGTTACTGACATGTTTTTATTGGTAATCTTATCAAGTACAGTTTTAGGAAGTTTATACGGTTCTCCTTGCACTATCTCTATAGTTGTATTATCAAATACATTCGAAGGATATCCAGAACCACTATCTGTTATCTGTAAAGTTAATTTGACCTTCTTATTATATTTATCTACAGTACCATCAAACAAATATATACCTGGAGAATTTTTACTCTGCGTTCCATAATCCCAAACTACTGGAACTTCAGCCGATGTACCATCACTTAACGTGGCTAATACCTTCTCTGGTAATATAAACTCATATCTACTTGGCGAAGTTTTATATACATCTGGTATTTTTATAGGTATTGGATGTACAACTAAATTTAATCCTACTCTTCCATAATATCCATTTACGTCACCATAAAAGTTAAATAATCCTGGTTTAGAAGTATTGACTTTTTTAAGATTCCAATTAACATCTACCTCTACCTTGGACCCATCTGTTGCACTAGCAATAATAGATTTTGGAGGAGTATAATCATCATTTTGATATATGACATCATAAACATCTGGCACATAGGATACTTCCTTAGGCAAATATTTTGCCGCCCCTTCTAAATCATAACCTATAACGCTTTCCCCTCCGAGTATTGTTAAATTATTTATAACCTCAGAAGTTAAAAAATTAATGGTAGAATTGGGCAATGGAATATCTCCTAAAAGAATAAACCCTCTATTTAATGCTGCTAAAGTCGAACCTGATAGTGCATCGGCATAAGCTCTACCCGATGCTAAAAACATGTTGTCAATTTCCAACTCATTTCTAAAGTAATTTATAATATCAATATTTCTTTGATATTTATCCCCTTTTCCAATTCTTTTAGCATTAGGTATAGAATTAAAAGATTTTCTACTTATAATATCTTCTCCACCTATAACATATATTTGCTCCGCATTTTTATTAGAGTTTATATAATTCATCACATCACTTTGAATAGTGTCTTTACCGACTAATAGTACAGGCATTCCTTTAATAGCAGCAATGGGAGCCATAGAAACTGCATCTTCAAAATAGCTACCATTAACAATAGCTATTTGCTTTGGTTTGCCAAGCTTTTTAGCTACCTCTAAAGAAGTTTCATACCTATCTTTACCACCAATTCTAGTCACTTTAATTCCCATAACTTTTAGCCCATCTTCCACGTTTTGAGATATAACACCCTTTTGCCCAACTAAGAACACATTTTTAACTCCAAGTCTTTTAAGTTCTACAGAAGTATACATATTAATAACGTTTTTATTTGTTAAAAGAATAGGTGCATTGTATTTCTTCGCTAAAGGTGCTGCAACTATGGCATCTGGGAAATTTTCTCCAGACACAATAACGGCATAATTACTCTTTTCTTTCCAACCCTCTTGGCTAACTTTTGAAGCTGTTTCATATCTATCTTGTCCATAAATACGATTAGTTTTGGGAGCAGCTAAGGTCTTACTTCCCATAAGGCAAAAAGCCAAGGTAAAAACAGCCAAAAATTTACATTTATTTCTCTTCATTCTCATCACCTTAAATTATATTTCTTTTTATTTATTATCGTAAAGATTTTATGAAAATTTATCCTCTTTTTTGACTTTCCATCAATTACCTAATTACATTTTATATGTTAATAAAAATATTATAGCCTAAATATTCCATTAAGTAAAACTTATATATAAATTTCACTTAATTTCGCAGATTTTCCCTAACTTTTGTCACGTTTCTTTTTTGATTCATTAATTTATTCTTAAAATATAATAAAAGGATTTTTATTTACGACATAGAATAAACTAAATTAGCAGTAAAAGTAAAATTTTGAGAGGATGAAAATCATGAAAGTTAAAAAGGCAATTATACCAGCTGCAGGTTTAGGTACAAGATTTTTACCTGCTACAAAAGCTCAACCAAAAGAGATGCTTCCTATAGTAGATAAACCTACTATACAGTATATTATAGAAGAGGCCGTTGCTTCAGGTATCGAAGAAATATTAATAATTACAGGAAGAAACAAAAGAGCCATAGAAGACCATTTCGATAAATCAGTAGAGCTGGAAAAAGAATTAGAAGAGCATAATAAAACAGAGTTATTGTCTATGGTTCAACAGATATCAAATATGGTTAACATATACTACATAAGGCAAAAGGAACCTAAGGGACTTGGTCATGCTATAAGCTGCGCTAAAACCTTTGTTGGAGACGAACCCTTCGCAGTTATGCTAGGAGATGATATAGTTCACAGTGAAAACCCTTGCTTAAAACAATTGATCGATTGCTATAATGAATACAAAACAACTATCTTAGGCGTGCAAGAAGTTCCTAAGGAAGAAGTATCAAAATATGGAATAGTACAAGGGTTACATATAGAAGATAGAGTCCACAAAGTAAAGGACTTAATCGAAAAACCTAGTATGGATGAGGCGCCATCAAATATAGCTATCCTTGGAAGATACATAATTACGCCAAAAATATTTTCCATATTGGAAAATACCACTCCAGGGAAAAACGGTGAAATACAATTAACTGATGCATTAAAAACTCTTATAAAAGACGAAGCCATGTATGCTTATAATTTCCAAGGAAGAAGATATGATGTAGGGGACAAATTAGGTTTTTTAGAAGCCACAGTAGAATTTGCTTTAAAAAGAGAAGATTTAAAAGAAGGGTTTATGAACTATCTAAAGGGAATAGTAGATAACAAATAAAACTAAGGGGAAGCCACTCAAGCTTCACCCTTTTTACTTTTTCTTTCAATAAATATGTTCCATATGAAAATTCCTAGTAAAGCTCCTAGAGTATCTACAAATACATCTACAATCTGTCCACTTCTTCCTGGAACAAATAACTGATGAAATTCATCGCTACAGGCATACAAAAAAGAGATTAAAAGAGAAAGCTTATAATTTCCTCTAAGAGTCATATCTTTATAAAAAGAATTTATAAGTAGTACACATAGTATGAAATATTCAGTAAAGTGTCCTAGTTTTCTCACCACTAGCATAGCTAATTCACCAAAAATGCTATTTATATCAACACCTATAAAAGCTAGCATTTCTATAACTAAGCTGCTTTTGCTATTGGATATGTCTGCAGTATCCGAAGAAAATTTATATATTATCATCATCCATAAAATAACTAAAACATATTTAAATACTTTTTTAATAATCTTTGTGTCCATCTTAACCTCTTCTACTCCTTCTGTAATTCCCATAAAAAGTTAAATAAGAAAATAGTATCCCTATTAAACTTCCGGTAAAATCCAATAAAATATCTCTTACAGAAGAAGTCCTTTCTGGTATAAAGCTTTGATAAAATTCATCTAAATGCGCCGTGCAAAGACATATAAATAATATATATATCAATGCTTTACTGTTGTCCACTTTAAACTGCTTAAAACTATTACAAATTAACAATGCTAATATAAAATATTCAAATAAGTGGGCACTTTTCCTCGTTAAATAGCTTTGGAAGGCATTATTACCTCTAATATTTGGGGATTTACTACTACTAAGCATCACCAAAGAATTCATAGGTTCGCTGTCTTTAGAACTATTTTTGTTATTCATTTTCATTTTATTTTTATAATATTTAAGTTGTACTTTTATATTATTCAAAAACTTAGTGCTAATGCTATGGGATTTTCCCCCATCAGCGGAAGAGTTAGAAAATATAAAAGTAATCCATAATATACATAAAACAATGGATAAAAATTTTTTCAAAAGGCATTCCCCCTACATATGTTCTATGGATACATATCTATTTATTTCTTCATCGCTGTAGCCAAAGTTTTTTAAAGGAGTAATAAAATCTTCATAAATATTAGGTACGTAACTCTTAAGCAAAGTGACATCTCCTTCTATTTCCCATTCCTCTAAAATAGCTGGCATAAAAACAGATCTTCCCATCTCTAATAAATATTTTTCACCCTTATATATTATTGTGCATTCACCTTCTATACAAGTGTAAATAATGAATTTTTTACTATAGCCTTTTATAACATAACTTCCCTTTAAAATGATTTCCTCAACTGCAAAATAGGAATTAGCAATTAAATATTTAATTTTAGCTTCTCCTAAATCTATAGATAATCCTTGAACCTTATGACTATTATCTTCCTTAAAATTTATTACATCTAATGCTTTTTCTACATGAAGTTCTCTTGGTTTTCCATCTAATCCAAGTCTACCCCAATCATATACTCTATAAACTAAATCGGAGTTTTGCTGAACCTCTACTAGAATTATTCCAGCTCCTATGGCATGTAATCTTCCTGCTGGAATATTTAGAACATCCCCTCTTCTTACCTCTATTTCTTTCAAATATTCCTTAACCTGTCCCTTTTCTATAGCTTTCTTGAAGTCTTCCTTAGTACTTCCATCCTTTATTCCAAAAACTAACTTTGCTCCTTCTTTTGCGTGGAGAACATACCACATCTCACATTTGCCTAACTGCCCATTTTCATAAAGCATTGCATATCGATCATTTGGATGAACTTGTACCGAAAGATTTTCCTCTGCATGAATAAGCTTTATAAGGAGAGGAAATTTTTCCATGTCTTTTAATTCCTCTCCTAATATTTCCTGCGGATATTTTTCCATGATTTCCTTTAAGGTTTTCTCCTCAAACTCACCATTTTCTATAATACTCATTCCCTTTTCATGAGCTGCCACATCCCAATTTTCACCTGTATACTCATAAGGACTTTTTCTATTATAAAGTTGGTTTAACTTGATTCCACCCCATACATTTTCCTTATAAATTGGTTTAAAAAACATTGGATAAAACATACTTATCCTCCTATAAAAAATATTAAAATTTGCGAACCGTCCCCTACTACTATATTATACCCAATTTCATCCATATATTAAAGAACAGGGAAAATTTATTCCCTGTTCTTTGATTTCATATATTCCACAATAAGCTCATCTAGGCATCTGCTAATAATAAGCCTTGCTTCTTTCTCTTCTTCTGTAGCGCTTATTTCATTTAATACTTCTCTTATGTCTGATATATATTTTTCTAATTCACTGTTATGTTTATCAAATTTCATCATAAAATCATCACCAATTTAACTATATTTTTGTAACTTCAACTTTGTTTCTTCCTTGCTGTTTAGCCATGTAAAGAGCTCTATCTGCACAGTTTATAAATTTTTCAACTGAATCTACGCCTTTTTCTCTTAGGGTACACACTCCAAAACTTCCAGTGGTTTTAATTATTTCCCCTTCAAAAATAAAGTCTTTTTTCTCTAAGGATTCCTTTATTTCACTTGCTATATTAAAAGCTTCTACTTCATTAGTGTTATTTAAAACTAATACAAATTCATCTCCACCATATCTTCCTAACCAATAGGAGGTTTCTCCTATAAATTCCATTACCAATTTACTAAACTCTCTTAGAACATAGTCCCCAGCAACATGTCCATAAGAATCATTAATTTCTTTAAAATGGTCAATATCGATAATAACAAGAGACAGCGGGGTGTAATTTTTAGAATTATCTTTAATAACTCTAGTAAGTTGCTCACTAATATATCTTCTATTAAAAGTATCTGTAAGAGAATCCTTAATAGCACACTGATTTAATTTATAAATTAAGTTTCCCATATTAGTAATACATTTATTATCGTAAACTGTATCAATTCCCTTAACTGTTACGTCTTTAAGTAGTTCTACAATATATTTATCTTGTCCCACGAAAATAGGAGACGCGGTTACGAAAAAAATTTCCCCTTGGACATTTTCTATTTTCATAAATGTATTCTCTTCTAAGAAAGCTCTCATAGAAATACAATTTTCACAACTCCCTCCCTTTTCCCAAAGCTGAAAGCAAGAATGATTTTGAAAATTCAACTCCTGGCCTACCTTATACTTTACACCTACTACTGTTTTTTTTATGGGGTCAATCACCCTTATAATGTCATAAAAGTTCTTAAAAATCGATAACCTCTCTTCAACTTCCGTTAATATATTCATATACACCCTTCCGTTTCTTTTTAAATATATTGAAATTTACTATATACCAATTGTAACTATTTTTCAACTTTATAGCAAATTAAAACTTATAGAATATTATATATGAAAAGGAAAAATATTGGATATTGGAGGAATAAAGGTGAACTCTTCAATTTATGCGCCTGTTTATATAAATAAAAATTTAATACTGGATTTACATTCCATACTAATTAATGGCTACATCGAAAGCAGAGGAGTACGATATTTACAAGACAATACCAATGCTTTTAAATTTCAAAGAGGGAAAAAAAGTAGTGAAAATAAAGGAAAAAAAACTTCTAATAATGATAAAGAAAAGAACTTGTCAAAAGACCAATCCTCAAATCTATCAAATGACTTTGTAACAAGTCTAGACAACAGAAATAGTACTAAAAACGAGATTAGTATTAAACAAATATATACAACCTTTCAGATTTTTGATAGCCTTAAAAACCTTATGCTCCAAAAAAATATATTAAAGTGCATTGGAAAGGATAATATTTCTAATCACAATGTCCTTCCTCAGGAATTTATAGAGCTTGAAGGATACATCTCCCCAACCTCTACATTATCTCAAATAAATACTACCATAGAAATATTAGAGGCTTATGATTGCAAAACTTTAGATAAGCTACTAAAGAAAAATGAAGATGAGAAGGAACCTTTAACAAATTATTCTGTAATACTGAAACAACTAAAAAACTTAAGTACAAATTTAACAAAAAACAATACTGTAAACATGATAATGGACTGCAATTCTTTTACTTCAGTGTTAAATGTGAATTTAAATAATTTCTTAGATAAAAATGCCTATATATATGACAATGTCCATTGTTCTTGTAAAGTTTTATGTAGGGTTGTTAAGGTTGTTAATAGCGATGAACATATAGATTTATTGTGCAAGACTTGCATGAGCGATTATTATTGTGATTTCTTTAAGCAAATGGGTCCATATTTAGATTTATTAAGTAAGAAAAATATTCTAGTGCCAAAAGAATTTACAACTAATATAAAAGGACCTGCTATTCAAGCTATTCCAATTGCCATATATATATAAATTTTCTAGGCATCTCAATACTATCATTGGGATGTCTTTTATAGTTAGCAATAAACTTTAAGGAATATTTAAGATATTTAGAGTATAAATCGAACGAAATTTTTACAAATATTTGATATAATTGTAAACATAGTTTTAAACCGTAGGAGGTATACAATGTTTGAACTTTTATTTGAATTTTTATTTAACCTATCGTTATCTCAAGCTATACTTTTCAATTTAGGTATAATATTTATAAACATTTTATTTTCCTTTCTTATAAAAGTACTAGTGGAGAAAAAATATAAAAAGACTAACTCCATAGAAGAAACTCTATATTTTCAACAAATACTAGGGAAATATCTTCAATTCATTACAATTCTCTTTACAGCTTTCTTTTCCTCCTTATCATTATCACCACATTTGGATTGGATGGGTGGATTACAACTATTAGGATTACTTATCATTATATATTTTTATTTATTTATAATATTAATTTTTAATCAGCTTATTTTATACGATTTGAATACATCTTTAAGAAAAACTACTTCATCGAAATGGGATCAAATAAAATTACTTTTAAGAGTTTTAGTGTTTACAGCTCTACCATTAATAATAATGCTAGTTATTATAGATCTTAAGCCTCTTAAAAACTTAGGAGGAGAAAAGTTACAAAAGTATATTAATATATTATTCCCCATGGTAATTTATCTTTTATTATCATTTGTAATGCCCCTTTTTAATAAATACATGCTGAAGGCAGAACTTTTTCCGGAAGGAGAATTAAAAAATGAGTTAACCTCCTTTGTAGAAAAGGCTGGCATAAAAAAATTCAAACTATATCTGTGGTTTACAAAGGATAATAAACATGCTAATGCTTTAGTATCTGGATTATTAACAAAACAAATATTTTTATCCGACTACCTTTTAGAAAACTTCACCGAAGAAGAAACCAAAAGTATATTGGCTCATGAAATAGGTCATATAAAAAAACATCATCTATGGATAAGAACTGGTCTTATTTTAGGATTATTTATTTTAGGGCCTCTCCTTGGTATTATAATGGAGGCTTATGAGGATAAATTTACCGAAATACCCTTATGGGTAGGTTTAGGAATAATAGCTCTATTCCTAATTAGTTACTTGATATTTTTAAGATATCTAACAAGCAGAATACAAGAAAGGCAAGCTGATGCCTTCGTTTTAGAAATGGGCATAGAACCTGAAGTATTCGCAAGTGCGCTGGATAAGCTTGCAAAACTTAACCACGCAATAAGAAGATTTAATAAAGTCGATGAAAAGTTTCAAACTCATCCATCTATAGATAGAAGAATAAAATGGATATTAGAAAAATCAAAGTAATTTTAAAATATATTATAAATCTGTGGTGAATTTTCATATATAAAAATTCACCACAGATTTTTTAAATTTAAATATTCACTAAATCATAAACTAGATATACCTTAGCCAATACCATTGATTACTTCTTTTGATAAAGACTTTAATTTAAAATCTACTTCATGGAAAGATAAGCCTTTTACCCCAAAATAAAACTTAACTTTAGGCTCTGTTCCTGAAGGACGTACTGCAATCCATGACTCATCCTCTAAGGTAAAATACAATACGTCAGATTTAGGAAGATTAATTTTTCTTTTCTCATTAGTTAGTAAATTAATAGCTTCACTGGATTTATAATCTATAAAATCCACTACTTTTATGCCATTGAAACTCCTTGGAGTGTTTTTTCTAAACTTAGTTAATGTATTTTTAATTTTTTCTAGTCCCTCTTTCCCCTTCATGGTTAAGGAATAAAGGTCTTCCTTATAATAACCGTATTTATCGTATAGCTTAATCAAAGCTTGGTATAAAGTAAGCCCTATAGACTTATAAAAGGCTGCCATTTCTGCTATGATCATGCAAGCATTAACCGCATCTTTATCTCTAACATAATCCCCCTTTAAAAAGCCATAACTTTCCTCAAAGCCAAAGATATACTCATAGTTATTATTTTTTTCAAATTCTAAAATTTTCTCTCCAATATACTTAAACCCTGTTAAAACATCTATAACTTCTACGCCGTAATTCTCTCCAATGTTCTTTGCCATAGGTGAGGTAACAATAGTTTTAATAATAGCTCCATTGGAGGGCAAAATATTTTTTTCTTTGCTTTGAGATAAAATATATTCCGTAAGAAGACAACCTATTTGATTTCCATTTAAGGTTATATATTCTCCTTGATTATTTTTTACCACCACTCCAACTCTATCTGCATCGGGGTCTGTCCCCATGATAATATCGGCATTTTCCTTTTTTCCAAGTTCAATGGCAATTTCAAAAACTTCTCTCTCCTCAGGATTTGGATACTTTACTGTAGGAAAGGCTCCATCTGGCATTTCCTGTTCTTTAACCACCAATACATGTTTAAAGCCTATTTCCTTTAAAACCCTTCTAACTGGAATGTTCCCAGTACCATGAATAGGAGTATATATAATTTTAAAATCTTCACCGAGCTTTTCTATACACTCCTTATTTATAACCTCTTCCTTCAATCTATCTATATAAAGTTTGTCAATCTCTTCTCCTAAAATTTCTATTAAACCTAAATTCTTTCCCTCTTCAAAGGCTAGAACTTTAATATCTTCAAAATTATCTATAGCATTTACTTCTTTTATAATTTCATCTGCATGGTATACCACTTGTCCACCATCTTCCCAATAAACCTTATATCCGTTATATTCCGGTGGATTGTGGCTAGCGGTTATAACAATTCCAGAAATGCAATTTAAAGTACGAACTGCAAAGGATAATTGTGGCGTTGGTCTTAGTGAATCAAATAAATAGGCCTTAATACCGTTACCTGCTAAAACTCTACAGACTTCCTCTGAAAATTCCCTAGACTTATTTCTTGAATCGTAAGCAATAGCAACTCCTCTATCCTTACTCTCTTTGCCAAACTTTAAAATATAATTACACAAGCCTTGGGTAGCACGGCGAACAGTGTATATGTTCATTCTATTAGTACCCGCTCCAATTATTCCCCTAAGCCCTCCCGTACCAAACTCCAAGTCCTTATAAAACCTATCTTCTATTTCCTTTTCGTTTTTCTCTATTCCTCTAAGCTCCACCTTAGTTTCCTCATCAAAATAATCCTTTGAAATCCACTGAAGATATTTATCTTTATATCCCATCATACTACCTCCCAAATAAATAATACATTTTCAAAACCTTATGTAAATTATACCCAAAAATCATAATGAAATCCATTAGGAAAATGAATTATAAATTTTTCTTAAGTAGCTCTTCCATGTCCTCCACTGATAAAGGCTTACTAAAATAATATCCTTGAGCTATATCGCACCCCATAGATTTTAGTAACTCTAACTGCTCCTTAGTTTCTACACCCTCAGCTACAACTTTTTGCCCAAGTCTTTTAGAAAGATTTATTATTACATCTATTATCAGTTCTTGTTCCTTGTTATTGCATATATTTTGCACAAAGGATTTATCAATCTTCAATTTATTAATAGGAAATTGCATTAAATAATTTAAAGAAGAATATCCTGTCCCAAAGTCATCTAAAGAAATTTTTACCCCCATGGACTTTAAATCTTTAAGCTTATTTATATTATTCTCTGTGGAGTCTATTAAAAGGCTCTCAGTTATTTCAATATCTAAATAACTGCTTGGTAGCTTTTCTCTCTCTAACACATTACTCACTGTATTAACAAAATCATCCCTTACAAATTGAATAGATGACACATTAATCCCTATATAATCATACTTAAAACCCTTGCTTAGCCATATTTTATTTTGTTGGCAAGCCTTCTTCATTACCCAGTTTCCTATAGGAACTATGAGACCATTTTTTTCTGCAATAGGTATAAATTCATTAGGCGAAACAAAACCTAATTCTTTGTTGTTCCACCTAAGTAATGCCTCCATGCCTTCTATTTTACCACTATACAAATTAATTTGAGGTTGATAATATAGTTTAAATTCATTCTTTTTTAAAGCATGCCTAAGATTATTTTCTATGGATATTTTCCTTAGAAGCTCTTTACTCATGGTATGATTAAAGAAACAATATTGATTTTTGCCCTGCTCCTTTGCCCTATACATAGCTGTATCTGCATTTTTTAAAAGAACATCAATCTCTTCTCCATCCATAGGGGCCACGGAAATTCCTAAACTTGCAGTTACATAGTTACGCACTCCATCTAATATAAAAGGCACCTTAAACATGTTTATTAAATTATTACAAATCTCCTCTAACTCCTTTATATCATAAAATTCAGGAATTAAAATTAAAAACTCGTCTCCGCCAAATCTACCTACCATAGAATTAGAAGGGCTATATTTTTTTAGCCTAAAAGCAATTTTCTTTAAAAGTTCATCTCCTTTATTGTGACCAAGGGTATCATTAACTTTTTTAAACTCATCTATATCTAAAAAAATCAATGCAGAATTTTTAATTTCAAATCTTTCCATAATGTAATTTCTATTTGGAAGACCAGTAACCTTATCATAATAAGCCATTTCTTCAATTCTATTTTCATTTTCCTGAAGCTCTTCGTACTGAGCTCTGAGTTCCTCTTCTGTGGCCGCCAATTCTTCATAAACAGCAGATAACTCATCATAGCTATTAGATAATTTCATTTCATTTTTTCTTTTCTCATTAATAATTATAGTCAAAAAAGAAATTACGGTAATTAAAAATAAAAAAGTCACTATAGCTCCAATAACTAAACTTTTATATTTTTCAAAAAAAGAATAGGGTTCATTAACTATAATGCTACCCTCAGGGAGAGCATTCACATTTATTCTAAATCTTTTTAATTGATTATAGTCGAACATATACTTATTTGGACTTTGAGATATGTTTGGTATAGACTCTAAAGAAGAACCTTTTAATATACTTAAAGCAATTTTCCCAACTTCCTCACCTTGATAAAAAGCGCTAGTAACCTTTCCTCCAAAAGTTCCATAGCCTAAATCAAAATCCCAAAAGGAAAAAAGAGGAACTGCTGAATTCTTAAAAAAATCATCTTTTAAATTATTAATATATCTATAATGATTATTTTCATCTATAAATGGATCTGTAAGAAATATAAAAGCAGTGTTCTTATTTGAACTTTCTATTTCTAACTTAACCTTGTCTATAGGTGTGTTTTCATAGAAATTAAATTCATAATTATCACTCAATTTATTAGGAAGTCTTTTTATATTGGCAAAATCATTTTTACCTGAAGTACTATCGCTGCCGAAAACCTTGAAGGTCCGTGTATTTGGAAATATGGATAATATATTTTTCACCATCTCTTCCACTTCAATATTTTCTACTACAATCTTATATTCAGAGTGCTTTGAAAGGATAGAAGGATTTATTTCATTTATCCCACAAAAGACCACTGGAACTTTATTAAATAACTCCTCTCCATACTTCGATAAATACTCCATAACTCCATTATCAGATGCTATAATAATATCAAATTTAATGTGCGAGTATTTGCTCTTTTGAAGTTCAAAAAAAGTGTGTATATACTCCTCACTAGAGTTTTCTTTTAAGTCCATATAGTCGTATTTTATATTAACATTAATATTCCCATTATCAAAAACAGAGTTAATGCCCTTTGAAATTGATCCTGTCCAAGCAAATCCTTCGTTATAGGAATGTAATACTAATATATTTTTAATTTCTGCCGAGGAAACTAAACTACTTTTAAGTATCAGCAAAGCTATAAGGAAAAAAATACATCCAAAAAACTTCAATTTTTTCATTTCATGCATTCACCTCCTGTTATTAATTACAATTATAGCATAAATTTTCTTAATGTTCAGATAAAATATAGAAAATAACATTACTCCATATTTTCACCATAGCAAATGTAATATTCATTGCAAATTAAGACAAAATACGTCATAATTGTGCTAATTAATCTAAATAAATACATAAATATGTCGATAAAAAAGAAAAGACTATTAGCAAAGTTTAAATTATAAAGTTAGCATAATTCAATTTGAAATTATGCTATACTGCATATAAAACTTTTGCTAAAATATTTAATGATTGTTATTTATTAGAAAGGAATTGAGGTAATGAAACTTTTAATTGTTGATGATTCTAGTTTTTCACAGATAGTGACTTCTAAGTTAATCAAAAACTTTTTTGAAGATATAGACATTATTTTAGCTAATGATGGAGAAGATGGGTTTAAGAAATATACAGAAATAAAGCCCGATTATGTCTTTGTAGATTTACTTATGCCTAAATTAAATGGTCACGGATTAATTAAACTAATAAAAGAATACGATAAAAATGCTAAAATATTTGTTATTTCAGCTGATGTACAAAATAGTGTAAAGAAAGAAATGGAAGCATATGAAATTAAATCATTTATCAATAAACCTTTTAATGAAGAAAAAGCTAAATTAGTATTTGATATTATTAAGGGTGATATGCAATGAGTGAGAATAATTTAAAATACGATATAATGAAAGAAATGTTTAATATAGGTGTTGGACGAGCAGCCAGTATGCTTTCAGAAATAACTAATAAAAAGATATTATTAGATGTTCCTAATATAGAAGTATTAAATTATGAAAGCACAAGCTTAGATTTAACAAAACCTTTCCCAAAAGTGCCAGCAGGTGCCTTAATTATATCTTCTATTTCATTTGAAGATAAGATAGCAGGAGAAGCTAATTTAATATTTCCAGCTGATAAGATGAGAAAATTTGTAAACCTGTGCCAGAATCAAGAAGATGAAAGCATAGATCAAAACATGAGTTTTACAGATATAGATTTCGACATAATAAAAGAAGTAGGAAACATAATTTTGAACTCTATAATTGGAGAAATGGGGAATTTTTTAGACGTCAATTTAATTTACTCCTTACCTAACGTGAAACTTTTCAATGAAAAAGAGTTTAAAAAAGATATGAAGGACAAAACCTTTCTTTATAGACTTATGTTA
Organism: Clostridium malenominatum; assembly: GCF_039521365.1. NCBI lineage: Bacteria > Bacillati > Bacillota > Clostridia > Eubacteriales > Clostridiaceae > Clostridium > Clostridium malenominatum. The sequence continues at coordinate 46,127 of NZ_BAAACF010000003.1, forward strand.
TATATAACATTTATCATAGATGACACTGAAATAGAAGGAGCTATAATCATAGATCTTACTTTAAACTCATTACATGAATTAATGAAAATAATTAACAAAATGGAAGATGAGCTATATGGATAAAATTTTATTTGATATATTAAACCAGGTCAACGAAGGCATTATCATACTAGATGATACACTAAAGATTTTATTTTGGAATACTCATATGGAGTATATAACTAATCTTAAAGAATCTCAAGTACTGAATAATAATCTGTATGAAATACTACCTAATTTGCAGAAAAATTATTTTAAAGAATCCGTAAATGTTGCTATAGAAAAAGGTCATAAATCCTTTTTCTCCGCAGCTATGCATAAAGGTTTAATCTCAAACAATATAGAATTAAATATAAGGGTAAGTCAACTAAAAAATCATCGCTTAAAATATTTAATGATTGAGTGTATTGATGTTACAAATCAATTTATAAGGATTAATCAATTAAAAGAGCATGCACAAAACCTATCAATTTTAAATAAAAAGCTACGGGAAAAAGAAATTGAAATTGAAAAACTAGCATATTACGACAAACTCACAGGTATAGCAAATAGAACGCTATTTCATAGCCTTGCCGAAAAATTATTAGAGAGTGCAAAAAAAGATGGTAGCATATTAGGATTAATCTTTATTGATGTTGATAACTTCAAATTTATAAATGATAACTATGGTCATAAAGTTGGGGATAAGCTTTTAATTGAGTTAACAAAGATATTAACAAAATTCACAAGAACAAATGACATAGTTGCTCGATATGGTGGAGATGAATTTTTGATATTACTACCTGATATAAAGGAACTTAGTAACTATGAATTCATAGCTTCCAGAATAAAGGCTGAAGCTAGTAAAGTAACCATTGACCATATGGAATTTGAAATATTGCTGAGCATGGGAGTCAGCTTTTATCCAAATGATGGAGAAAACATTGACGACCTTATATCTAAAGCAGATAAAGCAATGTATAATGTTAAAGGTATAGGCGGTAACAAGTGTATGTGTTACTTAAATGAATAATAAAATTAAGGGAAGGGGGAGCATCTATGTGCTCCCCACTCTCTTCCTTACCAACTCTAAGTCAATCCTTAATTAAGCATACTTTATTTCTTCCATTATTTTTTGCGTTATAAAGTTGTAAATCAGCCATTTTCATGAGGTCGTCAAAGGATTCATATAGTGGAACAGGCGTATATACTCCACCTACACTAATAGTAACAACATTACACTCTGGTTCCTCATTGTATTTTATAAATAAATCTTCAACTTTTCTTCTCATTTCTTCACCAAGTATATATGCATCATTAAAATCCTCAACCATTGAAATATATACAAATTCTTCCCCACCGTACCTAGCAAATAAACTGTTCTTTCTTTTAATATTACTTATACACTTACAAATATCTATTATACATTTGTCACCTTTTAAATGGCCCCAATAATCATTAAATTTTTTAAAGCAATCAATATCCATTATAAAAATAACACAATATCCATTAGCTTTTCTATGATTAGTTAAAAGAGTTTCTAGCTTTTCATTTAATCCTCTTCTATTATAAATACCTGTCAATTCATCAAGTATTGATTCTTTTTTTAGTTTATCATTTATTTTTTTTAAATTTTCAACCTTCTCTAGGGAACTTGCTATTTCATTTTCCATAGAACTTCTAATACTCTTTAAATTTTCAATTTCATTTTTTTCTTTACTATATTCAAATTCTAGTTTTTTAATTTCAAGGCTTTTGACCATATTAGAAGCTTCCATCTCTTGCTGTTTATAATGATATTTTTTAAAAAACTCTAATGCTAATTTATAGTCATTTTCACTAGCATAATAATCAGATAAGCACTTATATGACATACTTATTTTTATATTAGAATGTATCTCTTCTGAATATTTTAGAGCTAAATTAAAATATTCCACTAAGCTTTTAGAAGTTTCATCTCCAAGTATCCCAATATTAATTAAAACGTCTATTATGTAATATTTATTTTTAACATTATTAAGCTTTTTTAACGCCTCAAAGTAATGCTGCCTTGCTACGTCTATATGCCCTTGTTTAAACATAACCTTTCCAATTTCATTTTCTACTTCCCCTAAGGTTACAAAGTCTTTTGATTCCATCAATATATTTTTACATTTACATAAAAAATCCAAAGCTTCACAATGCTTATCCATTCCACTATAGACTTTACCAATGTTTAGCATAATAGCAGCTTTATTTTCATAAAATCCATATAAATTTGAAATTTCTAAAGCTTCCATGTAATTTTTCATTGCATCTTCATTGTCCCCAGCTTCTCTGTATATTTCTCCAATATTAGCAATTACACAAGATTTTAAAAAGTGATAATCTGTATTTTTTAAAATACTTAAAGACTTAAACATATGCTCAATAGCTTGGCTATAGCTACCAAAATAAAAATAAATTATCCCTATTATGTTGTGTGCCCTAATAATTCCCTCAATATCATTAATTTCACTGAAGATATTAATAGCATCAAAGGAATATTTTAACCCTTTAACAAAATCACATTCAACTCTACAGGCATATGCCATATAAATAAGAGCATATCCTTCTTCTCTTTTTAGATTATTTTCCTTAGCTATTTTTAGTGCACTTTGGCTCAATTTCATTGATTCCTGTGGATTTTCCGTAGATAGCTTTTTTGATTGTTCAAGTAGAGCAAATATATTTTCAGATATTTTTATCACATTTTCACCTCCTACAAAACCAATATGAAATCTTTAATATACACAAAACTTTGTTTATATTATATACTAAATCTTTGCTTCTTTAAATCCTGCCTATATGTAATTTCATTCCTTAACATCAAAAATGTTCATCAAATATATAACTTCATAATGGTTAAACTATTTATCGAGATGATTTTTATCTCCATAATTCAAAAAAATTTTGAGAGGGGTAATAAGACATGGATAATAATTATATTCAAGAAGCAAAGAAAAAAATGAATGAATCAAAAAATAGCGCAGGTATGACTAATAACGCTATGGCTACAGGAATGACTAATGGGATGACTAGCTCAGCTAGTGAAAATGAAAGTGCATTACAGGAAGCTAGAAGATTAAATGCAGAATCCAGAGCTAAAAAGGGAACCTTAAGTTAATAGTTAAAACGGGAGCATATATAGATTTGTGCAAACAAATTTATGTATGCTCCCTTATTTTACTTTAATCGCCAAAACATATAGTTTCCCCTTTCCATATTTCTATATTATTTTCTATAAATTTTGTAAAGTTACTAAATTTTGTTACGAAAATAGACTAATTGTATTTTTATTCTGAATTTTCAAGGAGGATGTGTTTATGAACAAATTGAAATCACTAAAAGCAAAAATTTTATTGTTAGTAATACCTCTTATTATATTACCTTTAGTAATATCGGCATTTATTAACTTTAACAATTCATCTAAAATGTTTAGAAAAACAGTGGAGGATGGAACCCGCCAGTCTACAGAAAATATAAGTTATGGAGTAGATTCTTATTTAAAGGCAAAGTATGAAGCCTTTAGCATATTTTGTGATAATTCTAATGTAAAAGGAGTGTTAACTGTAAAGGATGATAAGGATGCTTCTAAAGATTTAATGACTTTAATGAAGGAATTTGCTGAAAATCAAAAGGATGATGTAACAGCTGTATATATAGCCACTAAAGACAAGAAATTTATTGTTCATCCTTTTAATCCAGACCTTCCAAAGGATTTCGATCCAACAGGAAGACCTTGGTATAAGGAAGCCATGGAAAATAACAAAACTATTTGGACTACTCCTTACTTTGATATCGGTACAAAGTCTCTTGTAGTTTCTGTAGTTAGACCAGTATATGATGAAAAAAATAACTTTGTAGGAGTTGCTGGAACAGATATATCCTTAAAATCATTATCAACTATATCACAAAACTCCAAAATTGGTAAAACAGGCAGGATATTTATTATCGATGATAGCGGACTAACCATTGCCCATTCTAACCCTGATGTAATTGGACAAGAGCTACCTGTTAAGGAGTTAAAGGATACTATATTTGCAAGTGATAATGGTCCTGTAAAATATAGTTATGAGAAAAAAGATTACTTTGGATATTTTTCTACAACAGCACAGACAGGCTGGAAAATAGTTGGATCTGTTGATAATACAGAAATTACCTCATCAACTTCTGGGATATTAAATACTACTTTATTTACAGGGATAATAATTATTATTATTGCTGTTTCTCTAGCCATTTTGTTCCAGAAACCAATAACTAGTTCTATTAAGAAGTTATCTAAGGACATGGAGCAAATAGGCAGTGGTAATTTTACTGTGGTAAGTAATATTGAATTAAATGATGAAGTAGGATTTTTATCTAAATCCTTAAATAATATGGCATCTAGCTTAAATAGCTTGCTTCTTAAAATAAATCATACTGCTTTAGAACTAAATCAATATTCCCATAGTCTAGCCTCTTCTGCTGAAGAAACAAGTGCCTCCTCAGATGAAATTGCAAAGACTATTACCGAGATAGTAAATACTGCAGTAAGTCAAGCTACACAAACAGAGGATGCTTTAACTAAGGCACACCTTTTATCTAACAATATTAATGGCGTTACCCATGCTATAGAGGAAATAAATAAAATATTTGAAGAAACTATAGAGCTGAACGAAAATGGAATTAAATCCGTTAAAGATTTAGATCAAAAATCAAAAGCAAACTCTCAATCTTCTATGAAAGTTGAAAAAGTAGTTAAGGAAATGGATGAAAGCGTTAAGGATATTAGAATAATAATTGATACCATAAGCGGAATAGCTGATCAAACTAATCTTCTTGCGCTAAATGCATCCATAGAAGCTGCTAGAGCTGGCGAAAGCGGAAAGGGTTTTGCTGTAGTTGCAGAGGAAATAAGAAAACTTGCAGAACAATCAGCTAATGCAACTAATCAGATTAGGAACATAATATTAAATATACAGACAAAATCAAACAATGCAGTTTCAGAAATGGACAAATCAAGAAGTATTTTAAAAGAGCAAGAAGTAGCTTTAGATGGAACAAATAAGATATTATCACAAATATTCCATACGGTAGAAATATTATCCCATCAGGTTGAGGATATAAATAGTTTAAATGAAGAAATGGTTCAAGCTAAAGATAGAATTGTAGTGGTTATGGAGGAAATATCCGCCTCCGCTGAAGAAACCTCCGCTTCCACCGAGGAAATATCCGCCTCTACGGAAGAACAAACTGCTACCATGGCTGAAATTGCTAAAGCTGCAGAAGAATTAAATAACATTGCTTTAAAACTTGGAGAAGAGCTACGTAATTTTAAGTTTAAATAGGAGCTGAAATGTAATTAAAATAAAGACAGAGTATTAGTTTGCTCTGTCTTTATTGCAACCTATTTATGAAGGAGATTTATTAAAATTCTATAGGCACCAGGCACTAAATTAGGAGTCTGACGATACCAAGCAAGGGATGAATAAGTGTAAGTACCCTTGCCATATTGAGTTGTAAGCAATGTACTGGTAAACTCAGCTTCTCCAGGGTCCCCAGTAGTTATAAGTTCTACATATCTATTATCCCAAATGGATGGATTATAAGCAGCTCTATCCTGAACCCAATTATCCCAATCTGCATCCATTATTTTATTTGGGGCATTGAAAAATTTATGATCTGGCTTCAATAGTGTAACCTTTGAATTTTCATCGGTAACACGCCAATTCATTACAGGTGTCCCTATAGTTAATGGATAAGGTGCCAATTCAGGCTTCCAGTTGTCTTCAGCTTTATTGTACTGAACTACCATATTCCCACCGTTTTTAACATATTCTAAAAGTCTATTATTACTTCTTATTAAATCAGGTCTGGCAAGGTATGATCTAATTCCAACTAAAATTGTATCATACTGAGATAGATTTCCTGATTCCAAATCTTCTTTACTAAGGTTTGTTACATTCAAACCAATACCGCGGAGGAATTCATCCGTTTCATCAAAACCACTAGCTATATATCCCACCTTTAGATTCTTGTCAAATTTAAGATCAAAAGCTTGAATTTTCATCTCAGAGCTCTTAACAAAATAGGTACGACCTATATGTGGATATTCTACAATTTGAATTGATTCTTCACTTACCACAGAATCCCTAACAGCTTTAGCCTTAATTTCATAAGTTCCATTTTTAACATTAGAAGAAGGTTTTACAACAAAATCAGCTACTTGAACCTCACCTTTTTTGCTAAATTCTACAGCTGCTGATTTAGGTTCTACTGACCAATCCTTAGGTAAATCTAGATACACTGTAGCTTTACTAGAAGAAGAAGTGTAATTAGTTAAAGTTACTGTCACTGGAATTGCCTTACCTGGTTCTAAAGTATTCAATATAGTTGCTGATGGATTAGGCGATACTGAAAACTCTGGCAATACTGCAAAAAGTTTTTCAGATTTAACTTTACATATAGCCTTTGAACCAAAATTTTCATAGGTTACTGTAGCTTTCATAATATTTTCTTCGTAGGGATGAAAGGTTTTTGCATCCTTTGGAACAGTTACACTAAATTCAAATACTGCTGTTTCACCGCTTTTCAAAACATTTTTCATGGAAGACTTAGTAGTTACTTTCCATTCACTTGGTAAATTTAACTGAGCATTTAATTGTTTAATATCTAAATTACCACCGTTGTAAACCTTAACAGTAGTAATAACAGTCTGACCCCTAGTTACTTCAAAAGTTTGTGGGATAACCCTTACTACTACAGAATTACTAATGCTACTAGCATTATGAAGTTGATTCCTTTTATTATTCAAACGATGTAAAAGATCATCCTTTAACTCTTTCTTTAAAGATGATTCCTTTACCTTCTTTATGGTAAGTTCTACATCCCCTAGCATCTTGTGTACATTCTTATTAACTTCTTCGTAGCTTGGGAATGCTTTTTCTATAACTTCTACATCCTTTTGAAGTTTTAAAAGAGCTTCTACAACTTCTCCAGAATTTTTATCTTTTTTAATTTCTTCTGCCAAATCTTTAAATGTGTAAGCTATGCCACCAAAAAGATTATCCTTTCCTTTAGCTTCAGGTTTTAGTAGTGTGTAATATCTATAGGATGGCCCTTCTTCATAATTTCTACCCATTCCCTGACACTTGTGCATATATCGAGATTCTTCTCCTAGCTGCAAATATGATGCGCCATATATTTTGTCATAAGCTCCAACATCTATAGTTGTAGTATGCTTGTCCTTATTTCCAGGTTCATATAATTTCTTAGCCTTCCAAGTAGTTAAGCCTTCTTTAAAATGTTCTGGATATTTGGTAGGATCCTGAGCTAGTTCATAAGCCTTTTTTGTCAAAATATTTATAGCTTGATGATGACCATGAGTACTTCTTACATTTTCAAATGCAGGAAAAAGCACGTCAGGACGATATTTTCTTATACTTTTTACAAGACGCTCTAAAACTAAATCCTCGTCCCATTTTTTTAAAGTTTCTTCCCAGGTCTTTGAAAATCCAAAATCAATAAGTGGTTCCTTGATGTCTTGACGAAGAATTTCTAAATCTACATTTAATATTTTAGCTGCCTCTTCATATTCTCTAGTCCTAAGCACACTTAAAGCATCTTCTAATTCTGGTCCAATTTCATTTTGACCTCCCTGCCCCCTAGTGACAGAAACAATAGATGTGTCTACTCCCAAACCCAGAGAAGTGTAGGCTAAGAGCGCGCTGTGTTCATCATCAGGATGAGCACATACATTCATAACACTACTAACTGTGGTTAAAGGTTTTATAGCTTTCCAAAGTTCTACAATACCACGTTCTGCTTTAACTTTAGTAGGAGCAACAATTGACATCATGATAATAGGTAATGTAACAATTGAAGCTATAAACTTGGCAAAAGATTTTGACATAAGATATCCTCCTTATTTACAATTTTAGTTAGTTAGTTAATTACACTAACTAACTAATTATTTATATATATTCTATTAATTGTAAATAATTACTTTTATTTTAATTAAAATGCAAAAATAGGCATGGAACTTTTTAGCTTTCCATGCCTACTAAAATTTATTTAATTGCTCTTATTTGTTTAATAACTTGTTCATAATCTTCTAATTATGAAGCTAGCTTGCTATTTCTTTATAGCAGGACCAGTCTCTGGAATATTTTCTGCTATACTTATATCAGCTTCATATAAAGAACCATCAGCAGTTGAGGAAATTAAGGACATCATAACCTCCATAAAAGTTTTTGTTAAATATCCTGAAGATTTTTGTCCAAGAGATTGCATATTCCCTCTCATTTCAACTAAAACACTTCCTGAACCTGCAATGCCATATGAATTTCTAGCTATACCTTCATAAGCTCCACCATCATATAAGCTTACTTCTGCAAATCCATACTTCTCTAAATCACTATAAATAACAGAACACATCTTTTTAGATAATTCTACAGCTTCTGGCTTAGCTTTAGGATCTGTAGGCCAAAGTATTGAAGTTTTTATCATATTACCATTTTCTTCATTAATATATGTTCCTTGATGATGTAAGTCTATTACCCATTCGGGCTTAATTTCTTTATATGCATTTAATACAGCTACAGCTTCTGGAACTGGATTTGTTGGGTAAGTTTTTCCTCCATCCTTTTTATAAAGAGGACTATCTTCCCAATTCTGCCAATGCCATCTGTTCATGTCATAACCAACACCTTCTACCGCATAGCTAACTTTAGGAGCTGTTGGATCTACATTGTATCTATGCTGTACTTCTGTTCCATCTACATTTACTCTAGGAATAATATAAACGGTTACTTCATTTAATATGTCTTTAACAGTTTTATTTCCCGTAGATAAGAATTTTAGCACTTCTAATGCAGCTTCTGTTCCAAGGGGCTCATTTCCATGCTGTTGAGTTATGACCATAACACTTTTAGGTCCATTTCCAACTTTAGCTAGATATATGTCTCTTCCCTGATTTGATTTACCGGCTACGGTTAGTTCCATAGCTCCCTTTGATGATTTTTCAATTTGTTTTAATGTTTTTGTTAATTCCTCATAGTTATGTAAGCTACTTAAACTAACATTTTGTGTTTCAGTTATCCAAGGTCCATTTGGCTTTAATGGCTTCTCCCCTGCATAAATAGTAGCAGAGGTCGTGAGCACCATTGTTAAGCCTAAAGCAGTAATTATTGATATTTTCTTTTTCATAACATTCCCCTTTCCCTTAATTATTACCTCTTTATTATAAGTCATAGTCAAATATTTTTTTGTCACAATATTGAAGTAATCACAAACATACTTTAGATAAAATACTTTATATTTTATAATCTCTCATTATTTTTTTACACTTCCTACACTTAAATAGCATTAAAGTTACACTTTAAGACAATTTTACACCCCAACTATTTTATCTAATTAAAAAAGCTTTGTATAATATTAGATTCTATTATACAAAGCCTTTTAATATTTCAACTCTTCAAGATGACATACCTATCCCCTATAATAGAACAAAAATATCCTATACTATAGGACACTTTTCATCTCATATCCAATTTAATGGGAAAATTAGGTTTAGGAAGAAGTAAAAATATTATTAATGATTTTGGTAAAATTTATGGGTATAATGGTAATATATTAAAAACTTTATATTTTAAGGAGGATAATTATGAGTAAAATTGCATTGATTACTGACAGTACCAGTGATTTAAATAAAGAAGACGTAGAAAAATATAATATTAAAGTACTTCCTTTAAGAGTTATATATAAAGATCGAGAGTATATGGATAGAGTAAATATTACTCCAAGTGAGGTATATGACAATCTTGTAAACGAAGTTCCTACCACTTCACTGCCTTCAATGCTAGAAGTTAATAACTTGTTTTCAAAGCTAGAGGAGGAAGGGTATACCCATGCTATTGCCATTTGTATTTCTTCTGGTATTTCAGGAACATATAATATGGTTAATATTGCAAGTGAAGATTATCCTACTATCAAAACCCATGTTTTTGATTCCAAATCTCTCACTATGGGTGAGGGTGCTATTGTAATTGAGTGTGGTAAAATGATTGCTTCTGGAAAAAGCTTTGAGGAAATAGTAGAGCTGCTTCCATCAATTCAAAGTAGAATTAAGGTTTATTATGTAGTGGAAACCCTAACCTACCTTATACAAGGAGGCAGAATAGGAAAGGTTGCTGGAACCGTTGGTGAACTTTTGCAACTAAAGCCAATTATCTCAATAAATGAAGAGGGTACTTATTACACTTATTCAAAAGTTAGAGGAAGAAATAAAAGTATAGCCAAACTTGTAGAAATCGCAAATGAAGCCTTAGTAAAAGATAAATCAAAGATTTGGGTTTTACATGGTGGCGCCCTGGAAGATGGGAAATCCCTATATGAGACTATCTCAAAGCTTCCAAATTTATCAGAAGTACACTTTGGTGATATAAGTCCTGTTCTAGGAGTTCATACGGGCCCAGGGTTATTGGGGATTGTTGTTATGAGAGATAATCAATGAGTTCTTTCTTGAAAGGCACATAATCTACGCACCATCCATTTTTATAAGCATAATTCTATCATTCTCATAAAGTTTACACAGATTATTTTGTATCATTAATTAAACATATGAAAAAGCCGGCGTTTAAACCGGCTTTCTTTTTAATCCATATTAATTATATGTGTATCTAATTCAGTATTTTGCATATATCTATAAACTGGCACCTCTTGATTGATATCTACAGGGAATAAATTAAACTCTACAAAGCTATCTTGAGCATCTGGTTCTAATGCTAGAGAAATTAAGTTTGCATTAGCTTGATCCATTGTAAATACGTAGCTTCCTTTAGGGAATTTAACAAATTTATTGGAAACCGTTACCGTAACTCTATTTCTAAAATGTCCTTCATAGTAATTTACATCAACCTTTTTGTCTTTAACTTTGAAGCTTTCCACTGGCAATTCCACGTCGTTATTTAATTTCTTTACAGTAACTCCTGAATAAGATAATCTTTCAGCTACTTGGTGATAAGCTGGTGGAAGTATATATGCATTTGGTCTTACCCTTTCTAAAGTAACTACTCCTTCTGTAGAATCAAACCATTCTGCATCGATTTGAACCTTTTTATTAGTTTCTAAATCTATAACATCAAATTTAACTGAATCCGCTTTTTTATTTAAACTTCCTAAAATAACCTTATCGCTCTCCTCTACCTTTTGTCCTAACTGAACTATTTTCTTTCTTGCATTGTCTACGGTATCTTTAACTGACTTAGCATTTTTTGCTGTAGTTCTTATTATATCTTGGCTGGCTAAAATGTGAACCATTACTCTTCTTTCAAAATTTTCCTTTCCTATACCTATTCCACGAGTTTCCAGTAGGAATGAGAAGGATGGCTGTAATCCATAGGCATTTCTTCCTATCTTAGCATCCGCTCCTGCTTCATATAAAGTAGCTTTTCCATCCTTTACTGAGGAAGTATAGTAAGCAAAGCTGGCATAATCTTTAGATTTCATTTCTTTATGTACATTGTCAACAAATAGCTTGTTTGACATATCTCTTAGTTCCTGTGGAATATTTAAGTTTTTAGCAGAAGATATTAAAAGGTCATGAGCTGCTAAAGAACCCTTTTTGCCTATATTGTTAAAGGAATAATCTACGCCGTATTCGTGAGCATCCACTACAACTTCAGGCATGAATTTATTAAATGCCTTGTGTACCGCTATGGTTTCTGGAAGATCGAATTTTAAATGGTCACGATTAGAATCTATTAAAGTAGCTGTTTGTCTTTGGAAGTAGTATGAACCGTCTCCATTAAATCTTGGAACCATCACTACAGATACCTTGTCCAATACTTCAGTTCCCAAACCTCCAGAAGCTAGATTTTTTGCAACTGCAAGCATTGCTTCCCCTGCAGCTGGTTCATTTCCGTGAATTTGTCCTTGAAGCCAAACTATAGGTCTTCCAAGTTTTAATACGTCAGATGGCTTCTCATAACCTTCCTTAGTAAATACTAACATCGGTATTGGTCTTTTTTCTTGTGTATATCCTATTATAGAAACCTTCATATTCGACGATGTTTTTTGCATGTCATATATAAAATCCATCATTTCCTCATGGGAAGTAAAATCCGTCTTGCCAGCTTTAAAAGCTGGAGTTAAAATTGTTCCTGCAGGTTTTTTGAAATAGTTTTGTATTATCTCCACTGGTTGTTTATAATAGTCCTCTGCTGCGTAAGGTGCTGCAAAAACCTTTACAGATGAAAGCAACATAACTGAAAGGGTTAAAGATGACACCACTTTCTTGAAAGTTTTTTTACTTAACATTATATGTTCCCCCTTTTGAAATTATTACCATAATATTATCATAATGTAATTTTATTCCATAGTCAACCTCCATTTTGTAACATAGTTTTATATAAAATTTGAATATGACTAGAAAATATTTATAAATATTGTATAATTATTCTTATACTTAAAAGGTTTTACAAGGAGGATACTGGAAATGACATCAATTAAACGTAAGCTAAAATTTAAAAAGAAAACTAATGCGAAGAGCATGAAAAGTAAATTAGTACTAATTATGCTTTCTCTAACTTTAAGTAGTTTAATGGTACTAAGCATATTTTCAGGCTATAATATTTTTTTAAATACTGAGGTAATATTTACCAATAACATATCTGAAAATACTAAATTACTTGATTCTTATGTTCAACAACATATTTCTTCAATTAGCGATAATTTATTAACTTTTTCTTCATTACCTAGACTTAAAAATGTTAATTCAACTCTAAGCTCTTATACAAAAGTAACTAATGCTAGTGGAGAAATTAAACTAGAGCCTAAGACACCTTCTGAAAATGATCTGCTTCAAGTGCTAAAAACCTTTGCCCTTAATAATAAAGGTGTAAGATCCATATTACTTGGTGCAGAAGAAAATATGGGTTATATTGAATATCCTTTAGGGATAAAATCTAATAATTATAACCCCATAACAGAGGATTGGTATCAAATAGCAAAATCTGATGTAAACAAAGTACATATACTAGATTCTTATATGAATTCCTATGGCGAAATTACTTCTACTTTAGTAAAAGCTATTAAAGATGATAATAATAAGTTAAAAGGCGTAGCCGCCTTTAACATAAATCTAGATAATTTAAATAAAACCATAACAAATGTAAATATAGGGAAAACAGGCTTTACTGTTGTCGTAGATAAACAAGGCACAATAATAGCCCACCCTAAGAATACTGAACTTATTGGCAAACCTATAAGTAACTTAGAAATAGCTGAATTAGATGGAACTAACTTTAAAGAAAGAAAGATTTCTGCTAATGTTGACAATAAAAATTATGAAATATTTATTAGTACTTCTGCTGACCATGATTTAGGATGGAATTATATAAGTTTTATAGAAAAAGCTGAATTTACTTCTATGTTTTACTCAACTTTATTTAAAAATATAATAATACTTATGATTTGTGCTCTCATATGTATTTTAGTTTCTCTGTATATATCAAATAAAATTACTTTACCTTTAAAAGCCGTTGCTTCACATTTTCGCTCCTTAGGTAATGGAGACTTTACAGTAACCCTTAATCAAAAGTACATGGATATAGAAGATGAAATAGGAATAATGGCAAAATCAGCTAATGAAATGCAACATTCTATTAAAGAAATTTTATTAAATGTACAGAATTCAGCGCAAAACTTAGATGAACAATCCCAGCACTTATTTAATTCTTCTGAGGGAATGCTAATGGTTACTTCAGACGTATCCGCTTCTATACAAAATGTATCTAAGGGATCTTCAGAGCAATCTACAGATTTAAATAAGGTAAATTCCTTAATGAATCGTTTTTCTGAAGACCTTAAAAATATTTTAGATGACATTAATGAAGTAGAGAATAGTTCTTCTTCAATAAATAATCTACTATCAAACAGCGATAATAAAATGAACAATCTATCACAGTCTGTGGAATCAATAAATAGTAAGTTTAATAATTTAGTAACCACTATAAATACATTACATACTAATATAGATAAAATAACAGAAATTAACGTATTCATAAATAACATTGCAGAACAAACAAACCTACTAGCCCTTAATGCCGCCATAGAAGCTGCAAGAGCTGGAGAACACGGAAGAAGCTTTGCTGTAGTAGCTGACGAGGTTAGAAAATTAGCTGAACAAAGCAAAGATTCATCAATACAAATTGCAAACATTGTAGAAATGGTTGCTGGACAATCCAGCGATATAATTAGTGTATCTAACGAAGTTGAAAAAAATATGACTTACCAATTAGAAAATATAGACTTGGTTGTAAGCTCTTTTAAGGACATAAACGAAGACCTTAACAAACTTATACCAAAGATTCACTCAGTTAGCGATTCTTCAATCAAAATAGATAAAGAAAGAGGTAACATAGTAACCTTCTTAGAAAATACATCGGCTATATCAGAAGAGATTGCTGCTTCCTCACAGGAAATTGCCGCTTCCTCAGAAGAAATGAATTCTTCAATTGAAAGGCTATCTGAATCTGCTGAAATATTAAAGGATACTAGCCAAAATATAATTACAAAACTTAATGAATTTAAACTTAATTAGTGAAAAGCTCTCCTAGGAGGGCTTTTTTCATTTTATTTGTATCCATACATTTGAAGTATTCATAATTGTGTGACATAATAAAATATAGGTTTTAACGAAGGTGGAGATATTATGAAAGAATTTAAACATATTTTTGGCCCCATACCCTCAAGGAGACTGGGAATGTCCTTAGGAGTTAGTCCTATTCCCAAAAAGTATTGTAATTTTTCCTGTGTGTACTGTCAAATTGGCAGAACAGACCACATGACAGATAAAAGAGAAGATTTTTTCCCTGTAGAAAATATAATAGATGAATTTAAAGAATACATAAAAGAAAATGATGATTACCATGTGGTAACCGTTGTTGGTGAAGGTGAACCAACCTTATATAAATCCTTAGGAAAGCTCATAGCAGAACTTAAAAAATTAACATCAAAACCCATTGCAGTAATTACCAATGGAGCTAATTTAGGAGACAAATCCGTTCGCGAAGATTTAATGGAGTGCGACCTGCTTCTTCCTTCCCTAGATGCTTTTGATGAAGCTTCCTTTAAAGCTCTTCATCGTCCTCATGGCAGAGTAAAGTTTCTAAAAAGCTATGAAGGACTTGTAGAACTATCTCAAAAATTCAAAGGGGAACTTTGGATAGAAGTTATGCTCATCGAAGGAATTAACACCAGTGAAGAAGCCCTAATAAAACTTAAAGCCTTATTAGATAAAGTAAAGTATACAAAAGTTTATATAAACGCTCCTGTTAGGCCGCCAGCGGAAGGTAATATTGTAGTCCCTCCTAAGGAAAGTATAGAGAGGGCAGTTAATATTTTAGGTGGTTTTTCTATAGATACCTTGACCACAGGAAAGTTTTCTAGCGGAATTGTAGATAATTATGAAGGGATTTTGAGCATAATAAAAAGGCATCCTATGAATCAATTTGAAATTGAAGCTTTCTTAAAGGATAGGAACTGCAGTGAAGATGAGATTAAAAACATTTTTAATATATTAAAAGAGGATGTTACAGTAGAAATAATTGAGTACAAAGGCTTTTATACCTATAGAGGCTTAATATAAGGGGGAAATATATTATGCATCCAGTAAAAAGAGTAGCAGCAATCCATGATTTATCAGGCTTTGGCAGAGCCTCGCTAACTTCAATTATACCAATTTTATCTTCCATGGGAATACAAGTTTGTCCCCTTCCCACTGCTATACTTTCCACCCATACTGGTGGCTTTGAAGATTATACCTTTGTAGACTTAACAGATTCTATGGAGGGTTTTATGAATCATTGGCATTCATTAAATATAGATTTTGATTGCATATATAGTGGATTTTTAGGTTCAGTCAGACAAATTAATATAGTGTCTAAGTTTATAGATCTCTTTAGAACGGAAAATAACTTAGTAGTCATAGACCCTGTTATGGGAGATAACGGAAAGCTTTATGTTACCATGAACATGGAAATGGTTGAAAACATGAGAAATTTAATTTCTAAAGCGGACATTATTACTCCAAACTTTACAGAAGCTGCCTACCTTTTAGGAGAAGATCCTAATACGAAAATATCAGAATGTAAGGTTAAGGAATGGATGGTAAGACTCAGCGAAATGGGTCCTAAAATTGTTATAATAACCAGTGTACCTGATAATCACAAAAAACATAAAGAAACTCATGTACTTGCCTATAACAAAGAGGATAATGTGTTTTGGAAAGTAAGTAGTAAACATATCCCAGCCTTTTACCCTGGCACAGGTGATGCCTTTACCAGTGTGCTAGTTGGAGGTCTTTTACAAGGAGACAGCCTTCCCCTAGCTCTAGATAGAGGAGTGCAATTTATTTCAACTTGCATTAAAGCAAGCTATGGCTTTAAATATCCTACCAGGGAAGGTGTTCTTTTAGAAAAAGTCCTTGATACTCTAAAATTACCGGTGATAGTTAGTAGCTATGAGTTAATCTAGATAATAAATGATGAAGAAAAGAGTATAGATGATGGTAGATTTTTCCATCATCTATACTCTTTTCTCAATACTCTATTATCTAACAGCTTGCCTAACTCCTAAATCTGCGTCATCAAATCTCCCATAAGTTCATACATAAATCTCTGTTCATGGGTTATGTGCTCTAGTAATGTCTGCCATATCTTATCCTCTTTGCCATACTCTTTAACTTTATCTAGAAGGCTTAAGAAATGCATATCATGCATGCAAAACTCATTTATTAATTGTCTTAGCCCCATAACCATATAAGGCATAGGATTAGATCCTCTTTTTAATTTTTCAGCCTTAGCTTTTAGTTCACTAAAAACTTTATTTATATGCATTAGTTCATTTACAATTTCTGTAGATAAATTCTTTTTAGTTAAATCCGCTACGGTTTTAATAAAAATAGGATGCTCGCTAGAAATATCCGACCATAAAATTAATTCATTGAAAACACAGTTTAAATTATTTACTAAGGTATAGCAATACAATGTTTTTCCCCCTAAAAATTATCACAATGACAATATATGTAACTACCCCGGAGGTGGTGACAAAAAAAGGTTACAATCTGTGATATAAATCATAGGTCTCTATAAAATAATATGCTATTATATACCTAGCTTAATTTTGAGGAGGTCCTTAATGAAAAAAGTTGGTATTATAAATTGCTATGACGTTTCAACAAGATGTTCAGGCTCAGGTTGCTTTAAAGCCTTTAACAATAAAACTGGAGCCTTTGAAGAATATGAAGGAGAAGAAATAGAATTAGTAAGTTTTGTCCATTGTAATGGTTGCAATGAAGCTTCTGTAGAAGAGGTTTTAAGTAAAGCTAAAAAAATGAAAGCTGTAGGAGTAGAATATATACATCTTTCTTCTTGTGTTAAAGCTAAGTGCCCTTTATATGATAATTTCATGATAGAACTTTCAAAAGAACATAATGTGGTAGGATATACGCATAGCAAAAAGAAAGGGAGCCTTTAAGTTTATTCTTAAAGACTTCCTTTCTTTTTAAAATAAATTTTCCCCTACTACTCCGCTACCGCCAAATATTATTATATTTTTATAAGCCTTCATCCCTACATATTGTCTTTGTTCTGTTAAATCCATGGAATTACTTACAAGCATTATTGGAGCATTGTTATAGGTAGCATAAACACTTCCAACCAAGGAATCTGGAAAACTTACTCCTGATGCAATAGCAATGGCCTCTCCATTTATATTAAAATGTTTTAAAACACTCATATTAGTTTTGTATCTATCACTTCCGCTTAATCTTATTATGTCACTATCCTTTAACAGGGTTAGTTCGGATAATGTATTTTTAACATTTAAACTTACTACCCCTTCTCCCCCTACGATGTATGCCTTTGAAGGTTTTATTTTCTTAATATAAGCTTCTGCATCTTTAGTCAAAGTATTTTTAGAGGTAAGTATTATTGGGTATTTATTCATTTGAGCAATACTGGCTATACTTAATGCATCTGCAAAGCCTTCACCGCTAGCTATTATCACAGGGGTTCCCTCTGATATATTTAACTTAGTATTGGTCTTGATATTGGTATCATATCTATCCTTACCCTCAAATCTTTCAATGTTACTAATTCCTAAAGCTTTTATGGAGTTTACCAAATTATCCTGCACTGCACCTTTTCCTCCAACTATGTATACCTTACCGCTTTTATCCATATGTTCTTTAAGATAATCTATAGTCTCTTTATCATTTTTAGCATTGTTACCTATTAATAACAATGGAGCTTTTAAACTACTAGCTAAAGTACTTGCGGATATTTGATCTGTAAAATTATAACCATTGGCAATAACTACAGTAGATGCCTTCTCTGTATACATCTTTTTAGCTATGGAAGTGGCTGTTCCAAATCTATCTGCTCCCGCCAGTCTAGTTGTATTTACTATAACTTCTTCTTCCTCGCTGTAAATAGCTTTAATATCATCTATATATAAATTACCTTTAGTCATAGGCCCAATATTACCTGATGAAATTGACATTATTCTTATTCCCTGGTTTCCACTTATCTTAAAGGGAGTTACAATATTATCAGGTACTTGAGCTTTAACGTATTTCCATCCAGTCCAATCCACTCCAGATTCTGAAGTTAGATTTAGGTTTTGTACTTGGCCATTTCCATCTACTAAGGCCATTCTCATCCAATAGCCTTGTGACTCTGGAGTTCCATAAACCCACATGCCAATTCCCTTTGGTCTACCTGAAACCTCTATGTCTTCTCCAGGCCCTGCATATACTCCAAGGGTAGTATTTTTTTCGCCCTTAGTAAAATCAAAATTTATTTTTAAAGAGCCATTGCCAGTCTTCACAGGATCCTTACCATATACGCCCTTTTCTAAAGAGACTATTTCTCCTTTGCCTGTAGTATTTACCTTCCAACTTATATCCTTTTCAAAATCCCAAAGGATTTGAGACGGTTGTCCAACCGCTACGTCAATAGTAGTAGAAATATTAGTTCCTTTGAATTTAGCAGTGACTTTTCCAACACCACTTTTATCTTTTGTGTAAAGTACTCCATAGCTGTCTATTGTTCCAACATCTTCTGAAACTTCCCATACTATATCTTCATTTTTTAATTTTACATTTCTACCTTGGTATTCAGCGTTAACATTTAAAGAGATTTGAGTATTTTTCTCCGCTGAAATTTGTTTAGCGCTAGGATTTATTTTATCTGGAACAGCAATTTCCACCCAAGTTCTTCCTACAATTTCACCATTATAACTTAATAAAATTTCAACTTGTCCAGCTTTTCCAGTGGAGCTAAACAATCCATTTTGGTCAATTCCTCCAAAGGAATCATCTGAAAGGGACCAAGTCAAATTATTACTTGGAAGGGACGCTTCTTCTCCAGACTTATCTCTTCCATGGGCTTTAAATTGAACTGTAGATTCTGGAGTAAAGCTTTTGTCAAAAGGTTCAATATGAGCTGTAGCAAATTCACCATCTGATTGGTATTTTGTTACTACTAGCCATGAGTTTCCAACTCTTCTTTCTCTCCCTTCAGAAGGTTTATTACTTACGGATAGTGTATTACTAACTGGTTTTTTTGAAATATAGGTAGTAGAACCTCCACCATCTAAATTTAAAGCTTGTACCGCTCCCATATCCTTCATAAGTCTTCCTAAATCAAGTAGTGATATGCCAGCTGAGTAAGGTTCCTGTCTTCCATCAACAGTTATGAAAAATACTGAACCGTCCTCCTTTATCCCTACTGCTGTTCTTGGCTCTCTTTCAGCGGAAAGGCCCTCGTTAACATATCCATCCTTTACAAGTAGCGCACTTCCACCTAAAGCTTCTTCTAAATCGTCCTTTACTTCTTTATATGTTTCCCCATCTCCAATTATAGGAGTTCCGTCTTTTAATATACCGAAAAAATCCCACCCTGCCGCATGGCTTGTTTTAATTCCTTTTCCATCTTTATGTATCACTCCTATAGGCTCTCCAGTTACCATATAGTAAAAGTCTCCATTTACCCCTGCAACCACCTTTTCTTCTGAGGTTGAAGCTGCTTTTGCCTGAGAAGTCAAGGTTTCCATTCCATAGCCATCTTTATCTCCTGGAGTGCCTGCCTCAATGCCTACATATGGATTTTTAGTATCCACCTCTGCTACAAGCACTTCTAACCTTTTACCATATCTATCATTAAAAGAATATCTCTTTTCCTTAACTCCTGGAACTAATACAAATTCTTCCTTGTTAATTTCTTTGGATACTAAACTAGAGGTAAAATCAAATTTACCTAACGCTTGTACACTAATAGGACTAAACACATTAGCAACCACCGTTGTAAATACAATCATGCTAGCAACCCTTTTGCTAAATATACCTTTGTTTCTTACGTTCATTACTTTTCCTCCTGTATTCAATAGTACAATATAATGATACAACAAATTCTCTATGATTTGGTTACATTTACACATTATTAATAAATATTACGAAGTTTTTTTATAGAAAGTATTATTGAATTCTAAAAAGAGAGATGGCTCTTTTTAGAACTCTCTCTCTTTTAAATTATTTACTAATATTATTCATTTCCCCTTGAACTTTTAGTTGTACTTTATCTGCATGTTCCTTTAGCATGATTGAAATTATAAAGAACACTACAAGCATTCCTCCAAGTACTGCTATATCTTTTCCGAGTATGGAGTAATCTACCCCTGATATTACTTCCCTTAATCCTGATACACAGTAGGTAAATGGCATTAAAGGATTTAATACTTTAAATAATCTTGGTACAATCTCTAATGGGAATGTACCTGCGCAGGAAGTTAACTGAAATATTAATAATACTATTGAAAGCAATCTTCCCGCTTGTCCAAGTAAGAATATTAAGCATTGAATTATAGCAATAAATACAAAGGACATAAATATATTAAATGCAAAATATAAAGGTATATTGTCAGGCTTTAATCCTAATGCTAGTACTATTATACTTGCTAATACTGATTGAAGTAATCCTATAAATCCATAGGATAAGAATTTACCTGCTACAATTGAAACTGGACCTGCTTCTACATCTGCATCTACCTTATCTGTAATGATGAAGAACATCATTATTACTCCAACCCATAGGGAAAGCGGAATAAAGTAAGGTGCAAATCCTGACCCATAGTTTTTAACTGCATAAATTGGTTTTTCAGCCATTATAACTGGTTCTGAAACAAATTTACCCATGGTATCGCTATTATTTACTAGATTTTTATTTATTTTATCTGATCCTTCTTTTAGCTTATCACTAAGTTCTTCTGAACCCTCTGTAAGTTTTGTCATTCCAGTATATAATTCATCAGTACCATTGTATAATTTGCTTACTCCCTCTGATAACTGAGGTACCTTTTCATTTAATTCCTTAAGTCCACCATTTAATGCTAATGAACCATTATATAACTTATTTACTCCCTCTGATACAGTTGGCATTACCGCTATTAAGCTTTCTGCCATTTTAATATTATCTTCTGTTAATGCATTTTGTGCAACCTGTAAAAGTTTTTCATTGTCCTTTAAATCCTTCTGCATTTTTAATAACTGATTTAAAAGTTTAGGTCCATTAGCAAGGTTTTTCATCTGTTCAGGAGTTATATTTTTCTGTATTGCTAAAATTATTGGTTTAGCTGTATTTAAATCCTGTTGTAATACTTGCAATTTATCTAAACTAGCTTGCATATTTTTATCTGTACTAACCTTATTAACTAATGATTTAACCGCAGTTAAGCTTTCTCCATTTTTATCTAAATCACCCTTCAAAGTTGCTAACTGTGGAAGAATATTATTTAAGTACTCTACATTTTCTTTACTTAAAGATGTCTTAACATTATTTATAAGGGCAGTGTTTTCTTTAACCTGATTTTGCATCAACGCTAAATCATTTAAACTTGCATCAGCATTTCCTAACTTTTCAAGGCTATCCAGCAAGGATACTAGCTTATCAGAGTTATTTAACATTGACATTAATGGAAGCATTTTGTTCATATCAATTGTACTTAAGCTTTCTGTATCCTTTAGTAGTTTATTTACATTGGCCATATTTTCAGCCTTTGTCAATGTTTTAATCTCTGGTATATTTGTTAATGAATTTATATCTATTTCTTTAAAATCTAGTGCAACTTTTCCTAAGACCTGTATATTTTGTGGAGTCATAATTCCAGGTACTATTTCTAATATTGATGTGTCTGCATCTTTTAATACTACAGCATCCTTCATTAAAGTTTCAGCACCCTTAATTGTATTAGGATTTTTTAATGCTTCTAATGAGCCCTTTGAAGATAACCTTGTTAATTTATCTAAATTAACTTTAAATAATTTTAATCCATTACTTAATTCAGATGATCCGTTGTAAAGCTTCCTTACTCCTTCTTCCATGGTAGGAACGTTTTTCTTAAACTCTACAACTCCACCTTTAAGTTTTTCTGTTCCTTCTTGTGCCTTTATCATTCCATCTTTTAATTGCGTACTTCCATCAGCGGCTTTATTTAAGCCATCCTTTAATTCAAAAAGACTATCAAAAGTAGCTTTTGTATATTCTTTTGTTATACTTTTTACAATTTCAGCTTTTAATTCTCCAGAAACCTTGCCATTAATTTGAGCTGCAAGAAAGTTTTTCTTATCATTAGATGTATAAATTATTTCAGGTTGCTCAGGCTTTCCATCCTTTGCGCTTATAATCTTTTTTGAAAAATCTTCTGGAATAACGAACATAGCATAATAACCTTTTTTTGCTTTTAATCCTTTTTCTGCTTCATCAATAGAAACAAATTTCCAGCCAATTTTATCATTACCTTTTAAGTTATCAACTACATTTTTTCCATAATTAACTTCTTCATTATCTTTTATGCTTCCTTTATCCATATTTACTACAGCAACGGGCATGTCATGTAATCTATTGTATGGATCCCAAAAGGCATATAGGTAAAGTAAGCTATACAAAAGAGGAACTATTATTATTGCAGTAACAGATACTCTTATGAATCTGTTTTTAAATATACTTGAAATATCTCTTTTAGCTACCTTTAAAAAATTCATTATTTCACCTCTCCTTTAATGTTATGTTTTTATACTGACCAGTCAGTTATATTTATACTGCTTTTTTCGATATTTGTCAATTATTTTTTTTAACTATTTGCATATAAAAAAGAGACCTAAGCACCTAGTACTTAAGCCTCTATTCCTGTTAATATATAATTCATAAGATTATCTACTACTTCATCCACATTATTTTTATCACTGTTTATAAGCTCATACACTGCAGTAGAGCATAACATTCCAAAAATAGTGTATGCCATAAAAGATTTTTCTCCACTTTTTATAAATCCATCCTTCATAGCTTCCTCTAAATATTCTTCAATATCCTTTATATACTCATGTATGCTATCTCTTAACTGAAGTTGCCTCAATTCCTGACCCCAAAGTTGACTCATTACAACTTTAAAAAAGTCTCTTTTTTCATAAACTAAGCTTATCTGAACTTTGCATAAAGTTTTAAGCTTTAATATTGAATTACTTTCTTCTTTCACTGCCCCTTCAATTCTGCCTTTAATTAAATTCATGCCTTCTTCTATTATATATTTAAATATTTCTTCCTTGCTTTTAAAATGATAATATAAGGTTCCCTTTGCCACTCCAGCTTGTGCCGCTACCTCATCCATAGTAGCCCCATCATAGCCATATATAGAAAAAACCTTTATGGCTGACTCAAATATTGATCTCTTTGTTTTATTCATAATAACCCTCTCTAACTCTTTATTGACCAGTCAGTATAATCTTAAGTACATTATACTATTTTTTATATATAACACAATAGATTGAAAAAAAGAGATAGCTCTTTTTAGAACTATCTCTAACCCTTTTATTCTATAATAACTTCTTCATTCTTTAGATATTCTTCTAACATTTGCTTTTGAATCTTAGCTTTCTGTAGGCTTGGGTTATCCTTTCTTATTAATTCATAAACAGATGCTCCAACTATTTCTGTGGCTGTTCTAAATCTTTCTTCACTAATTCTATCTATAGTGTCATAAGGCTGATGGTACCATGGTTCTAAATCTGCTGTTACAGGATCTCTCCATATGAAGTTTCCTGCATCAATGCCCGCTGCCCAGAAAGATACATGGTCACTTGCTCCTCTTTTAAATGGAGCTTTTATAACCTCTCCATAGCCTAATCTTTGAGCTACTTCTCTAGCTGTTCTAGCAACTAAATTATCTTCTCCATCATTAACATTAACATATAATGTAGTTTGCTTTTCTCCTGCTGTACCTACCATGTCCATGTTAAAGTTTGCTATAATTCTAGTCTTTTCATCTTCTGATAGAGTAGAAACATAATAAGCTGATCCTAATAATCCAACTTCTTCAGAGCCACAAGCAACGAAACGTATTTCTGTATCTATTGGGAAGGAAGAAAATATACGAGCAAGTTCTAGCATTGCCGCTACTCCAGTGATGTTATCATTTGCTCCTGGAGCTGTTGGCACTGAATCATAGTGAGCAGATACCACTACTATATTTCCATTGTCCTGATTTTTATGAGGCTTTCTTGTAGCTATAACATTTTGAGATGTATTGTATCTATTTATTTTTAAGTTTACAACACTTCCTTCTTCTAGCATTTCGCCAGCATCTTTATTTAATGTAGCATAAGGAATTGTACTTATAACTGTGGAAGATATACTTAATCTTCTCCAATCGTCATTTTGAATTATTACTGCTTTCGCTCCCGCTTCTTCTGCATTTACTAATATTGATTTATACATAGCAGTAGTCTTTTGAGATGCTTTAACAAGAGCAATATTTCCTTTTACTTTGTCAGTAAACTCTTCTTTTGCTCCAAATCCACAATTTACGATTTCTCCAGTAACTCCATCTTCAGAAGTAATTACTGTACCTTTATTCACTTGAATATGTAGGTCCTTAATTTCTGGTTTTAACATTTTTAAATATCCAACGTTATTTTCATAAGTAAACTCTTGAACTTGTACATCGTATTTATATCCTTCAAATTCTCTAGCAATATACTGGGCAGCTTGTCTCTCTTCTGGAGAACTAGCTACTTTAGGTCCAAGATTAACTGATAAATCTTCTAATGTTTTCATCATTCTCTTAACACTAATTCTTGAAATAACCTTTTGATCAAAGGCAATTGGTGATGCATAAGCAGTTACAGAAAAGCATAAAACCATTAAGCTGGTGAGTAAAAATGTAATTTTCTTTTTGATTTTCATCGATAAACCTCCTAAAATTATATTTGTAATCAATATAATCTTTATGCGAATGTGATTTTAAATAGTACTATATTTCATATAAAAAAGAGATAGCTCTCTTTTAGAACTATCTCTAATGAAATTTGCTATTGCAGCTCCAAACTATTTTCAAGAGTTGCTACAGCAGCCATATATGAAATTATATCTTGCTGCAATGTATTCTTAGCCTTAGAAAGCTGAAGCTCTGCACTTAATAAATCTAAATAAGTTATTTGTCCTAGATTATAGTTTTCTTGTGCAATTTCTAAATTGATTTCAGCAGCTTCTATGTTTAACTTATCAGCTTCTATACCATTTTCTAAAGATTTTAAAGTATTATATTGAGTCCTTAGTCGAACTTCTATGGAATTTGGCATCTGCTCTAATTGATTCTTTAAACCTTCAAGCTTAATTTCTGTTGAATCTTTATTAGCATTTGAAAATCTGTCATAAATATTATATTCAATCTCAGTGTTTTCAATCTCCTGCTTTAATGCCTTTATATTATAACTGTTTTCTATTGCAGTTTGTATCCTTTTATAAATGAGGGAATCATTAAACTTTACATACTCTATAGGCTTTGAAGTAAGTACTATCTCTGTATTAAGATCAATTCCTAAATCATTTTTTAGAGAGATTACTGAAGATTTCATTTTACTCTGTGCTGAGCTAAGGTTTGCCTCATATGTTGCCATAGTAGCTTTAAACTGCTCAATATCTGAAGCCTTAGCCAGTCCCACATTAATCTTGGCATTTATCGAGTTCATTTCCTTCTGTAGTTTTGATATTTCTTCATTTATGTAATCTATATTTTGCTGTGCCGCAAGTATATTTTGATATTCATTTGTTATTGTTACTTTAGCAGTTTTTAAATTAACTTCTCTTTCATGCTTTTTATTATTTAAATTATATAGGGCTACAGGAACATTTAATTTTAAAGTCTTTTCACCATCTTCCTCCAAAGAATTACTTCCACTATCTTTATAAGCCATTGCTTGATGATACTGTCTATCTAAAATTTCAATATATCTATCATCAAGGAGTATTTGATTATAACTAGTTTCCACACGCTTCAATGCATCTTCTAATGAAAGATTTAGTGACGCACTGCCATCGGCTATTATTTTTGAATTTATTTCAGAACTACTAGTAGAATTATCTACAACTGCATACACGGGTAATGAAATCCCTACTGCCATTACCAATGCCATAAAAACAGCAAATTTCTTTTTCATATACTCACCTCTTAAGTTATTTTAATCCAGGTCCAACGCCAGTAGCATTGTTCATTTTTACTTGCTCTAACCATGCATCTAATTGAGCATTTTTTAGATTAATTTGTGCCTCAGCTTTTGCGCTTTCAGCCTCTAAAAACTGATTTATGGTAATGGTATCATTATCATACTTTATTTTCGCTGATTCATAATTTGATTTTGCAAGGTCATAATTAATCTGCTGATTTTCCATAGCCTTCATACATCCTACAAGAGTCTTATAGCCATTGGTAATCTCTAGTTGAATATTTATTTTAGCTTTTTCTAAATCACTTTCAGCTCTATCAATTTCATATTGGGTTTTCTTAACGTAAAACATATAATCCGTACGAAGAGAGCCTTTATCATATTCAAATTCCTTTTTCTTTGCATCCAGTGTACTTTGAGCATTAACTATTTCTCCCCTGCTAACTAGTGCATCCTTTATATAATCATCTAAAGATTTAATTTTCTTTACAGGAACTATATTATTGTCAATTAATGCAGCGTAACTTTTTGATATATCCCTTCCCATTGCCAAGTTAATATCCATATAAGCTGAATCAAGACTCTTTTCAAAATTAGTTAGCTTATAGTCAGATTTCAAATAATTTATTTCTGCAAGTCTTGCATTACTTTTAGATATTGAACCATTGCTTAGCTGCAGCTGAGCTTTAGTATTTGCTTTCTTCAAACTATCATTTAATTCCTTCTGAATATTTACCGCATAATTTGCCTTTAAAAGTGATATAAATTTAGAATATGCGTCAATTCTTACAGAGTTTGTGTTAACCACTTCATTAGTTATAAATTGATTAAGCAAATTTTCTGCTGATATGGGATTATACACTACCATTTTAGCTAAATCTCCCCTACCCATGGATAGTCCCATTTGGGCGGCAGCTTTTGCATTATAGTATATATTTTGAGCATTTTCCGTTTGTTTAATGGATGTTTTAATTAATGTGGAATTCTTAATTGTTTCTATTGCAGTTTTTTCAATATCCAAGGTATCTGCATTATTGTTCTGAGCTGCTATAACATTACCACTGGAAACCATCATTACTCCAGCAATAAGAAAAGTAATTAGCTTTTTTCTATTCATTTACTTTTTCCTTTCTTACTCAATTCTTCGATTCTCACTTAATAAAAACTATTCATATCTTAAGGCCTCTATTGGATCTAACTTTGCAGCTTGATTTGCTGGATATAGCCCAAAGAATATACCAACCAACGAAGAGAAACCAAAAGATACAAGTATTACTTTTAATGATACAGGAACATCAACATGTATAATACTACTTGCCAGTTTCCCAAGAGATATTCCAAGTATTGTTCCTATAGTTCCCCCTATTAAGCAAAGAATAACAGACTCCATCAAAAATTGAATTTTAATATCTCTGGTTTTGGCTCCTATGGCCTTTCTAATACCTATTTCCCTAGTTCTTTCAGTTACAGATACAAGCATTATATTCATAACTCCTATACCTCCAACCACAAGAGATATGCCAGCTATAGCTCCTAGCACTAGGGTTAAAGTACCAAGCACCTTATCTATGGTTTCAAGTTCCTTAAATCCCTGTTGTGCTGAATACTTATCCTTATTTTTATGAGAGTTTTCTAAGAGTCTTACCATTTTATTGCTTACTTCTGTTGCATTATCCATATCTGAAAGAATAACTGAAAGACCTTGTATGTCTGTATTTGTAAACAATTCATCTCCTAAAGTTATTGGCATCAAGATAAGACCTGGCATATTGTCTCCAAATGCTGCACTCATACCTCCATTTGGGTCTTTACAAACGCCTATTATATTTAAATCCATATACTTATCTCTTACATTAATCTTTACTTTTTCTCCAACAATATCTATATCTCCAAATAACTTTTTTGCGGTAGGTTCGTCTAAAACTACTACATTTTTTCTTGTATCTATATCATGATCATTTAAATATCTTCCCTTTAACATTTTAATATTATAAACCTTTTGGGAATCAGCATTAGTAGCTCCTATTCTCACGGACTTGGACTTTTTTTCTGTTTTCAAGGACCCCATGCCCCCTATTTCTGGCATTACATGGGTTACTTCGGGAATATTTCCCTTAAGCATTTCTATATCTTCCATAGTAAAATAA
Source organism: Clostridium malenominatum (assembly GCF_039521365.1). Classification (NCBI taxonomy): domain Bacteria; kingdom Bacillati; phylum Bacillota; class Clostridia; order Eubacteriales; family Clostridiaceae; genus Clostridium; species Clostridium malenominatum. Next base: position 74,849 of record NZ_BAAACF010000003.1, read on the forward strand.
TCTCTTTTTTCTATGTTATTATCATCGGATGAATTTATTTTTAAATTTATTAGGTTAGTTCCTAAGTCTGAAAATTCTCCAGCTATAAAGTTTTTAGTACCATCTCCTATAGAAACTATGGTAATTACTGAGGATATACCTATAATTATTCCTAACATAGTAAGAAAGGATCTTAACTTATTTGCTCTTACACTTTGAAGAGCGGATTGAAAACTTTCAAAAATATTCATTATTCCCCCTCCTTACTATTAATTACAGTTCTTTTTTCTACAGGCTTATCTGATATTATGTTTCCATCTTTAAATACTATAGCTCTTTTAGTATGCATTGCAATGTCTGGTTCGTGGGTAACCATGACTATAGTAACGCCTTCATCATTAAGTTCTTGAAATATACCCATAATTTCCTCACTAGATTTACTGTCCAAGTTTCCAGTAGGTTCATCTGCAAGTATTATGGATGGACTATTTACCAAAGCTCTAGCAATAGCAACTCTTTGTTTTTGTCCCCCAGATAATTCATTGGGTTTATGATGAATTCTATCTGAAAGTCCCACCCTATCTAAGGCTAATTTTGCTTTTTCTTCCCTCTCACTTTTAGGATATCCAGCATACATCATAGGTAACTCCACGTTCGCTAATGCTGTAAGCTTGGGAAGTAAATTGAAAGCCTGAAATACAAAACCTATTTTCTTATTTCTTATTTCAGCTAAACTATTGTCATCTAAAGAAGATATATCCTCACCATCTAAAATATACTTACCTGAAGTTAATCTATCAAGACAGCCCAAAATATTCATAAGAGTTGATTTACCAGAACCTGAAGCCCCCATTATAGCAACAAATTCTTTTTCTTCTATAGAAAGATTAATTTCTTTTAACGCTTTTAGTTTAATTGCTCCTGTATCATACACCTTAACAATATCATTAAGATTTATTATCACAATATATTCCTCCTTTAATTATTTGTTAAGTGAAACCACGTCACCTTCTTTAAGTTTTTCAGGAGGATTTATTACATATGTTTCTCCTTCTTCAAGTCCTTCTAAAACTTCTATATCATACTCTGATTCTAAGCCTGTTTTAATATATTTTTTTGAAACTTTATTATCATTTATTACATATACATATTTTTTCTTTTCAGCCCTATCTTCCTTTACTGCATCAAAACCAACTGCTATAGATGAAGGACTTTCGTTTAAAATAATTTCTGCACTTCCCTCATAACCTGCTTTTATAAGTTCATCTATACTATCAAAAGTAATTTTAACTCCAACCTTAAATTCTTGATTTCCACCAGTAGCATTAATTTTTGCTTGTGCTATATCTTGTATATCTGCAACCACACCAGCATACTCTTTATCTATACCTTTTACTTTTATTGTCGCCTTTTGTCCTTTTCTAAGATTAACAGCATCGTACTGACTTACATCTAAAGAAAGTTTATACTTGGATGTATCATCAACTATAACCAAATCTCCAGTCTTTGGGTATTGATTTTCCTTAGCATCATTTCTTACAACTTTTCCATCTACATTTGCTCTTATATTGCATTGTTCAATTTTATCTTGTAAATTAGCTATATCTGCTTCTATAAGGGCTATCTGATTTCTTTGAGTTGATATTTTATCACTACTGCTAACAGTTAAATTTGATAGTGAATTTTTTGCATTATTTAATGAAAGTTGGGCAGTCTTCATTGCATTTTCAGCATCTGTTAAAGCTTTCTCTGCTCCATCAAATTCATTTTTTGAAACAAAGCCTTTGTCAAATAAAGCCTTTGTTTGTGAATATTTTTTATTTAAATCATCGTAGTTATTTTTTGCATTTTGTAGAGATATCTCTGATTGTGAAACCGAATTTTTTGCATTATTTATTTCGTTCGCTAAACTTGTACCTTGCAGCTGATTCAGTTGGATATTAGCATTTTGAAGATTAATTTTTTGTTTTTGAAGCTGATTCTTCAAATCTGAGGCGTCTAATTGAGCTATGATATCTTCTTTTTTAACAACTTGTCCTTCTTTAACCAAAACTTTTACAACTTTTGTAGACGGATTTAATGCCACTTCATTTCTATGGTTAGCTTCAATATTTCCAGTAGCTGAAGCTGTTTGCACTATTCTCTTTTTTGAAGCTTTTCCTGTATCTACTTTTATGGAAGCATCCTTATTTCCTTTACTAACAGACATTCCTATTGATATTAAAGCTATTAAGGCAATTGCAAAAATACTGAGGTTTTTCTTCGTAAGTTTGAGTTTAAATTTAAATTTATCTTTCTTTTCCATGATCTATCTCCTTCTTTTAATGAAATTATTTCACATACATGATAATTTTACCACAGGAGTGCCTACATTTCCATATAACAAACCTTAACTGTTACTTAAGAATTCATTAAATTTAAATATATAAAAAAGAGATAGCTTTTACACTATCTCTTTTGACTTTAACTATTTACTAACCACCTTCAAGAATTGAGGATAATCATTATAAGCTACTTCCTTCATTGGTAGCAAAGTCACCAATGAGTTTTCTTTTTCATTAACCCAGTTAAATACCATACAAGAACTTAAGCTTGGTTTAAACATATTAACAGCTTCATCCTTCAAAAGCATTTTTAAGTTATAAGCTGCATATATAAAAGCTGCTTTTTTCTTGTTTATATTTTTATATTTTCTCATATTTATAAGCCCAGAAGCTACCCCTGCTAAATAGAAGGAAGGGTTGTAAAGTACATTGCGACTGTCCGATACAATTAGCTTTAGGTTTTCTCTAAGTTTAGGCATAAGTTGTCTTAAAAGACTCATACCTTTCCCCTGAGGTATATCTACCTCCATTATCCCTTCACTTAAACTATTACAGGTTTTAATCCATAGGTCTTTATCACAATTTTGGCTAATTTCTATATAATCTCCTAAGGTAATGGATTCAAGATATCTTAAATCATGAAACACATTACAGTCTTCTAGCAAATCACAAAAATCAATTATAATTGGTTTATCTTCTGTTATAATAATGTTGTCCCCTTGAAAATCTCCATGAGCATAAGAGGTTAAACAAGTTATTTTTAATCCATTCCATACATCTTCATTATTAAAGAAATAATAAGGATTAGGCAGAATATTATCTGTACCATCTAAGGATATCCATTTTATCTCCTTAGGCACTCCAATACTACTGAAAGCATCTTTATATTTTTCATCCATATATCTATAGGACAATTCTCCTTTTACTATTTCTAATGGAGACATAAGTCTTTTTTCATGGTCTTTATTCCACATAAATAAAAATCTTGTTATTTTAGAAATTATACTATCTTTAAGCTCATCTTCATTGACTACCTTATCTAAAAAAGTTTCACTTTTATATATATGGTCTCCTGCTAAATCATACAGATTAGCATATAATAAGCTTTGTTTATTTTTTATTTCATAATTTGTTATAAGCTTGGCTATATATTTATGCATATTATTATTTGAAGCAATTTCATAGGCCTTTTGAAATACTTTACCTTCATTAGAGCTGCTTATCTTCAAAATACCTACCTTATTATCAGCCCCGTACTCAACTAAGTATACTACTGCCCCTGACCTGCCACCACTGAATTTATTTAATATCTCCACTGGCGCAATTTTATCCTGTAGTTCTTCACTAATTAAGTTTATTCTACTCAGTATATCAGTAATTTCCATTAGCTAACCCACCTTATAAGTATAATATTGTGTTATAAGTATTATACTATAAAATCATAAGGATATAATTAAATAATGGTAAATATATTATGAATTTTAATTATTCTATAGGCCCCCTACATCCTTTTTCAAGACTATCTCTATTAATAAGCATTCTTATTAACAAACCCCTTAAACACTGTAAGAAACATTATTTTTATATCCAGCCAAAAATTCCAGTTTTCTATATAGTAAATATCACACTCTATTCTCTTCTCAATGGAGGTATCTCCACGCCATCCATTAACCTGAGCCCAACCTGTTATTCCAGGTCTTACTTGATGCTTAATCATATACTTAGGTATTTCTTCTTTAAATTGTTCCACAAAATAAGGCCTTTCTGGTCTTGGCCCCACTAGGCTCATATCTCCTTTAAGTACATTAAAAAACTGCGGTAATTCATCTATAGAGGTTTTTCTTATAAAAGTACCCAACTTAGTTTTTCTTGGGTCATGAGAAGTTGTCCATTTTGCAACCTCTTCCTCATCCTTTTGAACTCTCATAGATCTAAATTTATACATAATAAAACTTCTTTTATTTAGCCCTACTCTTTCTTGTTTAAATATTATAGGACCTGGTGATGTTATTTTTATCAAGCAAGCAGTTAAAATCATTATAGGAGAAAAAATGATTAAAGCTATAGCCGCTCCTATAATATCTATAATTCTTTTTATAAATTTATTTATCATGTTATCTAAAGGTACATATCTTATATTTATTACTGGAAGTCCTTCAAGCTCTTCCACATAGGGTTTAGCAGGTATATATTTGTAGTAATCGGGGATTATTTGAGTTCTTACGCCGCTCTTTTCACAAGTATCAATTATTTTACCTAAAGCATCATATTGCTTTATATTTAAGGTTATGAAGACCTCGTCAACTTCAAAATCATTGAGATACTTTTCCAATGTATCCATACCATCAAAGGATACTCCACTAAAGTTAAATTTTTCTTTTATAGAAACAGCTGCAACTTCTTCTAGGGCTTTTAAATCTTTTATGTTATTATCCAAAATAGCTATTATATTATATCCCCACTGCTTATTTCTCTTTATTCTTTTTAAAAACTCAAAAGTTAAAGAATTATATCCTATGACAACAATGTGCTTTAAATTATATCCTTTTCTTCTAAGATTTCTAAGAATAAGTCTTATTATAGCTCTTTCCAAAACCGTTATCACAACGTTGGATATACCTAGTATGAAGAGTAAATACCTTGAATAGTTTACTTTTTTAGTAATATAAAGCATGAGAATAAATATTGTAATTCCAACTACATTGGCTTTTAAAATATTTATGCTCTCTTCATAAAAGTTTTTATACCTTTGGGGTGTATAAAGTTTTAATGAGGCATAAAGAATTAGATAAACAGGTATTATGCACAAAGTAGGAATTAAATAGTAATAAAAATTAACAGTAGTAGCATCTTGAGAATAAATTAAGCCACTTTTAAATCTTAAAAACCAGGCAAATATTAAGGAAACTAATATGGCTAAAGCATCTAATATAATCCCAAGTGCATTTAGATACCTTTGATTCTGTTTAATCAAAATATCACCTACCTTCTTATCATTTTTTCTTCTTAAATATATTAACCATATAAGTTAAAATAAGTTTTAATGCTATTCCTATATATACTAGTAAAGTAATAAAAATGTTATATTTTTTTCTATAGTGCTTATTATAAAATAAGTACATGGCTCTATGGAACTCATAAATGGTTTTTACTCTTTTCTTTTTACTAGAAGCTCCTTTATAGTGTATAGTAAGGGCTTTTGGATAATAGATTATTCTATATCCTCCTTCTTTTATTCTATGGCACCAGTCAATGTCTTCTCCATACATAAAAAAACTTTCATCGAGAAGCCCCACTTTATCTATAGCTTCTCTTCTCACCATCATAAAGGCTCCTACTACAGCATCTACCTCACCCGTTTCAAACTCTGATAGATGACCCATATGATAACGCCCAAAGTTCTTATTTCCTGGGAAAAGTTTGTCTAATTTTAATATATAGTGTAGTGAAGCTTTAGGAGTTGGAAACCCTCTTTTGCAAGCCTTATCTAAGCTTCCATCAGGAAGTACCACTCTACACCCCAGAACTCCAGCTTCAGGATGGTTATCCATATAAGCCACAGATTTTTGAAGGCAATTTTCTTTAACCACTGTATCTGAGTTAAGAATGAGTATATATCTTCCCTTAGATTCTTTTATAGCTATGTTATTTGCCTTTGAGAAACCTAAGTTGGCATTGTTTTCAATAAGCTTAATCCCTGGAAAGCTTTCTTTTATCATTTCACAACTGCCATCTTTAGAGCCATTATCGGAAACTATTATTTCGTAAGTCACCGCTTGTCCCACAGTATTTATAACTGATTCTACGGTTTGCTTTAAAAGTTCTTTTGTGTTGTAGTTTACTATTATTATTGATAAGTCCATGGTTGAACTACCTTTCTAGAATTTTAATTAGCTTGTATATAAAATATTTAAATGTATTTACTACCATTATTGCCTCTATTTTAACATAATTGAAGAGATTTTTATAATAGAACTTTGTCTTGTTTATGTGTTTTAAGTTTTTAAAGGCTTCTTTAATTCCTTCTCTATACTCTTTTTCAAATCCCTTCGTATAAAAAAACATATATTTTATTAAAAATCCTAAAAAAATAAAGGGAATATTTATTATAAGCTGAATTAAAGGCATATTTTTATATACTACATAAATATTATTTCTAGCGGCTAATTTTACTTTAAAACTATTATATTTACTTCCTGTAGTGGCACTGCCTATATGATATACTTTAGCCTTGCTAGAGTAAAAATTCCTATACCCATGAATTTTAGCTCTGTAGCTTATATCTACATCTTCCATATAAGCAAAAAAGCTCTCATCAAAATAGCCTATTTCCCCGAAAATCTTTTTACGATAGATAGCAGCACCAGCACAGCTACTAAAAACTTCACAGTCTTTAATATACTTTTCTATAAAAGCTCCGTCTCCTCTTTTATATGCCCAAGCTAAAAGACAATATTCATCTCCAGCATCATCTATTTTATCTTTTTCACGATAACGTATCATTTTGCTGGAAACAGAAAATATTTTAGAGTCTCTTTCAATAGCTTCTACTAAATTAAACAACCAATCTTCAAAAACTACAGTATCATTATTTAAAAGAACCACATAATCTCCCATTGATTCTTTTATTCCTCTATTTACAGCAACACTAAAACCGTAATTTTTATCCATTTTAATTAACTTTATACCTGGATAATTTTCTTCTATGATATTTAGACTATTATCAGTAGATGCATTATCTACTATTATAATTTCAAAGTTAGTAAAAGATTGTTTAGATAGGGAATCTAAACAATCTTTTAAATATTTTTCTCCGTTGTAGTTTGGTATTATTATAGATATTTTCATAATATATTCCTTATGTATTTTTTCACTTTCCTTACATTATTTTGATATAAGTTCTTGAATTTTTTATAAAGATTTCAGAACATATAAATTTACTAATTCACTAATAATACTGGCCATATGATAAAATTGTGTCTTATTCATTCTATGATTTACATAATTCATTACTACGGACAATAAAATTAATGAGTTTACGCGCTATATTTACTACCTCTAATGCAATATTTGTGTGGTGATTTGTATTTAGCACCAATTCTACAAACTTTTTTATTTAATTTTGTAATATTCAACATACCAATCTGCAAATTTTTGAAGTCCATCTTCAATTGATGTAGATGGCTTAAAATCTATAGCTGCTTGCAGTCTGTTCGTTGAAGCATATGTTGCTGGTACGTCTCCTGCCTTTAAAGGTTCAAATATTTTTTCAAATTCTACTTTTCTTCCCAAAGCATTGCTTAAAGCCTTTTCTAAGGTTCCGATAAATGCCATCAACTTTTCAGGTGAATTATTTCCAATATTAAATACTTTATGGGCAGCAGCATTTTCTTTTTTTTCTGGTGGATTGCTTAATAGCCTTTCAATCCCTTCTACTATATCGTCAACATATGTAAAATCTCTATATAAGTCATTTTTAAAATTACCATTATTAAATATTTTAATTGGCTCGCCAGCAAAGTACTTATTAGCGAAATCGAAGTAAGCCATATCTGGTCTACCCATAGGACCGTAAACTGTAAAGAATCTAAGCCCTGTAGCTGGAATTTTGTAAAGATGGCTATAAGTATGAGCCATTAATTCATTAGATTTTTTAGTGGCTGCATAGAGTGATACTGGATTATCTACAAAATCAGATTCCTCAAAAGGTACTTTTTTATTAGAACCATATACTGAACTGGATGATGCATACACAAGGTGTTCTACAGGATTATATTTACAAGCTTCAAGGATATTAAAAAAGCCAATTATATTGCTTCCAATATATATATCTGGGTTCTCTATAGAATATCTAACCCCAGCTTGCGCTGCTAAGTTTACTACTATATTAGGTTTGTACTCTTCAAAGGCATTCATTATCATAGCCTTATCTGAAATATCTCCCTTGATAAATTTAAAGTTTTCAAAGAGTTTAAGCTTTTCCAATCTTGCATACTTAAGATTTACATCATAATAATCATTTATATTATCAATACCTATTACTTTGCAACCTTTCTCTAAAAGCTTTTTGGATAAATAAAATCCAATAAAACCTGCAGTTCCAGTAATTAAAAATGTTTTAGTTGTATCTAAAGGTTTGTAACTCAATTGTTTTCCTCCTTTAATTTTTGGTTGCAGCTGCTTCAGAAAGTGCCTCAGAAATTTCAACGTATGGTCTTCCTATAGAATAGTACTCTACCCCTAGCTTTTTCATTTCTTCAACATTATATATGTTTCTTCCATCATAAACCAAAGGAGTTCTCATAAATTTCTTATACTCTACTGGCTTAATAGCTTTAACCTCACCCCATTCAGTAAAGATAAAACATACATTAGCATTTTCCAAAGCTTCTTCTATATTATCAACATACTTTATAGCACCTTGTCCCACTTTTCCTTCAGGATATACCTTTTTAAAATTCTCTTTGCCTACTGGGTCATAAGCATAAATATCTGCTCCACAGTCTAATAATAAAGGTATATTTTCAAGAGACGGTGCTTCTCTTAAATCATCGGTTCCTGGTTTAAATGTAAGCCCTAGAACTGCTACTTTTAAGCCATTAAATGTAATAAGACGTCTAGAAGCCTTTTTATATAATATGGTCTTTTGATCACTATTTACATCAATGGCAGCTTTAATTGTTCTAAGTTCATATCCATTTTGTCTTGCTAAATATTCAAGAGCCTTTGTATCCTTAGGGAAACAGGAGCCCCCAAAGCCAATACCAGCATTTAAGAACTTGCTTCCAATACGCTCATCAAAACTCATACCTTTTGCTACATCTTGAATATTTGCTCCTACAAGCTCGCAAAGGTTAGCAATATCGTTCATATAGGATATTTTAAGTGCAAGAAAGTCATTGGATGCATACTTTATCATTTCTGCTGATCTTCTACTTACAGATACTATAGGAATATTAAAAGGCTCATATATCTTCATAAGCATATCTTCTGCCCATTTACTTTCTGTTCCTATAATAATTCTTGCAGCATGAAGAGTATCATGCACTGCTGTACCTTGAGCTAAAAACTCGGGGTTAGAAGCTACCTCAACTCTAATTCTTCTATTACAACCAGCACCATTTCCAACACAAATCTCACCATCATGCGGTAAGAAATCTTTTATAAACTGCTCTACTTTATCATTAGTGCCTACAGGTACTGTAGATTTTACTACTACAAGACAATCCTTTTCTACTGTTTCAGATATTTGCCTTGCAACGGTGGCTAAGTAACTTAAGTTTGCAGAACCATCTGGCTGCTCTGGAGTTCCAACTCCTATAAATATAGCATCTGCATCTCTGTAAGCTTTTTTATAATCTGTACTATAATAGAGCCTACCAGCTGCATAATTCTTCCTCATCAAACCTTCCAAATCCTGTTCATAGATTGGCGAGATTCCCTTTTTCATCAATTCTACTTTCTTTTCATCAATATCTACGCAGGTGACTTGATGACCTACTTCAGCAAAACATACTCCTGCCACTAATCCTACATAACCTGTCCCTGCTACTGCAATTTTGTACATATTCTTTCCCCCTAAGTATGATCAAAATATAATTGTAAAATATCAAATTTATTTATTTTTAGAGTGCTTACTATTTAAAACGTGTATTAACCAAAAGGCTAAAGAAACACTAGCTAAATCTATCGTAAGCTCTAATTTCTTATTCACTATTATTCTCCTGATATATTTACCACATTTAATCAAATTTTTTATCCTATAAGTTTTATTCTGCATTAGCTTTTCTTAAACACAACTAACTTTCCAAAAACGTAGTTTAAAATAATAACTATAATTTGTAATAAATATTTACTAACAACTTTATTAATACCTAAAAATTCTACCATATAAATTAATCCAAAATAATCTAAAATCCCTGTAAAACCTCGCGTAAGTATAAAACGAATAAATTCATTAAATAATTGGTAAATGTTACTTTTCTTGCTTCTAAAAACAATTACTTTATTAGTAATATAAGCAAACAGTTTTCCTAAAATAAGTGAAATCAAATTTGCAGTTTTATAGCTTATATTAAAAAACAAAAGCCCTTGATATATAAAAATTCCAACAAACATTGTTAAAACGCCAAAAATAGTATAAGTCACTATTTCTCTACTACATTTTTTTTTTATTATAGACTTAATAAAATTTGTTGTTTTCATTTTAATAAATTACACCTATACCCTTTTCTTTACTAATCTAGCAGGAACTCCAGCAACAATAGAATACGGCTCTACATCATTTAATACAACACTTCCTGCACCTATAATACTTCCAGTTCCTATTTTAACTCCACCAGTGATAACAACGTTTGCTCCTATCCATACATTATTTTCAATTAAAATTTTATTCAATTTCTTTTTTTGTAATTTAATGGGGACATGAATATCCTCATATCCATGAGAAAAAGAAATTATAGAAACTTTAGGTCCTATACTTACATAGTCTCCAATTTCAATTCCACCATTTCCATCAATCCAATCATATTCATTAAATGAAACATTATCTCCGACAATTACATTCTCTGGAAACTTGATTGTTACATCAGATGCTATTCTTAGTCCTTTCCCACATTTTTTTAAAAATATTTTATATAATATCATTCTTAATGGTATTCCTAAAGCTGATGGCACATATTTTGCTATGCCTAAAATTAGATCTCTACATATATATTTCAATACAATATCATAAAAACTTATCTTTTCATTAATTATTATCGGCATTCTCATTATGTGGAAACCACCTTTTCATTTCCTTATTTGTTTTCTTTAATTTCTTTTATGCTATAAGATTTATCTATCTTACTTCCATAATATATTTTTGAAAGCATATCTCCTAATAACCCAAATATAAATAACTGTAGACCTGTTATAATAAAAAATATAGTAAGTATTGGTTGAAAGTTATCTGATAAATCTTCACCTGTTAAAAATAATACAACTGTCCAAATTGCAAAAAAAATTCCACATCCTAAAGTCACTATTCCTGCACTTCCCATTAAATGTAGTGGCCTAACGGCAAACTTATGCCAAAACCAAACAGAAATCATATCTACAAATCCTTTAAAAGTACGTTTCCAGTTGTATTTTGTAACACCTGCTGTTCTAGCTCTATGATTTACAACAACCTCTCCGACATTAAAACCTTTAATTTCTAACAGAGCTGGAATAAATCGATGCATTTCTCCATACAAATTTACATTTTCAAAACATTCTTTTTTATATATCTTCAGAGAACAACCACTATCATGAATATTATCTTTTACAATTAACCCTCTTAAAAGATTTGCACCTCTTGAAGTGAACTTTTTCATAAAAGTATCTTTTCTATATTTTCTCCAACCTGAAACAACATCCAAGTCATTCTCTTCTAAATAATTAATTAAATTTGGAATATCTGCTGGATCATTTTGCCTATCCCCATCCATTGTGATTATATAATCATATTTTGCTGACTTAATTCCAGCATCCATAGCTGCTGTTTGTCCAAAATTTCGCCTAAATCTAATATATTTTAATGGATTTAAATTCATAGCCCTTTCATAAGTTTTATCCTTTGAACCATCATCTATAAAAATAATTTCATAATCATAATTTAATTCTTCACATACTTCTTTAATTTCCTTATGTAGCTCTTCTACATTATCCTCTTCATTAAATATTGGTACTACTATTGATATTCCTCGCATTATTTGTCCTCCTACCTCAATAATTTAATTTCTTTATTCAAAATAAACATCGTAAGCATATACAGAGTTATTCCAAATACTGATAAAATAATAGAAATCTTAAGCCCGGGTGGAGTGTACTTTAATTCAATATTGTGGTAGCCTTCTTTAATATATGCTCCCATAAAACCTACATTTATATTTTCCAATTCCACTGGATTTCCATCTACATTTAAAGACCATCCTTTATCATATGGTATTGAAAGAAACATCATTTTACTTTCATTTAATTCAATGTTTCCTTGTATATTGTTTTGTCCAAATGAAGTAACCTTTAACTGATTTCTTTTTAATTCAAGTACATTATTTCTATATTCCTCATAATAATCTTCTCCAATCATACTACTTATTTTAAAATTACTTATATTTATGTCATTAGTATTACTCATTTCTAGCTTAATACGTTTAATATCCTTTTGATTTATATCAAATGTATGATTAGGATTGTTAATGTCAACTCCAAATGTAATCATATTATTTGTATTGTATTTTTGACCATCCACAGCCCAATATATTTTACCAAAAAATTGATTATTATCTAATTTCACATTATCAGAGCTTTTATTTATATCAAAACTTATAGTAATAAGGTCATTTCGTTCATTCGTATTAATCACAACTTCTTCGCCATTTCTATATTTATCTAATGTCTTTACTATATTCTCTTCTCTTAGTTTTTCCTTATTAATTCCATAATTGAAAGTATTTAATTTATGAATGGTATCATTATCTTTATTTACTACACATGCTTCTAATAAAACATCCCTTTTCTGCTCTACTGTTAATTGTTTAAAATCATCATATGTAATATAATTACTATATGCATAACCTAGTGGTAGGCTATATTTGTTTTTTAAAACAATAATACCATCATCCTCTGGAATCCTCTCATATCCATATTCTGAAATCTCATTTGTTCTTGATAAAATATATTTCACTCCTAGCATGGTATTAACTTGAGTATATCCACTAAATCCATTAATATAGGAGTTTGACCCTAACACTAATGGTGCATTGATATCATTAATAAAATTAGTAATATATTTTGAATGTGAAGATCCACCTTGATAAGATTGAGTTCCATAATATCCTTGAATAAGTGAATCACATAAAAATACCGAATTATAATTTTTGGAAATTCTATAAAACCCATTATTTTCTTCTTCATTAAGTCTCTTCACTACTTCATTTGTGGAATCATAGTACCCTTTGTTATTGATATAATCTTTTTCAATTGTTCCTCTATCATTTACTATTGGATATGATAGTACAATAACTTCTATTATTGTAAGACTCAAAATCATTACCTCTGAAACATATTTGTATTTTTTAATTCCTAAAAACAACATATAATAAAATAAAACTAAAATTACAACTTTAATAAGCTCAGTAATTTCCAATCCTTGATATTTTACAAAATAAAGTAGACCTAATGGACTCAATATTAAAATAATAGTAAATAATAATAGTCTAGTATTAATCTTTTTACCATTAATAATCTCATTTAAAGAATAAGATGATAAATATAAGAATACAACCATTATCCAAAATGATGATACTTTAAATTGCATTGTAACCATTCCACTGGCTATATATCTAATACCAGGAGACAAAATATACAAAATTGCTATCCCTAAAGCGCCTCCAAAGAATATCTTTTTCTTTTTATCTAAATCATTAAAAATTTGTGGAATAAGAATTAATGTCGTCAATCCACAATAATATAATGGACCCTCCAGTAAATTTCCACTTCCACTATATTTTGAAATTCCTAACAATCCATGTGACACTGTTCTTGCATATGAAGTAATAAGTTCAGAATTACTATTTATAGTAAAAATACTCTTTATCAAATTATTAAAGTCAAAGCTTAAATTTGACACCCTCGCTCCAGTAAAATTAAAAACTAAATTAGGTATTAAATATATAGATGACAATAGTACACCTATTGTATATAACATTAATATCCATGCAACAAACTTAATAAATGACTTTGCTGAAAAGTTGTTTTCAGATAAATATCTAAATATTGCATAGACCATTAATATTCCACTATATAAAAAGAAATAGTATCCTTTTAATGTTATAATGAGGAATAATATTGCTATAGGTAACCATTTAAAATTATTTTTTTTGTAAAACATTTCAAAGGAATATAAAAGGAACGCTACACAAACTACTTCATTAGGATATCCAACCCAGGATCCTCTTGCAATTATTTGTCCACAAAATGCGTATCCTAGTGCACTTATAATACTTGGATATCTTGAAATTTCCATAACCCTTAAATACTTATAGAATAATACCCCTGCTAGTATTACCTTTGTAAATTGAAATAGCCCTAATAAATAAGTAACTAAATTTTCACCAAACAGTGCAATTAATAAATTGAATGGGTCTAAATATTGTGTAAAAAAGTTTTGACCTAAACCAACATTAAAAGACCACATTGGAATAGACTTATACTTATAAATATATTTAGCATTGTAAATCATCCCTGGAAAAGTTTGGAAGTACGAATCGCTTCCAATATCATTAAAAACATATATTTTTTCAAAAATGATATATTTCCAATAAAGAATTATAGCTGGAATAATTATAACTAATAGAATTATAAGTGGCATAAACTTATTATACTTTTTTAATTTATTTTCTAAATCTCTATTTAATGTTTCTAATATCTTGCCATTAGTATATCTACTAATTATTAAATCAACCAGCAATAATATAAAAAATGCAAAGAAGTCTATTACAAGTAATATACCTATTTTATTTAAATTATAATTTGCTACAGATTTAAATTCCTTTGTCGCATCATGGTTAAATATAATTTGCATATCTTCAGTTTCATCTATTAATTGAATGCTATTATCTACCACTCTTATATCTTTTATATTATTTGTTCTTTCTATTTGTTTAGCTATATCTTTTCCATTCCAATTCAATAGTTCTTTTCTATATTTAAATAGTTTTATATTTTTAATTATTACATTTTCACTAATATTTATTGGATCAAATCTAATTTGAATTGCTTCAAAGTATTTGCTAGGAATATTAATTATAACTTTATCGTTATTAACTATTCCCTTAAAACTATTTTCTTCCGAATATCCTTTACCTAAATCAAAAAAAATCTGTGCTACTGAATTATCATATTTCCCACTAAAATCAACTTCTAATCTTATATTTTCATTAGGCAACTTCGCTACAGCAATAAAATTTATTATAATTATAAGAATTAATTTTATTATAAGATTACTTTTTATCCTAATAAAATGTTTATTCATTTTTTCTCCTTGTTTAATTCATTTATAATTCATATAGTGAATATATTGTTTTTATTATCTACTTTAAACTAAAATCTTCCCTATCAAGCGTTAAATTAGGATTATAATACGGATCACCCTCTTCAAGTTCTTTCTTCCATCTTTCTTGAAATCTTCTAACCTCACCATTGAATCTAGCTTGTTTTTCTGGTGTATCTTCGTAACCTCTTGATATTGATTCGTAATGATATAATTCAGCATAGGGTGTCCACACAATTAGATAATTAGTTTGTCTAATTCTCATACATAAATCCACATCATTAAAAGCGACCTCAAATGCTTCATCAAATCCATTAATTTCATTAAAAACATTTTTTCTCATCATAAGACAAGCAGCTGTTACACCTGATACATTTCTTGAAAAGTACAGGTTCCCCATATAACCAGTAGCGTCTTTATCAAAATGTCTAAAATAATGCCCTGCTAACGTTAATAAACCAATTCCTAGACCCGCATGTTGGATAGTATTGTTGGGATAATACAATTTTGCACCTACTGCACCTACATCTTCTCTCTGAGAATACATTAACATCTCTTCTAACCAATTTTCACTTATAATTTCTATATCATTATTCAGGAATAAGAGATGTTCCCCTTTTGCATAAGTAACACCAAAATTATTAATAGCAGAATAATTAAATTTACCATTGCTTTCATATGTAACAACCTTAATATTCGTATACTTTTCCAACGTTTTATAATAATCAAAAGTTTGTTCTTCCACACTATTATTCTCTATTACTATTATTTCTATATTTTTATAAGTTGATTTTTCTAAAATAGAATTTATACATCTAGAAAGATCTATAATATGGTCTTTATTGGGTATCAATATGGAAATCAATGGATTGTATACTATCTCATATTTTATTCTATAAATATTAGGGTGCACTGCAGAACTCTCTACTGTAGCTTTTAAATTACATCTTTCTAAATGCTCCATCACAGCATTAATTCCTGACTTAATAGTGTATGGTTTTGCATAGGGGTCAGATGCAACAGAGTTCAAACTCACTCTCCAGTGATATAGTATTTGAGGTACATGGACAATATTTTGTGCTTTTTCAGTTAGCCTTAAAATCATATCATGGTCTTGTGAACCATCAAACTCTTTTCTGAATAACCCAACTTTATCAAGTAAACTCTTTTTAAATACCGTAAAATGACAAATATAATTATTTGTTCTTAAATTATCTATTGCAAAATCCGGCTTAAAATACGGATCAAATCGTATATTAACATCTGTCTCAAACTTATCTTCATCACAATATATAAAATCAGCATCATGCTCACATATAACTTTCATATATTCAAATAATGCTGATGGATGCAAAAGATCATCATGATCGAAAAGCGCTATATACTCTCCTGTTGCCATTTTAATACACTCATTTGTATTTTCAGAAATACCACCATTTCTTTCTAATATCTTATATTTTATACGCTTGTCTTTTTTTATGTAATCAGCTACTATTCTTTTAACATAACTATGCTCTTTATCGCTTCCATCAGCAAGACATAGTTCCCAATTACCATAAGTTTGGTCAATACAAGAATTAACCATTTCACATAAAAAACTTTTAGGAGTGTTATAAAGAGGTACAACTATACTAAATTTAATATCTTTTGAAAATTTAGTATTAACTTGAATTTGTCTTTCTTCTTCTGTCAAAATATTTTGTTTAGCATGTTCATTGTATCCCTTAACATTTTTAAATCTATTTTTTATCTTTATTAAAGTATGCTTGGTACCATTTTGTTTTAAAGATTTTAACCCCTTGTAAAACAAATACGTATATCTATTACATTTTAATAACTTTTTAGTTCCATCTAAAACCACTCTAATAGGTTTTGTTATCCTCCAACAAGTTGAATTTGATATAATATTATGGGCAGTTTCTATAGTAGATAATTTATTAGTTAAATCATTTCTTTGTGCTATTGCAGCATTATAATGCAATTTATAGTGTTCCAATTCATTCTTTAAATTTTTTATGTTTTTTTCTCTTTCTATTAATTCTTTATTTAAGAAATTATTATATTGAATTCTTTCCATTACTTCCTTATTTAATAGGTTATTTTGTTCTGTTTTTTCTGCTATCTCTTTATTCAATAAATTATTATATTCAGCTTTTTCCATTACTTCCTTATTTAATAGGTCATTTTGTTCTATTTTCTCTATTAATTCTTTATTCAATAAATTATTTTGTTCGGACATTCCAATTATTAAACTTAACTTACTTAAAACCGTAGTCGCTAAAACATCTTCCAAAATACTAATACTAGCTTGTATTTTTAACCATTGTGTTGAAGTTTGAGTAAAATTAATCATTATTTGAGGGTCATTGTTATTAAAAATAATATAGTCATCAACACAAAATCCATTTAGTACTTCATAATCTAGTGTTTCATTGTTTGAAATTATGTTCATTCCAGTTATAACACAATTTTTTCCTTCAATTGGATCAAAACGAACTGCTTTCACATTTTTTGAAATATCTATAAACATTTCTATAAATCCTGTAGAACTATCAATTTTATAATAATGGTTTACTTTTGACTCTTCATTAAAACCATTTCCACTATCTAAATATAATGTGGCTTGTTCATTTTTATCTAATTTTTCGTTGTTAATTATAATTTCATTTATAGCTTGTATATCTTGAATATTTTTATATAAAAAATCTAAATATCTTTGCGGCAAGTTGCAATCAAAAACACTTTTTATACTGTTTTCTAGATAATCTTTTAAGTCTAAGTCATTTGTCATAACTAAAAATTTACGATAATTATTTTCTCCAACATCATGACTGAAAATATTTTGTTTATAAAAATCATCAATTTTATCTCTTAGATCCAATAATTTTAAAGCATTGTAAGTATAAAATATTGATTTGGTCATATCTTCCCACAATAAAACATCTCCATGTTCGAACATGAAATGACCCTTACATATTTTATCAAGCGTAAATTTTAAATTCTCAACTTTTGGTAATCCATTATCAATATGTTCCTTTAACCAAATGTGCTCTTCCCCAAATATAGCTTTATAGTACTCATTAGCACGTAACTCTGCGCTAATAACTGCTTCGCTGTTAAAAGGAAAACAATGTAGATTTAGCAACTTAGCAACTCTATTCGTTTCATTTAAAAAACTTTCTCTTTTATCTTTTGGTATATGTTCAAAAACATCTGAAGACACAACAATATCAAATTGTTTATCTTTGATATACTTCAGATTTGTAGCGTCAGCTTTTATAAATTTAACATTATCCCCAATATTGTTAGGAACTTTTAAATCTGAATATGTGATATTTTCATTAGGTAAAACTTCCCCTAAGTTCAATTGTTCATTAGATCCAACTTCTAAAATATTTAATCGATCTATATTATAGTATTTTTTAACACCATCAACTAAAATCTGTATAGTTTTATATCTTTGATATTGATCAAAAGTCACTATATTATCCTCCTAAAATCTATGGCTCTTACACTTTACTTAATTACGCTCCATTTATGATCTATAAATAACTTTCCTTCTGCAAAGTATTCATTGGTTACTAAAATTCTCTTTGCGTCAGTTTTATAATCAATGCATACTATTCCTTCATTATTGAAAATACCTACATCTATACTATAACTACCACCTAATAGAGTTATAGATGGTATACTATATTTAACTTTATGCCTTCCATATTTGTTAGGAACATATATTTTATCCAAATATGTGTTCGGTCCAAAAATATAGTCTCTATCAGGCGTATATAATGCAACACCTAATAAAAATCCTGGGATTTCATCCTCATATATTTCATATTCGATGACAACTTCTAAACTATCAAAAGTTTTAAATTTTAATGTATTGCACGTAATGTTTGTAATTCTCCCTAACATGTCTGTTGATGGTCTAATAATAGATTTTTCATTTTCTTCTTTTTCTCGCTGAATAGATTCGTATTCAGCTATATCAATCTCCGCTTCTCCGTCCTGTAGCATAAAAGCTTCATACTTATCTACTATTTTACTAGATTCTCCCATACCAATAACTTTACCTTTATTAATCCATAATGCATTAGTACAAAATCTCTTTACTTGTTCGGTTGCATGTGAAACAAATAGAATAGTTGTTCCTTTCTCTTTAAGTTGTTTCATTTTATCAATGCATTTTATTTGAAATCTAGTATCCCCAACAGACAAAGCTTCATCCACTATTAAAATATCCGGTTCTACATTTATCGCCACTGCAAAGGCCAGCCTTGCAAACATGCCTGATGAATATGTTTTTACTGGTTGGTTTATAAATTCACCTATATCTGCAAATTCCATTATTGAATTTACTCTTTTGTCCATTTCTTCTTTTGTGTATCCCATCATTGTTCCATTAAGATATATATTCTCAATTCCTGTATACTCAGGGTTAAATCCTGCTCCAAGCTCTAATAATGCTGATATTTTACCGTTTACCTCAATACTTCCTGATGACGGAGTTAGTACTCCTGTTATTATTTTTAACAAGGTTGATTTTCCCGAACCATTAGTTCCTATTATTCCTACAGTCTCACCTTTTTTTACTTCAAAAGATATATTATTTAATGCATAATGCTCTCTACTGTATTTGTTTTTTGATAAACTTAAAGACTCCTTCATTCTATCTATAGGCTTATCATATAATTTATATATCTTACTTAAATTTTCTACTTTTATAGCTACGTCTGACATTTCTACCTCCTTCTACAGTACATCGGCAAAATGTGGTTTTAATTTCTTAAATATCATTGCTCCAAAAGCAAATAATCCTAATGCTACTATCCAGAAGTATGCTGTCTGAAAATATCTTTGGAAGAACCAAACATGATTTATAAGTGTATCTCTATATCCTTCTACTATATAGTACATAGGATTTAATTTTACTATCCATTGAAAGCGTTGAGGAACTATTGTATAACTCCACATTATTGGTGTCATCCACATTCCCACTTGCAAAAATATATTTATTATTTGTCCAAGATCTTTAAAAAATAATACTATAGCTGAAGTTGCGTAAGATATACCTAGTACTATAAAAAATGTGCAAAAAGAGTAATATATTAATTGTATTGTATATTTCGAAGGATAAAATCCATATATTGAACTTACCACAAATAAAAATCCTATAAACACTAGATGCACAAATAAGGCTGATATTATTTTTACTATTGGTAGTATGCTTATTTTAAATACAACTTTCTTTACTAAATAACTATACTCTAACATACAATTGGTAGCATTAAGCAATGCTTCTTGAAAGAAAAACCATGGTACTAGACCTACCATAAACCACAATATAAATGGTACATCTTTCATTGGAGAACCAGCTTTTAAACCAAATTCAAATACAAACCAATATATTAATATAGTCACTATGGGCTGAATGAATGCCCAGGTTATACCTAAATATGATCCAGCATATTTAGTTTTAAAATCATTTTTTGCTAGGTTCCATATAAGGGTTTTATTATTATTCAATTCCTGAACCAATGTAAACACACTTTTTGATTTTTTTAAAAGTATTAATAGTAGCATGTCTATTAACAGACAGATTATTAATTTAAGCATGTTATTTAATTTATTTTCATGCTGAGAAAAACTTAATATTACATCTGAATCAATTTTATACGTTATATATGGGTCATTACCTGTTGTTTTTATATCTAAAAATTTCTCTACTTGTTGTGCTTGCCCAATTTGAAATCCATTATTTTTATCTAGTACTTTATTTATATCTAAATCTATATTTTTACCAAGATAGGATAGCTTAATATTCCTCATCTTTATATTGGAAGGTTGATTTCCCAAATCAAATCTTAAATTTGTATTATCTTTGGGAATAGTAAATTTTAATATCTCTTCTTCATTTATATTTGTATAGTTTAATTTTTGGGATTGTTCTTCATTCCATGAAGTATTATTTCCATAAAATAATTGGTATGTATCTTCTTTATCCGATATTAACTTGTAACTTAAAGTTATATTTTTACCTTCTAAATTACAATAATTAAATACTAATATATTTGATATAATCACTAAAAATATTAATATTGTTAGCTTTATAAATTTCCTTTTATTCATATCTAAAATAGTCCTCTTATTTCTTTTAAGTACCTCTCCAACGCCTTTTCCCACCTAGGCAACAAGTCAAACCCATCCTCCTCAAGACTCCTCTTAGAAAGCCTAGAATTTAAAGGTCTTATAGCTTTAGTCTTATACTCACTCGTAGGGATAGGATTTATTCTACAGTTTAGTCCTGTCTTTTTCATAATTTCTGTAGCAAATTCTGCCCAGGAGCAGAACCCTTCGTTAGTTGCATGGTATACTCCATACTTCTCACTTTGTGCCATATGGCATAAAATCGGTGCTAAGTCTGCTGTATAAGTAGGGCTTCCTATTTGATCGCACACCACATTTAAGCTTTCTTTTTCTTTTCCTAGCTTAAGCATGGTTTTAACAAAGTTATTACCATTCAACCCAAATACCCAAGAGACTCTAACTATAAAGTATTTATTTAAATTTTCTTTTACCTTTAGTTCACCCTCATATTTAGTTTTTCCATAAACTGAAAGAGGATTAATATTTCCATCTACTTCAAAAGGAATATCTCCTTTTCCATCAAAAACATAGTCTGTAGATATGTAAATCATTTTAGCATTTACCTTTCTACAAGCTTTTGCTACATTTTCAGTTCCATTTACATTTATCTTATAACAAATTTCTCTTTCCTCTTCTGCCTTATCCACCGCTGTATATGCAGCACAGTGTATAACACACTCTGGATTTAATTTTATAATATAATCATCAACAGCATTTTCATCTGTTATGTCTAATTCTTTTTTATCAATACCTAAACAATCTATGCTTCTTTTATTTAACTCTTTTACCACGTCAAAGCCTAGTTGTCCATTAACCCCAGTAACTAAAATCATTCTTATCTACTCCCATACATTTTCTCGTAATAGTTTTGATACTCCCCACTGATTATATTTTCCCACCAATGTCTATTATCTAAATACCACTTAATAGTTTTTTTAATTCCTTCATCAAAGGTTGTTGTAGGAAGCCATCCTAGTTCATTATTAATTTTTGTAGGGTCTATAGCATAACGCATATCATGTCCTGCACGGTCAGTTACATATTTAATTAAATCCTCTGATTTTCCTAGTTCACGAAGAATAGTTTTTACTACTTCTAGGTTGGTGCGTTCATTATGTCCACCAATGTTATATACTTCCCCTACAGTCCCTTTGTGAATGATTAAGTCAATAGCTCTGCAGTGGTCCTCTACATATAACCAATCACGTACATTTTCTCCAGTTCCGTATACAGGCAATTCCTTATCATTTAATGCATTTGCTATCATTAATGGAATTAACTTTTCCGGAAAATGATAGGGTCCATAATTATTAGAGCAACGTGAAATAGTTACAGGTACTTTAAAAGTACGGTAATATGCTCCAACTAAAAGATCCGCAGAGGCTTTACTTGCTGAATAAGGGCTTGATGTATGAAGTGGAGTTTCCTCTGTAAAGAAAAGGTCTGGTCTATCTAGTGGTAAATCTCCATAAACTTCATCCGTAGATACTTGATGATATCTCTTTATTCCATATTTTCTGCAAGCATCAAGTAACACTCCAGTACCCATAACATTGGTTTTTAAAAATATGCCTGGGTCTTCAATGGAACGGTCTACGTGACTTTCTGCTGCAAAGTTAACTACTATATCAGGTTTTTCATTTTCGAACATATTAAAAACTTCTTCTCTGTCTGCTATGTCTATTTTATAAAAACTAAAATTAGGATTGTCCTTAACTGAATCTAAGGTTTCCATGTTGCCTGCATAGGTTAAACTATCTACACAAATTATTTTATAATCCTTATATTTATTAATAATATAGTGAACAAAGTTTCCACCTATGAAACCTGCTCCACCGGTTACTACAATTTTCATACAGCTAATCTCCTTTATTTAAAATCTATAGTAAAATTACAATCGCTATCCTTAAGAAGAGGTGCTTTTCCATCTTTTTCTGAAACTATGGGATTTTCTACATTCCAATCCACATTTATATCGGGATCACACCAAAGGATGCTTCTATCTCTTTCATAGTTATAATAGTTATCTGCTTTATACACAAACTCCACATCATCAGTCAAGGTTAAAAACCCGTGACCAAATCCACGAGGAATAAATAATTGTCTCTTATTATCTGCTGAAAGCTCTACAGCTACCCATTGTTTATAGGTAGGAGAGCCTTTTCTTAAATCCACTGCCACATCTAGCACTGATCCCTTAACACAGCGAACTAATTTTGCTTGTGCATACTCACCATTTTGGAAATGTATACCTCTAAGAGTTCCCTTTTCCTTTGAATATGAGTGATTATCTTGTACAAACTCACATTCTATTTCTGGTGTTTTAATTTTAGAGTAGGTTTCCATAAACCATCCCCTTTCATCACCAAAAACTTTAGGCTCTATAATATACACGTCCTCTAATTTAGTTTTAATCAAATTCATATCATACACCCTTTATTCCCTTGTTATTGCTATTTCCGTTAATGTATTAAAATCAATGGCCATTTCTTCATTTACTATATTCATGAGATATTTTCCATAATCTGTTTTAAGCAGAGGCTCTGCTAATTTTATAAGCTGTTCCTCATTTATATAACCTTTCCTATAAGCTATTTCTTCAAGACAAGCTACATATAAACCCTGCCTTGTCTGTATGGCTTCTACAAAGTTAGCTGCATCAAGAAGCCCCTTGTGAGTACCTGTATCAAACCAAGCCATACCTCTTCCAAAAAGCTCTACTTTTAATTTGTTTATTTTTAAGTATTCATTGTTTACTGAAGTTATTTCCAGCTCTCCTCTTTTAGATGGTTTAATGTTTTTAGCTATTTCTATAACCTTATTGTCATAAAAATATAGCCCTGGTACTGCATAATTTGACTTTGGATTTTTAGGCTTTTCTTCTATGGATATTACATTATTATTTTTATCAAATTCTACTACTCCAAAATCTTTGGGATTACTTACATGATATCCAAATATAGTAGCCCCTTCTTTTCTTTCTGCTGCTCTTTCTAGTCTCTCTGTAAATCCATATCCGAAGAATATATTATCTCCTAATATTAGGCATACATTATCATCGCCTATAAATTTTTCACCTATTATAAATGCCTCCGCAAGCCCTCTAGGCTCTTCCTGTATTGCATATTCTATACTTAAACCAAGTTCACTGCCATCCTTAAATAGCTCTTTAAAACACTCTATATCCCTTGGAGTTGAAATTATGAGTATTTCGTTTATCCCCGATAGCATTAGTACAGACATGGGATAATATATCATGGGTTTATCATATATTGGTAGTATTTGTTTGGATACAGACTTTGTTATTGGATAAAGTCTTGTGCCTGACCCTCCTGCTAATATTATACCTTTCATTGTTATCCTCCTCACTACATCTTAGTATTAAGCTTTTTCTCCTGGCTTATCATATGGTTTATAGCAATGCCTGTGCCCAATATTATCCAAAATACAGGTGCTACAGATACTACGCTATCATTAAACAATCCGGCTCCAAGATAACCACAAACTGCTATAAAAATTGAAACTCCGGCTATAGAAAGAAAATCATCATACTCGCTTTTAAAATACAAGGATATACTTTTTACAATATACATTCCAAATAAAGCAAGCAGTGCAATAAGTGATAATATTCCTGTACTTAATGCCGTTTGCAAATATAGGTTATGAGGCTTATCTACTATTTGCCACATATCTCCATAATAAGCATACATTTTACCTTTAAAATCCTGCTGTGGAAAATATGCTGCAAAGGTATCAGGTCCATATCCTTTAACTATTGTATTTTTCAATAAAGGAATAGATCTAGACCATATGTATCCCCTTGAAGATCCTAGTCTTTCTTTTCCTTTAAATCCCCAAGATTCCACTGGTTCAGTTTTAAGTATATTTCCTCTATTATCAGAAAGTTTTATCTCGTTATTTGCTATTTTAAAATATAGCTTTATACTGTCTTTTTTTATAACAAAAATATTTTCATCTCCTATTCTTACAAACTGCATACGATAATTCTTGTAATTAGAAGATTTTATAGTAAATTCACCAGTTTCCTTTATAGCTTCTAGTGATAGTTTATTGTTATTTACATCATTAAAGATAACTCCACCATCTTCTTCTTTAAGTATTAATGTTTCAGTAGGAGTTATAATTTTAGCAGCATTTCCTGACACTTCTATTCCTTGTAATGGTAGCTTACTTATTTCCTTTAAACTTTCATCAGAATCTTGTGTTATCTCTTTAACATCAGTTAATAGCGATTTAAATCTATTAGCAACAGCTCCTTTAGAAGTCACATTTAATCCAAGAAATATAAATATTAAAACAGCTATGCCGCTTAAAAAATATTTGAAGTTTCTTTTTATATACTTATTCATTACAATTAAAAGCATAATAAATGCAAAAACTGTACCGATAATTCCTGAACGTGCATTAGATCCAATTAAATTTATAGCCATTAAAAGAGTAATCAACGCTAATATACATTTAACTTTTTTATTTTTTATTAATATAAACATAGAAAAAGTTAATGGAAATAACATAGCCATATAACTTCCTACATAGTTATAATGGTATAGGGTAGAGTAAATTTCATATTTATTAAATTTAAATATAATTTTGTCATTTTCCAACATATATTTTGAAGGAATCATTATGCTTTTACCAATATTAGTTTTCCATAAGTCATAGCCCATATATTGAAATAAACCTATCAATCCTATTATAGTAGCTCCTATAAGTAAAGATACAATCATGGCCTTTACATGGTCTTCTTTTTCTACTAAATTCATAGTTAAAAACAATATAATCATATATGCTAGCAGTATGTACATTCCTTCATACCTATCTGGAAAGCCTTTTAGGGCAATTTCCTTATATTCGGAGGTTAATGTAGATATAATTACAAATAAAGAATATATCCCTATAGGTATGTAATAGTCATAGCTTTTCCTTACAAAGTTTTTACCATTTTCATAAAACTTTACTAAAAGCATGATAAAAGCAAAAACTGTAAATATATTAATCCATACAGTTTTATAATAAGAAAAAAAGTCAAAATTCTGCTGTTGCCCATTCCAAAATAGATAAGATGGTCCGCTAAGTGGTACAACTTTCAAGTGAACCATAAGCGGTACACATACTATCATCATTATCAAAGGTATTAAATGATAGTATTTTGTATTATCGTAATATTTTTCCAAATCCTTTACCTCCCAAAATAAAGTGGTATTCCCTTATATATTGTAGCATATTGACAATTAATAATAAAGACAAATAAAGCCTAAAATGGCTTTATCATTAATTACATAAATAAAAGAGATAGCCATTATAAGGCTATCTCTTTCTGTATTTTTTTATTAATAATATTATTTTTCTATTACAATAGTAATTGTTTTAGTTAATGAGTTGTTTGTTACAGCACTAATTGTTACTGAACCCTTAGCATCTTCAGATACAGTAAGTCTTCCATCATTATTGATAGATACACTTCCTGTTAATCCAGTTTTATCAACAACTCTGAATCCAGCTAATTGCATTGCTTTTTTACCATATTGGTCTTTAGCAAAGATAACAACATTAGATTCATTTACTGCCTTTCCATTTGAGTCATATTTAGCCATGTAAGCATCAGTTACGAAGTTAGCTTTCTTTTTATCTTTTATTGTAATAATATCGTTACTTTCTGTTACAACTAACTCTTTAGCTTTAGTTACTGGATCTGTATAGAACTGTTCTATATCAACACCAATAGATGTAGTTTTTGGAGCTTCTGTAGAGGATTTAATAGTTGTAGTTACTGCATGTAATGCATTGTTATGCTCAACAGTCACTGTAGCTACTGTTGATGATCCTGTTTTTGATGAATCAGTTACTTTTCCAGCATAAACTTTTCCACCATCAAATGCATAATTAACACCTGAATCAGTTGTAGTTCCTAAGAACTCACTTGTATTATCAACTGCAACAGATACTACTGGAGTTCCTGCTAATAATACTTTTGTTCCTCCTGATGTCTTACCATATACCTTAAGAGTAGCTCCATATGCCTTGTCTCTAGGAGTTAATTCCTTTTCACCTAATTTAACTGAATTAGCGTAAATAGGATCTTTTACTTCATTAACTGTAAATCCTTTAATATCATCTTTCTTTATAATTGATAGTGATACAGTTTTCTTATCTACTTCTTGTTTTTTACCATCAACTTCTCTTAACAATGTAAATGTAAGAGTAGCTGCTCCACCTTTTGCATTTTTTGCTGCGATGTTAGCTACAGCATATCCATTTTCTAAGTCAACATCAACTACGTCGTTATTAACAGTTGCATCTCCTGATACTTTAACTCTTACTGTGTTACCTTTATTATTTGAAACCATATCTATTTCTCTGCCATATTGGTCTTTAACTTTTATTCCACCTTTATCAGCACCAAGATCTATTTTTTGCTGAGCTCCATCTTCCATAGCGCTTACAAGAACTGAAGAATCAACTTCTATTTTTTCAGCATAAGCCTTCTCTTGAATATTTAATGTTATATTGCTCATGTTAGGTGTATTTTTTACATTGGCAGTTAAGAACATTGTTGATTTAGCAGAAGCTACTTTCTTTAATACTAATTTAGCTGTACCATCTGCTCTTCTTTCAAATTTAAGTCCGCTATTATCCCCTGAATTATATGCAGGAGTTAAAGTAACATTTTTCTCAAGGTCGTCAACTTTAGTAACTTTATTTCCTTGTTGGTCAAATGCTTCAAATGGGATTTCAACATCAGTATCTCCCTCTGCAACAGTAACAGTAGGAGTCATTAGAGCAATCTTATCTACTCTGTTAGCTCTCTTTACTGTAGTGTTTAATGATGCATTTTTTCCTGTAAAAGTCATTGCCATGATTGTTACAGGAACATCAAAAGCATAATCGTCATTTTCTTTTACTCTTATTTCAATTGCTGCATTATTAGAATCTGAAGGATCTTGAACTAATCTAGCTGAAAGAATATTAGAATTAGTTACAGTTAACTCATTCTCATATCCGCCTACCTTACTACTATTATCAGTTAATATTAATCCTTTTGATATCAATTCAAAATTCTTTGTTTCATTTCCGCTCATGTCATAAGCTGTGTATGGTAAATAATAAACTTTGCCAGCATCCCCCATACTTAATGTTTCTTTTAACTCTCCAAACTTAATATCGGATAATGTTCCAATTACTGTTGAAGTAGCTAAAGTAGCAGTAATAGAAGTTCCAGTTGTAGTGTCATATCCAGTGATTACCACATTTGGGAACTGAATTAAAGAAGTATTTGAGTTTGGTGTAATTATAAGGTTACCACCAGCTTTCTTCTCTATTTCACCTACTCCTGTCTGGAATTTAATATTAGTTGCAAGATATGATGTTGTTATATCATTTCCATATTGGTCATATACTTTATAAGTTGCATATCCTCTTTCTACGTCTTTTTCTACTACAGTTCCATTTGCTTCTGTAACACTTTGTTTTCCACGATAAACAGAAAGCTTTGTTGAAGTTATTTCAATTTTTTCAACCTTTTGTTGTTTAATATCTATCTTCTCAGTTTTCATTTCCTTTGAGTCATTTTTAACTACTACTGTGTAAGTTCCTTCTGGATAATTTGAACTATTTACTAATGTAGCTTCTGTCTTAGCTTCGTTCCAATTAACTGTTGCAGTTATAGGAGTTGTTCCTCTACTAACTTCAAAGGTTAATTTTGAAGTATCTTCAACAGCTTTGTTGAATGTAACTTTGAAACTGCTAGCGCTAGCAGCTTTTATTGTACTAACTGTTAATTCGCCTGTTACTGGATTAACTATATTTTTAACATCGTTGAATATAGCGTTTTCTAATGATCCAGTTCCACCTACTAAATAAACTTTAGTATCTGCTCCTAAGTTTTCTTTGATATATTCTTTAGCATTAGTTGTGAAAGCATTAGCATTTTTGTTTGAACTTAATACTACTGGTGCTCCAACTTTTGCAGCTGCAGCTGATGCAACTAAAGCGTCAGCAAACTGAGTTGCAGTTGCTCCACCAAATGCCATGTATATATTATCAAACTTTAAGTCATCTTTGTATTTCTTTAATACTTCTAAGTTAGTTGCAAATCTGTCTGCACCACTTGCAACTCTTGTTCCTTTTACGGATTCAATTACTGATGATGGTAAAACTGCTGCTCCACCAACTGCAGAAACTTCTAATCCTTCAGCAACAGCTTTAACTACTGCTGGAACTTCGTTTTTGTTTGCGAATAATACTGGTGCACCTTTAGTAGCAGCTATTGAAGCTACTGATAAAGCGTCAGCATATCCGTCTTGTCCATTAACTAAGAAAGCTTCTTTCTTTCCTGTTAATTTTAAAACTTCTTTGGCAACGTTAGCGTTTGTTTCATATCTTGAAGCTCCGCCAAATCTGCTTACTTCATAAGTTTTGTCTAATTCATCAGCCATAGCTTTAGTTACGGAACCTTCTCCACCAACTATAACTACTTTTTCAGCTTTAAGATCTTTTAGAGTAGCTAAAAGTTCTGCTGTTGGCTTGTCTACCTTGTTTGTTAAAAGGATTGGTGCGTTTAATGCTTTTGCAAGTGGAGTTGCACTCACCGCGTCTGCATATCCGTATCCATTAACTAAAACTACTGTTTTTGCTTCAGCGAAAGCTTTTTTAGCAACACTTACTGCTGTATTTTCTCTTCCAGCACCTTCTAGTCTTTCAACGCTTGCTGCTGCACTTACTGGTACTGCAGTTAATGTTGACGTAAGTATTAAGCTCATTACTGTAGCACTTGCTAGTGCCTTGTGGCTCTTTTTACTCATATTATGATAACCTCCTCATTTAAGTGAAATTAAATTATTGTTTTTTATTTTTTATTTATATATTGTAATTAATATATAACACATTTATATAAATGGCAATTGCGCCATTTAAGGCTCAATGGTAATTATATCATATGTATAGGTTGTTTACCATTATTATTAAAAGATTTTATAATAAATATAAAATCAAACAAAAACTTTTTCTATAAAGTAGTTTGTTTTGCATATTTAACCTCTTTTACTATTATACAATAACATCTTTACTTTTTCCATACCTTTTTAATTAGAAAATCAAACCATTAATGCCAAATAGTTATTTTTCTTATTTTAAGATATAGCTGTACACTTTAAGTCTTTATATTCTACAAAACTTTAATAATTCCTTCTAGAAAAATAAATTTTTTATAATTTTATTTTTCTTTTAATCTTATTAAAAATCATACTTATTATTAGAGGAATTATTATGGATATTATAAATGAAGATATTAAAAATTCTAAACTTCCTATGCTTATTTTATATCCCTTAAATATTTTAATATAATAATAAATTATTAAAGGATGAGCAAAATATATTGCAAAAGAATTAATGGATATATTTTTTAGAAATTTAAATAGCCTTCCTTGTGAAAAATCCCTACTTAATATATATATAGTAAATATTATAGAATATATAATTATTGAAGGTCTTATAAAGGTAGTGGCATAGTCTAAACTTTTACCCACCTTTATGCTAATAAATGTCTCTATTAATATACCTGATAGGCATATTAATAATATGCAGCTTATTAAAGCTTTATGACACTTAAATTTTTCTCTATACTTTTTTATATTTTCACTTAAATATATTCCTAAACAAAAATAAAATAACCAAAATATTGGATTTCTTTTCGAATAAAAATCAAGTGATAGATTTGGAATATTAAAATAATGGGCTGAGGTAATTACCCCTCCAGATAGGATTAAAGCTAATATTACACCCCATATTTTTTTACTCACTATATATAGTACGGGGAAAAACAAATAAAGTTCGATAATTAAGGGTAAAAAATAAAGATGATAAAAAATTTTATCTCCCTTTAAAAAAAGTTCAAGCCAACTATTGTAATTAAAGTTTTTATTTATAATTGTTAAATAAATAATTCCCCATAATATATAAGGAGGAATTACTTTCAGCAATCTTTTTTTATAAAACCTTAAAAGGTTTTTATCTTTTTTATAACTTAATCCTAAACCTAATCCTGAGAATATAATAAATAAGGGCACAGAGAACCTAGATAATTGATTAAGTATTATAGCTACCTTGTAGCTTTGGCTACCTTTCGTAGCTGCTCCAATGACAAAGGCAGAAATATGTATCATTACCACAGCAAAGGTAGCATATGCTTTTCCCATGTCTATCTCAGTAAAATTATATTTTGCCATAATAACCACTCTTTTCTAGAATTTTCTTTTGCCACCTATTATATCACATATTGATTTTTTTGCATATTATGTTAAACTTATTTTATAGTTATAATTATATAGTATTTATTTGGTTGAAAGTCCACATAATATTGTATATAATAAGACGTGGAACTACACTTAAGTAAAAGGAGAATTGGCATATGAGCTTATACAATGAGTGGAAAGAGTTGGTTGTATTTTTCGTTCAAACTAGGGGTGAAGATGAGTTTTGGAGCGAACTAAATAGGGTACAAGAAAAGATAATCCCAGCAATACTTAAAAGTTATAGAACAGTTATGAGAGGTGCTTTAAAAAACCTAGCAAAGAAATTAGATGTTTCAGAAATATCCTTTGTTGGATTTTTAGATGGAATTAATTCCTCTTTAAAAAAACCTATAGATTTAGAAAGCGTAACAGAGAATTCAAGAATAAGTTTAGATATAGATTTTGAAAAGCTTTATATTTCATTATTAGAAGCAGAGGTAGATAACTTATACAATCTACCAGAATGGAATTTAATTTTTGGAAAGGATAAGCTAACAGATTTAAAACTTGCTTATTCCGAAGAAAAAACCATTACCGTATCTAAAATAGGAAGAAATGACCCTTGTCCTTGTGGTAGTGAAAAGAAATATAAAAATTGTTGTGGCAAAAATCTTTAATTTTTGTATTTCTTCTCCTTTTTTAATAAAAAAATTATGATAGCCCCAAAGAATAAAAGACGGTTAATCCGTCTTTTATTCTTTGGGGCTATTCTACTTATCCGCTTTGCGGTAGCCGCTAGGCTGTCAGTTGAAAATATATTTTAAAACTTTATATAAAATAAACATTTTAGGTTAAATTTATCCTAAATGTGATATAATAATTTTAGAGGAGGTGTTTTTCATGTTGGTTAATACCCAGAAAATAGTTTCAATATCGGAAGCAAATCAGAACTTCTCAAAGATAGCGAAAATAGTTGATGAAGATAAGTCTGTAGTGATAATGAAAAATAATAAACCTAAATATATACTTTTGGATTTTGAAGAGTTTAGTAAAGAGTCTCTTTCCGATGAAGAGGAGTTAGATTTAATAGCTGATAGGATACTGGCTGATAATATAGACGCATTTAAGGAACTAGCTAAATGAAGTATATATCAGTTGACTATATTTTAAAGCTTCATAGTAAATTGATATTAGCAACAGGTGAATTAAATCAAGAAAATGTAGTTACATGGATAAATGCGCATAAGTAATAAATTTTATAATAACCTAAAGGGATTTTAGCACCGCTAAAATCCCTTCATTAACTTTCAACTATTAACTGAATTTAGAGTCCTACTGGAGGACTCTAAATTCATACCCATTATCCTTCAAATATTTAATTATTTCAGGTAGGGCTTGTACAGTTGTTTCCTTTCCGTTGGCATCATGCATTAATACATATAATGTATTTTTCCCTGCTGAAGTTTCTATGAATCTAGATATTAATTTTTCTTTTGTTACATACACCGCTTCTGCATCTCCGTTTAAAGAGTTCCAATCTATAGAATTATATCCTGCTTCCTTTGCTGCTTTAATATATTCTGTTCTTCCAAAAGATCCTCCTGGAAATCTTATAATCTTAGATTTATACTCTCCAAGTACTTTCCTAATAGTATCTTCATTCTTTTTCATATCTTCTAAGAAATTTGATGTACTAGAATATAATTTATTATAATTATGACTATAGCTATGATTTGCTATAGCATGTCCCTCATTACTTTCCCTTTTTAATATATCTGGATTTTGTTCTACCATATTTCCTAATACGAAAAAAGTAGCTTTAACGCCTTGTTCCTTTAATACATCTAATATTTGAGGGGTTACTGTTCTGCTTGGCCCATCATCAAAGGTTAGATAAACAACCTTTCCCTTATTAGAAAAGTCCATTCCTCCATCATGATTTGTATTGGTCTGCTTCTCTGGCTCTCTTATAGGAACTCCCTTTCTATTGTCTACGGGTCGTCCTTCTACTCTATTATTTAACTGTAAATTTCCCTCTTCAGAAGACAATGGTTTTTCTTCTTTTCCTGCTAAAGCAGTGGTAGATGTTTTACTCTGAAAGTACCTGGCTCCCGACCATGCTGAAACAGAAAATAATCCTACTAAAAATATTGCTGTAGTAAAAGCTTTTAAAAAACTACTTTTCCTTCTCTTTCTTCTCATAAAGTCACCCCTTGTTTAAAGTACATATAACAGAATACAAAGAATAGATTTTGTTTCCTGCTATTTATTATCTATAATATAATTTTATCATCAATCTCAATCTAATTTGTAACAAACTATTTACAGTTATAGCTTTTTATTTATCTATTCTCTATACTCTACTACAATTAATTCCGGCGGACTATTTACTTGATTTATAAAGGATAGCTTTACTACATTATATTTCTTTTGATTTAACGTAGAGGTGTACTTTATTACTGCTTCCCTTTCTTCTTCTCCACCTTCATGGCCGTAATATATAACTAAAAGGATTACTCCTCCCTTTTCTAATATTTCTAGGGACTTTTCTATGGCCTTTATAGTGGTTTCTCCCTTTGTAGTTAAATGGCGAGAAGTTCCTGGTAGATATCCTAGATTAAACATTACTACCTTAACCTTTTCATTAACATATCTATGTAAATTTTCGTGTCCATCTAAAATAATTTCTACATTATTAATATATATGTTTAAACTATTAAGTTTTTCTCTTGTAATGTTTATTGCTTCTTCCTGGACATCAAAGGCATAAACCCTCCCCTCGTCCCCTACTAAATTTCTTAAAAAAATCGTGTCATTTCCCTTACCCATGGTAGCATCTATAGCTACATCCCCAGGCCTTAACTTTATCTTACATATTTCCTTAGCTAAATTAGCTGAGTTTGTGAAAAATTCCCTATGCATGTTCTCATCTCCGTAAAATTTATTAATATATATTATTATACTATAGCCTTGATTACAAATCCTAACATTTTTCCCTTAAATCTATCTTTTACAGATAAAAAATTTATTGTAGAATATAAAAGGAATTAAAAGTAATTTTATTGAAAAAATTTGAAAATAAGAGGTGGTATTTTGATTAAATACGAAATTCCTTTTAACTTTGATTTGGATTTGCTTAATTTTTTAGATAGTTATATAGATAAAGAGTGGATTGAGTTTTTGTTTCTTCCTCCTTTTAAAGGACATTCCTCTAATGCTCGTAGCCATGTGGATGGAAGCTGTAAAGCTTCTTGGACTTACAAAGAGCCTGATACCTTAGAGGAATACGATTTTTATATAAAGGAAATTCAAAAGAAAGGTTTTACTCCTGGAGTACTTTTTCAAAAGGAAGAGCCTTTAGCTATGGATGTAGTGAAGCATTATTTAGACCTTGGAATTAATACCTTTGTAGTAAATTCAGATAAACTTGCCTCTGATTTAAAAAAGATTAATTCTAAATATAAAGTTATAGCTTCCATTACCAAAACCTTAAGCGCTCAGGATTTATGGGAAAAAGACTATACTATGTATGATAAAATAGTTCTTCATTTCCCTTTTAACAGAGCTTTATCAAAGCTAAAAGAGCTTCCTTATTATTATAAATATAGCCTTTTGGTGAATTCTTATTGTTTATATAATTGCCATATTGCAAAAGAACATTGGAATAGTACCTCGGAAAACTCCCACAGTATAAATTGTCTTAAAGGGGATAGAAAAGACGACCTTATTTATATTCCCCCTGAATATACAAAGCTTTTTGCACCCCATGTAGATAGCTTTAAAATTCAAGGGAGAGAATATCCTACCCATATTCTAGGTGAAGAAATATATTGTTATTACAAAGGCCTCCACAATCCTTTTGCTGGAGCAATTTATAACAGGCTTTCTCCTTTTAATGCTGAAGAGTATTTTAATAAAGGAAAGGATTTACCTTTTGTAAATTACAAACCTAATAATCTTCCTAATATGCCTACAAGTGCATAAAACACAAAAATAAACCTTACATTACGCAAGGTTTATTTTCATTTTATAAAATAATTAACTACAAGTTTTTGGAAGCTGAAACTCTCCTCTAAAGGTTAAAACCTGAGTTTTGTCAAGATTTGCAGCAAGACAATCGCAATCTTCTAATCTTACAGTTAAGCTAGCTTTAAGCGCATTACATGGTATAGCTTTAGGAGTACTTTGAGCTTGAGTTGGCGCAGTTCCTTGGTGTCCTACTACTTGGTTTACGCATATGGAACTTTGGCAGCATACAGATGCTGTATTTTGATCATTGCTTAATTGTGTAAGAGCTATATTAGCTGTACTATTAATACCGCAAGTTCCTTGAACATTACTAAGGCTAGCAATATATTGAATACAACCAATTACTCTAATTGGATATATATTAGCAGTTATTGGAGAACATGCATCTGTTGTAATTGTAACTTGACATGGAGTTGGATCAACAAAGCAGTATAAACAGCTTTTAACAGCTAAACTTCTAGTTCCGCGAGGTCCCCCTGTTCCTGTAAGAGCACTTAATACATTAAAACCAATAGGTACTGGTACCTTACAGCAATATTGAACTCTATCATTGCATGGAGGACATGCGCTGCTGCAAGTACATGTTGATTGTTGTTGAGATACTACGCCATCGCCACATTCAGCGCATCCAGTTTTCTCTACGTTTTCTAAAATAACTGGTGGTTCTAAAATAGGCAATTCCATTACTCCTTCATCTAATGTGGTAGCTATTTGCTCACTTAATTTATCCATTTCCATTAATATTTCTTGGATATCTTTCATAATACAATCTCCTTTAAAACATATTTTGAAAAAAAGTTTTTCTAATTACATAATATGTGGCTTTTCCTTAGAGGTTACAGCTTTTTCTATACTTTAAGTTATAAATCCTAGCATATTTAGCATATGTTATACATAAGTAGTAATTCTTATAGGAGAATAAAAATGATAGTAAATGAGAGAAACTTTTACATAATTAAGCAAAATAACGGAAATTTATGGAATTTCTTCTATGATAAAAATATGAGAATAGCATGTGAAACTTTAATAGAAAATCAATGGTCAAACCATCTTATTACAAAAGAGTATAGCGATAATTTTCATGTGACTTTACTTCCTAATGATAATATATGTGTTTTTTACAAAGACTTTATTGGAAATATAATGATAAAAATCTATGATGAAGGAAAATGGAGTAGCGAGAAAATTATTCAAAGTTTTAATAAAGATATTTTTGAAACGGATTTTAGAGGAATTGCTATTAAGGATAAAATTCACTTAGTTTACAGTGTATTAAATAAAGCTAATAATACTGTAACAATTTTTCATCAAAAGATTAGAGAAACACTCCAATTATCCCACGCTAAAATTGTGGATATAATTAATTCAAAACAAAATCTTTCTTTTAAGCTTGGAGTTACAGAAAAGGATGAACTAATCATTATGTATGAAAGGTTAATAAGCAGTTATGAAATTGGATATAGGATAATGAATAAAGAAAATGAACGCTGGTCTAATTTTTATATTATCGATAGAAGTAAATACTCTTATGTAGATTACTCTTTTTTATCTTTTAATAATTCACTACATGTTGTAGCCATAAAAAAAGATGATAACATAGGTAGCGTGGTTTACTACAAAGGAAACTTGTCTATTTTCAATTATGATGAGATTTTTAGAGATAAAAATTTACTTTCTTGTTGTTTATATATGATAGAAGGGACCCCTTTTAGCAGTTGGGTAAATGATAATACTATTTATTATGATTTTTTTATAAATAACAATGCCATACCTCCTTATGAAGAGTCTTTAACTTCACTAGAGATAACTAAAGCCACCTATGCTTCAAATTTTTTAAAAGCTAAAAATTCTTTAATATCCCCTGAAATATACTTAAATAACGAATATAATTATTCCCCTATATTAAATGAAAATCTTCTTAATTATATAATGGAAAACTATAAAAACTTCATAGATAGTACAGATATTATTAAGGAAAAGGATAATTTAATTAATAAGCTTAAGCAGGACAATCTATCTAAATCAAATAAGTTAAATAGCATACGAGAGGAATTTAAAAGATTTAAAGATAATAGAAATCTTTTAAATGAAAGCATAAATTTTCTGCAAGAAAGCTTAGTAGCTAAAGAAGAAGAAATTAAAGAGCTACAGGAAAAAATAGCTCTATTAAATTCACCATTGAAGAGATTTTTTAATAATTTAAAATAGCACAGGAAAACAGC
Source organism: Clostridium malenominatum (assembly GCF_039521365.1). Classification (NCBI taxonomy): domain Bacteria; kingdom Bacillati; phylum Bacillota; class Clostridia; order Eubacteriales; family Clostridiaceae; genus Clostridium; species Clostridium malenominatum. The sequence goes on from NZ_BAAACF010000003.1 coordinate 112,875, forward strand.
TTGCAAAGTTAAACCTTTGTAAGCTGTTTTTAGTTGTTTAGTTAATACGTTTAGATTTCTAGCAAGGACTTTTATCCATAACTAAAACACTAACAATCTAAATAACTCATAAATAACTATTAACTAAAAACCTAAGGACTAATATACTATAGTGAACCCTTTCTTAGGGCAATCAAAATGCACAAATAATGTATAAAATAGGAGTGATACCATGTTCAATGTAACTTGGATACCAATAAATAATAATGTTTTAACAGATGATTTAGGGCAAGGTCAATGTGGCATTGATATTGTTGGAGACAATACTCACCCAGCTCTTTTTATTGGTCGCGACTCTCAATTTGTTTATTTTAGAATGAGAGTTAACTGCGACCCAAGAATGAATAATAAACCTGACCTTGAAAATAGAGTGTGGGGTGTTTTAATCAAAGATACTCTTGGTACGCCACTTTTTACAGTGAGAGTAAATGCAAAAAATGATCCTGACTCTAACGCCGTTCAAGTATACACTGCGGATAATGCTAATCCTTTTTTAGTTCAGAAATGCTCTAACACTATAGCTTACGGAGATTCAGGAAATGTACAAATAAATATTGCCGATTCTAGTTTATTTTCATTCCAAGATTATTTCCTAGATTTTAGAGTTCCACTTTCTTGTTTTTCTCCTAACTTCTTTGATGGACAGTTAATATATTGTGGCTTTACTTCGGATGATGCGCAAAATATTAACAAGGAAGTTCCACCACCATACACTCACGGGAATACAAATAATTCAGCTTTATGTGGTGCTACTCCACCACCACAGCCTAGGGTTCGCATAACTAAAACCGTGTCGCCTTTGGCTGTTACTAACTGCCCAACTCCGCAAACTTTTACAGTTGTAATTAGAGTTGAAAACCTTACAAATGAAGATATAACTGTGACTATAACCGATACTATCAATCCAGCATTCGTAACAGCTCAACACGTTCATACTTTCCTTAACCTACTCATTCCCGCTATGGGATTTGCAGAAGTAGGCTATACTGTAGATGGCTTTTTCCCAAATGTAGGTAACTTCCCATTCAACACAGCAGTAGTTACTGAAAATGGTCAAGTAATTGGTGAAGTAGTAGGTCCAAATATAGCTGTAGCTCCTTGCGGTAGAGGTGTGTTTATATTGTAACCAACTAATTTTTCTAGAATATTATATAGTAAAAATAAATTATAAAAGGATGGAGAAATATATGTTTTTTGATTTTCTAAATAAAAAAACTAAAAATATAGAAGAACCTGAATCTTCAAATGAATTAGCAATGGGATGTGCTTGCGAACCCTGTGAAGCTACTGCTGATTGTTCCTCCACAGTAACTTTTACCTTTCAAACTTGTATGAGAGGACCAGCTCCTGATGTTGGCACATTTGTTCCTATAGAATTTTTAGATGATAATTTAACATGCGTTATTGAAAGATGCCATGCATTAGTTCAAGTTCCAGATCCATGTAATCCAACCGATCCATCAAGAAAAATACCATGCACAGTATGCTTAAACAGATATAGATATGTAGGTTGTATAGACTTTATTGCAAATATTCCTAGAAAAGGCAGAGAAGTTTTTGCTTGTTTTTCTGGTTGCGAGCTAATTGATAGAATAAGATGCTACTCCTGTGCTGATGATTGTAGAACATGTCCACCTGCAGCAGGATTTATCCAGCCCGGTGCTACAGCTCAAGTTACCAGCATAAATTGTACTTCTGGTGACCTTGCTATTGTAACTGTAACTGTTACCTTAAACTTAACTAACCCTTGCAGTTAACAATAGTTTAATCTTAATTTAAGCTAGGGATATAGAAAAGCCTATATTCCTGGCTTTTGTCAAATATATGCTTTTAGGATCGTGGTAATATGAAAAATAAAGAAAAAAAGAAATGGACTATTTTAATTTACGCAGATGGAAACAACGAAATGGAAGAGGTTATTTATAAATCCATAGAGGATTGCATAGGGGTAGGTATTAATAAAGATATAAATGTGGTAATACAGATTGGTATTCTTAGCAGTGGTGTAAAAAGATATTATTTAAATTCTTCAGAGCCTATTGTTCTACAAGATTTAAGTAAAACTAATATGGCTGACCCCAATAATTTATATAATTTTGTAAGCTTTGGAACTAAAGAATTTCCTGCCCATCATTATATGCTTATACTTTCTGGACATGGTGCTGATTTTATAGGCGGCTTAACAGATACAAGCCTAGAGGATAATTACATCATGGGAATACCAGAAATGGTTAAAGCCATAGGGCTTGGAAGTATACATTCCAGATCTATTATTGATATTTTAATATTAGATATGTGTTTTATGAATTCTATAGAGATTCTTTATGAACTAACTCAATACAATGAGAGTATAAAATCAATGATAACCTATACCAATTTCGCTCCTTACAGCGGGTTAAATTATAATATTTTAATTAGAAGCATGGGGGAAAACCTTAATGTTAATGATATGGATTTGTTTATAAAGCATATAATAAACAATTTAAATTTTGAATTAACTGCATATAAGTTAGATAAACTTCAGTTAGAACTTATAAAAAAACAGTTTAGCCATTTAGCTTTTGATTATTTAAACAATAAAGGGGGTAATGAAAATCCCATTAACTTAGTAAAAAGCGACAATATTAATGAAATTAACTCTCTCATTGAATCAATTATAATATACAGTAAAACAAAATTTAATGGAATTAATTCTTCTATAAATATAATTTGCCATGATATAAGCAAACTAATTGGGTTTTATCATAAATTAGGCTTTTCAAAAAATAATTATTGGACAAATTTGTTGTACAACAATCTAGAGGGCATCAATTCTTCTCCAATAAATAGAGTAAAAGTAAGGACAGCTGATTCCTCCACCGCACTTATTCACTATATACTTAAATTTTAGCTTGATTAAATAATAGAAAATCATATATTAATTTGGAGGTTTTAAAATGAGTATTGAAGTTATTTATCCTAGTCAAAACTGCGCAATTGTAACCTTTGAAGGAGGTGGCTCCTTAACTCCTATTCCTGATGTAAATGCTAATTTTACCGTTGTACAATTTCCTGGATGGATTACCACTATTGATTCAGACGCTGGTGGTGCCTCTGGAACTGCTAACGAGCCTTCTCCTGATACTACAGCAGCTTGGCTTCCACTAGCTGGCTTTGACGATTTCTTTCGTGAAATAATTTTTACTAACCCTGTTTCAAGTGTAAAGCTATTTTATGCATCAATTCCATCTGTAACATTAGAAGCCTATGATGGAAACAATACTTTAATTGGATCAGTTAGTGGCAATGGAAACTTTAACACCGGCCCTGGTGGAGATCCTACTGGGGACTTTGATAAATTCGATGAGCTAAGCATTGATGTAGGAATGAATAGGATTAAAAAGGTTAAGGTAATAGGACAAGAAAACGTTACTGTCATAGATAATCTAACACTATGTACTGTAGCAAGAGGATTATTCGTGGAGTCTTAATCTATTTAGTTTAGTTGGTTTCTAATTTTCTAGCTTTTTAGTTAATAAAGAACTTCCTCCAGAATTTTGATATGAAAATTCCGGAGGAAGTTTATCCATAATTAAAACACTAAAATACTAGAAAACTAAAAAACTCACAAAAGCATTGCCTTCTTTCTTAATTCTACATAAGTTGTGTAGTTATCCTCCCAGGTTCTTAAAAATTCTTTAGCACACTCTTCCCCTGAACAATATAACTCTTGTATTTTTTCCTCTGATATTTTAAAGTCTGTGGTTTTTATTCCTAGGTAATCTATATCTATAGTTCTTAAATTATCCATTTTCACTATCTCTTGATTTATATCGTTTTTCAATAAAGTTTCTACCACAGCGGTTAAGTAGTTAAAAGTATTTGTTATTTTATTATTTTTGTCCTTCTTTTTAAAATCTAGTAATCTAAATCCTATGGTAGGCCATTCTGGTTCGCCCTGTGTATCAAATAGCCACACTGGGAAATTACTCATCACACCGCCATCTACTATATAAAACTTTTCTCCACCATTTTTAATCACTACTGGCTCAAAATACATAGGTATAGACATGCTCATTCTTACAGCTAGGCTTACATCAAATTCATCAGGGTCTATTCCATAATAGGCAATATCCTCTGGTAGAATTAACATTTTACCTCTAGTTACATCCACTGCTATAATATGAAGTTTATATTTTCTTTTATATTTTCGATTGTTTAATAGATTTTCCTTTTCACCTTTTATTACTAAATCTTTAAATTTTATAGCTCTTTTTTCACCTATTTTGTTTTTCATTTTTTCATAAAGCTTTTCATCTAACCATTCTCTTATGTAGTCTCCCTTATATAATCCTTTATTTATCCCTAAATTCAATAAGGGTATTAATCTTTTATCTGTTATTTTTTTATAATCTAATTCTTCCATTAAATTTTTAATTTCATTAGCCTTGTAACCAACCGCAAGCAGTGAACTTACTATTGCTCCTGCTGATGTTCCTGCAAGATTTCTCCAAGTATAACCGTAATCTTCCATTACCTTAATTGCCCCAGTAAAAGCAATTCCCTTAACTCCTCCCCCTTCAAAAACTGCATCAGCTAACAAATTTAAAACCCCCAATTATCACATATTAATATAATATATGGTAAATGGGGGTTTTAAGTTAATTAGATTTTTAGTTTTCTAATGTACACAAGTTCATTCTAAACATAATAACATATCCTTGAATAATTGCAGTTATAAAAGACACTATTAACAATCCTGGCATATTTAAAAAGAAACTACTTTTAAATACTAGGCTTATTAGTGTAGTTATTATATTTAATCCCACTATCTCCCAAAAATATTTCTTTCCTATTTTTCTTCCTCCACTGAAAGCTTCTTCCACTGAGCTATCACTATAAACCAAATATTCCGTACAAGGTTCCACAGTGATTGCAAAGTACAATAAAAACAGCACTATAGGTATAATTAAAAGGAACATTCCTCCTGTTAATATCATAAAAAGTGAAATTCCAATCATTATAACAATGATAATTATACTTAATCCTATATACCTAAAATAATAATGTGTGCTTTCCCTTAAAGTTTCTCCTAGATTTATGTCTTCCTCATCCTTTAATATTTTCTTACAAAGGAGAGCCATAAAGGCATATATTATAGGACTTGAGATAAATAAAAATAGACCTAGTACTATTAATTGAATTTCCATATTCCTAATTATTTCACCGATACCAAAAACCATATCGTATTTTTCCACCCTTTTAACACTGCTACCACTAAAATAATTAAGTAAATCAATACCTACTTTCACTAAAATAAAAGGTAAAATAGTTTTGAAGTTATTTACATACTTCTTATAAACATCAGTATACATAATTGCCTCCTAAAAATACTTCTAATACCATTTTACCATAGATTTCATATTTTGTTACCAAATTGACAACTTTGTTAATTATCAAGTTTGTAATTAATAAAAAGAAATAACATTCTATGTTGACTTTGACAATGAATATTGTATAATTAAATTAAGAATTAGATATAATAAAAACAGGGTGTTGTAGCACCCTGTAGTATACAATTCCAGTTGTTATAGACAACTGGCAAAGCTAAATATGTTTTAAAAAGTAGCCATTACCAATTGCAGCGGTGGGCTACTTTTTTATTTTCTCTATAAGTACGATAATTAGATTTATCAAAGCAATCAAAAATGATAGAGCAGCAAAAACTACTATAAACATCTCGTACATATATATCACCTCCCTTCTAAAAAGGGATAGCGATACCAGTTGCCCACGCACAACTATATTGAATTGTATGAAGATAGTTTATCATAACATGGTATTTGAATCAATAATTCTAATGAAAAGATATTGCTTTTGCTGGACACTTTTCCATAATTCCTTCTATATTTTCTATCTTCTTTAAAGATGCCTCTTCTTTTAATTTAGCCTTTTTCTGAATGATTTCAAAATTATTTGGGGATAGCCTTATACATATTCCACAACCCATACAGTATTCTTCTTTAATTCTTACTATTTGCTTTTCCCCTAATGAGTTCTCTTCTTGAGGCATATCTTCTTCTCTTATTATAAAATTCATAAAGTATGCCATTATAAAAATAGACATTGTGGTTAGTATCCACCTTATCATCATAAATTTAGGTCCTAAAAACTTAGCCTCATTTGCCAACATTGGAATCTTTACCACAGCCCAGCTGCTAAGAATAATTACAACATTCCCTATGCTAGCCCCCTTATTTATTAAGGTTTTGCATACAGGAAAAGCTGCGTAAATGGGACCAGCTGAAAAACTTCCAAATATAAAAGACAGTACTGCACCCTTTATTCCTGAATCTTTTCCAAAACTATTTATTATAACTTGTCTTGGAACCCAAGCTTCAATTAAAGCTGTAAGTATAAATATTACAGGCATTATTGTAAGCATTTCTTTAAAATAGTATAAGCTGCTTTTAAATCCACCCAGGGCTTTTGTTGGAGAAAATATTAAAAGCAATATATAAACTACAGCTACAAATACTAAAAGCTTATTTTTATGGATGAATTCTTTTATCTTCATAAAATCACCCCTATAACCATAGCAATGATTATTGCAAATAAGAAGCTAAATAAATTTCTATATAAAGTAAATTTAACACCAAATTCTCTTTTTTCTAAGGGGAAGGTAACTATTCCTACCATGGTTAAAGTAGTTAAAAAGGCTACTATTGGAATAATGTTTACCCCCATATTCACCAATGATCCCACTAAGGGAAAAGCTACAAAGGCAGGTATCAAAGTTATACTTCCTACTAAAGCTGATACCACCGTTGAAATTAAAGTATTAGAACCATTAACAAAACTTCTTATGGTGTTTGGAGGTATTAAAGTGGTTATAAGACCTATCAAAAACAGCACTCCTATTATTTCCCCCACCATATTTTTCATCATACTCCTTGCCATATACACAGAATTCAGCGTTTTCTTTTTATCTTTTCTTATGGATATGAAAAATCCAATTCCCGTTAAAATCCATAACACTAAGGTGAAGATATCCATATTATTTCTCCTTTCAAAAACTATTTACTTATATTATAATTAGATAAAATTTATAACACAGTAACTATGGTTACTAATTTATGGTGGTGAAAATTTTTGCATATAGAAAAATATTTTAAGATAATTAATGCTGTTCCATTATTCAAAGGCTTAACAGAAGAGGATATACTAAAAACTTTTAAAAGAGAGCATTATGATATAAAAGAATATGGAAAAAATAATATTGTATACCTACAAAATCAGGAGTGTAAAACTGTTGATATAATATTAAGAGGAGAAGTTCTTGTACAAAAAATCGAGGCAAATGGTAATATATTAACTATAAACACCTTTGAAGTTGGGGATACCCTTGGAAGTAATTTAATTTTTGCATCAAAAAAAGCTTATCCAATGACAGTTATAACCAAGTCTAACTGTACATTGCTACACATAGACTCAAAATTAGTTTTAAAGCTTTGTCAAAGGGATGAGATTTTTCTTATTAAATTTTTGCAAAATATATCTGATAGAACGGTTTTTTTAACAGATAAAATTAAATCCATAGCATTAAAAACAATTAGACAATGTATTATAGATTATTTAATATATCAATATTATCAACAAAAGAGTTTAAAAGTGAAATTAGATATGTCTAAAAAAGATTTGGCAGAAAAGCTAGGAGTTCAACGTCCCTCTCTTTCAAGAGAACTTAGAAAAATGAGAGATGAGGGTTTAATAGACTTTGATGCCTATTCCATAACCATAAAAGATGCTAACATATTAAAATAGTTTTTTAATTAAATAGTTTTCTAGTTAACGAAAAAGAAATCCCCGTAGGGATTTCCTCTAAAAGTAAATATCTGAAAACTCCATATCTACTTTTGTAGAAATATTTTCATATTTACTTTCCATGTCTAAAGTAGCACAGACCTCGTCCATGCCAACTATTGCTGGGAAGGTTGCAATAACTTCTGTGCCTTCTCCTTCATTGGTGATCATGGATATTTTACCATTTTGAAGTTCAACAAAGGATTTAACTAAATATAGTCCTATCCCCGTGCCCTCACATTTTCTTGTTAGAGACTTGTCCAACTTACTAAAGCTTTGAAATACTTCCTCTTCCTTTCCCTTTAGTATACCTAAGCCATCGTCTTTTACACTTATATTTACAAAATTCTCTCCGTCACAATATACATTTACAAGTATATTGCCATCTTTTTTGCTATATTTAATGGAGTTTGATAGTAAATTTAATATTATTCTCTCCATCATGTCCTTATCGCAGTTCACATATACTTCTTCAACTTCTGTATCAAAGGTTAAGCTTATGTTTTTGTTTTGTGCATAGGGATTTGCGCTTTCCGTAACCTTTTCTACAATTTCTACTATATTATAGCATGCAAAGGTAGGCTTGAAGTCTCCAGCATCCACCTTTGTTATGTCGATTATATTATTAGTTAATCGCATAAGTCTCATACAATTTTGTTTTATATGCTTATTATATTTTTTTATGCTTTCTATATCCCCCTTTTCTATGTATATATCCTCTAATTGAACGGCACTATATATTACATTTATAGGGGTTTTTATTTCATGAGATATGTTTGATAAAAATTCTGTTTTAATTCTATCCTCTTCTATTTTTTTCTTAAGATTTAATCTTAGTTCCTCTAACCTTTTTCTTTGAGAAATATCTCTAAATATTATTATATAAAACTCTTCTTCGTCTATATTAATACAAAAGGAGCTTGACTCTACCAGTAAAACTTCCCCATCCTTTCTAACAGCCTTTATTTCCATAGGCGGTACATATTCTAAATTTGAACTCATTCTATTTTGAATAATATATTTATAGTCTTCATGAATAAAATCCAAAGGATTTCTCCCAATAATTTCAAATTTATCCGTTATATTAAACATTTTTAATATAACATTATTGGCATAAACTATCTTATTACCCTTTCTAAGAAAAGCTCCCTCTGGCAAAAATTCAAACATTTTTTCATATCTTTCCTTAGAGCTTTTTAATTCTTTATTTTTCATACTTAATTGATAATTTAACGCCTCTAGTTTTTCTGCTTTATTTTTTACATCATAAAAAAGTGTTTTAAAAGGTTCCTTTAAGGAACTTTTTAAAATGGCATAATACAACAAAATAATATATAATAATTTTAACATATGTCGCAGTATTTCTATGGATATGTATCCTTGGTTTAAGATACCTAACCCTTCAGTTATCATTCTAATAAAAATTGCAGCAAAAATTATATTTTTATTAAATTTAATATTTTCTTCATGTTTTTTAAAATTTACTAGAGAGTAGCAAAATGATAGGAAAATAATATACTCATTTACTTTTAAAAAAATATTAAATTCATGCTCTGTAATAACTAATAATTCTAGTAAATTTATTTTAAATACAAATATCATGATTATTGAAAACGCAATTAAATATCTAAAATATATTTTTTTTAAATCTATTTTTTTATATAAATATTTTGTGGACATAATTAACGAAACTATTTCTAAGTACCCGGAAAACAGATCCAATTTACTAGTTATATTAGGTATAGTAGAATTTACAAAAACCATGTTTCCCATAGTCATGGCATGTAGGATATTTATACTTCCAACGAAAGCATAGGATATCCCTAAGTATAATAAAAAACTATTTCTACTAATATAATCTGTGTTAAAAGCAATGATTATTACTGCATATCCTAAAATAGCAGTGGAGGATTCTACTATAAAATGAAATAGTATATAATTTGAAAAGCTCAACCATATAAATAAGAACAGTAATGTGACCATTGAGCATAAAAGAACTTCAGATAAAATAAAGTCTTCTAACTTATTAATGTGATTTCTAAGTTTTTCATAAAAGCTCATAATACATCACCTCTATTTCTTTTATATATAATATCACATTTTCACCATTATTTTCTATAATATCCTTATTACTAATATTCATCACTTTATTTTATAAATTTACTTTATATTACATAATTCAACAATATTTTTTACTTACTTCCTTATATAAAACAATTTTTAGTTTATTAATTTAATTGTTTTATAGTTAATAAGAAAAAATCCCCGCAGGGATTTCAAAAATATATATCAGAAAACTCTGTATTAACTTTTGTTATTATATTGCCATTGCTATACTTATTATCCATTGTAACAGCAACTTCTTTTATTACATTACATATAGGAAACTTTATAATCACTTCTGTACCTTTGCCATCTTCACTAAATAAATTGATTTTACCATTTTGAATTTCTACAAAGGATTTAACAAGAGATAAACCTATACCACTGCCCTCACATTTTCTTGAAAAGGATTTGTCTACTAGGGTAAATCTTTCAAATACATCATTTTGATTTTCCTTAGGTATACCTATTCCATTATCCCTTACGCTTATAGCAATAAACTCCTTTTCTACGCAATACATATTCACGTAAATCATGCCATTGTCATCGGTATATTTTATTGAATTTGATAATAGATTAAGAATTATCCTTTCAATAAGGGTAGGATCACAACATATAATCTGTTCTTCTATCTCTGTGTCAAAAATTATGCTGATATTTTTATTTTCAGAATATGGTACAACAGATTGAACTACACTTTCTACTACTTGTACTATATTGTAATAACCTAAGTAAGGTTTAAAATATCCAGAATCTATTTTTGTAATATCTATCAAATTATTTGTTAATTTTAATAATCTTAAACAATTTTGCCTAATGCTTTTATTATATTTTTTTACGCTATCTAAGTCATTATTATTTAAATATATATCCTCTAATTGCAGTGCACTATAAATTACATTAATAGGAGTTCTTAGTTCATGGGAAATATTCGAAAAAAATTCTGTTTTAATTTTATCTTGTTCTTCTCTATACTTTAACTTTAGCTTAATTTCTTCTATTTTTTTTCTTTCCGTTATGTCTCTTGCTATTGATATTGTATACCTTTCATCATTTGAATTAATAGAAATTGTTGATACCTCTACATCTACTATTTCACCATATTTTTTCACAAACTTTTGTTCAATTACTGGTAACTTTACTCCTTCACTTAATAATCTATCTTCTGCAATTTTTTTGTAATCATCATGAATAAACTTCATAGAATCATTACTAATCAGTTCTTCTTCACTATCATATTCAAGTAATTTAATTATAGCTTGATTAGCATATTCTATTTTTCCATCTTTTCTTATTACAGTGGGATCTGGTAAAAAATCTACAAGCATCTTGTATTTATTTAAATTACCTTGAAGTTCTTTTTTTGCAATTTCTAATTCATTGTTTATTTCTTCTAATTTTTCTGCTTTATATTTCAATTCATAGAAAAGTGCATTAAAAGGCTCCCTTAATGACGATTTTATAACTGCGCAATACAAACAGTAAAAAGATACTATCCTCAATATATGAGCAATGGTATCATAAAATCCCTTGGTTGATATAAATGCAAAAATCAATTGAGATACTATCTTGCTAGTTATTGCTAACATAATTAAGCTCATATTATATTTGTTCTCTCTATCCTTTTTTCTATGCCTATAGGCTATTCCCATAGAGATAATAAAGAAAATAACAGGAATAAGCTCACTTATTTTTTTAAGTAAACTTAATGTATCTTTATCAGTAGTAAATTTTGATATAATGTCTATTTTAAAAATCAATAAAAGAATTATGGAAGTAATAAACATGTAAATATGAAATACTTTATAATAATTTATCTTTTTGTGGAAATATCTATTAGAAATTAACAGAGAAATTGATTCCATATATCTAGCAGCGATGCATAACTGCAATGATGTATATTTTAAATGAAATGGAAATAAATTAATACCTTCATATATAAGAGCATGAGCAAAATCTAATGTTCCTACAAAGGCATAGGCTACCCCTAAGTAAATAAAATAATTATTATTAGATATCTGTAACGTATTTTTCACTGTAATCAATATTGCATATCCAGTTATAATGGTAATTGTTTCTGTAAGAAAATGAAATAATGGTTGATTTTTAGAACTTAGATATAAAATAGATAAAAAAATAAACATCAAAACAATTTTTTTAGCTTGAACTAAAAATTTTAAATTTTTAAAAGAGCTTAAGTTATGCTTAGCTACTTCCATTATAATCCCCCTTGTATAATACTTTATAAAAAAATTCTCCCTAATATAATTTACCATAATACAAATTGCATTGTAATTAGGTTTTATTATCATTTTTATTCATTTTTCTTACAATTCAACTACAAATCTTCTTAGAAAAACAAAAATTACCCAATTATTGGGTAATTTTTAGTAAAATTTTATTTCTATTTAAATAAAAGGATACTATCCTCTAAAAAATCTGTGTAATATAGAGTTATTCCTTCCTTGAGCAAAAACATCAATTCTCTCTGGTCCCCAAGAGGCAGAAGATGGAGCTGAAGTTAAATTTCCACCAAGATTCATCCAATTGGTCCAATTACGTCCATTCCACTGTCTATGCATTAAATTATTGAAAGTTCCTCTAGCAAAAACATCAATTTGATTTGCTCTTCTTGATGAAGCTCCTGGTGCTGAAGTTAAACTTCCACCAAGGTTTTCCCAGTTGCTCCATCTACGTCCATCCCACCATATGTGGAATAAATTATTATTTCTTCCTCTTGAAAAAACATCAATTCTATTTGGTCCCCAGGATACTGCTGCTGGTGCTGAAGTTAAATTTCCACCAAGACTTTCCCAGTCGCTCCAACGGGATCCATCCCACCATTTGTGCCATAAAGCATTATCCGTTCCTCTTACAAAGCAATCTAATCTATTGCTTGCCCAAGAGCAAATAGTTGGCGAGGAAGTAAGAACTCCACCAAGACTTTCCCACTCACTCCACCTACGTCCATCCCACCATTTATGCCACATAGCATTATCTGTGCCCCTTCCTACTACGTCAATTCTATTTGGCCCCCAGGATACTGCCGCTGGTGCTGAGGTTAAGGTTCCACCAAGGTCCTCCCAATTATTCCATCTGCGACCATCCCACCAATTGTGTATCAGTTCATTTCTGCTTCCTCTTCCAAATATGTCTAATCTATTAGGTCCCCAGGAAGATACTCCTATAGCTGAGGTGCTTCTTCCCGGGATGGTTTGCCAAGGTGACCATCTTCTAAGTTGTTGTGGGTCAAAAAAATATTCCATATTTATCCTCCTACTCTTACTAATTCCATAATATTCATAAAAAGAAAATATGTTACGTCTCCTATTTATGTTTATGGTATTTTTTTTAACAAAATACTAATAATAAGGTCTGAAAGCAATTTTTATGGAAAGGGTGAAGTTTATGAGTAAAGAATTAGATTTTATAAATAGTTTCTCAAAGAAGTTTCCTCCTCAGCATCAAACAAAACACCCAGGGATGGAGTACCAAATGAATCCAAAACCCATATTCCAAAACCCTAATTATAAACCTTCTGAAAAATTAAAGAATAAAGTAGCTTTAATTACAGGGGGTGATAGTGGAATCGGAAGAGCTGTGGCACTAGCTTATGCCTTGGAAGGAGCAAAAATTTCAATTGTATATTACGACGAGCATGAAGACGCTAAAGAAATTCAGAAGGCTATTGAAACTGCTGGAGGAGAGTGCTTGTTAATACCAGGTGATATAACAAATTCTAGTTTCTGTACTGATGCCATAAATAATACAGTAAACAAGTTTGGTGGTTTAGATATATTAGTTAACAATGCTGCCGTTCAATATGTTCAAACAGATATATCAAATATAACTGATGAACAATTAGAAAAAACCTTTAAAACCAATATATTTAGCATGTTTTACTTAGTAAGAGCAGCTTTACCTCACTTAAAGCAGGGCAGTTCTGTAATCAACACTGCATCTATCACCGCTTACAGAGGACATGAACAGCTATTAGATTATTCTTCCACAAAGGGAGCTGTGGTAACTTTCACTAGATCCATGGCTATTTCATTAGCTCCAAAAGGCATCAGAGTGAACGCTGTTGCTCCAGGACCTATTTGGACACCACTGATTCCTTCTTCTTTCAATGAAACTGATGTGGCTTCCTTTGGTAGCAACACAAAGCTAGGAAGAGCAGGGCAACCTGTAGAACTTGCAGGCTCCTATGTCTTCCTAGCCTCAGAAGATGCTTCCTTTATAACAGGAGAAATAATTCATGTTAATGGTGGAGAAATAGTTAATGCGTAATGCAGATGCATTACGCATTAACTATTTTAGATTTTTAGTTATGGTGGAGATTCCCATTAGGGAATTTCTCCATTACAAACTCTTCTTCATCATATTTTATTTCATCTTCTAATAAGGGTATATCTACAGTGATTTTCTGAATAATGCCAGTTAAAATAATTATAATAGCTGGAATTATAAGTACCAGTAATCTATCTACATGATGGTGTGTTGTGGATTTTCCTATGAACTTAAATCCGATAAACGCACCCATCGGAAATGCTATCCACCTAAGTAACCAAAATATAATGCCATTCCAGTCGCCGGAAGATAAATATACTCCAATATCAGTAGCTGGACCAGTTAAGTGAGTAGTACGATTAATTGGTGTCAAGCTTGTGGCTGCATTTTGTCCTCCCATTGCCATAGGTATTGCTATCTCTACAAAGTACATATCACCTTCATATATACAAAGGGCTGCAATTATTAAAAGCATTCCTGAAAAAGTCAGCCCACCTATGAGTCCCCATTTTCTAGTAATCTTAGCTGATATAGTTGCACCAATAATAAATATTACTACTATAATTATTACAAATGAGAATTCTCTTATATCTCCTCTGGCTATACTCTCACCAAGTTCAGCAGCACGACCCGTCATAAATGAAACTCTTTCATTCAGAAAAAGTTCTAAGCCCGCTGTATCAATCCATCCTGCCATCATAACTAGTATGAATCCTACTATATTAACTGGAGTCAATATCTTAATCGTCGAGTTATCCTTCACTACTACTTCCCCTTTCAAATTTAGGAAATATTTTACCACTTCTAATTTCTGATTCCTCTCCAATAAATTTCCCAAATACCTTTATAATTTGATAGCAAGTCTTCTTCATTATATATAGCTACACTAGATAGCATTCCGTGTATCGCTGAGAAAAAAGCTAGTACTACAGAATCTACAGGAGCGCTTTTTATTATGCCATCTTTCATACCCTTTAAAATAATATTTTTTATTATATAAAATCTTTGATTAGTAAGGTAATTAATTTTATCCATAAGCTCTACTTCAAAGCCTTCTGGCGGAAGTAAAAATACTCTTTTCCAAAAATAAATCTTATCTGAGGAGTCATAATAATCTAAAATAATAGAAAAACTTTTTTCTAAAGCCTTTTCTACTATCTCTTCATTATCAGATAACTTTTGTATTTCTCCGTTCATCTTAAAAAAATACTCCTCTATTTCCCTTTCTATCACACTATGTAATAGGTCGTCTTTGCTTTTAAAATGAGCGTATATAGAAGCCTTTTTGATACCAACTTCCTTTGCTACCTCACTTAAAGAGAATTCTGGGCCCTTTTTAGCAAAAATCTGAAATGCCGATTTCATTAATTTTTCCTTAGTATGCATAATAATCCTCCTTTAACTACCTAACGTTAGTAAGTTTATATTTTTAGAGTAATACTTTTTGTACTTTCTTGTCAAGAAAAAATTGCGTCGCAATTTTTCATAAATTTTGGTAATATAGTAGTGATTATTACTTATCATGGAGGATTCTTATGAATAATATTAAAGCTTGCATATTTGACTTAGATGGAGTTGTGGTTGATACGGCAAAGTATCATTATTTAGCTTGGAGAAGATTATCAGAAGAATTGGGTTTTGTCTTTACAGAAGAACATAACGAAAGACTTAAAGGAATTAGCCGAATGGATTCTTTAAACATACTCTTGGAGGTAGGAGGAAAATCCTTTGATGAAGAAACTAAATTAGCTCTGGCTCAAAGGAAAAACAATTGGTATATAGAATACATAACCAAAATGAGGGAGGATGAAACTTTACCTGGAGTAAGAGAGTTTTTAAAGTATCTAAGAGAAAATAACATTAAAATTTCTCTAGGTTCCGTTAGTAAAAATTCCATGATTATTTTAAATTCAATAAAATTAATAGATTGTTTTGATGCCATAATAGATGGCAATAAAATAACAAATGCAAAGCCTGACCCTGAAGTGTTTTTAAAGGCAGCTGAAGCATTGAGTGTAAAGCCTCATGAATGCGTAGTTTTTGAAGATGCCATAGCTGGTTTGAAAGCTGCAAAAATAGCAGGAATGAAATGCATAGGAGTAGGCTCTTCAGAAATACTACATGAAGCAGATAAGGTAATTCAAAATTTTGAGAATCTCGACATGTCAATATTAGATTTTTAGTTTTCTAGTTTTTTAGTGTCTTAGTTGTGGTGGAAATCCCTTTTCAGGGATTTCCTTTTTTACAAAATTCCATAAGGAATTTTTATATTAACTAAAATACTAAAAAACTATTTAACTAAGGAAATAAAATAATCCTCTAGCTTCCTCTTAACCTCATCATTCTCCTTTAGAAAATCATTAAGCACCTTTATTCTTAGAAGAGCATCTCTAGTTAAATTATGTTCCATCAATTCTATATTTATTAATAGTTCTTTTTCAACTCCAATATTTTTTAAAAACTCTTCTATTATTTCATGTCTTTCTAGTAAAAACTTTCCTACCTCTTCCCCCTTTTCTGTCAAACAAATGCTTCCATACCTTACATAGTCTATATACCCTAGTTTGGTCAACTTTTGCACCATTTTTGTTGCTGAGGGAGGTTGAACGTTTAAAGCTTCAGATATGGAGCTTATACTAATAACTCCTTCTTGAGAATAAATTCTATATATCATTTCTAAATAATCTTCCATGCTATGAGTTAAATTTTTCTTTTCTTTTTCAATTATTTCATATCCTCTTACAGTGTGAAAATTTTTATTATCCCCCACTATATCACCCCTTTTATTAAACAATTTTTATAAATTATATGTGTAACAAAAGTGATTAATTAATAATATATTATGAATATGAAATAAAATCTTTCACGCAACTAACTTTGGTGGTCTGGTACCACCCGAAATATGTATTTTTATGGAGGAAAAAATATGGAACAAAATATAATTCCACTTAATCATGTTCCTATAGGAAGTTTTGCTAGAGTTACAAACTTAACTTCTGATGGAAATATAAAAAGACGAATGCTTGATTTAGGATTAATAATTGGAACTAAAATAGAGTCCTTAAGACAAAGTCCTTCTGGTGACCCTATAGCCTATGAAATTAGAGGGACTGTTATTGCACTTCGTTCAGAGGATGCATCAAAAATATTAGTTGAAGTCGTAAAGTAATCTCAGGAGGTTTAGAATGGGACTTACAAGCCAATCAACAGGTATATTTTTAATTAAAGAAATGCTAGATATTAAGATTAACCCAGAAAAGGATATAGTAATAGCACTTGCCGGTAATCCAAATACCGGCAAAAGTACGCTATTCAATAGTCTAACTGGTATGAGACAACATACTGGAAACTGGACAGGAAAAACTGTAACCACAGCACATGGTAACTATGAGTACAAGGATAAAAACTTTATTTTAGTAGACTTACCTGGAACTTATTCACTCTTGTCTAGTTCAGTAGAGGAGGAAGTTGCCAGAGATTTTATTTGCTTTGGTAATCCTCACGCTACAATAGTCATAACTGATGCAACTTCCCTTGAGAGAAATTTAAATCTAGTATTACAAATACTAGAAATGACAGACAACGTAGTAGTTTGCGTTAATTTACTTGATGAAGCAGAAAGAAAAAAAATAAAAATAAACTTAGATGAATTATCTAAAATTCTCGGGGTGCCTGTTATAGGAACTAGTGCCCGTAGTGGTGAGGGATTAGATGATTTAATGGAGGCTGTATATAATGTAGCCACAAATATGACATGTACTAATCCTCTAAAGATAAGATATAATTCAGCTATTGAAGATATGATTGAAGATATTGAGCCCTCATTAAACAATATATGTGAAGGTAAACTAGATAGTAGGTGGCTTGGAGTAAAATTAATAGATGGTGAAGATTCAATTTTAAAATCTATAGATACCTATTTAAACTATAGTATATCTGAAGACAAAAATTTGATAGATATAATAAACAGAAGTGAAAATTTAAGATATGAAATAGCCTCTAGCATAGTAAAACAAAGCGAGGAAATTGCAAAACAAGTTGTAACCTTTGAAAAGACTGATTATAATCATATAGATAGAAAAATAGATAGTGTATTAACCTCTAAACTCTTTGGAATACCTTTAATGATTTTGATGTTAGGTATAATTTTCTGGATTACCATAGAGGGTGCTAATTATCCTTCTCAAATGCTTTCTAATATGTTTTTTGCTATTGAAAATAAATTAACTGAATTATTTATTTCTAATGGTTGGCCTCAAGGACTACACGATGTTCTTATTCTTGGAGTATATAGAACTTTAGGCTGGGTGATATCGGTGATGCTTCCCCCCATGGCTATATTTTTTCCACTGTTTACTCTTCTTGAAGATTTAGGATATTTGCCTAGGGTAGCTTTTAACTTAGATAACTTCTTTAAAAAAGCTTGTGCCCATGGTAAGCAAGCCCTAACCATGTGTATGGGATTCGGGTGCAATGCTGCTGGTGTAATTGGATGTAGAATTATAGATTCACCTAGAGAGAGATTAATAGCTATTATCACCAACTTTTTTGTACCTTGTAATGGACGTTTTCCTACTCTCATTGCAATAACTACAATTTTTATTGCTGGAGCTTCTAATAGTCCATATCAATCTTTAATTGGGACTTTAACTATAACAGGAGTAATAGTGCTTGGAGTTATGGTTACACTTTTAATGTCTAAGTTTTTGTCAAAAACCATTCTTAAGGGTGTACCTTCTTCCTTTGCTTTAGAACTTCCCCCATATAGAAAACCACAAGTTGGAAAAATATTAGTTAGATCCATTTTCGACAGAACTATATTTGTTCTTGGTAGAGCTGTAGCTATAGCTGCCCCTGCTGGCCTGGTAATATGGATTATGGCTAATATTACCGTTGGTAACTTAACATTACTAGACCATGGAGCTAATTTTCTTGAGCCTCTGGCTTATGCTATAGGCATGGATGGTTATATTCTTATGGCATTTATTTTAGGGTTTCCAGCCAATGAAATAGTTATGCCTATTATTATAATGAGTTATATGTCAACTGGGGCAATGATTGAACTGGATAATCTTAATGCTTTAAGAGATCTATTAATAGCTAACGGTTGGACATGGCTTACTGCTATAAATGTAATGCTCTTTTGTTTGATGCATTTCCCTTGCGGCACTACTCTTTTAACTATAAAAAAGGAAACCAAAAGCTGGAAGTGGACATCAGTAGCTTTTCTACTGCCCACCATCTTAGGACTTTTAGTTTGCTTTACTGTGACAAGTGTTGTTAGATTAGTTCTTTAGTTAATAGTTTTTTACTTCTTTAGTTAACGAAGAAATTCCTGCGGAATTTCTATAATAAAAATTCCGCAGGAATTTTCTCTGCAACTAAACAACTAAAAATTTAACAATCTAACAACTAGTTTAAGGCTTTCTTCGCTCTATACCATTGTACCCTCAAAATAATTATACCTATAATGCCTATTATTATTTCTGCTAAAAATATTGAAGCACCTAATGGGAAAAATACCGACATTAATGAAGGTACTGAATTCCATAAGCTATGCAAAATTACTACTACAATGTAGGCATTTACGATTTTTCTATTTATTCTTAAGCCTGGATTTGTATTTTCTCTAGCAAATACTCCTCCTAAAATAGCCGTCCATGTTCCATGACCCAGTGGCGATAGTATTCCTCTTAGTAAAGTTATATAAACAGTAAGAGACAAATTTCCCTGGCTTCTTAAAAAATAACTAAAGGCATATCCTGTACTCTCTAAGGCAGCAAATCCCATACCTGCGGAAGCTCCTAAAATAATGCCGTCTATATGAAATCTACATTTTTTACGTTTATATATTAAAAGCACCCCTAGAATTTTAGTAAATTCCTCTACCAATCCTACAATTAAAGCATTTCCCATACTCATTTGGGTCATAAAAATTGGCTCCAGCACTGCCGCTGCAAAGGTTCCTAAAAATCCTCCGTAAAAAAAGCTTGCTACTGTATCAGTCATAGTCACATGGCTTATACGTCTTTTTTCATAGAAAAAAGCTACATATATTACAGGTATAAGAAAGTTTCCAAGCATAACCACTGCAGGGAATAACACTATATTTCCCGTACCGATTAGCACTATCAATCCTAAGACATAAGTTACAATTCCAACTATAAGTAATTTATGCCATTTATATCTTCTAACCTTAGGTTCCACACAATTTTCCATAGTCAATCTCCATTTTGAATAATATTTTCTTCAATTCTTATTATTCATATTTTGAGATTAATTATTCTCTATTATCTATTATCTAACTTACCCCATATCACTAACTACATTATTTACCCATTTCTTAGATAAAAGTCTCATTAGTCCTAATGCAAACTTTGCAAGTTCTTCTGCTGTAAGTAGAGCAACCACTAAATAAACTGGAAGATGAAGAACAAAAGCTCCTATAAAGGACAGTGGAACTCCTATAAACCACATGGTGCCGCCTTCTGCTAAAAGGGAGAATTTTGTATCTCCTCCGCCTCTAAGTATGCCAACAATCATTATTATATTAAATACCCTTATAGACATAACTATGGAGCTTATATAAAGAATTCTTCTTGCATCTGCTGCAACTTCTGAAGAAATTTTAAAGAAATTTAAAACAAATGGTGCGGATAGAGCTAAAAGTCCTCCTAAAACCAATCCAGAAATTACTCCTAGTATTGAAAATCTGTTAGCATATTCCCTTCCCTTTTCTTCATCTCCTGCACCTATTTTATTTCCTATCATAACTGTAGATGCATTTGCCATTCCAAAGGTTATAACCATAAATAAGTTTTGAACTGTACCACATATTTGTACAGCAGCCACCGCTCCCGTTCCTATTCTTCCATAAACTGCTGTGTAAACTACTGTTGCAAGACCCCAACAAGCTTCATTTAAAACCACAGGGATTACAGTAACAAAGGTTCTCCATACAAAATCTCTAGTTAAATCTACCATTTCACTAAATTTTGCTGCCATAACATTTTTAGTTTTATAAACATAAGAAACTATTAATATCATCTCAACTAATCTTGCTATAGCTGTAGCAAGTGCTGCTCCACCAACTCCCATAACCGGTGCTCCTAGCTTACCAAATATGAAAACCCAGTTTAAAAAGGCATTGCATACTAATGCTATTGCACTTACTATCATTGAAATTCTTGCCTCTCCTATACAACGAAGGCCAAAGGAATAAGCAAAAGTAATAGCCGTAAATATATAGCTTATACATATTATTCTTAGATATTCTGTTCCACTTTTTATTACTTCTGGTTCTTTATTAAATATAGCAATTATTTCTCTTGGAAATATAAATGCAATTATAGATAATATTATAGAAATTATCACTCCAGAAATTAAAGAAATCCCTAGTATTCTCCTTATATTCTTAACGTCTTCCTTACCCCAAAACTGAGATATAAAAACCCCTGTACCGCTACAAATTCCAAAGATTAACATACTGAATATTAAAAAGTATTGATTTGCTATTCCAACGGAAGCAATAGCTGTTTCCCCAAGCTCCCCAACCATTACCGTGTCTATCATATTTACAAACGAATTTATAAAACTCTGTATTACAATAGGCAGGGCTAATTTAATTAGTGTACTATAAAATTCCTTATCGTTAAATAAAGATTTAAATCTATTTTTCACTATCTTTCCCCCCAAATAAAAACTTCTTAAAGTATATTATAAAAGAGGTTTCATTTCAACTCTTTAATTTGCTATAATTATGCTTGAATATTATTAAATTATAAAGGTTGGTATGATATGGATAATCATAAAGCAAAAATACATTATTTATTCCATGATGGATTTGCTGTGGAAACAGAAAACCATCTTTTGATATTTGATTACTATAAAGATTCTCCTGTAGGAGAAGATAGAAATTTAATTAATGGAGTTTTAGGAGAAGAAGATTTAAATTGCGGAAAAAAAGTAGTGGTGTTTTCTTCCCACGGACACAAAGATCACTTTAATCCCGTGATTTTAGATTGGGTAAATCATAACGAAAACATACAATATGTACTAAGTAGCGATATAACCCTTCCTGACTATAAAAAGAATTATAATATTTTATGGGCAAACAAAGAATTAGATTTAGAAGATATTCATATAAAAACCTATACCTCTACAGACATAGGTGTATGTTATTTCGTTAAAGTTGATGGAATTACTCTATTTCATGCTGGAGATTTAAATTGGTGGCATTGGAAAGGTGACACTATGGAAAATAACTTGGAAATGGAACTTGCCTTTAAAAAGGAAGTTTCAAAAATTGCTGAAGAAGACATAGACATTGCCTTTTTTCCTACGGATCCAAGACTTGAGGAGTTTTTCCACATAGGGGGAGAATACTTTATTGATAAGGTAAAGCCAAAAGTTTTTATACCAATGCATTATTGGGCTAAAGCTTCTATTACTAAAAAATTTAAGGAAGCGATACAAAGGGACTTTTGCGAAATAATTGAAATTCAAAATAGAGGTCAGGTTATATATTACAAATAACAGAGAAGAAAGAATAACTAAGGATAAAAATCCTCCGAAATTTCTATAATAATAAAAATTCTGGAGGATTTTTCTCAACATCTGTTCTCTGTTAGACTTGTTTCATATTATATAACCTTGCTAACTTTTCAAATGCTTTAAAAGAATTTTGTATTGAATCATAAGATATGCAATAAGCTAATCTTACATGTCCTGGACAACCAAAAGCAGACCCTGGTACTAGTAGTAAATTAAATTGCTTTGCATC
Source organism: Clostridium malenominatum (assembly GCF_039521365.1). Taxonomy (NCBI): domain Bacteria; kingdom Bacillati; phylum Bacillota; class Clostridia; order Eubacteriales; family Clostridiaceae; genus Clostridium; species Clostridium malenominatum. The sequence continues at coordinate 135,931 of NZ_BAAACF010000003.1, forward strand.
TTCACAAAACTTTTTGTCATCTTCTATTGGCGTTCTAGGGAACAGATAAAAGGCACCTTGTGGTTTTACACAAGAAAAACCTAAATTTATTAAGTGATTATATAAAGCATCCCTATTTCTTTGGTATACACTAATATCAACTTCATCTTCTAGGCAGTTTGCAATAACTCTTTGAAATAATGAGGGTGCATTTACGAAGCCTAAAATTCTGTTAGCTACATTTAAAGAAGCCATTACCTCTTCAAAACAATCCATATCTGTATTTGCAACTATATATCCTATTCTTTCTCCCGGTAATGATAATGATTTACTATATGAATATCCTATAAAGGAATTTTTATAGTATTTTAAAATATAAGGAATTTTAACCTTATCATAAACTATTTCTCTATATGGCTCATCAGATATTAGATATATGCTTATACCTAATTCCTTTTCTTTATCTGAAAGTACCTTTGATAAATCTTTTATAACTTTTTCTGAATACACAACACCCGTTGGGTTATTAGGGGAGTTTATAATAACAGCTTTCGTTTTACTACTTATTTTATTTTTTAATGCTTCCATATTAGGCTCAAAAGTGTTTATATCAGCAGGAATTACTACAATCTTCCCATCAAAATTATTTACATAATTTCTATATTCACCAAAAAACGGCGCAAAAACAATAACCTCATCCTCTGGATTAATCAATGTTTTCAATAAAATATTTAATCCTCCCGCTGCTCCACAGGTCATAACTATATTATTATAAGATATATTTACATTATGTTTTTTATTTATAAACTGAGCTATTTTATCTCTAACATCCTCATAACCTGAATTACTCATATAACCATGTATAAGGCTTGCAGATTCTTCATTTAATATTTCACTAATTGTATTTTTGATATTTTCAGGAGGCTCAATACTTGAATTTCCCAAACTATAATCAAAAACATTTTCTTTTCCATAAATATCAGATAATCTTTTTCCTTCTTCAAACATAACTCTTATAATAGAATTATTAGCTACTAAATCTTTCATTTTATTAGATATCATTTCAAATGTTCCTCCTTCGACTTTTTTCGCTAATATACTACATTAATTAACTCACTAAGTATATTACAATTAAAAAAGGAAGGCAACTTTTTATTTCGCAGTATATTAAGGAAATATTAATATTATCTTCTATTTTATATTAAGATATGTACTCTACAATAGTATATATATTAAGTATTTAAGGAGATGTTAATTTTGGAAAACAGAAAATTTACGGCTTTATTTTTTTCATTAATACCTGGTGCGGGGCATTTATATCTGGGACTTCAAAAGAAAGGTTTGCAAATTATGATTGCATTCTTCGGCTTGATTGCTTTAGTTGATTGGATTCATCTGCCTATTGCAGGAATGTTCATTCCAATTATTTGGTTTTATAGTATTTTCGATGTAAGGAAAGCACTTTACAATCCTCAAAATTATGATGACAGCTTAAATTTAAACTTATCTTTTGATTTTATGAACGTTAAATATTTAGGATGGTTTTTTATAATTTTAGGAGTAGCTGCTATATTTGACAATGTAGTTTTCCCACTAGCTAATATTTATATAGATTGGCAAACCATGAGATATGTAAAAAGTACAATAGTTTCTTTTATATTCATTGCACTTGGAATTAAGATGCTTATACCACGTAGATAATAGTTATATAGATATAATTAATAGATAGAGACAAAATTCCTGGGGAATTTTGTCTCTATCTGTACTCTACACCATATTCTCTATACTCTATTCTACAATTCTAGAAACTAGATATCTGAAAAACTACTATTGCAGCTTTTCAATGTTATTAATTTTCCCTAATTTATAACTTAGTGTGTAATGTGGCTTTCCATTAATATATATAAACATTATTATATTTTCATCATCACTAGTTAACCTATTAATTTCTATCTTATCTTCCTTTTTAGCAATTCCATTTTCTATTAAATATTTTTTCCCTACTACTTCTGGTTTTCCAAAGCCTCCGTAGGGTTCAGAAAAATATTTAAACATAAATAATAATATTATTAGTCCTACTATATTTGCTAAAAAAAATTTCTCAAAGGTTTTCCCATCATTTTCTGTAAATATAATACGTATGGTGGATATTCCCGTAGCCCATATCCAGTGATGACCAATTGGAATAATTAAGTTTTTATTTAAAAATCTAAAAAAAGCGAAGGATATACTCCAAACTAAAATCCCCTCTATTATTCTTTTATATTTATAGTTCTTTGAGCACCGTTCCCATAAAGTTAATGTTCCAATGAATGCCATAGAACTTAACAATACATATATAAAATCGCTTATAAATTCTGTACTATAATACAAAAAACAAGCAAAAAATAATGTTAAGGGCGTATATACTAAAACGTTTTTTAATTTCTTATTTCCACCTACCTTTTTACCTTTAGCATTACGTTCTAAAAATATAGCAATTATTACACCTAATATTAAAAACACTGAACTAGCAATTAAATAAACTCTATTTCTCAATTTAGTTTCCTCCTAAAAAACTGTGGAAGCTCAATTGTTCTACCTTGTTTTCAGTAAGAGTAGATATGGTCAACCCTATAAGCCTTACACTATCCTCTAATTCCATTTCTTCTAATATTTCACAAGATACTTTATATATTTCCCTATGGTCATTAGTATAAAAGTTTATGGTTTTACTTTTAGTGTGGTTTACAAACTTAGAAGTTTTTACTTTTACTGTTATGGTTTTTCCCCACATATTTTTACTATTTAAAGTTTCTGATACTTCTTCTGAAAAATATTTTATATATTTTTTCATTTCTTCTTTATCAGTTAAATCTTTTCTTAAAGTTGTTTCTCTTCCTATAGACTTTCTTTCCCTTATAACTTCTACTTCTCTATAATCTATTCCTCTTATTCTGTCATATATCTCTAATCCAAATTTACCAAAGTACTCTACACAAAATTCTTTTGATAATTTATACATGTCTTCTATAGTGAAGATGCCTATATTATTCATTTTTTCCACAGACTTTTTACCCATACCATGAACTTTACTTAGTGGTAAGGGTTTTAGTATTTCTGGAATCATATTTTCTGTTATTACTTTAATCCCATTTGGTTTATTCCAGTCAGAAGCTAGCTTTGCTAAAAATTTATTATAGGACACACCAACAGATACAGTAAGCCCAATCTGTTTCTTTACTTCTCTTTTTAAAAACTCTGCACATTCTATGGGTTTCATTTTAACTTCAGTTATATCTAAATAAGCTTCATCAATAGATACAGGCTCTACCATAGGAGTTAAGGAGTATAATATTTTAAATATTTCTTTAGATATTTGACTATATCTTTCATGCCTAGTAGGCAAATATATTCCTAGGGGACATCTTTGCTTTGCCTTAAAAGTAGGCATGGCTGAATGAACCCCATATTTTCTTGCTTCATAAGAACAGGTTGCCACTACTCCTCTTTCTCCTACTCCTCCTACAATAACTGGTTTTCCTTTAAGTTCTGGATTGTCCATTTGCTCCACAGAAGCGAAAAAAGCATCCACATCCATGTGCATAATTATCTTATTCATATGTGCATATCATCCTTTAAGATTATTTTCTGTTTATATTATAACATATTGTCCCTTGTACTCATCTTCACAAATAATATTTAACTTCCACTTCCCTTTATCTCTATTTTCTTCATTACTAGATACCACATTTATTACTATTTCACCGTCTATATTGTAAGCTTTAGGTCCTGTGTTATAAATATGATATATATTTTCACCAATGGTTCCACTCTTATACCCCTTAGTTAGTTTTATTAAACCACTACTTTCTCTAAAGGTATTTGTTATTTCTATGGTATAGTTATTTAAAAACTCTTTATAAAGCTGCAAGGTAGTACCGTTTTCTTTTATATCAAAATCTATACTCTGGTATTTATTTATTTTTCCCTTTTTTAAATAAGTTTTATCTATACTAGGATTCTTTTCAAATATAAATTCTACCCTTTCTTTTTCCCTTATAGAGTTAATGTATTTGTAAAATAAATTATTTTCTTCTTTAAAGTCATATTTAGGATGAAAACTTGAATAAATAATAAGTTGCTTTTCTAGCTCTCTTTTTCTGTCTACTAAATATTTTATCCATTTCATTATTATAGTGCTTTTAGTATGATTTATATTTTTCCCAGCTGTAGCTTTAATCATTATAATGTTGTTTTCCTCTGGTAGGTTATGGTCTATGTTAGAAGATATAAAGCCTACAATAGAATCCTTTTTCTGTTCATAATTATAATTTATTGAACTACAATAAAGAGTTTTTGGCAGCTCAATTTCTTCAATAGCTTTTATGCTAGATATTTTACTTATATCTTGAATATTCATTGTTATTATTCCAAAGTTATACCCTAAATCCTCAAACTCTCCTCCTACAAGGCTTGTCATTCTAGCAACTTTATAAGAATCTAAGCTGTATTTTACTATTAAATCTATCTTTCCCCTCATTATCTTTCCATTTCTTGAAACCACAGCTAATTCACTTAAAATTTCTTTTGGAAGACTTTTTAGTGTTTTTAACAAAAAATCAACTTTAATATTAATTCACTCCTTTTAATATCCTCTATAAAATATATGATTGGAGTAATTAATTTAGTTATTTACTTAAATAAGTTTCCATCATAGTCTTATTAATTCCAATTCCAAAGTAGGCCATTATAATAGTATCTATTAAAACCCCAATATTCCCTAATCTCGCCATGGGATATATTACTATGCTTAATAGAGAATATATAATGCCAGAGAAAAATGCTATTTTAATAGTTAACCCTAAATTATCAAACAAAAATCCAATTCCTTTTTGAAAATTTCTTAAAAGGGATATATTATCAAGTACAATTGAGTACTCTATATATACAAAAAATATTAAAATAAAGGTTAATAATATAAAACTTCTATCCTTTAGCATCAAAAGAATGGGTATTGTAATAATTAAGTCATAAGCAAAAAGTTTTCCCCAAATACGGTTATCTATCATTAATAACTCTCTTACATCAAATTTTTCTTCTCCAACTTTTTTTAGACCTACTAAATATACTCCTTTTAAGTAGCTGGTTAAAAGCATTATTGTTATGGTTAAGCATATAGTAAAAACATCTACTCTTGTAAGTAATCCTGTAATTACATTATTTTTAAAGCTAAATAAGGGTGATGGAAAATCCTCTAATAAGAATCTTATAGAAGGAGGTGTGTCTACTAGTCCTATTTTTAAAGTAATAAATCTATTAAGCGGAGTATATTTTATTTTGTATATATATTCATTTAATATTAAGTCAAACATGTCCATTCCAACTGGTATTAAAATTAACCAAAGATATTTTCTTAGCTTTTTCATGGATTCAAAGTACTTATCACCTATACTCATATTTACTCTCCTTACAAAATTTACTCTATTATACTATAATAGTATTATAACATATTCTGGAGGAAGAATTATGAAACGATTTTACATGTTTATATTAACTATTATTATGATTTTACTTACCACAGGAGCTTATTTTTATGAAAATAGCAACTCACCTATTGAATACAAAAAACCTACTTATAATATAACCTCTTCTAAGTTTGGAGAAATAAAAGATATAAAGTTTTACCCTCACTCTAGGGATGAGCTTTTACTTTTCATTCTTGGCAGTAATAAAGAAGAAGGAGAGCATTCAACTTTTTATTATTTAAATCTTACTAATGGCAAAAGCGGAGTAATAGGCAACTTTAAACCTCATAAATATTTAGGAGATTCTTTCACCATACTAACAGACAATAGTGGAGAAAATATAGTTGGCTTTTCTGAAAATGGAGTGATTTATTTTAATTATAGATTTGAAAATATAGATAAAGGTAACTATGTTTTTAACTCTTTAGAAAAAAGCTTTGATGATTTTGGAAACGCTACTTCTGCGGAAATTAGCGAGTATAATTTAGCTTTTTCAAAAAAAGGTTATAGCTTAATAAATAATTACCAGCTCTATAAAAACTTTAATCTAATGATGGATTTTAATTATGCTGAAAAAAATCCTTACAGCACAATTTACGCAAATCCTCATGAGATAATAAGTACTACTGCCTTTGGGGAAAATGCAATACATTATACTTCTTTTAATGGTAAAAGTTTAAACTTATATTCCCATAATTTAGATGGAAGTAGTAATTCCTTGCCAGGTAAACCCTTAGTTAAAAATGTAGTTGATGTAAAAAAAGCCTATAGACCAGCTAATTTATTTGGATTTTATTTAGATGAAACCTCTTTAGATAAGCTTCAGGTTTTTTCCATGGAATCCTATAGAACTTCACCAGTTAAAACTATAGATACAATAAATTTTTTAAAGGATAAAAATGGAGCTATTCCAGATATACAGTATTTATGGGCAAAAGGCGATGATTTAATTTATACGGAATATGATGAAAATGCTAAAGGAATTATAAAGCTTAAAAATATTAAATCTGGATTGGCAAAAGATATTATTAAAGATAAAAATATCTTTGGTCCTATTAGAGTAGGAAGATATACGGAAGGTAATGGCTCAAATGGGCCTCATGGTGTAGTTTTATTCTTACATGAAGAAGAAGGAAAAACTAAAATAGCTTTGTATGATATAGATAAGGAAAAGATAATAGATATTACAGAAATTTTCTTTTAAAAATTTCTGTAATATCTAGAAATCTAAAAACTAGTAAACTAAACATCTAAAGGACAAGCGCCGTGTTGCTTGTCCTTTTCTTAACCCATTATCCTCCACATATATTTATTTGATATTGTAGCACACTATGTAGAGAGGAGATGCTTAAAATGACAATTTTTTTACTGCTATTAATATTAATAGTCGCACTTTTAATGCTTCTCAAGGTTTATCCTATAAAAATTGCTTTTGGCATTAGCTCTTACGATTTACCTAATTATAATATAGCCTTTTCTTGGCTTAGTCCTTTTATTAAGGGGAGAATACAAAAATTTGATAATGAAAATATTATTACAGTCTATTTATTTAATAGACAAATTCTTCAAAAACCTTTAAAAAAGGCTGTGCCTAAATTTAAAAACAACATAGAGCGCTTAAAAAGAATAAGGCCTGAATATATTGGTCTTCATGCATCTTATGGTACTGAAGATCCCTCAACTACAGGTATAATCTATGGAGCTATAAATGCAGTTTCATCATATATAGATTTCGATGAGCTGCACCTAGAACCAGATTTTTTAGCTGAAGATTCCTTTTTTAATATGAAAGGCATAATTAAGCTAAATCTTCTTAAAGTTATAAGAAACTACTAACAGAGTAAAAGGGAGGAATTTCATATGAATACACATGTAAATGAAAATTTAGATTCACTTTTCACTGAAGTACAGGAGTTTGCTAAACAAAACTCAGTTATGGGAACCCCAATGACCGTAGAAAATAAAACTTTAGTTCCTGTTGTCTCTGTAACTGTAGGTTATGGATCAGGAACAAGTTCAATGAAGGCTGGAAGTACTTCAACTACAACTCCAGGTTTAGGATTAGGTGCTAGAATAAGTACTGACGCTATTGTAGTTATTGATAAAGAAAATGTATCCATGTTACCTGTAACCCAAAAATCTAATGGTAACCAGCTAATGGATAAAATTCCTCAAATGATTAGTAATATGATGCCAGGCGGTCAGCAACAACAAGGACAACAACAAAACCAGCAGCAGGGTCAACAACAAGGTCAGCAAAACGCACAGCAAAGTAATCAACCTCCAATGCAAGGTATGACTCCTCAACAAACAGCTTTAAAACCGAATAAATAATTAGATAAAAATTGCAAGCAATTCTGCTTGCAATTTTATTTTAGTTCAATGTCCTCATACTTCTCAAATTCTTCTAAAATTCCTTCTATTATACCATGTTCTAAATTTCTATAGTTCCTAGAACGACATATAAACCTTAAAGTAAGAGTTATTTTTTCTTCTCCAAGAGAAGTATAAACTATATGAGAAAGATTTTGATAGTAAATTGGATGGGTCTTAGAAGCTACTTCTAGGCATTCCTTTACTTCCTCCTCCATATTCCCAAGTTCCTTTGAGGCTACCTCCATTATAATCTCCTTGGCCTTTTTCCAATTACTATTTAAGTTTAAATGTATTTGTATTTCATTCCATGTATAAGGAAAAGTGCTACTTTCATTGATTACCTCTTGGAGAATAAATTTAGCATTCGGAATATATGTTAATCTTCCAGTGCTTTGTCCATAAGTTTTATCTTGATTTTGTGTTACTTCAATGATTGTAGTATGAAACCAATTCATTTCTAAAACATCACCAAGGCTATCTTCTATTCTAATTCTATCTCCTACTACAAAAGGTTTATGAGAACTTATCATCAACCATCCTAAAAAATTTGCCAATAAATCCCTAAGAGCAAAGGCAATACCCGCTGAAAAAAGTCCTAAAAATGTAAGTATATTTTGAGATTCATGTAACCAAATAGGTATTGAAAATATAAGAGCAAGTATCTTCGTAAATACAGAAAAAGCCTTTTTTAACTTTATTGTTTTTACAGAACTCCAATTTGCTTTATCTATATAATTTGAGAAGGCTTTGTTAAAAATACCTAACAAAACGAATACTGCAATTGTCAGTATTAACTTACCAAAGGTCCCTACACCTTTAAAATAACTACTTACTTCTAGAGCTAATCCTCCCATGTCATCTTCACCCTTCTATTATTAAGAAACTAAAATGCAATTTCTTTTACTAAGTTATAACATAATTCTACACCTTTTTGCAATGCTTCATAGTCTGTCCATTCTTCTGGACAATGGCTTCTTCCACCCCTACTTGGTACAAATACTAAGCCTATATCTGTTATTTGTGACATTACCATTGCATCGTGGCCAGCACCACTTAACATTATTTCCTGGGAAAAACCTAGTTTTTTGCAGTCGTTTTTTAGCAAATCTACTAGTTTTTCAGAAACCTTTACTGGCGATACATGAAGCTTTTGAATTACTTCATATTGTAGAGACATTTCTCTACATACCTTTTCCAATTCTGATACTATATTTTTTTCTACTTCTTCTATACATTCAGATTTTTTAGATCTTATATCCACTAAGAAATTTACTTCACCTGGAACAATGTTAGCAGCTCCAGGTAACACATTTAATTTCCCAACAGTAGCTACCGTTCCAAAGGCTGCTTCTTTTGCAAAGCCGCTAATTTTACTAATTACATTAACAGCTCCATCTAAAGCATCTGCTCTCATATTCATGGGAGTAGTTCCTGCATGGTCTGGTCTTCCCTTTATTATTACTTCAAATTCTTTTATTCCAACAATATATTCTACAATTCCAATATCTTTACCCAAGGTTTCTAAAATTGGTCCCTGTTCTATATGAAGCTCTAAAAAACACTTGATATCTTGCGGCTTTCTCTCAGCTTCTTTAATTTTATCTGGGTTAAATCCAAAATCTCTCATAGCCTGGGCTACAGACATACCTTCACTATCTTTAAACCTATCCAAGTCCTCTCTTGTTACCTTACCTGCCATGGCACGGCTACCAAACAGTCCTCCCCCAAATCTGCCTCCTTCTTCTTCAATCAAGGCCACAAATTGTACAGGATATTTAGGTTTTAAATTCTTTTCCTTAAAAACTCTTGCCACTTCTAACGCTGTTACCACACCTGCTGGTCCGTCAAAACTGCCCCCATTTTTAACGGAATCAAAGTGAGATCCTATCATAACTACTGGCCCTTCTATCTCTCCTTTAAGTTCTCCTACTACAGTTCCTGCTGCATCTTCAAAAACTTCAAGTCCAGCCTTTAGCATTTCTCCTTTAATATATTCTCTCGCTTCTCTGTCTTCTTTTGTAAAGGAAAAACGTGTTGTCCCATTGCCTGGAGTAGCTGTAAATTCTCCTATGGCTTCTATGTCTTTTTTAATTCTTTCTAAATTAGTTTCCACAGTTATCGCCCCCTATAACTTATTATTTTACATTTCTTTTGCTATAGTTTCAACTTTATCTCTTAGGTTTAAAAGTTCTTTTTTTACGTTTAAAAAGTCTATACCTATGAGCTGTTTGTCCCTTACTAGTATTTTTCCATCTACTATTACAGTGTGAACGTTAGATGGGTTTGCTGAGTATACTATGGTTGAATAATAGTCATAAATTGGTTGCATATTTACAGAAGTTGTTTCAATAAGTACCAAATCTGCTTTTTTTCCCACTTCTATAGATCCTATTTTTTCTCCTAAGTTCAATGCTCTAGCTCCACCTATCGTAGCCATTTCTACTATTTCATGGGCTGGTAGTATGGTTCTATCCTTGTTATAAAGTTTATGAACTTTTCCCACTAAAGCCATTTGAGTTATTATATCTAAAGTATTTCCACTCATAGGGCCATCCGTTCCTAATCCTATTTTCATTCCTCTTTTATACATTTCTAGCACAGGTGCAACTCCCTTTGCTCCCTTAGAATTTGCCCCCATATTATGAGATACTCCTACCCCATTTGATTGAAGTATATCTAAGTCTCCCTCATCCAATAAAATCATGTGGGCTCCTATAAAGTTTTCATCTAATATACCTAAACTATTTAAATACTTAACTGGCGATAAACTATATTGCTCTTTATAATACAAGTATTCAAAATCCATCTCTGCCACATGCATTATCATAGGTATATTATATTTTTTAGATAACTTATGGGCCTTTTTTAAACTAATCTCATCATTGCTATAAGGAGCATGAGGGGCTATTGCTGGAGTTATTAAGTCATCCCCCATCCAACTTTTTATAAACTCTTCTCCGTAGCATAATCCTCCATAGGGTTTTTTTGAATCTGGTGCAGGAAAATTTACTACCGTTTCTCCGAGGACCGCTCTTACGCCCATTTTCTTTGATACCTTTGCCACTTCATCTTCAAAATAATACATATCGCAAAAGGTGGTGACTCCCCCTAAAAGCATTTCACATAGAGCATATTTAGCACCAATAGCCACTAGTTCTCTATCTACAAGCTTTTGTTCCAATGGAAATAAATATTTTCTAAGTCTATCTCCACAATCATCTGCTAGACTTCTAAAGGGAACCATGGCAGCATGGGTATGGCAATTTACCATACCAGGCATTAATATACCATCCTCCCCATCTATTGTGATGAAGTCTTTATACTTTTCCTCTAGGGTACTATCTCCTACTTCTAATATGATGTTTCCACTTATAGCAACAACGCCTTTAGGAATTATAGTTTTTTCTTCATTCATAGTAAGTATATTAACATTTTTAATTAAAATTCCACTCATTTTATTCCCCCCATTTATTTCTCTCTCATTTATTCCGTGAACAAAGATAGAATTTCTCCAGTTTTTACTCTTATAAGTCCTTTGTCTGTAATTTTTATACTTGGACTTACAGGTAGAGAAAGGGTACTAAAGGACATTATTTCATTGTGGTGATTATAGCCTAGTTCTCTTAGAGCCTCTCTAAGCTTTTTTAGTTTTCCCCCTAAAATATCTATTCTTTCGTCAGAAACTATTCCTCCGATTTTCAGTTCTACTCCAGATAATACTTCTCCGTTTTTAGCTGTAGAATAACCACCTGAGTTTTCTATAACCCAATTTGCCGCTACTATCATGTCTTCTAAATTTTTTCCCATTACCATAAGATTATGATGGTCATGGGCCCAAGTGGTAGCCACAGCCCCCTCTTTTATAATGTCTCCCTTTACTAATCCAAAGGTCCTATTGCCATTTTTTCCGTACCTTTCAAATACACCAATTAGGCAATAAGGAAACCCTTCCCATAAAAGCTTTCCATCCCTTACTTTTAAAGTTTCTTCTTTTTCTTCTGTAAAGGTTGATCCATCTTTAACCTCTATGACTCTGCATTTTATATCTCCTTGTTTTATTGGAGTTTTTATATCAAAGTCCTCTTTTTTTAGCTTCTCTAAACATACAGTATTATAAAATTTTTCTGGATAAAAATTTATATTCTCTTTTAAATGTAATTTTCCATTATAAGTTAGTTTCCCATTCTTATATACTTTTTCTACTTTAAATTCCTCTAAATTATTTAACAAGATAAAATCTGCAATTTTTCCCGGCGCAATAGCTCCTCTGTCCTTTAGCCCCATCCTTCTAGCTGGTGTAAAAGTAGATGTATATATAGCCATCTCTGGGGACAGACCCCTTATAATAGCATTCTTTACTAGCCTGTTTAAGTGACCATCAATTATTTTATCTGCCATTACATCATCTGTAACTAAAGCGAAGTGTTCATATAAATTATTATCCATCAGATATTTTATATTTTCTTCACTCATAGATTTTTCTTGAATTTCTATAAACATACCGTTTTTAATTTTTTCTTCTAAGGATTTTGGACTTTGTTGAGTGTGGTCTCCATCTACCCCTTTATAAATATATTTAGCTAAATTTAATCCTTCTATTTTAGGGCAATGTCCCTCAATTAATAGCTCTGGTCTCTTTTCCTTAACCAAGGATATTATTTTATTTATAGTTGAATTTTCATCTCCAATAAGGTCTACAAAATTCATAACCTCTCCAAGACATTTTACTTCATTATAATGTAAAAGCTCATATACCTCCTCTTCCTTTATCCTTCCTCCTGTAGTTTCAAGAGTAGCTGAAGTAGATGGTACTGAGCTTGGTATTCCATAAAATATATCTATTATCGTATTCTTCGAATCTTCTATAAAAGCTTTTATTCCCTCCATTCCAAGTACGTTAGCAATCTCATGGGGGTCTGCCACTACAGTGGTGACCCCATGAGGAATAACTGCCTGTGAAAATTGAAATGGAGTAGTCATGGAACTTTCAATGTGCATGTGAATGTCAATAAGCCCTGGAATTAGGAATTTCCCTTCTCCATCTATGACTTCTTTTGGGGACAGTTCGCGCATATCGTGAGCATTTCCCCCTACATAAAGGAACTTGTCTTCAAGTACTGCTACATTTTCTTTTATGAATCTTTTTAAGTAACAATTAAAAACATTTACGTTTTTTATGAGTAAATTTACTTCCATGATACTCTCCTTTAAAATTATTGATTTAGTATTCTATTCCACTTGTCTATCCAATCTTTCATAAGTGGATTAACAAATTTATAATCTAAGGCACTTGATTTTCCCACAGTTTCTCCATAGGTTAAGTTTTTGCTTTCTTCTGCTGTAAGTTTAACATCTACGTTAACTGGTGATTCTCCTAGAGCCTTTGCAGTTCTGGTTTGAACTTCTTCACTTAAAGCATAGTTTATAAATTCTAAAGCTAAATCTTTATTTTTTGAATTTTTGCTTATACTTATAGTGTTGAAGTTTAAGAAAGCTCCTTCTTCTGGATTTATATATTTTACCTCTGGGCTAGCTTTACTAATGTTTCCAAAAACGAAATCTGCTGTAGCTGCTGCAACTATTTCACCACTAGCAAACATATTAGTTAAATCTGAAGATTTGCTATAAGTTTTTACTACATTCGGTTTTAATTCTTCTAAAGCTTTAAAGGCAGCATCCATGTTGTCCTTTGTAGCTCCAGCCTTTGTAGCCGCTGCAAAAACCATAGAAGGGCCAAAGGTTGTTGTTATGTCTGGAATAGCAATTTTCCCTTTTAATTCTGGCTTCCATAAATCCTTCCATGACTTAATTTCAAAGCCAGTTTTAGCTGGATTGTACGCTATAGCAATTCTATTTAAAGTGTAAGGCACATTATAACCTTGTTCAGCTAATTCCTTAGCTTTTGGAGTTAATTTTGCTGCATTAGGAACCTTCGATAAATCTATTTTTTCAAAAATACCATCTGTAGCTCCTTGATCTGAAAATGCTTCTGCTAGATACATTAAATCTATTTCTGAATTTGGATTATTTTTAAGCTTAGTCAATCTTTCTGAGTTATTTCCCACTTCTAATACAATTTTTACGTTATTCTTTTCTTCAAAAGGCTTAAATACATTTTGTTGTAATAAATCTTCGTTTAATCCCCAAGTGGATATAACTAGCTTTCTAGGCTCTTTATTTCCTTCTTGTACCTTTTCCTTAGAACCACATGCTGTAAATGTAAGTACTGTTGTCAATGCTAGTGTCAATGAAATCAATCTTCTTTTCATAATTTTTCCTCCTCGTTTATACTAAAATTATTTTACTTGATGGCAGATAAAGTCTCACTTTATCTCCCTGTTTATAAACTGCATCATTTAGTCCATTCACCACTAAAGTTCCTACTTCTGTCTTTACATTATATTGATAAGATTTTCCTAAGTAGGTTCTAATCTCTACCAAGCCATCTAATATATTTTCTTCATCTTCTATAGTTTCTTTTAATATTTGAATATCATCAGGTCTAATTGTTCCTAACAGATTTTCACGTTCTTTCATTGAGCTATCTATTTTAAATTTACTACTACCTTTTCCTTCAAATAAGTTCTCTCCTAAAGAGTTTAATGGAATAAAGTTCTCAAAGCCTACAAATCTAGCTACAAACTCCGTAGCTGGATTTGAATAAATATTTTCTGGACTATCATATTGCTCTATTATTCCTTTATTCATAACCGCTACCTTATCTGATATGGAGAAACATTCCTCTTGGTCATGAGTAACAAATAGAGTAGTTATACCAAGCTTTTGTTGAAGTTTTCTTATTTCCACTCTCATTTTCAGTCTTAGCTTTGCATCCAAATTGCTTAGAGGTTCATCTAGTAATAATAAATCCGGATTTATTACTAAAGCTCTACCAATAGCAACCCTTTGTCTTTGTCCTCCAGATAATTCCTTTGGATACCTTTTAGCAAAACTTTTCATGTCCACTAACTCTAATATTTCCTCTACTAGCTTAGTTACGTTAGTTTTATCAATTTTTCTCATTTTTAGTCCAAAAGCTATGTTATCAAATACAGTTAAGTGTGGGAAAAGAGCATAACTTTGAAAAACCAAACCAAAGTTTCTTTTATGGACTGGAATCTTGTTATAATCTTTTTCATTAAAAATAAACTGTCCCTTTGTAGGTTCTATAAAACCTGCAACTAATCTTAAGGTAGTGGTTTTCCCACATCCACTTGGGCCAAGAAGAGATACTAACTGTCCCTTTTCTACTTTCAAATTAAAGTTTTCTAAAATATTGTTTTTTCCATCATAGGAAACTGATATATCTTTTAAATTTATTAAATCCATAGTTTACCTCCACATTTTACTTGGAAAAATAGCTTAACCCTAAAGTTTTTTCTACCACATACATAACTACAATGGTCATTATCATAAGCAATACTGAAAGCGCTGATACCGTTGGATCATAGTTGTACTCTACATAACTCATCATGCTAATAGGAAGTGTACTTACCCCTGGTCCCGTTAAAAATATTGAAACTGGTACGTCATTGAAGGAGTTTATAAAAGCTAACATAAAAGCTGCTATTACTCCAGAAGTTATATTTGGAAAAACTACCTTAAAAAAAGTTTCAATCTTACTTGCACCAAGGCTCATAGCCGCTTCTTCTATGGCATAATCAAAACCTTCTAAGCTAGAACCTATAACCCTTATAATGTAAGGTATAATCACTATAGTGTGTCCAATAAGCAAGCTAGCCATAATGGGTAATCTAAGTTTTATGATTATAAATTGAAATAATGAAAATCCTACTACGATTCCAGGGATAATAACTGGGGAAAAGAAGAAGTTTTTTAATATCCCTTTACCTTTAAATTCAAATCTACTTAGGGAATAGGCTGCTGGAACTCCAAGTACTAAAGCAATTATTGTAGCTGTGAAAGATACTTTAAGACTTGTACCTAAAGTTTTCATAAAGGTTTCAGAATTAAATATATTTAAAAACCATTTAACACTAAAGCTTTTAGGGGGAAAAGCTATATAGCTTTCTCCGCCAAAAGCAGTAACAGCTATTATAATCAACGGAAGAAACAAAAATGCATAAACTAATATACAAAGGAATGATAAAAATTTATTATTCTTCAACTTAAACACCTCTCTCATTGAGCTTTGCTGCAAGTTTATTTATAAGGCTTATAACTAAAAGTGTAGTAACTATCATAACAGTGGCTACCACTGCTGCTCCATTCCAATCGCTTAAACTCATGGTCCTCTGGTAAATTAAAGTAGATAAAACCATGTTGGAGTTTCCCCCTAAGAGTTGAGGGGTTGTATAGGCTGTTAATGCTCCTGTAAAAACCAGTACAGTCCCTACTATAAGTCCCGGTATACTTAAAGGAAATACTACTTTAAAGAAGGCAGTGATTTTACTAGCTCCTAAACTTTCTGCTGCTTCCAATAAATCCATTTCTATATTTTCCATTACTCCAACTAAAGATACAATCATAAGTGGAAGAAATAAATAAACCGTTCCTATTATAACTGCTAGTTCTGTATATAGAAGTTTATAAGGCTGATTTATAATATTAAGCCCTAAAAGTATTTTATTTATTATTCCGTTTTTACCTAGAATATTCATCCAAGCAAAGGCTCTAACTACAGAATTTGTTAGCAGTGGAAATACGCTACAGGCAATAAGTAGTCCTCTTAGTTTTTTAGGACTTCTTGATATAAAATAAGCTACGGGCACCCCGAAAACCATACATGCGAAAGAAGTAATTAATGAAATTCTCAAAGTTCTACTAAAGATTTGCATGAAATACTCATCATTAAAGAAGGCAATATATTGACTAAAATCTATTCCCTTCTTTCCTAAAAAAGTTGGGATTACAGTGCTTATAAGAGGAGTTATAAGAAAAAATATAATCAACATCAAACCAGGAACAGTTAAAATATAATAATAACTTTTTTTATTCATCTTTATTCTCCCTTTAATTTTTATTGTATTTCTAAATTATAATTCGTCATATAACGAACTATAATTATATTTTATGATATTTTGTTCAGATTTATTTTATCATCACCCATGTTTTTTGTCAACGGGAGCAAAAAAATAAACGTCATAGTATTTTTCTATGACGTTTATCCTTTTTATTCTTTTAACAAGCCCCGCAATGACCACAATCTTCATCGCAATTATAGTTATTTACTCCGAATATTTTTTCTCCTGAAGCTTCTAATGCTTTAGCATCTGTTAAAATTTGCTCTAAATATTTAAATATTTTATTCGATAGTTCTTCTGCTTCTCTGTAAAAATTATTAGCTCCATCAGAATTTTTACTTTTAATAGCCTCCATTGCTTTATGACCTAATCCATGAAAATCCATATGAGTTTTATCAATGGCTTTCCAATTAGTCAATAGTTTTGGATGAGTTACGTTTATGGCATAATAAAAGTGACCAAAGGCGCACTTTGTCCCATCTAATTGAAGAGGGTATATTTTCATTTCATCTATAGCTCTTTTTAAGTTTTCTAGCCAATTTTTATGTGCTTTAAATGCTTTTTCTATATAATTAATAAATTCCTTGTTAGTTATAGAATTTGAACTGTTTTGCAGGTGTGCTAACATACCTTTAACTATTTCAGAAAGTTCTCTATCTATTTGAGAAATTTTACTAGCTTGATCCGAGCTCTTTACTGCACTTCTATGTATTTCCTCTGTCATATGACTAAGTTTTTCTGCATCTGTACTAGACATTTCCATAGCTCTATTTATTTCATCTACCGAAACACTAATGCCCTTCATAGAATCATTTAATATTTGGATATCCTTAACCGTAGAATCTAATAATTCAACATTTTTTTGTATTGTAACTTTAACCCTATCGATTTTTTCACTCATTTTTCCTGTTTCTGATATGGTTTTATCCATACTGCTTTTTCCATCCGCTGCAGCTTCATGAATATTTCCCATTATGGATTTCATCCCTTCAAGGTTAACCTTTGTATCATCAGCAAGTTTTCTTATCTCTTCTGCTACTACAGCAAATCCTCTTCCATGCTCTCCTGCTCTTGCAGCTTCAATTGATGCATTAAGAGCCAATAAATTAGTCTTGCCTGCTATAGCTTCTACAGTTTTTACAATATCGCTAACTTTGTTTGCCATTTCCACTAAATAATCTATTTTGCTACTCATTACATTTGCGTTGCTAACTACATTTTCTTTTATTTCTCCGATTTCTTCCATTTGAGTAAGACCTTCTACATTACTTTGCACAAGATTCTGCGATGCATCCGCTACGCTGTTAAGAGTTCTTGTAGCAGTTGCTGTAGTTTCATTAACCCCGTTCATGGAAGCTGTAGTTTCTTCAACTATAGCTAAGTTTGATTGGCTAACCTCTGACATATCCTCAGCAAAATCAATTAGCATATCTGATATATGCTTCATCTCCATGTCAAAACTACTTATGGAGGCCCCTATATCAAGAATTTTTTTTGCAGATTCCCCCATATTCTCTTCGCTAGCAAAAAGCTTATCGAAATTATCTGCCATTCTAATGTGTATACCATATGCTACATTGGGCTTTTTAATTATTTTACCCTGCATTCTATTTTCAACATATTCCATAATTTGTTCTGCTTCATAACAAGGCGCTTTCTTTGATTTAAACAACATGTATTCCCCCCCAAATTCTTCCTTACTATATCTACGAATATTATAGCAATTTATCACTATATATACAAATTAAAAAAGGTAAAGAATAGGTAAATTATTTCTACAGATAAAAAAGAGAGCTTAGTCAAACTAAACTCCCTTAATCATTAATTTTTAATTGTTCTAATTATTCTTCCTACGTTTTCTGCAGCAGCCTCTAAATTTTTCTCTCCCTGCTCTAGCGCCTTTTCTATGGTGGAAGCTTCCCTTAAAATTCCTATTACAGAATCTATACCATTTTCATATAGAGTCTCTATTCCATCACCAATTCTTCCTGCAAAAGCTATGACAGGAACACCATATTTTTTCCCTACTTTAGCTACTCCAATTGGAGTTTTTCCAAAATTGGTTTGACTGTCAATGCTTCCTTCTCCCGTAATAACTAAGTCTGCATTCTTAACTTTATTTTCTAGGTCTGTGTACTTCACAACTAGCTCTATTCCTGGGGATAACTTACCCTTTAAAAAGGCCATAAGTGCTGCTCCAATTCCTCCTGCAGCTCCTCCCCCTGGTATTCCATCAACCCTTATACCTAATTGCTTTTCTATAATCTCTGAATAATGAGTCATGTTTTTTTCAAGTATCTCTACAGTTTCTTTATCTGCTCCCTTTTGAGGACCAAATATTCTTGAAGCTCCTCTGTCACCTAGTAAAGGATTATTTACATCGCAGGCTACCTCTATAGATATGTCTTTTATTCTTTTATCTAACTTAGATATATCTATTTTACTTATCTTATGAAGTTCTCCACCACCATAGCCTATTTCTTCTCCATTAATATCTAATAATTTAGCCCCTAGTGCTTGAAGCATTCCCGCTCCTCCATCATTAGTAGCACTTCCACCTATACAAACTAGTATTTTTTTTACGCCCTTATCTAAGGCAGCTTTTATCAACTGTCCCGTACCATAGGTGGTAGTTATTAGTGGATTTCTCTTTTCTCTAGGTACTAGCTCCAAACCGCTAACCACTGCCATTTCTATAAAAGCACTTTCTTCATCTCCCGATATTCCATAGTGTCCTTTAATTTTTTCTCCTAAAGGACCTACTGCATCTAAATATTCTAGCTTTCCCCTTGTAGCATCTACTAAGGATTGAAGGGTACCTTCTCCTCCATCTCCCATGGGAACAACTTCATATTCATCATCTTTAAATATCTTTTGTAATCCTCTTTTAATGGCTTCCCCTGCTTCTTTTGCTGTCATGCTTTCTTTAAAGGAATCTGGGGCTATAATAAACTTCATATATTTTCACCTCTCTTTAGGTTTAGAACTTAATTACTCCAAATATTATTGCTGAAACTATTGTCATCACAAGTCCTATAAGTGTTTCATAAGGAATTAATTTCATTCTATTCTTCATATCCATGTTTACACTTCCTCCTGTAGCATGGAAGAAGCTTCCGTGTGGTAAATGATCTAGTACTGTAGCTCCTGAATGAATCATTGCTGCTGCACTCAAATTACTTACTCCTAATTCTAATAAAGTAGGACCAAACACCTGACTTCCAACAGCAGTTCCTGATGTAGTGGATGCTGTTGCACCAGACATTAAAATCCCTGCTATAGGAGCCAGAACAAAGGCTGGTAACCCTGATGAACCTAAACTATTTACTATTACATCTTTTAAAGTTGAATTTGCAATTATACCTGATATAGCACCTGTTCCAATTAATAATATTGCAACACCGCTCATTTTAGCTAATCCAGATTGCATATAGGAATTTAAATTCTTAATCTTTCCCATAACCAAAGCTCCTACAATTCCACCCACTGGCAATGCTATCATTGGATCAATATTGATACTTGCAATTGGTCTTAAAGATAAAATCAATATTGCCACTACAGGACCAACCACCGCTCCAAAGAAACTAGGTCTTTCTTCTTTATTTACAAGCACTTCATCTTTTGTAACCTTAGGCCCTTTAGTTATAAGCTTTTTAGCTATTATTGAAGTAACAATAAGGCCAATAAGGCCTGGAATAATACCTGCTGTCATAACAGAGGTTAATGGAAGCTTAAAAGCATCGGAAGCTGCAATGGCATTTGGATTTGGTGACATTAAGTTTCCTGCTTTACCTCCACCTATCATTGCAATCAATATAGAAGTTTTTGATAAGTTGCCCTTATAAGCTATCTCCAGTGCTATTGAAGATACAGTAATAACAGCTACGTCTATAAATACTCCAACACTAGTTAAAACCATGGTGGCTATAGCTAATGCTATAAGAGAATTAGCTTCTCCTATTTTATCTACTATTGATTCTGCTATTTTTGCTGCTGCACCAGATTCAATTAACACCCCAGCCAAAACACCTGCTGCCAATATTCTTAGTATAGCTGTAACCATGCCCTGAGTTCCACCAATCATAAAACCAACAGTTTTAGCAACTGATGCTCCCCCAGTAATACCACCAATCACTGCACCTAACATTAATCCATAGGCTGGATGAACCTTTTTAATTATTAATACTATAGCTACGATAAGTCCAATTATTGCTCCTAAAGCAGTTATCTGCATAATATATTCCTCCAATCTTTTTTCTTTTGTATTTATTTAATATTGTAAACGTTTGAGAGGAAAATTTCATCGTTATTATATATAAACTTTTAGGCTACTTATTGTTCATTTGCACATTCCATCTTCATAGAATAAAGAAAATATGACAAATACAAATAAATTAAATCAAAATAATTTTTTATGTCTTTTCCTGTTATATTTTTTATTTTTTCAATCCTATAGTTTAGGGTATTTCTATGAATGTTTAAGTATTTAGCCACTCTATTCATTTCTCCACTAAATTCTATATAAGCTGTGAAGGTTTTTATTAATTCTCCATCCATTCCTTCCTCATAAAATCTTTTCCCTAGCGTTAGCATATTTTCTGGAGCTTTACATTCTAAAATAGCAAATATATAACTTATAGTCTCATAATAAATTATGTTGTTACTAAGTTTTAATTTCACTGCAGATTCTATAGCATTTATACTTTGAGAAAAGGCTTTCCCCATATTAAAGTTTTCTTCACTTACACCTATATAATATTCATTTAAATCTACATCTTCCATAAGCTTATTAAAGTACTTAGTCAATCTTTCCTCCTTTATAAAAAGTAGAAGTCTTTCTTCTTCTAAATTTATATGATATTCATTAATTGAAAGATTTTTTATAAATATATCATTACTAACTATACCCTTTTTCTTAACAATTAATACCGCTCTTCTTTTAATTAAAATATCTATATTAAATACTTTACCCTTTTCTATGAATTCTTTAGTGTAGTCATTAGAACTATATGTCCATTTGAACATATATTCTTCTCTTTCCTTTTCCTTTATTCTCTCAATACTAGCTACATTTTCTTGTGCTATTAATAGTTCCGCTGTAGTTCTAACTAATTCTCCAAAAGGTTTTACAATACTAGGTTCCCCACTTATACCTATAACTCCCATAATTATTCCTTCATAGGTGATAGGCATATTTACACCCTTTTTTACATATTCCTCATCTTTAGTTATTTCAATCATTCTTTCTTCTTTTATAGCACGCAAAGCCCCTTCATGAATGGTGTTTATTCTATCCTTACTTCCGCTTCCTATTATAACTCCTTCACTATTCATTATGTTTATATTATAAGGTATAACCGTCATCATCTTTTCTACGATTGTTTGAGCTAACTTAGAATTAAGTTCTATCATTGCACAGACCTTCTTCCTCCTAAAATTTACAGTTATTATAACATATACTATTTTATAATAATAGTTATGAACTAGTGCAGTTTTTGTGTTATAATGTAAAAAAACTAGAAAAGAGGTTTTATTATGTTAAAAGATTTTAAGAAGTTTGCCATGAAAGGCAATGTAATTGACTTAGCTGTGGGGGTTGTTATTGGGGGAGCTTTTGGTAAGATAGTTTCTTCTTTAGTAAGTGATATAATCATGCCTGTTGTAGGACTAGCTCTTGGCAAAATTGACTTTTCAAATTTGTATATAAATTTAACTGGAGGAGAATACAAATCCTTGGCAGAAGCTAAAGCTGCAGGAGCTGCAACCATAAATTATGGAATTTTCTTAAATAATGTAATTGACTTTTTAATCATAGCTTTTTCTATCTTTATTGTAATACGTCAATTTAATAGATTTAATAAAAAGGAAGAGGTTCCAGCTGCTCCTACAACAAAAAAATGTCCTTATTGCTGTACAGATATTGCAATAGAAGCTAGTAGATGTCCTCATTGCACTTCTGTTTTAGAATAATTATAGAAAAAGAGAGGTTTACACCTCTCTTTGAATACATATCTTTAATTTATTTATTCTTTTTTCCTTTACCTCTTCAATTTTAAAGACTATATTATCATGCTCAATAATATCTTGTTCCCCATTTTCAGGGATTCTACCCATTAAGTCTACTAGAAAACCACTAACTGTATCGTGTTCTTGTGAAGATAAATTTATATGGAGCTTGTCATTAAGTTCGTCTATTCCAAGTAATCCATTAACTATAAAGGTGTTGTTATCAACCTTCTTTATTTCTGGCTCGTCGTCATCATATTCGTCTTCTATATTACCCATTACTTCTTCTATAAGATCCTCTATAGACACTATTCCTGAGAATCCTCCATACTCATCTATTAATACAGCCATATGTTTTTTTGAAGCCTGTAATTCTTTAAATAGCTCATCAATATTTTTTGTTTCCGGAACAAAATACGCTGGACGTAGTATACTTCTAATATCTACATTTTCAAAGCCACGTTTTCTAGCTTCAATAAAGAAATCCTTCATATAAAGTATCCCAATAATATTATCGCTATCTCCTTCAAATACAGGTACTCTTGAATATTTTTCTTCTAACAATTCATCTAAAAACTCATTAATAGGGGTATCTATATTAATTAAGTATACCTCTGTTCTTGGTGTCATAACTTCATCTGCCAATTTATCATCAAACTCAAATATACTATTTATCATTTCTTTTTCGGTTTCATTTATAACACCATGCTCTTGTCCCGCCTCTACCAAGGATTTAATTTCCTCTTTTGATACCTTTTCATCGAGTCCTTCTCCATCAAAGCCAAATAGTCTAATTAAAATATTAGTGGAGGCTGAAAGTAATTTTACAAAGGGCACAGTTATTTTAGATACATATAATATGGGTTTTACCGAAAACATTGCTATGGCCTCTGATCTTTGTAGTGCTACTCTTTTAGGGAATAATTCTCCAAATACTAGTGTTATATAGGCTAGCATTATGGTTACTCCAACTAAAGCTATTTGTCCACTATAGGGAATATTGAATTTATTTAGATATTGCGCTAAATCCTTCGATATTCCAGTAGCTGCAGAAGCACTAGAAAAGAATCCCGCAAGAGTTATTCCTACTTGTATAGTGGATAAGAATTTTGTGGGTTCCTCCATAAGTTTTATTAGCAGCTCTGCTTTTTTATTTCCTTCTTCTGCAAGAAGTTTTAACTTATTTTTGTTCAAAGATACTATTGCCATCTCCGCTGACGCAAAGAACGCATTAAGCAATGTTAAAATGACTATTAGAATTAATTGCGAAGTTATATTCGCAGGGTCAGGTTCTGGTTCCATTAATATTTCCTCCCTAAATGAAAACAATTTTTTATTACTATAATACCATAAATAATACAATCTTTCATGTTTACGTAAACACCTTAACTATTTGTTAATATTTAATTTCTAAGCATTATTTCCAATGTTAATTTTGCTGTATTTAGTAAGTTCTCTATAGTAATAAATTCTTCCACAGTATGAACCTTACTCATTCCTGTTCCTAAGGTCACCGCTTTAATACCATTACCATTTAATACGTTGGCATCACTTCCACCACCAGTTGAAGCTGTAACAAACTCTACTCCAACTCTTTCACAAGCTGCCTTTGTAATTTTAAGTATTTCATCCCCTTCTTCTATGTTAACCGCATCATAGCTGTGTGTTACTTCTAATTCAATGTCCGCTCCAAACTTTTCTATAGCTTTGTTTAAAGCATCTACCATGTGGGCTGTCTGTAATTTTAACTTTTCATTACTTATACTTCTAGCTTCCGCAACAATTTCTACTTCAGGGCAAACTATATTTGTAGCTACCCCGCCCTTTATCATTCCAATGTTAGCAGTAGTTTCTTCATCTATTCTTAAAAGTTTCATATTTACAATAGCTTCAGCTGCCACTTGAATAGCACTAATTCCCTCTTCAGGTGCTACCCCTGCATGAGCAGACCTGCCTTTTATTTTTGCTATAATTTTATCTTGAGCTGGAGCCTTCACAACGACCTTTCCTACATCTCCACCGCTATCTAATACAAAAGCCCTCTTGGATTTTAATTTGTCGTATTCTAAACTTTTAGATCCTTTAAGCCCTCCCTCTTCACAAATTGTGAACACCACTTCTATAGGTCCATGAGATAGATTTTTTTCTTTTATAACCTTTAAAGCTTCTATAATCCCAACTATTCCTGACTTATCGTCGCCACCAAGAATTGTATTTCCACTACTATATATAGTGTCATTTTTAATTACTGGTTCAATATTTATTCCTGGCTTTACTGTATCCATGTGAGCTGAAAATAAAAGAGGTTCTAAGTTTAAATCACCTTTTAAATATCCATATACATTGTTTCCATTGGATCCTATCTTTTCTCCAGCATTATCAGTCCAAACTTCCATTCCTAAAGATCTCATGTCCTCAATTAACTTTTGAGCCATTTCCCCTTCATTTAAAGTCTCACTATCAATTTTTATGTACTCGAAAAAAGTGTTAATCACTCTATCTTTGTTTATCATTTTTTATCCACTCCCTTAATAAGAATTATAATATTAAAAAAATTGCTTTGCAATTTTTTCAGTTGTTTAGTTAATAGCTTTTTAGTGATTTAGTTAATGTAAAAATTCCTTTATGGAACTTCATCATAAAGAAATCCCCCTAGGGGGATTTCCGCCACAACTAAAAACTAAAAATCTAAAACACTAAACAACTAACCAAAATTGCTCTGCAATTTTTAATAATTCGCTTTTACTTCAGTCCAAATTTTATCATAATTTTCTAAAGATGAAGATAAGTCTTCAAATACTTCACTATTTTTTAAATCTTCTATATTAGGATAAGCACTTTTATCTGAAGTTAACTCTTCAGGAAGCTGCTTTATAACTTCATCCTGTGGTGAAGAATATCCTATAAATTCTACATTTTTTAATGCTATATCTGTCCTGCACATGTAATTTATGAACTCTTCTGCAAGTTTTGTGTTCTTACTACTACTTGGTATAACCATAGAATCATACCAAATGTTTGTCCCTTCCTTTGGAAGTGCATATTCTAAATCAGTATTCTCTCTCTTCATATACATAGCATCTCCAGACCAAACTACAGCTAGAGCTGCTTCTCCACCTATCATCTTATCTTTAACTTCATCCCCTACATAAGAAAGAACTAGTGGTAATTGTTTTATTAAGGCCGCTTTTACATCTTGCAATTCTTTTTCATTTTTACTATTTAAGGAATAGCCAAGCATCTTTTGAGTAATTCCTATGGAATCACGAATACTATCTAACATGAATATTTTCTTTTTATACTTTTCGTTCCACAGTATTTTCCAGCTATCTACTGGATCATCTACCATAGTTTTATTGTATAAAATACCTACTGTTCCCCACATATATGGCACTGAATATTCATTCTTAGAGTCAAAAGCTAAGTTCTTAAATCTTTCTTGTATAAGCTTATAGTTTGGAACATTGTTCATATCTAACTTATGAAGCATGTCTTCATCTATCATTTTCTTTATCATATAGTCTGAAGGAATTAAAACGTCGTAATCACTGGAACCTGCCTTAATTTTTGCATACATCTCTTCATTTGTAGCAAACTCCTCATAAACTACTTTTACATTATATTCTTTTTCAAAACTTTCTATAACTGATTTATCTATATAATCTCCCCAGTTATAAACTTTTAGAACCTGCTTATCATCTTTTCCACAAGCAGTCATGCCAAATATTAATAATACTGATATACATAATAAAACTATATTTTTAAATATTTTCTTCACGTCAATTTCTCCTTTCTACCATCCCTAGACATTCTGTTATTTACTATTAATAATAGTAAAATTACACTAGCAAACATTATACTTAGCATTGCATTAATTTTGGGATTAACTCCTCTTCTTGCCATGGACCATATGGTTATAGCTAAATTTGATACCCCTGAACCGGTG
The DNA here is from genome assembly GCF_039521365.1 of Clostridium malenominatum. Classification (NCBI taxonomy): domain Bacteria; kingdom Bacillati; phylum Bacillota; class Clostridia; order Eubacteriales; family Clostridiaceae; genus Clostridium; species Clostridium malenominatum. The sequence continues at coordinate 162,729 of NZ_BAAACF010000003.1, forward strand.
GTAAAAAAGCTAATTACAAAATCATCTATAGACATAGTAAATGCCAATAAAAATCCAGTAAATATTCCTGGCATTATTTGAGGAAATATAACCTTCCTATATGCATGCATTGGAGTGGCACCCAAGTCTAGCGCAGCATCATAAATTTGCATATTAAGTTGTTTAATCTTAGGCAATACCGACAAAATTACATAGGGTATATTAATGGTTATATGAGCAAGAAGCATAGAAAAAAATCCTAGTTCCACCTTTGCAAATATAAATAAAAGCATCAAAGATATACCTGTAACTATATCGGGATTTAATACTGGAAGATAGGTAATATTCATTACCAATGCCTTTCCAAACTTTTTCATATTGTGTATGCCAAGAGCTGCAAAGGTTCCTATAATCGTTGCAAAAATGGAAGCTATAAGAGCTATTACAATTGTATTGTAGAGAGCTCCCATAATCTGCTGATCTTTAAATAGCTGTACATACCAATCCAAAGTAAAGCCTGTCCAATGAGCTCTTGATTTAGAGCTATTGAAAGAAAATATTATAAGAACCACAATTGGGGAATATAAAAATGTAAAAATCAAAGCTGTATATATTTTTTTCAACGCTGATTTCACCAAAGACCGCCCCCTTCATTTTCTTGTTCATACTTCATATTAATACTCATAGTAAAAACCATTATAAGCATTAACACTACTGAAAGGGCAGAGCCGAATCCCCAATTCCTTGTAGTTAGGAATTGTTCTTGTATTAAGTTTCCTATTAAAGTAAATTGTCCTCCTCCAAGTAACTTTGAAATTACAAAGGTAGTTAATGCAGGCATAAACACCATTATAACTCCAGAGAGCACTCCTGGAAGGCTTAGAGGAAAAATTATTCTTCTAAACACTGTAAAAGGTGGTGCACCTAAGTCCTCCGCTGCTTCTAAAACTGCTTTATCTGTTTTGACTAGTATAGAATAAATAGGCAACACCATAAAGGGTAAAAAGTTATAAACCATCCCTAAAATAACAGCTTTTTCTGTATACAGAAGGGTAGGAGCATTAAGTCCAAAAAACTTAAATAAAGAAGCAACTATACCATTGTTTTCAAGCAAGGTCATCCATGCATAGGTTCTTGCAAGAAAGTTCATCCACATAGGTATAATAAAAAGAACCACCATAGTACTTTTCTTGCTTAAATTTTTCCCAGCTAGTATCATAGCCATGGGATATCCTAATATTAAGCATATTATTGTACTTGTAACTGCCAATCTTAAGGATCTCCAAAAAACAGACAGATATATAGGTTCAAAAACTCTTTTTATATATTTAAGTGTAAAGTGAATTCCCGTACTGTCCACTACTATTACACTATAGTAGAGAACTAGAGCTAGGGGTATAACTGTAAATACAATCATCCATAATACATAAGGGTATGCCATCCACTTCCTTTTCATTTATTTATTCACCTTTTTCATTATGTGAATTTCAGAAGGGCCTATATTCATACCTACCTTAGCACCTACCTGTTCCATTTTAGTGCTATGAACTAGCCATTTAAATCCCTCTGCTAAAATAGCCATTTCATAATGTACTCCCTTAAATATAACTGATTGTACTTCCCCTTTTATCATGCCTTCACTTACATCTACTAATTCTATATCTTCTGGTCTTATAACCACATCAATTTTTTCATTTTCTCCAAAACCCTTGTCCACACAAACAAATCCATGGTTAGCAAATTCTACAAAATAATCCTTAACCATTATTCCATCTATTATATTGCTTTCCCCTATAAAATCTGCTACAAAAGCATTTTTAGGTTCATTGTATATGTCTACTGGGCTTCCAATTTGTTGAATTATCCCTTCATTCATTACTACTATGGTATCTGACATTGTAAGAGCCTCTTCTTGGTCGTGAGTTACAAACACAAAGGTTATTCCAAGCCTTTGTTGAATATTTTTTAGCTCTAATTGCATGTCCTTTCTAAGCTTTAAGTCTAGAGCACCTAGAGGTTCATCTAGAAGCAGAACTTGAGGTTCATTTACCAAAGCTCTTGCAATAGCAATACGTTGCTGTTGTCCTCCACTTAAGGAATCCACAGATCTTTTTTCAAATCCAGCTAAATTCACAAGCTCCAACATTTCCTTAACTTTTCTATCGATTTCCGATTTACTAAGTTTTTTTATTCTAAGACCAAAAGCAATGTTTTCATACACATTCATGTGTGTGAAAAGTGCATATTTCTGAAATACGGTATTTAATTTTCTTTTATATGGAGGAAGGTTTGTAATATTTTCTCCCTCAAAAAGAATTTCACCACTTGTAGGACTCTCAAATCCACCAATAATTCTTAGCGTAGTGGTCTTCCCACATCCACTAGGACCCAAAAGGGTTAGAAACTCATTTCGATTAATATATAGGTTTAAATTGTCTAGAACTTTATTCCCATCATATTCTTTGGAAATGTTTGATAATGTAATAATTTTCTCATGCATCGATCTACCCCCAATACCATATTATATTATACAAATATGTTATTTATAACATATTTCGACTTGGAAAAAATCATGTATAACAATGTAGTTTTAACATATTACCAAAGCATTGTCAATATGTTATTCCCAAAATATATCCACAAGAAAAAGTGAGGATTTCCTCCTTAATTTATTTCCATTTTTCTCATATCAAAAATATGATATACCTTTTTAAGGAAATTAATCACGCTTTTTTTAAGTGACATTTAACTATTATGTTTGAATTGTATGTTAAATATTTTAAGTAATATTATATAATAATAATCATTAAGATATATAATTATCCTAGAAAGGATGTGACGTTATGCCAGGTATTATTACTCACTATCTTTGTGGAGATGAAATGATTAAAGCCTTAAATAACATAGAGTTGAAAAATTTACTTATACAATATAGACAAGTTTTTAATTTAGGTACTCAAGGTCCAGATATATTTTTTTATTATAGAGTTTGGCCTTGGAGTAATAATGATGGTGTAAGCCATATTGGAGATACTATGCACGAAAAAAATGTTACCTTATTTTTTAAAGAAGCTTTAAAATACATATTCAGTACCAAAGAAAGTACCAAAGCTTTACTTACAGCCTATATTTGTGGTTACGGATGCCATTATTCCCTTGATTCAAACACTCATCCTTATATTTTTTATAGAACAGGAGAGGATTCAGCTTTCCACAGGCACTTTGAAACCTCCCTTGATTTTATTATGCTCCAAAGGCTTAAAAATAAAAATCCTTGGGAGATAAAACCTTACAACCTTGCAAAGATAGGTAATATTGAAGCTTTGACCATAGGCAAAATGTATAATCATATTTTAAATAAAGTGTATGATATAAATATAGAAGAAAGTCAAATAGTCACCGCTATCAAAGATATGAGCAATGTTCAAAGAGCATTAATGGATAGAACGGGCATAAAAAAGAAGCTTCTACACAAAGCTCCCCTTATATCCAATATGATATATCCATTAAAGATTAATGATAATATAGATTACTTAGGAAACTCTTCTTTCATAGAAATGTTCCAAAAATCCGTAAAAGAATCAGAAGAAATTTGCATCAAATTATATAATGATAGCTTAAGTGAAATTCTTCTATTAGAAAATGAAGATTATATAGGTAATAGGTCTTTTACTACGGGATTGGATTGTGATTTATCAAATAACAAATATTAAAGTAATTCCCTTATAGCAACTTCTATTAATCAACTTAAGTTTCGTTAAATGCTACACATGTTTGACCAAAGGGAGTTTGTGTAGCATAGAAACCTTTTATAAAAGAAATTTTAGAATTACTTATTGAAACGAAAGGATTTCAAGTACTATATAGATTTTTAAATCTTAAACTCCTCCACAGAAGAATTCAACCCATTGACTATTTCATCAAGCTTCGTTATAGCTTCTCTTACCATTTGGATGGAATTAGTTTGTTCTTCTGAAACTGCACTTATTTCCTGTGAAGTAGCTGAATCTATTTTTACGGAATCCGCTACATTTTCCACGAAACCTTGAACTTTATTCATAGATTCTTCTATTTCCTTCATATCCTTAACTATAATCTCTACCTCATGGGTTACAGTTTTTGCTTTATTTTCAATTTCCCCAAAAATATTTTTAGTATCCTCTAAGTCATTTTTAACCTTTTCTCCAAAGGCTTTATTTTCTTCCATTACAGAACTAGTGCTACTTATTATTGAAACTATATGATCTATTATAGTTTTTATTTCCTCTGTAGCTTTTGAGGATTCATTGGCAAGTTTTCTTATTTCATCTGATACTACAGCAAATCCCCTACCACTTTCTCCAGCTCTTGCTGCTTCAATAGCTGCGTTTAATGCTAATAGGTTTGTTTGGTCAGCAATAGATTTAATTGCTTCCACCACATTTCCTATATGCTGTGACTTTTCTGATAACTCACTAATTCCCTTTCTAACCTTTGTTCTTCCTTGGAAATCTAAATCAAAACTATTATTAAATTTTTCAAAAGCCTCCATACCTAAATTATTAATTTTAAGCATTTCCTCCGAGTTTTGTAAAAGCTCACCTAATTCCTTATGAATATCTCTCGTATTATCAGAAAGACCATTCATAGCTTCTAAGCTTATACTAGCACCATTAGCATGATTAAGAGAAGTTTTTGCTACTTCCATAATACTACTTGACATTTCCTCACTAGAAGCCAATATTTCATTAGAAGAAATATTAATCCCCTCTGATATTTGCACTAAATCATCTGTAGTATGACAAATATCATTAACCATACCTTTCAGTTTATTTACCATAGTTTTAAAACTATCATAAAGGATTTTAATTTCTTCTCTATCCCCATCCATATTGTCAATTTCTACAGTCAAATCATATTTTGATATTTTTTCAGCAGCTAAGCTTAATTTCTTAATTGGTCCAGCTATTCTCCTTGATATAAGGATAGCAATAATTATCGTAACTAAAACTATAATTATTGTCATTATAATTAAAGTAATTTGAAATGCCTTGAAGTTTTTATATTCCGCCTCTACATCAAAATCAGCTCCAATAAAGCCTACTACTTCTCCACTCCCATCCTTTATTGGGTAATAAGAGGATATTAATACTCCATACTGCTCGTCTATTACAAAGTCTTTACTTACATAGGGATTTCCTTTCATAACCTCAAGATATTCATCGTAGGTTTTTTCTACTTCTCCAATGGTAGTAGAATCCCCTTCATCTACTACATAAGCAAATTTATTATCTTTATTTAGGGTCATGGCATAAAAATATTTTGCACCTGTTACATTTTTGAATTCTTTATAATCATGTTTCAGTTCTAGATATTTAGGATTTGTTTTATCTCTTGATTCAAATATTTCCTTAAAGTCCTGTATATTCATTGCCTCTGCTGCATATTTTGTAGCTTTTAACCCATTATTAGCTAAATCCTGTACAAATAACTTTTTTGACCTATTTAAACCTAGTGATAAAAATACTATTAGAGCTATAGTAATTAATACACTAAAAATAGTTGTCAACCTAAATTCAATTGTGTTGGTAAAATTTTTTTTCAACATCTTATTATCCTCCAAATCAGCAATATATAACCTTATTTCGCTATTATTTTATCATATATTGACATTTTTCACCATTGTACTATTATTAAGTTTTCCTTAATTAAATATTATTCTTACCTAACTAATAGTTGTTTAGTTAATGTGAAAATTCCTTTATGGAATTTTATAAAAAAAGAAATCCCCCAAAGGGGATTTCCGCCAAAACTAAAAACTTATTGTTTAACCTCAGACCAAATGCTATCTAAGGTGGTTATTGCATCTCCAATATCTCTTAAATACTCACCCTTTTTAACTTCTTCTTCTGCTGGGTATACTGCCATGTCTTCCATGATTTCCTTATCTATATATGGATATGCAGCTACATTTGGATTTCCATAAGGGAAGTGCTTGGAAATTTCAGAGCTTATTTCTGGGTCCATTATAAAGTTCATAAATAACTCTGCCGCTTTTACATTGGTAGCAGCCTTTGGTATTACAAAATTATCCTGCTGAAGAAATAATCCCTCTTCTGGTATTACATATTTTACATTCTGATTTTCTCTTTTAGCAAGGCTTCCTTCTGCTCCCCAGGCAAATATAGCTTTTGCTTCTCCATTTATAAGAGAAGTTTTGGGGCTATCGCTATCGTAAGCTTTTACATTAGCCTGAAGCTTCTTTAGTTCTTCTTTTGCCTTAGCTAGTGCCTCTGGACTAGTTTCATTCAAGGAATATCCAAGCTTTTTAAGAGTAATTCCTATAATAACCCTTTGGTCGTCTAAAAGGGTTAAAGAATGTTTCAATTCTGGCTTCCAAAGGTCCTTATATCCTTTTATAGTTCCTTCTGGTACTTTTGAACTATCGTATGCAATTATACCAGCCAGCCACATATAAGGAACGCTATGTTTGTTTCCTTCATCAAAAGGTAGATTTAAAAACTGTGGCCCTATATTAGCTATATTAGGTAAATTTTCTTTATTTATTTCCTGAATCAGGTTTTGCTTCTTTAATATTTCTACCATAAAATCACTGGCAACTGCTAAATCATATTTACCACCGCCAGCCATAAGCTTTGCTAGCATTTCTTCATTGGATGAAAAAGTGCTATAGTTAACCTTTATGTTATAGGTTTCTTCAAATCTTTCTATAACAGATTGTGGTAGATATTCTGACCAGTTAAATACATTTAAAACTTCTTGCGGTTCTTTGCTCCCTTTGTCTACAGCATAGGTTCCATATCCAAAACCACCTACTGCTAAACATAGTACTGTGAGTAGTGCCGCTCCTTTTTTCATGTTTATATTAACATTTTTTATTAAAAGAGCTCCTACAATAGTAACAAGGGTAAATAACATTATTATAGTTGATAGAGCATTTATCTCTGGGGTTACTCCAAACTTAACCATGGAGAATATCTTTAATGGAAGAGTCATACTTCCTGGACCTGCCACGAAAAAGCTTATAATAACATCGTCAATGGATAGAGTAAAAGCTAATAACCCCCCAGATATAACTCCTGGCATAATTAAAGGCAAGGTTACATTGGTGAAGGTTTGCCATCCGCTAGCTCCCAAATCCATAGCTGCTTCTTCTAAACTTCTATCAAACCCATCTAATCTTGTTTTAACTACAGCTACCACATAAGCAACGCTAAAGGTAACATGGGCGATTATTATAGATATCCTCCCTAGTTCTATATCCACAAGGGCAAAGAAGGCTAGTAGGGATATACCCATTACTATTTCAGGTATAACTAAGGGAACATATAATATGGAGTCTAATATATTCTTTCCCTTAAATTTATATCTATAAAGTCCAATAGAGGCTAAAGTTCCCAGCACAACAGATATCACCGTGCTGACTATGGCAACTAAGATAGAGTTTTGAAGAGCCTCTAGTATTCCTTTATTTTGCATTAAACTCCCGTACCATTTAAAGGTAAATCCTGTCCATACTACATTTAGCTTAGATTCGTTAAAGGAAAATGCTATAAGTACCATTATAGGTATATATAAAAACATATAGATTAAAAACATATAAAGAGGTTTTATTATACTTCCTTTATTTTTTTTCATCTCCTATAGCACCCCCCTATCCTTAGTACCACCATGCTTTGCATAGTAAGCAATAAATATCATCATAACAATAATCAATATAACAGATATAGCGGCACCAAAAGGCCAATCTCTTGCTGTTAGGAATTGATTTTTAATCAAGTTACTCATAAGTACTACTTTACTTCCTCCCATAAGGTCTGTTACAAAGAATAACCCTAGGGTTGGAACGAATACTAAAAGAGCACCGGATACAATCCCCCCCTTAGTTAAAGGAAGGGTTACCTGCAAAAACTTATCTATTTTTCCTGCACCCAAATCATCCGCTGCTTCAAGTAGCCTCATATCTAATTTTTCAATGGAAGCGTAGAGAGGTAATACCATAAATGGAAACATCATATAGAGCATTCCTATCATAACGGATGTATTATTATACATTAATTGTAAGGGTGATTTTATTAATCCTAAGTTTAGCAAAATATTATTTAATATGCCGTTTGTTCTAAGCAATATTATCATGGCATAGGTTCTAACTAAAGAATTAGTCCAAAAGGGTAATATTATAAGCAATAATAATATGGGCTTTATTTTCTTATTAGACTTTGCCACCATGAAGGCAAAAGGATATCCAAATACTAAGCATAACACCGTAGTAGCTAATGCTATAAGTATGGATTTAAAAAATATATTCAAATATAAAGGATTTAAAAGTCTACCGTAGTTTGAGAGAGTAAATTTATATACTATGTCTCCAACTTCTCCACGCGTACAAAAACTTACAACTACTATCATTATAAGAGGTAGAATAAAAAATCCAAGCATCCACAGAGCTACTGGAAATACTGTTACCAAGGGCCCTGATAATTTTGATAATCTATTTTTCAAAGTACCCACCCCCTATTCCTTAATAACTACTGTATGATTAGGGTTCCAGGTTACAAATATATCCTTCGACTCATCCTCAAATTTATAGTTTTGTCCTATCGGTTCATTGACAACAATTTCTTTTCCATTCTTAAGTATAAATACTGTTTTAATATTTGAACCAATGTATATTCTCTCTTTAAATTTACATTGAAGCCAAACATCTCCTTCTTCTGGAGCTGTTTTTATTTTAATTCTTTCTGGTCTAACAGATACAGTAAATTTATCTCCTATGTCGTAGCTTTCGTTAGGAATTCTAATTATATCTTGTTCCTGCTCAAGATGAAGTAGTACTTCTGTTTCCTTAATCTTTATCGCTTGTCCTTCTAGAATATTTGTTTCTCCTAAAAAGTCTGCAACAAATTTAGTTTTTGGCTTTTCATAAAGCTCTTCTGGGGTTCCAACTTGTTCTATAACTCCCTTATTCATAACTACAATTCTATCTGACATGGTAAGTGCTTCTTCTTGGTCATGGGTTACGAATATAAAAGTTATTCCAAGATCCCTTTGAAGGTGTTTTAGTTCCAGCTGCATTTGCTTTCTTAGCTTTAAATCCAAGGCACTTAACGGCTCATCTAACAATAGGACCTTAGGGTTATTTATAATAGCCCTAGCTATAGCCACACGTTGCATTTGGCCACCACTTAATTGAGAAGGCATTCTGTTTTCATACCCCTCTAATTTTACTACTCTTAACATTTCATTAACTCTTTTCTCAATTTCCTGACTTGGCACTTTCTTCATTTTTAATCCAAAGCCTATGTTTTGAGCAATAGTCATATGTGGGAATAATGCATAATTCTGAAATACTGTATTAACGCTTCTTTCGTTAGGTAGTTTTTCTGTTACATCTTCTCCATCAATTACAATCTTTCCACTTGACGCGGATTCAAAACCAGCAATCATTCTTAATGTAGTGGTTTTACCACAACCACTAGGTCCTAATAAAGTTAAAAATTCACCTTTTCTAATTTCTAGATTAAGGTCCTTTACTACAGTCTCTCCATCATCGAAGGTTTTACAAATGTTTGACAACTGAACAAAAACATCTTGTCCCAATCAACCACAACTCCTTTTTTACATATATTTTGCTTAAAAAATAAAAAACCCCCTATTAGTCCCATGGGCTTCATGGGGCCTATTAAGAAGTTTTATTCAATAGGAGTTATAACGACCGTAAAATACCACTCAATTATAACTGAAAAGAATATAACATATTGATGTATAAATATCAATATTTATTTTTAAAAATAACCCTTTTATTTTCCATGTATTTTTAGCCAATTTATAACATCCTCTATTACCTCATCTTTGTTAGTTTCATTTAACAATTCATGCCTAGCTTCTTTATATAATTTATAAGAAACATCTTCTATTCCTACCTCTTTATATAAATGGAATAATTTCATAATGTCCTTGCCATTATTGCCTACAGGATCCCCATCTCCTGAAATTATTAATACAGGAAGCTTCTTAGAAATCTTTTTAATATTATTAGGGTCATTTACTTCCCTTAGACCAGTTAACAAGTCACAGAAAAAACCTGTAGTACATATACATCCACATAGAGGATCACTAACATATTTCTCTACTTGTTCCTTATCTCTAGTTAACCATGCAAAATTTGTATCCTTATCATAAAATTGTGCACTAAATTTACCAAAGCAAAGAACATCCATTAATTTACTCTTTTTATTTTTACCTATTAATTTGCTTTGTATAGAAGCTATAGCATGACCTAAAGCTATTTCCCTTTTACTTTTCATACCAGTACCACAAAGTATTGCTCCATTTAACTCTTCTTTATACCTTTGTATGTAGCTTCTAGTAATAAAACTCCCCATGCTATGTCCAAATAAGAACAATGGTATTTGTGGATGATTTTCCTTTATTATTAAGCTTAATAAATGCACATCTTCCACAATTAAATCCCAACCATCCTTTTCTGCAAAGAAACCTAAATCTTCTGGCCCTTTTGCCGTATTGCCATGCCCTCTATGATCATTAGCATAAACTATATATCCTGAATCCGTTAATGCCTTAGCAAAATGCTCATATCTTCCAGCATATTCTGCCATTCCATGGGCAATTTGAACAATTCCCTTTACCTCTATCCCTTCTTCTGGCAACCATTTATATGCAAATATATCTGCATTATCTTTACCTTTGTATAAAAATGTAGTAGAATTCATAAACAAGTCCTCCTATTGAGATTTCCCTCTTCCTAATATAGCAACTTCTCTTAAGACATTTCCCCCTGATACCAAATATGCTTTTTCATATAGATTACACACAGGGCAAATGTGGTTAGGTATAATTTCAATCTTATCTCCCACATTAATTTTCTTGCTAAAGTCCCTATTATTTATAAGTCCATGTTCATCATAAACTCTAGAAAGTCTTATATTATCAGAGTTTTTAACTAATCCGTTACCTAGGGTAGCGCATATGCCAAGGGTTCTGGACTGAGCCGTTAAAGCCTTAGCTCCTGTATCTAAAACCACTCTTTCCTCAGTGGGCTTACTTATTATTGTAGCTAAAACTGTAGCAGCGCATTTCTCAAAGTCATCTATAGCACTGCCTTGTCCCACATCCATTAAAATATAGGTTCCTGGTCTAATTTCTGTTATCTCTGGCAATATTTTAGAATGCATCAAGGAGGGAGTTGCCCCTATGCTTATCGTGTCTATATCTACTCCTAAAGCTTTTATTATGTTTGCACATTCTATAGTTCTTTGTTGACTTTTAATAGATTCCTCAATACATTTATCAACATTCTCCACATTGTAAGTGCGCCCTTCATGGGAGAATACTCCTTTAAGTATAACCTTATTTTTAGCTTTTATGTGATTTACCAAATCTATTAAATCTTCTTTTTTTATTATTCCAGACCTATTTTCTCCTACTTCGATTTCAATTAAGACCTCTATCCCTTTATCTTCATTTTTAAATACTTCCTCTAATTGGTCTATTTGAAATTTATTATCTACACCTGTTCTTATATTTATTTTTCTATTTAACTCTCTAATTCTTTCTAATTTATTTATCCCTACTATCTCATTTGCAATAAATATATCTTTAAGACCATTTTCAGCCATAACTTCTGCTTCTCCTACCTTTGCTACAGTTATGCCTCCTGACCCAGCCTCCATTTGAAGCTTTGCAAGTTCAGGCATTCTATGGGTTTTAGTGTGTGGTCTCAATTTCACTCCATATTCATCTGCTTTCTTTTGCATAAATTCAATATTTTTCATCATTATATTGTAATCAATTATTAGCGCTGGAGTATCTATAAATTGATACTTTGATTTAATCATGCAAAATCCCCCTCTTTTTAGATCTTATTGTGTAGACTAAAAATGAAATTCCCGCAACCGCTACAATTCCTTCCATAGCCCAAAGGTTTGTTATTATTCCCTTTTGGAATAACGCTGCTGGAAAATCTACTAAGGCATGAAGTAATATAGCATAAAGCAAATAAATATATTTTTTATTTTTAACCCCATATAAAACTAAGACTGATAGCCCTACTTGAATACATAGTGCAAAAAGTCTTTCAATTCCACCTATTAAAAAATGATAGGAGGGTGCATTTATCAAGGAGCTCCTTATACCTTCAATCATATAGGTTGGCAGCTTTCCAGCAAACTGACCCTCAAAAGTTCCTTTATTTATACTTAAGGCAAAAATTAAATTTTGAAGGGCAGTAGCTCCTCCAATAAGAATAGCTTCAATACCACCGTGCCCAATTCCAAAAGCTACTCCATCTTCCCACCTTCTATAAGGCTTAAGTATTAGAGTATAAGCCAAAAATCTTCCACACTCCTCAAATATACCCGCTGCAAAAGCTCCATATATAGCATATGCCCAAGGGTTTTCTAAAAGCTTTGTTGTATTTACATTGGTAACTAAAAAATACTTATGCATTAAACTTTCCAAAATCAGAACAAATAAAACAAATACAAAAATCCCAGTAAAAATACTCTTAAAAGAGATTTTATATTTCTTATATAAGTATATAGTAATGGATATAGGTAATATAACAGATATTATAATAGTAATAATCATAAATGTAATTGATAAATTGCTAACCATGATATTTTTCTCCTTTTAAAATCTTATTATTTATATTATACCATTTATTAACAGCCACACCATAAGAAAATACTTAAATTAAAAAGACTGCCGATAAATATAATCTATCAACAGCCTTAAGTATACTATTCCATTTTTTGAACATTTATAGCTTGAGGACCCTTATCTCTTTCTACTACATCAAAAGTTACATGTTCACCCTCATGCAAATCTTTGTCATGACCTTTTTCTTTAATACTGGTATGATGAACAAATACATCATTACCGTTATTTCCTGAAATAAAGCCATAACCTTTTTTATTATCATACCATTTTACTATTCCAGTATACATATTTTTTCCTCCAAATAATTAATTTTCAAGCTTATTATTTGTAGAAAGATAACAAAGTATACTTTCCTCCGAGGTACTTCCATACTTCAAATTAAATTCAAAAAACAAAAATCCCTGTAAGGTTATCCTTACAGGGATGTAGTATTCAAGAATATTATCTTCTGAATCCTCTGTTGTTGTTTTGTTGCTTTCTTGCTCTTCTGCAATCAGCACATCTTTGTGGTTCGTTTTCGAATCCTTTTTCTTTGTAGAACGCTTGTTCTCCTTCAGTGAATATGAATTCTTTTCCGCAGTCTTTGCATACTAATGTTTTATCTGCCATTTCAACATTCCTCCCTTTGATTTAAGATTTAAAACATGACTAACCTACTTTCCTCAAAATGGGAATGTTGTTCATCACTTAAATCTTTTTAATTAGTTAGTGTTTTCCTAACTTTTACATTGTAACATATATATTCATTATTGTCAATACACCTGCGCTTAATGTAAGACAATTTTGAATATATAAGTTTATTCTTATTTTAACCATTGAGAGAAACTTTATACAAGTTCTTTATTATTTACAAAAACTTATCAATGATTTTTTCTGCTAACCTTTTCTCAATATTTGCCCTATTTATTAAAGAAAGAACTAAAAGAATTATCTCTATGTAATCATTATTTCTATCTTTGATAAAGTGACCCTTATCTTTAATTATATTTACTAATTCCTTTATTTGATTTTTAGCTACTTCTTCTTGACTCTTCTTTATATCTAAAAAAGCCTGGTATATTTCCTCTACTGGAGTATCCTTTGATATGGGCTGAAATAAACTTCCTATATCATTAATAGATAGATTTTGTTTTAGGTTATATATGAGATTTATTAATATTATTTGTTCCTTATTGTACTTTTTCCCTTTAACTGGTGGTAAAATTTTAGCCTTAGCATAATTATTTATCATAGTCTTTGTCATTATTTTTTCATTTTTATCTCTTTTTAAATCACCAAGTTTCTTTTCAAAAAGAGTTATAACTTGATCCATATATAAATCAATATCGGGAATGTCTGAAAGATTAATATCCTTAAAGGAAGTAACCTCCTGAATTAAATCATTTATTTCATCTTTTTTAAATTCCATGAATTTCACCTCGAATTATAGTGTAAAATAATAATAAATAAATTTATTTTATATATTGAAAATTTAACATATTTATATTACTATTATATCATAGAGCTATGTAGTTTTAAATACTACATTTCATGGTATCATATACATAAAGGGAGGTTAATAAAATGTTCAAAAAATTTAGGGAACCTGTCAGTGGATTAACTCATTTGGCTGGTGCATTAGCTTCAGTAGTAGGTTTAATCATATTAGTTATTTTATCAGTATTTAACAAAACTAGTCCTTGGCATATATCTGCTTTTTCAATTTTTGGGGCTAGCTTAATATTATTATATACTGCAAGTTCAGTTTATCATCTTACTCCCGGCTCGGAAAAACTTATAAAAATATTGCGTAGAATAGATCATTCTATGATTTATGTACTAATTGCAGGAAGTTATACTCCTATTTGCTTAGTTGCTTTAAGAGGTGTATGGGGCTGGAGCATATTTGCTACCATATGGAGTCTTGCTCTTATAGGCATTATAGTTAAAAACTTTTGGTTTAACGCCCCAAGATGGCTTTCTACTTCCTTTTATCTACTTATGGGATGGTTAGCGGTAATTGCAGTATACCCTATGTCAAAGGTTATTCCAACGGGTGGAATGCTTTGGCTCTTTATAGGAGGAATTGCATACACTATCGGTGGAGTTATTTACGGAACAAAATGGCCAAATATTAAATTTAAACATTTTGGTTTTCATGAAATATTTCATCTTTTCACCTTAGCGGGAAGCTTTTGTCACTATTGGCTTATGGTTAGGTATGTGCTTTATATCTAGTTAATTAAAAATTCCTCCAGAATTTCTATAATAGAATTCTGGAGGAATCTTTTATATTTAAATAACTTCTAGAACATTTTCTTCAATTATTGCTTTAACCAAATTCAATATTTCAATTCCTTTAGCGGAAAATAATCCTCTTTTATCCTCTAGTACTCTTACCATTGATGTTCTATCAAAGGCACATCCCTTTAAAAGGTTTTCTATTATTTCAAATTCCTTTGTGAATAAAGAATCGGTATATATTTTACATCCATTAATATTACCGTCCTCCATAGAGATGTTAATTTCCACTTTACCTTCACTGGTAGCCTTATCCATGGAAACTTCAAAATCAGGGCTATCTCCATATATCCAATCACTGCTTGAATATTTCAACATAAGATGATTAATACTTAAATCTCTCTCATGTAAATATTGTATACTGCTTATATCGCCGTATTTAAATTTAAAAGCCTCTATTAAAGATTCCATTAACTCCTCTATAGTTAAATCTTTTTTATATTCTTTTAAATTAGCAACTCTACTTTTTACTGAATCTATACCTTTAGAGGTTAACTTATGAGTAGATGGAGTTAATATTCCCGTAAGCTTTTCAATATTTACTTCATAAAGTAACGTACCATGATGATAGTATTTATCGTTATCCCAGTAGAATGCATTGCCTGATATTTTTTTACCATCTACTAAAATATCATTTCTTCCCGAAAAACTACTTTCTATTCCTATGTTTTTTAGAGATTCTATAATTACCTCTAATTGTTTATTTAAATCTTCGTTTTTTTCTTCAGTTAGAAAAGTAAAATTAAGGTTCCCTAAATCATGATAAACAGCACCACCACCTGAAAGTCTTCTAGCTACTTTGCCATTAATCTCAGAAACCTTTTCTAAATTGCATTCTTTCCACGGGTTTTGGTTTCTGCCTATGACTACTGTATTTTCATTTCTCCATAGATATAATATTATTTCATTTTCATCTATATTATTTAATAAGTATTCTTCCAAAGAAAGATTAAAATAAGGGTTAAAACTTTTCGATATTATTACTCTTCTTTTAGATATCAAAATGTATAGCACCGCCTGTTAACGCTAACGCAGCCTCATGTATAGCTTCCCCTGTAGTTGGGTGAGCAAAAATTGTTTCCTTGATTTCTTCTTCAGTTAAATTATTTTTAATAGCTAAAGTCAATATTCCAATTAAATCTGAAGCATGTGGACCTACAACAGAAGCACCTATTAAACTATTTGAGTCTACATCCTTAATAATCTTTACAAATCCTTTTTCTTCTCCATAGGTTAAAGCTTTTCCATTTGCCACAAATGGGAACTTACCTATGCTTATGTTCATTCCCTTTTCCCTAGCGCATCTTTCTGTCATTCCTACAGTAGCTACTTCAGGAATTGTATAAACTACTCCTGGTACTGCTGAATAGTCCATTTGCTTATCTTCCCCTAGTATATTGTCTACTGCTACCATACCTCCATGAGAAGCTACGTGAGCAAGCATAACCTTGTTATTTACATCTCCTATAGCGTAGATGTTTTCAATGTTTGTTCTCATTCTATCATCTACTTTTATTCCTCTTTTATTGTCATTTAATTCTATGCCCACCGTTTCAATGCCTAGTCCTTCTAAGTTAGGCTCTCTACCAATGGCAACTAAAACCTTGTCACAGGTTACAAACTTTTCATTATCATTCATTTCAAAAGTAACAATTGCTTTTCCATCTTCACTATTTTTTACACTAGTTACTTTTGATGATGTATAAAATTTAATTCCTTTTTCTTTTCCTATGGATGCTATTTCCTCTATAACATCGTCGTCCATAGTACAAAGTACCTTTGGCATGTATTCTATTACAGTTACATCCACACCAAAATTAGCGTATATGAATGCAAACTCCATTCCAATGACCCCACCGCCGATTACTACCATTTTTTCTGGTAGTTCTTTCATATCCAGGGCTGTGCTACTATTTAGCACCTTATCTCCTTCAAAGCCTTCTACGTTTATCTTTGATATCTTTGAACCTGTTGCAATAATTATATTTTTTGTATTTATAGTAACTTCTTCTCTCTTGCCTTTAACAAAAACTTTATTTTTGTCAATTATTTCACCAATGCCCATAACCTTTTCTATGGAATTTTTCTGTAAAAGAAAATCTATTCCTCCTACTAGTTTATCAACTATGGAATTTTTTCTTTCTATAACTTTTCCCATATTAACTTTTGAGTCTGAAACTGAAATTCCAAATTCCTCACTGTGCTTAATATCGTTATAAACTTCTGAGGATCTAACCAAGGCCTTTGTTGGTATACATCCTACATTTAAGCATGTACCACCTAATTTATCCTTTTCAACGATAACAGTTTTTAAACCTTTCTTTGCTGCATAAATAGCTGCTACATATCCTCCAGGGCCCCCACCTATAACAGTTACATCACATTCAATTTCCCTTTTTAATGGTTTTAACATTGATGCAAAATAGTCCATTCCCTTAGGTTTTTCTTTGTTTTCCATAGAAGTTCCTTCTACCATAGCAATTATATCTCCTACGTTTACCATAATACCTTCTTCTACTTTTATTTCCTTTACTATACCACAGCAATTTGATTTTATTGAGGCATTTCCCTTATCTCCCTCAACTTGAAGAATTACGTCTCCTTCTTTTATACTATCTCCTACTTTGACATTTATCTTACCAACTTTTCCTTTTTTACTATGGCCAGATAGCTTCTCTATCTTAATGGTTACCATAACTTTCCCTCCTGCTTATAATATAACTATACCTGTGCAAAAATTTGCACAGGTATTTACTAATTATTATTTAAAATCATTTTCAAATTCATCAAGTGAATCTTTAAGAAGAGTTACTGAGTATGCCATTGATGGTCCGCCCCCAAAAGCAACTGCTACCATGGCAGCTTCCATTATTTCATCTCTAGTAGCTCCAGCTTCCAGCGCTTTAAATACGTGGAATACTATGCAATACTCACAACGATTATAAGCTGCTACAGCAACACTTATAAGTTCTTTAGTTTTAACATCTAAATTTCCTGGAGCATATGTAGTTCCTAATAGATTCATAAATGCTTCAACATGTGCTCCATTAGTAGTTCCTAGGTCTTGTAACCCTCCTAAAAAGGCATTTAACATTTCTCTTGGATCTTTTTTCATAATATCTCCCCATCCTTACTTTATTTACTTGTCATACTAATACTTGCTATAGCAAGTATCTTCATAAATAATAATACCACTTGCTAGCGGTATTATCAATAGGAGATTGTGAAATTTTTTTCATTATTATCTGTTGCAATTATTTCTTTTCTTTACATTTATTATAATTTTCTCTAATACCTCTTTAAATACGGCTAAATGCTCTTCGCTGATTCCATCTATGCCTTCCCTAGAAAACTCTTCTCCAACAGGCAATATCTCTTCTCTCTTTTCTTTTCCCTCTTTAGTTAGATGGAGCTTAGTAACTCTTCTATCTTCACTATTTTTTATTCTTTCTACTATTCCTTCTCTTTCCATCCTATCAATTAGCCTTACAACAGTAGATTCCTTAACATTCATTTTATCCGATAGGTCTTTTTGAGTTATTCCTTCTTCTTCTCCTATATAATATAGGGCTATCCATTGAACTCTTGTTATATTATAAAGTGCTACTCTATCATTAAAAGCATCTACAATTTCTTTAGTGCCTCTACTTGTTATGATTCCAATACAATCATCTAAATTAAACATAGCTGGCTCCTCCCTAAAATTTACATATAATTATAATTAGCTTTATTATCTCTTATAACTTTATATTTTTTACTCAAATATATTATGAACCAAGCAGTAAGGATTACTCCTTTAAATACACTACTCATACTTATACTCCACCAAATTCCATTAAGGCCTAATAAATCCTTTGAAGATAAAATAATGGCCGCAGGTATTCTTAAGGCTGTGAAAAAAATTCCTACCAAAGAAGGTGGTATGGTTTTTCCTAATCCATTAAAAGCTCCCGCAGTGGCGATTTCTATACACATGAAAAGCTGAGAAAATGCCAATATTTTAAGGTAGTCCACTCCAAAGGGAATAACATCTGCCTCTCTTATAAATAATGAGAACAGAGGCTTGGCCCCGAAATAAAGTAAAGCTGTATTAAATATTCCTAAAAAACTTACAGCCAAAAGGGCCTTGAAATATCCTTCATAAATTCTATCCCACTTTTTAGCGCCATAGTTTTGTCCCACATAGGCACTTAAAGCAGTTGAGAATCCTCCCGCTGTCATCCATGAAATAGCTTCTATTTGAGAGCCTATTTTTTGTACTGCAATGGATGTATCTCCAAAGGAAGAAACGATTCTTGCTATAAGCATAGCAAATATGCAAAACAATCCATTTTGCATAGCAACAGGCAAACCATATCTAAATATAGATTTAACATATTCTAAATCAAATTTATCTAATAGATTAACATCCTTTAGGAAAGTTGTCTTTTTTACAATGACGTATATAAAGGTAGCTGCAACAATAAATTGAGCAATTATTGTTGCTATGGCTGCTCCTGTCACCTCAAGTCTTGGAATGGGACCAAAGCCAAAAATAAATAAAGGATCTAATATCATGTTAAAAATTAGCCCCAATGCATTGATTTTAAAAGGAGTTTTGCTATCTCCATAACCGTTAAATATAGCCGTGCACACAGGATTAATAAAGAAAAAATTTATTCCTAAAGCAACTATAAGCAAATAACTTTCTGCCATATTGATAATAGAAGCTTCTCCTAAATTAAAAAATCCTATTAAGCTTTTTCTAAATATAATTAATATTAAAGCATAAATTACTCCCATTAAAATATTTATTTTTATGGTATTCTTTATGTATTTTTTAGCTCTTTTCATATCTCCTCTACCCACAGAATGAGACACTCCTATTTCCGCTCCTATCTTTGATAAAAATATAAGAGAATTAGCAAGCCAGGTGAAGAAACCCGCAGTTCCTACAGCTGCTACAGCTTTACTGCTTAATCTTCCTAGATAAAGCATATCCGTAAGATTGTATGCCATTTGCACAAAGGATGTGCCTATTATAGGTATAGCTAATTTTACCAATATATTTAAAATGTTACCTTCTGTTAAATTTAATTTTTCATCCATACTTAGTACCTCATAATTCACTATTTTAATATACAATAAATATTATTTTATCATAAACAGAGTTCTTGCACCATATGGAGTGGAAAACTTCATATGGTGCTTAGAAATCGTTATCCAGGGGCGTAGCCGCTCTTAACTCCCACTTTATAGAAGATGGGAGTATTAGAGCGGGTAGCCATCGGATAAACTTAGAAAAAAGTATGGTTATTTTTTTATAATATTTACTTTCCAATTGGGAGTTAATTCTGCCAAACTCACCTTATTTTCATCCTTTATCCCCTGTTTTTTTAGTTCATGTAATAGCCATTCTTCATTTCGTTTTATATGGTGAATGTTATTGTATAAAATACTTCCATCCATTATTAAAGGAATGGTTATACCTTCTGCATCTGGAGTAATTTTTAAATCCTTTAATTGAACAGGCTTATTCTCTCCTTTAGGAAATACAGATAAATTTCCTTGAGGTTCCATAATGGCTGTATGTATATCCATCACGCTGTCGTAGCCTTGCTGCCGACATAACCCTTGAAGCTGATTTAAGCTTAAGCCCATATTTCTTAAGGCCTTCATATCTATTTTCCCATTTTCTATAACCACCGTAGGAAGATGCTCTAATACTTTTGTAAACTTATTTACTATAGATAGGCGAGATGTTAAAAGCATTAATAATATTAACATTCCCGAACCATATATAGACTTTATAGTTACCTTATCCACCAATGGCTCCGCTGCTACATTGGCTAGTATCATTATTCCTGCTATTTCATAAGCTGTCATTTGAGCAATAGCCTTTTTGGATAAAGCCCTCGCACAAAGATAAGTAAAAAAATATACCAATATAATTCTTACAGTGTAAGAAAAGAACTGTTGCATAATTATTCCCCCTTAACTTAAGGACCTGAAAAGGCTGTGACCACATAATCTAGTGAATACATAAGAGCACCAACATATTCAAGGGCATTTTTAGATTCTGCCTGAACCGCATAATCTAATTGTCCAAAGGTGTAATCAAAGTTTATAAAGGCCTCAGTAGCATTATTTATTTGAATTACTCCTCTATTATTTATATATATTCCTTTTAATTCCTCCATTTGTTTTTTCGCTTCCGTCCAATCATCTCTCTTTATATTTTCCTCAATACTTTGAAGCTTAGACTCTATTTGGTTTTTAGGTAAAACTCTATAAATTGCCATCCATAAAAATATGAAAGCTATAAGCCAAACAAACATAATATAAATTCTCATATCCCTTCTACCATACACTACCCTCTCCCCCTCTCAGTATTCTTTTATGTATATTGTGCGGCAAGTTCATAAAATTATACTAATAGAAAAAATAAAAGCCCCATGCTAAGCATGGAACTTTCTTTTTTAGTTATTACACATTGACTTTTCTCCAAAAGCTTGGAAGAAGTAATAAAAGAATTGGATATATTTCAAGTCTTCCAATAATCATACATAAAGATAAAACTATTTTAGATAGATCTGTGAACTGCGAAAAATTTCCCATAGGCCCTACCGTACCTAGCCCTGGCCCAATATTTCCTAAAGTAGCCGCTACAGCTGTGAAGGTTGTTAATAAATCTCTACCCTCTAATGATATTATTAAAAGAGCTATTATAAATATAAAAATATACATAAAGAAGAAAGCCAAAATTTCTGTTAAGGTTTCTTCTTCTATAACCTTACCACCAAATTTAACGGTGTAAACTGCCCTCGGATGAATTATTTTAAATAATTCTCTCTTCATGGATTTAAAAAGTAGCAGTATTCTAATATTCTTTATACCTCCACCAGTAGATCCAGCAGATGCTCCAATAAACATTAATAGTATTAGTATAATCTTGCTAAACCCTGGCCACTGATTAAAATCCGTAGTAGCATAGCCTGTAGTAGTTATAACAGAGGCCACTTGGAAAGATGAATGTCTTAATGCTTGTCCTAGGCTGCTAAATATATTTCCGTAAATATTTATAGTTATTAAAATTATAGAAGTAAGGACTACTCCTATGTAAAGTTTAAACTCTTCATCTTTAAAAGCTTCTTTAATATTTCCTTTAATCATTTGATAATATAATGTAAAGTTCACACCACAAGCCAACATAAAAATTGTTGTTATAACTTCTGCATGAACATTATTATACGCTCCTATACTTAGATTCTTAACAGAAAATCCTCCTGTTCCTACTGTACCAAAGGTATTAACTAAAGAATCAAACAGTGGCATGCCTGTGAGCATTAAAAGTATTATCTGTACAATTGTTATGGAAAAATAAATCATATATAAAATTTTTGCAGTATGACCTACTTTAGGTACAATTTTTCCTGGTGTGGGCCCTGGACTCTCTGCTTTCATTATTTGAACGCTTCCTCCACCAATAGTGGGCAGTAAGGCTAGAGTAAGAACTAATACTCCCATTCCTCCTGCCCAATGGGTAAAGCTCCTCCAAAACAAAAGTCCATAAGGTAAACCCTCCACTTCCGTTAAAATACTAGCTCCTGTAGTAGTGAACCCTGAGCTTGCTTCAAAAAATGCATCTATAATGGAAGGTATTGCTCCACTGAACACAAAAGGTAAAGCTCCAAAAAAGGAGATTAATATCCATCCAAGAGCAGCAATGGCAAAGCCGTCTCTAGCATAAATATTTTTGTTCTTTGGTTTAACTGCAAAAGCTAAGAATCCTACCGTAAAAAGTATAGCTATAGTACTCACAAAGGCGTTAATATCATATCCCTTGTACAAAATCGAAACAAAAAGGGACGGTGTCATTATTATGGCTTCACTTATTAATAAAATCCCCAAGTATTTTAAGACCATTCCAAAATTCATTTTCTACTCCTCCATTTATGCTCAACACTAATTCTTCCATACTATTAATATTTTTTCCTTTTGAGATTACAATCACTCTATCTCCTTGAACTATGGAGTCATTTCCATTGGGGATTATAATGTCATTCCTTCTAACTATTGTAGCAATTATAGAGTTTTCCTTAAACTTTATATTTTTTAAAGGTTTGTTTAAGTAAGCATCTTTCTTACCGGCTACAAACTCTATTATTTCAGCTTTTCCTTCTACTATACGATATAAGGACTCTATTTTATCTCCTCTAATGTATTTTAATATTTGGTCTGTAGTAATTTTTTTAGGACTTATAATATGGTCAATACCTAAATTGCTTAAAAGGTTCATATAGTTAGTCCTGCTGTTTTTAGCTATAACCTTTTTCACTCCGTTTCCCTTTGCTAAAAGCGAAGATAAAAGATTTTCTTCATCAATGCCCGTTACTGCGATAAACGCATCCATATCCCGTAGATTTTCAGATAAAAGAATATCTTCATCCGTTCCATCTGCATTTATGATAAGGGCTTTAGGAAGAAGTTCTGAAAGTTCAATGCATCTTTCTCTATCTATTTCTATAATTTTAACCTTCATTCCCATATCTGTTAAAATATTAGTTAGATAATAAGATATTCTTCCTCCTCCTAAAACCATTATATTCTTTAATTTTAAAGGCATTAAGCCTGCTAACTTGCAAAAATTATATAAGCTTGAAGACTTTCCTATAACATAAATACTATCGTTTTCTTCAAGTTTAAAGTCCCCATTAGGTACAATTACTTCATTATCTCTAACAACAACTCCTACTAATACTGAAATTCCTGTATTATGTAGAATGTTTCTTAAGCTTCTTCCTTCAAAGCCCATATCCTTAGTGACTTTTAAACCAATCATCTTCACTCTTCCCTTTGCAAAACTCTCCACGTTCATTGCTGGAGAAAAATTAAGAGATTGTGCTATTTCATCTGCCGCTGCTAGCTCTGGATTGATTACCATTTCAAGTTCTAGTTCTTCTTTTAGTGAGGATAACTCCTTGGCATATTCAGGATCCCTAATTCTTGCAATAGTATATGATATACCTAATTTTTTTGCTGTGAGACAACATACCATGTTAATTTCGTCACTACCTGTAACAGCCATAAGTAAATCTGCTTCCTTTACTCCTGCCTCTAAAAGTATATTAGTACTAGTAGCACTGCCTTTAATACACATTACATCTAGATTTTCTTCTGCTTTCATTAAAATTTGTGGATTTTTATCTATTATAACCACATTATGATTTTCCTTTGCTAGATTTTCTGCTAAATCGTAGCCTACTTTACCAGCTCCGGCTATGATAATATTCATATAATTTCTCCTACCTTATAATTTATTAGATAATATTTCCTTAAATACTATATATAATTATACAATATAATTCTTTTTATAAGGTTGTCAACTAAATCATCGTTTATCTTCCCAGATTTACCCAATGTTCATGAGCTTCACTTAACTCTATTAACGCAGAACTCTTATCTCTACTTAAAATTGCTCCATTAAGCCTTGCTATATTTGTACTTAAGGCATTTATTTCATCTCTTTCAGAGCTATATTGAACTCTTTTTATTATTCTAGTCCATATATGGCCTAATGCTTCTGTATTTTTAGAAGCTTCCTCCCATCTATTTTCACTAACATTTTTCATAACTATTTGAATAGCTTGTGGAAGATTATCCTCCTTTGACAAAGGTCTTTTCAAATAGTTTCCACTTAGCATTACTACTATGAAAACTAAAAGTATAATAATAGGTATGGCCTTTTGTATAAATTTACTCATTTTTATTTCTCCTATGAATACGATCATTATATTTATCAATGTACAAGCTTCCTGTAGGATTTATGAAAGCCAAGAATACTTCCGATACTTCTTTAACATTATATTTTTTCAATTCACTCATAAGCCACTTTCTTCCTTTATTAATACTTCTTAAATTTTCATCTAAAACTACTCCATCATATATTAATTCTGTTCCTAAAGCTAAGGGCTCCGTTTTAATTTTCATATCCTTAGGCGTTAATGGTTGATGCTCAGTTTTTAACATTATAGATATTTCCCCATTGGTTTCTAAAATTGCATATTCTATTTCACTTAAATCAAATACATTTTTATTCCTTAAAAGACTTAATAGGTCGGCAGCCCTAAATTTCATCTTCTTTAAAGAATCTTCCATTATCTTACCCTTCTTTATTACGATTGTAGGTTTTCCATCCACATATTCCCCTACCTTTATCCACTTCATAGTGATAACCTCCATTAAATAGCTCAAAACCGCCCAAGTTATGAGTCCTACCCAATGAGGCCATGCCCTGCTAGACAAGTCTGTGGTTAATGTAGCTGCAATGGAACCTATAGTAATACCAAGAACATAGTCAAAAAACGCCAATTGGCTTATCTGCTGCTTTCCAAGAATTTTTGTGAAAATAAGCAAAGAAAAAAAGCTAATTACTGAGCGTACTATAACTA
The DNA here is from genome assembly GCF_039521365.1 of Clostridium malenominatum. Taxonomy (NCBI): domain Bacteria; kingdom Bacillati; phylum Bacillota; class Clostridia; order Eubacteriales; family Clostridiaceae; genus Clostridium; species Clostridium malenominatum. The sequence goes on from NZ_BAAACF010000003.1 coordinate 188,099, forward strand.
CTAATCCTTCATTCAAAGTATTCCCTCCAAACATTTTATACTTTGAATATATTATGTATCTTAATTTTATAATTATTCCAATTCCAATTTCCCTAACATTTTCATAGCTGGGTCAATTATGGGAATTGAAGTCTTTTCCTTCAGCTCTTTATAAACATAAGGAAAATGAGTACAGCCTAAGATTATCCCTTCACATTTAAAGCTTTCCATAAACTCTATAATTTTGTCTAATGAATATGTATCCATTATTTCTTTTGGAGTTATTTTGCTTTCAATAGCCTTTACTAAAGGAAGTAACCCAACCCCTATAATATAAGCATTAGGATTACTACTTTGAATTACCTTTTCAATTCCATAGGTACTTTGATTATTTGCCGCAAGAAGACCAATAGTTTTAAACTTTTCTCCCATTTCTCTATATACTTGAAGAGGTGTAATAATGTTAATGTTAAATTCTTTTGCTAGACTGTCCATATCCACTGCCGCACTCAATGAATTACAATAAACAAATATGTTTTTTATTTCTTTTGCTTTAATATCTTTTATTCTATCCTTAACCATTTCCCTTAGCTTATCTGCATAAAGTACCTGAAGAAGAGATTGCTCCTCTGGTGTTTGGGAAATAGGATAGGCCATGCCCTCATGTCCCTGTTCTTCTAAGAATTCTATACCCATGTTTGTGTCTACAGGTGTACCTGCAATAACTGCTATCTTCATATAAATCTCCCCCTTTTTAATTAATTATAGACTTATTTTCCTTAGTTTTCTAGTTTTTTGGTTCTTTAGTTTTTTGATATATTAACTTGAAAAATTCATCATAGTTTTTTTCATTTATTAGTAACTTTTTCCTATATAAGTAAATATAATAATATAGTAGCTTTAATAAGGAGATGAAATTAGTGGCTTATAGTGATCGTGAGCTGCTTGCTAGAATTATAAAATGTGAAGCTGGCGGCGAGGGCGAAAATGGGATGAAAGCTGTTGCTTCTGTTGTTATGAATAGAGTTAATGTACCTTATGGTGAATATCAAAGGCTTGGTCAAGGTGACATTAGAAAAGTTATATTTCAACAGGGCCAATTTGACTGTGCTACCTCTGTTTTAAGAGGTTTGCCTAATCCTCAAACTATTTGGGGAAGTCCACCAGAAGATATTCACTACCAAATTGCCGATTGGGCTCTTTCTGGAAATAGACTATTTACAACAGGAGCTGCCTTATGGTATTTTAATCCATTTATACCAACTTGTATATACACTTTCCCCCGTAACGGCAGTGGTCGTTTTCAAGTAAGAGTTGTAAATCATTGTTTTTACAACCCTACAGCACTTTATGCACAAACTTAGTCAACAAATAAAATTATTATATAATTTATAAGGAGGCCTATAATTTGTTTACAAGAATGCCTAATGATTATTATGAATACCCAATGTGGGATGAGATTCCCGTAGAAGATTTTGATTTAGAGGATATTGATCCTCTTCAAACTAGAGAGGTTATCCCACCTGGCGGAACTACTGGTGGTCCAGATTTTACCCTTCAGCCAGGTCCACCTGTTCAAACAGATATAAATTATACTCAAGGATGGCTAAAAACGCAAATTGGAAAATATATTAAAATTGAGTTTTTGATAGGAACTAATATGCTAATCGACCGTGAAGGCGTGCTTCTCGAAGTTGGTATTAGTTATATTGTTATTAGAGAATCTGGTACTAACGATCAGTTAATGTGTGATATCTATGCAATTAAATTTGTAAGAATTTTTGATAACCAGGAAAAAATGTTAAATTGTAGGTAATTAATTAATTTATCTCTTATTGATAAACATATACAAGAATAATAATTGGAATCACTTTACAAATCCTTTTCAGGGAATTAAAAAGCCGTATATACACTAGGTATATACGGCTTAAACCTTTTTTTGCGGAGGTTATCTTCAACCACAAAAATTAGTTATTAGTTTTCTTTTCTTCTTTAACTTTCTTTTCTTCTTTAACTTTCTTTTCTTCTTTAACTTTCTTTTCTGCCTGATTTTTTATTTCTTCTTTAAGTTTCTTTTCTTCTTCTTTTCTTATTTCTTCCTGTTTCTTAAATTCCTCTTTAGCTTTTTCTTCTTCTTTTTTCTTCAATTCAACTTGTTGTTTTTCCAATTCCCTTTTAGCTTCTTCTTGTTTCTTTAATTCTTCTCTATTTTTTTCCTCTTCTTTTTTCTTTAGTTCATTTTTTTTATTCTCTGCTTCTTTTTCAATTTCTGACTTTTTAGCCTCTGGTAACTTGGTATTTTCCTGGGTCTTTAATTGTACTAATGTAGTATTTTCTGTTACAGGCTCTTTTTTATCCTCATCATTATCTTCTACGTCGTCAGTATCTTCCACATCATCATTATTTTCTATATCATCTACATCTTCTTCATCATCTTTATCTTCTTCTACTTTATCAGCTTTATCTTTTACCCAATTTCCTTTTCCAGAAGGGTGAATTCCTAATTCCTTTGCAATATTTCCTAATCCCATACCTTTTTCTGTAATAAGAACAGATATTTCATCAATTGACTTTCCACTAGCCTCTGATAGTGAAGCAATTTTAGCTATTTGTCCAAAACCTAGTCCTTGTTCTCTTAGGGTTTGTACAACTGTTTTATCAATATCTTTTACAACCTTTGCAGTGTAAACCACTTCTTCAGTTTTTTCATCTAACTCTTCTTTTTTATCATCACTTAGTTCTTCCTTGACTTCTTCATCAATTTGAACTCCTTCTTCTAATTCAGTGTTTAATTTTTCTTTTACTTCCTCATCTACATTTTCATTTGTAATTACTTCTGTTACTTTTTCCTGAGCCTCACCTATTGTTTTCATATAATCTTCAATAGCAGCTTGTACAAATTCGCTCTTTTCTTGAGCAGTCATTTCTTTAGCTTCAGCAAGACGCTCTTTTGCAAATTTTAATAAAAGCTCTGCCTCTTTTTCTGTATTAGATGCTAGGGATAATTGCAAATCTTCGAATAACTTGTCAACAGTATAAAAAATACTATCAGGTGTTACTCCTGGATTTACTTGTACACCCTCTGTAGCAGCATGAGCTACTGTGTTAAATGACAATAAACTAGCCATGGTAATTGAAACAATAAGTTTCTTCATTCTAAATACCTCCTATTATTCTTTTTATTTTTGGTGAACTAAAATCCATAGTAAAAATAAAAGAATGGAAGAGATAAAAAGCCGCTCAAAAGAGCAGCTTTAACACACTTGTGGTATTGACTCTCTTCGGCAACTGGCTGGCATAACTATACATAGTCTTAGCCCCTTTAGCTTTGCGTCCTTAAGTTTCCCTAAGTTTGCCTTTGTCGGATTTTAATTCTATATTTAATTTAATTATAACTTTTTTGTTATTACATGTCTACAATAATAATTTAATATTATTTTTTATCGAAATTATCACTCTTTTCTTGAAGAATCTTTTCAGCTATTTCATTTAAATAAACCCATCTTTCCATCTTTTCTTCTAATTGTTTTTCTAATTCTTCTTTTTTCTCTAATAGTTCTTGTAATAAGCTATAATTAGTAGAGGAATTTGTGATTTCACTTTCAATTTCCTCTAATTTTAATTCAATTGTAGCAATCACATCATCAATTTCATCATATTCTCTCTGTTCCTTATAAGAAAATTTTAAAGCTTTATCTTTTTTTCTTTCTATATTAATACTTTTAACTTTATCTTCTACTTCAACTACTGGAACATTATTGTTACTTTCTTTGAAATCAGAATAGTTTCCTGTATATTGAACTATTTTTCCATATCCTTCAAAGGAGAATATTTTTTCTGCCATTCTATCTAAAAAATATCTATCATGAGAAACCGCCATAACTGCTCCTGGAAAATTGTCAAGGTAGTCTTCTAATATTGTTAAGGTTTGAATATCCAAGTCATTTGTAGGTTCATCTAAAAACAATACATTAGGAGCTTCCATAAGAACTCTTAATAGGTACAATCTTCTTCTCTCTCCCCCTGAAAGCTTAGAAATAGGAGTCCACTGCATTGAGGGAGTGAATAAAAAGGTTTCTAGCATTTGAGAGGCACTTATTTTAAGTCCTTCCTTTGTGGTTAAAACTTCTCCACCTTCTTTTATATACTCAATAACTCTTAAATTTTCATCCATATGGTTGGTTTCCTGAGAAAATAGTCCTATTCTCACTGTTTCTCCAACTTCAATCTCCCCGCTGTCTGGCTTAATTTTATTACAAATTATATTAATTAAAGTTGATTTACCCATACCATTAGGCCCTATAATTCCAATTCTATCAGTTCTAGTAAATATATAACTAAAATCCTCTATGAGTTTTCTATCTTCATAAGATTTATTTATATTATTAATTTCTATAACTTTTTTACCTAAATAGCTTCCACCTACAGAAATTTGAATCTTTTCTTCAGTTAAATCTACAGCTGCATCCTGCAATTTTTCAAAACGATCAATTCTTGCCTTCTGTTTAGTACTTCTAGCCTTTGCTCCTCTTTTTATCCAAGCCAGTTCTTTTCTTAATAAGTTTTGCCTTTTTTCCTCAGTAGCTCTTGACATATCTTCTCTTTCTAATTTCTTTTGAACAAAGTTTTCATAATTACCATTATAGGTATAAAGATTACCTTTATCTATTTCTACAATTTTATTTACAACTCTGTCCAAAAAATATCTATCATGAGTAACCATAAGAAGAGCTCCTCTTCTTTTATTTATATACTCTTCTAACCAATCAATGGTTTCATTATCTAGATGATTTGTTGGTTCGTCTAAAATTAATAGCTCACAAGGAGTAATTAGTGATGACGCTAGGGCTATTCTCTTTCTCTGCCCTCCAGATAAAGTTCCAACTTTTGCATTAAAATTCGTTATACCTAGTTTAGTTAGCACAGCTTTAGCTTCACTTTCTATGCTCCAGGCATTCATGCTATCCATTTTACTTGTAAGGCTTGTAATAAGGTTATCCTTAGCATTTTCATCTTCTAAAGCCTTTTCATACTCCCTTATTAAAGTCATTACAGGAGAATTCCCCTTAAAAACCTGTTCAAGGACAGTAGCTTCCTCATGAAAATGTGGATTTTGTGAAAGGTATTCAATATTTACTGAGCTTCCTTTTATAATTCTTCCTGTCTCATAGCTTTCAATCCCTGCAATAACTTTTAGCAAAGTAGTCTTCCCAGTGCCATTTATTCCAATTACCCCAATTTTATCCCCTTCATTAATACCTAAATTTATATTATTAAATAAAGCCTTTTCGCTATAACTTTTACATATATTTTCTAAACTTATAATATTCATAATACGTTCCTTTCCTTGACACTAGACTGTTTATAAAATATCTTTAATTTTAATTATAGTATAAGATTTGCTTTGTAGAAAGCATTGAAGAAGTATTAAAAAGTCTTTATTTCTGACTTTGAAACACCGTATAAAGGCTTCTATGTTTGAGCGAAGCGAGTTTAGAAGTCTTAGATGTTTTAAACAACAGAAATATTAGACTTATTTTGTGAAGTGAAGGCTTTCCTATATGCAAAACTTATACTATCACTATAACATAAAAAATATTAAATATTATAATTTTCCTTTAAAAAAATTGTCTAATCATATATAATCTTTATGTATATTTTTTAATTACAAACCGTTTAGAAAGGAATTGAAAAATGAGTATTTTATCAGTTAAAAATCTTAGCCATGGCTTTGGCGATAGAGCTATATTAAATAATGTGTCCTTCAAACTATTAAAGGGTGAGCATATTGGATTAGTTGGTGCCAACGGAGAAGGAAAATCCTCTTTCATGAACATAATCACAGGAAAACTTGAATGTGATGAAGGGGAAGTTGAATGGGCAAAACGTGTGAGAGTTGGATATTTAGACCAGCATACAGCCCTAGAACGTGGAATGACAATTAGAGATGTTTTAAAAAATGCTTTTAAATATCTTTTTGACTTAGAGACAGAAATGAATGAAATATATAACAAGATGGGTGAAGCCTCACCTGAAGAATTAGAAAAATTATTAGAGGATACTAGTACAATTCAAGATATCTTAGATCACAATGACTTTTATATTATAGATGCAAAGGTTGATGAAGTAGCAAGGGGAATGGGGCTAGTTGATATAGGACTTGACAAAGATGTTAGTGATCTCAGTGGTGGTCAAAGAACTAAGGTTTTACTAGCTAAATTATTACTAGAAAAACCTGATATCCTTCTATTAGACGAGCCTACTAACTACTTAGACGAACAACATATAGAATGGCTTAAGCGTTATCTTCAAGCTTATGAAAATGCTTTTATTTTAATTTCTCATGATATACCATTCTTAAATAGCGTTATTAACCTTATTTATCATGTGGAAAATCAAGAACTCAATCGTTATGTTGGAACCTATGATGACTTTATAAAGGTTTATGAAGCAAGAAAACAACAATTAGAAGCTGCTTACAAAAAACAACAACAAGAAATTGATGACTTAAAAGACTTCGTTGCTAGAAATAAAGCAAGAGTTTCTACTAGAAACATGGCTATGTCTAGACAAAAGAAGCTTGATAAAATGGAAGTTATAGAGCTTTCAAAGGAAAAACCAAAACCAGAATTTAATTTCAAAGAAGCTAGGGCTTCAGGAAAAATGCTCTTTGAAACAAGGGATTTAGTAATTGGATATAATGAGCCTTTATCTAGTCCCTTAAATCTTCGTATGGAACGTGGACAAAAAATTGCTCTTATAGGAGCAAACGGCCTTGGAAAAACTACACTTTTAAAAAGTATTTTAGGTCAAATTCCTTCATTGTCTGGTGAAGTAGAATTAGGTGACTATCTTCACATTGGATACTTTGAGCAGGAAATTAAAGATGCCAATTACAAGACTTGTATAGAAGAAGTGTGGGGGGACTTCCCTTCCTTTACTCAATACGAAGTTCGTGCTGCCCTTGCTAAATGCGGACTTACTACAAAGCACATAGAAAGTAAAGTAGTAGTGCTAAGCGGAGGAGAGCAAGCTAAGGTTAGATTATGTAAATTAATTAATAGAGAAACTAATCTACTAGTACTAGACGAGCCAACAAACCACTTAGATGTAGATGCTAAAGAAGAACTTAAACGTGCTCTAAAAGCTTACAAAGGAAGCGTTCTAATTATCTGCCACGAACCAGAATTTTATCAGGATGTAGTGACAGAAGTTTGGAACTGCGAGAAGTGGACTACAAAAATTGTATAGTGGGAACTAAATTTTAGAAGGACACTATTTAGAATAGATTGGTGAAATCCGAGAGACAACGCACAAATAATTGTGTGCATGGAAGAATAAAATCCTAGGAGATATTTTTATTATATTTCCTAGGACTTTTTATTCTATCAACAACTGCTTTTCTTATATCATTACATATTTTTCTCTTGTTTATATTGTTCAATTTTCCACTTACATTTCCAAACTATTTTTAATATTGCTAAGGATATTGCCCCAAGTAATATTGTAAACATTCCGAAAATATAATAACCAGTTTTAATTGTTGCCATAAATTCAATAAAGAAACAAATGACTTCTATAACTAGAGCTACTTTGAAAAAATTCTTAATCTTATTGTAATGAGTGATTTTTGATTCTACATCTGTATACATTTCAAAGGGGCCATCCGATGCTTTTTTTTGTAAATATACCCATCTCCACCATTGATCTATGACTTCTACTCCTGTATCCTCCATAAAAGCTGCATAGTCATCTTTGTCACCATTCCAATTATCAAGCAAGTCTATTTGATAGTTGTATTCTCCAGGCTCACATTTTTCAAAAGTATAAAAACCAAGAAAGAATTTTTTGAATGCCCATCCATTTAAAGACATTTTCTTCAACCAATCTTCTTCTTCATCTTTGTCATAATATAGTTTGAATTTTAACATATATTCACTCCCCCCTAATCATCCATCTTTTTAGAATTTTTTATAAGCTCATTTAACCTTTTCACTTCGGTTTTAAATATTTGTTTACCTATATCTGTAATAAGATATTCCTTTTTCTTTCTAGATTCCTTATCCTCACTATACAAGCTGATCCATTCTTTTGTAAGCATTGAATTAATAGCTCCATACAAGGTTCCTGGTCCTAATGTTACCCTTCCATCTGTCATTTCATTTACATCTTGAATAATTCCATATCCATGATTTGGCCTTCGTACAGCTAGTAAAATATAAAATAAAGCTTCTGTCAAAGGTGTAGTGTTATCCAAATCTATCAACCTCCAATATATCGCATCATGATATATATAATATATCATGATGCGATATATCTGTCAATGATGTATTAAATAGAAATTAACAAACGTAGAATTAAAGATAAGTATAAAATACAGAATATAGAAAGAACACATCCTATATACTGCAATATATTTAAAAAACGATTTTTTGAAACTGAATGATAGTTATAAGAATATATACATGTAACATAAAATAAACCCTATATAGTAGGCTTTATTGATTGTCTACTCTATAGGGTACATTTTACTGTAAGCATAAGTCATAGGTTTTTAAATTAATTGTTTAGTTTCCTCTAACAATATTAGAAAAATGTGTTGTAATGTTTAGATGTTAAAATCTAGATTTTTCATAGTTATAGGGAATACTTGTTCCAACAACTACATCTTCTATTTTCTCAATTATTAGCCAGTCATCCATATTGCCTTGATGGTCAAATGCTAATGGTGTTATTTGCTTAACATTACTAAACTCAACCAAACAAATACACTTCTTGTGCCATCTTATTCTTTGTTTTTCTGATAAGTTAAGTTTATCTTGGTTTTCGATCATTATTCTATTAATTTCTTCTTCTGATAACTTCACATAATTTTGCACACTTACAACAGAAGCAGTAGCAGATATTTGCCCAGTGCCTTTCTTCATAAAGTACAGGGGATCGCCTTCAAAGACTCTACTATGCGGTATTTTCCTACCAGCTGCTGCTCTTATAACCATAGTTTTAGTTCCATCAAGGATTTTCTCCAATACTTTTTCTTTATCATCACAATATACAACATGTACCATCTTAATTTCTCCATTCTCCTAATTTCAATAGCGATTATACTTTTTTGATAATAGGCAACCATACTTCACACTTATAATCTTCTGATTGTTGATTCCCATCAAAATATACTTCTATATCTGGTGCATTGGAATATTCGTATCCAGACGTTGGAAGCCACTCTGTCACAATACGTCTTTGGAGGTTTTGTAGAGCCTCTGGTAATGGTCCTACTGATTCAAAAATAGCCCAAGTGCATTGAGGAACAGTATACTCATGCATACCGTTAGGAACCTCTTTATCTGTAGCTACTGCAATATAATAATCAAAGTCTTTACCATTCATACAAGAGCTAACACCTAAAAGACCAAATGGCTCTTTACACATCAAAGAACATATTGCGGGAATTACACCAACTACTCTAAATGCGTCTTTCTTTTCAATTCTATAGTTCATTTCCACATCTCCTTTTATTGATATTTTGAAGCTGATTGGTGGAAATGCCTTCATCTTTGTACCGTTAGATCTTGCCTCTGACGGTGAAGTACCATGAACGCTCTTAAATGCTCTTGTAAAAGCAGTTGGTGAATCATAGCCATATTTCATCGCAACATCAGTAACCTTAATATCTCTGCTCTGTAAATCAAGTGCTGCTCGCGTCATTTTTCTTCGTCTAATATACTCCGCTAAAGCAATGTATATATTACAATAAATTACAAGAATTCATTATTATTATACTTCAATTAAAATGATAATACCAATATTTTCAATATTCATTATCCACTTTTTTAATAAACCCTAACAATATCATACCCTTCATTATATAGAGCTTTACTAATTTCTTGTATATGTTCATTACCATTAGTTTCTACGGTAACATCTAGAGCTACATGCTTTAACCTATCCACTGCTTTAAATTGGTTATGCTCTAGCTTTATTACATTGGCTCCTAATCTTGCTAAAATCTCAGCTATTTTCAAAAGTTGTCCTGGAGTGTCTTTAAGTTTTACTGAAAAGCAAAATATCCTTCCTCTAGAAAGTAAACCGCAGTTTAGTAGTGATGCCATGGTAACTACATCTATGTTACCTCCACTAATTAAAGAAACCACCTTTTTATTTTTAAAGTTTAATTTCTTTAGAGCTGCTAAAGATAGTACTCCTGTAGCTTCTGCTACAAGTTTGTGTTTTTCCAGTAGTATGAACACTGCTTCCATAAGCTCACTATCTTCAACGGTTAGGATTTCATCCACATAATTTTTTACAATATCAAAAGCAATATCCCCAGGATTTTTTACTGCTGCCCCATCGGCAATAGTGTCCACAGAATGTAAATTTACTAACTTCCCTGAATCTAAGGAAAGCTTCATGGCTTTAGCTCCCTCTGCCTCTACTCCAATTATTTTTATATTAGGATTTATTGACTTTGCAGCGATTGCAACACCACTTATTAGCCCTCCCCCTCCAATAGGTACTAATATGGCATCCACATCTTTCATTTCCTCTAGGATTTCAAGGGCTATGGTTCCCTGACCTGCCATTACATCTAAATCGTTGAAGGGATGTATAAAAGTATAACCCTTTTCCTGTTCTAGTCTTTTAGCTTCTTCATAGGCTTCATCATAGCAGTCTCCTGCTAAAACTACCTCTACCCCATGATTTTTAGTTCCCTGTACCTTTATTAAAGGTGTGGTTTTAGGCATTACTATGGTAGCTTTTATTCCCAATTTATTTGCAGAGTAAGCAACTCCCTGAGCATGATTTCCTGCTGAAGCAGCTATTAATCCTCTACTTTTTTCTTCTTCACTTAGTTTTTTTATTTTATTTAAAGCCCCTCTTATTTTAAAGGATCCTGTAAGTTGAATGTTTTCAGGTTTTATGTATACTTCATTTCCACATTCCTTTGAAAACTCACTACTATATATTGACTTTGTATTTATACAAATATCTTTTATTCTTTCTCTCGCTTCTAATATATGTTTTAGCTTTAGTGTATTATTTATAATCATTTGTAGCCCCCTCTAATTTAGTATACCCCTTTGCAATAGGATGCATATTTAGGATTTTTCCCCATAGTTAATCCTAAAAATTGCTCTTTAATTTTTTTGCAAACTTCCCCTTCTCTTCCATCCCCTACTTTTCTTTTATCTATTTCTATAACAGGGGTAACCTCCATAGCCGTTCCACTAAAGAATATTTCCTTAGCTGAATATAATTCAGTTCTAGCTATACTTCTTTCTACCACTTCTAATCCTAATTCATTTTTAGCTATCTCCATAACGGTTCTTCTAGTAATCCCTTCTAGAATATTATCTGAAGGTGGCGGAGTTATGAGTTTATCATTTTTATATATAAATATATTTTCCCCAGGTCCTTCACAAACATATCCTGAATCCGTAAGAAGTATAGCCTCATCATAACCATTCTGTAGTGCTTCTAAAGATGCTAAAGCTGAGTTTAAATATCCTCCTATAGGCTTAGTTCTAGCTGGTATCATATTATCTGAAATTCTTCTCCATGAAGATACCATTACCTTAAAACTTTCCTTTTCCGAAGCCTTACCTAAAGGCTGACAATATATCAAAAGTCTATTATCCTCATCATACAGAGTTGGAAATAAATTTTCAGATCCCTTATAAACTACTGGTCTTATATAAGTAGAAGTTTTAAAATTATTTTTCCTCAGCAATTCTAAGGTGGCCTCACAAAGCTCATCTGCTGTATATGGTATATTCATATATAAAATCTTACAGGATTCTAAGAGCCTTTCATAATGCTCCTTCATTCTAAAGGTATAAAGTTGCCCAGTTTCCTCATCATAATAAGCTCTAATTCCCTCAAAGCATCCTAATCCATAATTAAAAGCCTTACACCTAATACTTATGGAAACTTCCTTTTCATCTACTATTTCTCCTTGGTAAAATACATAACTTGTCATATTTAATTGCCCCCTTATATTACAACATTATAAATTGGTTTCCCTGGTGGAACTATAGGATACACGCTTTCTTCTTTATCTATTTGACACTCTATGAATAAGGGTTTTACTCCTATTTCTACTTTTCCTAAAATACCTTTTAACTCTTCCATAGAGGAAGCTTTATAAGCTTCAATACCATAACCTTCTACCAATTTTACATAATTAAAATCTTCCATATCTGTCTCAGAATATCTTGCTCCACAAAACATTCTTTGCCATTGCCTTACCATTCCTAGAGTTTTATTGTTCATCATAAGTATAGTTATTGGAATATTGTACCTATGAATGGTAAATAGTTCATTGCAATTCATTCTAAAGCTACCATCTCCAGTAACCAATAATACTTCCTTTTCTGGATTTCCAACCTTTGCTCCTATGGCTGCACCCATGCCAAAACCCATGGTTCCGAGGCCTCCAGAGGTTATAAAGGATTTTGGTGTATTAAAATCCCAATACTGAGCTGCCCACATTTGATGTTGCCCCACATCTGTAGCTACCAGGGAATTTTCTCCTAATATTTTATTGAAGGATTTCAAAATATTTTTCGGCGAAAACTCCTCTTCGTTACTCTTTTCTTTTACCTTAAAGCTATTTATTTCTTCTATCCAGGAACTATTGTCCTTTTTCTCTACCTTTTCACCTATGCTTTTTAATATGGCTTTTAAATCCCCCACCATAGATATATGAGCATCCACATTTTTATCTATTTCACTGCAATCAATATCTATGTGAATAATTTTAGCATGAGAGGCAAAGCTTTTAGCATTGCTCACTACCCTATCACTAAATCTTGCCCCAATGGCTATAAGCAAATCACTATTTGTAACAGCCAAATTATTTTCCTTAAAGCCATGCATTCCTACTAAGCCTAAAGATAAATTATGATTTCTAGGGATATTTCCAAGAGCCATTAGTGTATTTACCACCGGAATATCTCCCTTCTCAGCCAAAGCAATAAGCTCTCCCCCTGCCTTAGAAATTTCCACACCACCACCAGAATAAATTACTGGCTTCCTTGAATTATTTATTAACCTTACTATTTCCTCCAATAAATTTTCATCTAAAGGTTTAGCTTCCTTTATAGAGTTTTGGTGTTTAATTTTTTCATAAGCATATTCTGCAAGAAAAATATCCTTGGGTATATCTATAAGTACAGGCCCTGGCCTTCCACTTTGGGCTATTTTAAATGCCTCATGTATCGTTTTAGATAAATCTTCTACCTTTCTTACTAAGTAATTATGCTTTGTCACAGAAAAGGTTATTCCTGTTATATCCACCTCTTGAAAGGAATCTTTGCCTAAAAGCGTTGTGCTTACTTGCCCTGTAATTATAACTAAAGGAATAGAGTCCATATAAGCTGTAGCAATACCTGTCACCGCATTGGTAGCTCCAGGCCCCGAAGTTACAAAACAAACTCCAACTTTTCCTGTGCTCCTGGCATATCCATCTGCTCCATGAACTGCTCCTTGTTCATGGGCTGTTCTTATATGATTAAAATCCTCATAGTCATATAAAGCATCATATAGAGGAATAACCGCCCCACCTGGATATCCAAATAAGGTATCCACCCCTTGTTCTTTCAAACATTCTAGTAAAATTTTTGCTCCAGTCATTCCTTCTTAGCCCCCTTTTTATTTTACTTACATATTGCTCCTTGAGAAGCTGAACTTACAAGCTTCGAATACTTACTTAAATACCCTTTTAATTCTCTTTCTTTTATTTTCAAGCTTTTTCTTCTATTTTCTAGTTCCTCTTCCTCTACTAAAAGTTCTAAAATTCCATTAGGTATATCTATTTTTATTAAATCCCCATCTTTAACTAAAGCTATAGTTCCGCCCTCCATAGCTTCTGGTGAGACATGACCAATAGCTGCCCCTCTAGTACCCCCTGAAAATCTTCCATCAGTAATTAGTGAAACTGTTTTATCCAATCCCATTCCTGCCAGTGCTGAAGTAGGAGTCAGCATTTCCCTCATACCTGGTCCTCCTTTTGGTCCTTCATAACAAATCACCACAGCATCTCCAGCTTTTATATCTCCTTTAAGTATTGCTTCTACTGACTCTTCTTCACAGTTAAAAACTCTAGCTTTGGCCACTGTCTGCATCATTTTTTCATCTACAGCAGACTGTTTTACCACAGCTCCTTCTGGCGCTAAGTTGCCTCTTAAAACCTTTATTCCTCCAGTTTGACTATAGGGATTTTCTATATCCCTTATTACCTCTTTATTTTTATTTTCTCCCTTTAATATCAATTCTCCCATAGTTAAAAGACTTACTGTTTTATTTTCTAATTGAATTAAGTCTCTTTTACTTAGTTCATTCATAACTGCCAAGATTCCCCCTGCTTCATAAAGATCCTCCATATGATGATGTCCCCCAGGGCTTAACTTGCATAAATTAGGTATTCTTTGGCTTATTTCATTTATTATATCTAAATTTAAATTTACATTTCCTTCACTAGCAACAGCCATTAAATGAAGAACCGTGTTAGTGGAACACCCTAGGGCCATATCTACTGTTAATGCATTTTCAAAAGCCTTTTCCTCCATGATATCTCTTGGCAGTAAATTTTCTTTAATAAGCTTCATTATTTGCATACCAGTTTTCTTAGCTAATCTTTTTCTCGCAGAGTATACCGCTGGAATTGTAGCATTTCCCGGAAGAGCCATACCTAAAACCTCTGTCATACAATTCATTGAATTTGCCGTAAACATTCCTGAACAGGAACCACAAGTCGGACAAGCATGTTCTTCTAAAAGACTTAGTTCATCTAAATCCATATTTCCATTAGAAACCTTTCCTACCCCTTCAAATACAGTAGTTAAATCTATCTTTTTACCTTCTAATTTTCCAGCAAGCATTGGTCCTCCGCTGACTATTATGCTTGGTATATTAAGTCTCGCCGCTGCCATAAGCATTCCTGGAACCACCTTATCACAACTTGGTATAAGTACTAATCCATCTAACCCGTGGGCTTTAGCCATAATTTCTATGCTATCTGCTATTATTTCTCTGCTTACTAAAGAATACTTCATTCCTTCATGATTCATGGCCATACCATCACATACTGCAATGGCTGGGAACTCAAGAGGGGTCCCCCCCTCCATTAAAACTCCTCTTTTTACGGCTTCAGCTATTTGTCTAAGTTCTATGTGCCCTGGTACAATTTCATTAAAGGAATTTACAATACCCACTAAAGGTTTATTTATTTCCTCTTCTGTAAATCCTGATGCTTTTAAAAGAGATCTATGGGGCGCCTTGGTTAGCCCTAATTTTAATTCGTCACTTCTCATGTTATTACCCCCTACTTTTCTATCCAGCTCATCATCTTTCTTAAATCTTTTCCTACCTCCACTAGAGGGTGCTCTAATTCCTTTTTCTTTATGGCATTAAACATAGGTCTATTTATCTGATTTTCTAAAATCCACTCTCTTGCAAACTTACCATTTTGAATTTCCTTTAATACCTGTTCCATTTCCTTTCTCGTATCTTCCGTTACAATTCTTTTTCCCACCATATAATCCCCGTATTCTGCAGTATCACTTATACTATAACGCATTTTTTCAAAGCCGCCTTCGTATAAAAGATCTACTATAAGCTTCATTTCATGGAGACATTCAAAATAGGCTAATTCCTTTTGATATCCAGCCTTTACAAGGGTGTCAAAGCCTGCCTTTATAAGTTCTGTTACTCCTCCACATAAAACTGCCTGCTCTCCAAAAAGATCTGTTTCCGTTTCTTCTTTAAAGGTGGTCTCCAGTACCCCTGCCCTAGTTGCCCCTATACCCTTTGCATAAGCAAGGGATAATTCTCTAGCACTTCCAGTAAAATCTTGATGTACAGCAAATAAAGCAGGTACCCCCTTTCCTTCCTCATAAACTCTTCTAACTAAATGTCCTGGTCCTTTAGGCGCCACCATGAACACATCTATATTTTTA
The DNA here is from genome assembly GCF_039521365.1 of Clostridium malenominatum. NCBI lineage: Bacteria > Bacillati > Bacillota > Clostridia > Eubacteriales > Clostridiaceae > Clostridium > Clostridium malenominatum. Next base: position 204,037 of record NZ_BAAACF010000003.1, read on the forward strand.
GGCGGTACTATTTGATTGAAATGAATATTAAAACCATGAGCAAAAGCTAAAGCCTTTCCTAATGTCAAATTTGGTAATATACTTTCTTCGTAAACTTTTCTTTGCTTTTCATCTGGTAATAGCATCATGAGCAAATCACACTCTTTAGCAACTTCTTCTACTGTCATTACTTTAAGCCCATCTTCCTCAGCTTTCTTCCAAGACTTGCTTCCCTCGTAAAGGCCAACTAATACTTCCACCCCACTATCTTTTAGGTTTAGTGCATGAGCATGACCCTGACTGCCATAGCCTAAAATCCCAACTCTTTTGCCCCTTAATAATTCTAAATCTCCATCCTTTTCATAATACATCTTTGCCATTTTAAAAGCCCCCTTACATTATTCTTATATTTTCTACATCTTCTAGCTTTAATATATTATTGATTACATAATTAACTAAAGCCTCATCTTGTAGAACAATTTTTAAATTAATATTAGAATCATTTTCTGATTCCATATTCACTGACTTTACCCCAATATTTTTTCTTCTCAAGAAATTTGCTATTCTTACAAAACTGTCTATACCTTGATTTAGTTCTGCATATAGAACCATATAACTTCCCCCTTTTAATAACATTTTAGTATATTTTTTGAAGTAAAATATTTAGACTTGCCCAAAAACTTACACATCCTACTTTTAAACAATAAAAAAGTCCTTCATCCTTAAAAGTAATATTTTACTTTAAGGACGAAAGACTATACTTCCGCGGTACCACCTTATTTGCAATTATAAAAAATAATTGCCTCTTAATTTCAGGTCGACCTCTAATAAATTATTATTTCGGTGAACCCTAACCATATATCGCTGGTTAACGTCTTTGTTTACTGGGCAACGGCCTTTAAACTCAGAAGCTCTGGAGTGATCATTATATACTCACATCAACACCAACTCTCAGCTACCGTTGGTTCTCTGTAGTCGACTTTAGAATATTTTTGTCTCCATCATCGCAGTTAATCTATAATCTAATTTTAAACTTTCTTTCATTATATTTATATAATTTATTTTTGTCAATATCTTTTTTAAAATTTTCTTACAATAAGATTATTGTAAATAATCTTATTATAAGTTATAATTTATGTAATTATCGTATTTAGGAGGGTCTCGTAATGGAATGGTTATTATATAGCAGTTCTGTGGATAAAAATGGAATTTACTTGTTTTACGGGAGAAGTCCGTCCATTTTTAGAAAACTGAGTGTATAATACCTACGAGATTTTTATTATAAAATTAATTGCTCTAAGGTGTTATTCCTTAGAGCTTTTTTGATGGATTTTCTCCTGTAAGCCTTTAAATCTAAATTGATTTATGGGCTTATTTATTTTACAAAACTAAAATAAATTTTGGAGAGGATTAATAATAAATGATAGCATTAGCATTAAATAATATAAATAAATTCTATGGAGGAACTAAGGTCTTAGATAATATAACTTTGGAAATAAATGAAGGAGATAAAGTTGGTATAGTAGGTAAAAATGGTGCTGGGAAAAGTACATTATTAAAGTTGATAATGGGTATTGAAGGAGAATATGAAGGAAATATAATTTATAAAAAAGGCATAAGACTTGGATATGTAGACCAAATTCCTTCTTACAATGAAGATTCAACAGTATTAGATGTATTAAATGCTGCTTTTGAGGAACACAGCAATATTTTAAACCAAATGAATATATTAGAAAAAGACCTAGCTCACTTAGTTGACCTAAATTTATCTAAAGCCTTAGATAAATATTCAAATTTACAAGAGCAATATGAGCAGATGGGCGGATATGAAATAGAAGAACGAATGAATAAAGTATGTGTTGGACTAGATTTTTCCCAAACTTTTAAAGAAAGACGATTTACCTCTTTAAGCGGTGGCGAAAAAACCTCCGTATTATTAGGTAAGTTATTACTCCAAGCCCCTGATATTCTTTTATTAGATGAACCTTCTAACCATTTGGATCTAAAGTCCATAGAATGGCTGGAAAATTATTTAAAAGAATACAAAGGAACAGTAGTAATAGTATCCCATGATAGGTATTTCCTAGATAAGGTTTCATCAAAAATTATAGAAATAGAAGATATGAAAAGTAAAACTTACTTAGGAAATTATACAAACTATGTAAAGCAAAAAGAAACTGATTTATTATTACAACAGCAAGCCTACGACAATCAGCAAAAGAAAATTAACTCAATGGAGGAATCTATAAAAAGATTAAGAATTTGGGGAGCTATTGGAGATAATGAAAGTTTATATAAAAAAGCAGCATCCATGGAAAAAAGGCTAGATAAAATGGATAAGATCGATAAACCTAAGTTAAATAAAGAAAATATTAAACTAAATATACAAGCTAGTGAGCGTTCTGGCAAGGATGTAGTAATTTTAAAGGATGGCTGTAAAACCTTTGGAGATAAAATCCTCTTACAAAAGGCTAATTTTCATTTAATCAATGGGGAAAAAATTGCCTTAATAGGTAATAATGGATGTGGCAAATCTACTCTTATTAAAATAATTTTGAGTGAATATAATTTAGATTGCGGTGAAATAAATATTGGCAGTTCTTTAAATATAGGTTATCTTCCTCAAAATGTTACATTCAGTGATGAAAACATCACTGTTTTAGAGTGCTTTAAAGAAAATATATGGCTAACTGAAGGAAAAGCTCGAGAATATCTATCTAAATTTCTTTTCTTTGGTGAAAGTGTTTTTAAAAAGGTTAAAAGTCTTTCTGGTGGGGAACGAAGTCGTCTAGTTTTAGCTAAACTTCTTTTTCACGAAGTAAATTTATTGATTTTAGATGAACCTACAAACCACTTAGATATACCTTCAAGAGAAGCCTTAGAAGAAACTCTCAGACAATTTAAAGGAAGTATTTTGTTTGTTTCCCATGATAGATACTTTATCAATTCTCTTTGTAATAAAATTGTTGAACTAAAGGATGGAAACCTCATACCCTACGAAGGAGATTATGAGTATTACAAAGAGAAGTGTATGGAGCAATCTGCTATGTATAAGCCCCTATGCAAAGTTGATGATTTAACTTCTCACAACAAAAAACCTAAGATTAATTCTAATAAAATAAATACGGATAAAAAAATTAAAACCCTTGAAGAAAACATTGATCATATTGAAAAAGAAATAGAAAACATTGAAGAAGAGATGAACCTTTGTAGGGATTATGGCAAATTAAACGAATTCTACAATAAAAAAGAAGACCTATCCTTAAAGCTTGAATACCTTTTAGAAGAATGGATGGAATTACAAAAATAATTATTTGAAAAAATAGACTTGGGAATTTTTAAATTCCCAAGTCTATTTTTTTACTTTGGCGTAAAACCACAATATCCTATTTTATCACATTATTTTTTTATATTATACTCTAAATAATTCAACGGAGTTCTCTAAGGTTTTTATAGTTTTATTTAACTCTTCAATTGAAGCTATTACCTCTTGAACAGAAGCCGCTTGTTCCTCAGAGGATGCACTTATCTCCTCTGTTGATGAAGCAGATTCTTCTAATATACTAGAAATATTCTCTATGGACTTTAATACTCTATCTTTAGAAATATTAATTTCTCCAACAAAATTATTTAAAGTATTTGTATTAGATACAGCTTCATTTGCTACAATATTTATATCGTTAAAAGCTTTTTCTGTTTCTATCAAGCATGAATTTGCTTCTTGTATTACGTTGTTTGCCATATCTACGGAACCTTCCGTAATTTCTATAACATATCTAATTTCATCTATTATTTTCTTTATTTCTTTAGCTGCAGAGGAGCTTTGCTCTGCTAGTTTTCTTACTTCTCCTGCAACAACAGAAAATCCTTTACCGTGCTCTCCTGCTCTTGCTGCTTCTATGGCTGCATTTAGTGCTAACAGATTAGTTTGCTCTGCTATAGAAGTTATAGTTTCTACTATTATCCCTATAGATTTTGATTTATCTGTTAGCTTGTCTATTCCACCACTTACACTCTTAGATGCCTCTATATTGTTATTAAATTTATCTTTAAGCTCAGTAATTGATTCTATCCCAATTATGACTTTACTTTTCATATGGTTAGTATTTTCGAAAGTTTTATTTGAAAATACTAAAACATCTTTAATTTTGTTAGATAAATTGTTAGTTTCATTTAAACTATCTATAGCCTCATGAGCTTGCTTTTCCGCAGCAACAGCTAATTGTTCCGTTGTTTTTGCTACTTCATTACTTGCTACCCCTATTTCATCTACATTAGAACCTATGGTTTTTGTTGAATTTTCTACTTGTAAAGTTATATGTTGAACATTTCCAATAAGCCCTCTTAAGTTTTCCATCATTTTGTTAAATCCAACTGCAAGCTGCCCAATTTCATCTTTTGAATTAATTTGAACATCCTTTGTTAAATCTCCCGTTTCTACTACTTTCATTGCCTGTAATAGCTTTTCTATATCTTTTAAACTATAAACTATAAATATTAAAGTAAATATACAAACTACTATAGAGAAAACCATAGAATATATGTACATTTTTGTTTTCATGGAGTTAATATCATTTATGATCTCAGTTCTGTCTTGTATAACTTTTATATATCCCTTTATTTCCCCACTATAATCTTTAAAGGGAACTAGCATAATGCCGTATTTTTCATCTGAAGATTTTAAAAATATATTATTTCCAGTTTTAATATTAGAATTTATATCTAAATTCACTTTCCAAATATCATCTCCAGTTGTTCCTGATAGATATTTATTTTCATCAGCTAAACTATATATGAAATATTCTCCATTATATTTATCCTTTAATGAACTTAAAAAACTTTCTCCGAAGTCTTTACCATATTCCACTGTTCCAACATGACTATTATTGTATGTAATAGGCGCTACAACTCTTAATCCATAACCTGATTTACCTTCTTCTATTCCTGTTATAACTTTTTTATCCTTATTTGCTTCATTAACAGTCATTCTGAAAGATTTTAAACTATCTCCATATTTCCCTGGATCATTAACTCTTAAAAATGATGTAGAATCTGGGAGGTGAAATTGAAACTGCGGTACATTCTTCTTTATGTCTTCATAAGCTGGTAGCAGCATATCTAATAATTTTTTTCTATCCCTTTTTCCAAAAGCCTCTTCTACTTCTTTATTTTTTGCAATACCTATAACTGCAATTTTAGTTTGTTCAATTTCATCATAAATTGATTTATTAATAGATTCACATATTAATGTATAATTTTCGTTTTCTTTATTTTTAATTATTTGCTCTGTTTCTCTCACAGTGAAAAATGAAAATAACATATATAATAAAAATATAGTTATTCCTATTCCACTAATTAACTTTTTCTTAATAGACAATTTCATACTTCCCTTCACTTTAAAATAATTTACAACATTTATCTCTTCGTCATTTTGTCATTTTTCTTTAGTTTTTATATAATATTGTTGTATTTTAAGCTATTGTAGTAGTGCTTTACTCCTTTATAAAATAGAATTTTTAGCTACTTGACAATACATAGTAGTCATAGTATTATTTTATTAAGCTATTATGTATTACAAGGTAGGTGATATAATGGCACAGAATACTCAAATGCTTAAAGGTATACTAGAAGGATGTATCTTAAAAATAATATCCGAAAACGAAACTTACGGCTATGAAATATGTGAAAAGCTTATGAAGTTTGGATTCAAAGAAATTACAGAAGGCAGTGTTTATCCAATTCTTATAAGACTTGAAAAAAAGGAACTAATTTATTCCATTATGAAACCTTCTCCTTTGGGCCCAATGAGAAAGTATTACTATGTCACAGACAAAGGAAATGTAGAATTATATGATTTCATCAGCAGTTGGAATGAAATCAAAAAAAATGTAGAAAATGTACTGGAGGGTTAGTTATGTTCCTAGAGTTAAAACTTTTAAAAATAAGAGCTAGAGAAGAAAAAAAATTGAATAAAACAAATCATGAGATTTTTAAAGAAATGGAAGAATATATAGGAAAAAGTACTTTAAGTTTTTTTGAAAAAGAAGAAGTTTTTCAACAATTATTGGATGTAATGCTCCAATCACAACAGGAAAGTAAAGATATAAATTTGTTTTTAGGAAATAATTATAAAGAGTTTTGTGACTCCACAATAAATGAATACAATGAATCAAAGAGTTTTGTATTAAAATCTGTAGGATTTATTGAAGAATTTATTATTTATATCCTCATGTGGATTTCCTTGGATATGTTATTTTCCTTCAATTTACAATTTAAGTTGAGTTCTTTAATAACACCATCGGTACTTTGTATTATAACTTTTATAATACAATCTAAAATGACAAATTCATCAAAAGATACCATGAAATCAGCTCTTAAATCTTTTTCATATGCATTACCAATAGCTATATTTTCAAAACCTATAGCAACTACCCTAGCGGATATTATAAATATTGATATAAATATGAGCATAAGCTTATATTCAGCAAGATATTTTGTAATAGCTTCTATAACGTTTTTACTTTTTTCACAATTGTATAAGATAAAGTCTAATAAGGGAAAAATTCTTTAGTTATATAATTCTTAGCTTCTCATGGAGTTTGCTCATATTAAATGCAAACTCCATAGAAAACTTGTAAGTGATTTAAAAGATTTTTATTCTTTTAAATCACTCCATTTTTTCTCTGGCTCCATGCCAAAATACTGATAATAATAACATAGTAGTCTTCCATTATAAAGTTTTCTATTTTTATCGGATTTTTTTCCAAAGAACTTCTCAAAGCCTGTGTGAGAAGTAATTACAAAGTAAGACCAATCGCTTAGCCTTTCAAAGGTGTCACCCATATCTTTATATAATTCTTCAACTTCTTTTAATTCACCAATTCTTTCTCCATAAGGTGGATTTGTTATAATAAATCCATGCTTTTTCTTTGAAGAAAATTCTCTAACATCTGTTTTTTGAAAAGCAATATAGTCTTCCACTCCAGCCTTTTTAGCATTTTCTCTGGCAGTTTGTAGAACTCTCCCGCTAATATCTGAGGCTAGAATTCTAAATTCTTTATTATTAATAGAATTTTTAGCGTGCTTTCTTATATCTTCCCATAATTCTTGGTCTATTATGTCCCATTGTTCTGATACAAAGCTTCTGTTAAGTCCTGGTGCCATGTTCTTACCTATCATAGCAGCTTCTATGGCAATGGTTCCTGAACCACAGAAAGGATCTGTTAAAACTCTAGAAGGGTCCCACTTGCTTAAAAGTACAAGGGCTGCAGCTAAGGTTTCCTTCATAGGAGCTTCCCCAGCTAATTCTCTATAACCTCTTTTATGAAGCCCTGGTCCTGTGGTATCTAAAGTTAGAGTTACTATATCCTTTAATATAGCTGCCTCTATTTTATATGTAGCGCCATTTTCAGGGAACAAGTCTCTTCTATATTTTCTTTTCATGGCTTCCACCACAGCCTTTTTAACTATAGATTGGCAATCGGGAACACTGTAAAGCTTTGATTTAACAGACTTTCCGTTTACATGCATAAAGCCTGTTATAGGTATGATATCTCCCCACTCCACAGCAAGTGTTCCTTGGAAAAGCTCTTCAAAACTTTCAGCTTTAAATTCTCCCATTTTTATTAATACTCTATCTGCTGTTCTAAGCCACATATTGCAGGTAACTATGTCCATTTCGTCCCCTTCGAAGGTTACCTTTCCGTTTTCAATTTTCAAATCATCGTATCCTAGTTCTTTTAATTCATTAGCTACTACCTTCTCTAATCCAAAGGTGGAGGTTGCAATTAGTGTAAAATTCATCGTTTTTTCTCTCCTAACTCTTCTATTTCAAATTTATCAAATTCTATTTCTTCCATAAAATTATGTTGATTAAAGCTTGTTTTTAATCTTTTATTATATTCATTTAAATTAGCTGGAAGCCAGTAAGGCTTAGAAATATCAAATTTATAACATAAATCTATAATACATGCTTTTAAGTTCTCCTGATAAGTTCCTTCAACATTAGACTCCACTACTTCATCCCTTATAATTTTACTATCTTTTATTAGTTTTCCCCATATTTTAAGCATTAGACCCTCCTAAAACTAAAAGTTTAATAATCATTAGTTTATCATAAGTTTAAAGGATAATACATATTTTGTTTAGAATAATTAAAGTCCTATCTTCAAATAATAATGTAAATACTTTATTAGGAGGTATAGTTATGTCTAAAAAGAAAACTATGAAAAGCATTAATCAAGCTATGGCAGCTTCTAGTAATGATAGTAGAAATGCTACAAATGGATATATGGAAAACGGAAACTCCAGCAAAGACTTTGCTCAGCAAGGAACTAGAAATAAAAAATAAAATTTAACAATGCTAAAGCCCCGCATTTGCAGGGCTTTAATTTTTAATATTTATTTCTCTTTTCATATTGAGTGTGGAGTAAACTATGACTCATTCCTCCATTTGGTTTTCCCAAAAATTCTTCATATATTTTAGTTATATAAGGATTTTTATGAGATTTTCTTATAGGCATTTCCTTATCTTCATCATAAATTGCCTTTGCTCTTTCCAGTTTAATATTTATATTATCTAATATATCTGAATTTACAATAGGTTGCCCACCACCGGTTACACACCCTCCTGGACAAGCCATAACTTCTATAAAGTCAATCTTCCTCTCCCCAGTTTTAACCACTTTCATAAGCTCTCTTGCATTCCCTAGTCCATGAGCTACGGCAGCTGTAATGATTTTTCCATTTGGCAGCTCAATTTCTGCTATTTTTATTCCTTCTATTCCCCTAATAGTTTTAAAATCTATGTTCTCTATTTCTTTATCTCCTACTATTTCAAAAATTGTCCTTAATGCTGCTTCAGCAACTCCTCCCGTAGCTCCAAAGATTACTCCTGCTCCGGTGGATTCTCCAAGGGGATTATCAAAATTGCTTTCTTTAAGATTTTTAAAATTTATTCCCCATTCTTTTATCATCTGAGCTAATTCTCTTGTAGTTAGGACATAATCTACATCTTTTAAATTATTATTTGATAGCTCTTCCCTTGTGCTTTCAAACTTCTTAGCGGAACAAGGCATTATAGATACTACTACAATTTTTTTAGGGTCTATACCCATTTTTCTTGCAAAATAACTTTTAATTAGTGCTCCTTCCATTTCATGAGGCGACTTGCAGGTAGAAAGATTGTGTATCATATCTGGGTAAAAATGTTCCACAAACTTCACCCATCCTGGGCAGCAGGAGGTCATGAGAGGAAGATTTTCTTCCTTTTCTAATCTACTTAAAAGTTCAGTTCCCTCTTCCATTATAGTAAGATCTGCAGCAAAATCCGTATCAAACACTTTATAAAACCCTAAATTTTTCAATGCGGTAACCATTTTCCCTGTAACTCTAGAACCAATTTCCATTCCAAATTCCTCTCCTAGGGCTACTCTAACTGCTGGAGCCGTTTGAACTATTACATACTTATCCTTATTCTCTAAAGCCTTCCACACACTGTCAATATCGCTTTTTTCACTAAGAGCCCCTACAGGACATGCAATTATACATTGACCACAATTGATGCATACCGTTTCCCCTAAAGGTTTTTCATATGGAGTTTCTACCTTTGTATTAAATCCTCTGTTAGCAAATCCTATAGCACTAACAGTTTGCACATTAGAGCATGTACTAATACATCTTCCACAAAGTATACACTTTTCTCTGTCCCTTACCACTGAAGGAGAGGACATATCTAAAGGCTCACTAATCTTTTCTCCTACATATTTAACTTCTCTAACATTCAAATCCCTAGCAGCCCCTTGAAGCTCACAGTTTTCACTTCTACTACAAGTAGTACACTCTCTTTTATGATTAGATAGCAAAAGCTCTACTACCATTCTCCTTCCTTCTCTAACCGCTGGAGTATTAACCTTTACTACCATACCATCTTCAGCTTTTAAAGAGCAGGAGGCAATAAATTTCCCTCCAACTTCTACAATACAAATTCTACAGGAGGAACAATTATTTACATCTTTTAGATAGCATAGGGTTGGTATTTTAATTCCTATACTTTTTGCTGCTTCTAATACAGTAGTTCCTCTTTCTACTTGTACTTCTTGACCATCTATGTTAATCCTTACTAAATCCACAAATCTTCACTCCCTTCACTTTAAAATTATCTTCTTTCAATTGCTTTAAATGGGCACTTAGGTACGCAAGCTCCGCACTTAATACATCTATTTAAATCTATATTATATGGTTGTCTTATTTCACCGCTTATAGCATTAACAGGACATTGTCTAGCGCAAAGGCTGCATCCTCTACATTCTTTAGCATCTATCTTGTATTGTACTAACTCTTGACAAACCCCTGCTGGACATCTTTTATCTACAATATGAGCTAAATATTCTTCTCTAAAATACTTTAATGTAGATAGTACTGGATTAGGCGCTGTTTGTCCAAGTCCACATAAAGATATGGTTTTTATTTTCTTTGCCAAATCCTCTAATATTTCTAAATCCTCCAGGGTTCCCTTCCCTTTAGTTATCTTTTCTAATATTTCAAGCATTCTTTTTGTTCCTACCCTACAAGGAGTACATTTTCCACAGGACTCGTCTTTAATGAAATCAAGATAGAACTTAGCCACATCCACCATGCAATTATCTTCGTCTAGCACTATCATTCCACCAGAACCCATCATGGATCCTAAAGCACTTAAACTGTCATAATCAATTGGGGTATCTAAATTTTCCTCAGTTATGCACCCTCCAGAAGGTCCTCCCGTTTGTACAGCTTTAAATTCCTTCTCGTTAGGTATTCCCCCTCCTATGTCATAAATAACTTCCCTCAAAGTAATCCCCATAGGTACCTCTATTAAACCCGTGTTTGTAATTTTCCCTCCTAGAGCAAAAACTTTGGTTCCCTTACTTTTTTCTGTTCCAATATTTCCAAACCATTCTTCACCCTTTAATATTATTTGAGGTATATTGGCGAAGGTTTCTACATTATTTATAATAGTAGGTTTTTGCCATAATCCACTTTGAGCTGGGAAAGGAGGCTTAGGATTGGGCATTCCTCTTTTTCCTTCTATAGAATTTATTAGAGCTGTCTCTTCACCACATACAAAGGCTCCTGCCCCTAACCTTATACTAATTTTAAAATTGAACCCTGTCCCTAATATATTTTCTCCTAATAGACCATATTCTTCTGCTTGTTTTATAGCTCTTTTCAATCTTTCAACGGCTAGAGGATATTCTGCTCTTATATATATATATCCTTCATTAGCTCCTATGGCATATCCTCCAATTGCCATAGCTTCAATCACCGAATGAGGATCTCCTTCTAATATAGAACGATCCATGAAAGCTCCTGGATCTCCTTCATCTGCGTTACAAATTATATATTTTTCTTCATTTTTTTGTTTTGAGGCTAGATCCCATTTTAATCCTGTCGGGAAGCCACCTCCACCTCTTCCTCTCAATCCAGATTTTTTAATAATCTCAATTACTTTTTCTGGATTTAGCTTAGTAACTACAGTTTCTAATGCCTTGTATCCATCAAAAGCAAGATATTCATCTATATTTTCTGGATCTATAACTCCACAGTTTTTTAAAGCTATCCTTATTTGTTTATTATAAAACTCTACATCTTCTAAAGATCTTACGCTATAGTTATGAAAAGATTTATAGTAAGCTAATCTATTAACTTTTCTTCCATTTACTAAGTGTTGTTCAACAATTTCTGGTATATCTTTTGCACTTACCTTACTATAAAATGTCCCTTCTGGAAATACAATCATCATAGGTCCTAGATGGCACAAACCCAAACAACCTATCTTCAACAATTCTATTTCGTTTTCAATTCTATGCTTTTTCAATTCAATTTTTATAGTATTTGCTATATCTATAGGCCCATCGCCAGTACATCCTACTCCACCACAGACTAATACTTGAGCACGAAATATGTTCATATACATCCCCCTCCCCTATCTAGTCATTTTGTATAACGTAATCGTTCATTATTTTATCTTCAATAACATGCATAGTAAAACTATCAATTATCTTTCCACCTTTTATATGCTCTCTAACCATTCTTCTAGCCTTTGTAGCACTCATCTTTACATAGGTAATTTTTTCATATCCAGGCATAATTACTTCTACTATAGGTTCTAACCTACACATTCCAATGCATCCCGTTTTAACTAAATCCACTTCTTCAAGACCTAGCTCCTGAAGCTCTCCTTTTATAGCCTCCATAACATAATTTGCTCCAGCTGCTATACCACAGGTAGCCATCCCTACAATTATTCTAGGTCTTTTTCTATCTGAACCTTGATTAACTTTCTCCAAGGTAACTTTTCTTATTTCATCTAACTCCTCTAAAGTCTTCATTCTAAGACTCCCCTTCCATATACTCATTTAATATCTCGGTTATATCGTCTAATCTAACTTTTGAATATACTTTATCATCCACAGAAATAACTGGTGCAAGACCACAAGCCCCAACGCATCTTGTAGCTTCTAGTGTAAATAAACCATCTTCTGTTGTATTTCCCACAGCTACTTTTAAGTCCTGAGATATTCTATTTAAAATAGTTTGCCCACCTTTAACATAGCAGGCTGTACCCATACAAACCTTTATTACATGTTTTCCCTTTGGCTCTAAGGAGAAAAAATGGTAAAATGAAGCCACTCCATATATTTCAGACATAGGAATATCCAATTCTTCCGAAACATACTGAAGAATTTCCTCAGGTAAATATCCATATATGCTTTGAATGCCATGTAGTAAAGGAATCAGTCCACCTTTTACATCTTTTATTTCCTCAATAACCTCATCTACTTTTTTAATTCTTTCATCTATAGTACCTTCACAGCAGCACTTTTTTTCATTCATTGACACTTAAATACCCCCTTGTAATAACATATCACCAATATATAGAATGAATATTCTGATATATATATAATTATTCTATGCACTTTATAATATTCCTTCAAACTTTTCCTTATTTATCTAATTATTTTAATATAATTATAAAATAATTAAAAATTTAACAAATAACAATTCTATAATTGACAAATATTTATCATATTTTATTCTTTTAACGCAAGATTTTACTGACTTATCATTTTAAACATTGTCAAATACAAGTAAATATAGTTATTTTATCTACTAATAATTACAAGACATTCTTATAAGTCAATATTTTTTTAACAAAGTATTTTATCACTTTCATCAGCAATCTATCATAATATAAATAGGAATATAATAATTATAAAGAGGTAAATAATAATGGCAAAAGCTTATGCCGCAATAAAAGGTGGCCCCCTTGCACCTAATATAAATGGGGGAGTATATTTTATGGATGTCCCAGGAGGCACTCATGTTTGTGTTATGGTTAACGGACTACCAAGCTATAAACCAGCTACTGCAAATTCTCAACCCATAGGTCCTCATGGTTTTCATATACATGAATTTGGCAACTGTACTGTTGGAGATCCAAAGGATCCTTTCAAAGCTGTAGGCAATCATTGGAATCCTACAAAGCAACCCCACGGTAATCATGCTGGAGATTTTCCTGTATTATTTTCAAACGCCGGAACTTCTATGATGTGTTTTTTTACGAATAAATTTAAAGTAAGAGATATCATCGGGAAATCTGTAGTTATCCACGAAAATCCCGATGATTATAGAACACAACCTGCTGGTAACTCTGGTAAAAAACTTGCTTGCGGTGTAATTAGAGAGATGTAAATTATTATAGCTTTACGATTTTGTAAGTAAAAATGCTATGTACTGGACAAATCCATTACATAGCATTTTTTAATACTTAAATCTTAAACTTTTGTACCATTTCACTTAATTTTTCAGCCATCTCAGCCTGAGCGTGTGCCGTATTAGAAATCTGAGCCATACCTACTGCAGCTTCATTTACCCTGACTTTTATATTATCTGAGTTTTCACTTGCCCCTTGAGTCTCATGAGCAATATCTTGTATGGCAGCACTTATCTGTTCCATAGTTGCTGTTATTTCTTCTGACATAGAAGCTATACCTTCAGACATATTAGTAATAAACTCTGCATCATTATAATAGTCACTTCCAATTTCCACAAATTCATTAAGCTGTGGTTTAACATGTCCGTCTATGAATTTCAGTACCTCATTACTATTTTCTTTGAGTTCTAAAAAAGCTTCTCTAACATCTGTTATTGTTTCTTGTATTTTTACTACAGCGCCTGAAGATTGTTCCGCCAGTTTTCTTACTTCCTCAGCTACTACAGCAAAGCCTCTTCCTTGTTCCCCTGCTCTGGCTGCTTCTATGGCTGCATTAAGTGCAAGAAGGTTTGTTTGCTCTGATATACTGGAAATAGTATCTGCCATAACTTTTATATTTTCTACTACTTCTGCCTTTTTAAGTGCTTTAAGTATATTTTCTTCTTTTTCTAGATAAATCTTATTGGTATTATCAAAAGCAATTTGGCTCTTACTCTTAACTTCAACAGCTCTGCTTTTTATAATCTCTGACTTTTCACTTCCTTCTAGAGCTTGCTCCGAAAGAGTCTGCATACTTGAATCTACTTCCTCAGCTGATGCTGATACTTCCTGAAGTCCTGAACTTGCATCATGTGCCCCTATCACTATTTCTTCTGTAGCACTATTTATATCTTCAAGTTTTAACGTCATTTCTTCTACTGTTGCAGATAGTTCTTCACTGCCTGCACTCAAATCCTGCACAGAAACTAGTACCTCTTTTATAAGTTCACCTACCATACTTTGTGCTTCGTTAAGAGCAGCAGCTGTTTCTCCGAATTCGTCTTTTCTAGTCACATTGATGGCTTTAGAGAAATCAGAATTCCTCATTCTCTCTGCAAATTCTTTTAGTAAAATTAGAGGATTTACTATACTTTTTGAAATTATTGTAGCTATTACAATGGCAGATAACATAGATATAATTACTACTGACACAAAAACTATTATCACATTTCTATAATTCCTATCATTCTCTACTTTAGTTTTCTCTGCATTTTCTACACTATAATCTGATAAATCTCTTAAATTTTTTTGATATTCTTCAGATATACCCCTAATAGATTCCATTTTATCTATAGCTTCCTTCTGCTTATTTTCTAAAGCAAGTTTAATCACTTCATTTCTTTCTTCTCTATACTTAGCTAAATTCTTTTCAAATACTCCCATTAAATCTTTTTGAAACTGATCCATATACGTATTCTTGTACTTAGTAAAATTTTCATCTGCTATCTTCATTCTTTCTTCTATATCTTTTATCTTTTCATTTTGCTTGTCTTTCTCCCCCGCATGAAGTATTAAATAATAAATATTTCCTTCAATTGCTCTTGCCTGATTTCTATTTTCAATTAGATATTGCATTGGAAGTAAATTGTTATCATGCATATTTGTCATATCTTTATTAGATTTAGAAAGACCACTATATCCTACTATTGAAATAATTCCTATTAATATGATCATACTTATGGACAAAATAAATATTTTTGTCCTTACTTTTAAATTTTTAAACACTGTTTATATCCCCCTTTGTATATATTTTGAAGTCTAATTAAATTTTACATAAACAACCACAATTCATCAACAAACATGGATTTTTGTCCTGGTTTATTCTCCGACAAATGCGATAAAATAATGTTTTTGATGAATTATAAATTTTTATGTATAATCATCTTAATATCAATACTATTTTAAAAATATTTCGACATTTACATGCAGCAGGAGGAGTATATATGAATAACAAAAAGAGTTTTGGAGAGCATTTAGGTGAGTTACTTAAAATTTTCAATTTAAAAGGGAGTACACTTTCTAAAGGAATAAACGTAGATTCTTCACTTGTATACAAATGGTTACGTAATGAAAGAGTCCCGTCATACCATTCCCCTTATATTGAACTAATAACAAATTATTTAGTTAACAATATAAAAAGCTCGTTCCAAAAAATGATAGTAATAGAAGCTTTAAAAAAATGGTCTTTAGACGAATTAGATATGGTATATATTAACATGGAAGAAATGATTAGTAAAAACCTTATTGAAGCACAGGGATATTCTATTGAGCTTTTATCAAATAGAAGCAAAGATGAAAAACAAATTAAAAAAAACACCAAGATCTCTCCTAATATTGAAAATGATGATATACCAAAGTTACACATTAAAGAAAATCTTTTTTCTGGTACTGATTCTGTTAATATCGTAAAAGGTCACAAGGAAATTTTATTTACAGCCTTACATATCTTAGAGAACCTTCCAGATAATCCCTCACCTATGAATGATACAATATTTATTACATTTAATAGTGCTATGGAACTTATTTTAAATTATAAAGATTTCAATACTAAGTGGCAACGCGCCCTTTATAATGTATTAAATAATGGATGGAAAGTAATATATTTAGTAAAACTTATTGATAATGCAAAAAGAACACTTAAACTCATCCATGATATGCAATTCGCACTTGCTACAGGAAGATATCTTATTTACTATTACGAAAACAACTCTAATATATCTGCACTTTCCGAATTAATTATTGTTCCAAAAATATGTGCCTTGCACTGTTTTTCATCACAGCTAAAGACCCAAGTTGATAGTGCATTTTTTTTTAATTCACCTATGAGTATAGAAATTTTATTAAATCATTTTTCTATGGTTTTTTCTTCAGCTAAACCTTTGTTACAACCATGCTCTTCTCAAAAATCATTAGAATTTCAGTGTATGCTCGCCGAATTGGAAGAAAGCCTTGGTGATAGATATGTTTTTAAAGACAATATAAACTTAAGTACTTTTCCAATTGATTTATATGAAAAATATTTAAAATTAAATGAGCAGTGTGAAAATAAAATCTTTAAACTTTTATCTTTACACAGACGCCGACTTAATGCATTTCATTCACAAATAAAATATTATAACTTTAAAGAAATTTGGGTTAAGGAATCTATAGAAAAGTTGGTAAGTGAACATAAGTATTCATTTAGTCAATGGGATTTCTTGGGAGATAATATTATGGATATTAATGATATTATATATCATCTTGAAACCGTAATTGATATGCTAAAAAAATACGAAAATTATCAAATTGCAATTATAAGTAAAAGTCATTATGAAAATATATCAAAAATATGTTGGATGGTAAAAGAAAATAGTAATGTATTCATTGAAAGATTAAATTGTAATATCGAGAATCCAAATGCCTTTTACGACTTCAATCTTGAAACAACCCTATTGGTTTCAGAAAAAGAAGTAGTAACAACTTTTCAGAATTACTTTCTACTAATTTGGAATAATATAAATTATATAAACAAAGACAAAGCAGAAATAATAAAATGGCTTCAAAATCAAATAGCTTTACTCAAAGACAAAGACAAGGATTATAAGTAATATGATTTCAATTTCAGTAAAATATTTATAAACTTTTAAGTTTTTTGTTAATTTTTCTTTATTGTGGTATACTAATATTACAAAAGAAAAAAACACTATTATAAAGTGTTTATATTTAGGAGGTCAATCAATGAAAACTGGAACAGTAAAATGGTTTAATTCAGAAAAGGGCTTTGGATTTATTGAAGTTGAAGGTGAAGATGATGTTTTTGTTCACTTCACAGCAATAGAAGGTAATGAAGGAAGAAAAAACCTTGAAGAAGGTCAAAAGGTAGAATTTGAGGTGGAGCAGGGCGCTAGAGGTCCTCAAGCTTCAAAAGTAACAAAATTATAATACAGACATCTAAAGTGAAATACCACCTTTCTATAGGTGGTATTTATATTAGTCTGATTAAATATGAATAAAGGAGAACAGTGTTGTGAGAAAAAACTATAAAATGAAAAAAACCATATCTATGAAACGTTTTTTATCAGAGTTTGGACAGGACTTTTCTGATAATGTAAAAAATAGGTTGTTAGATTTAGAAATAAGAAGTGTTTTAACTAGAGATGATAACAGCAATATACTAGACATAAAGCATGTAGAACATACCAAATATCCTTGCCCTTCAACTTTAGAAGGTGCAACTAAAAAATCAGAAAAAGAATATGCTTACGGACAACTAGTAGTAGTTGATGGAAGTTTATATTTTACAGATAAATGTTTTGAGAATGAAGAGGTAATGCAATCTCCAATTGTAGATTCTATTTATAATTCTTTAAATAGTGAAGATACCCTTTTAGAGGGAGATATTACTGGAAAAAAAGTTGATGATAGTAATATTGATTATATTATAGATACCCTATTAAAAGCATGTCCCCAAGTTTCTAAGGAATACATGGAAATCATGAAGGATATACTTTTTGGTGAAGAAATTAAATCACCCCATAAAAGCATTTCTTAATAATAGATTCTTCATGCAAAAACCTTATGCAACAACGTGCATAAGGTTTTTTGATTATAAGTATAAATCTCTCTCTCCATTTTTAAGTTTTTCAATGTTTTTAATGGTTAAAGTCTTTATATCTTCTCTTTGTATCTTTTCTATTTCATTATATATAAGTTTTTCTGCCTTTTCGTAAAGTTCCTTATCTCCATAATCTAATACGAATTCCATTAAAGTCATTAATCCATTTGGAGTGCATACATTATGAATTTGTCCTGACTTTGCTAATTGCATAAACCTATCTCCAGTTCTTCCTTGTCTATAACAAGCTGTACAATAGGAAGGAATACATCCATCTTCTATAAGCTCCTTTATAATTTGCAATGGGCTTCTATGATCTTCCATTTGAAACTGACTTACACTTCTTCCGTTTTCACCTTCCTTGTACCCTCCAACTCCTGTACAAGAGCCTGCACTTACTTGGGATACTCCATACTTCAAAGCCTCTGTTCTCATTTCTGCACTTTCACGAGTGGATAATATTATTCCTGTAAATGGCACTGCAATTCTAATTATAGCAACAATTTTTTTAAACATTTCATCATCAATAATATGAGGGAACATAGTTAAGTCCATGCCCTCAGCCTTTTTAAGTCTTGGAACAGATATGGTATGAAAACCTACCCCTAAATCTTTTTCTAGTTGCTCATTATGAAGCATTAAGGCTAGTACTTCAAATTTAGCATCATATAGTCCAAATAAAACTCCAGCTCCTACATCATCTACGCCACCTTCCATAGCTCTATGAAAGGCAGTTAAATGATAGTCGTAATTTCCCTTTAATGATTTAGGATGCATCTTTTCATAAGTAGGTTTATGATAAGTTTCCTGAAATAATATATAGGTTCCTATGCCCTTTTCTTTTAACTTTCTATAATTCTCCACAGTGGTGGCAGCAATATTTACATTTACCCTTCTAATAGCTCCATTTTCATTTTTTGTTGTATAAATTGCATCTAAGGCTTCAATTATATAATCTATAGGGCAATTTAAAGGATCTTCTCCAGCCTCTAGTGCAAGCCTTTTATGTCCCATCTTTTCTAGTATTTTTACTTCCTCTTGTATTTCTTCACGAGTAAGTTTTCTTCTTCCAAAATCATTACATCTTTGATATCCACAATAGACACAGTTGTTTACACAATAATCCGATACATAAAGAGGGGCAAATACTACTACTCTATTTCCATAAATATCTTTTTTAATATCTCCAGCAATTTTAAAAAGTTCCCTTAACTGTCCCTCATCTTCTGTTTGCAGAAGCAATGCTATATCCTTATGTTCTAATCCTTTTTTAAGCTTAGCTTTGTCCAAAACTCTTTGTATATCTTCTCTCGTTGCATCCTTACTTTCTTTTAATAAACCTTCTATATATTCATGATCAATAAACATTTATTTTCTCCTCCACTCTAAATTATCTCCTCTTGAAAGCTCTACTTCAAAGCCAGCATTATTAATTCTTCCTTCAATACATTTTCTACACTCAGCCGCTTCGTCACCAGTACATATTTTGTTATCATATAGTGAATACTTCTCTCTTACATTTGTAGGTGATAAATTAGGCATAACCACATTACCACCAGCCCTTAACCCCTTTTCCCTGCCTAAAGGATTAATTGTTCCAAGAGCAGTGGTTGCTGGAATTAAAGCTTTAGGAAGTAACAACCTAGTTAAAGCTATCATAAGTATAGTAGCCTCCAAGGTTCCTCCAGTTTCATCCTTAAACTTTGTATCCTTTTGCGGTATAAAAGGACCTATTCCCACCATATGAGGGTCTAATTTTTTCAGGAATAATAAATCCTTAGCAAGATTTTCTACGGTTTGATATGGGGAGCCAACCATAAACCCTGCTCCTACTTGAAATCCAATTTCTTTTAAATTATATAAGCATTCTTCTCTTTCAGAAAAACTTAGCTCTTTAGGGTGAAGTTTGCTATAGTGAATTTCATCTGCGGTTTCATGCCTAAGTAAATATCTATCTGCTCCTGCTTCAAAATACTTTTTATAGGATTCATAAGACTTCTCTCCTATGGATAAGGTTATAGCACAGTGTGGATATTTTTCTTTTATGGCTTTTATTATTTCTACAATTTTGTCATCTGTGTAGTAACCATCTTCTCCTCCCTGGAGCACAAAGGTTTTATATCCTAGGTTATACCCTATTTCACAACAATTCAGTATTTCTTCTAGGGATAATCTGTATCTTTCTACATTCTTATTACTTCTTCTTATTCCACAGTAATAACAATCATTTTTACAATAATTTGTAAACTCTATAAGTCCTCTCATAAAAACCTTATTTGAATAATACCTATGTCTAGTTTCGTTAGCTTTTTCTATTAAGTATTTTTTTTCTTCTTCATCTATATTTTTTATTAAATACCTTAACTCCTCTTCCGTTAAGGTATTGTTTTTATAAAGCTTATCTATTAACTCTCTCACTTTAATTCTCCTCTTTTAAAATACTTAAGACCTCTGGAAAAGGCTTAAGAGCCCTTGGAAGTATTCCCATTACATAAGCAATTAGTACTCCATAATTTACAATAGGCGTTTCAAACTTCTTTGCTTCCTCTATTCTGCTAATCATACCAGCTCTATTTATCATACAAGCGCCACAATGAACTATGAGAGCATATTCTTTAACTTTATCTGTAAAAGTTCCCCCTGAAGTAAATTCAAATTGAAGTTCCTTACCTGTTTTCTTTTTCAGCCATTTAGGTATTTTTGCTCTTCCAATATCGTCCTCTTGTTTATGATGGGTACACCCTTCTGCTATCAAAATCTTATCTCCATCTTTAAGTCTTTCTATAGCCTTAGCTCCCCTAATCAACTCTGATAAATCTCCTTTATGCCTTGCAAATAATATGGAAAAGGAAGTCATTAAAATATCTTCTGGGGTATCTTTAGAAACCTTATCAAAGACTTGAGAGTCCGTAACCACAAGCTTAGGTTTTTTTCCTAAATTTCTTAAAGTTTCTTTTAAATCATTTTCTTTAGTTACTATGGCTATGGCATCTCTATCTAAAATGTCCCTTATAGTTTGTTGCTGAGGAAGTATAAGCCTGCCCTTTGGTGCTGATTCATCTATAGGAGTTACCAGTACTATGAAGTCTCCTGGATTTATCAAATCTCCAATAATCTTAAATCTTTCCTCATCCTTAGGAATAATTTTAATTAATTCCTTTTTCAGCTCTTCGATGCCTTGATTATTTATAGCTGATACTGGAACTATGGGGCATTTTAGCTCATCTTTTATAAATTCTATTTCTTCTTCAAAAGAATTTGTTTTATCTGTTTTATTTAAAGCCATAAGTAGTGGAATTTTCTTTTCTCTTATTCTTTTTACAATTTCTCTATCTTCAGAAGTTAATCCAGTTTCTCCGTCAATAACAAATAAAGCTACGTCCGTTTTATCAAGTACTTCTAAAGTCTTTTTTATCCTTAGATTCCCTAAATCTCCTTCATCGTCAATACCTGCTGTATCAATGATTACACAAGGCCCTATAGGCAGTATTTCCATAGATTTAAATACTGGATCTGTAGTGGTACCTCTTACTTGTGATACTATTGCTATTTCTTGATTTGTAATTGTATTTATAAGGCTAGATTTTCCTGCGTTTCTCCTGCCAAATAGTGCTATATGAATTCGTGAAGCTCTTGGTGTATTATTCAAAACTTTCTCCTCCTTTAGCATAATCGAAGATTTCTGTGAATCAGCAAAAAAATAAAAACTTTTCCCGAAAGAAAAGTTAGATAGCAAAAAACACAGCATATGTGTATATCTAATTTCCCTTCAGATTAGAACTATCCTTTCTGTTAGGCAATTATGTTTTAAAATACAGATGAAAAAAGATTCCTCCTAATTCACCTGAAAATATTGCTCTATAATCAAATAATACTTCATAGAAATTAAAAAATCAATATATAAAAGTTAATGTTTTAACATTCCTCTTGATGGATATAATACCCTAATGAACTGAAAAGAAAGGATGATTTTGTGAGAATCCATAAAAAATTTTTTTTAATTACTGCTTTTATATTAATATTAACAATAGTATTTCACTCTCCAATGCCTGGTGTAGCTGATCAGGGAGACTTCCAAAGGGTAATGTCCGTTACAGGAATAGGGGAAATGGCAAACAGCTCTGGATATCACTGGTTTAAGTATGTTACTCCTGAATATAAAATAGCTCCCTTAAGTCTTTTAAGACTCTCAGGAATTATTCCAACTACTAGTATGATTTATCCTATCACTTTAACACGAATTATTTCTACAATTTTCGCCGTAGAATATTTCAATACCAAAATTTTAGCCTTTGTGTATGCCGCTATGTACTCCTTTGCACTTTATATTTGTTTAAAATATATAAATATCAAAAGAAAGAGTACCTATATTTTTTTCGCAGTACTGTCTTTACTTATATTAATGGATGGCAATTATCTTGTATGGTTTAATAGCTTATATGGAGAAAGTATGATGATTACCGGATTACTTCTTTTCATTTCATCTATACTGTATCTTTGTGCCAACATAAAAGCCATAACCTTTAAAAAGCTTTTACTTCCCTTTTTCTCAGCTCTTTTATTTTTAGGAGCTAAAATGCAATGTTTTTCAGCTTTGCCACTAATATTTTTCATTATTATAAGAATAACCCTTCTTAGAGAAAATAAGATTTCAATTAAAAAGCCCATTATTCTCCTTTCCTTAATTTTAATATTTTATGTAGGGGGAATATACTATGAGGTAAATAGTAGCTGCGGAATAGATACACAGTATAACTCAGTGTTCTATGGTATACTAAAAAATTCTAAAACTCCTGTAGAAGACCTGAGGGGGTTAGGCTTACCTGATGACATGGTATTTGAGGCTGGAAAACACGCTTATCTTCCTAAAGAGGATTACAAAAAATATACACCGGGCTCTCCTTTCACCATAAATGAATTTAACGAAAAGATTAGTAATTTAAAACTATTAAAATTTTATTTACTTAAACCTCATAGACTTATTGATGGTATGGAATACACTGCTTCCCAAGCCTTTAACACAGAAGGATTTCTCGGGAAGTACGAAAAGTCCTCTATTAGTGAATATACTTATAAGTTAAATCGATTTACTTTATGGTCAAACTATAGAAACTCCTATTTACCTAAAAGCTTGTTTTTTTTAATTATATTTTATCTTTTAATAATTTCAGTATCTATCCTTGAATATATAAGAAAAAAGGGAGATACCTCTTGCCGAATACGTATAGAGCTTTTATGGGTAATTATATTTATTGGACTTTTGCAATTTCCAATGCCTTATATAGGCAACGGCCAAGCAGACACAGGAAAACAGCTTTTTTTGTTTAATTATACCTTTGACATTACTTTTCTTGTAGCTTGCACTTGGATTTTTCATAAGTTCTCTAAGTTCGGAATAAAAAACAAAGTTTAAGGAAGAATATTATGGAAAGTAAACTATGAATGCGAGGTGAGTTTATGGACAAAAAACTTATATCAATAATTGTACCTATGTATTTCGAAGAGGAAGTGGCAGAGGAGTGCTATAATAGGCTCACTTCTGTAGCTAGGGAAAATAACCTTAATTATGAAATTATATTTGTTAATGATGGAAGTACTGATAAAACTTTAGATATACTAGAAGAAATGGCTAAAAAAGATTCCCGTGTTAAAATTATCAGCTTTTCTAGAAATTTTGGTCATCAAATTGCTGTTACAGCTGGTATCGATAAAGCAAGAGGGGATGCCGCTGTCATAATTGATGCAGATTTACAAGATCCACCAGAACTCATACCCCATATGATTAAGTTATGGCAGGATGGGTTTGATGTGGTATATGGCAAAAGAAAAAAAAGAGAAGGCGAAAGTTCCTTTAAGCTTGTTACCGCTAAATTATTTTATAGATTTTTAAATAGTATGAGTAGTGTAAAGATACCTATGGACACAGGTGATTTTAGACTAATAGATAGGAAAGTAATTCTTGAATTAAAAAATATGCCTGAACATAATAGATTTTTACGAGGCATGTCCAGTTGGATAGGTTTTAAACAAATAGCTTTAGAGTATCATAGAAAAGAACGTTTTGCAGGAGAAACAAAATATCCTCTTAAGAAAATGATTAGATTTGCGCTAGACGGTATTTTTTCCTTTTCTTCAAAGCCTTTAAAATTTATAGAATATTTAGGTTCAGTAACTATAATAATAGCTCTTTTTCTTTTTGCTTATTCAGTAATAACCCCTAGTACCCTCATGGCAACTTTAACGGCTTTAACTTTTATTGGAGGGATTCAACTTCTTTCCCTAGGAATAGTGGGTGAATATATTTCTAGAATTTATGACGAGAGCAAAGGAAGACCCTTATATATTATTGACAAAGAAATTAATTTAGATAGCGGAGTAATAAAACCAATATACGTAGTAGACAAGGAAATCAACTCCTACGATAGTTTGCAAAAAACTGTAGGGTGGATTGGAAATGAAGTAAAATGATTAGATTTTTAAAGTTTTCTATTGTTGGTGGTGTAAATACTCTTATTTCTCTATGGATTTTCTACATTTTAAATAAACTTTTAGGACTTAATCCCTTGGTTAGTTCTGCAATAGGTTATATATGCGGAATGCTCAATAGCTATATCTTAAATAAAAAATGGACTTTTAAGGATACTAATAGTAAACCACTTTTACAACTTATAAAATTTTCTTTAGTAAATGCTATATCCTTAGGAATTAATCTATTAGCAATGTATGTTTTAGTCCATAACTTTAATATAGACAGTATGATATCCCAAGTATTTGCCACTGGCTTTTCCACTATTTCAAATTACATAGGAAGTAAAATCTTTGTCTTTCATTACCCTAAAGAAAGTATAATCTAAAAAATTTAAAGCCCAAATGGAGAGTTAACTTCATTTGGGCTTTAACCATATTTTATCCCATAACTAATAACTCTGTTTATATAAACAACTGCATATCTGAGTTTAATGCATCTCTTAAATACTCCTTTGCATCTACAATCTCTAACTCAGGTATTAACTCTTCTTTTTTAAATCCCATTACATCCAAAGATAGCTTGCACCCATAAAACTTTACCCCTTTTTTTCGTGCACCATTTAAAAAGTCTATTAAACGTGGAGTTTCATCTTCTTTCATCATTTCTAAAAGCATTGATTTTCCTACCCCACTAAAGTTCATTTTAGATAAGGGAAGTTCTTCTGGTCCTTTAGGGGTCATCATTGAAAACATTTTTTCATAGGTGGTTTTATCTTCTGATGAAAGTTTTTCTGGATCTCTTAGTAAAAATATTCCCCAAAATGCAAAGAACATAGTTACTTCAGCTTCTAATTCCCTTGCAGAATTTGCTAATATTAAAGCAGCCAATGCTTTATCATATTCTCCACTGAACATTACAATATTAACTTTCTTATTATCCATACTCCTAATCACTCCTTAGCTACTGCTCTATTTTTCGTATTAAGAGTATTTTAGGTAATAAAATATTTTTTATACCCCTTTTCCAAAGGAACATTTAGGGAATGTACAAACCTCGCAGTCTAAACAAAGCCCTCCATGGCCATACTGAACCATACCCTCCAATGTTAATTTTTCACCTGATAATATCCTTGGAAGTACTAAGTCAAATACTGTTCTTTTATTATACATTACACAACCTGGAAGCCCTAATATTGGTATATCTCCATAATAAGAAACCAATAACATAGAGCCCGGAAGAACAGGCGCACCATAAGTAACCACCTCTGCTCCTGTAGCCTTTATAGCTGCTGGAGTTAAGTCGTCAGGGTCTACAGACATCCCCCCTGTACAAATTACCATTTCAGCTCCTTTATCTATCCATTCTTTTATAGCTTCAGTTATCTCTTCTGCATGGTCGGGAAGTATGGTTTGCCCTAATACATGGCAGTTATATTCTTCTACCTTTTTCATTACAACTGGCCCAAAGGCATCCTTTATCCTTCCGTGGTAAACTTCATTTCCTGTGGTTACTATTCCAACCTTTTTGCCTACTATTGGTACAACCTTCACTATATTCTCTACTATTGTCGACTCTGCCTTTAATATCTTCTCTTCTTCAATTATAAGAGGAATTATCCTAGTACCTGCAACCTTTTGCCCTTTTTTAACTGGTGTATTATTATGAACTGTTACAAGAACCATTTCTCCAAAGGAATTAAATTTACAAAGTTCTTCCTTGTTTATTTTCAAGAGACCATCTTCCGCTGCAATAAAATCAATCTTACCCTCTTTAATATCACTAAAGTTTAAACCCTCTCCTGCAACTAATTCCTTTATTCTTAAAGCAGCCTCATTTTCATGGATTATGCCCTCTTTCTTTTCCCATACATATATATGATCCTTTCCCAACGCTAAAAGATTTGGTATATCTTCTTCTCTTATTACATGCCCCTTTTTAAAACCAATTCCTTTAAACTCTCCTGGAATTATCTTTGTAATATCATGACATAAAATTGAACCTACAGCCTCTTCAACTCTAATTTTTTTCATATTTATCCCTCTATTCATAAATATTGCTCTTCTTTAATAATCTATTTGATACTGCTATAAATATAAAACTTACACTTATTGTAATAAAAACTAATAAATTTCCGTTTTTCAAATCTCCACTTTCTACCGCGTAGTATATGGCCATGGGGATTGTTTGAGTTTTTCCTGGAATATTTCCTGCTACCATGAGAGTGGCCCCAAATTCCCCAAAGGCCCTTCCAAAAGAAAGTATAAGTCCACTTATGATTCCTCTTATGGACAGTGGCAAAGTGATATTTTTAAATATAGTCCATTCATCCGCTCCCATAACTCTAGCTGAATCTGCATAATCTGAACTTAAACTAGTAAAAGTAGCCTTTGCGCTTTGATACATTATTGGTAATGATACTATAAAGGCTGCTATAGCAGCTCCCATCCATGTAAATACAAGTCGTATCCCAAAAGTATTATATAGAGCACTTCCAATAATTCCATTTCTTCCAACGACTATTAACAATAAATAGCCTATTACTGATGGTGGCAAAAACATTGGGCAAAGTATGATAGTTTCAATAATTCCTTTAAACCTCCAATTACCCTTTATAATGGAGTGAGCTAATATTATACCAAAGATAAAACTAAAAAATGTAGCTACAGAAGCCACTTTTAAAGAAATTAAAATCGCATCTAATATCATATTTTAATTCAACACCTTAAATTTATACTTAATAAAAATTTCATCACTTTGGGAATTTGTAATATATTTAATAAACTCATTTACTTCTTCTTTTTTATTGCTACCCTTTATCTTGCCAATAGGATAAATTATTTCCTCATGGGTACTCTCAGGTATAGTCTGCACTATATAGCTATTCTTAAGATTTATAGCATCGCTTTTATATACTATTCCAGCCTGGGCTTCTCCCTTTTCCACATATTCTAGCACTTGCTTTACATCCTTTGCATATACTATTTTACTTTGCAACAAATTCCAAACTTCTAGTTTCTCTAAGCTCTGTTTCCCATAAATACCCGCAGGTACAGTTTTAGTTTCACCTAGAGCAAAAATTATGTTTTTATTTATTAAACCTGCTATAGAATCTATCTTTTCATTTGAGTTATGTGCTATTATTACCAGGGAGTTTCCTAGAAGATTCATTATAGAGTTTTCTTCTATGAGGCCTTTATTATCTAGTTTTTTCATGTTTTCATAGGCTGCAGATATAAATAAATCTACCTCTGCCCCTTCTTCAATTTGTTTTTGAAGTGTTCCTGAGCCACCCAAATTCAAATTAACTTTTATTCCTCTATCCTTTTCAAAGGTTTTTATTATTTCGTTTAATGGTTCCTTTAAACTAGCTGCTACACTAATAGTTATTTCTTTTTTAATCTCTGGGCTTTTTTTGCAGCCGCTAAGAGTAAGAACGAAAATAAGTATTATTAACAAAACAGTTGAAGTAATCACTCTTGCTCTATTCATACTTTAAAATCCTCTCCAATTCCTTATTTTTCAGAAATAATATAGCTTCCAATACTCCACCAGCTATAGCTCTAGCTTTGTCAGATATAGTGAAACAGTTGTCTAATTCGCTAAGCCTTGGATCTATATCTGCAATCTTTAATCCTTCCCATACATTAAATCCATCTCTTATAATGCCTCTTAAAACTCCGTCTATAGTCCCCCTTACTTCCTTATCTCCTACAAGGGCTATAACCTGATCCTTTGAAACTACCGAGCCTATGTCTTTTATAACCTTTATAGTCCCCTTTGATGGGCTGTATATGACTCTTTCCTTAGAAAAGCCTTTAATCTCCCCAGGAACCCCTGTGTTTTCCATAGCACAACCTTTATAAATAACTTTGCCAAGATTATGACCCCTCATAGTTTCAATAACTGCATGCACATCTTTCCCTGCCTCAAAGCCTGGCCCCAAGGCAACTGTAATGGATGCTTTATCTATAGTCATACCTAGATTTTTTTTTGCAAGTATACAATCTACCACCGCTAAGGGTTTAATTTTTTCTATATAGTCTCCTTTTGGATCTATAATTACAGGAACATTCTCCTCATTCCAAATCTCCTCAATATGCTCTAGGCTACTTGCTTTAATAGCTGTAATCCCCTCTATTGTAACCTGTCCTTCGTAAACAGCTTCCCCATAGCAGACCTTTCTTCTTATAGCCGTAGGCGCTGGCACCTCCAATACAAGAAGGTGAAATCCACATTTAGAAAGCTTATTAATAATTCCTGAAGCTATGTCTCCTCCACCTCTTACAACTATTTTATCTTTACTCATTAAACTCACCTACTAACCTTTCATATTCTTCTGGTGTGTCGATGTCCATAAGTATTTTACCATCCTCTATTTGCACAAAAATTATTTCTTCTAAATTTGATTTCATTATACTTCGCCCTCCTTCATCTCCTTGAAGGTTTAATAACGCTTCCCTATATATGGATGGGAATATTACAGGACTTCCTCTTTCACCTTTATACATGGGACATATAATTTTATCTTTATTTTCATAATGCTCCCCTAATAGTAGGTTAATGGTTCTATTATCTATAAAGGGCTGATCACCCGTGAAAAACATATAACCTTCTGAGTTTTTATTGGCGTTTTCTACTCCAAGCTTTATAGACTGGCTTTGACCCTTATAAGCCTCATGATTTTCCACTATACTAATTCCTTTATCAAAGCCCAGATCTAGTACCTCCTTGTCTCTTCCCACTAATATTATTTCATTAAAATCACATCTTTTTATGCTATTTATAACATGTTCTAAGACAGGCTTCCCTTTTAGTGGCATTAAAAGTTTGTTTTGTCCCATTCTTTTTCCATACCCCGATGCCATAATCACTGCACTTACCATAAATTTAAACTCCTTAATGTAAAACTTCGAACATACCGCTCTTCACGCTACCTGCCACTATCCTATGCAAGTAGTTAGGATTAATTTCTTTAATTCTTTTGTTTAATCTATGTGCTTGAAGTTTATCTTCATTACTTTCTACTTTATTAATAAACAGTATTTTCTCTCCTTTAGAATCCTTGAAAAGTCCCTCCTCATGAAGTATCAAATTTACTCCATGTTCTACGGTAATTTCCTCCTCAAGATCCCCTCCTGTTATATTCAAAAATTTATCCATTCTATGAATTAATTTATTCTCTATATAATTGCCTATTGTACTTATATCAAAAACTCCAATGGTTTTATCTGTGTCACTACATATTACAGGCTCCTGTTCTCCCCAACCCTTTAAAGGCTTCATCTTAGAGCCATCACTTTCAATTATGACATAATCAAAACTCTCTATAATTTTATTAAGCTCTTCCCCTTGAAAACCTATAATTTTATTTTCACTATTTATTTTCTTTCCATAAATATATATACCTTTGTGTTTAATATTCCTAGTGGAATATGCATCTTCACCTATAAACATAAAATCATATTGATTATTACGGGGTACGAATATTTTAGTTGTGGTAGTAATCATCACTCTAAATTCTTTTCTCAACTCTTCCCCTAGTGCAAACATAAGACTTGTCTTTCCACCAGCTCCTACAATGGATATAACATCTTTTTCACTTAAATTAAATATTCTCCTCATATATCACCTTAAACTTTTGGCGCTGTGCAAAAACACAGCGCCCTTTATTATTTTTCTTGCATTGCCATAAACACCTTTTCAGGGGTTATTGGCAAACTTCTTATATTAACTCCTACTGCATTATAAATAGCAGCTGCTATGGCAGGAGGTGGCGTATTTATAACTACCTCACCCACAGATTTTGCTCCAAAAGGTCCTGTAGGTTCATGACTTTCTTCAAAGTCTACTCTTACACTTTTTATATCTTTTCTACAAGGTATTTTATACTGCATAAAGGAATCTGTATCCATCTTTCCCCTATTATTATATCTTACCTCTTCATACATTGCCATTCCGATTCCTTGAACTATTCCACCTTCAACTTGAATTCTTGCTAAATTTGGATTTATAACAGTTCCGCAATCTACTACAGCAACATAATCTAGAAGATCAACCTTTCCAGTTTCCTTATCTACTTCCACCTCTGCAAAACCTGCAATAAAAGGTGGTGGTGAAGTATGACTTCCATAAGTTCCATTTCCCACTAATTGTTTATAATTTGGTCCAACTAAAACACTCTGGGCAATGCTTCTTATAGTAATCTCTCTCTTTTCATCATTACTTTTCAATACTTGTCCTTCAAATTCAATTTCATCCACTGAAACTTCAAGCATTTTTGCTCCAGTTTCTTTTATCTTTCCTAAAAGCTCTTCACAAGCTTTTACTACTGCCATTCCTGTAACATAGGTAGTGCTTGAAGCATAAGATCCTGGATCATAAGGAGATACATCGGTATCTGCCGCAATAACTGTTATATTTTCAAGTTCTGTATCTAATACTTCTGCAGCCATTTGTGAAAGTATAGTATCACTACCTGTCCCCATATCTGTAGAACCTATAAGTAAAGTATAGCTTCCATCATCATTTAGCCTTACTTCTGCAGAAGCTGTATCAATATTTGCTATTCCTGAACCCTGCATGGTTACTGCCATGCCCACTGCTCTTACCTTATTTGGAGCAACTTCTATGGAAGGAAATTTTTCCTTCCATCCTATCATATCTTTACCCTTTTCTATACATTTATCAAGGGTTGAGCTGTAGAAAGTTTTTCCACCAAAAGCTATTGAAGTTTCTCCTTCCTTCATAAGATTTTTCAACCTTATTTCTGTAGGATCCATATCAAGTTTATGAGCCAACTGATTCACAGCTGATTCAAGAGCAAAGGTTCCTTGTGTTGCTCCATAGCCTCTAAGAGCTCCAGCTGGCATCTTATTTGTATATACTACGTTTCCACCAAATCTTACCGCAGTAGTTTTATTATAAAGTGGCAATGTCTTTTCACCTACAACCCAGAAAGTAGTAGGCGCATGTTCTCCATAAGCTCCTGTGTCTGATAGACCCTCTATATCCACAACTTTAATAAAGCCTTCTTTATCCGCTCCCAGTCTTACCTTTAATCTCATAGCATGTCTACTACTAGTGCAACTAAAGGTTTCTTTTCTATCATAAATTATTTTTGATGGTTTACCAGTTTTCCATGTAACTAATGCTGTAAATATTTCAACAGCAGCAGTTTGCTTTCCACCAAAGCCTCCGCCTATTCTTGGCTTCACAACCCTTATCTTACTTGAAGGTATGCCTAACGCTCTTGATAAATGCCTTCTTACATGAAAAGGTATTTGAGTGGAGGACACTGTTACCAGTCTTCCTGTATGATCTATATAGCTAAAAGATCTATAGGTTTCCATCATTCCGTGGGCCTGTGCTTGAGAGTAGTAAGTCTCTTCTATCACTAAATCACATTTTTTTATTTCTTCTTCCACGTTACCAAACTCTACATTATGTTCTACAACTATATTTCTATCTTTATTCATGCCTAAATCTATATTAAGATGCATATCTTCTTCAGGATGCACTACAGATTTATGATCTATAGCCTTTTCAAAATCTAACACTGGCTCAAAAACTTCGTACTCCACCTTTATAAGCTTCATAGCTTTAAGTGCTGTTCTCTCATCTATTGCGGCTACTATTGCTACCTCATCTCCTACGTATCTTACAATAGGATCTAATATAAGTCTGTCATAAGGAGATGGCTCAGGATAAGATTGTCCAGCTAAGGTAAATCTATTATTAGGTGCATCTTTATAAGTTAAAACGCACTCAACCCCTTCAATCTTCTCCGCTCTTGACGTATCAATAGACTTTATTCTTGCAAAAGCATGAGGGCTTCTCAATATTTTAATTACAAGGGCTTCTTTCATAACAAGATCATCGGTATACACTGGTTTTCCAGTAGCAATAGTCATACCATCAATCTTTGCATAACCTTTTCCTACAACCTTCATTATACTTCTACCCCCAAATACTTTTTAATAGCTCTCATTTGTCCCATATATCCAGTACATCTACATAGGTTTCCAGCTAAATAATGTTTTATTTCTTCATCATTTAGATTATTAAGCTCTTTTTTCATGGCTATAACTGTAAGTACAAAGCCTGGACTACAAAAACCACACTGTTCTGCCCCTTCAGCGGTAAAAATCCTTGCAAACTCCTCTGCTTCCGTTTGTACACCTTCAATAGTTGTTATGGTTTTTCCATTTGCCTTTACTGAAAGAGTGGAACAAGAAAGAGTTGGCTTTCCATCTATCCAAACAGTACATAATCCACAGTTTGTAGTATCACAACCTCTTTTTACACTTAAATATCCAGCTTCTCTTAAAGTGTCTAGTAAAAACTCATCTGCATTAACATCTAAGCTATGCTTCTTTCCATTTATGATAAGCTCTATTTGCATGATACCACCTCCATTAATGTCCTTTTGATAAGAACCTTGCATATAGCCCTTCTATACTCAGCAGAACCTCTCATATTACTTCCAAAATTTAATTCTTCTACAGCCTTTTGAGCTACTTCTTCAATAAGAGCTTCATTTAGCTGTCCCTTTGAAATAAGCTCTGAAGCCTCAAGTGCTATCCTTGCAGTCGCTGGTCTTGCCCCTACTACAATCTTCCACTGATTCTCTAGTTTTGAAACAGTAAGATTTAATATAGGATAGTCCGTTGAAGAATTTCTAAAACAGTTATAAACTGCCTTTCTAGCATTCTTTTTTATAAATATCCTTGTTAAAATATCTCTTTCATATGGTCTTTGTAAAAATTCCTCCAAAGACATTCTACCACCTTTATAAAGCTCTACTTCTGTATCTAAAGCAAGTAGCGCTGTGATTACATCAGAAAAACCATATTTTGAAAACACAGTGGCTCCAATATTTACTACATTTCTAAATTGAATTCCAATGATATCTCCTACAGCTCTTACCAAGACACCACTGAAATAATTCTTTAAAAGAGAACTTGTCTCTATATCTCTAAGGGTGGTTGAAGCCCCCACTTCTATATAACCTTCAGTTTCTTTAATGTAGTTTAAATCTAATTTTGATAACTCAATAGCAGTTCCAATTCTTTTAGAACCCATCTTTAAAA
Source organism: Clostridium malenominatum (assembly GCF_039521365.1). Taxonomy (NCBI): domain Bacteria; kingdom Bacillati; phylum Bacillota; class Clostridia; order Eubacteriales; family Clostridiaceae; genus Clostridium; species Clostridium malenominatum. The sequence goes on from NZ_BAAACF010000003.1 coordinate 237,963, forward strand.
ATGCACATCCACCAAGAACCGTATTATTCTTCCTTGATACAAGAATATTATAGGCCTCCTCTAGAGTCTGTGGCTGAACTAAATCAATTACAGTAAACACTACATTTCCTCCTTTTATGCAGATAACTCTTCTAATTTATCTGCTACTACTTTTTTATCTTCTTCATCCGCTGGTAATACTATGTTTAAAAATATAGCTACTATAGTGGCTATAGCTACTCCTGAGCCTTCAAATATCATCTTAATTAAATGAGGGAAATTCTTTGAAGCTTCTGGCACCATACTAAATCCAACTCCTAAACCTAAGGAAACTGCAAGAATCATAGCGTTTCTACCTTTTAGTGGCGTTTCTGTAACCTGATTAATACCACTAACCACCATCATACTAAACATTACTACCGCCGCTCCTCCTAAAACACTTGGAGGCATTAATGCAATAATAGCCCCTACTTTAGGAAATAGCCCTGTTATTATTAGAAACATAGCTCCAGTAGCTACTGCAAATCTATTCACAATCTTTGTCATGGTTATAATACCAACATTTTGTCCAAAGGAAGTATTAGGTAGCACACCGAATAATGATGCAAAAGCTGTTCCTAATCCATCTGCTATAACTGCTCCTGAAACTTCTCTATCCGTCGCTTGTCTTCCAGCTCCCCCAGAAGTTATGCCACATGTATTACCTACAGTTTCCACTGTTGAAATAACAAACATTATCAACATAGATATTATAGCATCTAAATGAAACTCTATGCCAAACTTTAATGGCATAGGAAAGGAAAACCAACTAGCACTAGCTACAGAGGCAAAATTTATCTTGCCCATTGGAATTGCTACAAAATATCCAACAACTAAAGCTATAAGTACCGCCGACATGCTAGTTATGCCTTTAGTAAACTGTTTAAATGTTAATACAGTAATTAGAACTATAGAACCTAACATTAAATTTTGTAGTGATCCAAAGTCCTTTGCACCTACACCGCCCGCAAAGTACTTCATACCTGTTCCAACTAAAGATAATCCTATGGAAAGTAATACTATTCCTGTTATAAGCGGTGGAAAATATTTTCTTATATGCTTTAGAAAAAATCCTACAATTATTTGAAAAATACCACCTATCAATGCTGCTCCTAACACTCCTGGTAGACCATATTTTGCTGATATAGCAAGACATGAAGGTAAAAAGCCAAAGCTTGTACCCATAATAATTGGTAGCCTTGCTCCTACAGGCCCTATAGGGTAACATTGAATTAGAGATACAATCCCTGCAACAAGCATGGCACATTGAATTAAAAATGCCTTTTGTTCTACTGGTAACTTTAATGCATTGGAAATTATTATTATTGGCGTTACATTGCCTACGAACATTGCTAATACATGCTGTAATCCTAAAGGTATAGCTGTTCCTAATGGCGGAACTCCATCAAAACTATAAATAAGTTCTTTTTTATCTTCTTTCATTATTTATATTCCTCCAAATCTTTAAAATAATGTTGATTATTTTTTATAATTTCATATTAATTATATCATGCGATATGAAAAATGTCGAATCTTATTTTATAATAAGTTTTTAATGTTTGTACTGTAGCGAATATATGCAATTATTGTAAATGCAAATACGAAAACCGCATATCTATGATATGCGGTTATATTATCTAAAATATTTTTTATGCTGCTATTTTTAAGAACTCTTCCATAGTCATGGAATACTGCACTTCCTTTGGTAGCTCCTTATCCTTTGTAAATCCTATTTTTTTAAATACTCCTCTGGATCTTTCATTTTTAAAATTAATCTTTGCAATTACCTCATCTACTCTCCACTCAAAAAATGCTTGTTTTAACCCTTTAAGAATGGCATTAGTTCCTAATCCCTTGCCCCACTTTTCCCTATCACCAATTACCACTACCATTTCTGCCCCTTTTCCTTTAGGTACAAGTCTTAAAAAACCAACAGGTTCTCCCTGTTTTGTTGTTATCATAAAAAAACTTCCATCTTGATTAAACAAGTGAGTAAGGATAGGCATATTAACCCTATACATTACTTGTTTTATACTGTCGCTAACATTTTGTCTTTCATTTAGATACGCTGTAACTTGGTTATCTTCTAACCAATCTATGATTTTCCATGCATCTGAGGAGAAAATTTCTCGACGCAATTCTACATTACTATCCATAATCAGTACTAATCCCCCTTAAAATGATAAAAACCCTATCATGGGCGCTTTTGGCGTCGAATAATAGGTTTTAACGTACACTGATATGGTACCATCCCCACCCATTTACGTCAAATGCTGTAAATGGGTTTACATGGCGTTACTATAGTTTAAATAGATATATTGACTAAACGGAGAGTATTCCTCGCTTATTCTCCATAATCACTTCTATAAATAATTCAACAATATCTGGATCGAATTGAGTACCACTACATCTCCTTAACTCTTCAATAGCTTCATCGTAGCTTTTTCTTCTATTATACGGTCTGTTAGAAGTCATCGCATCAAAACTATCTACTACCGTTAATACTCTAGCTAGGAAAGGTATATCTTCTCCTTTAAGGTTATCTGGATATCCCTTGCCATCATATCTTTCATGATGATGCAATATTAAATCTGAAATTTTTTCAAGAGACTTAACGGGCTTTATTATTTCTACTCCATTTAGTGGGTGACCCTTAAGTATTTCCCATTCTTCATCCGTTAATGGCATTCTTTTATTCAGTATTTCTCTTGAAATATTTATTTTCCCAATATCATGTATATAAGCTCCATATATAAGGTCTTTTTTTTCTTCCTCACTTATCTGAAGCTTATCTGCTAATAATCTGCTATAAGCTACCACTCTTTCAATGTGTCCATATGTATATCTGTCTTTAGCGTTAATAACACTTATTAATGTTTTTATTGATGTAACTAAATCTATATGCTTTTCATCAATATCATTTTTTAAATCATCTAAAATAGATGAATATATTTCAACTCTATTCTTATTAAAAAACTTAGCTCTATAGAGAGCATCATCAGCGCTTTTAATAAGCTCTACATCATTTTTAGCTTTGTCAGGATACACAGATATTCCTATTGAAACCGTTAATTTGCCATTAGGTTGATTTTCCTCTCCCTCAAAATAAGTAGATTCTACTTTACTTCTTATATTTTCAGCTATTTTAACGGCATCTTTTTCAGAAGTATTTGGCAGTATTACTGCAAATTCTTCACCGCCATATCTAGCTACTATATCTTCTTTTCCAACATTACTCTTTAACATGCATCCTATAGTTCTAAGTACGTCATCTCCCTTTTGGTGTCCATAAAGATCGTTATAGTATTTAAAATAATCTATATCAATAAATATCATAGAAACAGGACTTTTTTCCTCTTCACATGATCGTATTTTCTCACTTAAAGCCTCATGAAAAAATCTATGGTTATACACACAGGTAAGGCCATCCTCATTAACTAAATTTTCCAGTTTTTTAATATGATTACTTTCTATCCTCACATAGAATCCTAAAGGCCATGCTGTAAGAAAGAAAATACCAGCTAATATTAAGTCATTTTCAAAATATTGGTTAATAGGTGTTTTAGGGGCACATAAGATATCCATGGCTAAAATAATAGCTGACGAAATGGTAGCTACTATCATGCCTTGCTTCATGCCCGATTGTATTGTGGCAGTTATAATAATAAACAAAAACAAAAATTTATATTCACTAGCGTGAGCACCAGATATGAGTATTACACCAAAAAATATCGAAATAAAAATAAAATTTTCAATTAATTGTATGAGTTTCATATGTTTTGAATTAAACTTTCTGGTTGTTGAAAATGCCCACAAGCCATATATTAAAGATAGAGTTAGAATAGCAATACTTATCATGTACATGCCAAACATATTATCTACTACTTTATCACCATTATTAAAAAAACGTTTAAATATGCATATTCCTGAAAATAGTAGTGAAGATAATTTTACTACCGATACTATATTATTTATTTGATTACGTTTATTATGTTCTATATTAGTCATATTTCATTACCTCATAATGTAATTTTCAAGGAATAAAGATCGGTTAAACCGACCTTTACCCTATTCTTCTCTTAGGCATCCCGGTTCTTCTGGTTGATAGTTTAACCAAAAACATGCTGATGAAGCCACTGTAGATGCTAAAAGAGTTGTCACTGTAGCAATTAACATTAATACTTTTTTGTTTAATTTTTTCATACCCTTTCACCCCTTATATTTGATATATACTTTAAAAAAGCATCTATTTTGTACAATATTAAGTGTCCCTTTTCTGTAAGAGTAAAAATCTGCCAAGCTGTACCTCCGTATATGGAAAGTATATAGATAAGCAAGCTTCTCTCTCCTATTTTTCTATATATCATTAAAATAAATAGAATAATAATTAAATAAACACTTAAAATTATAATAGACCCTTTCTTTAACCTAGTTCTTTTTTCTTTTTTCTTTATAGGCTTAGCAGCACTATCTACTGGAGCTAATTTGTAAATTATATAATATGACCATATAAAAACTAGTAACCCCAATAGTAAGACCATATTTAAACTTATATTGGGACTTATAATAAATTTAAACACTAATGCTTGTACAATACATATAACAGTTCCGATTAAGGCACATCTCCCTGGAGAACCTGCATGGGCACCTCCTGAATATTTTCTTAATATACTTCCTACGAAGGATATTATTAACGCCTCAACTCCCACTTGAAATATATATCCAAATATAGCTACAAGAGCTATAGAATAAATCATTTGTAATAAGGCAAAGGCTCCGTAAGCAATTACTTCTCTTTTATCCTTGTCAAAATTTAATTCGGATGCTATTTTAGTAGCAATATTATTAGATATACTGTCTATATTAAACATAATTTAATTCTTTCTTTTTTAATAATACAAAATAACAAAATCCAGCTATTACTCCAAATACTACCAGAGACGGTATACCATACAATGTTTTTAACATAGAATCATTGAATATGTGACTAATGTCTGCTTTAAATATATATTGTATAATAAAAACATTGATTCCTTCACATATAAATTGAAGAATTATTAAAATTATAGCTGCTTGAATTGACTTAATTACGTCTATTTTATTTATGTTAACACTTAAAAGGATTATAGAAATAATGCTTAATATAGTATGCACACCATAATGAATTGGAAGCTTTCTTATTGTAATACCTATAAATGACATTAATATACTAGAGATTAAATAGTCTCTTTTATTTATAGCAGTTTTTGAAAATGCATATGATGCAAAAATAAATAAAAAACCTTCTGGAATAGCTCGCCCAAAAAATTCTACTAATGATAATTCAAACATATTTTATTTCCCTTCTATGAACTTTGTAAGTATTTATGTAGTTTTTATAATTATATCATTAACACTATACAAATAAAATATTATTATACATAACATTTCCTAATCATACATATATTCTCTTCTATTCATGTGTTTTATAGTATTAAAAATAATAATAAAAACAAATACTCTTATAAATATATCTCCAATACTCAGAATGCTATAACCCACATCAATTATATCCGTTAAAAATTTTAATTTCGTTGAGGAATTTCCCAAAACATGTATGTCATCTACCTTAGAAAAAGCATCTGGGGTGGCATAACCTGTTAAATATGATAAAGTTGGAAATACAGGCATGGTACCTCCATTTGCCCCTATGGCAATTTTATTAAAAAAAGTACCAATAAATATAAATATTGATCCTATAATAGCGCTTATGTACTGTTCATATTTTAGAATTAAAAATAAATACGAGGAAAGGTATAGAGTTTCTAAAATATTCGCATACTTTAGAAAATTGTAATTCCCTCGAAAGATATTAATTTGTAAAATGAGATATATTGATTCAAATATTAGTACAGGATATATTTGCCAAGTCCTAAACAAGGATTTTAGCTTGTACCCTTTTATTTTCGCAACTATTAGTGCTAATATTACTGTTTCCCACATAAATTGTCCTCACATATTTTAAATTATAACTATAGATTTATTGTACTATCTTTTTCTACTTAATACCATAGTTTTCATCATTTACATAATAAAAGCCGATTGTATATTTCCATAACAATCGACTATTAATGAACATATAATTATTAATTATTATAGTAAAGACTTGATGAAGGATATTCTGCATCACAAGTTAAATCTATCCCAAGCTTTCCAAGTGTCTGTTCATCATTTCTGCTTAAAATAGTAGTGGAGTGAGCCTGACATCCCTTCAACATTGATAACTTTTCCATGACTGCTTGAGCCATAGGATTAGTAGCGGCACAAATGCTTAGTGCAATTAATATCTCCTCACAGTCTAAAGCTGTACATTTACTTCCTAGAGTTTTTGTTTTTAAATTTATAATAGGTTCTAGTATAACTGGTGAAATAAGATGAATTTCGTCGTTTATATTGGCAAGGTATTTAACAGCATTTAAAATTACAGCTGCCGTTGCATCCATTACATTAGAACCCTTTCCAGTAATTATGGTTCCATCTTGAAGTTCCAAAGCTAAGGCTGGGCAAGCTTCATTTTTATTAGACACTTGCTTTAATTTAGCAGATCTCTCTCTTGCAGGCATAACAACCTTTCTATCTTCTACTTTTAAATTTAGCCCTTCCATTATAAGTTTTATTCTTTGGAATACTTCTTTATCTATATAACCTTTTTTATATTCGCATCCAGTTTTAAAGTATCTTCTAATTATTTCTTGTTTAGAGGCTTCTTTTATAACTTCATCATCGATTATACCAAAGCCTACTCTGTTAACTCCCATATCTGTTGGAGATTTATAAACAGATTCTTGTCCTGTTATTTTTTCTATAATTCTTTTAAGTACAGGGAACATTTCAATGTCACGATTATAGTTTACCGCCATTTCATTATAAGCTTCTATATGAAAAGAATCTATCATATTAACATCCTTAAGGTCTACCGTAGCAGCTTCATATGCTATATTTAAAGGATGTTTTAAAGGAACATTCCACACAGGGAAGGTTTCAAATTTTGAATATCCTGCTGCTTTACCCCTTCTATATTCATGATAAAGCTGGCTAAGACAAGTAGATAGTTTTCCACTACCTGGTCCTGGAGCTGTTACAACAACGATAGGCTTTGTGGTTTCAATGTAAGGATTTTTTCCGTATCCTTCATCGCTTACAATTGTATCTACATCTGTAGGGTATCCCTTAGTGAATCTATGTTTATATACCTTAATTCCTCTACGTTCAAGTTTATTTATAAAAACATTTGTAGCAGGTTGTTCATCATATCTTGTTATTACAACGCTATTTACATCAAGTTCATAAGATCTTAAATCATCAATAAGTCTTAAAACATCCATATCATAGGTGATACCAAAATCTCCTCTTATTTTGTTTCTCTCAATATCACCAGCGTATACACAAATAACTACTTCAACCTTTTCTTTTAATTTATGTAGTAGCTTAATCTTTGCATTTTCATCAAACCCTGGTAAAACTCTCTTTGCGTGAAGGTCAAACAATAACTTACCTCCAAACTCCAAGTATAGTTTATCGTAATTATTAACTCTCTCCAGAATATATTTAGATTGCTCTTCAAGATATTTTTTGTGGTCAAATCCTATTTTCATTTTAATACCTCCCTACATAAAGTTATCTATATTTCTACGACTCTTTATTATTACACAATTCTCGTTCAATGTAAATGGAATAACTTTACATATCATTTGTAATACTCTATAATTGTGTCTTCATTTATCTTATAACATTGCTTCATAAAATAAGGCATGCTATTCCAATTGCTTACATTATATCCGTATGTAGTTGGCGAAGCTTTTTTCAACTTTAATATACTCTTATTCTCACTTTTGTGATATTCCTCAATAGCTTTTAAGTTAAAATTTTGAACATAAGAAGCTCCCTTGTATCCATTATAATTTTGATGAAACACCGTTAAAGACATACATAGTGGTAAAACAAATAATATTCCTAACCTATTACTAAAAAATTTAAGAAAGGAATATACAATAAATATGCTCATGAGCAAAAGTGAAGGAAACATTATCTTATAAGTTCCTGCAAATCTTGAATCTGCAGCGATGAGCATTATTTGCGCTCCTATAGAATTTATAGTGCAAAACATTAAAAATGGATAGTCTTCCTTTAATGCAACTAAAAAAGAAACATATAAAAGACTTATTAGATATAATAGAGCAAAACCAATAATATAAAATCTCAATCCATTTTCCACATTGTATTTTCTATATAATATAATATAAGCATAGCCAAAAACTCCTAAAGATAATAAAATTATTAAAGATATATTTATAAATTTATTGCTATCTAAAGCATAATGATGAAGCCACAATATACAACATAAGCATAAAATTATTACATAGATTGATATTGGTATGGAAAAAATATTGGTTTTTAATAATTTTACCACTGTGGCAGATATATTCATTTCATTGCCAACGCTTTTTTCAAATAACATTCTTTTTATTGAACCATAAAGTATAAAAGCATATCCAGTAAAAACCCCAAGATAATATGGAATAATACCCCTTTGAAGTTTCTCTTTTTTATAGATTTTAAAATACAAAGTAATCATTACAGTAAAACCTATTCCTATCATACCCGCTTGTTGCGTAGATGATCCCGATAAAAATGCAAGAAGTATAATGCTCCATTTTGATTTATATTTGCTACTATTTAATCTGTAATCTTCATAAAACATATACGCATACAATATTGTAATAGCAGTTGGATAAAGATAATTTAAAGAGCAAGCCGCATAGTAAATAGTAGTATGAGCTATCTCTATAGGCAAAGAAATAAAAAACACTCCGGCACAGCTTGTAGCAATTAAAATTTTTTTATCTGTAGAGCTTTTTCCCATAGCAACCCTACCTATTAAAAGCGCAGTAAGAGTAATTATAATGGGATTAATTATTCTAAACAAAAATATATCATATCTCAAAATACAAAATAGCAACACATGAACCCATACTCTTCCGTTAATATTTAATTGTTTCAAAGCAAACTCCTTTAAATAACCTAACCCTATATTAGCGTCTCTCCTATAATATAAATCATCTGCATAGAGAAATATATTTTTATGAATTAAAAGCATAAGTAATAATAATATCATAAGACCAATATATTTTTTTCCTTTAAGCCTTTTCTTCATTTCCATCTCCTCCTAAAAATATTAACTTCCTCCACTCTGAATACACCTTAGCTTTATTGTAAATAATTAAGCTAATATGATTTTATTTTCATAAGAACAAGGAGGATTATTTTGATTTCAATAATTACGCCCGTATATAATGAAGGGGAACAAATATACTCTAATGTGGTAAAAATAATGTCAATTTTGTTAAAAAATAATATAGAACATGACTTTATCATAGTGAATGACGGTTCTTCTGATAATTCTTGGCAAGAAATGCAAAGATTATGCAAGAACTACAATAATATATCAATTATAAATTTAAGTCGTAATTTTGGTAAAGAAGCTGCCTTGTGCGCAGCCTTAGAAAATACATATTCTGATGCTTGCATAATAATTGATTCTGATTTACAACATCCACCGGAATTAATTCCTAAAATGGTAGAGCTTTGGAAGGAAGAAGGATATGATGTTATAGAGGGGATTAAATTATCCAGAGGTAAAGAATCTTTATTTGAGAAAATTGCTGCCTTGACATTTTATGGACTATTTTATAAATCATCGGGAATAAACTTGAATAGCGCCTCAGACTTTAAATTATTGGATAAAAAAGTTATAGATGCTTGGAAGTCCATGAAGGAGTCTATAACATTTTTCCGTGGTATGTCAGCCTGGATAGGATATAGACGCATTCAAATCCCCTTTGAGGTTCAGGATAGGGCTCAGGGAGTATCAAAATGGTCCTTTAAAAGTCTAACTAAACTAGCCATTCAATCTATTACCTCTTATACATCTGCACCACTTTACATGATTATTTGGTTAGGCATATTTACACTATTCTTTGACTTTATTTTATTTATACAAACAATGTTTATGAAATTCTCTGGTAAAGCATTGACTGGCTTTACTACCGTTATAATCTTAATATTAGGAATAGGTAGCTGCATCATGATTAGTCTAGGAATCATCGGAATTTATATATCAAAAATTTATGATGAAGTTAAAAGAAGACCTAGGTATTTAATTTCTAGTAAAGAAGGAAAAGGATTTTCAAATGATTAATAAAAAGATACAAAAACAATTTATTAAATATTTATTTATTGGAGGAGCTACTGCCATTTTTGAACTTATATTATATACTTTCCTAAGAAAAATAGTTTATTTAAACCTATCCTTATCTAATGTTATTGCTGTGGTTATGGCTACTCTACTTAATTTTACCTTTAATAGAGGCCTAGCCTTTAAAGCAGCTTCTAGCTTTATTCGAAGTTTTATATTATATATAATTTTATTTGCACTAAACACAACTTTTAGTACCTATGCAATTTCTCTAATGGTTCAATGGGAAATTGGGGATGTAATCGCAAAACTCATCACTATGGGTATGATAACTCTATGGAATTTTCTACTTTATAGAAAGGTAATTTTTAAATAAGTTAAAGCCGTATACAATGTCTGCATACAGCTTTAACTTATTTATACCCTAAATCCCGAAGTAAGTTCTTTTAATTTATTTGCCATTTCCGATAACTGTTCTGTAGTATTCTCTATTTCAGTCATTGTTCTAAGTTGATTTTCTATACTTGAGCTTATATTTTCAGTACCTTCTGCTACTTCACTTGAAACAGAGGCCATGTTGCTCATAGCTTCTCCCATATCTTTAGTACTTTGGGCCTGCTTTTCATTGGCATCGTCGATTTGCTCTATTTGACTTACTATAATTTCAATATTATCAATAATATTTCCTATAGCTTTTCCTACTTCCGATGCTTTATCAACTCCAAGGGATACTTTCTCTTCAACTAAGTTAACAGAATTTACAGTGGAGGCTGATTTTAATTGATTTTCTTTAACTAAGCTAGAGATTTCCTTAGCTGCATTATTGCTTTCATCAGCAAGTTTTCTAATTTCATCAGCAACTACATTAAACCCTCTACCTGCTTCTCCCGCACGGGCAGCTTCAATAGCAGCATTTAAAGCTAATAGGTTTGTTTGCTCTGATATTGAAGTTATTATTTCAATGATATCTCCTATTTTTCTTGAAGATTCATCTAATTCCTTTATCATTGAAGACACTTCCTTTGATGAAGAAGCTATATCTGTTATGGAAGATACAACTTGAGATATTTTTTCTCTTCCATCTTCTGCCGCTTCCTTAGCTGTCTTGCTGTTAATAGCAGTATTTCTACTGGCACTTGAGGTAGCTTCAGAGAATTTTGCTATTTCTACAAGGGTTGAGTTAGTTTCCTGGGCCACCGCCGCTCCCTGGGAAGTATTTGAAGCTATGTGAATAATAGTACTGGATATCTCTTCTAAAGATTGAGTGGTTCCACTGGTTGCTGAACTTAACTGCAAACTTGAAGAAGCTATGGTTTCAGCTGAAATAGCCACTTCCTTAATAATTCCTTGAAGCTTGTCTACAAACAAATCGAAGCCGTTACTTAACTCTCCAATCTCGTCTTTGCTTTCATATCCAATCCTTTGTGTTAAATCTCCGCCCGAATTAGATATTTCTTTTAATCTTGATGTAACTGTTTTAATTGGGTTAGTAATTGATTTTATAATTACTATAGATAGCAATAATGTTACAATTGCACAAATTAGGACTAGTACACATATTTCTATAATTGTATTTTTATAAACAACCTTGCTCACATCATAGGTTTCCTTGGCATCTGCAACTTGCGCATTTATAATATCATCAAAAGACGAAATTACATCTCTTCTTGCATTATCATAATTCACAATATATGCATCTACTTGCGCTCGAGAAGCACTCGTAATTCCATCTGGAATTACTGCTGCATTACTTACTGCACCATTATTTTTAAAGAATTCATCCTTAGCTTCTATAAATTTATTATACTTTTCCATTAATATTTTGTATTCTTCTCTATCTTTATATTCCGATAGCTTTTCCATTGCTGAAACCGCTGTAGTTTCAATATTTTGCTCTATAATTTCCCTTATACTATCATCATGATTGGAATCAAATAATTGATTTGACTGAGAACGTATATATTCTATGTCAGATTTTATACTTTGAAGCTTCACAATAGGAAGCAATCTATCATCATTTAACTCCATAATCATAGAATTAACATTAGATATTTGCTTAATAGAAGAAACTCCTATTATTCCAAGAAAAACAAAAAAACTTAGTGACATTAATGCAATTTTAAATGAAAGTTTAATGTTTTTAAAAAAATTCATGCAATCCTCCCCTCCTTATGAAATATTTGTAAGTTAATTATATATTAACAAGGGGATATTTTAATGTCAATTCTTTAATTCCATTACTTCTTTCTCCGTAAGATAACGCCATCTACCAATATTTATATTATAAATCTTTATATTAACGATTCTAACACGTTCCAAACGTATTACCGTATACCCAAATGCTTTTGTCATTCTTCTAATTTGTTTATTAAGTCCCTGTGTGAGTATGATACGAAAAGTATCTTCGCTAACCCTCGTAACAATGCAAGGCCTAGTCTTAACTCCAAAGATTTCAACACCTTCAGCCATTCCCTGTAAAAAATTACTGTCAAAGGGCTTATGGACAGTTACTATATACTCTTTTTCATGCTGATTTTCCGACTCTAATATTTTATTTGCCAATTCACCATCATTAGTCAGTAATATTAACCCTTGAGATTCCTTGTCTAATCTACCTACTGGGAAAATATATTCTGGATAATTTATAAAGTCAATTATATTATTTTCTACTTCTTTTGCCGCAGTACAAGTAACTCCTACTGGCTTATTTAAAGCAATATAAATTTTGTCTTTTACGGGAATAGGTTTATTATCAATTAATATAAGGTCATCTTCTTCTACCCACTGACCAGGACTGCAAAGCTCTCCATTTACAGTTATTCTATTTTCCTCAATAAGTCTATTGGTTTCTCTTCTCGAGCAAAACCCTAGATTACTAAGAAGTTTATTTATCCTCATTATCTATAACTCACCATACTTTGATTCCCAGTCCTTCCTAATTAAATTAATAAGATATTATTCATTATATCTTATTCTGTCTAAGCTGACCACAACCCCCTTTAATATCGCTACCAAAATTATGGAATATTTCACAATCTATCTTATCTTTAAGTTTATTATAGAAATTCATCACATCATTTTTATCAGGAGCAGTTAGACCTTGTATGTTATTGTCATTATATGATGATATAATTAATTTCAGTGGTTTACCACTTAGCAAAGCTTCTAATCTCTCTACATCGGCGTCCGTATCATTTATTCCTTTAAATATCATATATCTTATTCTTGTTTTCACTTTGAATATTTCTGCATATTCAACCCCTACATCAACTATGGATTTTATGTCATATTTTGAATTGACTGGCATTATAGACATACGTGTTTTATTTGATGATGCATGCAGAGATAGGTTAAGTCTTATATTAATATTAGTATTCTTAAAATCCTTAATCAACTTATGAATTCCTGGTGTTAACCCTACTGTTGCAATTTCAAAATTACTTATTTTGTATTTATTATATACGCCTATTATACCATTTCTAACATTTTCATAATTCATAAAAGGTTCCCCCATTCCCGCAAAAACAACTGCATCTATTGGAGTTAGGTTCATCTCTTTACAATAGTCCATGCAAATGCCTACCTGCTCAATTATTTCAAGGTCAGTAAGATTTCTTACAAATCCTTGCTTTCCTGTGGCGCAGAAAAAGCATTTTTGGCTACAACCCACTTGAGAAGATACACATACTGTGCTATGGTAGGTAAGTTTTAGTTCACGGTCATGCATATATAAAGTCTCAACAGTATTACCATCCTTCATTTTTAATAAATATTTTACAGAATCATCTTCGCTTATAAGTTTTTCAATTATTTCCATAACTCTCACTCCATTTAATAAATTTTTTTACAAAAAACAAAAAATTCTTGAACACAAATAATTGTATTCAAGAATTTTACCATCATTCTTATTACAGCCTCTTAATCCTAAGACGCAATAATGAAAAAGGCAGGTCTCCTGGCTTACGGACTAGCGATACTTTTTCCTTCCCAGTGTTACCCAGTGGATTATAAAAGTTCTACCGTTTACAGTGGTGGGACCGCTGAGGCTTTTACCTCATTCCCTATTCTCCCTTTCGGGCACCTTTTCCCATATTTTAAATTAATACTTATACAAAATTGATTATACTATATAATTTTTTATTTTACAATTATCTAGATAAAGGTAAAAATTGCATTTTTCTCTTATCAGTTCTGATTTATACCTTCTTTAATAAAGCTTTTATTATAAAAAATACTAATACCTAATACAATTAATAATAATCCAGTGATAATCATAAGCCTCTCTATTTTAATAATATCAGCTAATGGTCCAAATACAATCATACCAAGGGGCATTAAGCCTGAGGACACAATTTGGACAAAACTAAATACTCTACCTTGCATATCAGTTTCTACTTTCTCTTGAAGCAGAACCATGCTTGGTGAATTAAAAAGTGGTATAGTCATACCTGTTAAAACCATAATAGCTATATAAACGTAGAATACTTTTGCAATTCCAACAGCAACGGTTAGAGCACCAAAGGCACAACAACCAACTGCAATAGTTATAACACGATTTTTAAAACCACCCCAGGTTGCCATAATAATTCCTCCAACCATTGAACCAGCGAAAAAGCTCATTTCATTAGCAGTAAGCCTCCAATACTCATTGCCAAATGTACGTGTTACCATTAGAACATTAAGGAAAGCGGCTGGTACAATTAAAATCGTAAATATAGCATAAAAAATGATTAAGTTTTTAATAAATGAATTATTTAAAGAATATTTAATTCCTTCTTTTAAATCATAAAAATAATCCGTATCTTGCTTTTCGGCGGCTTTTTTATGAACAGCAACTCTTAAAGTAAGTAATATTGAGATTGCTATTATAGCTGTAATAACATCAAGAAACAATATAGATTCAAGTTTACCATAAGTAAGTATTGTACCGCTAACAGCAGGTGACACAAGCAATATTAAAGATTGAATAGTTCCATTAATACCATTTACTCTCATAAGCTTCTCTTCAGGAACTATTTGGGGAATTAATGCATTTACAGCAGGAGTTTGTATCCCCGATCCAAATGAACGTATTCCCGAAACCAAAAATAATATCCACATATTGTTATAACCTGATAAAAGTATTATAGCTAAAATTAAAGTGGCAGTGGCAATTAATCCATCTGATAAAACTATTAGAAGTTTACGATTGTATCTATCCGCCCAAACCCCAGCAAATAATGATATAAACAATTGTGGTAAGAATGAGCATATAGTGGATATGGTTACCATCATACCTGAATCAGTAGCTCTAGCTATATACCAAATAATTGCAAATTGCACTAAAGACGATCCAAATAAAGATATTGTTTGACTAGATAAAAATAAAGTAGTTTGTACTTTCCAATTTGAAAATTTACTATTGCTTATGATGTATCCACCTCTTTCTTCTCAATAATACGAGTTATAATCATTAGCGCTATAATAATACCATATTCTTAAATTTACATCAATTGGAATAACAAACTCTTATTTAAAAGCAGAGTTCCTCACCCTGCTTTATTTACCCATATATTTTATTGTATATTTTTACCTTGCTTATAAAGTCCAGCTATCTTATATTAAAAATCGCGCTTCATCATCATAGAACAGTGAGGTTTCATAAAGTACCATGGATACTTTATCATATACCACTTTACCATCATTGGACATGGTCTCATAGGTTTCATCATTTGCCATGGCATCATTGGTTGATATTTCACCATAGGCTTCATCATTGGTTGTTGCATCATTATTGGTTGTATATTTAATTGCATTTTTGTTGGTTCCATTATAGGTTCTATTTTTAATTGTAACTTTATTGGTTCAGTTATTACCGTTCCCATTTTAGGTTCTATATTCAATTCCATATTACTTGGTTCCATTTTAGGCTGTATATCTAATTGCATTTTTGTTGGTTCCATCTTAGGTTGCAGATTTAATTCCATATTTTGAGGTTCTATTTTAGGTTGTATATTTAACTCCATTTTTGTTGGTTCTAATTTGGGCTGTATTTTTACTTCTTGTGTAGTTTGTGGTATATACTGTTGTATTGGCTGTGGCATAGGTTGTGGTTTAGGCTGCTGAATAGTCTGGGATTGCTGTGCAGGAATTTTCCTTCCTACCTCTGGTTCATCCATTCTATACATCATCATTTCATACATAGGGCATTGCCAAGGTGAAAATTCTGTCATTTTATAATTTTTGTTCATAAATATCCTCCAATTAATTATCACATCGTTTCATTATATGTACATTTTTTCCATTATGTTCATAACTATAATGCAAAAATCAAGTAGTAGGAGGGCTTTAAAATTATTAGAAAAGGCAAAAACCCTATACACATTTTGTGCATATTAAAAAGCAGAGCTTTCACTCTACTTTCTTTATCAATATATTTTATTGAATTATTGTCTCTCCCTTATTTTTTGTTTTTTGATAGGCTAATTCTAAATCTCCCTCCCACATTGCATTTTCCATACCAGGTAAATTTAAAATTTCATCAAGAAAACTTATGTCTTCAAGTTTAGGTGGTAACGTAACCTTAAACCTAATTTCCATCATACCATCTTCAATTTCTTCATTATTTTCTTCATTATTAACCTTAATATCCTTAATACTGATATTATTTTTCTCTAATACATGCCCTATGTCACTTATTAGCCCAATCCGCTCTTTACACTGGACTATTAATAATTTATTTGGGCTTGTATATTTCTTCTTTTGTAAAAAACCAAGATTTCTTAAGACAATCATAACTATTACAGTAGTTGCAAGTCCTCCTAGATAGTAACCGTTTCCTATAGCTAATCCTATGCACCCACAAACCCAAATACTTGCAGCAGTGGTTAAGCCTCGAATATTATTTCCTGTTCTCAAAATGGTTCCTGCTCCTAAAAATCCGATTCCACTAACCACTTGTGCTGCTAATCTAGCTGGATCCCCACCACTATTATTTGCACCGAGTCCCTGAAAACCATACATTGATATTAGCATAATAAGGGTAGATCCCAGCGTAACTAATATATGGGTTCTAAGTCCAGCTGGACGATGGCTGGCCTCTCTTTCCATGCCAACTATACCTCCTACTACAGCTGATAAAACCAATCTTATAACAACCTCCCAATCACTTATCAATAATCCCACCCTCCCATATATTGCTTGTTCCTAAAGAATTTCTCCTTGAACTAAATAGTCTTTAACTTACAGCCTAAAGGGCAAACGATACAAACCATATTTCTAACTTCCATGATCAATCCTCCTCTTTAACAACTTCTATATAAATTTCATCACTGACATCTATGGTAAATTTACTTAAGTCCAGTTTAATAGTTTCAATTTCTCCCTTATAAAATCTTAAAGCAAATATATTACTGACCACATAAAAAGAGCCGTGAATACAAAACCTATCATAAATAGATTTAATTACACGGCTCTCCTATTCTCAACCTTAAATATTTTTTTGTAATCAAATTATCATAAACAGGTTACTATAGTTCCCATAAATCTTTTTTACTGGTGGATGCTCCTACTGCTCCTGCCTTCAAAATCTCCATTATATCCTGTTTGCTGCTTATTAACCCTCCTGCTATAACGGGTATAGACAGTTGTCTGATAATACGATGTATTACCCTAGGCATAACCCCCGGCATAATTTCAATCATATCCGGTTTTATAGTTTTCACACTTTTTGCAGTCATTTCGTAGGATTTGTTATCAATCAAAAAGAATCTTTGAATTGTAAACATTCCCTTTTCCTTTGCAATCTTAATATGATTACTTTTTGTGCTAATTACACCATCTGGTTGAATAACCTGGATAATGTAATCAATCGCTTTAGCGTCTTTTCCTATTCCTTCGAGAAAATCAATGTGTATAAATGCACTTTTATCAGCATTTTTGATTTTATCAACTAGCGATTTAGCATTAAATATATCAGCACAAAGTATGAATATAGTTTTTACTTGGGAGTTGATTGCAATTTCCAAGTCTTCTACATTCTGAACAGCTGCAATAACTGGATTTAATTCAACTCTATCAATTATTACTTCTTTCATACTATCATTCCTTCATTTTTTTGTAATTTCACTTTTATATATAATCTATCATGTCTTTTACAGAATTAAACACATAATCTGCTCTAATTTCACTATCTCTATAATCTTCTTCTTTAGTTTCACCTGAATATACTAGCACAGAAACTATACCTGCATTTTCTCCAGTTTTAATATCTGTATATAATCGATCTCCTACCATCACCATATCTTCTTTGCTTAAACCATATTTTGAAGAAATACTTTCTACTACTTCCTTATTTGGTTTTCCTATTACCTTTGGAGTCTTTCGGGTAGAAGCTTCTATAAATGCAGCCATTGCACCTGTATCAGGCATAAATTTATCATTAGCCAAAGGACAGTTGAAGTCTGGATGTGTAGCTATATATTCTACCCCTTCAGATATATACTCACAGGCTGCCCATAATTTTTCATAGGTTAATGTGGTATCAAACCCTAATACTACATAATCTATGTCCTTATGTCTTTCCTTTTCTACTATAAAGCCTTCCCTTTCAAATTCTTCTTCTAAAGCCTTAGTTCCTAACAAATAAACTTTAGCCCCTGCTTTTTCCTTTTTCAAGTAAATAGTAGTAGCCTCTCCTGAAGTGAATACTTCCTCTTCTGAAGCTTGTATCCCTAAATTATTGAGCTTTTGTACATATGTTTTTTTATTCTTTGATGAATTATTTGTAAGGAAAATATATCTTTTTCCCCTCTTTTTTATAGCCTCCAGAAACTTTTTTGATCCATCAATCAATTCATCTCCAAGGTAGATAGTCCCATCCATATCTAACAAGTAAATATTCTTTTCTTTTAAATTATCCAATTTACTCCCCCCATTAACTTGCTAAACTTATCTAAATAAGTTTAGAGAAAATAGTGCGATACGTTCAGAATAAGTAATGATAAAAAGTACTACTACTAATGATACTATAAAAGGCCAAACTTCTTTTAAGAATTCTTCCAACTTTACATCTAATATAGAACATACTGTAAACATCATGGATCCAAATGGCGGAGTTAATCCTCCAATCATAATATTTACTATAAATATCATTCCAAAATGTACAGGATCTACACCAAGGGCCTTTACTGCTGGAACCAATAATGGAGCTAGTATTACTAGTGCTGCTCCCCCTTCAATAAACATTCCTACAATTAATAGCATTACGTTTATTACCATTAATAACACGAAAGGATTACTTGTCATATTCATAAGTGCTGTAGTTATCATTTGGGGAATTCTTTCTAATGTAAGATAAAAACCGAATACTTTGGCACTTGCAATTATAATTATTACTGCTCCTGTCCCCTTAACTGTGTCCATTAATATTATAGGTAAATGTTTTATTTCTAATTTTTTATATATGAAAAATCCTACTATTAAAGAAAATAATACTGCTATTCCTCCTGCTTCTGTAGGAGTGAATACACCAAATCTCATTCCAAGAATTATTGCAAAAGGAATTAATAATGCCCATATAGACTTTACAAACTCAACAAAAATTTCATAAAAAGATGCTCTTTTTTCTCTACTTGGTTTATAATCTCTTTTTCTTGAAATAATTGCAACAGTAATTGCCATAGCTATAGTCATTAATATACCTGGAGTATATGCAGCCAAGAACATTTCCCCTACCGTAACATTGGCAATTATTGCATATAGTATAAGGTTTGTTCCTGGTGGAATTACTGGACTTACTGTAGATGAAGCAGCAGTTACAGCCGCTGAAAACGGCTTTGAAAATCCTTTCTTTACCATTTCAGGTACTAATATTTTAGATTGCATAGCCGCATCTGCGTTTGCAGAACCTGAAATCCCTCCCATTAATGCACTTAGTAATACATTAACCTGGGCTAGACCTCCTCTAAGATGTCCAACTAAAACGTTTGCAAAGTTCATCAATGCTTCACTTATTCCCGAATAATTCATTACAGAACCCAACATAATAAAAAATGGTACTGCTAAATAAGGGAAGGATTCTACTGCGGTAACAAACTGCTGAATTACCATTTCCATAGGCATTGAAGTGTTAATGAATATAAAATAAAATAAAGAAGCACCTATTAGTGCAAATGCTATGGGTATATTTAGAAAGAATAAACCGAATAGAACTATAATTGGTAAGATAGTGAACATTTATTATCCCCCCCTAATTTTCAATATTTTCTTTTAAAAATATCTTCTTAAAGCTTTGTACAGAAAAATAACTTGAATATAAGGTAACAAGTGTAAAAGCCACTAATATAGATGTATATATATATTTGTAGGATATCTCTAATGCTGCAGTAATCTTGGTTGAACCTAATACATATTTACAGCTAAAGTAAAGCATAGCACTAGACAAAATAGTTACAATCAAGGAAGTGAAGAATTCCAACACAACTCTTCCCTTTTTAGGTAGCAGTTTTACTAAAAACTCTACACCTATTAAATCATTAGTTTTATAGGCACTGGCAAATCCTAAAAATATAGTCCATACAAAACAACTTACAGCAATTTCTTCTGACCAGTGAAAGGTAAACCTTAAAAAATACCTGGTGAACACGTTCATGATTACTATAACTGTAGTTAAGGATAAAAAAATACTCCCTATATAAAGCTCAAAATCTTTTCCAAATCCCTTTAAAAACTTTCTCATTTTTACCTCCCCTAAGATTAACACCTACAGGCCGTCGCCTGGGGTTGAGTTCTTTCTTTAAAACACTTTTATATGATTACTCTTGAAAATTTTTCTTCTTCTGCCCTGGTAAGAAGTAAAGGTTATATTGTGTAAAGTTGAAAGGAGACTGACTCCTTCCAACTTCTAAGTTACTTCTTCTTTATCTTGTCTAGCTCTTTCACTATTTCGTCATAGATACCTGGAGTCCATTTATCAAACTTAGTATATACTGGAGCAGCCGCTTTAAGGAAAGCGTCAGCATCTACTGTGTTGAAATTTACACCTAGTTCTTTTAACTTAGTTTCATAATCCTTTTCAAGCTTAATAGTTTCAGCTAAGTTGTCTTCCATACCCTTTTGGAACTCCTCTGTTAAAATAGTTTGTTGTTCTTTACTTAGCTTGTCCCAAACTTTAGGTGAAATTACAACAGCAGAAACTCCTAGTAAGTGGTTTGTTATAGAGTATTCCTTAACATTTTCGTATTGTTTAGTTCCATAATAAGTCATTATTGAACCTTCTACTCCATCTATAACACCTTGCTGAAGTGCTGCATAGGTATCTGGATAAGGCATAGCAATAGGGTTACCACCCATAGCTTCTATAGTATAGGTGTATAATTGGCTGGTTGGGACTCTTATATTTAATCCTTTCATATCAGCTGGAGACTTTATTGGCTTTTTAGTCATCATACTTCTAAAGCCAAATACCCAGTCCAGAGAAATTACTTTTATACCTTTTTCCTCTGCTTGTTTATTCAGATTTTGAACTAACGGAGTTTTCATCATAGCAAAATATTCATCAAATGTTTGATATAAAAATGGTCCAGTTACAGCATTATAGTCTGGCACATAATCTCCTAAGAAGTTTACACCATCTACTAGTATCCAATCAGAACCTTGTACAACTTGTTCCATACCGTCTTTACCTATTGGCAATATACCACCTGTAAATAATTGTAATTCTAGTGAGCCATTACTTCTTTTATTCACGGCTTCAACTACCTTTTTCAATGATATAGCTGTTTGCTCATCATCAACAAATTTTGTACTAACTTTAATGACTTTCTTTTCCACCTTAGCAGGCGCATCAGTACCAGTTGATTTACTACCGCATGCTACTATGGACAAAGTCATAACTAGCACTAGTAAAACTGATAAAAACTTTTTCATGAGACTTCCCCCTTTATTTTTACTATATATTTTAAATATCCACTAACATATTATAATCTGACTTTTCACTTAAAAATCCAAGCAAATTATTGATAGTGTCAATTTAAAAAACCTTTTAACTAGGGCTTTATACAGCCCAATAAATCCATTTAGAATCTCCTCATTATCTCTTTTAGACAATCCACAATAATCCATTAATCGTTTTAATGAAAAATGGTACAAAAAAACAACAATCAAACATCACATATTAAAAACGTGTTATTTGTTGTTGACACTCCAGTTCTCCTGTCACAACTATTATTTTTTTAATTTAACTACTCAAACTTCTAAATATTTTATGTTAATTGTATGTTAATTAATTTCCTCATTAATATATTACCATGTTTTACATATATTGTAAAGGATTTCTATGTACAATATTTAATATAGCAATCATTTTTGTTGTATTGTTCAACTGAAAAATTCCCATGATTTCAATGCTCATAACAGTTAAATCTCCCTGACCATTTTTTGTTGTAAAAATAGGCTCCTCATATCTTAAGCAGTAATAAATATACCCTTATCTTATATTAGAGGACAAAAAGAAAAGAGCTGAATT
Organism: Clostridium malenominatum; assembly: GCF_039521365.1. Classification (NCBI taxonomy): domain Bacteria; kingdom Bacillati; phylum Bacillota; class Clostridia; order Eubacteriales; family Clostridiaceae; genus Clostridium; species Clostridium malenominatum. Next base: position 260,720 of record NZ_BAAACF010000003.1, read on the forward strand.
AATTATTAATGAGTATAAAAAAGTAACTCCTAGAAATGGTAGATACTCTAAAGAAATGTTAAAAGCTAAAAATGACTTTTACGAAAAGTTTATAAACATAAGGTAAAAGCCGCATGCAATTTCTTGCATACGGCTTTTTTCTTGGTGGAGGCGAGGGGAATCGAACCCCTGTCCGAAAGCAGCAACCCCTGAGCATCTCCGAGTGCAGTCCTTATTTTAACATTCCCTCTACCAGACGCCTAAGGACAGGCTTCTAGTTTCAGTAGCTTCATAATTTCCGTTCCTAGGTCAAAGCTTTGCTAGGCTCGGTACCCCACTGTCGACGCCAGACCCTAAGTCGTGGGACTCTTAGGCTGACGAGCTGCTAACTAGGCAGCTAATGCAAAATTATCGTTTGCGTTTACATTTAAATCCCAGTTTTTTAACGCGGGCCCAGGACCCCTCGACTCGCTTCCCAGAGGCAACTTACCCCCGTCGAAACCATGTACGCCCCCATGTTAAAAATTTTCTATAAACTTCGCATTACGTCGTTATAAAGCTCTCTGCGGTACTCATTTACCGTAGTAAACTCCGCTCCTCGTTCACTTTATGCCTAGTACTGCTCGTTTCTAGTAATTTTATTATAATATGAGATAAACTACAATTTGCATTTCTGTTATATTAAATTTACATCGTCTTGATGACAATATAATAATATATCAATTTAAACTATTTATCAATAGTAATTATTAGCTTACTTGCTAAACTTAAGGACTAATATCTACTTCTTTCCTTTAACTGTCTTTCAATATCACGCTTTGCTGCCTTTTCTAGCATATCATCTCTCTTATCATATAGCTTTTTACCTTTAGCTACTGCTAAGCTAACCTTTACTCTGCCGTTCTTAAGATAAAGAGATAAAGGAACTAAAGTATATCCTTGTTGGGCTGTAAAGCCTGCTAGTTTATATATTTCACTTTTATGAAGTAATAATCTTCTTTCTCTTAAAGGATCTTTATTAAAAATATTACCTTGCTCATAGGGACTTACATGCATATTACATATATATATTTCCCCATTTTTTATATCTGCATAACTATCCTTTAAGTTGGCTTTTCCACCTCTTATGGATTTTACTTCTGTGCCAACCAATTCTATACCAGCTTCATAAACTTCTTCTATGAAGTAGTCATGTCTTGCTTTTCTATTTTCAGCTAAAGTTTTATTTTTTGATTCCTTCCCCATAGAAACACCTGCTTTATCATATAATTAGTAGTATTTTATTATAACACATTATAATAAAAATTTCAAAGGTAGGAAGAAATTCCCCTAGAGGAATCCCCTCCTAAACTAATACGCTAAAAACTATTGTTCCGAGCTTCTATAACCTGATATAGGAATAGTTATTTCCATCTCTCCCTCTTCTAGGTTTCTTTCCTCAGAGGTTTTTTCTTCACTGTCTTCAACCTCTTCTTCTAAGAATTCGAAGTAAATTTCATGAGTATTTAAATCAACTTTATCAACTCTAATTTTCACTTCATCGCCAAGCCTATATATCTTTTTACTTTTTTCTCCAATAAGGCAAATATGCTTTTCATCATATATATAGTAATCATCTGACAATGCACTTATATGAACTAGCCCTTCTATGGTGTTAGGTAATTCTATGAATAATCCAAAAGAAGTTACTGAAGAAATTATACCATCATATACTTCTCCTATTCTTTCACTCATGTACTCAGCTTTCTTTAAATCATCAACTTCTCTTTCCACTTCGTCTGCAAGTCTTTCCATATCTGAAGATTGAAGAGATGCATACTCTACTTCCGAAACTAATTTTTGCATTCTCTTTTCATTCATTTTTCCATTTATAAATTCTTTTATTATTCTATGAATTATTAAGTCTGGATATCTTCTGATTGGGGATGTAAAGTGACAATAATATCTTGCTGCCAATCCAAAGTGCCCTACGCATTCTGGTGAATATCTAGCCTTTTGCAGTGAACGAAGTAGCAATGTATTAACTACAGTTTCTTCCTTTTTACCCCTAGCCTTTTCTACTATTTGTTGAAGAGATTTAGGATGAATTTCTTTAGTTAATTTAAGCACATATCCTAAGTTATGAACAAACTCGTTGAAATGGTTTAGTTTTTCTAAATCTGGCTCCTCATGAACTCTATATACAAAAGGTGCATTTGCCCAGAACATATGCTCAGCTACAGTTTCATTACAAACCAGCATGAACTCTTCAATTATTCTATTGGCAACAGCTCTTTCATAAGGTTTTATATCAACAGGTTTACCTAGCTCATTTAATATTATTTTACATTCTTCAAAATCAAAGTCTATGGCACCTCTATGTATTCTCTTTTTATAAAGAATTTCATATAGCTCTTCCATAGCCTTAAATTCACCTAAGAGATAATCATATCTTTTCATTAATTCTTCGTCCTTATCTCTTAGTATTTTAGTTACATCTGTATAGGTCATTCTCTCGCTAGTTTTTATTACGCTCTCCACAATCTCATAATCTACTACCTTACCATCGTGGTTTATTTCCATAAAACAAGTAAGGGTTAATCTATCCACTCTAGGATTTAAGCTACATATTCCGTTGGAAAGCTTTTTAGGAAGCATTGGGACAACTCTATCAATTAAATAAACTGAAGTCCCCCTCTTTAAGGCTTCCTTATCCAATGGGTTTTTCTCTTTAACATAATGAGATACGTCTGCTATATGCACACCTAGATAGTAGTTTCCATTAGCTAGCTTTTCTATAGATATTGCATCATCCAAATCCTTAGCATCTTCACCATCTATCGTTACTATTTTCAGATTTCTCAAATCCGTTCTTTTTTCGTATTCTTCTTCCTTAATTTCTTCAGGAATACCCTCTGCATAACTTTCAACCTTTGCTGGAAACTCTTCAGGTAGTTTATACTTCTTCATAATAGTTAAAATATCTAAACCTTTATCACCTTTGTTTCCTAGAACTTCAACAATTTTTCCTTCGGGGTTTCTTCTTCCATCTGGCCATTTTGTTATTTCTACAATAACTACTTGGCCTGATTTTACACCTTTTGCATCTCCCTTAGATACGAATACATCTTGATATATTCTTTTTTCTTCTGGAACTACAAATCCAAAATTTTTGCTATCCTCATAAATTCCTATTATAGTTTTATTAGCTCTATCTAATATTCTAATTATTTCCCCTTCACACTTTTTGCCTTCATTTTCTTCTCTCAATATTTTAACAACTACTCTATCGCCATGCATAGCTCCGTTCATATTAGATATAGGAATGAATATATCTGGTCTTTCTGTTTCCGCAATCAAAAATCCAAAACCCTTTTGATGTCCTTGGAGTTTACCTACTACAAGCCCCATTCTTTCTGGCACTCCATAGTGCTCAGTACGAGTTTTTATTATGATTCCATCCTTCTCCATAAAGTTTAACACCTTAAGGAAATCTTGAAATTCATCTGCCTTTATTTTAAAAGCTTTCGACAGTTCAGATGCATTCATTGGTTTATAAGCTTGTTCTTTCATAAATTCAATTATTTTATCTTGTATATTCATTTTTACACCTCCTATTTATATTTAGTTTAAGTTATATGTATGAAAATTATTCAACTTAGAAAATTAGGACTCATCATTACGATGAGTCCTATCAGTTAGTTTTATTTTATTTAAGTATATTTAATAATATTCCACCGTATTGAACAATAACTGGTGCGAATACAAGGGAAACAATAGTCATAAGCTTTATAAGGATGTTCATTGATGGTCCTGATGTATCCTTGAATGGGTCACCAACTGTATCACCAACTACTGCAGCTTTATGAGCATAGCTTCCTTTTCCACCGTGAGTACCACCTTCAATGTACTTCTTAGCGTTATCCCAAGCTCCACCAGCATTGGACATAAATATAGCAACTAAAACTCCAGTAACAACAGCCCCACCTATAAGTCCTCCAAGAGCTTCTTTACCTAAAAGTAACCCTATTAAAAGAGGCACTACTATAGCTAAAACCCCAGGAAGAACCATTTCCTTAATAGCTGCTGCTGTAGAAATATCTACACATTTCTTATAGTCAGGCTTTCCTGTTCCTTCCATAAGACCTGGTATTTCCTTAAACTGTCTTCTAACTTCTTCGATCATTTCATTTGCTGCCTTACCAACGGATTCCATAGTTAAAGCACCAAATAGGAATGGTAACATACCACCTATAAATACACCAACTAATGTAATTGGATTTAATATATCTATAGATTTCATATCAACTGCTTGTGCATAGGATGCAAATAATCCTAACGCAGTAAGTGCTGCTGAACCTATAGCGAAACCTTTACCAATAGCTGCTGTTGTATTTCCAACAGCGTCAAGTTTATCAGTAACCTGTCTTACTTCCTTTGGAAGTCCTGCCATTTCAGCAATACCACCAGCATTATCTGATATTGGTCCGTAAGCATCAACTGCAACTGTAATTCCTGTAGTTGAAAGCATACCTACTGCTGATAGAGCTATACCGTAAAGTCCCATAGAAACGTTAGAAGCTCCATCCATTACGAAGAAAGCAACAATTACACCAACACAAATTAAAACAATTGGCCATAATGTTGAATACATACCAACTGCAAGCCCTGAAATAACAGTTGTTGCAGGTCCTGTTTCAGATTGATTTGCAATCTTCTTAACTGAATCATATTCATCTGAAGTATACATTTCAGTAATTTTACCTATTGCCATACCAACTACTAATCCAGCTGCTATAGCAAAGAATGCTTTTAAATTTCCAAATATTACATTACTTAATATGGCAGCAGCAATAATAACAATAACTCCGCCCATATATGTACCAGAGTTTAAAGCTTTTTGTGGATTTTCTGATTTACTATTTCTTGCAAACATAACACCGATTATTGATGCAATTATTCCTATTGCTGAAAGTAAGAAAGGATACATAATTCCTTCTTTGTTTGCAAAAATAACAGATCCTAAAGTTAAAGCTGATATTATAGCTCCAACATAAGATTCAAAAAGGTCAGCTCCCATACCAGCAACGTCACCAACGTTATCACCAACGTTATCTGCTATAACTGCTGGATTTCTTGGGTCATCTTCTGGTATTCCTGCTTCTACCTTACCAACTAGGTCAGCTCCAACGTCCGCAGCTTTAGTATAAATACCTCCGCCTACACGTGCAAATAAAGCTATTGAGCTGGCTCCAAGTCCAAATCCTGTTATAAACTCAATATTTCCACCAAAAACGTAATAAGCAACTCCTAATCCAACGATACCTAAACCAACAACGGACAATCCCATAACTGCTCCACCTGAGAAAGCAATTTTTAATGCTTTGCTTTGACCGTGTTTTGCAGCCTCTGCTGTTCTTACGTTAGCCTTTGTAGCTACGTTCATTCCAAAGTATCCAGCAAGTATTGAGAATAATGCTCCAAATATAAAGCATACTGATGTTTGCCAGCTTACTAGGAATCCTAATACCGCAGCAACTACTGCAACGAATATTCCTAAATATTTATATTCAGTATTTAAGAAAGCCATAGCTCCGTCATGGATATGACCAGCTATTTCAGCCATCTTTCCATCTCCAGCGCTTTCTTTTGCGATAGAACTACTTAATACAAATGCAAATATAAGTGCTAATAGTCCTGCCAAAACAGTGTAAATTAAATAAGCGTTCATGTTGATCCCCCTACTATAAGATTTTATTATGTATATAAATTTTATATAAAAATATATAAAAATATATAAATATTAACTACTAGTTACACTAAATTAAGTGCTAAAGTTATTGCACCTAATAATAATGCACATACCACGGTTAATTTTGACATTGCAGACTCAAAAGTTCTGCTCTTATTCTTTGAATAAAAACTCTCGCTAGTCCCACCTGTCATTAAGTTAAAACCAGAAGTTTTAGCTGGTTGAGCAAGAATTGAACCAATTAAAACGAAACATACTATTATCTGCATAGATATTAAAAAAGTTTTCATTATCAAAACCTCCAAATTTATAATCCACCATATTAGTTTTTCAACACATTATATTTTAACACAAGTTTTCTTATAGAACAACGAATTTGTGAATTATATAGTAAAGTTTTTATTAAACCTAAGGAGAAGTGCATTTTTTGTATTATTGACACTTCTCCATAAATATATAACAGTTTATTTATTATTTTTTAATATTATAGAAAGTATTCATTCCTCTATACTCAGCTGCATCTCCTAATTCTTGCTCAATTCTTAATAATTGATTGTACTTAGCAACTCTTTCACTTCTAGCAGGTGCCCCTGTTTTTATTTGTCCTGCGTTAACTGCTACAACTAAATCAGCTATAGTTGTATCTTCAGTTTCTCCTGATCTATGAGAAACAACTGCAGTATATCCTGCTCTTTCTGCCATTTCTATAGCATTCAAAGTTTCTGTTAATGTTCCTATTTGATTTAATTTTATAAGTATTGAGTTAGCAACTTTTCTTTCAATACCCATTTTTAATCTATCAGTGTTAGTAACAAATAAGTCGTCTCCAACTATTTGAATTTTGCTTCCAAGTCTGTCAGTCATTAGCTTCCAGCCTTCCCAATCTTCTTCTGCCATACCATCTTCTATGGAGATTATTGGATACTTTTCTACTAAGTTAGCATAGTACTCTACCATCTCTGCAGGAGTTAGTACTTTTCCTTCTCCTTCTAAATGATATTTTCCATCTTTAAATATTTCTGATGATGCTGGGTCAAGAGCTATAAATATTTCTTTTCCTGGTGTGTAGCCAGCTTTTTCTATAGCTTCAACAATAACTTGAATAGCTTCTTCATTAGAGCTTAAGTTTGGTGCAAAACCGCCTTCATCACCTACGCCTGTGTCATAGCCTTTAGACTTTAGAAGAGATTTTAAAGTATGATATACTTCTGCGCTCATTCTTAAAGCTTCACTAAAACTTGGCGCTCCTACTGGCATAATCATAAATTCTTGAAGGTCTACGTTATTGTCTGCGTGTTTTCCTCCATTTATTATGTTCATCATTGGTAGTGGAAGAACCTTTGCATTTACTCCTCCTATGTATTGATATAGGCTTAATCCTAAAGCCTCAGCTGCTGCTCTTGCACATGCAAGGGATACTCCCAGCATAGCATTGGCCCCAAGTTTTCCTTTATTATCAGTTCCATCAAGAGCTATCATAGTTTTGTCTATTATAACTTGGTCAAAAACATTTAATCCTATTAACTCTGAAGCTATTAAAGTGTTAACATTATCAACAGCCTTTAATACACCCTTACCATTATATTTTGCTTTGTCCCCATCTCTTAATTCTACCGCTTCAAATATTCCAGTGGATGCCCCTGATGGTACCGCTGCTCTTCCTACTGTTCCATCTTCTAATACTACATCTACTTCAATTGTTGGAAAGCATCTTGAATCCAACACCTGTCTTCCTACAACATCAACAATTTCCAAATAATTTCTCATTATAAAATCCTCCTTTATTATTTGCCTATAAGGCTTTTTCCTGTCATTTCCTTTGGAACTTCTAGTCCCATTTCATTTAATATAGTTGGAGCAATATCTGCTAGTATTCCTCCGTATCTTAATCCCTTTTCTTTAGAGTGGTTACTAATATATATAAATGGCACCTCATTTGTAGTATGAGCAGTCATTGGCTGTCCTGTAGAGAAATCTATCATTTGCTCTGAGTTTCCATGGTCTGCAGTTAAGAAAACTGTACCATTCTTTTCTAGTATTTTATTCACTATTTTTCCCATACAAATATCTACCGTTTCTACAGCAGTTTTTGCCGCTTCAAAGACCCCTGTATGACCTACCATATCTGGGTTAGCAAAGTTTAATATAATTAAGCTGTATTCATCTTTGTCAATTCTTTTTAAAACTTCTTCTGTTACTTCGTAAGCACTCATCTCTGGCTTTAAATCATAAGTTGCCACCTTTGGAGAAGGTATTAATGCTCTATCTTCTCCTTCATTAGCCTTTTCTATTCCTCCGTTAAAGAAGAAGGTAACATGAGCATATTTTTCCGTTTCAGCTATTCTAAGCTGCTTGAGTCCTAAGCTACTTACATATTCCCCTAAGGTATTTGAATATGTCTCTGGCTCATAGGCAACCTTAACATTTTCTATGGTTACATCGTATTGTGTCATGGTAACAAAGTTTAAATTTAAACTTTCCCTTTTGAATCCATCAAAAACTCTGTCATTTATAGCTCTAGTTAATTGTCTTCCCCTATCCGGCCTAAAGTTAAAGAATATAACTGAATCTCCATTTTTTATAGTAGCAACAGGTCTTTCATCCCTTACAATCACCGTAGGTAAAACAAATTCATCCGTTTTATTGTCATTATAAGACAGGTCTACAGCTTCCACGGCGAAATTAGCTTTTTCTCCTTCTCCTAACACTATAGCATTATAAGCTAAGTTAGTTCTTTCCCATCTCTTATCTCTATCCATAGCATAATATCTACCGGATATTGTAGCTACTTCTCCAACACCTACTTCTTTCATAAAGTTTTCTATATCTAGTATATATTCCTTTGCAGAAGATGGCGGAACATCTCTTCCATCTAAAAACCCATGAAGGTATACCTTATTTAAGCCCTTTTTCTTAGCTAAGGTTAAAAGAGCTTTTACATGGTATATGTGTGAATGAACTCCACCGTCGGAAAGTAGTCCTAAAAGATGAAGAGCGCCATTACTTTCTAAGGCTTTATCCATGGCTTCATTTATAGCTTTATTTTCGTAAAAATCACCGTCATCTATAGCTTTAGTAATTCTAGTTAATTCTTGATATATAATCCTACCTGCTCCAATATTTAAGTGCCCTACTTCTGAGTTTCCCATTTGTCCCTCTGGAAGCCCCACACTCAAAGCACTTGCTTTTAAATGAGTATTAGGATAATTATTAACTATGCTATCGTAGTTTGGCTTGTTAGCAGCTAAAATAGCATTACCGTCTACCTTATTGCTTATACCAAATCCGTCTAAAATCATTAGCATTACTGGCTTAACCATATTTTACCCCCTGTTGTAGTTTACAATGGCTCCAAATTCTTCTGCCTTTAGACTTGCTCCTCCAACTAAAGCTCCATCAATATGAGGCATTGACATTTGCTCTTTAATAGTAGAAGGTTTAACTGAACCACCATACTGTATTCTTACTTTTTCACTAACTTCTTTTCCATATAAGCTTTCTATTATACTTCTAATGTAGCCTATAGTTTCATTTGCTTCTTCTGAAGTGGCAGTTTTACCAGTACCTATTGCCCAAATAGGCTCATAGGCAATAACTAAAGCTTCTACTTCTTTTTCTATTAAACCTAATAAAGCAAGCTTCATTTGACTTCCTATAACTTCCTTGGTTATTCCGCTTTCTTTTTCTTCTAAGCTTTCACCAACACAAAGAATTGGCATTATATCATGCTTTAAAGCTGCTTTTATTTTTTTATTTACAATTTCATCTGTTTCATTAAAATATTGTCTTCTTTCACTATGTCCAATAATAACATAATCTACCCCTAGGGACTTAAGCATACCTGGGGATATCTCTCCCGTGAAAGCTCCCTTTTCTTCAAAATATATATTTTGAGCGCCAAGTTTTATATTTGACCCTATTATAGTCTTTTTAACTTCTGAAAGACAAACAAAGGTTGGACAAACCACTACTTCACAATGGGCACCTTCCACTAAAGGCTTTAATTCCTCTACTAGTTTAACCGCTTCTTCAATAGTATTATGCATCTTCCAGTTACCTGCTATTATAGCTTTACGCAATTCAAAATCCCCCTCTTTACTTATCATTCAAAGCTGCAATTCCTGGCAATTCTATTCCTTCTAAGAACTCCAAGGAAGCTCCTCCGCCTGTGGATATATGAGTCATTTCCTCTCCAAATCCTAACTGATTAACAGCTGCAGCACTGTCTCCTCCACCTATAACTGTAGTAGCTTCTGATTCTGCCATTGCCTTTGCCACTTCAATTGTTCCACTAGCAAAATTATCAAATTCAAATACTCCCATTGGTCCATTCCAAATTACAGTTTTAGCTTTTTTAACTTCTTCAGCATAAATTGTAGCTGTTTTTGGTCCTATGTCTAATCCCATGTAGCCTTCTTTAATATTTTGGTTTTCTGTTATAATAGGATTAGCATCTGCTGCAAACTTATCAGCAACCACATTATCAATAGGTAAAAGTAATTTTACTCCCTTAGCTTTTGCTTTTTCTATCATTTCTTTAGCATACTCTACCTTATCTTCCTCAACTAATGAGTTTCCAATAGTAAAGCCCTGAGATTTTAAGAATGTGTAACTCATTCCCCCCCCAATAATTAATGTATCTACTTTTTCCAGCAAGTTATTTATAACATTAATCTTATCTGATACCTTTGCTCCTCCTAGTATTGCAACAAAAGGTCTTACTGGGTTTTCAACTGCTTCTCCTAAAAATTTTAATTCCTTTTGAATTAAATATCCACATACTGAAACAGGTAAAAACTCTGTAACCCCTACTGTAGAGCAATGTGCTCTGTGAGCAGTTCCAAAGGCGTCATTTACAAAGATATCTGCAAGAGATGCTAATTCTTTAGAAAAGTTTTCTTCATTTTTAGTTTCTTCTTTTCTAAACCTAGTATTCTCTAAAAGAAGTATGTCTCCATCCTTCATTTTTTCCACTGATGCCTTAGCCTTTTCTCCAACTACATTATCATCCGCCGCAAAAACTACTTCTTTTCCTAATAGTTCAGATAACCTTTTAGCTACAGGCGCTAAGGATAATTCAGGTTTTACTTCTCCCTTTGGTTTCCCCATGTGTGAACATAAAATTACTTTCGCACCTTTTCCCATTAAATATTTAATTGTAGGAATAGCTCCTATTAATCTATTTTCATCTGTTATTTTTCCATCCTTTAAAGGCACATTAAAATCGCATCTTACCAAAGCTTTCTTGCCCTTTAACTCTATATCTTCTATGGTATTTTTATTTAAACTCATAATATCACCCTTTCTTTATAATGAATAACGTAAGTAAAAGGGGCTTGCCTTATAGCCCTAACTACAAACAAAACCCCTTTTAGCTAATATTAATTATAAGCTATTATAATCTATCCGCAACGTATTTAGTTAAATCTGCTAATCTTTGTGAGTAACCCCATTCATTATCGTACCAGGAGATAACTTTAACCATTCTTTCTCCTATCTTCATAGTTGAAAGTCCGTCAACTATTGAAGATCTTTCATCTCCTCTGTAATCTATGGAAACTAGCGGTTCTTCACTATATCCTAATATTCCCTTCATATCTGTTTCTGATGCTTTTTTGAAAGCTGCATTTATTTCTTCTACAGAAGCATCCTTTCCTAATGTACAAACTAGGTCCGTTACTGAAACTGTTGGGGTTGGTACCCTTATAGCTAAACCATTTAATTTCCCTTTTAATTGTGGTAAAACTAAAGCCACTGCTTTAGCTGCACCAGTTGTTGTTGGAATCATAGCTTCTGCTGCTGCTCTTGCTCTTCTTAAATCTTTGTGTGGAGCATCTAAAATCTGTTGGTCATTTGTATAGGAGTGAATTGTTGTCATAAGTCCTTCTACTATACCAAATTCTCTATCTAAAACCTTAGCAAATGGTGCTAAGCAGTTAGTTGTACAAGATGCATTAGATATAATATTATGCTCTGCTGGATTGTATTTTTCTTCATTAACCCCTAAAACTATAGTGATATCTTCATCTTTAGCTGGTGCTGATATAATTACCTTTTTAACTCCTGCTTCAATATGTGCCTTAGCCTTATCTGCATTAGTAAATAATCCTGTACACTCTAATACTATATCAGCTCCTAATTCTCCCCATGGTATGTTTTTAGGATCTCTTTCTGCGTATATTCTAATTTCTTTTCCATTTACTATTATTGAATTTTCTGTAGCTTCTACCGTTCCATCAAATTTTCCATAAAGTGAGTCATATTTTAATAAATGCTTCAATGTAGATGGAACTGTTAAATCATTAATCCCAACTACTTCTAATTCTCCATTGTATTTTTTCACTAAAGCCTTAAATACATTTCTACCTATTCTTCCAAAACCATTAATACCAACTTTAATCATAAAAATACCCTCCTTAATATTGTAAAACTTATATTACCCTTATTAAATTTGGTAATATATTTAAATTTACTAATTTAATTTTCATTAAAAAGTCTTACCATTTTCCTTGCAGCACCTTCATCGGTTATCAAAATTCCATTTTTATTATTTAATTCAGTGGCAATTATAGCTTCAGCCTTGCTTTCTCCACCCGACACTGCAATTATATGTTCAACATTTCCTATATGTTCATTTTTTATTCCCATAGTAGGATTGGAATATACTATTTTTCCTTCTCTATCAAAATAATAACCAAAGGCTTCTCCTACAGCTTTCTTTAAGTTTAACATTTCCATTTCTTCTTCAGATAGCCCTCTTCGTCTAGCCATTTCATCAGCTCTTCCTATGCCATAAATTAATATATTAGCACTATATATTACATCTAAAATATCTTTAACAGACTTTTCTTTAACCATGGCATTTACTGCTTCACTACTTAAGTTATCAGGAACATGCAAAAGCTTGTAATTGCAGTTTAATTTATTAGCAAGATTTGATACTAGAGTGTTAGCTTGAGTTTCTAAATTTCTACCCATACCTCCCCTTGCAGGCACAACAATCATATTATTTAAATTATTAATTTTAGGCATGCTTTCCACTACATCTTTTACTGTAGTTCCTCCAGTTATAGCAATAATACTGCTATCGCTTAAAATACTCTTTAAATAATTTGCAGCAACTTTTCCCAACTCTTTCATTACATTTAAATCTTCATCTAAATTTCCTGGAACTATTATAACATCTCTAATTCCTAGCGCTTGCCGAATTATGTTTTCTAAATCATTTAATCCTTTAGTTTGGTGTATGTAATTCTTAAGCTTATCTATAACTTCTTCTCCCTGAGGCGTAATTACCATTCCTGGAAGAGTTATCTCTATAAAGTTTTGTTCTTTTAAAAAATTGATTTCTGTTCTAACAATTCTTTCACTTAACTCTAAGTTTCTAGAAAGCATTCTTCTTCCAATAGGTTGACTGTAATAAATATTTCTTAATATATTATACCTTTTTTCCATTAATTCTATCATCTCAGGTATAATTTTCTGCTGTATTTTTAATACTTCTTCCAATCGAAGCACCTCACTGGTCAATATTTGTCCCGCTAATTATTTTTTAGTCCCACTTATATTATAAACCAATTCTATAAATTTTCCAATAGAAAATATTAATTAAAAATAAAATTTAAATAGAGAAAGAGAGACAATTAATATCTCTTTCTCCCTTTAGAAGATTTTATTCCTAATTCTTCTCTGTATTTTGCCACAGTCCTTCTAGAAATATTCACGCCTTTTTCCTTTAGCATATCCGCTATAGCTTGGTCAGATAGGGGGCTTCTTTTATCTTCTTCATTAATCAATTTTTCTATTTTATTCTTAGCTTCTACTGTAGAAAAACAATCCTCTATTCCTTTAAACGAAAGACCTGTTGTGAATAAATCCTTTATCTTCAAAGTTCCTTTATCCGTGTAAATATATTTATCTCTAATGGCTCTACTAACTGTAGATTCATGTATTTCTAAACTATCTGCAATTTCTTTTAAAGTCATTGGCTTTAAATATTTTTCTCCATGTTCAAAATAGTCCTTTTGAATTTGAAGAATTTTTTCCAAAACTTTATATATAGTACTCTTTCTTTGTTCTATGCTTTTTATCAAAAAAGTAGCACTATCTAGTCTACTTTTTACATATTCAATAGCTTTCTTATCTTCATCTTTATTCAAAATGCCCTTATACAAGTTATTTATAGAAAGCCTCGGTGCTAATTCTTCGTTCATTACTATATGGTGTTCACCATCTATTTTTCTTATATAAGCATCAGGCATAATATATTTTACTTCTTCTCCTGTATAAAACCCACTAGAAGGCTTAGGTTGAAGGGTCTTTATAAAATCTCCATAACCTTGAGCCTTTTTTACATCTATATTTAATGTCTTAGCAATAACATTATATTTATTTTCTGCTATATCCTCTAAGTGACTATTGATGATTTCATGTAATATAGAATCATTTAACCCTTTTTTGTAACACTGTATTTGCAGACATTCTTTTAAATCCCTAGCTCCAATTCCATCTGGTTCTAAGCTTTGAATAACTTCTAAAGCATCTTCTGCAAGTTCTAATGATATTTTAAGAGTTTTTGCCACACTCTCTAAGCTTTCACCTAAATATCCTCTCTCATCAATGCCTTCTATAATGTATCCGCATACTAATTTAATGCAATCCTTTTCATTTAAATATCTAACCTGCTCTATTAAATGCTCTTTCAGTGATTTCTTCTCGCTAATGAACATAAAAGGAGAAACTTCTTCATCCTCACTTTTATAATTAACACGATTATCATAACTATCAAATTCTAAATGCTTTATAAATTTTTTATAATCTATTTCACTAGCCTTTTCACCATTATTGCTGTACTTAGCTTCCAAAAGAGGGTTTTCCTGAATTTCCTTTTCCACAAGCTTTTGTAGCTCATAAGAAGATAACTGTAATATCCTCACAGAAAGTTGCATTTGTGGTGTCATTATTAACTTTTGTTCTTGGGAAACTGTTAAATTAAAATCCATATTCATATAATCACCACCCCTTCATCAAAATATATTATAGCACCTTACTTTACTTTAGTACAGTAATGGTCAAAGTAAAATATATGAATAACGGCCTCCTGCGTAATATTTGCTGGCGGCCGTTTTTATTATTTAAAACTCTTCACTTACACACACTTATTAAGCATTACTTCAAGTATAACATTATCCGTGTTATTCATTCCTTCTACAGATACTTTACCAAGGTTTTTAATTGTTTCTTCTGCACTGTCTGTTAATATTCCATTATCTGATGGTATAAATAAATTATTCAATGCTAATTTTGCAGCTTCCATTGCCGATGCTACGGATATAGATAATTTGTAGGAGCACCCTATTTTGGCTCCATCACATATCATACCTGTTAATCCAGCTATCATATTTTTAATAGAACCTTTAATTTGTTCACGATTTCCTCCCATTAAATAAGTAAGACCTGCTGCACAACCTACTCCTGCGGCTACACCACAACCACAAACTGCCGATAATGCGCCTGTATGGACTTTTACATAGGCTGTTATTAAATGGCTTAAGGTCACTGCTCTCACTATGAGTTCTTTATCTAATCCCTTTTCATCTCCAAAAATTGAAATAGGCAATATTGTAACTAAACCATGGTTTCCAGAACCCGCACTACTCATTACCGGAAGTGGATATCCTGACATTCTAGCTTCTGACGCTGCAGCCGTTAAAGCCTTTGCAAGGGACTCTAAGTCTTTAGCTTCTTTTTTCAATAATCTTCCCATTCCTATGCCCAAATCTTCATTAGCACCTATGAAAGCCATTCTCATATTCATATCTATACCTTCATTGATAAATATGATATCTTCATAATCTACAGTATCTGCAAAATCTATTAATTGATTAATTGTAAATTCCTTTATTCTATGCTTTATCTCAATATTGTTATTTTTTACTTCCTGCGTATCCTTCCCCTTTATATTATCTGACTTAAGTTGCTTTCCATTCTTCTCTTCACTAATTATATTTAAATGATTATCCTTAATTACTACAGTAGCTTCTCCTTCTTCTCCTTTAGCAATAATTTTTATATATAACCCACTTATACTCTCTTCTAAATTTATTTTTATGATTTTTTTATCTACTAGCTTATAAGCTTCTTCTATATCTTTATCGGATGAATCCTTTAGCACTTCTAATTTATAATCTGATTTTCCACATATTAAAGCTAGAGCCGCTGCAAATATAATGCCCTTCTCCTTGGTTCCAGGAATACCCACATCCATTCCATTCTTTAAAATATTTCTATCTACCCATATATTTAATTCTTTTACTTCTCCATTTAAAATTTCTTTTGCCCTAGCCACTCCATAAGCTACTGCTCCGGGTTCTGTACATCCTAATGCAGGTGCTACTCCAGCTTTCAAAATTTCTATAATAAGATTATTATCCATATTTCTTTTCCCCCTTAAACTGCTTTTTATTATATAAAGCAAATGTTGTGCCAACGGGTACTCTGTAGTAATTATCATAATTGCCAAATTATAATTTATCATTATTGATAATTATATAGAGAAGCAAACAAAATTAAGTACTATACTTATAGAATTATCAAATTTATTAATAATAAAAATAAATTATCAAATTTGATAATTTAATGGTATCATAAATATAGAATCTTTTGAAATAACACGGGGAGGTTACTTTTATGAATAATATAATAAATGAGCTTCAAAATATAGCTGAAACTATAAAAGCTATAACTAATATTGACGTAACCATAGTTGATAATAATCTTAAGAGAATTGCGGGTACTGGTGTATTTAAAGATAAAATAGGCTATTACGTACCCAAAAATTCAGCTTTTGAAAAATCTCTAACTTCTGGGAGACAATACTTAATAACGGATCCTTCTACTGACGAATTATGTATAGATTGTCATGGACGAGATATTTGCAAAGAAAAATTAGAACTATGCATCCCCATGAAAATTAATAATAAGATTATAGGCATATTAGGTATGTGTATTTTTGACGATAAGACAAAAGAAGAATTTATCAATAAACAGGAGGACTTTAAAACTTTTGAGAGCAGATTAAGTAGCTTAATCTCCACAAGAATAAATGAAGAAAAACTAGGAATCATCGTTGAATATCGTTCTTCTGAGCTCATGACTTTAATTAATTCCTTAAACGAAGGCATAATAATACTTAATAATAACAAAATTATATTATCCATTAATAAATATATGAAAGATAGATTAAATATTTCCAATATAACTCAGCACTCTTCAATTTCTGAGATCTTGCCTTCAAAAATAGTAGATACTTTAATTGAAAAAGATTTCAATGGAGAGATAGGCCCACTTAATATAGAAAAGTATAAATTTATAATTAATGCTTCCCCTATTATCGTAAAAAATCGTAAGCAAGGCACCGTATTAGTATTTTCAGATTTTGATAAAATGCAAGAATCTGTATTCAAAGCCCACAAAGTATCGGGAATAGTAACTTTCGATGATATTATTGGGGAAAGTGAAATACTTAAGAGGGTAAAAAGTGAAGCTATACAAATAGCTGAAAGAGATATATCCGTACTTTTACTAGGTGAGAGTGGTACGGGCAAAGAAGTTTTTGCTAAAGCAATTCACTTCTCTAGTCGTAGAAAAAATGAAATTTTTATGCCTATTAATTGTGGTGCTATACCAGAAAATCTTATTGAAAGTGAACTATTTGGATATGAAAAAGGCTCTTTTACAGGAGCAAATATTTCAGGTAAGATAGGTAAGTTTGAAATGGCTAAAGATGGAACTATATTTTTAGATGAAATCGGTGACTTACCACTACACATGCAAGTTAAATTATTAAGGGTACTAGAAGAAAAGGAACTTATGAGGGTAGGAGGTCATGACGCTATTAAAGTTAATCCAAGAATTATCTCTGCAACTCATAAAGACTTACCCAATATGGTGTCAGACAAGAAATTTAGGGAAGATTTATTTTACAGACTTAATGTTGTACCTATAATTATTCCCCCTTTACGCGAAAGAGGATATGATGTTATTCTATTAGCTAAATATTTCTTAGAAAAATACAATGAACTCTATAGTAAAAACATTAAGGGATTCACATTAAATTGCGAAAGAGCCTTGCTCAACTTCTCCTTTCCAGGGAATATTAGGCAGCTAAAAAATCTAATTGAATATGCTGTTAACTTTGAAACTAGCAATTATATTGATACTGAAACTATAAACAAAAAATGGAATAACACTTCTGTTTCTAAAATAGACTTAACACTTCCCGAAATGACTAAGTCCTACGAAAAAAAAGTAATAGCAGACTATATCAACAAATACGGAAATGACTTAGACGGAAAAAAACTTATAGCTCAAAAACTTGGTATAAGCATAGCTACTCTGTATAGAAAAATGGATGAAAGCTAAAAACCTAGAGAAAGCCCTGCAAAATGCCTAACAGCAAATATTGCAGGGCTTTTAAATTAATTTATGCTTTTACACTTTTATGACTTCCTATGTTCTTCTTTTCACATATACCCATAAGCATTAACGCTATAGCTCCATCTCCTGTTACATTGCATGCTGTACCAAAGCTATCTTGTAGTGCAAAAACTGTTAATACTAATGCAACTGCTGAATCACTAAATCCTAATATACCAGTTATTAATCCTAGGGAAGCCATAACTGTTCCACCTGGCACTCCAGGGGCCCCTATAGCAAATATACCTAATAGTATGATAAATTGAATTATTTTTCCTAAAGGCGGCAATGTTCCATATACTACCTGAGAAACTGTCAATACAAAAAATACTTCTGTTAAAACAGATCCGCAAAGATGTATTGTAGAGCATAATGGAATTGCAAAATCTACTATATCGTCACTTAAAACCGATGATTTATGAGCACATTTTAGGGCTACTGGTAAAGTAGCTGCACTGGACATTGTTCCAACAGCTGTTAAATATGCAGGGCCATAGTGTTTTATTACTTCTAGAGGATTTTTCTTTGAAATTGCTCCCCCAATAAAATATAATAATGCAAGCCATATTAAGTGTCCTATTATTACCAATAGAATCACTATCAAAAATACTGGTAACTGTTTTGTTATACTTCCTTCATAAGCTAATCCTGCAAAAGTGGTTGACACGAAAAATGGAAGTATCGGTATTATAACTTTACTAACAATTGATAACATTATTTCTCCAAATTGATCTAAAAGCTTTTCAACTAAATCTGAATTAGTCCAAGCAGTAGCAAGCCCAATCAAAATAGCTGTAACCAATGCAGTCATAACTGACATCACAGGCGGAATATCTAATTTAAATATTATTTTAGGCAATTCCCTCAAGTTATCTACATTACTAGCTATAGATAGCTTAGGGATTATTGCATAACCTGAAATAGCTGAGAAACTTGCGGCTCCTATTGATGAAACATATGCAATTAGAACTGTTATTCCTAACATTTTACTTGCATTTGATCTCATTTTAACTATGGATGGTGCAATAAATCCTATTATTACAAGTGGTATACAATAAAAGATTACTTGTCCTAAAATGTACTTTATGGTTACAATAATACTCATTATAGTTTCTGTAGAAGCTAACCCTACTAATGCTCCTATCACCACTGCCAGTAGTAATTTCACAATTAAATTGTCTTTTAACTTACTCATAACTTCTCCCCCTATTTTAATGATATATTTTATAATTAATAAAATAGCAATTTTCATGCCAATTTATGTAAGTTGATGAACCCTCTAATGTCAATAATTACAATTATTATTGAATGATTTAATTCTCAATAATAATAAAGTTATATTTAACTTTGCACGCTTTTATTCATTTATTCTACAATCATTAACTAATATGATGATTTTTCATTATCAAGAACTATTTATCAAATATGATAACAATAAATAATAAAAAGAGATGCGATTAACGCATCTCTTGTATTATTATCTCTGACCTTTTTCGTATGGCACTCCGTCTGCAGCAGGCGCTTGAGTTTTCCCAACAAAACCTGCAAGAACAAACATAGTCATGATATAAGGGAATGCAGCATAGAATTCCCCTGGAATAGTCCATCCAAATCCCTTAGCAAATAATTGGAATGTCTCTGCAAAAGCGAACAGTATAGATGCCCACATTGCATTAACAGGTTTCCAGTTACCAAATATCATAGCTGCTAAAGCAATAAAACCTCTGCCACTAACCATATTTTCTCTATACAAATTCATTATACCAATGGATAAAGTAGCTCCTCCAAGACCTCCTAAAACTCCAGATAAAATAACACATAAGTATCTTATGCCATATACATTAATTCCCAAAGTGTCAGCAGCCTTAGGATGCTCACCTACTGATCTTATTCTTAAGCCTAATGGTGTTTTATATATTACATAGTGAGAAACGAACACCAAAGCAAAGGCTAAAAATACAAACCAGTTTAATTCTTTCAGAATTGGTCCGAGTACTGGTATTTTCCCCATAAACTCAATAGGATAAGGTACTGAAGCAACAACACTTGTTTGTGAATTTGTTTTGAAAAATTTAACTATTAAATATCCAGTCAATGCAGATGAAAATACATTTATTCCAACCCCGGATATAATCTGATCAGCCTTTAAATTTATGCTTAGATAAGCGTGTAATGCAGCCATAACAGCACCCGCCACCATAGCAAATAATACTCCTATCCAAGGATTCCCTGTAATGAAGGATCCATATACTCCAAAGAAAGCACCTGCAGTCATAATACCTTCTAGGGCTATATTTACAACTCCTGATTTTTCCGAAAAAACTCCACCTAATGTCGCAAATATAAGTGGTGTAGCAAGTCTTAAGGTGGCAGCAATAATTCCAATTAAAGCAATTACCAATGAATTATCCATTTACTAATGCCCCCTTTTTTCTTCTTTCTCCTATAAGTTTAAATACATATTCACCAGCAATGAATAGTACTATTATACCTTGTATTAAATAAACAATTGTCTTTGGTATACCGTAAAGCATTAATGTACCTGAACTGTAATTTAATGCTCCAAATAATATAGCTGAGAATAGTATTCCAAATGGATTACTCTTTGCAACTAAAGCTACCGCTATTCCATCCATACCAAAGTTTGTAAAGCCAAATAATTGAATAGATTGATGCTGAACTCCCATTGTGTGTATAGCTCCACCTATTCCAGCTATAGCACCTGATATTACCATAGCTAATATAATATTTTTCTTTATACTTACTCCACCGTATTCTGCGGAAGTTGGACTAAATCCTACAGCTCTTATTTCATAACCTATAGTTGTTTTCCAAAGAAGGAAATATACTAATCCTGAAAAAGCTATTCCAATGAATATACCAACGCTTAATCTATTATGCTCTCCTAAAAACCTATATAATTCCGCTGATTTTTGTATTAAATGTGTACTAGCGGAACTTGGCTTATGAAAAGGACCCATAACTAAATAGTTAGTAAAATGCTGAGCTACAAAGTTCATCATTATAGTATTAACAACTTCATTAGTTCCAATCTTAGCTTTTAAATATCCTGGTATAAATGCCCAAAACATTCCTGCTAAGGCTCCTGCAATCATAGTTAAAGGTATGTGTATTATAGCTGGTATTCCTGGTATTAAACCAACTAATGTTGCCGCCGTCATACCCATTATAAACTGACCTTCTACCCCAATGTTAAATAAACCAGTTTTAAATGCAACTGCATGAGCCAGACCAGTAAAAATAAGTGGGGTAGCAAATACAAGTGACTCTATTAAATTTATTTTTGTTCCAAAACTTCCCTTCCATATGGAGGTAAATAATAATTCAGAAGCTGCAATAAAGCCAAAACTTTTTGCCCACATAACGAAGAATACCGAAATAAATAAAGCTATAATTATAGATATTATAGATATAGAAAAGCTTTTTATTAAATCCTTATTCATTCTTCTTACCTCCCTTTTCCAAAGTTCCCCCTGCCATTAATATTCCAAGTTTTTGTTCTGTAGCATCTTTAACGTCTAATATATCTACAATTTCACCATCATATATTACAGCTATTCTATCTGACAAAGCCATAACTTCATCTAACTCTAGTGAAACCAAAAGAACTCCTCTTCCCTTATCTCTTTCCTGAATTAATCTTTTATGTATATATTCAATAGCACCTACGTCTAGTCCTCTTGTTGGCTGAGCTGCTATTAACATTTGAGGATCTTTTTCAATTTCTCTTGCTACAATTAATTTTTGTTGATTACCTCCCGATAAAGCAGAAGCTGCTACATCTTCATTTGGAGTTCTAACGTCAAAGTTTTTAATTAACTTTTTAACGTGTTCTCTTATATTTTTATAGTTCATTATAATTCCTTTAGAATAAGGTTCTTTGTAGTGTATTCCCAGTACTGAGTTTTCAAGTAAAGAATATTTAAGTACAAGACCTCTCTTATGTCTATCTTCTGGTATGTGTCCAATGCCCGCTTCTATAATTTCTCTTGTGGTTTTTTCTGTAATATCTTCACCCTTTAAATATACTTTTCCCTCAGTAACTTTTCTTAATCCTACTATGGATTCTATAAGTTCTTTTTGACCGTTTCCATCTACCCCAGCTATTCCTAGGATTTCTCCAGATTTTAATTCTAAACTTATTCCTCTTAAAGCTGGTAATTCTCTATGGTCTAACGCCTTTAAGTTTTCTAATTTTAAAATAACATCTCCTACTTTAGGCTCATTTTTTTCAACTATTAAATTAACTTTTCTTCCAACCATCATTTCAGCTAATTGGTCTATATTAGTTTCCTTTGTATTAACGTTATCTATATACTTTCCTCTTCTTATTATGGTTACTCTATCACTCATACTCATAACTTCTTTTAATTTATGAGTTATTAAAATAATAGATTTTCCTTCTCTAACTAAATTCTTTAGTATGACTCCTAATTCCTGTATCTCCTGTGGTGTTAATACTGCTGTAGGTTCATCTAAAATTAAAATTTCTGCACCTCTATAAAGCGCCTTTAAAATTTCAACCTTTTGCTGTTGACCTACTGTAATATCTTCTATAATTGCCTCTGGATCAATATTAAAACCATATTTGTCTGCTAACTCCTTAGTGTCCTTTTTCGCTCTATCCATATCTATTGAAGTAGAGCTCTTTTTAGGTTCTTTACCTAAGACCATATTTTCTGCTACAGTAAAATTATGAACCAACATGAAATGTTGATGAACCATTCCTATTCCTAATTTTATAGCATCCTTAGGATTTTTTATGTCTGCCTTACTTCCATTGATAAAAATTTCTCCTGATTCTTGTTGGTAAAGTCCGTATAATATATTCATCAATGTGGTCTTTCCTGCACCATTTTCACCTAGAAGAACATGTATTTCTCCTTTGTTTAAATCAAAATCCACATTATCATTAGCTATAGTTCCCGGAAATACCTTGGTTATATTTTTCATTTCTACAACCTTTGTCATTGTAATCCTCCTTTCTGCACACTTTGACATTTATTATTGGTATAAAAAGGCTAGATGCATAAGCATCTAGCCTTGCAATATTAGATCTGTGGTACTTTAAATGCTTTAAGCTCTTCTCTAGTTGCTGGAACCTTAAACTTTCCATCTTTTATTGCTGCTTTATATTTATCTGATAATTCAAGTGCATCTTTCTTAACTTCTTTGTGGATTGTTGGTGCTAATCCAACTCTATCTTCTTTTATTCCAACTACTTTGTGTTCTCCACCCTTGAAAGTTCCATCTTGAACAGCCTTTATTGTATCATAAACAACTGCGCCAACTTTCTTTTCCATTGAAACAAGTATTATGTCTTTGTAATCTGGTAAAGCTGCTGCTTGATCGGAGTCAACTCCTATAGCCCATTTATTCATTTCTTTAGCAGCCTTGAATACTCCAAGACCAACTCCACCTGCTGCATGGAATACTATATCAGCACCAGCATTGTAAAGCATTTTTGCAGCTTCTACACCTTTTTGCTGATCTGTAAAGGAGTCAACGTATCTAACCATGTTTCCTGGTGTCTTAGCATCTTTAGGCATTAATAATTTTCCTGCCTCTGGGTTAACTGACATAACTCCAGCGATGAAACCACTTTCAAATCTTTGGATAACGTCTCCTTCTTTTCCCCCTATGAATCCAATTTTATTGCTCTTAGTCATTTTTCCTGCAATAACTCCTGCAAGGAAAGAACCTTCTTCTTCTTTAAATGTTATTGATGATACATTTGGAGATCCAACTACAGCGTCAACTATTAAGAACTTCTTATCTCCTAATTGTTTTGAAACATTAGTCATAGCCTGTTCCATCATAAATCCGCATCCTACTACTAGGTCTGCAGCTCCAGCCATAGTCTTTAGGTTTGGCTCATATTGTTCTTGCTGTTTTGATTCTATAGCATTGATATGCTCGATTCCCAGTTCCTTAACAGCTTTTTCAATTCCTTCGTAAGCAGATTGGTTAAATGATCCATCATTTACTCCACCTTCGTCAGTAACAAGACCAACTTTTACCTTTGTTTCCTGTTTCACTGGTTCCTTACCAGCTTCTGGTTTCTTTTCTCCTCCGCCACAACCTGCGAATAATGCAACTGACATTATTGATGCTGTAACTAAGGACACTAATCTTTTTTTATTCATCTTAAATACCCCTCCTAAAAAAATATATATTAAAATTTTGAATAGCATAGTATAGATTCTACATCGTTTACAATTTTCCTTCTCAAATAAGAAAATAAGCTTTTTATTTTCTTATCTTCTTATTTAAACTTACTAATAATTTTCTATAAAGACTACCCCGCAGGCTCCTTTTCCTGAATGCACTCCTACAACGCAACCTACTTCGCACTCAATGAAATCATCAATTTTATCTTTTAAATTTTCTCTTAAATTTTCTAAAATATCTTTATTGTCAACATGAAGAAGTACCGCAGTTTCTTCTTTATTAACTCCAATTTCATCGATATAATCTAATATGTATCTTATGGCCTTTTTGCTTCCTCTTACTCTATCAATTACGGCCATTTCACCATTGACAATACTAAGTATAGGCTTTATGCCTAATATAGTTCCTATTACTCCAGCAGTCTTAGATAATCTTCCACCCTTAACTAAATTATCTAGAGAATCAAAGGCAAATGCACATTTAACATGAGGAATTGCCTTTTTCACTTCATCATAAATTTCATCCGCTTTAAGGCCAGCTTCCTTTAATCTTGCAGCCTTAATAACCAATAGTCCAAAACTCATAGTTACATTTTGCGAATCTATTACATATATAGAATCACTCTCTAACATGTCTCTTGCAATACACGCTGATTGGTAAGTTCCACTCATTTTTGAAGAAAGATGTAAAGATACAATAGTATATCCTTCGTTTAGATATTTTCTATAGGCTTCCATAAACCTTTGTGGATTTACCTGCGCAGTAGTTGGAAACACATCGGAATTATCCATTTTATTTAATAATTCGTGAAGATTTATATCAACTCCATCTGAGTAGGTTTTTCCTTCAAAACCAACATATAAAGGCAAAACCTCTATGTCGTATTTATCTACTATGTGCTTCGGCAAATCTGCTGTGCTATCTGTTATTATCTTTATCTTATTCAATTGCTAAACCCCTCCTACTTCATACCCGGAAAATTCAATTGTCTTAATCCCTCATAAGCTACAATAGCTACTGTATTAGATAGATTTAAAGATCTTGTAGTGGTTTCTATCATAGGAACTCTAATACAATTTCCCTCTTGGCTATCTCTTATGTAGTTTGGTAACCCTGCAGATTCCTTTCCAAATATGATAAAGTCACCTTCTTTATAATTCACCTGGGTATATAATTTACTCCCATGAGTTGTTGAGAAATAAAAATTTGCTTCTTTATACTTATTTCTTAAATCCTCATAAGATTTATGAATCTCTAGATCTAAAAAGTCCCAATAGTCTAGACCCGCTCTCTTTAAATGCTTTTCATCCAAGCTAAAACCTAAAGGTTCTATTAAGTGAAGCTTACAATTTGTAAGCACGCAAGTTCTCGCAATATTTCCTGTATTTTGTGGAATTTCTGGTTCAAACAATACTATATTTAAAAACAACTATACTCCCCCTTATGTAAAAAACATGGTAAATATATATCATAATATTACTCTATAATCAGTAAATAGTAAAGAAGTCTAGATAATGTAATTTATATTATCCTCTCCAAATAAGTATAGTATCTTATTTTTAAAAAACTCTTTCATGTCCGTTAACTCTTCATCTTTGTAAATATATTTACCATATCCAAACTGACCATATTTAAATTTTCTTAAATCTTCTTCCATAGGAAGGGTGGTGCTTGGATATATACTAAGTATGTTTTCCTTGGCCCTTTTTGTAAACCTATGAGAAATAACTTCAAATTTTAAATCTATTCCTTTAAAGTCCTTATGAATTTTGTCAAAAAGCTCTCCATATTCATCTTTCCAATTTTCATACAAGAAAACTGGAGCTATTATAAAACCTAAAGGATAACCGCTTTCTTTAATTTTTTTGGCTGCTAATAATCTTTCCTCTAAAAGAGGAGTTTTATGTTCATATTTTTTTATCATGCTATTGGTATTTAAACTAAATCTAATAGTGGTTTTGTTATTGTGTTTTAAGTTTAACAAAGAGTCCACTTCTGCATATTTTGTGACAAACCTAAATAATCCATTTTCATTTTCTCCAAAATACTCTATAGCTTTTTTCAATGCGCCGCTATATTTTTCAACAGGTATAGGGTCCGAGGTTGCCGCTCCCTCAAAAATAGTAATATCAGGTTTTCTTTCCTCTATATATTTTCCAGCCTTACTTAATATTTCATCTATATTAACATGAATTTTTATATAAGGTCTCTTACCCATTTGAGTATTCAAATAACAATATTCACACATACCTGAACAACCGCTAACAATGGGTAGTTGATAATGAGCTGAAGGTTTACAGGATTCAAATTTTAGCCCTTTCCTTACTCCTACTACTAGTGTATTTTTACCTTCACCATACATTTCTCCTGGACTTTTACCAGGAATTCCTGTTATTCTCCCATTCTTTGAATATAATATATCCACATTTTCCTTCTCAAATCTTTTCAAAAGCTCTTCTCCTAAGGAATATTCTAAAGCCTTTTCCTCAAATATAACCCTTCTAGGTTTAAACATAAAATCACCTCTTAAGGGTTAGTATGCTACCTTTTCAGATTTTTAGTTAATAGTTTTTTAGATAAATAGTTAATGAAGAAATTCCTCTAGAAATTTCTACCATAACTAAAACACTAAAAATCTAAAATACTAAAAAATAAACTTCTCAATAACCTTACCTACTCCATCTTCGTCATTAGTATCTGTTATGTAATCTGCAACATCCTTTACTAGTTTATCACCATTACCCATAGCTACTCCAAGCCCCGCTGCCTTAATCATAGAAAGGTCATTTTCGCTATCACCAATACAAATTACTTCTTTCATGTCTATGTTGTAATAGTTTGCAAGGATTTCTACAGCTCTTCCCTTGGAAATTCCTTTTCTCATTACCTCTACGTTGTTTTTAAAGGAACTAACTACCTCTAACTCTTCTATCTTCTTTAGTTCTTCCTTTACCTCAGCTAACTTTTCCATATCTTTATCTACTATTATGCATTTCAAAATTTCATCTTCATTTTCTGTAAATATATTATTCCAGTTTGAAGTTATTACTATATTTATCTTTCTACCCTCTGGAAGGCTCTCGTTAGCCTTTGAATAATACTTTGAAGAATATATGAGCTTTTCTGTGTAAATAGTATTATAGGTGTTAAAATGTGGGTATAAGTTATATTTATTTATTACCTCCATTATTCTTTGGCAATTTTCTAATCCTAAAAGCCCTTTATAAATTATTTTATCTCCTAACTTTTCTCTTATATAAGCTCCATTAGATGCAATTATAGGTGTAGTTACCCCTATAATATCCGCATAATAGTACGCTGATGCAAAAACTCTACCTGTGGTTACAGCTACTTGAACTCCCTTTTCTGTAGCTTTTTTTATAGCTTCTAAATTTCTTTTACTTATTTCATGATTAGTACTTAATAAAGTACCATCCATATCAATACAAATTAACTTATAAGACAAATCAAACATTCCTTTCTAGCATATTAATTTTTAAGAGTAACATACTTTAGTATGCCCTTTCCAATACTTTCTCCTGTAGTTTTTAGTATATTTTCATTTGTTAATCTTTCTCTATCTTTTTCATTGGTCATGAAACCTATTTCTAATAAAGCACAGGGATAATTACTATATCTTAATACAGCTATGTTTTGTTCTTTTATCTCTCTATCAAACCATAATCCACTATTACTTACTTCTTCTTGGATTATCTGTGCTAATTCTATTCTTTCTTCCTTTTGAAATCCACCTTCAGAATAATAAAAAGCAGAAAACCCGTCATAAGAAGGCTCTTTAAAGGAGTTTACGTGAATAGAAATAAAAGCATGGGGTTTTATATCATTTACAAAATCACCAATCTCTCTGAGAGATAGTAAAATATCCTCTTCTCTTGTCATATATACTTTTACACCTTTATCTTCTAAATATTCCTTAAGATAAAGCCCTATTTTTAAGTTTATATCTTTTTCATATAAATCTTGATAGCTTGTCCCTTTATCAATTCCACCGTGGCCTGGATCTATTACTATAGAATAAGTAGCATCGCTTTTTTCCGTAAATAAAGGCAAAACTTCTTTTCTATAAAGATAAAGATTATTATTAATATCATAATTTACAAATAGCGCTAGAAGTAACATTATAAAAATATAAACTCTCAATTTCATATTATAACTATCCTTTGCATGTAATTTATTTATGTGGGCTATACATGATATACCCACATAAATAAATTATACCATAATTTGTAAATTATTTATTAAAAATTCTATATATATAATACTTCCAAATTCCTCTCTTTTCTTTTATATATCTCTCTATAAAATAATAATAATCCTTTTTATTTTCTATCTTCTTATCTAATTTTGTAGGACTATAATATTCTTCAAAAACCTGGCTTACCATTTCTCTCATCTTCAACTTTAGTATTTCATCTTCAATATTATTAACAAACTCCATTTCTCCCTCATGAGGCTGTATTCTTATATTTATATCCTTAAGTCTTTTTAATGTATAAATATACAATGGAATTAATTTTTTACACTTAATTAGTTTATTTTTTCTAAAGATTATATATAATACTCTAAGAATAAAAACTAACACTAAAAGAACAAAGCTATATTTATAATTAAATCTTAGAACGCTTTTATGGTTTGTTTCAATAACTCCTCCCCCATCCTCTAATTCCTGTCTATTATCTTTATTACTTTCAATGCTATCATCTTCTTTATTTCTTTCAACTTCTTCTCTTTCTATCCTCTCAATTTCCTCAAAAGCTGATGGAGTAGCATCCAATATAGCCCATGCATCTAAATCTTCATCTATTAATATTTCACTCCAAGCATGGGCATTTTTATTAGAAACTATATAAAGCCCATTAACATCCTTATCATAGCTCATATTAAAGCCTTCCACATACCTTGAAGGTACATTAATCATTCTTAACATTATAGTGGCTGCTGTGGCAAAATAGGTACAATACCCCTTTTTTTCAGTAAATAAAAAGTGATCTAAAAATTCCACTCCTTCTGGCATTTCACTAACATCTAGAGAGTATTTAAAAGTAGTATTTAGGTAATTATATATATCTTTTATTTTATCCTTTCGGTCTATAGAGCCTTTAGTAATTTCTTCTACTAGATCATAAACCCTTTTAGGAATATTAGGTGGTAACTGAAGATAGTTATCATATTTTCCGCTTTCAGTATGATTAATATAATCAATGCTACTATACAAAGAGTCATAAAACTCAACTCGATATTCATTCTTCATAACTTTAGAGGATAAAAAGACCTTGTCTTTATTGAAGTATAATCCTCCAGACTTTTTATAAATATTCATTGTATTTAGAGGTGAAAATAGGGTGGATGTATTTATTTTAGTAGGATATATTGTAATGTAGGTCTTTTGACTTTCATTTACTACATTTGGCACTGGAATTGGATTTTTATTAGTAACTCTTTTAAAAGAATCCTCACTTATCTTCCATGAAAAGCCATCATAATAATCCTTAGCAACCCCTCTTAAATAATAGGGTTTATCCGAGGCAACCTTTAAAGCCTCTTTGCTATCTAATTGAACAGGTCCTCCTAGCTTTTTATCTGTAGGATTGTATCCTGAGCTAGATAAATTATAAGAATCTTCCTGGTCAATATTACTTTTGCTAATTTTATTTATAATTCCATCTTCACTATAATATTTTCCCTCTATGTCTTTAGGCAAAAAACTTTGCACCGCTGACAGAACAATTGAAAATAATAATATATATACTATTGGCCTTAGTGTACTAATACCCTTTTTAAGATTATCTATATAGCTATGTATAGAATAAGTACAAGTATTTATTAATACAAAATAAAAGGTATATCCTTTTACTATTTCCACATAGCCATAGTACCAATAAAATAGCATAATTGCTAAATTAAAAGCTATTATAAAATCACTAAATAATTCATTTCCTATTTTTAAAATTAATAAAGAACTTAGGGGGATAACTATAGTTATTATAAATTTATATTGGTAGAAAAATGTGATTTTCCCATTAAATATGCTATCGTTTAGCGTTAAAATGTATTGTATATTTAAAGCAATAAGTTTAGCTACATATTGTTTATTGTAATAAATAATTAAAGATGCTATAAAAATTAAGATTAAACCAAGAAGTATTTTATATATCTTTTTCCAAGGCAAATACGCAAAGAGATAATATATTAATGCACCTACCCCAAAGCATATGCTAAAATAAATATACGAAAAGTTTTTAATCTTAAAACACTTTTCTGTAACTCTCATTATAAATAACATATTTACATAGGTTACTAGTAAACTTATATAATTTTTAAAACTATTCATAAACATCCTTCCTTAAAATGGAATTAATAACTTCTATACTATTGGTTTTTAAATAATGAGTATTTTCTATAGTATCTTTACTATTACTTTGACAAAAGACCTTAACCTTATATCCTGATTTGCTTATAGATAGCAATGTTTCTCTTATTTCTTCATTAACTTTAGGCGTGAAAACTATAACTGTACTATTCCCTCTAACTTTTTTAAAATTGTCTATTAAGAAGCTTGAAAACTTTTCATCTCCTTCGCTTTCATGAAGTAGAAAATACTCCATAAGGCTTGAAAAATCTTCTTTAGTATTTATATACATGCTCATATTTTCTTTATTGTGAATATGTATTCCACTTTTAATATTGTTTGTTAAAACATAATTAATAATAGAAATACATCCTTCTATAAGTTCCTCTTCCTTTTCTTTCCCACCTTCGGTAAAATAATCTTCCTTGTTCATATTTAAAAATATATTATATTCTTCTCCTTGAAGAGCATCGAATTTTTTTACATATAGTTCACCATACTTTGCACTGAGTTTCCAATGAATTTTTTTCAGACTGTCTCCTATTATATACTTTCTTATATCTCCTACAGAGTAATCTTCCTGCATTAACCCTTTACTGTTTAAAATATTCTTCACAAATTCCTCTGCTGGAAAACTCAACTGGCAAATATCTTGTACTCTAGGATATACCCTTACTTTAAAATTTTTTTTCATTTTTTTACTTAAGGTAACTATATATAAATAATCCTTAAAGGTTAAAGTTATATCACCGAAATCATAGATCCCTCTATACGAAAATTTGATAACTCTATTTATTCTTTTGTTTTCATCTATTTTCATATTAAAGAATTCTCCATTATAAAGAGGCTCTAGGCTATATAGAATTTTATTCTTTAGCTCCACACAGGAAATGGGTAGGATATTATAGTTTTTAATTATCTGAGTTAGTTTTACTTCTTCTTTTCTGCTTATTATATCCTTATCAAATTTTATGTCCACATTGATATTCCTACATTGCATTGCTAAAATTATGAAAGATAATACAAAGGGTACAAAAAAGCTATAAAAGACTACGTAAGGAAGATACCCTCCCTCAAAGTAAGCAAAAGCAAAGCTTAAAACAATGAAAATAACAGTTTTTTTATTTACTTTTATCATACTTCTCATCCTTTACTCTAGGAACTGGTATGAGTTTCATAATATCTTTTAGCACCTCTTCAGATGTGAGATTATTTACTCTTCCATAAGAAGATAAAATGATTCTATGACTTAACACTGATATTATATTTTCCTTTACGTCTTCAGGTATTACGTAGCTTCTTCCACTTATAAAAGCCCAGGCTTGAGCTATTCTAAGTAGGGCTAAAGAAGCTCTAGGACTTACCCCTAAAGTTATGTTTTTATTGTTCCTTGTAGCTTCTGCAATATTTACAATATAGGAGTTTATTTCTTCAGATACATAAATCTTTCTTACTGAATTTTGAATCTTTAATATATCCTCTCCACTGGCCACACTTTTAATTTTATCCAAAGGTTCATCCTTACTATATATATTTAGCATTTCTTTTTCAAATTTTTTTTCAGGATACCCTATTTTAACCTTAATCATAAATCTATCTAACTGCGCTTCAGGAAGAACAAAAGTACCTTCATAATCTATTGGATTTTGAGTGGCCATAACAATAAAAGGTTCCTCTAATCTGTAGGTATCATTTCCTTCTGTTATTTGCCTCTCTTCCATAACTTCTAATAGAGAAGATTGAGTTTTCGGAGAAGTTCTATTTATTTCATCTGCGAGTATTATATTAGAAAATATTGGTCCTTTCTTAAATTCAAACTCCATAGACTTTTGATTATATATAGAAATACCTAAAATATCTGATGGCAGAAGATCTGGAGTAAATTGAATTCTTTTATAAGAAAGATTTAATGATTTAGCTAAAGCTTTTACCAAAGTAGTTTTTCCCACTCCTGGCACATCTTCAATTAAAATATGTCCATTAGCTATAATTCCCTTGATTATATTGTAAATCTCAAATTCCTTACCTATTATAACCTTTGAAACATTATATACGATTTCCTTTATAACTTCGTTTCCCATCATGATTTAATCACCCCATAAGTTTAGTTAGATATATTATATATATAAAAAAATTGCGATGCAATTTTTTTAAAAATAAAATTGCATCACAATTTTTTATTGTTTAACAGCCTTTTTAGGTCCTACTTTTATAAGTCCTTCCACTGGTCTATAGAAATCATTGGATATTAATTCTTGATTTACTAAGGCTCCATTTTCATAAATATTTCTGTATACCTTAACTTTATATCCTGTATATTGGTTTTGCACTACTTCCTTAGCTCCTTCTGGAAGCTTGGGATCCTCAACAGTCTTTGTAGTACTATCTAGCTTTTGATATACATCTGTAGATATATCATAACGTCTTTTAGCTAGGGATTTATTGGAGTATATGTTGAAGGTCAGGTTACCACCACTGGTAATCCCTTGAATATATACTGGGTACGTTAAGGTATTTTTAAATTTATAGTCTATATTTCCCCAATCCACCGTTGCATCTCTTCCTAAAGGCACATAGCTAGAAGGTAAAGTATGGTGAACTCTTTCTACTGATTTCATATTTGCCATGAGCACAGCATTATAAAGAGTAGATGAAGTTTGACATATTCCTCCTCCAAGTCCTGATTCTACTTTGTTTCCTATAATAACTGGGGCTGCTTGATATCCTCTATCCCAAGTTCTTTCTCCTACTATTTCATTGAAACTAAACACATCTCCTGGCATAAGTACAATTCCATTTATACTTTTTGTTGAAACTACAATATTATTTGCCCTCTGTGGAGAAGAAATTGTTCCATAATGGGTTGGAAAAGATGCTATTAAGCTATCAATGCTTGCCAAGGCTTCCTTAGCTATTTTAGGCTTAATGTCTTGTATTACTGCAGTTACAATTATATCCTGTCTTGTTCCATCTTCGAGATTAGCATATATATCTTCAGAAAGCTTGTCCTTATTTAGCTTTTTCCCTACGACTTCCGGAGTAATTTTAAACCCGTTTCCTTCTCTATTTATTTTTGCATCTTGTGGATTTTTATTTACTGCTTTTTCTATATTATCTACAAATTTTTGAAGAAGAGCTTTATCATAACTAAAATCTAAATTAATTACTTTTTCTTCAGATTTTTTTATTAGCTTGTACTTTTTAAATAAACTCATGTTTTTGCCATATACAATAGCTTCATTTATAGCTTTATCTATATTATAATCGGGCTTTATTTCACTAAAACCTAAATCATAGTTTTTATCATTAGTTTTTACAGTAATCTTTTTTGAAGCTACCTTATTACTAAAGTTATCCTGTAAAACTTTTTTTCCTTCTTCTAAGTTTTTCCCTGATAAATCAATACCTTCTACCTTAACACCAGGGTAAATTAACTTATTATAGTACTTTACATAGCTATAGGAATAGCTAATAGCTGCTGAAACAAAACCTAATATTGATAAAATAAATATAGATGATATTACTATAATTGCTTTCTTTTGAGCTCTTGCTCTTTTCTTTTTCCTGCTCATTTGCATCACCTCACTGATTACAATTTAATTATACTATATAATACTATATATACAATAATAGTACGGTTTTTATATGCTAAAAGTCAATTAGAAACGAAAAATAATAAGCAGAAAAGTTATAGTAACTTTTCCGCTTTCTTACATAATCACTACCAATCTCCTGAGGATCCTCCTCCACCTGATGAACCTCCTCCAAAGCCTCCAAAGCCACCACCTGATGAGCCTCCACCGAAGCCTCCAAAGCCGCCACCGCCTCGTCCGCCTCGACCACCTCTATTATTCCAAAAGGAACTCCAAATTATCAGATTTAATATTTCTCTTGTTACCCTTCCCCTATTTAAAATAGTATCTAAGGCAATAAGAAATAATATTATTCCAACAATTCCTCCTCCAGAACGAGAAGTGGTACGCCTACTATTATTAGGGATAGTAACCCTTTCATTTTTATTTAACTGTACCCCATATTCCTTACCTATGACATCTGCAAAAGCAGAATAGGAATCTTTTATTCCCTTATCGTAGTCTCCCTTTTGAAAGGCTGGCTTAAATATACCTTCCATTACATTATCTGTGTACAGGTCAGGTACGGCCCCTTCTAAGCCATACCCTACCTCTACTCTTCTTTTTCTTTCTTTCATAGATACTAATATTAAAAGACCATTATTTTTTTCCTTTTGACCAATGCCCCAGTTTCTAAATAAGCTATTAGCATAGGTTTCAATATCGTAATCTCCAAGAGAATCTATGATGACTACCACAGATTGAGCCCCTGTTTTGTCTTCTAATTCTTTTCCAAGGGATACTATATATTCCTTTGTACTAGAGCTTAATACACCAGCATAATCATTTACATACTTTAACTCTGTAGGTTTGGGTATATTAACCTCTGCACTAGCAGTACTTATACAAAAGGTTAATACCAGTAGAAGAATACCTAAAAACCTTTTTATCTTTTTCATAACTACTTACCTGTATTAAAGTCAACTTTAGGTACTTCCTTAGCCCCTTCACTTGCCTTGTAATAAGGTTTTTCTCCAAATCTAAAAACAGAAGCTACTAAGGAATTAGGAAATTTCTTAATTGTAGTATTGTATTCGCTTACTGCAGTATTATAATCTTTTCTAGCAATATTAATTCTATTTTCTGTTCCTTCTAATTGAACCATTAAACTTCTAAAGTTTTCATTAGACTTAAGCTCTGGATAATTTTCTACCACTACAAGTAGTCTTGAAAGTGCGCCAGATAATTCATTATCTGCATTAGCTCTTTCATTTACATTCCCTGCTCCTCCAAGTTTTGCTCTAGCATTTGCTATGTCTGTAAATATTTTTTCTTCTTGTTTTGCGAAGCCTTTAACGGTTTCCACTAGGTTTGGAATTAAATCAGACCTTCTTTGTAGGTCACTTTCTATATTACCTTGCGCTATATTCACCTTTTGCTCTAGACTAATCATTTTATTGTATCCACTTATAACTGGAGATACAAGCAATATTAATATTCCTATTACTATTAGTATATTTCTAAGAGTTTTATTCATTTTTATACCTCCTTTGGTATTCATAACTTATTATAATATATTCTACTTTAAAAAATACCTTAACTTCAACAATATAATATTTATTTAATAATAATTTAATGTTATGTTTATATTATGTTAAGGAGGGATTATTATGATAGCAGAAATAATTTCTATAGGAACAGAATTATTACTTGGAGATATTTTAAATACTAATGCTCAATATTTATCTAGAAGGCTAGCAGACTTAGGTATAGATCTTTATCACCAATCTGTAGTTGGAGATAATGGAGAAAGATTAAAAGAAGAGTTAGAGAGAGCCTATAGTCGATCAAACTTAATAATAGCTACTGGCGGCTTAGGTCCTACAAAGGATGATCTAACTAAGGAAATTGGTGCGGAATATTTTAATAAGCCTATGGAATTACATGAAGAGTCCTACAAGATTTTAAGTGAGCATTTTCAAAGATTAAATAGAGAACTAACTGAAAATAATGTAAAACAGGTTTATTTTCCCGTAGGTTCAATTATACTACCTAATCCTTTTGGAACCGCCCCAGGGTGCATAATTGAAGATGATGGTAAAATTCTAATTTTACTTCCTGGTCCGCCAAAAGAAAATATACCCATGTTTGAAAATCATGTTGTTCCTTATCTCAATAAATTAACTACCCATACTTTTATATCAAAAACTTTAAGAATTTGTGGCATTGGAGAATCCATGGTGGCTACAAAAATAAACCACATAATAGATGAGCAATCTAATCCCACAGTAGCTCCCTATGCAAAAGATAGTGAAGTTACTTTAAGAATAACTGCAAAGGCTAAAAATAAAGAAGAGGGTTACAACCTTATAGCACCAATGGAAAAAGCTATACAGAAAATATTAGGAGACAATATATATGGTACAGATGAAGATACCTTAGAGGGCGTAGTAGGAAAATTACTTATAGATAATAAATTAACCCTAGCGGTGGCCGAATCTTGTACTGGTGGATTGCTTTCTGGAAGACTAGTTAACTATCCTGGTATTTCAAATGCTGTAATTGACGGATGCGTAACTTATAGTAATGATGCAAAAGTTAAAAGGCTTGGAGTTAAAGAGGCTACTCTAGAAAAGTATGGAGCAGTTAGCGAGGAAATCGCAAAAGAAATGGCAGAAGGGGTTGCTAAAACCTCTGGAGCTGCCGTAGGCATTTCCACCACAGGTATTGCTGGTCCTGGGGGAGGAAGCGAAGAGAAACCTGTAGGCCTAGTATATGTTGGCATACACATAAAGGGTAAAACCTTTGTTAAAAAACTTCAACTCTCTGGTAGTAGGCAAACTATAAGGGAAAGAACAGTGACCTTTACACTGGATTGGCTTAGAAGGAAGCTACTTTCCCTATATATTTAGTTTTTTAGTTGTTTAGTTAACTAGTTTTGGAGGAAATTCCTTTATGGAATTTCTTCATTAACTAAAAATCTAAAAAACTATTAACTAAAAAATCAAGAACATGCGCCATTAGACGCATGTTCTAAAATACTGGCACCACGGTGCTATAGGACACCTCTCACATTCTGGTTTTCTCGCTTTACAAGTATATCTGCCATGCCATATTAATAAATGGTGTGCATGACTCCACAATTCTTTAGGAATGTTATTCATAAGTTCATTTTCCACTGCTTCTGGAGTTTTTCCTTTAGCTATGCCTATTCTGTTAGAAACTCTAAAAACGTGCGTATCTACAGCTATAGCAGGTACTCCAAAGGCATTTGATAAAACTACATTTGCAGTCTTTCTTCCTACTCCTGGAAGTCTAATTAAATCTTCCATATTCCCTGGTACTTCACTGTTATAATCCCTTATTAGCACTTTAGAAGTCTCCATTATATTTTTACCTTTAGTCTTATATAATCCACAGGTCTTTATCCTCTCTCCTAATTCATCTTCCGTTAAAGAAACTATTTTTTCAGGAGTATTATATTCCTTAAAAAGCTCGCTAGTTACAATATTTACCCTTACATCTGTACATTGAGCTGATAGTATGGTAGCCACCAGCAACTCATAAGGAGAACTAAAATTAAGTTCACATTCTGCACTAGGATAGGTTTTCATTAACTCTTGTAGTATTTTGTCTATTGTTTCTTCATTCATTAAATCACCCCTTGTAAACGCCTCTATATTCCTCCGGTAAAAGCTCTGCTATGCTATACATGAAATGGTTTAATATTTTCTCTTCGTATTCGTGCCTATCTTCTCCTTCTTCTTTTGAAGGTATGTCTAAAGGCCTTCCTATAGTAAGCTTTACTTTAGCATGATGAAATTTTTCTGAACCCATATCCTTTTCATTTATAGGAAGAAGCTTTTCTGTTCCACATAAGGACATTGGAATAACTGTAGCTTTAGATAGCTTTTGTATTAATACTATACCCTTTTTAGCCTCAATCATACTTCCTGTTCTGCTTCTTGTTCCTTCGGGAAATATAAGTACATTATTACCACCTTTTAAGCACTTCACTATAGAAGATATAGATTCTTTATCTGCAGTATTTGGCTTTATAGGTATGGTTTTTGTTATTTTTATTCCTAAATTAGTAAGGGGGTTATCAGAAAGCTTTACTCCCGCTACAAAAGTTAAATCTTGATCTTTTAAAACCTCTCTAATAACCAGACCATCTGAATTACTTAAATGGTTGCATATAAATAAAAGTGGTTTCTTTAATCCCTTTATATTTTCTAATCCCTCTACCTCTATATCTGCATATTTATTTAAATATCTTGTTAACATTTTATTAGCAATAAATAAGATTAAACCTTCTGGAAGGTATGAAATAAATTTTGCTGTTTTTGGAGAAATCATTCTCACCCCACCCTTTCATAAACAGATTGTATAAATAAATTATAGTTTCTAACGATTAAAAAGTCTATTATAATAATCCTTTAAATAAGGCGAGGTAAAATCTTTAATCATATTTTTATTGAGTTTTCCCTTTATAAAAGCATTTATCATGGCATTCCTAATAAGTAAGTTTTTCCCTCTCCAACTACAGGAGGTTAGACCATACTTTTCTTTAAAGCTCTTATTATCTAAATTTATTAATTCTTCTATTTGAGGATTTTCCATAAACTCAAAGGGTAGAAAATCATTAATATTTGATTTTTTTATATATTTATTATAAGGGCATACTGTTTGACAAGTATCACATCCAAAAATTCTTCCATTTAATACTGGAAACCATTTGTCATCTATATCCTTCTTTTGAGTTATATAAGATAAACAAACATTAGGGTTATCTCCTTCTTCTTTTATGGACTTAGTAGGGCAAGCTTCTAGGCAAAGATTACATTCTCCGCACTTAGAAGAGATCCTTTCGTCCTCCTCTAACTCTAAATCTGTAATTATTTCTCCTAAAAATACAAAGGAGCCGTATTTTTCTGTTATTATCATATTATTTTTACCTATAAAACCTATTCCACAAAAACTTGCAATATATCTCTCTGGAAGTGCATTGCTATCCACAAAATATATACTTCTTCCACCTAAATTTGTAATATACTCACATATCTCCTTCAAGTACTTAGAAATCACCTTGTGATAGTCTCTTCCAAAGGTGTATTTTGAAAAGTACACCTCTCCATCCTTTGAATTATCTTTAAAAAGATATGGAAAAGCTATTGAAATAATGCTTTTCCCACCTTCTAAATATTGTCCTGGATTAATTCTTTTTTCTATATCTTTTTCTTCAAATTCATTTTCTACACCCATATTTTTTCTATTAATTAAATATTCATCTAGTTCTTCTAATTTTCTGCAGGAAGTAACTCCTATGGTATCTAATCCTAGATCTTTACAAAATTTAATTATTTTCTCTTTATTATTCATTATTCTTACTCTCTTTACATCCTACTAATTTTGCAGGTATTCCAACAGCTGTACAGTTTTCAGGGACATCCTTCAATACCACGGCGTTAGCCCCAACTCTCGCTCCGCTTCCTATAGTAATTGGTCCAAGTATCTTTGCTCCACTTCCTACTATAACATTGCTTCCCAAGGTAGGATGTCTTTTCCCCTTATTTTTCCCAGTTCCACCCAAGGTAACACCATGATACAATATTACGTGATCTCCTATCTCAGCTGTTTCACCTATTACCACACCCATACCATGATCTATAAATAGCCCTCGTCCAATTTTAGCTCCTGGATGTATTTCTATTCCTGTAAATTGTCTAGATAATTGTGATACCATTCTAGCTAAAAAAAACATCCTACGTTTAAAAAAGTAATTTGATATCCTATGCCCTATAACTGCGTGTATAGAAGGATATAATAAAAAAACTTCTAATCTATTTCTTGCTGCTGGATCATTTTCCATAATAAAATCTATATCATGCTTAATATTTTTAAACATAAAACCCTCCATATAATAATTATATAATTTTTTATAAATAAAAAGACTCCGCCTCTAAATAGAGACGAAGTGCTTCGTTTATTCCACCCTAACAATTAATAAAATGTAAATCCCTTCAAGCACTTAACCAAATGCTCTATTGCTATAACGGGCAAACCCGATGCAGCCTACTAACTTCGGTGCACTACTCCAAAGGGCACTTCATACATACTTTCCATAGAAATTCTCTCAGCAAACTAAATTTCCTCTCTGTATATTCCATATATATTACTTTCCTTTTTCAATGTATTTCCGACTATTTTACTACGATTTATATAATCATTATATTAAAATTCTCTAATTTGTCAACCCTTTTATCCGATTAATATCTGGATAACGATCTCTAAGAATTAGATGTCGACGAGCTCCATCTAATTCAAGAACTCTGTTTATCTACAAAATCTATGTTTTCCAATAACTTTAATTAATGGCCTAGACCATATCCAAGCACTAGTTGCCGTTGATGGATTGAAATAATATACAGCTCCACCTGAAGGGTCCCATCCATTTAAAGCATCTTGAGCTGCTCTAATACTATTTTGCTCCATAGCAGCATGTATTTGTCCGTCCGCAATGGCAGTAAATGCTCCTGGTTGATATATAATTCCTGCTATGGTATTTGGGAACCTTGGATCTCTTAATCTGTTTAGTATTACCGCTCCAACAGCTACCTGACCCTCATAAGGTTCTCCCCTAGCTTCTCCATTTATTACTCTGGCTAGCAACTGTAAGTCTTGATTTGAGCTGTTATATTTAGGCTTAGTAGTTTGAGTATTTGCAGTACTACCTCCACTGGTCTTAATCCCCATAGCGTTCAAGGTTTTATTTCCAGCTACTCCATCTACAGCTAAACCATTTTTAGCCTGAAAGGATTTTACTGCAGTAAATGTTTTGTAGCCATAAATACCGTCAATGCCTCCCTTATAATATCCCCAATTCTTGAGTTTTTTTTGTATTTCATATACAGTACCACCTCTAGAACCATAATAATAAGCTACAACTGCCACAGCTTTATTATAAGGGGCTAAATATATAAATACGCTAAAGTAGGTCATAAGAGCTATCATCATGTATAGCACTATCTTTTTAAAGGAAAAATATTTCTTCATGTTAATGCACTCCTCGGTAATGTTAATTTTTCTTACCTTATTTTTTACCTAAGAGTGCAAAATAATACATCTATTTTTTAAATTTTCTCTTCCAACTTGGCGCTATTACTTCTTCAATTATATCGTTCATAACTACTATGCCACATAATTTATTGTCATTATCCACCACTGGTATAGAATACAAGTGGTATTTGAGAGCCATTTCCACTGCTTCATCAATACTTTGAGAGTCTTTTATCTTAATTAAATCGTCTTTAACTAGGTTCTTGAGTTTATCTTCTGGTGAAGATAGAATTAAATCTCTTAAGGATATTGCTCCTATAAGCTTTTCTTCTTCATCTGTCATGTAAACATAATACATCACTTCTTCATCTGGTTTCATATCCCTTAGTAATTCAATAGTTTCACTTACAGATATATTAATATTAAGGGCTATAAAGTCTGTATTCATTAAACTTCCTACTACTTCTTCCTCATACTTCATAAGATGCATTATTTCCTCTGCATCTTCCTTTTCCATATTTAAAAGTATTTTTTCTACAGTTTCCTCATCTGCTTCATCTAAGATATCTGCAATCTCATCATTTGGTAAGTTGTCTAATATTTCTTTTCGTTTAAAATGGCTAATATTCTCTAAGATGTCCACTTGCATCTCTGGTTCTATCTCTTCTAATATGTTTGCAGCTAAATCTTCATCTAAATTTTCGAATATCATAGTTCTATATCTTGTATCCATTCTTTCAAGAATATCAGCTAAATCTGCTGGATGAAGCTTCGATAGCTTTTGGTAAGAAACTGAAAGCTTTAGATTGTGATTTATCATTTCTAAAGATTCTACATCCTCCCACATTATTAAAGTATCTTCATATTTCTTATTTATAAACTGGCATAATTTTATTATTAAGCCTTCTAAGCCCATCCTTCTTCCCACGGCTGATATTCCTGTATCTACGGCAATAACCTTTAGTTCTCCTGCAATTTCTGCTATTCTTAAATCTTTTACCTTAACTAATTTCTTTCCGTTTATATCTACAATTTGTTTGTTCATTAAGTTTTCACGCAATAAATAGGTATAAGTTCTCGGTATTATTTCTCTTGCTCCTTTTACCCTTAAATATACCTTACCTTTTTCATCCTCATAGAAGCATATGGTTTTAAACTCATAATTTAAAACCTCTCTACCTCTTTTTATCTTATATCCAATAACTCTTGGTAGTCCATCTTCTGTAGTTACATAAACATCCCACAAAACTCCAATGACATCACCAAATTCATCCTCAACCTTTTTAAACAATACGTTGTTTAGAAAAAAGCTTCCTATAATTCTCATAAGGTCCCCCCTTTTTCAGCAGGGGAGCTTGCTTAAATAGTAAAGTTCCCCTGCTATATATATTATTTTGTTAATGCTATTTTGACCACTACAAGGGCCACTTTCCATTTAATCTCACCACCTAAATTTTTAATTGCTTATCTTATTATTATATTACTCTCAGAGCAAAAATCAACTATAAAGATTTAAATTTTATTAAATTTCTCCATTATTCAACTTTACAATAGTATTAGTTCAGAATACTCCATATATTTCATTGTATTGACTTATTGCTCCCAATGATGAAAAATTACTTAGTACTTTTTCAGAGAATAGATGTTAAATAACAAAGAACAAATACGACTAAAATTCTATAAAAATTTTATCCATATTTGTTCTCTATTCTTTCTTATTTGCTATTTGATTAGTTGTCTCACTGTGCCATCAATTCTTACTCTAACAAATTGAAGTTCTCCATTTATATAATAAATCCAACCACCAGCAATATTTATTAAAGTTGAAGATTCGTTAACTAACTTAATATCTTCACTTCCATCTAGGTTCATTTTATATAACTTCCCAGCGTCATTTCCATTAGAGTAATAAATATTACTTCCTTGAATATTGAACCCATACATTGGGTTATTACTTAAAACTTTACTATCATTTCCGTCTAATCCTATTTTATTTAAAATTCCTTCATCATTTAAATAATAAATTGAATCTCCTTCTAATATCATAAAAGAAACTGCACCTTCAGATATCTTAGTAGCATTTCCTTTATTATTTACATTAAGCTTATATATTCCTCCATTTAAATCGTCACTATAATAAGCCCAATCACCTTTTATGGCTACATTTAAAGAATTAACATCTCCTATAAATTCATTATTATTGCCTTCTAAGTCTGCTCTATTCAACTTTTCTCCTTGTTCGGAAGTTGTTAAATAGTAAATATAATTTCCCTCTATCTCAATATAATCTCCCTTTAATCCATTAACTGATTGTCTATCCTTACCGTCAATACTTACCTTATATATATTTCCTTCCATATCAGTGTAATATATCCACTGTCCTACTACATTTAAAAAATATGAATCCTCGGAGTTTATTTGAGTAATTTTACTTCCATCACTACTAGATTTAAAAATATATCCATTTATATTATCTTTATGATATATCCATTCTCCTGATTTAAGGGCTACCCCTAAGTTTTGAGCATTTCCTTTACTATTTCCAGCTACATTCGAAAAATTTAAATCCTGTAAAATCCCCTCAGA
The DNA here is from genome assembly GCF_039521365.1 of Clostridium malenominatum. NCBI lineage: Bacteria > Bacillati > Bacillota > Clostridia > Eubacteriales > Clostridiaceae > Clostridium > Clostridium malenominatum. The sequence goes on from NZ_BAAACF010000003.1 coordinate 304,686, forward strand.
AGTTATAGCTTTTCCACCAATGATGTTAATATTTACTATAGACTCCATCTTAGAGTTTATAAATTTTTCTCCTTCAAAAGACATTACTTTGTTTGATAATACTATTGGTGCAGAATTTTTAGCTGCTAAAGCTGACCCCGATAAAGCGTCTGGGAAATCCTGTCCACTTGCAATATAAATATTTTCAAAATTAATATCTTTATCAAACTTAGCTAGAATAGCTGCATTGGTTTCATATCTTGAAGGCCCATATAATCTTTCTTTATTTGAAAATCCCTTTTCAATATTTTCACTAACTAAGGTAGGCCCTCCTATTATATATGCCTTGACCTTTGAAGAATCTCCTGATAACTTTTCATTTAGAAAGCTTGAAACAGATTTATCCAAGGTATCTTTTGAAGTTAAAAGTATTGGCATGCCTTTTTTAGCTGCAATAGGTGCCATAGATAAAGCATCGGCAAAACCCATACCATTTGCTATTACAACTTCTTCAAAATCCCCCAAATTTTTAGCTACTGCTACAGCTGTTTCATATCTATTATTTCCCCAATATCTTTCGACTTTTATGTCCATATTAGTTATACTGTTTTCAATATTTTTCGAAACGGCACCAGTACCCCCAACAATAAAAGCTTCTTTAATTTCTAATCTAGCGAGCTCGTCCCTTATTTCTGTAGTTAACTCTTTACCATTAACTAAAATAATTGGGGCATTATATTTTGCAGCAAGTGGTGATGCAGATAGAGCATCTGGAAAGTCCATACCATTTGCTATTATTGCATAATCAGATTTTTGCCATCCTTCTTTTGATATAGCAATTGATGTTTTAAATCTATCTTTTCCTTCTATACGATTAGTAACTTTTGCATAAACATTATTTTGCATAGTTATTAGTGTTCCAACCGTAATGGATACTGCTAGTAAATAACTTTTTAACTTATAATTCATTAGTTTTCCTCCTAAAAATAAATATATATTAAATTATATAGATTTTAAAATAATAATCCATATTTTTTACCATAAACTGTATAGTTAATTTTTACCCTATATATAATACGATTTCATATTTTACTTAGTTTGTGTTAATATTATTAAATAAAAAGATTTTTAGTATGGAGAAGAAATATATGAAATTAGAAAATAAATTTTTACCTATAAATAAAAAAGATTTAAAAGAAAGAGGCATTGAACAACTAGACTTTATTATAATTACTGGAGATGCTTATGTAGATCATCCCTCTTTTGGAACTGCAATAATAGGAAGAGTGTTAGAAAATTTAGGTTTTACTGTAGGAATTATAGCGCAACCAGATTGGAAGGATATTAATAGCTTCAAGATTTTAGGAAAACCTAAATACGCCTTTTTAGTAAATTCAGGTAACATCGATTCAATGGTAAATCATTATAGTTCCTCAAAACGAAAAAGACGTGAGGATTTGTATTCTCCAGGAGGAAGATTTGGTCATAGGCCTGATAGAGCTGTTATTGTTTATTCTAATAAAGTAAAAGAAGCCTATAAAGATATTCCTATAGTAATTGGTGGAATTGAGAGTAGCTTAAGAAGGTTTGCCCACTACGATTATTGGGATGACAAAATAAGAAGAAGTATACTTCTTGATGCGAAGGCAGACTTACTTCTATACGGTATGGGTGAGAAAACTATAACCCAATTAGGAGAACTTCTTAGATATGGTATGAGTTTTGAAAAAATAAAGGATTTAAGAGGAGCTGTGTATTATAGAAAATCTATTGAAGATTTAAAAAACTTTGGAGAAGTACCTTCTTATGAGGACTGCTGTAACAGCAAAGAAGCTTATGGAGAGAGCTTTAAACTTCAATACTACGAGCAAGATCCTATTAGAGGTAAAACAGTAGTACAAAAACATGGTGATGGATATATAGTTCAAAATCCTCCTCAGCTTCCTTTAACTCAAGAGGAAATGGATAGAGTTTATGATTTACCTTTTACTAGAACCTATCATCCTATATACGAGAAGGATGGCGGCATTCCTGCTATATCCGAAGTGAAATTTTCAATTACTAGCCACAGAGGATGCTTTGGTTCTTGCTCCTTTTGCGCTTTAACCTTCCATCAAGGAAGAATAATGCAAAATAGAAGTGAAGATTCTATAGTAAATGAGGCAAAGCTGTTAACTACTTTAAAAGATTTTAAAGGATATATACATGATGTAGGAGGACCTACTGCAAATTTTAGAAATAAAGCTTGCAAAATACAGGAAGAAAAAGGCGCCTGTAGGGATAAACAATGCCTATTCCCAAAACCTTGTAAAAACTTAATAGTTGATCATAGTGAATATTTATCTATACTTAGAAAAATTCGAAAGCTTCCTGGAATTAAAAAAGTATTTATACGTTCTGGTATAAGATTTGACTATTTGATGCTGGATAAAAATGATGCATTTTTTAAAGAATTATGTGAACATCATATAAGTGGTCAGTTAAAGGTAGCTCCTGAGCACATTAATGATAAGGTATTAAATTTAATGGGCAAACCAGACAATAAGGTTTATGAAAGATTTTCTCAAAAATATACCCTTATTAATAATAAGCTTAAGAAAAAACAATATTTAGTACCATACTTAATGTCCAGTCATGCTGGCTCTAACTTAAAATCCGCTATAGATTTAGCTATGTATATAAAGAAGATGGGCTATACCCCTGAGCAGGTACAAGACTTTTATCCTACCCCTGGAAGTCTTTCTACAGTAATGTATTATACAGGAGTTAACCCTTTGACTAAGGAGAAGGTTTATATACCTAAAGTACAAAAGGAAAAGGATATGCAAAGAGCTCTTATGCAATTTTCTCTTCCTCAAAACTATAATCTTGTAAAAGAAGCTCTAGAAAAAGCAGGAAGAGAAGATTTAATTGGTAGCGGTAAAGAATGTTTAATTCCTAGAAAGAAAAAAAATCACTAAGGATTTCTTAGTGATTTCATACTGTAGACAAAAAGGTATTGTTCAATATACTAGCTTTACCTATTTGTATGCGTATATCCTTATATGCCTTTTAAGCATTATTTGAAGGCCATCTTTAAAGCTATCGCATTAAAGATGGCCTTCTTTCTTTTCTCAAAATCTATCGAGGATAACGATTATAGCAGATTTTGGACAATTAATACCGTCTATTGCTGATCAAACAAGCCCGTCTGTAACACTTTACTTTCGGTTTTGTGTTTTTTAGTATACCTTAAAACAACAAATGACAATATAGCGGCTAAAATACCTGTTATAGCTAAGAATATAAAAATCATATTGTACCCTGCACTTTGATACTTATCCATCCAGTTTCCAAACATCATGGAATATATTGCGTCCGGCATATATCCAACTATGGAAATAATACCAATTGCTGTACCAGTCATAGCCTTCGGAATTCCTACTTCTGCCACGATAGAAGAAATAACTCCGTATGTCATCATTGCCACGGCCCCAGGAATCAATGTATAAATACTAACCAATGTTGGATTAATATCTGGTGGTAAAATCAGCACCATCCCAAATAAACCGGCTAGAATAAGGAATGCTATACAAAGCCATTTACTCGTAGATTTAAAGCATTTATCTGCAATTAATCCTCCAACTGGAGCTAATAATAAAAGAAGATATGTTCTTACTGCTGAAAGAAATCCAGAGTCAATAATAGAAATTCCAAATACTTCCGTTAAATATGGATTAAAATAAGATGTACTCATATAATAGCCATATCCACAAAACATGATTATAGATATAACCCATACTATTGGAGTTTTTAATAATTTGGTTAAATCACTAACACGAAACTTGGGTTCATTGTCATCCACTGATTTATTACAATCTTCCTCCTTTAGTAAAATCATTAGTATAACTGCCACTATAATAGGTACTAATCCACCAAAAATGCATGCACGAAAATATCCTGTTCTCATATCTCCACCTGTCTGATAAACTAATACTGCAATTGCATTTACAACTGCCGCTGCAATTCCATTACAAGCATAATAAAGACCATATAAGAACCCCTGTTCTTTTTCCGTTCCAATAATTCTTACCGTTTTTAACAATGCAGACCATACAACAAAGCCCGTACTAAATGCAAGACACATCCAAATAAGTATTGATATCGTAAAATTCTTCATAGTAAATGCATATAAAAACACCAATGCAGAAGTTCCCAGCGATGAATATACAAGCGATTTTCTAGGAGAAACCTTATCTGCCAAAATTCCTCCTGGAATATATAAAATCATGTTGCCAATTGTATATATAGTCATTAAAAATCCTGACTGAGTGTTATTAATATTCATACAGGCTATATGTGCATCGTAAAAAACATATTTTATATATGGTAAGAAATAAATAGATCCCCCTGCTAAACCAAGTGCTATTATAATAATATATTTTTTGAATTTTGTATTCATAATAGTCTCCTTTCCTACCTCTTATATTTGATTACTTTTTTCATTAATATTCTGCAAAACTTTATCTATCAAAGCATACACTTTATTTACAGATTCTATATCTAGTGTTTCAAATATAGTATGTGCATTTAAAATAGTAGGGCCTATTGATATAGCATCCTTTACCGAAGGACAATTTCTCATGATAATGCCACATTCCACCCCGGCATGAACATTCTCACATTCAGCTTCTTCACCATATAGTTCGTAATAGGTATCTAAAAATATTTTTATAAGCTCTGAATCTTTTTTATACATCCAAGCAGGATATTCATCCTTGTGTTCTGAATCTCCACCAAAGTGCTCAATTAACCTCGTAATCTTTTTTACTTCATCCCTATACCATGATTCATAAGAAGAACGCAAAGTGAGTTCTATTGTAATATACTTTTCGATTTCTCTAACAATAGCTAAATTTACTGAAGAACATACAAAATCTTCAGTTCTACTATAGACACCATGGGGAAGATTTTCTAAAAGCAAAAGTAATCTTTCTTTGAACTGATCCTCATATACAACGCAACTGTATTCTGTCTGCTTTATTGATATTGATAGATTTTTTTCCTCATTACACCATTCACTTTGACAATTTTTCATAAAATCTATTATTTGTTTTTCTAATATTTCTATAGCATCCGTATTAACAACTGCAGTTGCCCATTCTGGAATAGCATTAGAGCGACTACCCCCTTCAAGAGATTTCAGTTCAAATGAATCCTTAGATAAAGTTCTTAGAAAGCGTACCAATATTTTAATTGCATTTTCATGTTTTCTGTTAATCTCTAAACCCGAATGTCCTCCAATGCAACCTGTTACCATTATTTTAACTGTTTTATCCTTTATAGAATCCTTAATCTGCACTGGCAACTTGCAGAATGAAGAAATTCCACCAGCTGCTCCTATTGTAAAAACTCCTTCTTTCTCACTATCTAGATTAATCATATATTCACCAGTTACATTTTCTTTCCTAATAGCAAGGGCTCCACCCATGGTTTCCTCTTCATTTGCAGTGAATATTGCCTCTAAAGCAGGATATTCTTTTTTATTATTTTCTAGAAGGGTCAGCATCAAAGCAACGCCAATCCCATCATCTGCTCCAAGAGTTGTTCCATTGGTGCACATTCTTCCATTCTTCACATGAATATTGCATGGTATTTTTTCTAAAGTTTCCTCTAGATTTTCTGATTGCCATACCATATCTGTATGTGCCTGTAAAACAACAACAGGGCTATCTATTCTATTTCCTGCTTTTTTTATGATTACATTATTCTCTTTGTCCCTAATAACTTCAAGGCCCATTCTTTCCCCTTGTTCCACTAGATAATCAGCTATTTTCTTTTCTTCAAAAGACACTCTTGATATTTTAGATATTTCATTAAAATAATAAAATACTCTTTCTACACTCATATAGCCTCCCTATATATCCTTATTTTTTTATAGTTTTTAAACTTTATTAAAGCAACGTAAAACACAATAGCTACAGCAATACAAATAACAGGAACTGGAATGACATTACCAAAATTGACAAACCATCCAAAACCAATAGGTTTTGTAGTCATGGTAAGACCCACAAAAGAAGAAATTATCCATGCTATTATTGCATCCCACTTGATACCGCAATGAACTGTAGACCAATCTTCATCATAGCTCTCTCTGTTGCAAATATAAAAATCTGCAATTAAAATACCTGCAATAGGTGTAATAAATACACCTAGTATTGATAAAAAATTTACAAAATATTTATATACTCCAAATGCTGCAATTGCTGTACTTATAGCACCTAAAATAAATGTTAACTTCATTCGTGGTATCTTTGAAACGCCATCTAGGGTATTCATTAATCCCAGCACACTTCCATAGAGATTATTATCATTTGTAGTCCACTGACCAATAACAAGAACAAGTGCACCAGATATTCCAAGCCCCAGTGTAAGTACCATAACTTCGACTACATTCCAATTTTTAAATGCATATGTAAAAAAAGCACCACATATCATAACTGGAATATATCCCCAAAAATATCCTAAACTAATACCAAGTGCACAATCTTTACGTGTTTTACAAAAGCGGCTAAAATCACCCATCATTGCAATGCCTACTGCAAAAGAGCTTACAACTACTGTTATTCCTGAGGAGATACTAATTGGTGAACCAATGGGGCCAGAGCTAACTATATCTACTATAGGAACTATAGTACCTGTTTTTATAACAGCAGTAATGCAAAGAACAAATAGTAGCGGTACTCCAATTTCACTCAGTATTTTAATTGCTTTAAACCCAAATACCGCCGTCATAGACATTGCCAAACCACCAATAACAGTAAAAATTACTGGGGAAATTGTACTGCCACTTAATTGTTCCACTACGAATGATATTGTGTTTCCAAACAAGTCAGCTTGAAATGCATACCAACCAAAATTACAGATACAAAATATAACACCTATAATCTTGGCACCTATAGTTCCAAAGGATCTACGGCAATTAAAAGATGTTGGAAGATGTGTATAAGTACTTACAAGAGCACATATTGTAGCCAGTAAAAAAACAATGAAAGCCCCTATAACACTTGCAATACACATATCTTTAAAAGATAAACCATTTGCCAACACACCACCCACTGCAAGACCGCTTAAACCAAAGCCTTCCCCTAGCCAAATCATACCTTGCTCAATCCATGTTTTCCTAGCATGTTCTGGAACTGGTGTTTTTTCGTAATCATTATATTTTTCTTCAAATGATCTCTTTTCTTTTAAAGTTCTTTCCATTCTTTTATCCCCCTACTAGTCTTCTAAGAAGATGCAATCTTCATCAAATCCAAAAAATCTTGGATTTAAAATTTCTAGAGCTTTTTCAGTTTTCCACAAATCATGGCAGTGGAATCCTAGTACACAAAGCTCCATTCCTTCTTTACAATTTGGATTTGTAATCGGTGTTCCAGTAACACTATCTACTACACAAATCAAATCTGGACAAGTTAAACGCAATTTATCATCCACCCACATCATCATGTTTTCATTCTTATACCAAACCCTTGCATTTTGGTTTTCATTTTCTTTTATTCCTTCTAAATATATATTACCAAGTGTAAAACCATCTTTATTTTCCCAGTTAGTTTCTGCCGTAGCACGTCCTGTAAATAATAATTTACCATTTGCGGCTTTTAAAATTGCATGAATTGGATCCTCTCCTGCCTCTTCTGCCTGTCTTCTTGCCTGTCCTACTCTTTGTGCATGTGAAAGAGCTCCTGGAATAACTGATTTCTTTAGATTTTTTCCTTGAATTGGATGATCCGTCATCCCTACTGCTCCCTTTGTTGCAACTGCCATAAACCTTGCAAGTGCTTCCGCTCTTGAATCATCTTTTACAGTTGGAATGATTGCTACATCTCCATAGATTGTTCCAACTGCTAACGGAGTAATAGGTTGTCCAGTCACGTAATAAGTTGAAAACTGTAGTTCCGGAACAGCCCTTCCTGCAGCATCTGCATCTACGATATATTTACCAGTCTTTGCAGCAATGGCCATAACCTCTCCTGTATTTCCTGCACCATATTCAATTGATACAAGTCCATGGAAATTAGTTTGCATATATTTTTCTAATGCTTCTACAGACAAGGCAATATCTGTTCCATCAAAAATCTCTTCTTCTGCTTCCTCTTCTTCTGACACCATGCATCCACAATAATATGGGCTTGCATAGTATGATTCATCTTCAATTTCATCAAAATCAAGCATTTTAAATTCTTTCCCAGCATTCCATTCCTTTTCAACAACGGATAACCCCTCTGCTATCGAACCACCACCGCCAGTTCCTAAAATTGCACATCCCATCATAATATCTTTTAATTCTTGTAAATCAAGTTTTTTCATACTTATCTCCCCTTCTCATCTAATTTATATATCTTTATTGTAAACGTATTCCAATCGCAATTCATTATAGATTTACACAATGAAAAAAATTTTATATTGTATAATCCTACAATGACACTTATTGACATTCTTAGTTTATTACCTCATAATAAATGTATATTTACTTAAAATTTGCATCTTGAAAGGAGTTAATATGAGTATTACGGTAAAAGATATCCTCCAACTTGATGTTTTGAAAAATGCAGAACTAGTATCTGGCAAGAATGGACTCAATAGAGAAATTTTAAGAGTTAATTTTACAGATTGTCCTTTAGATCCATGCGACCCTGGGTACACTTTAGTTTCAAAAGGAGACTTATATATACATAGTTTTTATACAACCCAAAATAATGAAGACCTTGTATTTAACATAATTGATTTTTATATACAAACACAAAGCTCCTGCTGTATTGGTTTAAAATGCTATCTTAATCAAATGCCAGAAAGAGTCCTTCACTTAGCAAATAGAAATAATTATCCTATTATTATGATTGATGCTGATGTGCCATATGGACAACTTATCAAAGACATTTCTGAACTAATTCTAACAGAGCAATTGGCTCTAAGCTCTGAAAATAAAATAAACAAGCTTCTGTATGACAAATTAAATAGTCAAGAACGTAATAATATCATACAATACCTAACTCCAGATTTGCCGTTAAAATATCTGTGTATTTATATTTCATATCCGGAGCTTCCGTCTTTACGTTTTAATTTTTTGAAAAATGATTTATCTTCACAATTTCAGCTACATTTTCTTAGATATCATAAAGGGGGATTTTTAATTCTTGATCTGATTACACATTTAGATTTCTCACGTACAATAAATTCTCTAACACACCTTTTATCCTACTACGGAAAAACATTTTATATTGGTGTTAGTAGCAAATGTGAAGAATCTCGTGATTTTGTTCGCAGTTTCAACGAAGCTTATTCCGCACATAAAATTGCTCAGTTAACAGGAAATAGAGTAACTTATTATAATGATTTATCAATATACAGTCTGCTACTTCCTTTACGCAATCATGAAATTTTAAATGAGTTTTGTAAAAAAATACTTGGACCTCTGAAGGAATACGAAAATCGATATTCCACGAATCTCCTAGAAACTATTCGAATTTATTTAAAAAATAACGGCGACTACAAAAAAACAGCTTATTTTCTCGACACTCACGAAAATACCATACGTTTTCGAATTGGTAAAGCCAAGAGTCTACTTGGATTGGAAGATAGTCCTTATGCCTTCATAGAATATGTTTCTATTGCATTAAAGGCAGAACAATTATTATAATATCAAAAAAATTTATCATGTAATTTTGCAGGCCTTTTTCAGTTCTGCATTTTCTTGACGTAGTTTTTGATTTCATACTGATAAAAATAGAGTGCAGTTCCATGTCCTGGTAACGCACTCTCTCCGTATTCTTCATATTCACTTATCCAACGGTATAAAGAATTTAATGGATATTTAATGTTTTTTGCATGCAATAAATCATAAAATCATTTAGAGGCAGCCCTTTTTATATCTATCTTACCTTTTGCAAGTACTCTACTTTTATTTTTAGGTGGAGTTTTCGTTTTTAATACCCCTAGCATCTTTACTCCTCCCCTTATACATTCTATAGTTAAAGGAAAGTCAGGCCCTCTTTCTCCATCTATATCCGTTAATATATCTTCATCGCATTCTATATGTAGTTTATCAGTTTTAAAATATAATAAATTAGTTACCTCTTCTAAATGGTCTCCCCTTAACATGCTTATAAATAACGGAATTAAATCCCTTAGCATCCCTGCTTGAATTATTATAACATCTAACATACCATCATCAACTTCTGCTTTATAAGCAAGGTTTAAATTTCCTGCGGTCTGCCCATTGAAAACTAATATTAAATACATGTCTCCAGTATAATCTACTTCCTTAGAGGTTACTTTAACTTTAATGTTTCTAAAGTTAGGGATTTGTTCTATACCTTTAACATAATAAGCGAGTTTTCCTAGGTTATTTTTAAGAGTTGTATCCGTCCTTTGAGATATATCTGTAAATAATCCTGCACTAGCTACGTTTATAAAATATTTATCATTAACCTTTCCTACATCTACACTCAAAGGTTCACTTTCTAGTATTTGCTTGCAAGCCTCCTCTATATCCATTGGCATTCCTATGAATTTAGCAAAATCATTAGCTGTACCTACAGGTATTATTCCTAGAGGAAGATTAATATTTCTTTCTTTAATATAATTAACTACACTATCTACAGTTCCATCCCCGCCTGCAATTAATATATATTTATAATCATTTTCAATATCCTCAAAGGCAATATCTAAAGTATATTCACTACTTATTCTATAAGGTACTACTGTATACCCATACTGCTGATGAATACTTATGATTTTATCTAATTCTGATATTATTAAATTTTCTCCTGAATATGGATTATAGACAAATTTTACCTTATTCATATTATGACCTCTCTTTTTAAATACTAACCATACTTTATTATAGCATTTTACAATATTTATGTCATCAAACTATAAAGAATAAACGCAAACAGCTTTTAGTTAGCCATTTACGTTTATTTAAAATAAAGTTCTTAACTATATATGTGGAGTACTAGGTTCCGATATTTCAGTTAAAGTTTCTCCTGCTTTATTGGAAAGGTTAGGTTCTACAGACAAATCTCCTAAAGAAAGTATTCCTACTAAGGAATTATCTTCTACCACAGGTAATCTTCTTATTTGTCTTTCGCTCATTATTCTAGCAGCTTCTCTTGCTTCTATTTCTGGACTTACTATTACAGGATTAGAACTCATTATATCCCTAACAGTTTGCCTTTGAGAATTTTCCCCTTCAGCTGTAGATCTTAAAGTAATATCTCTATCTGTAATTATTCCAATTACTTTATCTCCATCACAAACTGGAAGAGATCCTATATTATGCTCTCTCATAAGCTGAGCTGCACGTTCTACAGTATCTTCTGGGGTTAAGGTAGCTAAACTTTTAGTCATAACATCTTTTACTTTCATCAAAAATCCACCTCCTAAAATATTTTACCCACTATAGGGAAATAATATTTAGGAAAATTTTAATAAACTATATTATATATTTCTTATAATATAGTATAATTATATATAACGTTAATTTAGGAGTGATTATTTAATGCAAAAAAACGCTGTACCCAATTTGTTTACCTTTGGTAATCTATGCTTTGGTATTTTATCCTTAATGATGACTTTTCAAGGCGAATATAAAAATGCCTGTTTATTCATATTATTAGCTGGATTAATGGACAGATACGACGGAAGAGTTGCTAGGTACTTACAGGTTAGTAGTGAGATTGGTAAGGAGTTAGATTCCCTTGCAGATTTAGTATCCTTTGGAGTAGCTCCATCTATATTAGTGTTTAATATGCATAATTTTTACGATTATGGATTAATAGGTTACTTTTTATTATTAGTTTTTCCCGTAGCAGGAGCTTATCGTCTAGCAAGATTTAATGCCTCCTCCTTTGATGGTGCCTTTACTGGTGTACCAATTACAGCAGCAGGTATGTTTATGGCTCTTTATTCTTTGCTTACCCTAAATAGAATTATGCATCCTATGCTTGCCATAATTTTATTAGTTTCTTTTTCTTATCTTATGGTTAGTAAATTTAAATTTAAAAAAATATAGCTTTAAAATATTTAAGAATAACCCTATATATATTCTCTATATTAGGGTTATTCTTTTAATTTTAATTCCTCATCTATTTCTGTCAATATATACTTAGCATGAATTTTGGTTTTTAATATTTCACCTTTGATTCTGCAATAATTGCTATATTCGCAGGAACATTGGTCTAAAGCATCGATTAATTCATCAATAATATCTCCTAGCTCATTTGCTCTATCAATGGCATCTTTTACATCTTTTTTTCTAGCCAAAGCAATAGTATTTAATTCACCAGCTCCTCCGATTAATAATCTATATGAATTAATTAATTTAGATAGAAGATCTGTTAAATTATTTACATCACCGTAATAGCCTTGCACTACCTTTCTATGATTCATACTATTCACCACATATCAATTTAATTATATTTATCTATATGGATTGAATAGAAATTTTATTACCTTTACATAGTAAAATTAATGAAACCAGCTACCTCCTACGAATTCTCTTAATATAGAATTATCAGGTACATGTTTCATATCTAAATCCTTAAAGAAATTTAAAAAGCTAATTAGCCTTAACCCTTCGTGATAAACAGGACTAGATGGAGTTATCTTATTTAACTCCTTTAACGCATATTGTCTTAATACGCACAGTTCGTATACTAAAGTAGAGTTAAACATTACATGGGCATTTTCCTGAAATACAAATATATTTTTTTCTTCTCCACGCCTAATGGAAGGCCACATGTTCAATGTATCTTCTGCGCTATATCCCCTAAATAAAGAGTCTCTTACTATTCTCCTTATGATTCTCACATCTGTGGTAGCTATCCTATTATGGGAGTCTAAATTAAGCTGCGTTAAAGCACTTATATATATTTTAAACTTATTTTCTGGAGCTATAGAAGAGGTAAGGATTTCATTTAGCCCATGTATTCCTTCTACTATGAGAATACCATTTGCAGGAAGCTTTACCTTATGTCCTCTCCACTCTCTTTTTCCTGTTATAAAATTATAGCTAGGTATTTCTACCTCTTCACCCTTTAATATATCTTGCAAGTGCTTATTAAATAATTCTAAATCTAAGGCATATATGGATTCAAAATCATACTCACCAAATTCATCTTTAGGAGTATCTTCTCTGTTAATAAAATAATCATCTAGTCCTATAGGAATAGGAATCATTCCATTAACTCTAAGCTGTATTCCTAATCTTCTAGCAAAAGTAGTTTTTCCCGAAGAAGATGGTCCTGCAATTAGTACTAATTTAACATCCTTTTTTTCATTAATCATATCTGCTATATACGCAGTTTTCTTTTCATGTAGGGCTTCAGCTACTCTGATTATATTATAAATATCTCCACTCTCTACCTTGTTGTTTAGTGAGCCCACGTCTCCAACCTCTAAAATTCTGCCCCACTCTTCAGTTTCTTTAAATATCTTTGCCAATTTTTTATGCTCTATAAATTCTGGTATTTCCCTTGGATTGTTTTCTGTAGGAAATCTTAATATAAGGCCTGGCTCATAATACATTAAATCAAAAACCTTCCCTACTCCTGTAGAGTATGCCATGGCACCATAAAAATAGTCATATCTTCCCTCTAATTCATATAGCTTTACTTCATCGGTTTTTACGTGATTCAACAACCTAACTTTATCTTCCATTTTATAATCTTTAAAGATCTTAATTGCCTCTTCCTTTTTAACTGAAACTTTATTTATTGTAGAATTTCTTTCTACTAATTCCTTCATATTTTCTTTAATTTTTACTACATCTTCTTTACTTAAAGGCTTTTCCTTATGTATTTCACAATAAAGGCCCTTGCTTAGAGAATGTTCTATAGAAATTGTGGCTTCTGGAAATACATTTAAGACAGATTTTATTAAGATAAATTGTAAAGTTCTAACATAAGTTCTCATACCTATATTAGTTGAAATATCTATAGGTTGTATTTTTGCATTTAAATCAACGATATTTGTTAATTCACAAACATCATTATTTACTTTAGCTAACACTACGGGTACATCATTTTCTAAAGAATACTTATTTATTATTTGTCCTAGCTTATTTTTATCCATTCTATTATCCCCCATTCCTTGTAAGTATAATATCATTATATCTCATTATACTCAAAACTTTCAAAATTAGCTCACTTCCAGTAATATTTTTTGGGTTTTTTCAAATACTATATGCTATGAGGTGATGTTAGTGTTTACTGTTTTAATTAGAACTATAATCTTATATGCAGTAGTAATTGGAGCTATGAGGTTAATGGGTAAGAAACAAATTGGCCAATTAGAACCCTTTGAGCTTGCCATAACAATAATGATTTCTGAACTTGCTGCTCTTCCTATGCAAGATACAAGAATACCTCTATTGCACGGTATAATTCCAATTATTACTTTATTAACTCTACAGACTATCTTAGCTATACTACAGTTAAAAAGCGAAACATTTAGGAAAATTATCAATGGAAGTCCTAGTATTTTGATAGAAAATGGTAAGATTGATATTCAAGAGTTAAAATATCAGAGGTTTAATATCAATGATTTAATGGAAGAACTAAGATTACAAGGATATTACAATATTTCTGATGTAGAATATGCTATTTTAGAAACTAGCGGTCAATTGTCTATAATTCCAAAAACAGAGCTAACCCCTGCAACAAAACAGGATTTACATCTATTAACTAAAGTAAATGTAAATATAACTCAGGATAAATTGCCAGTAACCCTAATATTAGATGGAAAGGTTAACTTTGAAAATCTTAAGCTAATAAAAAAAGATGTTAGTTGGCTAAAGAAAAATTTAAAACGTAATGACATAGAAGAATTTAAAGATGTATTCATAGCTTTAATTGACTCTCATGGCAAATTATATTTTCAAAATTATTTAGGAAAGACTAAGGGGGATTAATATGAAAAATATACTTATATCTTTCTTTTTATTTTTTATAATGATTTTTGGTATATTATTTTCTTTAAATGCAATGGATAAAGTTTATAGTGAATTGGAAACCTTAAACAGGAGGTTAGAGCAATCTATACAGGAAGATAATTGGGAAAAATCTATACTAGTTATTAATGAAATATCAGATAAGTGGCAAAAACATTCCAATCAGCTGTCCATATTTTTAAACCATGCAGAGTTAGATAATATCAATAGTGAATTAGCTAAATTATCTCAATATGTTATTCATAAGAATAAAGAAGAATCTATGTCTAGCCTCCATGTAATCAAATTTTTCTTTAAACATACCTTAGATATTGAGAAAATTAGTTTAGGAAACATATTCTAGAAAATCTTAGCATAATGATTTATAATAGATTTATATAAATAAAAATAACGAGTAGAGGGTGAAATATTATGGCTTTAGTAACTACTAAAGAAATGTTTGAAAAGGCTTTTAAAGGCCAATATGCTATAGGAGCCTTTAACATTAACAATATGGAAATAATCCAAGCAGTAGTAAATGCTGCAAAAGAAGAAAAATCTCCAGTAATATTACAGGTTTCCGCTGGCGCTCTTAAATATGCAGGACCAAAATATTTAAAACATATGGTAGATGCCGCTATAGAAGATACAGGAATTGACATAGCACTTCATTTAGACCATGGTGCAAACATGGATCAGGTTAAATTAGCTATAGAATCAGGATTCACTTCAGTAATGTTTGATGGTTCTCACTATGACTTTGAAGAAAATATTAAATTGACTAAAGAAGTTGTAGAGTACGCTCACAGCAAAGGTGTTGTGGTAGAAGCAGAACTTGGAAAACTTGCTGGAGTAGAAGATGATGTGAAAGTTTCCAGTGCAGACGCTACTTATACAGATCCAGATCAAGCTGCAGAGTTTGTAAAAAGAACAGGAGTAGATTCCTTAGCAATAGCCATAGGAACAAGTCACGGTGCTTATAAGTTTAAAGGAGAGGCTAAATTAGATTTCGATAGACTTCAATCTATCACAGAAAAATTAGAAGCCATTGGAATTAAGAACTTTCCAATAGTACTTCACGGTGCCTCCTCCGTTGAGCCAAAATTCGTAGAAATGTGTAATGAATTTGGTGGAGAAATTGGTGGAGCTAAAGGTGTTCCAAATGAAATGCTTAGAAAAGCTTCTTCCATGTCTGTATGCAAAATAAACATGGATACAGATTTAAGACTTGCTTTAACAGCTTCTATTAGAAAAGTATTATCTGAAAATCCAAAGGAAATAGACCCAAGAAAATATATAGGCGCTGGAAGAGATGCAATACAGGCCTTAGTTAAAGAGAAAATTAAAAATGTTTTAGGGTCATCAAATACTCTATAATGAGAGTGTAAAAAAGTTCCACCAGGAAATACTCTGGTGGAACTTTTTTAGTTTTTTAGATATTTAGTTGTTTAGATTCCTAGTTACTGATAAAACTCCTTTACGAGTTTTTATATTTTTTTATTTTAGAAATCCCCCAGGAATTTCATCCATAACTAAAACACTAAAAAACTAACCAACTAAATATCTTGAAAATTATTTCTCAATATAATTAATAATATTTTTAATAACTATATTTATAGTTCCATCTCCATTTCTTTGCACTTGAAACTTATTTACATCATTATAGGCCTCTTCATTGATGTATAAATCTATTTCCTTATCAATTTTAAGTCTAGTTCTTTTGTATTTCTTTTCCACCCAGTCTTTATCTACCTCTATTTTTTCTTTTACTCCCTCTGAATAAACATAGTCCATGTAGTTAGCTATAACTTCTTTATTGTCTCCAAATATTTCTTCTGAAACCTTATGTAGATCTATATTTTCTTCTTCTTTTAAAGTTTTCCTTACACTACTTCTAATTTTTTCTGCTTCTTCTGCATTTTCTTTTATATTGTTTCTTGTCCATTTTTCTGTAGCTGTGAAAAACTTTTTAGTTAAATCTCTTTTATTATCTATGATAGTGCACCCTAAAAACTTATTAATAAAATAGTTTGCTCCATATTCTTCCTCATCTTTTTTCTTTTGTTTATCAATTACATATAGATGAAAATCTTCTTCTTCTGAAAGTAATTTTATAAAAGCACATTTTTGTATCCTTTGAGAGCTAGAGGGAAGTCCTGTTAATTCTGGAACAATATCAATATCAACTTTATTTTCTACAAAGTTCACACTATGAGTGTAATTTTTAATATAATCCATCTTCAGTATTCCTAAAAGAGGACCTATTTCTGTGGATAAGGATACTACTATCAAATCTCCAGAAGGTATATTTACATTAGATTTCATTAGTACAAAAAGTTGTCTCCCTATCTCCTTTGAAGCTTCAATCATATCCATTTGACCACTTAAATAATCTCTACTTATTTCCTTTACTATGTTTCTTTCCTCATTAAATAAAGCATATTTTAAATCTTCATCCTTTAAGCATTTTTCTATATGCTTTAACAAAAAAGTATATATTTCCTCGCTTAAATTTAATTTATATTCATTTAATATTGGCTCCTCAGCATTATTATCTAATATGTGTATAACTGCTTCATTTATGTTTACTTCATTTATATATTGCAACTCTTCACATTCCTTTCTTTAGCATAATACTTTATCCTATGACTACCCACTATTATATCTATAATACCTTACAATTGTTATTATTTTCAAGTTATTAAATAAAAAGAGGGAATTTTGATTATTCAAAATTCCCTCTTTTTATTATATTATTATTTTAATTCTTGTTGCATTTGAGTTGATTCTGATTTTACCTTTTGAACTTCATTATCTGGTGCATCTTTTGTTTGATACCATCCCTTTTGTTTCATAGCATCAAATACTTTATATTGAATATCTTCAGTCTTTTTAAAATTATTTACTAAAACTGTTCTAAGGTTCTCACAAGATGTTTCTGTTATTCCTGTACTATATGCTGAAATAACCTGTTTTTCAGTAGTTAGTAAGTCTTGCATCAAGTCTTTTTCAGTTAAATTTGGTGTATTATGCATAAATGGTCCCTCCTAATATTTAATATAATTTACTGATGTGAATCAAGATAGCTCTTTAAATCATTAAAGTTTTGTTTATGAGTACTTGCTGCTTGAGTACATAGATTTTTTAAACTTTCATCAGTACAATACTGAGCATATAAATTGAATTTCTTATTCATTAAGGATTCATGAGCTAATTGATCTGATATAACTTTTAGGTTATTACTTTCTATTTGCTTATTTCCTATATTCATTTTATTACCTCCTGAATTTTAGTTTTATGATTACGCTAATTATTTTGCCCTTTATATTTGTAATTATTTATTTTTTTATTTTGTAATTTATTCTTATATGCTATAATCTCAATTAAATAGGAGTGATTTGTTTGAAAGAACTTGAAGTTAAAATACTAACCATTGATTTAGAAGATATTAGACAAAAAATAAAGGATTTAAATTGTGCAAAGGTAAAGGAAGAAAATCAAATAAATAACCTTTATGATTTTAAAGATAAGTCCCTTTTAAAAGAGCATGGTTATGCTAGAATTAGAATAGTTGAAGATTTATTACATTATGAAACTAAATATTATATGACAGTAAAAAAACTACTTAATAGTGATAAATTTAAAGTTATGGAAGAAAACGAAGTTTTAATATCCAATCCTGATGAAGGGGATAAGATTTTCAAAGCTTTAGGTTTAGAACTTACTCAATGTATAAAAAAATATAGGGAAAGCTATAAGTATAATAATTCACTTATTGAAATAGATATAAATGATAAGTCCTTTTGCCCTTTTCCTTATATTGAAATAGAATCTCCAAATGAAGAAGAGTTAGAAGAAGTAGTTTTAAAACTTGGATATACTATGGACGACACTACTTCAAAGAGCATATATGAGTTAATTAAACTCTTTAAAAGTAAGGAACAATAGCTATGTTTGGATATGTAACGCCCTGCAAAATGGAATTAAAATTAAAGGATTATGAAAAATTTAAATCTTATTATTGTGGTCTTTGCAAAGCTATTAAAAATAATTTTGGCAATATACCAAGATTCGTTTTAAATTATGACATGACCTTTCTAGCTATACTTTTAGATTCCATTGAGGATAGCTGTCCAAAGTATGAAACCCAACGATGCATGGTTCATCCAATAAAGAAAAAAATAGTACTTGAGGAAAACAAGCCCTTAAAGTATGCTGCCTTTTGCAATGTTTCTTTAACTTATTTTAAATTAATCGATAATATAAAAGATGAACAATCTTTAAAAAGCAAAATACTTAAAAGAATTTTAAGTAGCTATATTAACAAAAATCATACTTTATATGAAGAGAGCTTTAACAATATAGATAAAATTTTAAAGGATTTATATGCCCTAGAGGAAAACAATATTTCTTCCTCCATAGATGAATTAAGCCATCCCTTCGCCTACTTAACGGGATATATTTTATCCTCTTATATTAGCGAGGATAATGAAGTTTCAAATAACCTTTACAATTTAGGTTATAATCTTGGTAAATGGATTTATATATTAGATGCTTGGGACGATTTAGAAAGGGATATGAAAGAAAACAAGTTCAATGGAATTAATTCTGTTTTTAATAAGGATAATAAATCCTATGAAGCATTAATCTTAAATACAAAGGATAGAATAAACCTTATTTTAACTTTTTGTGCAAGGCAATGCCTTCATTTTATGAATAAACTTCCTTTAAAGAAAAATGAAGAGCTTTTATATAATATACTTCAATTTGGTCTTATGGAAAAAATAGATACAGTTTTTAAAAGGAGTGAAAAGTGTAATGGGAAATCCATATGAAATACTTGAAATTAAAGAAGGAGCTTCAAAAGAAGAGGTTAAGAGAGCATATAGAGAACTGGCTAAAAAATACCATCCAGATCAATATGGAAATAATCCGTTAAGAGATTTAGCTGAAGAAAAAATGAGAGAAATAAATGAAGCTTATGATTATCTTATGAGAAATACCAATGATTATAGCAATAGTAGTAGTAATAGCTATAATAGCAATAATGATTATGCAGACTATAGTTCTATTCGAATGGATATACAATTAGGCCATTTTTCAGAGGCCGAAGGAAAACTTTCAAGAATTTCTTTAAGAAATGCAGAGTGGAATTACTTAATGGGTGTAATAAACCTTAAAAAGGGTTGGTATGATTCTGCAATTAATTATCTAAGGACAGCAACGGCTATGGACCCTTCCAATATGGAGTATAGAGATACTCTAAGTAGAATAAATAATATGAACAATACTTATAGACAGCCCTATCAAAATAGTAGATACGGCAGAGACTCTGATTTTTGTGATATTTGTACAACTCTTTATTGTTTAGACTGTTTTTGTGAATGTTGTGGTGGAGATTTAATAAGTTGCTGTTAAAGCATCTGAATCAATATGGAGGTATTATTAATGAAAACTTCTTATTTGACTAAAGGTGGAATTCTCTCAGCCCTGGGGGTAATTTTTATATATCTTAGTACCATTGCTCCTACTAATAAATTGTTTTTACTAGTAATATCTTCTGCTCTAATACCCTTAGGAGTAATAGGGACTAATATCAAAGTCGCATTAGGCATATATACAAGTACTAGTTTGCTCGGCCTATTTATAATAGGTTTTAAAGGTTCCGTTTTCTTGTATATAATATTTTTTGGAATTTACGGAATAATAAAATTGTATATAGAAAAAATAGGAACTTTACATTTAGAACTGATAGCTAAATTTGTTTTTTTCAACCTATGCCTTTATATAGCTTATTTAGCTATTTACTTAGTTCTTCCAAACTTTGACTTGAATAAGCTTCCTTTACCATTGCCAATAATACTAATATTATTAGAAGTATCCTTCTTCCTATACGACTATGCCTTGACCTTATTTATCCACAAGGCAGCTAAGTTTTTCAGGAAAAACAGTTGACAGTAAATTATATTTTGATATAATGATAATGTCGCTATTGGCAAAAAAGTTGATGCCCATTAGCCAAATGGTAAGGCACCTGCCTCTGGAGCAGGCATTTTGTTGGTTCGAGTCCAGCATGGGCAGCCAGAACTCTTGAGGAATCAAGAGTTTTTATTTTAATAGTATAGTTTAATATTTAAAAACTGTGAACAGGAGTAGTAATTTTCAATTCCCTTTAAGAGAACTATTGGTTGGTGAAAAATAGTAGTGATAGAAAATGAACTCGCCTGGGAGTTTATTTGCTCTATAGGCAAGTACGGTAATTCCGTTAAAGTTTTAAGTGAAAGTCTAAATTAGACTTTAATTAGAGTGGTACCGCGAAGCATACTTTCGTCTCTTTGGAGATGGAGGTTTTTTTGTTTTTTAGGATATTATATTAAAAACAGGAGGGATAAATATGAGTAATTACGGAACTCACATTGATGAAAAATGGCAACAAAAATGGGAAGACACCAATCTTTATAAATTTGATAAAGATAAAGAAGGAGAAAAGCTATATGTATTAGAAATGTTCTCCTACCCATCAGGTAGCAATCTTCACGCAGGACATTGGTTTAACTATGGTCCTGTAGATTCTTGGGCTAGATTTAAGAGGATGAAAGGCTTTAATGTATTTCAGCCAATGGGCTTTGATGCTTTTGGACTTCCAGCAGAAAACTTTGCAATAAAAACAGGAATACATCCAAAGGACTCTACCATGAAAAACATAGCTACTATGGAAAAACAGCTAAAAGCTATGGGAGCCATGTTTAACTGGGAAAACGAAGTAATAACCTGTAATGAGGATTACTATAAATGGACTCAATGGTTATTCTTAAAGCTTTATGAAAAAGGATTAGCTTATAGAAAAAATGCACCTGTCAACTGGTGCCCAAGTTGTAATACAGTACTTGCTAATGAACAGGTTCTTGATGGCGAATGTGAGAGATGCTCCAGCGAAGTTACTAAGAAAGATTTAACTCAATGGTTCTTTAAAATTACAGATTACTCAGAAGAATTACTTCAAAAGCTTGAAGAATTAGATTGGCCAGAAAAAACTAAGGCTATGCAAAAACATTGGATAGGAAAGTCTATTGGGGCTGAAGCTACCTTTAAAATGTCCGATTCAGAGCTTTCTTTCAATGTATTCACCACTAGAGCAGATACTTTATTTGGAGTTACTTATGTGGTGTTAGCTCCTGAAAATCCGTTGGTAGATGAAATTACAACAGAATACTATAGAGCTGACGTAGAAGCTTATAAAGAAGAGACGAAAAAGCAATCAGATATTGAAAGGCAATCAATAACAAGAGAAAAAACTGGAGTGTTCACAGGCTCCTATGCAATAAACCCTATTAACGGAAGAAAGGTTCCTGTTTGGGTTGCAGATTATGTATTAGCTACTTACGGAACTGGTGCTGTTATGGCAGTTCCAGCTCACGATGAAAGAGATTTCGCTTTTGCAACAAAATATGAACTTCCAATAGAAAGAGTTATAAAGGGTGGAGAAGGTCTTCCTTACGTAGATCCAGGCATCATGGTAAATAGCGGTGAATTTGATGGCATGAACTCTGAAGAAGGCAGAATTGCTATTATTGACAAGTTAGAAGCTGAAGGCAAAGGAAGCAAGAAAGTTAATTATAGATTAAGAGACTGGTTAGTATCAAGACAAAGATATTGGGGAGCACCTATTCCAGTTGTATATTGTGATAAATGCGGTATTGTACCGGTACCTGAAAATGAACTTCCAGTAAAACTTCCATATAACGTGGAGTTTGCTCCAGATGGAAAATCTCCTTTAGCGAAATCTGAAGAGTTTATAAATACAACTTGCCCACATTGTGGTGGAGCTGCTAAAAGAGAAGCTGACACTCTAGATACTTTTGTTTGTTCATCTTTCTATTACTTAAGATATGCAGATAACAAAAATGAAAAGGAAGCTTTCAATAAGGATATAGTGAACAAAATTCTTCCTGTTGATAAATACGTAGGCGGACCAGAACATGCTTGCATGCACCTTCTTTACGCAAGATTTATCAATAAGGCTTTAAGAGACATGGGGTATTTAGATTTTGATGAGCCTTTTACTTCTTTAACACATCAAGGCTTAATACTTGGACCAGATGGACAAAAGATGAGTAAATCAAAGGGAAATACTATCTCTCCAGATGATTACATTAAAGAATTCGGTTCTGACGTATTTAGAATGTATTTAATGTTTGGATTTGACTACACAGAAGGTGGAGCTTGGAGCGATGATGGAATAAAATCCATAGGTAAGTTTGTTGATAGGGTGGAAAGAATCATAGACTCCTCTAGAAGCTATATTAATAACCCTGTTAATTCTAAAGATTCTATGGATAAAGTAGAAAAGGAATTAAACTTTATAAGACATTACACCATAAAATCAGTAACAGAAGATATGGATAAAATGCAGTTTAATACTTGTATCGCAAGGCTTATGGAGTTTACAAATGCATTATCTAAATATATTAGCGAAGAAGTTAAAAATCCTGTGTTCTTAAAAGAATGCTTAGTAGACTATGTAAAATTATTTGCACCTTTTGCTCCTCACTTTAGTGAAGAACAATGGTCCCTTTTAGAAATGCCATTTTCTATATTCAATGAGAAATGGCCAGAATTCAATGCAAATGCCTTAGTAAAGGACGAAATTGAAATAGCAATACAAATAAACGGAAAAGTTAAAGGAAGAATTAATATACCTTCAGGTCTTTCTGATGATGATATTAAATTAGCTGCCTTAGCTTCCCCAGATACTCAAAAGCATATTGAGGGTAAATCCGTAGTTAAGGTAATTGTTATAAAAGGAAGCTTAGTTAATATAGTAGTGAAATAAGGCTATTTAATTAAAAATTAATACTTAAAAAATAAATGGGGATTTTGCCAAATCAAAATCCCTTCATTATTTGTTATTTATTCATTGTCATCTGTTCTCTGAATAAAAGCCTCCGCGCTTTTACTCTTACTCCGTCTTAATCGCTTCTAAAGCACTTAGCTTAGTAGCCCTTTTAGCAGGATAGAAACCTGATATTACTCCAACTAATGTTGTAAAGGCTAAAGCTGCAAATACTAACCACATAGGAATAATGGATAGTTTAGTATTTCCACTTCCAGGACCTCCAAGCATATTCACATTACGTCCTAAAAAGTTTATTATAAATGAAAGTCCATAGCTTAGGGCTATACCCAAAAATCCTCCTGAAAGGCCAATGGTACCTGCTTCAAAAAGAAATATTCTTTTTATATCTCTTAGTTGTGCCCCTATAACCTTCATGACACCTATTTCTCTAGTTCTTTCATAAATAGACATTATCATAGTATTGGTTATACCTAATGCTGCTACAAGGAGAGATACTGCACCTATTCCTCCTAGCACTGCTTGAATTGTACCTGCAGTTTTCTTAAGGGAATCTAAAAAATCATTTAAGCTGAATGCATTATATCCTAAATCTTTAATTTGCTTTTGTATATCTGCTACTTCATTCATATCTTTAACTTTTACTAATATTTGCTGATACTTGTTCTTGTTTGTATTTTGTCTCCCTTTGCTACCCTCTAGTTTCTGTTGTTCCTTCTTAAGCTTTTCTATCTCACTAATGCTCATGTAAACATAGCTATCCTTCTCATAGTCACCTTCTTTAAGAACTCCCACTACATTTATTTTCATAGGTTTTCCGCCCTTAGGTTGTCCCTTGTCGTCATAAACATTAAAGCTCATAGTGAACTTATCCTTTAGAGGTTTTATATTTGGTTCTTTATATGGCCCTCTAATTCTTTTTTCATCATAAAAAAATCTTTTTACTGCTCCTCCAAAAACCATGTTATAAGAATCGCCAGTTTTTAAAAGTCTTCCTTCTTCTATTTTATAATCAAAGGCTTCCATCGATTTTGGATCAACACCTCTTAAATTTATATGTGCAGTGTACTTTCCTGTATTTAGTTTCATATTCATATCCATTACAGGCGTTACCGCTTCCACTCCTTTTATATCCTTTAAGGTCTTTAAAGCATCATCATCTAAATATACTTTCTTTTGACTTATAGCCCCTCCTCTATTCCCCATATCATAATTTTCCATAACAGTAATAGTATTTAGACTTCCCATCTCACTTATACTTTGTTTAAAGCTATAGCTCATACCAAACCCCAAGGAAAGCATGGTAATTATAGAACTTGTTCCTATAACTACCCCTAGTATGGTAAGAAAAGTTCTCAGCTTTCTACGCCATAGATTCTTCAAACCCATCCTAATAATGTCTAAACTATTCATCTAAGGTCATACCTTTCTTTTTCTTATTTTTCTTCCAAATAATAAATCCTGCTACTGTTACTAAGAATAGGCTTGAGCTTATTATTAATTTCTTTTTGCTTGTCGCTGGTTTCATGTCAGGTGGCATATTATCCATCCCTGGTTCCATAGCTGGCATTTCCATTACATTTATATTAAAATCCTTCTTTACTTCTACATGTTCCCCTGCAGTATTATCATAAGAAAATACTAAAGTTCCTTTAAGAGGCCCTGGAGCATTAGGAATGACACTTCCATCATAGCTCTCTGAGTTTCCTGCTTCAAAATTTCCTAAAAAGTACTGACCATTTTCTGTAGAAAAATCTCCTTTTAATTCTATCATTACATTACTTAAAGTAACTTTTCCCTTATTGTAGAACTGAACATTAATTGGAATTGGCTGACCTATAAAACCTTCTGGTGGAAGCTCTATATTTCCAATTTCAAGTTTAGTCTGCTGTACTACAGGCACTCCTATAAGTTCAGTAGCTTTAAGCTCTTTTCCATCTTCATCTTCATATTCAAAGTTAGCTGTAAGGGTATAGGTTTTTGCCTTAGCATCTGGAACAGTAAACATTGTAATATTCTTTTCCACCCTTCCCTTTGGTGGAATTTCATCTATATAGAAGGTATTACTTGTATTTACAGGACTAAATACACTTCCGCTTCCCTCTGTTTTTTCATCTACTGTTAATGTAATTTTTATATTTTTTACTGATTTATTAGCATTTGTGTTAAAAAAAGATAGGTTCATATCAAAATTTTGTCCAGCCCTTACTAATTTAGGTTGAAAACTATATCTATCAATTATAAGTTTTGGATTTAAGTTAGCTCCTCCTCCACCTACATTTACAAAAAATTTATAGGTTTCTTCTGGTATATCTTTACCGCTTAATTTTA
This sequence comes from Clostridium malenominatum, assembly GCF_039521365.1. Taxonomy (NCBI): domain Bacteria; kingdom Bacillati; phylum Bacillota; class Clostridia; order Eubacteriales; family Clostridiaceae; genus Clostridium; species Clostridium malenominatum. Next base: position 330,821 of record NZ_BAAACF010000003.1, read on the forward strand.
AATCTATTGCTTGTCCACCCTTCTCAATATTGTCTGCAGCTTGCAATTCTAGTTTAATGTTTTTAGCTTCTTCCCCTGCAATGGTCCCCAAATATTGGCTATTAGAATTGTTTACAATAACAAAGTTTTTTCCAATGCCATCTACAACAACTTTAACATCCTTAGCTTCAATAGTTCCCTTATTTTTAACTACAAAGTCTACCATTACCTTTTCCCCTGGCTTTATGTCAGTTGGAGTTGTAGTTATTTTTTCTAGTTGCAATTTTGGCATTACACTATCATTTACAATCTTTACATTTATAGTTTCTACCATTGTAACCGCCTTATCTCCGAAAACATTGCTATATTTAAAGTTTAACTTTAGAGGATACATTCCTTCTGCTACATTGTTTTTTATTCTAAGTTTAAACTCTATATTGGCTGTTTCTTTTGAGTTAATAGTTTCTATAGCTTTACTTAAAGTTCCATATTCAAGCGTAAAAGGACACTCTTTATCTGTTAAATCTGGCGTAATAATTAAATTTTTAGCAGCATGACTCCCAATATTTTTAATGGCTACAGGAACTTTTATTAAATCTCCTGCAGAAAACTTGAGCATGTCTCCCTCTACTATTGTTAGAGTTGCCATGTAAGTTGAAGTATCTATTGGAGTTATAGGCATATCTACCGATGCAATATCCTTGCTTTTAGATATTGCATCACCGTTACTTGCTTTAACTCTTGTTAAATTAAAACTTATTCCCGACAAAAGCAACATTAAACTCAATAAAAAACTAAACAATCTTTTCATTCTAAGCCTCTCCCTTTTTCTCTATTATCTTTTTATTTTCATTAGTTACTATTTTTTCTATGTTTCCATCCCTTATGTATACAATTCTATCTGCGTAAGTGGAAATTTCTACGTCATGAGTTACTATTATTAATGTTTGATTATGTTCCTTTGCCATAGATATAATTAATGCCATTATTTCCTCAGTGGTCTTTGTATCTAGGTTCCCAGTAGGCTCGTCCGCAAATACAATATTAGGACTATTTACAAAGGCTCTTGCTATACTTACCCTTTGTTGCTGTCCTCCACTCATTTGAGAGGGCTTGTGAGTAAGTCTTTGTCCAAGTCCTACAGCCTTTAACATTTCTTTTGCTTTTTTATCCCTTTGACCCTTAGATACATTTCTAAATATTAAAGGTAAACTCACATTTTCCAGCGCCGAAAATGTAGATAATAGGTTATAGGACTGGAAAACGAAACCTATGTATTTTTGCCTAAAAAGTGCTAATTGGTCTTCACTCATTTTTTCTATATGTTTATCTTTTATTATTATTTCTCCCTTAGTGGGTTTCTCCAGGCCTGCCATCATATTAAGAAGAGTACTTTTGCCTGACCCTGAGGTACCCAGCAAACATAATATTTCTCCCATGCCAACCTTTAAACTTATATCATCGAGGGCAACTATTTTCTCTTCTCCCATTCTATATACTTTTCTAACGTTATTTAACTCAATTATATTCTCCAAGAAGTAACCTCCTCTCCATACATATACTCATATTTTATATTAATAATACGTTAAAATATATACAAATTGTTTACATTATCCAACTTTTAAGAATATTTTAAGAAACAAAAAGTATATCCCCTTAGTCACCAATCTATTCGCCTACAACTTCAAAGATGAAGTTGTATCGACTCACTACTCACTCTATGTGACATCAGTGATATACTCTTTTACTGGATACAAACGGGAAAGCTGATTTCAATTTTCCTATTTATAAATATCTAAAGTTTTTTCCGTCGCTCTTAGGAGTTTATTAAACTCAAATACCTCTCCCTCTTCAATTAGTTTATTTAACTGACTTTGGTATCTCAAGGATTCAGCTGATTTTCCTATGGAAGATAGAGTGAGTATATTATCCATTATAGTAGATACTATGTTTGATTTAATTTCAAAAAGCTTTTGTGCATCCTTTATTTCATCCTTAATTTCTAACATCAAATTGTCCAAATTAAAGGCTGCATCTGCTGCGCTTTTCAATTTATATTTTATTTCTTTAGGTATGTCATGTTTATACTTATAATTTAATGAGTGTTCAATAGTGGCCCAAAAGTTCATGGCTAGGGTTCTAATTTGAAACTCTGCCAATATTTCTTTAGTGCCTTCAGTCATATTTACAGGGTATCTTATTATTACATGGTAACTTCTATATCCACTTGATTTAACGTTAGTAACGTAATCCTTCTCATAGATTATCTGCATGTCATTTCTTTGTCTCATAAGGCTTACTACTCTTTCCACATCATCAACAAATTGACACATGACTCTTATACCAGCTATATCTTCAATTTCATATTCTATTCTATCTAAAGAAATATCAAATTTATTAGCTTTCTCCAAAATACTTGATATTTCTTTTACTCTTCCTGTAACAAATTCTACAGGGGAATACTCATTTTTTCTTCTACATTCTGTTCTTATACTTCTAAATTTTACCTTTAATTCTTCCACTGCTTGCTCATAGGGTATTAAAAAAGTCTTCCATTCTCTCATTGCAATAACCCCCTTTAGGTTCCTACAAATATTATAATACATTAAAGGGTAATTAATAATACATTTTACCTATTTTTTTGATATAATATATATATTATATCAAAATAACAGGTTAGAGGTTGATTTATATGGACAAAAACATTTTTTCTGGTTTAGATAAGTTTGGATTTAAAGATATAGAAGATATAAAAATTTATAGCAGTGATGATGAGGAAAAGGAAGAAGTAAAATCCTCCGTTCATTCCCCTTTATATGACAAGGCAATTATATGTCCTGTTTGCAGAAACGCATTTAAGACAAAGGCTGTAAAATCCTCTTACTATAGAATAGGGAAAAAAGATTCGGACTTTCTAGTAAGATATCTTACAATAAATCCTTATTTTTATGATGTATGGTTATGTAATAATTGTGGGTATAGCGCCTTAAAAGTGGATTTTGAAAAATTAAGAGAAGGGGAAATAGAAAAAGTAAAAAAAATTATTAGGCCTCGCTGGAAGTCTAGAGAATACGGTTCTGATTATGATGAAAATATAGCTATTGAGAGGTATAAATTAGCTCTATTAAATTATGCTGTAATAGAAGCTAAAGCCAGTAAAAAAGCAATAACCTGCTTAAAGATAGCATGGATGTATAGACTTTTAGAAGATGGAGAAAATGAACTAATTTTTCTAAAACAAGCCCTTGAAGGTTTTAACCAAGCTTTTTTCAATGAAATGTTCCCAATTTACGGCATGGATAAATTTACTGTAATGTATCTTATAGGAGAACTTCATAGAAGAGTTGGAGAATATGAAAATGCCCTTCTTTGGTATAGCCAAGTTATAACCACTCCTGCAGTTTCTCCAAAGCTAAAAGAGCTAGCTAGAGATGGGAAAGATTTAATAAAAGAATATCAACAGTACCATGAGAAAGAACATGAAAATGAGAATGTGGAAGAAGATGGTGTAAAGGGTATTTTTTCTAAGTTTTTTGGAAAATAAGCTCTTTTAGAATTAACAATTAAAATTTAACAATTGACAATTTAAGATAGAATTTTTTATAAAAAATTCTTTTAATATACTAAAATAAAAAGCTTTTGACCTGGTCAAAAGCTTTTTGTAATTGTTCATTATTAATCATTAATTTTTAATTATATAAACAGGTTAACATTAGAATCTTCCGCTTCTCCTAAATAGTATCCAACTCCCCCTATTTCCACTCCCTCTATTAATTCTTCTTTTTTTAGTCCCATAACGTCTAAAGACATTTGGCAAGCTACTATATTTATTCCGCTATCCATTGCTGATTTAATTAATTCCTCTAAAGATGTTATGTTCTTATTTTTCATTACCATTCTTATCATCTTAGGACCCATGCCCATCATATTCATATTGGAAAGTTTTAACTTTTTACTTCCTCTTGGCATCATAACTCCGAACATTTTATCCATAAAGCCTTTAGTTACACTCACCTTTTCTGGCTTTCTAAGCACATTTAATCCCCAAAAGGTGAAAAACATTGTAACTTTTTTACCCATGGATGCTGCTCCATTAGCTATTATGAACGAAGCAATTGCCTTGTCTAAGTCTCCGCTAAATACTACAATGGTTTTATTATCATTTACACCATTATTAGTTTTTTCAGAGGTAACTGCCTGTTCTCCCTGACCTTTTCTAATTGTAGCCTCAATTATTCCTTTTTCTTTTTTTATACCCATTAATTCATTATTAGTTCTTTCACACCAAGCCTTTATATCTCCAAAAAATCCTGGATCTGAAGCTCTAGCTTTTAATACTTCTCCATCTTCCATGAATCCTAAAGTTTTGCTTACCTGCATTAATGGCCCTGGGCAACTCAATCCACAGATATCTAACTCTTTATCAACATTGTTCATAGATTTCTCCTCTCCCTTTTGTGAATTATTTTCATTTTTCTCATCTAAATCCTTAGGAGCAAATTTGCTCATGATATAGGTCTTATATCCACCATTTAAGTTTTTAGCCCTAAAACCATTGGCCTTTAATATTCTATAGGTAATGTATCCTCTTAATCCTATTTGACAGTATATAATTATTTCTTTATCCTTATCTAACTCATTTAATCTGCTTCTTATCTCTTGTAGTGGAATATTAACAGAACCCTCAATCTTTCCACCGGAATACTCTAATTCAGTTCTAACATCTAAAAGTACAGTATTTTCCTTGTCTCTATTATCTAATTCCTCTGGTGAAATCATCTCTACCATATTTCTTAATATATTTTCTCCTAGAAATCCAGCCATGTTTACTGGATCCTTAGCGGAAGAATATGGTGGTGCATAGGAAAGTTCCAATTCTTCTAAATCATAAATAGTTCCACCTAATCTAATAGCAGTGGCAATTACATCTATTCTTTTATCAACCCCATCATATCCACAACCCTGAGCCCCTAGTACCTTTCCCTCTTTATCAAAAAGTACTTTAATGGCCATTGGAATTGCGCCTGGATAATACGATGCATGGGATTGTGGATGAATATGAAGTACTTTATAATCAATATTTGAAGCTTTTAACCCTCTTTCATTATTTCCAGTACTAGCAGCTGTCAAATCAAAGATTTTAATTATTGCCGTTCCTTGAGTTCCCTTATATTTTGAATCAATACCACATATATTATCAGCTGCTATTCTACCTTGTTTATTTGCTGGTCCTGCAAGGGGTATAGCCGTATTTTTCTTACTTATAAAATCTATAACCTCTATAGCATCTCCAACAGCATATATATTTGGTATATTTGTTTCCATATTATCCTTTACTAAAATGTGACCCCTATTTCCCAATTCTATGCCACTATCTTTTATAAAATCCGTATCTGGTTTTACTCCTATAGCTAAAATAACTATTTCAGCATCTATAGTTTTTCCGCTATTTAAAAGGACTGATAAGCCTTTATCCTTATCTTTAAAGCTCTTGACACCATCATTTAATATTAAAGTTACTCCATTATCCTCAAGTTCCTTTTCTGCGTAGGTAACCATGTCAGAGTCAAAAGGTGCTAAAATATGAGGTGCTGCTTCTACTAACGATACCTTAACCCCTCTGTGAACTAGATTTTCTGCCATTTCTACTCCAATATATCCTCCACCTATAACCACTGCTTTTTTTATCTCTTCATCATCTATATAGGTTTTTATTTTATCCATATCTGGTATGTTTCTTAGAATAAATATTTTTTTGCTATTTATACCTTCAATGGCTGGTCTTAAAGACTTCCCTCCAGGGGATAAAATTAAATAATCATAGGTTTCCTCATAAATCCCCTTATCCTTACTCCTCACCTTTACTTTATTTAATTTTGCATCTACTTCTATTACTTCACTTTCTACTCTAATGTCTATGTTAAATTTCTTTCCCATTTCTTCTGGAGTTTGAAGTATAAGACTTTCCCTTTCTTTTATAGTTTCTCCTATGTGGTAAGGAAGGCCACAATTAGCAAAGGATATATATTCTCCTTTTTCAAACATAATAATTTCTATATTCTCATCTAATCTTCTAAGTCTAGCTGCAGCAGAAGCTCCTCCTGCTACACCTCCTACTATTAAAACTTTTTTACTCATATTTTCTCCTCCATAATCTTATTCCTCAAATAAGGATTGAATTAGTTTTATTATTCCCTTATCGCAAATACTATAATTAATTTCTAGCCCATTTCTTTCTCCCTCAATTATCCCTGCTGTCCTTAGTTTCTGAAGATGTTGAGATATTGTAGATTGAGGCATGTTAAGGCAATTTTGCATATGGCTTACATTACACTTACCTTTTTCTATTAATCCTTTTACTATGCAAAGCCTTACAGGGTGGGCTAACACTTTTAAAAGTTCAGCTCTATCATTAAAATCTTTTATATTGTAATTATTCATAATATCATTACCTCCATCATTATATTTATATATTACGTTTTTACGATATATTTGTCAATAATTTATCATATAAAATAAGGCATGAAAAATAAAATAATTAATTGTTTTATTTTTCATACCTTATAATATTTTTATAGGAATAAAATCTAAATAATCACAGGAAGTTAAGTAATATTCTATTCCTCCTATGTTTCCCTCTAATACTTTTTCTTTAGAAACACTATGCAAATGCCCATAGATTACCTTCTCCACATTATATTCTTTGAGAATATCTATGAAACCCGACTCTTCTTTTTTATCATGGCTAGGAGGATAATGAAGCATAACTATAAATTTGCTAAATCCTTCTTTAACTGCTGACTCCAAAGAAAGTCTTAATCTTATCAGTTCTCTTTTATATATTTTATTATCGTTTTCTGTAAACTTTTCTCCCCCTGGACATATCCACCCTCTTGTTCCACAAATTGCATGTTCACCATGGGAAAAATGGTTATTTTGTATAAATTTCATATCTTCATATAAGTTGTTTAATTTGCTAATACTTTGCCACCAATAATCATGATTACCTTTAACAAAAATCTTTCTTCCAGGAAGATTATGAATCCATTCTAAATCCATCATGCTTTCATCTATTTTCATAGACCAAGATATATCTCCTGGAATAAGTATAGTATCCTCTTCATTTATAATATGTAGCCAATTATTTTTTATTTTTTCCTCATGCTTAAGCCACTTTTCTCCAAAGACATCCATAGGCTTTTCCGTAGTAAAAGCCAAATGAAAATCTGATATTGCATAAATTGCCATATATTCACCTTCTGTCTATTGTTTCATCTATATCTATTACATATGCTATTACCTTAGCTACCACATCATAGAGCTCAAAGGGAATAGACTCTCCTACATCTACATTGGTTAATAAATTAGCCAACTCTTCATCATAAACTATTGGAACTTTTTCTTCCCCAGCCTTTTCTATTATTCTATCTGCAACATATCCCATTCCAGTAGCAGTAACTACTGGAGCGCTATATCCGCCTTCATATTTTAAAGCTGCAGCTTTTTTTCTTTTCATAGATAATCCTCCTAATTTAAAGAGAATTAAACTTTAACATTGATACTGCCAAGGTTGTTATCCACAAAAAACTCTCTGCAGTTTGCAATATTAAACTCTTCTTCTTTTTGCTCTACCTTGACTAAGATATTATATCCCATAGTGGATAACTCCTGCAACACTTTACTCTTTCCATTATCCAACGCTTTTATCCATTTTTTATCACACTTCATGTCTATATTTAGATTATTATTATTTATAGAAATAAAAGCATCTATGATTCCCATATTAACTGTTTTTATAGAGGTTGCAATTTTTACATTTTTACTATCTATTTTCTTGCCTTTTTTTCTTTCATCTTTAATAATTAATTTACATTCATAATCTTCCCTGTTCAGTTTTAGTGGTATATCCATATAGTAATATTCATTAGATATAGTATTATAAATCTTAATACTGTCTATATTATTTTTTATAAAGTCTACTACTTTATCATAAACTTCACCTTTAATTTTCCCCTTTTCATCTAATGTATATTTTATTATTTCTTTTATTTCTTCTAGCTTAGAATTTATCTCTACCTTAACATCCTTCCATAAATCCTTTTTTATTATAGTATTACCCTTTTCTATATTATTAACATCTTCCTTTTTTAAAAGTGAAATAAATTCTTTTTCCACTACTTCTTCTTTTACAACATCTTTTTTAATTGCATATTTTTCTACGTTCTCCTCAATATCCTTTTCCGCAATCTTAAATTCATTCTTATTATTGTCCTTAATTTCTTTTTCTAATACCTTGCCCATATGCTCAACAATTTTATGTATAGATTCTTCTTTAAATATCTTATTAAAGCCTTTAATGTTTTCTTTTGTAAACTCTATATCATTTTCAAAAAATGTTAGGACTTCCTTTTCTGTTAATCCCTTTAACTCTTTAAAAAAATCCTTTAAAATCCCCTTAACTTTCTCTTCTCTTAATGAACCTTCCTCTATATCTCTTCCATCTAAGTATTTTTTTATAAACACTTCTTCTTCTGCAGGATTCTCATCTACTCTTTTTATAAAATTAACTACAGTACTTATTTTAGATATATTGTCCTTTGTTAATGGTATATTGTGCTTAACCATTTTTTCGAGTAATGGATACTCTTCCTTATCTATGGCAATATTTTGTTCAGTTAATATATCTTCTATGGAATCCTTTTTTAATTGCTCCTCATTTTTCTTAGGAACTACTATAGAAAGCTTAACTTTTCCATCTTCATATCCTTCTACTTTAAACTTTAAAAGACCTTCTGGGGGAAATTGAAGTGGTTTATTCAAAGTAGCAGGAAACTGCCATCCATCTAAAAGTCTTAGAAGAACTTCATTTTTAAGCTCGTCTGCGGTAATTACTCTACCAATTAATATTTCTCCAATTTGAAAAGATATCTTGTCTTTAATTTGTTTCGTATTTAAGTCATATACTCCATTTACATTCCATATTCCTGCCATGAGCGTCTCCCCCCCTTAGTTTTATTATCGTGTAATAGAGCTGTTTTCTTAATACCTCCGAGGTCGCTACATTTTATTCCATATTATTAAAAATAAAAGAGCCTACATATTTTGATGTAAGCTCAAATTCTTATTTAACTAGCTCATTTTCCATGCCTTCTTTATGAAGCATTGGAGATACACTTTTATATATTCCTAAAGTTACTACTGAAACAAATATTCCCTTTATTAAATTGAAAGGAACTATTGACCATAGTATAAATGTCCAAAGATCTTTTACCATTGGATTTACCTTTGAGGCCATTCCTACGAACGCCTGTAGTGGTACATTTAAAACCTTTTGATATAATGGTAAAAATAAATAATAATTAAATATTCCTGCAGCTATAGCCATAACTACTGAACCTACTACAAGTCCCATAAAAGCTGATTTTTTGCTTTTATTATTTTTGTAAATAGTTCCCGCTGTAATTACAATTACTGCTCCAACTAAAAAGTTAGCTAATTCTCCTACAAAAGCTGTTTTTGTAGCGAAAACTCCATGAAGTATGTTCTTAACTAACTGAATAATAACCCCTTCTATAGGTCCAAAGGCAAAAGCTCCAATTAATGCTGGTATATCACTGATATCTATTTTAAGAAACTCTGGAAAGAAAGGTATTGGTAATTCTATATACATTATTAAATACGCTATAACACTTAATAATGTTATTTTGATTGATTTGTTTAATTTTTTATTTCTCATATTAAATTCCTCCTAAAATATTTTTAAAATAAAAAAGCCCCAACAAAAAATGTCAGGGCATCATTAACAACACTGTTTTAAAACACCTTCTCTCATCCAGACTATACTGTCGGCTTCGGAATCTAACCGAATCATGCCTTACGGCTCGCGGGCTATACCGCCGGTGGGGACTTACACCCCGCCCTGAAGATAAATTATTCTATTTTCACTATAATTATAGACCAAGGCTTGGAAAAATTCAATACAATTTTTAAATTTCTTTCATGGTTAAAGATATTCTCTTTCTCTTTAAATCTACTTCCATTACTTTTACGTTAACAATATCCCCAACCTTTACAATATCTAAAGGATGCTTAACAAATTTATCAGCTAGCTGACTTATATGTACTAAGCCATCTTGATGCACCCCTATATCTACAAAAGCCCCAAAATCTGCTACATTTCTAACGGTTCCTGTAAGAGCCATGCCTGGCTTTAGCTGATTTATATCTATTACTCCAGTTTTAAATATAGGCTTTGGAAGCTCTTCCCTAGGGTCTCTTCCTGGTTTCACTAACTCTTTTATTATATCTTTAAGGGTAGGGATTCCTATTTCTAATTCTTCACTTAATTTTTCTATACCTATACCTCTTACTCTTTCTTCTATATCCCCTAGTTTTTTATTTTTTAAATCTTCTACAGTATATTTTAAAATCCCTATTAGTTTTTTAGTAGCCTCATAGGATTCAGGATGGACAGAAGTATTATCTAAGGGTTCCTTGCTTTCCATAACTCTTAAGAATCCTGCACATTGTTGGTAGGCTTTATCTCCTAATCTTTTAACCTTTAAAAGTTCTTTTCTACTTTTAAATTTCCCAACTTCTTCTCTATACAATACAATGTTTTGTGCAATAGAAGCGTTAACTCCTGATATGTATGAAAGCAGTGATGGTGTCGCTATGTTTAAATCCACCCCTACGGTATTTACGCAGTCTTCTACTACTCCCTTTAAGGATTCATCTAATTTTTTAGGAGTTACATCATGTTGATATTGCCCTACTCCTATGGATTTAGGGTCTATTTTAACTAGCTCTGCCAAAGGGTCTTGCAGTCTTCTCCCAATAGATATAGCTCCTCTTATGGATACGTCAATATCTGGATATTCCTTTGCTGCAAGTTCGGATGCTGAGTATACTGAGGCACCTGCTTCAGAAACTATAACGTAAAATAACTCTTTGCCCTTTTCTTCCTTCACTTCTTTTATAAGTTTTTCTATGACCTCTTCAGATTCTCTACTTGCTGTTCCATTTCCTAAAGATATAACATCTACATTGTGTTTATAAATTAGCTCTTTTAATGCCTTTATAGACCCTTCTACATCTCTTCTAGGCTCTGTAGGATAAATGGTTGCCGTATCTACAAACTTTCCTGTATCGTCTAGTACAGCTATTTTACAGCCAGTTCTAAAGCCTGGATCATATCCTAATACCACTTTTCCTTTTATGGGTGCCTGCATTAAAAGGGCATTTAAGTTAGCTTTAAAAATATCTATAGCTCCTTCTTCTCCAATTTCGGTAAGTTCTGTTCTTATTTCTCTTTCTATGGAAGGATAGATAAGCCTTTTTAGAGAATCTACAATACTCTTTTCTATATATTCATCAGTTATAGGATTATTTTTAAGTATTCTTCCCTTTAGATAGTTAATTATTTTATCCATATCTACAGATATTTTAACTGAAAGAATTTTTTCCTTTTCTCCTCTATTTATTGCTAGAATTCTGTGGGCAGGAATTGATCTTACAGCTTCCGTGTAATTATAATACATTTCATATGGGGTAGGTTCTTTGCTTTCACCCTTAGTTTCTATTAATCCTTCCTTAGCTACATAATTTCTAATCCATTTTCTATATTCTGCCTCATCAGATATTATTTCACTTATTACATCCATAGCTCCGTTTAAAGCTTCTTCCTCTGAGTTCACAGCTCTTTCTTCATCTATATATTTAGACGTCTCTTCTTTAATGTCTCCTTTAAAACTTCCGTCTAATATAATTTCAGCTAAAGGCTTTAATCCTTTTTCTATGGCAATAGTAGCTCTAGTTCTTTTCTTAGGTCTAAATGGCCTATATAAATCCTCTACCTCTGTCAATGTGGCACTGTTAACTATGGATTTCTTTAGATCTTCTGTAAGCTTTCCTTGCTCATCAATTATCCTTAATACATCCTCTTTTTTCCCCTGAAGATTTCTTAAGTAGCTCAGTCTCTCGCCAAATTCCCTCAAGGTAACATCCGTTAATCCACCAGTGACCTCTTTTCTATACCTAGCGATAAAGGGAATAGTATTTCCTTCATCTAAAAGCTCTATAACGCTATTTACTATACTTATGCTTATATTTAATTCTTGTGATAATTGTTCAACGATACTTTTCATATTTACCTCCAACTAAACTATTTCAAAATTATTTTACAACAGTTATATAAACTTTTCCAATGTAATATATTTTATATGATACTATTTTTATAAGGAGTTTCCCATGAATAGAAAAATTTATAGATATTTTGCTACTCTCTTTTTAATTATCTTCTTCTTTTCTTTTGGAACTTTTAAAGGAGCTAAAAACTTCAAGCCCGATAATGTTAAAAAGGACATTGTATATCTTGCTTCGCCTGAACTAAAAGGAAGACTAGCAGGAACTCTAGAAAATATTCAGGCAGCAAACTATATAAAAGAAAAATTTATAAGTAACAAGTTAAAGTCCTTCGATAATACTTATTATCATAACTTTAATACTTTTTATCCAGAGAAATTAAAAGACTCTCCATACTTAAAAGTTCTAGGGCCTAATAACGAATCCATAAAAGAATTTGAGTACGGTAAGGACTATAAAGAAGATATGATAAATTTTAAATCAAATAATATCACCTTTGATAAAAACAGCAAGCTATCCTTTAACAAAGAATTTATAGGGGTTGGTACCGATAAAGGCACTCTTATATTGTATTTAGCAGAAAACGACAATATGGAATTTAGAAGTTCTTTTATTTATGATTCTCCCATGAACTTATATTTGATGATTACAAATGATACGAAAGCACAAATTGAGTCCTCTTTAAAAGATGGCTACAAAATTGATTGCTACATACCCTACACGGTTAAAGAAACCACAGTAAGCAATGTAATGGGGTTAATTGAAGGAAAAGACTCTACCGCTTCCCCAATAATTATATCTGCTCACTTTGATCACTTAGGCACAGATTTAAATAAAAACATATATGGTGGGGCTTTAGATAATGCTTCTGGTATAGCTTTTGTCATGGAACTGAGTAGATATATATCTTCCCTTGGGAAACCAGATAGAAACATATTATTTATAGGTTTCAATGCCGAAGAATTTGGATGCTTAGGAGCTAGGGAGTTTGTTAAAGACTACAAAGATTTATTAAAAGATAGTAAAGTCTTTAATTTTGACATGATTGGAACAGATAATGCTTCTCCCCTTTGCATAATGGGCGGCGAAAAAGACTCTATTAATTCTCCACTTGTTAAATCTGCAGCTTCAGTATGTACTAAAGAAAAAATATATTTTAACTATTTATTTCAAGATTCTAGCGACCATGAAGCCTTTAGGAATGCAAACATTGATGCTATAACTTTCATCGATAACGATCTAAGTAGAATTCATACCCCTAATGATAAGGCTGAATTTATAAGCAGTAAATCCATAGAAAGGTGTTTTAGTGTAGCTTCTAAAGAAATAAAAAAACATGCTTTTACTAATAATCCATTCGTACTATATAATAAAATTCTTATACTACTTTCCCTGCCTTTAATAATCTTGTTGTTTACTTTGTCAAAAATAAGAGTTTAAAAAAATCCCCATGAATAGTGGGGATTTTTATTATTTCACTTTTAAATATTCATTTATAAAGAGGTCTATATCTCCATCCATAACTGCTCCTAAGTTACCCGTTTCTGCTCCAGTTCTATGGTCTTTAACTAAATTATATGGATGAAATACATAAGAACGAATTTGGCTTCCCCAGCCCATATCCTTGAGCTCTCCTGTTAAGTCCTCTATTTTTTCTTTATGAGCTTCTTCTTTTAACTGAACTAGTTTTGCTTTAAGCATTTTTAGCGCAGTTTCTCTATTGGAATGCTGACTTCTTTCATTTTGGCACTGAACGATTATACCTGTAGGCAAGTGAGTTATTCTCACGGCAGATTCTGTTTTATTAACATGCTGCCCACCAGCTCCTCCTGCCCTATAAGTATCCATCTTTAAATCTTCAGGTCTTATTTCTATGTCTTGGCTTTCAGTAAGTTCTGGTAATACTTCTAAGGAAGCAAAGGAAGTTTGTCTTTTGCCATTTGCATTAAAAGGCGATATTCTTACAAGTCTATGAATCCCTTTTTCAGCTTTTAAATATCCATAAGCAAAATCTCCACTTATTTTTAGGGTTGCTCCTTTTATACCTGCCTCATCTCCCGAAATCAAATCCAAGGTTTCTATAGTGTAGCCTTTTTTGTCAGCCCACCTACTATACATTCTCAGAAGCATCTCTGTCCAGTCTTGTGCATCGGTACCACCAACTCCTGAATGGAGAGTTAATATAGCATTGTTTCTATCATACTCTCCACTGAGTAGAACTTCTATTCTAAAATTGTCCACATCTTCTTTTAAGCTTTTCACTTCTTTTAACAGTTCATCTAGAGAAGAAGCATCCTCTTCTTCTCTAGTTAAATCACATAATATTTTTCCATCCTCAATTCTCGATTGAAATCCATAAAACTTACTCAATCTCTCCTTTAGGAATTTCTCTTCTTGGGTAACCTCTTGTGCCCTTTTTAAGTCATTCCAAAAATCAGATTCTCCCATTTTATTTTGCAATTCTTCTATTTTTAGTTTTATTTTATCGATGTCAAAGTGAATCCCCAATTTCTTTAAGGATTAATTCTAAAGAATTTAATTCACCAATGGTTAAATCCAATTCTATAAACATTTTTACTCAACTCCTATTAAGCTTCTCTTCCGCAGCAGTTTTTATATTTTCTGCCACTTCCACATGAACAAGGATCATTTCTTCCTATTTTGTTTTCTTTTCTTACAGGTTCTTTTTTAAGTGAATCATCACTATGGTTTGTCGCTGTTTCCTTTGCTACTCTTTCTCTTTCTGGCGCACTTTGTATCTGAACTCTGAAAAGATATTTTATAGTATCTACTTTAATATTATAAATCATCTCTTCAAACATCTGACTTCCTTCGAACTGATAAGCTTGAACTGGGTCTTGTTGTTTGTAAGCTCTAAGTCCAATACCTTGCTTTAAATGATCCATATTATCTATGTGATCCATCCACTTAGTATCAACAACTCTTAAAAGTATAACTCTTTCTATTTCTCTCATTTGCTCAGTTCCAAAGTCTTCTTCTTTATCTATATACATATTCTGAGCTATAGTAAGTAATTTTTCTTTTATTTCTTCATTTGTTAATTTAGAAAGTTGTTCTACCGTTACATAATCCTTAGGAAGATAAATATCTTCAAGGAAGGTTATTAAGTTTTCTAATTCTTTTTCAAATTCTTCTGCTATCCCTGATATATGAGAATCTACAACAGAATAAACCACATCTCTAATCATATCTTGTACTTGATCTTTTAAGTCTTCACCTGCAAGAACTTCTGATCTTTGTTTGTAAATTATTTCTCTTTGTTGATTTATTACATCATCGTATTGAATCAAAGTTTTTCTTATATCAAAGTTATTACCTTCAACCTTCTTTTGTGCATTTTCTATGGCACCGCTTACCATTTTACTTTCAATAGCTTCATCGTCTCCAAGTCCTAATTTTTCAACTACTCCCTTTAACTTATCTGAACCGAATATTCTCATTAAGTCATCTTCTAATGAAACGTAGAATCTTGATTCTCCAGGATCTCCTTGACGTCCTGAACGTCCTCTTAACTGGTTATCAATTCTCCTTGATTCATGTCTCTCGGTACCTATTATCTTAAGGCCTCCTACTTCTACAACACCTTCGCCTAGCTTAATATCCGTACCACGACCAGCCATATTAGTTGCTATAGTGACTGTTCCGTATTCACCAGCATGAGAAACTATCTCCGCTTCCTTTTCATGGTACTTAGCATTTAAAACCTGGTGCTTAACTCCCTTTTTCTTTAACATTTCAGATATAAGCTCTGATTTTTCTATACTTACTGTACCTACTAGCACTGGCTGACCCTTTTTATAAGTTTCTGCTATTTCTTCTACAATGGCTTTATATTTGCCTTTAGCTGTTTTATAAACTAAATCTGGTTGGTCTATTCTTACAACTGGTCTATGAGTTGGAATAACAATTACATCTAGACCATAGATTTCTCTAAATTCATTTTCTTCTGTTAGCGCAGTACCAGTCATACCTGATAATTTACTGAACATTCTAAAGTAATTTTGGTAGGTTATAGTTGCTAAAGTTTTAGATTCTCTTTCTACTTTAACTCCTTCTTTAGCTTCTATGGCTTGGTGAAGACCATCACTATATCTTCTACCTTCCATAACTCTACCTGTAAATTCGTCTACTATCATTATTTCGCCTTCTCTAACTATATAATCCTTATCAACCTTCATAGTATAGTTGGCTTTTAATGCTTGAACTACGTGATGCTGTATTTCCATGTTATCTGAATCTGCATAGTTTTCTACTTTAAAGAATTCCTCCGCTTTAACTATTCCATCATCTGTCAATATTACAGCATTAGCCTTTTCATCTACAGTAAAGTCTCTTTCTTTTAATAAAGATTTTGCAAAATAATCTGCCACTCTATAAAACTCTGTGGATTTTTCTCCTTGACCTGATATTATAAGAGGAGTTCTAGCTTCATCTATCAATATAGAGTCAACTTCGTCTACGATGGCAAAGTTTAGCCCTCTTTGTACTTTTTCTTCTTTGTATATAACCATATTGTCTCTTAAGTAGTCAAATCCAAACTCACTATTAGTTCCATAAGTAATATCACATCTATAAGCCTGCTGTCTTTCAGTTTGATCTAGCTCATGCAAAATAACGCCTACTCTAAGTCCTAGAAACTCATGAATTGGTCCCATAAGTTCTCTATCTCTCTTAGCCAAATAGTCGTTAACTGTAACAATATGAACTCCCTTTTCGGAAAGGCCATTCAAATATGCAGGTAAGGTTGCAACTAATGTTTTACCTTCACCAGTTTTCATTTCAGCTATTCTTCCTTGATGAAGAACAATTCCTCCCATTAACTGCTCTCTGTAGTGCTTTAACCCTATGACTCTCCAGGCAGCTTCTCTTACAACGGCAAAAGCTTCAACTAAAATATCGTCCAAGGTCTCACCACTAGCTAGTCTTTCTCTAAATTCATTAGTTTTTGCTCTTAATTCTTCATCTGTAAGTCCCTGCATTTTTGAATCTAGAGCATCAATTTTATCTACTAATGGAATTATTCTTTTTATTTCTCTATCACTATATGTGCCAAATATCTTCTCAAATAACCTCATTTTTTTCATCCTCACTAATTTTATTTTCTAAAAATACTTATTCTTATAGATTATATCATTTAATTTATTTGGGTTCAACTTAATACATGGTTAATGCACAATTTGTTAAATAATATTTTACAATGTTAATAGATAAGCCTTATAATTAAAGTATAACAGTTTAGGAGTGGTTTTATGATATCTAAGTATAATAATTACCTTTTTATATTTGAGGATATTCTATGTAGCTCGCCACAAAAACAAGAAGAGTGGGTTAAATTTATAAATAAAATTCCTGTCCACAGAAGGTATTTCTTCACATTAAATCCGGACTTTAGCAGAAAAACTCTCTCTAACATGATTAAGAACCTTAATATAAACTATGATTTTAACAATGTTTTAACACCATCTTATCTCATGCTAAGTTACTGCAAAACCCTCTACACTAACTTAACTATATACCCTATAAGTACTACTATGGATTTTCATGACTTTTATATAAGTAATATCAAAATAGATTTTGCAAATCCTAATTTAATTATTGTAAACACAAGTAATATGTCTAAGGAATATTTAAATGCCTTAAGTCATTTTAATAATATACCAATAATTTTTTCATCGATTCTTTGTACTAATAGATTCGATAAATGCGTAATGTGCAATGAAAATTGCAACTTAAGATATATAAAATCTTCATATAGAACTAGATTAATAATACCTGATTCCCCTCCAAGTTATGATGTTACATATTTATTTAAAAAGTTTAATATAGACCCTAAGGAAACAGTGCTTGTAACTTGCAAAATTAGAAATGACTATTTACAATGCGAGAAAGCCGGCTGCCAAATGGTTCTTGTTTTAAATGAAAAATACTCAAAGGAGGATTACATAGATTCCTCCTTTGATATAAATTTAGTAGTAGATAACCTTAATAATTTGTCGTATTTTTTAAATTTAAAAGAGGAGATTTAAATCTCCTCTTTCTGTATATGTTTCATTCTATGTTAATTATTCAAAATCTTGTTCAATAAGACCGTAGTTTCCGTCTTTTCTTTTATAGATTACATTAACTTCTCCACTTTCTGCATTTTCATATACAAAGAAGTTATGTCCTAAAAGTTCCATTTGAAGTACTGCTTCTTCATCTGACATAGGTTTCATTGGGAACTTCTTAGTTTTAACTATTTTAGGTTCATTTATATTTTTAATATCATCATCTGGAATTGATTGAAATCTCAATGAATCTCCATATAACCTTTTTTGTAATTTAGTTTTTTGCTTTCTTATTTGTCTCTCAAGCTTATCTAAAACTAAATCTAATGAAGCATACATGTCGTCTGTTGACTCTTCTCCTCTTAATATAACTCCATTAAAAGGAATTGTTACTTCTATTCTTTGAGTATTTTTTTGTACACTTAATGTAGCATGGGCTTCTACATTTGGATTAAAATATTTTTCGAGTTTCTCTAACTTCTTCTCTACTATATTTCTTAATGCGTTTGTAATCTCAATATTTTTACCAGTCACTGTAATTTTCATACTTCCAGCCCCTCTCTACTCTAAAATTTATAAAGTAATGTTTATTGTGTTACTATAATTTTAATATGATTTGAGTTAAATTACAAGTTAAATTATCAAAATCTTTAAAAAAATAGAGTTCTTATCTACATAAGAACTCTACATTTTAAGTTAGTTGACCTGATTTTTTCCCCCACACCCGCCTGCTGGAGCTTTTGCTACTCGGAATTAACCTCTCACTACTTACCCTCTCGTATATAATCTCAACGGCAGGACTTACCTCTAAGCCGCACCATGCTCATTAAACATTTTATTTAACTTACGTGGATCGTTTCGCCTGCGACTGGCATCGATTTTCAATCACAAACCTAACTTAACATAACTATTATACATTACTTTTGGCAACAGTCAATATATTTATTTCCTTTGCTCCATTTTTCATTAACTCTTTTCCACAATTATAGGCAGTAGCACCTGTTGTAATTACATCATCTATTATTATTATTTTCCTATTCTTAATTTTAATTCCTTCATTTAACTTAAAGGAATCATCAACATTACTCCATCTTTCACTTCCATTTAATCCAATCTGATCTAAAGTTTCCTTGCACTTGTATAGAGTGTTAACCACAGGGATATTTAATTCTCTTCCAACAACCTTTGCTAAATATTCACTTTGATTATATCCTCTTTTTTTATAGGATTTACTACTCATAGGCACAAAGGTTAATATAGGAGACTCTATATTAATGTGTAAAATTTTTTCTTTTAACAGTTCTCCTAAAGCTCTTCCACACTGAAAATCTCTACTATATTTAAATCTTTTAATCATTCCAACCATAGCATTTGAATAAACTCCTACACTATATCCTTTAAAACTATATTCCTCTCCACTTATTACAAAGACTTCATTAATGGAGTCGATTTTATTCCTACATGCAAGACAAAGAGAAGTTTTCTCTACAACTTTTTCACACAAAGGGCATTGTTCTTCTTCACTAAAAAGTACAGAGAGTACATTATCAAATATATCTTTTAAATATTTAATAATCCCATCTCCCAAGCTTCCTTATTGAAATTTCTTATAATATTTTTTGCCCTATCCATATGTTCTGTTTCTTCATTGGCTACAAATATAATTTCTTTGCTTTTCATATTATTTATGGCTTCTTCACCACAAAGATATGCAAGCTTTCTATAATCAAACAAACTATTATTTGCAAAAAATATCATCTCATTGACTTCTCTTCCCCTGTAAACTCCTCTTAATTTTTCCTTTAAATCATTTGTTACTAATATACCTTTATTGTATTTATTGAAGGTTAATAAAGGCTTTTCATCCCTTTCACTCTTATAGTAGGAAATTATATTATTCGCTAGACCTTTGCAATACTTGCTTATATAATTACAAACATTGGTTACACTTTCTTCATCAGGAACATATATTACCACTCTCTTTTCCAGCTTAAGCCACCATTTTAAATATTCATAAATAGTATAGGGTATATCTGTATTTAAATCTATTTTAGTAGTTATTACTCTAGGTTCTACCAATGGCAATGCACTTTCCATAACAGGAAGATTTATTTCTCTTTTCTTATTGAAAATTCCTTCTATGGAATAGGAAATTAATTTCCCATTATCCGAAGAACATTTAGCCATTATATCAATAATTTCATACTTGTTATATATAGGTAAGCTTCGTATATCATCATAAATTACCAAATCATACTTATTTCTTAATCTTAAAGCATTTTCACAATTACACACTATTAAATTTTTATTAATTTCTATAGCTGCATTTCTTAAATAACCATAGTTTCTTGGTATAGCTCTTCTTTTTAAATTTCTAAATAAATCAATACTCTCTTCTTTTTCATTGGTTATATATAAAACTTTTTTATTTAAGCTTAAAAAGTTCGCTATTGCCTTAGTTAGAACAAAAGAAGAATTGTTAGGAACAGTTACAATATTTAAAAACTGTTCTCCTGAAAATACCCAATTTGAAATTTGTTCAACTATTCCTTCTCTTTCTGAATAAGACTTAGGAATTTTATTTATAAACATACGTTATACACTCCAATATATTTAAGTTTTAATCTACGGCATTCATGATGTTTTCTATTCTCCATTTTAATAAGGAATATCTTTCAAAACTTTTATTATTATCAATCATGAACTTTATAGACTTTAAAGACCCTACTATTACAACTAAACTTTTTGCACGAGTTATACCTGTATATAGTAAATTTCTATTCATAAGCAATGGCGGCCCCATAAAAGCTGGAACTACCACCACCGGGAACTCACTACCCTGGCTTTTATGTATGGTTATAGCATAAGCTAATTCTAATTCATCTAAATACATGCTTTCATATATAACTTTTCTTTCTTCATCAAAAATTACTGTAATGACATCTTTTTCTTCGTCTATATCTTCTATATAGCCCATATCTCCGTTAAATATACCTATTCCTTCATTTTCCCCAAATCCAGCTATTCTTTTCCACTTTAATGAATAGTTATTTTTTATTTGCATAACTTTGTCGCCCACTCTAAATAACATTTCTCTAAATTCTTTTTCTTTCTTATTAGGCGACTTAGGATTTAATACCTGTTGAAGTTTTTCATTTAAATTGTCTACCCCTAAAACTCCTTTTCTCATAGGAGTTAATATTTGAATATGTTTTAGTTTATCCCAACTTTTATTAAAGGTTGGAAGTCTCTTATCTATAAGTCCTACTATGGTGTCTAGAATTACTGTTCCCTCTTCACCATTTATAAAATAGAAGTCCTTATCCTTTTCATTTAGTACTGGCATTTCACCATTATTAATTTTATGAGCATTAAGGGTTATCATACTTTTCGAGGATTGCCTGAATATATCTTTCAATTTTACTACCTTTACACAATTACTTTCAATTAAATCTCTTAAAACATTACCAGGACCTACAGAGGGAAGCTGGTCTACATCTCCCACTATTATGAGTCTTGTACCTAGTGATATGGCCTTTAATAAATTGTGCATTAGTAGTATATCTATCATAGAGGCTTCATCTACAATTATAACGTCACACTGCAAGGGAGACTCCTCTGTTTTTGTAAAAAGCTCCTCTTCTTCACTCATACCCATCTCCAATAATCTATGTATGGTTTTGGCTTCCTTTCCTGTAGCTTCACTCATTCTTTTTGCAGCTCTTCCTGTAGGTGCTGCCATAAAAACTGTCATACCATACTTTTCAAATATTTGGCTTATACAATTTATTATAGTAGTTTTTCCTGTACCTGGCCCCCCTGTAATTATCTCTATCCCACTTATTAAAGCTCCTTTTATAGCTTCCTTCTGAGAGGGTGCAAATTTAATTTGATTATCTTTTTCAAATTTATTAATTTCATCATCCACATCTATTTCTAGTTTATTAAAGTTACACAAAGAAAGTGTAAGAATTTTTTTTGTTACACCTAACTCACAATAAAAATAGGGTATGGTAAAAACATATTGTTCTCCATTACATTCTTCTATTTTAATCTTACCTTCATAAGCATTATATATTAAGCTTTCTTTTATGTGTTCCTCAGCAACTCCAAGAATTTCTATGGCTTCTTTTACAAGTCTATTATATGGCATACAGGTATTACCTAAACCACAAAACTGATTTATAATATATTTTATTCCAGAGCTAATTCTAAAAGGAGAGTTTAATTCTATCCCTAAATTACGAGCAATCTTATCAGAAGTTTTAAAGCCAAAGCCAGCTATATCTTCTGTTAAAATATATGGATTTTCCTTAACTATTCTTATAGAATCATTTTTGTATTTCTTATATATTTTTAAACATTGATTAGTGGTTACTCCGTAATTTTGGAAGAACATCATTACATTTTTTAGCTCTCTTTGTTTATTAAAGGATTCCTGGATAGTAGCTATTTTTTTATCTCCTATGCCTTCTATTTCTTTTAACCTTTCAATATTATTTTCTAAAACATTAAAGGTTTCCTCTCCAAAAATTTCTACCATTTTTTTCGCAGTTACAGGTCCTATGCCAGATATTACTCCTGAAGCTAGATATCTTTCTATACCCTTTGTTGTATTTGGCAAGCTTTCCTCACTAATGTCAACTTTAAATTGCTCCCCAAATTGAGGGTGAGTGACCCATTCCCCTATTAGATTTAATTCTTGGCCCTCAATTATATAGGGTATACATCCCGTAATGGTTATTAGTTTATTTTTTTCTTTTATCCTAGCTACCACATATCCATTTTCATCATTTTTAAAAACAATAGCTTCCACACTTCCCTGTATCTCTGCCATAAAACCTCTCCTAAATTGTTAATTTAATTTATATTATACCATATTATTTCCTTATACAAACAAAAGAGAGGTTATTTAAAACCCCTCCTTTTTTTCGTATATTTTATAAATATTTTTTTATTTCTTCAACTTTATCTAATCTTTCCCATGGAAGATCTAAATCTGTTCTTCCAAAGTGACCATATGCAGCAGTTTGCTTGTAAATAGGTTTTCTTAAATCTAAATAATTAATTATAGCCGCAGGTCTTAAATCAAATGTTTTGTTTATTATATCTACTATTTTATCATCTGATATTTTTCCTGTTTCAAAAGTATCTACAGCAATAGAAACTGGTCTTGCAACTCCTATAGCATAAGCTAATTGGATTTCTATTTTATCTGCCACTCCAGCGGCAACTAGATTTTTAGCTACCCATCTTGCTGCATAGGCTGCGGATCTATCAACCTTTGTAGGATCTTTTCCTGAGAAAGCTCCACCACCGTGTCTTCCATATCCTCCATAGGTATCAACTATTATTTTTCTTCCTGTTAAGCCAGCATCTCCTTGAGGTCCACCTACAACGAATCTTCCCGTTGGATTTATATAGTATTTTGTATTTTCGTCTAGGAGTTCTTGAGGAACCACTTCATTAACTACGTATTTTAGTATATCTTTTTCTATCTCTTCCCTAGTAACCTCTGGACTATGTTGGGTAGATACTACTATAGTGTCTATTCTAACTGGCTTTCCATCTTCATACTCTACCGTAACCTGAGTTTTTCCGTCTGGTCTTAAGTATGAAAGTGTACCATCTTTTCTAACTTCTGATAACTTTCTAGCAAGTTTGTGAGCAGTAGCTATTGGCATTGGCATATATTCCGGAGTTTCATTTGTAGCAAATCCAAACATCATACCTTGGTCTCCAGCACCTATAGCTTCTTCTACATCCTTTTCTCCTTTTTTAGATTCTAAGGATTCATTTACTCCCATGGCAATGTCTGGTGATTGTTCATTAATTGATGTTAATATAGCACAAGTATCACTATCGAAGCCATATTTAGCTCTTGTGTAACCTATGGATTCTATAGTTTCTCTAACAATTTTAGGAATGTCTACATAACAATTAGTTGTTATCTCTCCAACAACTAAAACCATCCCTGTAGTTACTGTAGTTTCACAAGCTACTCTTCCTTTAGGATCTTTTTCAAGTATAGCATCTAACACCGAGTCAGAAATCTGATCACATATCTTATCTGGATGCCCTTCTGTTACTGATTCTGAAGTAAACAATTTTCTCATCTTTTTACCCTCCAATTTAATTTTTATAAAAATAAAACCCCTTCGATAAGAAGAGGTAACAATGTTCCTTTTCTCTTATCTTGCAGATATTATCTGCTGGAATTGGCACCTTAGCATAATAGCTGGTTGCCGGGTTTCATAGGGCCCATTTCCCTCCACCTCTCTTGATAAGAGCTTTTTATTCTATTTTACTCTAAAAACTATAGCATAACCTCATTACCGTGTCAACGGGGAATTTTTTACTTAATCAAAATAAAAAAGACACTATCAACAGTGTCTTTTTTTGGTGGAAGTGGATGGATTCGAACCATCGAAGGTACTACCAACAGATTTACAGTCTGCCCCCTTTAGCCACTCGGGAACACTTCCATATATGGAGCTGGCAATAGGAATCGAACCTACAACCTGCTGATTACAAGTCAGCTGCTCTACCGTTGAGCCATGCCAGCATATTTAATAACTTAACAATCTAAAAATATTAATTAAAATTGGTGGAAGTGGATGGATTCGAACCATCGAAGGTACTACCAACAGATTTACAGTCTGCCCCCTTTAGCCACTCGGGAACACTTCCATTTGTGGAGCTGGCAATAGGAATCGAACCTACAACCTGCTGATTACAAGTCAGCTGCTCTACCGTTGAGCCATGCCAGCACATTTCATTATTAATATTCTTAATTTGTTAACAAGCAATAGTATACATTCTTATTTAATAAAATTCAACCTCGAAAACAGCCATTATGGGCAATGTAACGATTATTACTCTATATTACTCTTATTTCCTTCACATTTCTTCAAATTAATGCATTTAATATAATTATATTCTTTATTTGTTTATAACTTTATATTATAATGCTAGTAGAATATTCGAAAGCTGATAAGGAGATAACTATGCAAAAACTTCTAAGCAAATTAAGAAGAGCTGTAAATGATTTTAAATTAATAGAAAGTGGGGACAAAGTTGCAATAGGCTTATCTGGAGGTAAAGATAGTCTTACTTTACTACATTTGTTAAGTAGGTATAGAACTTTTTCTCCAGAACCCTTTGAATTAATTGTTATTACTATTGATCCTAAAACAGGTGCAGATTTCTCACCATTAGAAAAGTTATGCAATGAACTAAATGTTCCATTTTATTTGATAGAATCTAATATTAAAGAAATAGTTTTTGATATTAGAAAAGAAAAAAATCCTTGCTCTTTATGTGCTAATTTAAGAAGAGGAGTATTAAATGAAAAAGCAAAAGATCTAGGTTGCACTAAAATAGCCTTAGGTCATCATAAAAATGATGCTATAGAAACTCTATTGATGTCTATGTTCTATGAAGGCAGAATAAATAGTTTCTCACCTAAAACCTATTTAAGCAGAAAAGATATAACCGTCATAAGACCTATGGTGTATATAGATGAATTAGAAATTAAAAGCACTGCAGCAAAATATGAGTTTCCTATAATACACAATCCTTGTCCTGCAAATGGACTTACTAAAAGACAATACATGAAGGATTTAACCTATGCACTAGAGAAGGACATTCCCGGATTAAAAGACCATCTACTAGGAGCTTTGATGAACATAGAACAGCTAAATATTTGGGACAAAAGTAAGTTTTAGTTAATTATATTAATATTAAGCCACCCTCTCTCATATACATTATTAGGGAGGTGTGGCTATTTGAATATAATTCGAGCACATTATAAAGACCAGGCTTGTTTTTATAAGATAGGCAATTTTATATGCAATTATGTTGATGTTAATACAGTTATAGTATGTATAGGTACTGATAGATGTATAGGAGATAGCTTAGGTCCATTAGTAGGTACATTTTTAACCGAAAAGAATTTCCCTCTTCCTATATATGGAACAATCTCCGATCCTATACATGCTTTAAATATTGATAGGAAACTAACAGAAATTAAATATGCTCACCCTAATGCAAAGATTATTGCCATAGATGCCTGCCTAGGTCATGAGAATAATATAGGTGAAATACATGCAAGAGATTGTCCAATTCAACCTGGGAAAGGCGTTGGCAAAAAACTCCCTCCTGTAGGTGAATCCTCTATAATAGCAATCGTAGATTCTTCGGAAAATAATATATTTAGCAATACTAGAATAAGATTAGATTTTATATTCAAGCTAGCTAACGCAATAACACAAGCACTATTTCTTGGATATGAATCAAAAAAAGCAAAGAGTTAATCACTTTGCTTTTTGTTAATTCATTATTAATTCATTAAGTTTATATCATCGTTTGTCATACTTAAGTCTAGCTTATCCACAAAATCTAAAACCTTACCTGTACCTAAAGCCACACATGAAACTGCATCTTCTGCTACATAGACAGGAACCTTTGTAACTTCTTGTATGAGTTTATCAAGACCATTTAATAAAGCTCCCCCACCAGTCATTACAATACCTTTATCTGCTATATCAGCTGCTAGTTCAGGTGGAGTTTTTTCCAATACCGAATGTGTGCATTCTGCTATAGCATTTACTGGCTCACTTAAAGCCTCTCTCATCTCTTCAGAAGACACTGTTATATTTTTAGGAAGGCCCGTAACTAAATCTCTTCCTCTTATTTCCATACTTATTTCTTCATCTCTTTTATAAGCTGAGCCAATATTAATTTTTAAATCCTCTGCTGTTCTTTCTCCTATCATTAACTTATGTTTTTTCCTTATGTATCTTATTATAGCTTCATCAAACTTATCTCCAGCTATTTTTATAGAAGCTCTAACAACTATTCCTCCTAAGGATATAACAGCAATGTCTGTAGTTCCTCCTCCTATATCTATTACCATACTTCCACTAGCCTTTGTTATGTCAAGGCCTGACCCAATAGCCGCCGCTAAAGGCTCTTCAATTAGAAATACTTTTTTAGCTCCTGCATTTTTTGCAGCATCTATTACGGCTCTTTTTTCAACTCCTGTAGCTTCACAAGGAATACATACTACAACTCTTGGTGATACAATCTTTCTTTTTCCACACACTTTTCTTATAAAATACTTAAGCATTTTTTCTGTTAGATCATAGTCTGATATAACTCCATCTTTTAGTGGCCTTATTGCCACTATGTTACCTGGAGTTCTACCTATCATTTGCCTAGCTTCTTCCCCAACGGCTAAAACTTTATTTTTGCTTTTATCTATAGCCACCACTGAAGGATCCTTTAATACAACACCTTTTCCTTTTATGAACACTAACACTGTTGCAGTTCCTAAATCTATCCCCATATCTGTTCCAATATTGAAGAAAAACATCCCTATTATTCACTCCTACTCTTTCGTTATATTTTTATTGAATTATTCCTTATCAATACCATATAATTCAATTATAATAGGAATGTGTCTATCCTTCAATAGTCTTGTACTTCATTTTGGTAGCTTTTCCACCTCTTATATGTCTTTCAGATTTATTGTAATCCATTATAATTTTGGCTTCATTGGCAATTTCGGGATTTATTTTCGGTAATCTCTCAGTCATATCTTTATGAACTGTGCTTTTACTTACTCCAAATACCTTTGCTGTTTTTCTAATAGTAGCTTTTGAGCTTATTATATAATTTGCTACTTCCAATACTCTTTCCTCAATATAGTCCTTCAAAGTGCTGCCTCCTTAATCTTATCTATTTATAAATATGCTTTTACACAATCTTAAATTACATTTGGTAAGCCATTTCCTCATGTAAATGAGGAAAATGGCTAGTCTTTACCTTAATACTGTATGTATTTTGATGGATTTACGAATTCATTATTATTCATTACAGCAAAGTGCAAATGATCTCCGTAACTTTCATAGGATGCTCTTATAGTAGTTTTTCCTACACTTCCTATTTTAGTTCCTCTTTTTACATTTTGACCTTTGCTTATTGATACTTTTGAATCCAAGTTAGCATAAATGGTTTTTAGTCCATTTTGATGGTTTATAATAACTTGCACTCCATCTATGCTATCATTTTCAATACTTTCTACTTTACCTTCCATAACAGCCATTACTGGTTTGCCAACTTCGCATTTTATATCCATACCAAAGTTTGGTCTATAGCTATTAGTGGATTTCCAAAATACTGGCTCTTCAGAGTAAGCTCTTGCTAAAATTCCTTCTACCGGTTTTATAAACTTTGTGCTTACAGTTGTAGTAACTTCTGAAACTTTATCCTCTTCTGTTTTATTCTCAGTTACCTCAGCTCGATCTTTGTCATTTCTAACTTGAAGAGCATTATCAAAATCTTCATAAGGTTTTTCTGTAATTTCACCTATTTCTATTCCTGTATCATTTACAATATTAGGATCCTTAGATGATAAGTTCCCTTTTCCTGTATTCCTAGATACAAAAACTGCTACCGTAGCTAAAATGCATAGGCATAGGAATAATATTACATAAAACCCCTCCCTTTTAATAAAGTTTGAAAATCTTTTAGAGAATTTTTTATCCATATGAACACCTCCTTTTTGTAGTTTGTCCAGTACATAGTAAAAAATACATATTTTATATAAATTTATTTCTATTTATTTCTATATTTTTTTACTTATTTTGACTTAAAAGAAAAGAAGCTGTCGACTAATGTTTAGTTGACAGCTTATTTTCTATAATTCCGTGTATTTTCCTATTTGAACACCTTTATAATAGTGACTTATTATATATTTATAGTCCTTCCCATTTTTCCCCAAAGAATTTGCTCCCCATTGACTCATTCCTACCCCATGCCCATATCCCTTACATATTATCTCTACAGTGTTTCCATTAAAAACAAAACTAAAATTAGTAGAGTTCAGTCCCATAATACTTCTAAATTTTGTTCCAGTTATTGTGGTTTTGCCTATTTGTAATTCCTTTACTCCGCCTGCTGAAGTTCTATTTTTTATTTTAATATTATTTTTCAAATTACTAGAAGAGGTAATTGAGTTGGGGTAATAGCTATTAATCATCTTAACAAAGTTAGCATTAGTATATCTTAAACTTGATGTAAACTTTGGGGCAACTTCTTCTCCAGTGCTTTCTACGCTTTGCAAATAAGGAACCGATTGGGAAAACACCTCTTCTGAGCTTTCAGTTTTTCCACCACTTACAGCAAAGTAATATATATCCTTAGCTATACTGTTGTTATATACAATTACTTCTTCTTTTGTTTTTAAAACAGCCTCTTCAATTTTACTCCAATACTCATTTCCTTTACTTTCAGGCCATGCCTTAAATCTATCTTCCTTAGATATATAGGCTTGACAATGTACTGTATCACAGATATCACCTTCATTAATTTGTCCACATCCATTTCCTCCAACAGACTCCATATGGGCTAAGGCATAAGTTCTCGCTGCTACCGCTTGAGCCTTTAAAGCTTCAATGTTAAATTCTGCCGGCATTTCCGCTGCCACTACTCCTTTAATATATTCTTCTATGTCCATTTCTTCTATGGTTTTAGTTTTTGTTCTGTATACCCTTATTTTTAGCTTATCTCTTGTTTTTAAAGTTATTTCTTGCTCCTTTACTTCAAACTCTTTTATAGCTGAAGCTTTATTACCTTCCCTTAGCATAAAATATGAAAATATAGTAGTGAAGGTAATAAATAAAAAAACCGTTATTAATAACGTGCATAAATAAAAAAATGTATTATTTTTTTTCATAGAGGTTTTCTCCTTTTTAAGCTTAAGTTATTTCTTTATAAATATATGAGAAAACCTTTTTTATTATTACACTCTATATATTTCCGCCCCTAGAGCTTTTAGCTTTTCTTCTATGGCTACATAACCTCTATCCACATGATAAATTTCCATAACCTCTGTAACTCCTTCAGCTGCTAGACCACAAAGTATTAATGCAGCCCCAGCTCTTAAATCCGTAGCTTTTACCTGGCATCCTGTAAGTTTATCTGTACCTTCTATTACAGCACTTCTACCATCAATTTTGATGTTTGCTCCCATTCTCTTCATTTCTGGTGCATGCATAAATCTATTTTCAAATATGGTTTCTGTTATAACACTGGTACCATTAACAGAAGCAAGCAGTGCCATCATTTGAGATTGCATATCTGTTGGAAACCCTGGATAAGGCATAGTTTTTATATCCACTGGTTTTAACTCTCTTCTTCCATCTAATATTAAAACATCCTTTTCAACCTCAATTACTACTCCCATCTCCGTAAGCTTTGCAATTACGGGTTTTAAATGTTCCTCATTAACTCCTATAATTTTAATTCTACTTTTAGTTATTGCACCTGCTACCATAAAAGTACCTGCTTCTATTCTGTCATATATAGGTTTATGAGTTACACCATTTAATTCTTTTACCCCAGTTATCTTTATCTTCCCTGTACCAGCTCCAGTTATCTTAGCTCCCATTTTGTTTAGATAATTAGCTAAATCTTCAATTTCAGGCTCCTCTGCTGCATTTTCAATTATAGTTTCACCTTCTGCCATAGTAGCTGCCATAATTATATTTTCAGTAGCACCCACAGAAGGGAAATCCAGATATATATTGCTTCCTATAAGTTTCTCTGCTCTAGCTTCAACATATCCATATCCTAGTTTTATCTCTGCCCCTAGTGCAGTAAATCCTTTTAAATGCAAATCTATAGGCCTTGTTCCAATGTTACATCCTCCTGGAAGAGATATTCTAACTCTTCCAAACCGAGCAAGCATGGGTCCCATAATTAAAAAAGATGCTCTTAATTTTTTTACTAAATCGCAGGAAGGTTCAATGCTCGATATTCCAGAAGATTTTATAGCTATTCTATTGCTTTCTTTGTCTATATTAACCTCTGCGGAAATAGACCTTAACACATCACTTATTACAAAAACATCTTCTAACATGGGAGCATTTTCTATAATACATTCCCCATTCCCTAATATACTAGCTGCTATAATGGGTAAAACAGAATTTTTAGCTGAACATATTTTAACTTCTCCACTTAAGGTTTTTCCACCCTTTACTACAATCTTATCCATCATTATCCTCCATTACAAATTTCTAATAAGAAGTAAGTATTTCTGGCGTTCCAATAATAATATAATTACCAGAGTAGTAATTACATAACGCATAATTTAAATCTATAAGTTTTCCTCCTATTGTAATAGGATTAAATTTCTTACTGTACGCAATCGTACTATATCCATTGTCGATTTTTATAGAATTTATATTTTCTGCATCTTCTCTCTTCAACAGAGCCTTTATTTTACGATTTACATCCTTTAAATTATCCTCATAAATTTTAGCCTTTATATACTTAAAATAACTTGTACCTCTATTATCTATGGCCTCACTAATTTCTATTTCCATATCATCCAAATCATAATTACTTGTTTCTTTTATAAAATCTATGGTTATTACATTATATTTTTCATAGTTAGTACTTTGAATATATCCTTTTATATTTCCGCTATTGAATTCTACTCCATAAATTTTCTTATTCTCTCTAACATTTGTATAATTATATTTATCAATTTTTAATTTTTTTAATATATCATGAATTTGCTTTTTGTCATCTTCATAAGTTATAAAATTTGTTTTAACTCCACACTCCTGTATGTCTCCTTTAGCTTCCTGAACAATATCTTGTAAAAGAAGTCCCGAGCCTGTTGCCTTAGGCTTATCCACATTTAAAATTAAAAAAACTAAGCATATAACGCTTATTATTAACATAAATCTCTTACTTTTCATATATTACGCTAAGATATAGCTTCCCCCCTATAATTTAATCCATTTTTTCCCTTTAAATTAAATTATAGACACATCTGATTTTTTTATTCACTAAATATATTATCAATATATAATATTTTGGCAAAAATGTTACAAACTATAACACTATAATTTTCTTAAAATAAAAAAGGCAGATAGTTTTCTAGAAAGAAAACTATCTTCCTTTTTTATTATTTACTATATATTATCTTTCAACGATAAGAGCTGTTCCCATTCCTCCACCTATACAAAGAGTAGCTAATCCCTTCTTAGCGTCTCTTTTATTCATTTCATGAAGAAGTGTAACTAGTATTCTTGCACCTGATGCTCCTATTGGATGTCCAAGAGCTATAGCTCCACCATTTACGTTAACTTTTTCCATATCAAATTTCAAATCTTTTCCTACTGCTAAACTCTGAGAAGCAAAAGCTTCATTAGCTTCTATTAAGTCAATATCTTCAATAGTTAAGTTAGCTTTTTCTAAAGCTATCTTTGTTGAATGGAATGGTCCGTATCCCATTATTGAAGGTTCTAATCCTGCTGAACCATAAGAAGTAATTTTTGCTAATGGTGTTATTCCTAATTCTTTAGCCTTGTCAGCGCTCATTATAACTAGTGCCGCCGCACCATCATTGATACCTGATGCGTTACCCGCTGTAACTGTTCCATCCTTCTTGAATGCTGGCTTTAATTTAGTTAAACTTTCTATAGTTGTTCCGAACTTTGGATACTCATCTGTATCAAAAGCTACTGGTTCTCCCTTTCTTTGAGGGATCATTACTGGAACTATTTCGTCTTTAAATTTTCCTTCTTTTATAGCTTTTTCAGCCTTTTGTTGAGAAGCTGCTGCGAAAGCATCCTGCTCTTCTCTAGTCAATCCCCATTGTTCAGCAATATTTTCAGCTGTTATTCCCATGTGATAGTTATTGAAAGCATCCCATAAACCATCGTTTATCATGGTATCAACCATTTGTCCATTACCCATTCTTTGTCCCCATCTAGCTGTTTGTAATATGTATGGTGCCTTTGACATACTTTCCATTCCACCAGCAACTATTACGTCAGCATCTCCAGCTTTTATCATTTGGCAAGCTAAACTAACAGCTCTTAATCCTGAACCACAAACTTTATTTAAAGTAAATGCTGGAACTTCGTTTGGTAATCCTGCCTTTATAACAGCTTGTCTTGCAACGTTTTGTCCAAGTCCCGCCTGCAAAACGTTACCCATTATAACTTCTTGAACTTGTTCACCTTTGATTCCTGCTCTGTTTATAGCTTCTTTTATAACTGTAGCTCCTAAATCTGCTGCAGCAACATCCTTTAATCCTCCACCAAAGGCTCCTATTGCTGTTCTAACCGCACTTGCAATTACTACTTCTCTCATTAATAAACCCTCCTATTATTATAATTATAAATTTTTCATACTAAATAACTGATTATTTTGTCAACAATTTAATTATAAACCTATTCTGTTATTTTATCAATATAAAGTTGTTAAAAAAAACACAAAGTTTATACTATATTATAATCTTCTGGTCTATTCTTCTCGAAACCATAGTAATACAAGATACTTTCAGCTATTCTAATAGAAGCATTCCCATCTCCATAAGGGTTTATGGCCTTACTCATTTTTTCATATTTCAAAAAATCCCTAATTAAACCATTTGTTTCTGTTAATATATCTTCAATCTTTGTTCCGACAATTTTCACCGTTCCAGCATTTACTGCCTCTTGTCTTTCAGTCACATCTCTTAGAAGAATCACAGGTTTTCCTAAGTGAGGTGCTTCCTCTTGCAGTCCACCGGAATCCGTCATAACTAAGTAACATTTATTCATTAGATTATGGGTTTCTTTTGTATCTAAAGGAGGAAGAATGTGTATTCTATCTAAATTTCCTAAATGCTTTATAACCACATCTTTTACCAATGGATTTAAATGTGCTAAATAAACCACTTCTACATCTTCGTTGGTTGCTACAATTTCTTTTAATGCTATACATATATTTTCTATGCCCTTACCCCAATTTTCTCTTCTATGGGCTGTAACCATTATAATCTTTTTATTATTATAATCTATTTCATTTAATAATGAATTTTGAAACACATAATTTTTTTCTACAGTAAAATTCATAGCATCAATTACAGTATTACCAGTTACAAAAATATCTTTTTCCGCTACACCTTCTCTTAATAAATTTTCTTTAGAAGTAGTAGTTGGTGCAAAATGCAGATCTGCAATAGAACCTGTTAATTTTCTATTCATCTCTTCTGGAAATGGAAAATACTTATCAAAGGTTCTTAGTCCTGCTTCTACATGACCCACTTTAATTTTATTATAAAAAGCAGCTAATGCACCTGCAAAAGTCGTTGTAGTATCTCCATGAACCAATATTAAGTTAGGCTTTTCTTTATCGAATATATCCTTTAATCCTTCTAATACCCTGGTGGTAATACCAGTAAGACTTTGTTTGTCCTTCATTATATTTAAATCATAATCAGGAATTATATGAAATAAATCTAAAACTTGATCTAACATTTCCCTATGCTGCGCTGTAACACATACCTTATTTTCGATTTCACTTATATTTTCTAACTCCTTAACTAAAGGAGCCATCTTTATCGCTTCAGGTCTAGTACCAAATATAGTAATAACCTTAATTTTATTCATAACTCTACCTCCACAATTTATTGGCAGTTATTCTTTATGCTTGAAAAAACCATATTTCCAAGCAATTATAACAAGCATAGACATTACTATAGCTAATAAAAAATAAGAGCTTTGACTGCTTACTTGCATGGCTAAAATTGCAAAACTTCCTAGTATTGCGCTTATTAAGTACATTATTATAACAGCTTGCCTCTGAGTTAAACCCATGTCTAGCAATCTATGGTGTAAGTGGCCCTTATCCGCTTCCATTATAGGTTTTCCATTTATCTTTCTTCTAATCATAGCAAATAAAGTATCGTATATAGGTAGACCCAGTGCTAAGATTGGTACCGAAATAGCAAAGGCAGCTGCAGATTTAATTGCCCCTTCAATGGATATTGAGGCTAATAAAAATCCAAGTAGTTGAGCCCCTGTATCTCCCATAAATATAGATGCCGGATTAAAATTATACGGAAGAAAACCTAATATCGCTCCGCATAGAGCTATAGTTAAGTAAGCAGCTTCAAATCTAGTTTTAATAGTAAATAATGTTATTATAAATAAAGTAAAGCAAGATATTAAAGCTACCCCTGCTGCCAATCCATCCAATCCATCTATTAAGTTTATGGAATTTGTGACTCCAACCACCCATAGTATAGTTAATGGTATGGATAAGTAACCCAAGTCTAACCATTGAGCAACCCCTGGGAAGGGATTTGTAATTAATGAGATTTTAACTCCATATACAATCAATATTCCAGCTGATGATAACTGAAACAAAAGTTTTACCAAAGGTTTTATTTCATATTTATCGTCTAAAAATCCACCTATCAAAATAATTGTTGCTCCTATTATTATTCCCTTTTGCGCCCTAGTTAAAGGACCTACTTTTAGTAAAACCGAAATAATAAAGGACATGTATATAGCTAATCCCCCCAATAGAGGCGTAGGTTTTTTATGTATTCTCCTCTTATCTTTAGGTATATCTATAACATTCAATTTATATGCAAGTTTTTTAACTAATGGTGTAAATAAAAACGATAATATAGTAGAAAAAATAGCTACTGTAAATAAATTTTTCATATTTTACCTCTCTAATCAATAAGGGCTAAATATTTATTAGTATCCGAATGTATCAGATAGTGAATCATCATTGTCAATCCATTCCTGCACTTTAATAACTCTATAATCTTTTTCAGTATCTCTAATTATTACAAACTCTATTCCTGAATTTATAATTAATCTTTTACACATAATGCATGAGTTAGCGTCTTTGACCAATTCTCCTGTATTGGCATCTTTACCTACAAGATACAAGGTACCCCCTATCATATCTTTTCTAGATGCACTTATTATAGCATTCGCCTCGGAATGTACTGATCTGCATAGCTCATATTGAGTTCCTCTAGGTACCTTTAATTGTTCTCTTCTGCAAAATCCTAAATCATTACAATTTTTTCTACCTCTAGGTGCCCCAGTATACCCTGTAGAAATAATTTCGTCATTTTTCACTATAGCACATCCATAATTTCTTCTCAAACAAGTGCCTCTTTCAAGAACTGTTTCAGCTATATCAAGATAATAATTATGTTTATCTCTTCTTTCCATTTTACATCCCCTCGTACAATATATCATTTACTATTATAGGTCAAAAAAACAAAGCTGGCAATGTGCCAGCTTTATTTTTTACTTAGTTCCAAATAATCTATCTCCTGCGTCTCCAAGACCTGGAACTATATATCCTTTTTCATTTAATTTTTCATCTATTTCTGCTATATAAATATCTACATCTGGGTGAGCCTCTTGAACAGCCTTTATTCCTTCAGGAGCAGCAATTAAGCACATAAGTCTTATGTATTTAGCTCCTTTAGCTTTTAAAAGAGTTATAGCATCTACAGCCGAACCTCCTGTAGCTAGCATTGGATCAGTAACTATAACATCTCTTTCTCCAATGTCTTGTGGAAGCTTGCAGAAATATTCCACAGGTTTTAAAGTTTCTTCATCTCTATATAGTCCTATGTGTCCTACCTTTGCTGCTGGTATCATGCTTAACATTCCATCTACCATTCCAAGACCAGCTCTTAATATAGGAACTATTGCTACCTTCTTTCCTGCTAGCATTTTGCATTTTGCAGTGCAGATTGGAGTTTCTATTTCAACTTCTTCTAGCTCTAAATCCCTTGTTACCTCATAAGCCATAAGCATAGCTACTTCTTCAACTAATTCTCTAAATTCCTTTGACCCAGTGTTTTTATCTCTTATAAAACTTAATTTATGTAGTATTAAAGGATGTCCTATTTGTGTTACTTTGCTCATATTAATTCCTCCTAAAATTTATTTATTATATTTTTTCTCAATTTGTGATATTTTATCGACTCTTCTTGCATGTCTTCCGCCCTCATATTTTGCTCCCAAAAAAGCATCCACTATATCAAGGGCTAAACCTAAGCCTACAACTCTTTGACCTAGAGCTAATATATTTGCATCATTATGTTCTCTACATGAATGTGCACTAAAAGTATCTCCACAAAGAGCAGCTCTTACTCCCGGAACTTTATTTGCAGCAATGCTTATTCCTATACCTGTACCGCAAATTAATATACCAAAGTCAAATCTTTTACTAACTACTTCTTCTGCTACTAACAATCCGTAGTCAGAGTAGTCACAAGAATCCTCTGATAGAGTACCAAAATCTCTAACTTCAATACCCTTTTTCTCCAAATGTTTAATAATTTCCTTTTTTAAAGGTAAACCTGCATGGTCACTTCCTAATGCAATTTTCATTGCTACACCTCCATAATTTAATAATTAATTACGCAAAAAAGGAAGATTAAGCATTCTACCGAATACCCTTATCTTCCTCTAATTTATTTAATAGTAATAAAATACTATTTTTAAGCTCTTTGAATGTATTATTATAAACGTCAATGTTGCCGCCATACGGGTCAATTATATCCCCTTCTATGCCGACATAGCTGTTTAATGAAAATACTTTCTCCTTATACTCAGGAAATTTATGAATTATTAATTCTCTCATGTATGAAGTCATAGTTAATATTAAATCAGAGTCATTAATTAATTCTTCTGTTAATTTAACTGCATATCTATCTTTTATATCTATTCCAAACTCATCCTTAACTATTAAAGCAGAATTTAAAGAGGTTTTACTATAAGGTATTGCAGCTAAACCTGCTGAAAATGCTATATGAAAACTTTCATTTTTTAATGAATTAAAGATGACTTCAGCCATACAACTTCTACAAGTATTTCCTGTACATAAAAACAGTATTTTCATAAGCACCTCCATAAAATTTTTATAACTATCGTTAAAGATTTTAGCTTATTACATATGATATGTCAACCATTATTATAAGAATAATTATACATTAATTATATTGTATCCTGATGATTTTTTTAATCTATTCATAATTGCAATACCTATACCTTTTTCTTCAAAGCATTCTGAAAATATTTCATGTACCCCTTTGTCATCAAAAACTCTCAAAGTTTCAAATAGGTTTTTCCCCAAAGTTTTCATATCCTTTATACTTCCTAAGGATATAACTAAAGCATCTTTATATAGATCTTTAGTTTCTTCTGTAGCAATTACCCCTATCATCTTATTTTCTTTTTTATATTCCTCAACCATACTATTTATCTTTTCTACTACCTTATCTCTCTGTCCTTGAATAATGTATAAAGGAGCTTTCGGCGCATAATGCCTATATTTCATCCCTGGAGCTTTAGGCTTAAAGGTTTCATCAATCTTTTTTAGTATTGCAGGGTCTATATAAATATTTTCATCTATTTCTTGTAACATCTCTAAAGTAACTCCACCAGGTCTGAGTACACAAGGAGGATATTCTGTACAATCTACAACTGTGGACTCTAAGCCAAAGTCACATTTCTCTCCTCCTATTATATAATCTACCTTACCAAAAAGATCTTCAATGCATCTTTCCATATCCGTTGGACTTGGTCTTCCAGAAATATTAGCCGATGGTGCCGCAATAGGAACTTTAGATTCCTCTATAAGCTTAGCTGCAATAATATTTGAAGGCATCCTTATTCCAACGCTATCCAGTCCAGCACTGGTTTCTAATGGAATCAATTCTGATTTTTTTAGTATTATAGTTAATGGTCCTGGCCAAAATTTTTCCATTAAACTCTTTGCTATTTCAGGTATTTCCTTTACCAACGGCTTAATACTCCCTACATCTGCTATATGAACAATTAGAGGATTATCTTGAGGTCTTCCCTTTGCCTTAAATATTTTTTTTACTGCCTCTCCATCTAAAGCATTAGCCCCCAAGCCATATACAGTTTCCGTTGGAAAAACTACTAATCCGCCTTCTCTTACAATTCTTCCGCACTCTATTAAAGTTTCTTCATCTAAATTTTGTTCATATAAATAAACAACCTTTGTATCCAAAATTACATCTCCCTTTAGTGTAAATAAATATTTTCAAGAACTATGTTTATAATAAAGAAATTATCACTAATCCAAAAATTATACCTCCTATCACACCTAAAGTACTTTCAGACTCCGGTATCATTTCTCCACAAACCACATAAAGCATTATACCTGAAGCAAAAGACAGACTTAATCCTAGCGCATTTGTAGATAGTTTGCCTATGTACGTTCCTATAAAAGTCCCTATGATCGTAGGAGTAGCTGTAGCTATAGTATATATTAGTATTTTAAATCTCTTCATTTTTGATGCTCTTAAAGGTGCTGCTATAGCTATACCTTCTGGTATGTCATGTATAGCAATTATTATACTCATTTTTATACCTAAGCTACTTCCCGCTGCAAATCCACAACCCATAATTACC
The DNA here is from genome assembly GCF_039521365.1 of Clostridium malenominatum. NCBI lineage: Bacteria > Bacillati > Bacillota > Clostridia > Eubacteriales > Clostridiaceae > Clostridium > Clostridium malenominatum. The sequence continues at coordinate 370,284 of NZ_BAAACF010000003.1, forward strand.
CCTTCTGGAAAGTTGTGAATCATTAAACCTACAGCTGTAATTAAAGCCATCTTAATGTTTCTATCTACTTTTTTATCTTGTAGCCTATTATCTATCAAACTTACAAGTATAATACCACATAAACAAGTAATTGCTGTATTAATAAAACTCCAATTTTGCAGAGCCTCTGGAATTAAATCAAAAACCACTACAGCCAGCATAAGCCCTCCAGCAAAACCAATTAATATGCTTAATAGTTGCTTTGACGGATTTTTAATCCCCACTCCAATAAAAGCTCCTATAGCAGTGCCTAGAAGCGATATTATACTTCCTAGTATAATCAACAATATTAACTTATTCAATTTACCACCTTCTCAATTTTACTCTCTTTAGATAATATTGAAGGTGGTTTATAAATATTCTTAATTCACTTCATTTCTATATTCTTTAATTTTTTCTATAGTCTCATCCGTAAAATAGGCATATACACAATTTTTATAAATTACATCTAAAAGTTTATATTTTAAATATTTTCCTCTTTTTATAATAACATAAAAATAATCCTTTTCTGGATTTAAAATCTTCATTTTATTATAATAATGGGCTATATATCCATGGTTTTTTAAGAACTTTTCACTTATTGGAAACACCTTTTTATTTCTAAATTTAGCTGTAGCTATTATTACTACTGAAAAATCCTTTTCTTCCACATGTACTAACGCTACTTTATTGCAAATTATAGTTAAACTCTCTTTCTTTATGCCTGAAACTACCTTAATTTTATAACCCTCATCAAAGATTTTAAGGTTTTCATTATTTATTTTCCTAATAATAGCAATTATTATTAATGTTTCTATCAATGCCAAGTATACTATATAAAAAACATTTGTTTCTTTTGTAATCACTAATGCTATTGGCAAAGCAAAAAAAATAAAGCCCATTATTAGCAGAAATCTTTTATAAGATTTTTTTTGCTTTATAATGGCTTTATTTATATTCATGGCTTACCTCTTTCTTAATATTAGTTATTTCCTAACTTTTTCATTTTCTCTGCCTGGTCCGTAGTTATAAGAGCATCTAACATTTCATTTATATCTCCATCAAGGAAAGAATCTAATCTATAAAGAGTTAATCCTATTCTATGGTCTGTAACTCTTCCTTGAGGATAGTTGTAAGTTCTTATTCTCTCACTTCTATCTCCCGTACCAACCTGACTTTTTCTATCTTCTGCTATACCTGCAGTTCTTTCTGCCTGAGCAATATCAAACAGTCTTGACTTCAATACCTTCATTGCCTTCTCTTTATTTTTAAGCTGAGATTTTTCATCTTGGCAAGACACTACAAGTCCAGTAGGTAAGTGAGTAAGTCTAACTGCTGAGTCTGTGGTATTAACTGACTGACCACCATGTCCTGAGGATCTAAATACATCTACTCTAATATCATTTAGATTTATTTCAACATCAACATCTTCTACCTCAGGTAAAACCGCTACTGTAGAAGTAGATGTATGAATTCTTCCGCTAGATTCTGTATCTGGAACCCTTTGAACTCTATGAACTCCACTTTCATACTTTAATCTGCTATAAGCTCCCTTTCCTTTAATCATAAATACTACTTCTTTTAGTCCGCCAATATCTGTTTCATTAGAGCTTACAGGTTCTATTTTCCAACCAGTTCTTTCTGCGTATCTTGTATACATTCTGAAGAGATTAGCTGCAAATAACGCAGCTTCATCTCCCCCTGCTCCTCCTCTTATTTCAACAAAAACGTTCTTGTCATCGTTAGGATCTTTAGGAAGCATAAGTATCTTTAGCTCATTTTCTAAAGTCTCTTGTAGAGTTGTTAACTCTTTTATTTCCTCTTGAACCATTTCTTTAAGTTCTTTATCTAAGTCTTCTCTTAGCATTTCTTTGTCAGCTTCTAGGCTGTCCTGTGCTTTTTTATATTCTCTATATTTTACAACTATTTCTTCTAAGTCTGAATGCTCTTTACAAAGTCTTTGCCACTCTTTTTGATCTGCCATAACTGAAGGATCACTTATTTTTATGGACAACTCTTCATATTTACTTTCTATAAAATTAAGTCTATCTAACATATTTTCTCACTCCGTAATAATATTTTAACAACTATTTATTATAACATAAATTTTTTATATAAATCAACGAGTTTCTACTAAAGTTTTTTGCCTACAACCACTCTATCTAGCCCCGCTAAATCCTTTATACACTCTATTTCCTCAAAACCATCTTCCTCAAGCAAGCTCATTACTTCTTTTCCTTGATTATATCCAATTTCAAAGGCTATCATACCTTTACTATTTAATATATCCCTACTTTGAAAAACAATTTTTCTATAAAAGTCTAATCCGTCTTCCCCACCATGTAACGCCCTATGTGGCTCATAGTTTTTAACATCTTCCATAAGTTCTTTCATGTCTTCTTCACTAATATATGGAGGATTAGAAACTACAACATCATATTTTTTATTTTCATTTATTGCATAAGTTAGTAAATCACTTCTATATACTTTAACTCTCTCATGTAAATTGTGAAGCAATATATTCTTATAGGTTACTTCCAAGGGTATATCTTCGATATCGTAGCAATCAACAAGAGTATTCTCCTTATACTTTGCTAATGATATGCCGATGATACCACTGCCACAGCAAAGATCACATAAAGTCTCGTATTTATTTTTAGTTACTTCTTCAATAACTTTTTCCACTAAAATTTCTGTATCCGGCCTTGGAATTAACACTCCTTCTTTTATTAAAAAGTCTAAATTCATAAATTCACACTGCCCTAGAATATATTTTACAGGCATTTTATTCTTTCTTAAATTTACTAATTTAAAATATTCTTCTACTTCCTTTAAACTTATCTCTAGGTCTCTATTTAACATAATAAATAACTTATCCTTATTTATTACCTTTCCTAAAAGGAGTTGACAATCTAACCTATAGCTTGGTATATTTTCTTCCCTTAATATATTAAAGCCCTTAATTAAAAGTTCTCCAATAGTATTTTTAACCTTAGTCATCAACATCTATTCCTTCCGCTACTTTTAAGGATTTTATAGCAACTTCTAATTGAGATAAATCTGGTTCATTAGTAGTAATCTTTTGAAGTGCTAACCCTGGCATTGCCATAACTTTAGATAAATAACTTTCCCCTCTACCCATCCATTTTATTATTTCATAAGTTATTCCTGAAACTACTGGGAGAAGTAGTATCCTGTATAAAATTCTTTGAGTTAAACTTTGCCAACCAACAAGAGAAAATAACATTATGCTTACTATCATGACTAAAAACATAAAATTTGTTCCACATCTTGGGTGAAGTCTAGTGTATTTTTGAGCATTTTCTGGAGTTAATTCATCTCCACTTTCATAACAAAATATAGTTTTATGTTCTGCACCATGATATTGAAAAACTCTTTTAATATCTTCCATTTTGCTTATAAGAGTTATATATATTATAAATAGAGTTACCCTTATTATCCCTTCTATTATATTTAACATTACCGTATTTTCTATTCCAAATTTTTTAAATAAGTTAGCTACTACATTAGGTAAAGCAACAAATAAGGATATAGATATAATCATGGAAATTACAAATGAAAACCCCATTAAAACATCATTACTTTTATCCTTAAAAACTCCTTGAAACCACTTATCAAATTTTGATTCTTCCTCCTCCTCTTCAAAAAAGGAGGCGGAATAGTTTAAACTTTTCATACCTACTATCAAAGACTCTATCAAAGACACAAATCCTCTTATTATAGGAAGTCCTAATATTTTATTCCTTTTTGAATAAGGAATGAATTCCTCTTTAGTTACTACTATTTCTCCATCACTTTTTCTCACCGCAGTAGCTATGCCGGTTTTACCCCTCATCATTACCCCTTCTATAAGAGCCTGTCCACCAACATTGCAGTTTTTTCTCATTATCTCACCCCATCTTTTAATACTTCATGACATTTTCTACATCTTGCCTCATAAGACTCCATTGCTCCAACTAAAACTATTGGGTCGTCATATTTAGGGGGCTGTCCATTTATTAGCCTTTGAGTTCTAGTGGCAGGCCTTCCACATTTCATGCACACTGCTTGTATTTTATCTACAAACTCAGCTACAGACATAAGCTCTGGCATACTTCCAAAAGGTTCTCCTCTAAAATCCATATCTAAACCCGCACATATTACCCTCTTATGTTTATCCGCAAGAGCACATACGACTTTCACAATATTTTCATCGAAAAACTGTGCTTCATCGATGGCCACCACATCCGCATCTTCATGTATTAATTCTAATATCTGAGTAGAATTTCTAACAGGAATCGCCTCTTCCTTTTCTCCACAATGAGATACTACATCCTCTTTACTATATCTATTATCAATTTCTGGTTTAAACACTTGAACCTTTTGTTTTGCTATTTTTACTCTTCTAACTCTTCTTATAAGTTCCTCAGATTTCCCACTATACATAGGTCCTGCTATTACTTCAATCCATCCATGATTATCTGGTCCGTACATAAAATTAGCCCTCCTCTTAATTTATAAAACAAATTTATAAAACAACTATATTTTATCAGACCTAAAGAATATATTAAAGAGGTATAATTAAAATTTATTGACTCGTAGACTATGGCTATGTTATAATTTAGTAGTTAAAATTTCAGATATAGTGTAAAATTCGAAAGAGGTGAATAACAATGAGAGAAGGCATACATCCAAATTACCAAGAAGCGGTAGTTAAGTGTGCATGTGGAAATACTTTTACTACAGGTTCTACTAAAAATGAACTTAAAGTTGAAATATGCTCTAAATGCCACCCATTCTTCACTGGCAAACAGAACATAGTTGACGCTGCCGGAAGAGTAGAAAGATTTATGAGAAAGTTCAACATTGCTAAAGAACAAGAATAATATATCTTTTTTTGAATAAAAAGATAACCCGAATATTGATTTTTCAGTATTCGGGTTTATTTTTTTATTTGCCTTTTTCTTTAAAATCTAATTTACTTATAAGAGAAACAAACTCTTGATTATCCTTTGTCTTACATAACATATTTATTAATTGTTCTGTAACATTTTGCGTATTATTGTCATTATATAATACTTTTCTTATGTTAAATGCAGCTTCGTTCTCTATAGGAGAAAGTAATAAATCTTCTTTTCTCGTTCCAGATTTATAAATATCTATGGCTGGGAATATTCTTCTTTCTTGAAGTTTTCTATCTAAATGTACTTCCATATTTCCTGTACCTTTAAATTCTTCAAATATCATATCATCCATTCTACTACCTGTTTCAACTAGAGCAGTAGCAAGTATAGTTAAGCTTCCGCCTTCCTCAATATTTCTAGCCGCTCCGAAAAACTTTTTAGGCATAATTAGCGCTCCTGGATCAAGCCCTCCAGATAGAGTTCTTCCTGTAGGAGTTATTGTTAAATTATACGCTCTAGAGAGTCTAGTAATACTATCTAGCAATATTACTACATGTTGGCCCTGTTCTACCATTCTTTTAGCTCTTTCAAGAACCATGTACGCAACTTTAGTATGGTGATCTGGCTCTTCATCAAAGGTAGAGTAGATTACCTCTCCATTTATTGACCTTTGCATATCTGTTACTTCTTCAGGTCTTTCATCTATTAATAAAACTATTAATTTAACTTCTGGGTGATTGGATGAAACGCTCTGCGCTATCTTTTTAAGCAAGGTTGTTTTTCCTGCCTTTGGAGGGGCTACAATTATTCCTCTTTGACCCTTTCCGATAGGACATACTATATCCATTAATCTGGTTGACAAATCAGTACTAACGGTTTCTAGTCTTATTCTATTCTCAGGGTAAATTGGAGTTAATTTTTCGAAAGGTTTTCTTCTAACTGCCCTTTCAGGCTCTTCTCCGTTTACTCTCTCAACATACAGTAAGGCTTTAAATTTTTCTCCTTCTTTTGGAGTTCTAACCTTTCCTTCAACTTCGTCACCTGTTCTTAAATTGAATCTTCTTATTTGAGAAGGGGATACATATATATCATCTGGACCTGTTAAATAATTTTTACCTCTTAAAAAACCATAATTGTTAGTTTCAATTATTTCTAATACACCTTTTGCTGAATTAGATTCATTTATCATTTCAGCTAATCTTTCTTTTTTATCTTCAACTTTTTCACTTTCAACGTTTTGAGATTGATCCATCTTTTTATCTTTTTCTTCCTCTACAACATCATTTATTTCAGAAGATTTATTGACCTTAGGGCTGATTTTTTCCCTTAATATCATACCGTCTTTTTCTATGTACATAGGTGATACTTTCTTTATTTCTTCCATTAATTCAATCTTTTTAAATTTTGATATGTTTTTTATACCTAGCTCTTTTGCTAGCTCTTTCAATTCATTTAATGTCATATTTTCTAATTCGTTATTTGACAAAAATTGCACCTCCAATATTAAATTATAAACTCTATGTAAACAAAATTGGGAAAATCACAAGAAAAACTAGAAAGGATACATCGCTTTAATATTATACCTTATTTAAAAGTATTAATCTACATTTTTATATAACTTCTACCTATTATAGCCCATATATTTCCTTATTTAAATTATTATATTTCCATGTTTTATTACGGATTTCTATTCCATTTCCTATGTATAAAATAGGCATCCCTAATTTATCACAGCCACCTACAGCCACTGTTCCATTGATTAATTTCTTCAGCGAGAATTTATATCTATGATTATCTCCACAAATTGGACAAATTATACTTGTACTTATAAGTCCACCGTTAATTTCTACATCAAAAATCTCCCCAAATGACTCACAGCTTTGTTTTAGCCTAAACAAAGAGGTATTAGCTATATTGTATTTACTACTTTTATCTTTAATTGCAATACTCAAGTCAAAATTTAACATCATAAATACCACCCCTTTAAAGCTTTATTTCTTATCTTTAATAATTTCTATATTCCCTTACAAAATCCTTTATTAATATTGTTAAAAATAAAAATACATACCCCCTATAAGGGCATGCATTTTTACCTTACTTAATTTTTTCTATAATATTTTCCGCTTCAAAATACATATCTCTTATTCTTTTATTAAACATAATTTTTTCCTCTGCTCTTTTCATATCTTCTTTTATTTTAATATCATTTTGCATTTTAAAATCTTCTTCAAGTCTTTGTATATCTGCACAATTATACTTTTTTAAGAGAAGAAATAATAAATGTTTACAGTCTTCATCCTTTAATATTTTTATCAATTCATCTTTTTTTATACCTTTATATTCACATAGAAGTTCTATAATTATGTCATAATGAAGTTTATTAGTGAAATATTTCATAATATCATCTCCAAAACTTTATTTGTAATATTAACCAATAATCCTAATTTTAAACATAAAAGCACAATAGTTTTTACTATTGTGCTTTTATATTTATCTTTAATATAGTTTTTTGCGGCTTTTGCCCTGTAAAAGTAAGATTATATTTTATAACTACATCTCCACCTTCATCATCTACATTTATATTCAACTCTTTAGTCTCTATTTTTAATTCTAAAGGACCATAGGGTGTGTTATAAAGTACTATGTCATCTTTAGCTTTTTGGAACTCCATTTTTGCATTTGTAGTTCCCATTCTTATTAAAGAAAATTTATTATCCTTACAATTGATTTTGAAGGTAGTTGTAGTACCCTCCATACCTGATAATTCAGTTTCATCGTAAACTACATAATAGGAATTTTCTTTTTTATAAAAGCTACCAGGGGTAACTACCTCCACTATATCTTCTTTTTTATTTGACTGCATACTTGATACTGAAATAAGAGCAGTTTTTTTCAGAAAAATCACCTCCAACTAAGAATTTACTGTACTATGAATTTATTTATTTCCTCTTCTGTGGCTGGCACTGACTCTATAAAATTATCCTTTTCTCTATTAAAATATCCATAGTTAACTTTTAATATATCTTTTTCTCTACCTTTGCTATATCTGCCCGCAACCTTAGCTGCAAACTCAATGTCTTCTGCTTTAGGGTTTCCTATTACTATAATTGTAGAGCCATTAAAATTTGACACAGAAAATACTAAATCTTTTTCATCTAAGTATTTTGTAATTTCTTCTCCTTCTTCTTTAGTTCTGGTTGATATTATTTTTGCATTAGGAGATATTCTAAAATGTCTTCCATATCTTAAAAGTTCTAAATCTCTGTAAGTAGGTTCTGTAACATGGTCTAACAACTCTTTTAATCTTTTAGAGTAATTTGGTTCAGTAAGCTTGCAGCCCCCTGCTGGAGATGGGTATTCTTTAATTCCCCATTTTTCAGCTAATTCCATTTGAACTTTTCTTCCCCTTCCAGCTATATCTAATAACTCCTCTCTATTAACTAAGCCGTTGAGTTCCATAGCTGTAGGTAATAAATTCTTAGCACAAAGAGGTCTTAGTATTTTATCGCTAAAGCCCGAATGTTTTTTTACAATATCCAGTGCAGACCTATTTTGAGACATGGGTCTTTGATTAAGCACTTCTCCAGTTATAATGAACTCTGCTTCTAATTCTTCTAAAAGTTTCCCACTATAGTTCATCATTAAACTATGGCAATCTATACATGGATTCATATTTTTTCCATAACCGAATTTTGGCTCTCTTACAATTTGAAAATGCTCTTTGGAAAAGTCTACAACCTTTAATGGTATATCTATTTGTTTAGCCATTTTTTTAGCACTTTCTTCATTAAAAAAGTAAGATTTAAAACATATTCCAATTACTTCTATTCCTTGTTCCTTAATTAATTTTGCTGCTAAAATACTATCTAGTCCGCCTGATATCATTGCCAAAGCTCTTGTCATTTTTTCTCTCCCTTTATTTTTTAGTATGTTTCTCTTTCTATTCCTAAAGATATTAATTCATCTATAAGTTCAGAATAACTCTTACCTGATGCATTCCATAGCTTTGGATACATGCTTATTTGAGTAAATCCCGGTATAGTGTTTACTTCATTAAAGTAAAACTCTCCTGTATCCTTATCCATTAAAAAGTCTACCCTGGATAGTCCTTCACAATCAAGAAGAGTATAAATTTTTAATGCTAAGTCCTTAACTTCCTCTAGTTGCTTATCATTTAGATCTGCTGGGATTAATAATCTAGAGTTTTCATTATTATATTTAGCTTCAAAGTCATAAAACTCTTTAGCTGGTACAATTTCCCCTGGAACTGCAGCCTTTGGTTCTCTATTTCCAAGTACCGCAACTTCAACTTCTCTTGCATTTATAGCCTTTTCCACCAAAATTCTTTTATCGTGCTTAAAGGCTTCCAATAATCCATCTTCCAACTCTTTTCTATTGTGAGCCTTTGTAATTCCCACAGAAGAACCACTATTAGCTGGTTTAATAAATACATCATAACCTAGCTTTTTTTCTATTTCATTAATGATACATTGCTTATTGTCGTCATATCCATATTTATTTACTACTACATAATCCGCTTGCTTAATCTGAAATCTTTCAAGAAGATATTTTGTATAAACCTTATCCATACATAATGCTGATGATAAAACTCCTGGTCCTACGAAGGGTAATTTTAATAACTTACACAATCCCTGCATTGTTCCATCTTCACCATACATTCCATGCATTACAGGAAAAACCGCTTGGACTTCTTTATTAAATAACAAGTTTTGTCCATTAGGAATTTTATTTTCCACGTCCTTTTCCCATTCACCTGTCTTTATATTATTAATGTTTCCTTTGTAGTGAAACCATTGTCCTTCTCTTGTAATCCCTATAGGGAAAACTTCATACTTATCATAGTCAATATTATTTAACACTGAAGTGGCTGAAACTATTGAAACCTCATGTTCAGTAGATTGTCCACCAAAGATAATTGCTACTTTTTTCTTCATTTTTACCGCTCCTTATTTAATAAATTTGTTATTAATATTGTATCTATTGATAGTGAACTTTACAACTACTTAAATAATATTAATAACATCAATGGCCAGAATTTTAATGAATTCCAGCCATTAAAATACCATAAATCATAATATTACATTGTTAATTGACCATTTGGAGTGTTTATTATTTGTATTATTCTTTGTTCATATCCAGTATTAGCATTTATGTACACTATAAAATCCTCTTCATTATAGGTTCCTGCAAATTCGTAACAGAGTACCTCTTTATTTGTTTCCGTAGGAACTAAAGCCAATCTGGCAGAATTAATATTTAATTTTTTTCCTACTCTTTTCTTTGCAGCTTCTTCTGATATTTTAGGTTCTCCTAGCTTTCTATTTTTTATATGGGATACTAAAAACTTTTCGGATTCTATCCCCGTTATACTTCCATCATCTAAAGCTACCTTTAATTTAATTTGATCTGGATACATTACTATATCATTTTCTTTATATATATAACTTATTATACTAGTACTACCATAGTTTAGCGCATACATAGGTATCATATTTTCATATCCTATATTCTTTAAGTATTTTTCTCCTATTTCTATAGCTTTTTCTCTAGATATTTTACCTTCTGACAGATTTTTATTGTCTAATAGGTAAATTACCTTTCCACCATGCTTACTAATTTCACAAATAACCTTACTATTGTCTCCTCTACCTTTTATAGTAGCTTCATAAGAGTAAGACGGTATTTTAGTATTCCCTTCTCTATTAATAAGTTTTATGTTCCCTACTCTATCTTCTCCTAGAATTTTTCTTGCTATCTTTTCTCCTTCTTCTGAGGATATTTCTTTTTCTTCATTTATTCTAGGTTTGATTTCCACTATATTATCCGAAAAAGGTCCATCGTATATTAATGCGGGATATTGAGCTACCTGCTTTTGAATACCCTTAAATTTTTCTGTTAATAATTCAGGATTATCCCTAGCTAATACACCACTTACTCTTTTCCTTATTTCTCCCCATTTAACTCTTCCTTGATTTATTTCATCTGCCACAGCACTCAGACTATCTTCTAATTGAAAAGAACGGTTTTTAAGCTCCTCTATATTTTTATAATCCTTTTCTTCTAAAGACTTTCCTTCTGAAGCAGCTCTTCCTAAACTATAACAAAAGTCTCCTACTTGAGATAAAAATTTACTAGAATTTTCTACAGTTTCGTGAGCAATAGGCAGCGAATTAAGTTTATCATCGGCTATACTAGCGTGTCTAAATATTTCTTCAAACACTATTATACTTTGTTCTCTAGATCCAACAATAGCAGCTTTGCTTAAATTTACCCTTATATTTTGAACCGAACTAATTAACTCATACATATTTTTACTGTATTCTGCTTGTAAATAGTTTCTATAATCCGTTCTTTCTAAAGTCATAAGGATAGCAAAGGTTGAGGAAAATACTACTATTAAACTTACAACAATAGTATATATAATTCTTTTTTTGCTCATCTTCATTTATAATCCCTCCAATACTATTCTTTGGTTATTATCTGTTATATTTTGACTATTTATTCATAATTAAATAAAATGCTGTTATTAGAAAAATATAATGTGGGCATAATATTTAATAAATTCTTAAGCTTATACAACTTATATTATTAAGAAAAATAGTGTAAAATGTTTATATAATGAGTTTTCCTAGAGAAATTATACAATTTTATTTTATGAAAGGGGAAACGATTTCCATGAAAGTTATAATTTTTTCAGTATCTGCCGGGGCCGGCCATGCCAAAGCTGCCGAAGCAGTTAAAAACCATATTGAATTTAATAATCCTAATTCAGAAGTGATAATAATTGATACTTTAAAATATATTAATCCTATTATTGATAAGGTAGTTATTGGTGGTTATTTAAAATCATTGAAAATAAGTCCTGCTATCTTCGGAAAACTATATGATTATACAGAAACAGACTATGGATTAGCTTTAATCAGTGCAAAGCTTAATGAAATTATGACCTTTAAGCTTATACCTTTAATCCATGATTTTGATCCCGATATTATGATAGCTACCCATCCATTTCCAACAGAAATGCTATCTATATTAAAGACTAAGCATAAAACAGAAGTACCTATTGTATCAATACTTACAGACTATGCTCCTCATAGCTTTTGGATTCATCCAAGTATAGATGCCTATGTAGTTTCTACCGCCGATATGATAGAAGATATCTGTGTGAAAGGTATTCCTAAAGACAGTATTTATGACTTAGGCATACCCACTAATAGGGATTTCCTCATTAAATATAATAAAAGAGACACTTTGGGTGAAATGGGATTATCGCCCCATGTGAAAACCTTATTAATTATGGGTGGAAGTCTAGGTCTTGGAAAAATAGAAGAGGTTTACGAAGACCTTCTTAAAGTAAATAATGAACTACAAATAATTGTGGTTACGGGAAATAATAAAAAACTTTATAACGATTTAATTAAGTATCATAATATTAAAATAGGAAATAAGAAAACACATATTATAGGTTTTACAAATAAAGTAAATAAATACATGCAAGCTTCTGACCTATTATTGACAAAGCCCGGTGGGCTTACTATTACAGAAGCTTTAATATGTAATTTACCTATGGCTCTTTTCTCTCCTATTCCTGGTCAAGAAGAGAAAAATGCTGAATTTTTACTAAAGAACAACTTAGCTGTTTATTTAAAAGAAAATCAAATAACTTCTATTATAGAAGATTTATTAAGAGAAGAAAAATATCTTGAGGAAATGAAAAAAAATACTATAAAATTCTCAAAACCATATGCTGGGCAAAATCTTTATATCCTTTTAGATGAACTGGTTAAAAAAAATGAATTCAAAGAATTGTCCATAATGTAGCAAGCCACCCTCATTCTAGAGAGTGGCTTTTCCTATTTCTTTATTATCTTTTTAATTATTTCTAAGCCTTTAAACTTTATTTCGATCTCATTATTTTCCTCATCATTTAAAAACTGATTCATTACATCATTAGTTTTTTCAATATCTACTTCCCCTTTTGTGATATCAATAAAGCATAATGGTGGAAACATAACACACCACCAATTTTGTCCCTTCCCCTCACCAATAATTATTTTGTAAGCTTCATATTTCCCTTGAGGTAACGTAACACTGCCATAGGTTTTAATTGGGAAATTATCTTGTACCAATTTGACTTCTACATTATAATTATATCCATTTTTTGTGATAACCTCTTGCGATAACCTCTTTATATTTTCGCTGTTCTCTCTTAGTATATTTCGTGATTCATATATATTTTTGCTTAATTTTAATTTAGGATATATGTATTCTAAAACCTCATCTCTCACCTTTAGCTTCAGATTTTGATCTTCTGAAAAATCACTGTTTGCAATTACATGAAATCTTATAACCTTGCTATATATATCCCCTTTAGCACTTGTCCACAAATCTTTACCAAAAAACAAACCTAAACTTAAAAAAAATATAGTAATAATAACAATAAGCTTTTTCATAAATATCCCCCTAACTTCTATGAACTTATTAGATATTATTACCATTTTTTTATATGTTATACATTTATTTTACTTTGAAACTCCTATTCTTCTTATATGACATTTTATATCAACTTTCACTACAGAATTTACAAAAGCCTCTTCCCAGTTATCTTTAATTTTATTCCAAACCTTCGGGTGATATCTTTGTACATAGTTACTAAGCCCAAATACATCTACTCCATATTTCCCTTGAATCATTTTTACCGTAGTTTCCATTTCTTCCTTTAAAGCCTTATTAAAATTATTTTCTATTTCTTCTAAAACATTTTCAGAATATATTTCTTCTTTAAGATAATAACCTTTTATCTCTCCTTCTAAATTTATATCTATATTGAAAATTAATTTATTATCCTCTCCTGTAACTTTAATTTTTCTTTCCATGCCATCTATTTCAAAATCTATAGGGTGACCGTCTTTATATATTACCTTTTTTCCTCCCTTTAATTTACCTCTTACCATCTTCACATTTGAAGTTTCTGTAGGAGATAATGTTCCTTTAAATTCATAATTTTTAATTATACCAGAGCCTAGTAATTGTAAACCCTTATTACCCTCTTCTTTACTTAATAAAGGCATTATTGCATTGCCAGTTTCACTAAGATTTTGAAGAAATTCATTCAGATCTAGAGGAATTATACTACTGTTTCTATCACTATTTTCTACTAAACCACTTATATAACCTTGAATGTTTTTTTCAGTTAAGGTTTTATTTTTTATATAGTCTTCAACTTTCCCTTCTGCTATTACAACTAATGTATTTCTATTTACTGCTGGCTGCCTTTGCAAATAATCTAGCACTTCTTTAGCCACATCTGGATAGGCAAAGAGACCTGTGCCAAACAATATTAATTTGGAGTGACCAAAGCTAATTTCCCTACTACTCCTAGAAGTGGCTTTACTAAAAGCATCTTCCATGGAATAGGCATCTACATTTATACTTTTATCCTCCGCAACCCCACCCTTTTCTGGACTCAACTGACTTATATCAGGAAAAGCATAAGTAATATTTAATACCTTCATGTTATTATCTGTAAACGGCTCATCAGGTTTTAGTTTTTTTAAATCCTTTACCTTACTTATCTCTTCTCCTGCGTCAATCCCGAGAGTTAATACAAAACTTCTTCTATCTATTTCTACCTTATCCCAACAACCTGATAATAAACAAATTACTAATAATATTGGAATTAGTTTTTTTATATTTTTTATATTCATACTTTGCCTCCTCCTTTAGCAGAAGATATTAAAAAGGCAATTATTATTATTACGACATTCGCAATAAAAAATATAGGGGTAACCGTTCTTGAAAGAGTATATATTTCTGAGACGTTGTTAGGATATAGAGCTATTAGATAAATAAAAGGAATTAAAATAGTTGAGGATAGTTTTACATCTCTAAAATCCATAACCTTTCTTATCATATCCGATGCAAAATAATAGTGATTTGTGAAGGTGGTAAAATAAAATAATATCCAAATACTCATCATTATACCTTCCCATCTCTCTACGAAAGATCCGGGTATATCTATAGACTTTACCATAGTTACAGTTGGCCATAATAAAATTTTTGTTTGCTCTACACCAAAAACTCCTATAGCTAATATAAAGGTTATTATGTAAAAACCTATTACAAAGATTATTCCTTTAATAGTTATCTTTAGAATGTTATCCTTTTTTCTTACAAAAGGTAATACTAGCAATAATATTTCGAATCCCACATACCTGTTCATACCTACAGTAATACCTTTAAAATAGTTTTCAATTGGCTCATTAAATATAGGCAGCAAGTTACCAAAGTCAACCTTATATATAGCAAATATAAATATGAAAAACACAGGAATAAACATAATCCAAAAACTTATTTCATTTAATTTGATTAAGTTTTCTATCTCCCCTCTTACAATATAAGTACCCACTAATATTGTTACAACAAATATAAATTCTGTTGGAGTTTTTTCTAGTAAATATGCCTTAACTTCTTCTGTAAAAATTCTTAGCCCTAGAGCTACAAAATAAATAGAATATAGGGCAAAAAATATAGATATTATTCTTCCAAATATTTTCCCAAAACTATTTACAAATATCTCATAGATATGCTTATAACCATTATTCTTTATCATACTACTTAAGGCATATACAAATAAAATAGCAATAATCCCACTAATAATTACAGCTACCCAGCCTTCTGTCCCTAAAACTCTGGCTAGCTCACTAGGGTACGAGAAGACATTTACTCCTAGTATAGTTACTACTAAGGTAGAAAATAAACCATAGCTAGATATAAAACTTTTGTCATTCATTTTACTCACCTCTCTTTTTATTCCTGTCTTACTCTATCTTTTGTATCCATATATTCTGGTCTTTCTTTCATAAATTTTAAGGGAAATCTTATTATCATATCTTTAAAATCACCTTTTTTAGGATTGGAAAATGGCGCTAAATAAGATACTCCAAAACTCTTAAGTCTAATAAGATGTGCCAGCACTATTAATAAACAAAGCATTATACCATAAAGCCCCATTATGGATGAACAAATTATCAGTATAAATCTTATTATCCTAAAAGCTGACGTTACTTGATAACTTGGAGTAGTAAAACTTGTTATTGTAGTAATGGATACTATTATTATCATTATTGGACTTACTATTCCTGCGCTTACTGCCGCCTGCCCTATAATTAATCCACCTACTATACCTATAGTTGATCCTATAGGCTTAGGTAATCTGACTACTGATTCAGTAAGGAGAGCCATGCTTATTTCCATAATTATAGCTTCTATAAAAGCCGGAAATGGGACTCCTTCTCTAGAAGCAGCAATAAAATATGCTAGTTTAGTTGGAATGATAGCTGGATGAAAGGAAGTAACAGCTACATACAAACTAGGTAGTACTATTGATAAGATTATGGAAATAAATCTTATTAATCTAAATACAGAACCATACATCCATCTTTGATAGTAATCATCTGGACTTTGAAATAGATTCGGTAACGTAGTAGGAACTATTATGACAAAAGGGGAGTTATCTACTAGAATAGCAACTCTACCTTCATAAAGAGCTGCAGCTACCACATCCGGTCTTTCAGTACTTTGCGTTTGAGGAAATAATGACCACTTATCGTCTTCTATTAACTGTTCTACATATCCACTATCTAAAATTGCATCTATGTTAATGTGATCTATTCTTTTTAATACTTCATTCACTATGCTATCTTGGGCTATATCTTCTATGTACATTAAAACCACATCACTTTTGGATCTTTTTCCTACAACCTTAGGTATCACCTTTAATCTAGTATCTCTTATTCTTCTTCTAACTAAAGCTGTATTAAATCTAACGGTTTCTGTAAATCCATCTCTACTTCCTCTCACCACCGTTTCACCAGAAGGTTCTGACACTCCTCTTGCTGGCCAGAAACGAGATGCAATAACGTAACAAATATCTAGTCCATTAATTAAAAAAAGCGTATCCCCGGATAGTACAGCGTCTATTGCCTCACTTAACTTTTCTACCTCTCTTAAGTCTGATACTGTTAGCAACTTATCTTTGATATCTTCAATATCTAACTCTCTCTTATGTAGCATTAAACTTTCTAGTACAAAGTTATTTAAAAGAGTTCTATCTCCCATACCGTCTACGTAAACAAGCAAACCCTTTGTTTTATCTATATAAAATTCTCTGAAAACAATGTCGGAAGTTCCTTTAAAAAGCTCTTTTAAATATTTTAAGTTTTCATCTACCTTATCTGATACCATATCTCTTACTATTTCCTTCATTTCTTCACCCCTATTCTTATGATTTTAATAGGAAAACTGAGCTACTATATATAAAATCAAAGTTATGGAAAATAACATAATTCCTATAGTTTTTATTTGCCTAGAAGTCTTGAACTTATTAGCTTTTTTAAAACTTTTGCTATCAATAAAAACAGCTACAAAAGCTTGAAAGGTCACAAGCATTAACAAATACTTATCAAAAAGCTCTATTATATCCATAAAATTATCCCCCTAACTTTTTATAATCTTATTTATTTTTTACATATAATTATTAATTATTCATTGTAGGTATGTGAAATAAAAATAAAAAAGAAGAGAGCGGAGCTTTTTACACTCTTTTCTCTTCTTTTAAGTATATGAGTTAAATAGTTTTAGTAATATACACTTGGCTATATTTGTTCTTCATATAATCATAGCAAGCTTTAGCAAGTTCATCTTCTTTAAAAAATCCAAATATAGTTGGTCCACTCCCACTCATTAGTACGCCTATGCTTCCAAGGTTTTTCATTTCTTCTTTTATATTAATCAAAACGGGATATTTCTCCAAAGTAACTCTTTCCAATACATTCACCATACTATTACACAATGACTCTAATTCATTATTATTTATATACTCTACTATTTGCTTTGTTTCAGGTCTTTCTTTTAAAACCTTCTTATCAACTTCTTCATAAACTTCTTTTGTAGAAACTCCAAAGTTTGGTTTCACTAAAACTAATCTATGATTAGAAAAATTATTTAAGGGAGTTATTATTTCTCCTATGCCTTCGCATAGGGCTGTTCCTCCGTATATAAAGAATGGAACATCCGCTCCAAGTTTTTCCCCTAGAACTGCTAAATCTTCATTAGAAACTTCAGGCTTGAATAAATCCCTCATCATTTTTAATACTGCAGCTCCATCGCTACTTCCTCCCCCTAAGCCAGCCTCAGAAGGAACATTTTTTTCTATGTGTATTTCTATTCCCTTATTTATTTTATACTTTTCCATAAAAATCTCTGCAGCCTTATAAGCTAAATTTCTTCTGTCTGTAGGAATCCTCTTATCGCTACAATAGACTTTTATACCACTTTCCTTTTCTTTTATTTCTATCTCATCATATAAATCTATGCACTGCATTATCATACTTAACAAATGATATCCATTTTCCTTTACCCCTAAAACGTCTAGTGATAAATTTACTTTAGCATATGCCTTACATTTCATGGTTAAAATCCTCCTCTAAAAAAGCTATACAATATTATTGTATAGCTTTTTTTATTAATAGCAAAGGAAAAGTTAACTATGCTAGCGCTTCTCCAGATTTATTAAGTTCTTTCATTTCCTCTTTAACTATCTTAAGTAAAGGTTCGTAGTTTTCAAAGAATATTATAATCAGATCTCCTTTTTTAGATTCTTTTATAGCTTTCTTTAAAGCTTCTATTTCATCTAATGTAATGTTTATATTTTTCTCTTCAAATCCACTATTTAATACTCCTTTAGTAAGTAAGGAAGCCACTTCCCCTTCTTTTCTATTTCTTTTGTCTATATCCTCTTTTATATAAATTTGATCAAAATTTTCTCCTGAAATATTACCTAGCCTAATTATATCTTCATTTTTTCTATCTCCAGGAACTCCTATAATACCTATTAATCTCTTATAATCAAGTTTCTTTACCCCTTCCATAACAGCCTTATAGCCTTCCACATTGTGTGCGTAATCTATTACAACAGTAATATCTTTTAATTTATACAAATTAAATCTTCCTGGATTATGAATTTCATCAAGATAAAAGTTTTGCATTCCTTTTCTTATTATTGCATAATCTATTCCAAGGCTTATTAAAGCCGCACAAGCTGCCATGGCATTTTCTATATTGTATGTAAGTCTTCCCTCTAGAGTAATTTTTATATCCTTAACTTTTATTATAGGAAATACATTTCCATCCTTTTCAACATATATAAAATCATTATGCAAATATATACCATATCCTCCCTGTTCCATATGTTTTGTTAAAGCCTTATTACTTTTATCCTTAGAATATAAAATAATATTACTCTTTATCCTATCTAATAAAGTTAAGCTCACATCATTATCTGCATTTATTATAGAGTATCCTTCATCCTTTACAGCTTCCACTATCAAAGATTTAACGAAGGCTAATTCTTCTATGGTTTCTATACCATCTATACCTAGATGGTCAGAGGTTATATTAGTTATTATTCCTACATCAGCTAAATCATAAGCAAGCCCCTTTTTAATAATTCCTCCCCTTGCAGTCTCTAATACTGCAACCTCTACTTCTTTATTGGTTAATACCGTCATTGCACTATTGTAACCCGTAGTGTCACCAGTCTCTATACAGTGATTTCCAATATATATACCACCTGTTGTAGTAAGTCCAGTTTTATATCCACCTAAAGATAATACATATGATATTAATCTTGCCGTAGTGGTCTTTCCATTAGTTCCTGTTACAGATATTATAGGTATTTGCTTTTGAGTATCTTTAAATAACATATCTACTATAGCACCACCAACATTTCTACTTTTTCCTTCATAAGGATGTTCATGCATTCTAATACCTGGGGCAGCATTTACTTCTATTATTGCCCCATCTATAGGTTTGGATATATCTGTACAGCAAATATCTATTCCACATACATCTAACCCTATTGTTCTTGCAACTCTTTTACAAATCTCAATGTTTTCTTTACATATTACATCTGTAAAATCAATTGCAATTCCTCCAGTAGATAAATTGGCATTTTCTCTTAAAACTACCTTTTCGCCTTTTTTCGGTATAGAATTTAATGAATAGCAATTCTTTGAAATATAATTAATTAATTCTTCATTTATTTTTAACTTGGTTAAAGGTTTTTCATGACCTTCTCCTCTTCTACTGTCTTTATTTAGTTCATTTATCAGCTGAAGAATACTACTACTTCCATCTCCTATAATGTATGGTGGAACTCTTTGAGATACAGCCACTACTTCATAATCTACTACACAAACTCTGAAATCTTTTCCTTTAATATACTCTTCCATTATTACATCTTTATAATTTTTTAGTATAGTATTATAGGCTTGGATTAATTCTTTCTCATTTCTTAAATTTACGCAAACTCCTTTACCTTGGTTGCCAAATCTAGGTTTTAGCACCAGGGGATAGCCTATTCTTTCAGCTTCTATCAATAATTGAACAGGATTCAAAATTTCTACCCCTTCTGCTACAGGTAAACACTGATTATATAGCAATTCTTTTGTAAGCAATTTATCACAAGCTATGTCAATACCTATTCCACTTGTATTTCCACTGATAGTGGCTTCAATCATTTTAGACGTACTTCCATATCCTAACTGAAGTATACTTCCATCACCCATCCTTAAAAAGGGTATATTCTTTTTTCTAGCTTCCCTTACTATTGCTAGTGTACTCGGTCCCATTTGCTCTCTCTTTAGTGTGTCTTTAAGCTTATTTATACACTCATCTATATTTATTTCTTTTCCGCTGATCAATGAATTTATTATCATTACAGCTGTTTTACCTGTTTCTATAGAGGTTCTTTTATATTCTCCTTCATATATTATGTAATACAAATCATCCTTAATTTCTCGAGCTTTTCCATAAGCACCTTTTAATCCTATCATATTTTGCAAACCGATACATATATGCTCACAAATGTGTGCTAAATAGGTCCCTTCAATTAATCTTTTAACAAAACCCATTTCTTCTTCGATTCCACATTCATGTTGCTTTAAGATAGGCAATAATTGGACCAACTTATCATTAAATCCTTTAATATCCTTACTAGGTATATCCTTAAAACCTTCTAAATCTACTTCCATCTTTACACAAGGCCTATGACAATATATATTTCTTCCACTGTAATACTTATATCTTAAAATCTTCATTTTTTAAGGTATCCTCCTACTTAAATCAAATTTATCATCCTTCTTTAATACATGCATCTTTATACCGTATATTGATAGAATTTCATCTTGATTTTGCTCAGAAACATTTGTATATGTAATATTGCTTCCATCTATAACATATACTGCACCAGAACCAATCACTCTAAACTGAGCCTCTCTATTAACTACTATTGCAGTATCTTCATCAATACCAATGCCAATACTTTGGGGATTCTCCGCAATTCCTACAAGAAGCCTTCCTATTCTTCCTCTTTGAGCAAAATGCTGATCAATTATTACTCCTCTAATAAGCCCAAGTCCTGGGGCCATTTTCAAAGTACACTTTTTAGGGGATTCATCATTAGGCCCTGAAACAATCATTGTATCGCTCATTACTGATGCTCCAGCCGAAGTTCCTACAAAAGTACAGCCTTCATCATATCTTCTAAGCATAGTCTTATAAAGTTCTGTCCCTCCCAGCAAGCTCGTTATTCTTAATTGATCTCCTCCTGTGAAAAATATAATAGATGCTTTATTAATAGCTTCTATATTTTTCTGTTCAAAGGCATCCTTCCTTTCTCTTACATTGAGTATAGATATATTCTTTACACCTAAGTCACTAAAAATATTATTATACTCAGAACCCTTTTTTTCTGGGCTTTCTGATGCAACTGTAGCTATTATCAACTCTTCTTCTTCTTTATTAATTTGACTACATACTTCTTTTAATATGCTTTTATCTCCATTTTTATCTTCTGCTCCACCGATTATTATTAAATTACCCTTTATTTTTTCCGCCACAAAAAGCACTCCTTTGTTCTAAGTATTCTATATTTTTTCCAACTTTATGAGGATTATACACTTAAAAAGAAAAGAGAATAAAATTAAAGCCTGTAGTTACTCATTAACTACAGGCTTTAATTTTATAAATATGCTCTTCCAGGTATTATTAACTTTTGACCTGGTTTTATATAATCAATATTTTCAATATTATTGATTTTAACTAAGGTTTCCACTGTTGTAAAATATCTCTTAGCTATTTTCCACAATGTATCTCCTGGCTGCACTATATATATAGTTACGCTGGCTTTCTTTTCTGGTAATTTCCCTTCTACTTGAGATATATCTACTAAAAATTCCTTAGGCATCATATAGCTGGTCATTGCATAAATCTTAACTAATGCCTTAAGAACTATACCTCCAGCCTCTACATCGGCTTCAATATTCTCCAAAAATGCCTTAGCAGTACTATGCATATGAATCTTACATCCTGGAATCTCTACTGGACACGAGAAAGGCATCTCCTCTGATACACTACATATATATTTTTCCTCGTCCTTTGTTTTATAAATTATATCTGCATTTAAAACTCCTTCAACTATAACTTTATCCTCAACTATTCTTTTATCAGTTATGCAAACTCTACCAGAACACATTACCACTTCTAATGGCTTAGGTCCTTCTATTTCAACATCACCCTTAACTACAGTTTCTGTTGTAGTTTGACCATGAATTACATTTAAGTTATAATTATTCTTTTTAATGTCCATAAATGCTGATGGAGAGTATATATCTTCTATCATATCCATATCTTCTTTATGAGTTACTTTCGAATCGGTTTTAACTAAAGCTTCTACTTCAACATTTCTGTTTTCCCCATCTTCATCTTCTCTAATATTCATCTGCATAGAATCCACTTTAAACTCAGTGTAGTTATCCATCATAGAGTTTAAGTTGTCAATTTCTAATTCTTTAGTCATGGGAACTTCTTCGGTAATCATTACTATATCTTTTGTATCTTTACCTCTATAAAGTAAGTTAATTAGTATAGAGGCTTCTATAGACATCCTATTTTCAAGAATTCTTACTTCTCTTTTACGTATTTTCAAATCACACTTTAACACATTTCCGATTTCTGGTTTGTCTGCTGGAATTTTAATATTACAATTTGCAATCATGTCGGAGCCGTAATTTCCTATAACTTTATCCACCTGCATTGGATTTTTAAGCATTTGAGCATCAGAAGAGTTCTCTACATCCTTTATTATTTCAAAATTATAGTTTTTATAAACGTCTGCTTTTAATTTTATTATACCTTCAATCCCTATCTTTCTTTCATGAATTATATTACAATCCATATGTTCAACATAGCACTCACATTGGCAGTTCATTTTATGTTCTGCTCCAGGCATATCAATGTAGTTTGAAAACTTACCTACATAAGTAATGCTATGGACTCCTACACCATTCTCCTCCTTAGCTAAGTAAATAATGTTATATTCTACTTGTCCATCTAGATAGACCTTGTCTTTCATAGCTTCTCTACCAACAATGAAAGGCTTGGATTCTATGCACAATATTTCTGTTATATCCGGATGTGTATCCGGTATTACGTACTCTGCCTTAACAACTGTGTCAGCGGAATTCTCTCCCAAAAGCTGTTCACATTCTATATTCTCTCTAATAAGCTCCATACTCATACTCCTTTCCCCTCCTATATAAACCTACTATTTATTTATATAACTTAAATTAAGAAAATATGATTAAACTTTAAATATTTATTTGTAAAATTTTTAAGCTATAAATACCCTGTTTGTATAGGTTTACAAAGGGAATATTTTGTTGACATATACATTTTTTTGTCGTATTATAAAAATGGTTGTTAACCATATAACCTCTCATAAATTCTCAATACCCTTTTATACCATAGTTGAAAGATGGCGGTTACCATCTTTCTTTTTAGTTGCTTTGCTTTTTAGATTTTAATTAAATAATTATAAAAATAAAAAAATCCCTTTAAGGGATTTTTTGCGTTAACTAAAACATTTAGAAACTATTTATTTAAAAAACTATCAACTGCAAACACAGAAAAGCAGTACAAATAAGGTACTGCCTTTATTACGCATAAACTAATTGAACTGTCTTTGTTAGTACATCAGAATAACTATATGTCACTGTCCTTTGGGTGTCGCTCTCTAGTCTGATGACAAATATACTGGGGTAAGTCTTTTCTATTACTCCCTTATTTACAAGGGTTTTTCTTCTTCCCCCATTTGCTTTAAGAGTTACAGGTTCTCCAACATGGCGTTCTATATCTCTTCTAATAGCAGCCAATACATTTCCTCTTTCCATACTAAACACCCTCTTTCCACATCTTATATTATATATCATGATATATATTAAGTCAAGTAAACCTAATATTTTATATCTAAATTTACAATTTGTCAACATTTATATTAAGGATTTTATAAATAAATTTAAAGCTTTACATCGATTAATTATCGATTTCCTCTCATAAGTTATTATTACCTATAATCTTCATAATTATTCAAGATTACTAATAAAACTGGAAATGCAAAAATTGCGATGCAATTTTAAAAGTTTATTAGTTTTTTAGTTATTTAGTTTAGGTGGAAATTCCTTTATGGAATTTATTCATTAACTAATTAACTATTTAACTAAAAAACTAGGTAAAATCGCCTCGCAACTTTCTACGTATATTGAGATTTTGGGAATCCTTCTCTATATTTTCCTCTTGTTTGAAGCCCTCCTATTCCCTTTGCGCCACTTATTGTATTTTGAAGAGCATCTTTTATGGATACTACTTTTTCAATATTAGTGTAAGCTATACTTTCACATATGAATACAGGATCTAAGCAATGAATAAGTACTCTACTTGGAGAACTGGCAAAGTTAGCACCAGCATCTAATATAGCTTCATAATGTGATTGGCAGGCCCCTGCAAATATAACTAAGTTATCATACCCTGGTTCATAATTTCTAAGCTCTGTAACTGCTTCTATAAAGTATTTTGAATTTCTATAGTTATTTAAATCCATAAAATCTTTAATATCTTTAACCACCCCATCATGTCCAGTTATAACCACAATATCTGGTTTAACAAGTTTCACCATTTCTACTATTTCTTTAGGTTGGTCACTTTCTTTAATTACTTTCCCTACCGCATCTAGATTTAATTGCTTATAAACCTTTAAACATACATCTAAATATTCTGCATCTCCATCCACGTGAAGTATTTTCCCTGGTCTTCCAAAGGATAGGTCTTTTTTTTCTTTTACAGCTACTGATCTATTTAAATTTCTTAAATCTATAGCTGTCCTATTTAATAATATTTTTTTTATTGATGTATTTACTTTTCTATTAAATATTTGTTCATAATCGCTACAAGTATCCTTATCTACTCTTTCCAAATCCTCTCCTAAGGAATCTGCAATAATTCTTAAGTTAATTCCCTTTAACACATAAATACTTCCACTATCACTTTCTTTAATATCTATTATCCTAAAAGTAATATCCTTGTCATAGGATTTTCTTACTACAATATCTCCTACCTGCATAAAATCCTCTCCAATAATCAAAACTTATGTTACATAATATGAGAGCATATTAATTTCCGTGCAAAAATTAAGGCATGCCTTACATTTTAGTAATGCATGCCTTAGGAACTATTCTTTTTGATCATACATATTTTTAAACTTCTCAATAAATTCCATATATTTATCCTGCTCAGCTACTAATTCCTCCATTTTATTACTAAAGGTTTTAGATGGCCAGTTTACTTCATTATAGTAATATCTATTGGATAATCTCCAAAACCTTTGAGGAAATAATAAAAATGCAAATAAAACCCTGTATTCGCAGCTTTGAAGTGGGTAAATCTTATTATAAGAATCTAGGATAAGATTTGCATATTCTATGTCCCAGTCCACCCTTTTTAGTACTTTAATCATAAAAGAGGATATGTCATAAGTTCTTATTTCTCTTTTACAATAATCAAAGTCTATAACATTCACATCATTTTCATTAGTTATAATTATGTTATGATAGGTATAATCATGGTGGCAAAAGCTTTTTTCTTCCTCAGCTATTCTGCATAGCTCATTGTATTTTGAATCTTTTAGCACACTAACGGCTCTTTTCCCTATATTTTTATAGAACTGTAAATGTTTAAGATAGTTCATATCAAAGCTTCCCTTATTACTCCTCTTTCTGCACATATCTCTCATTTTATCTAAAGCTTTTATCCTCTTTTCCATTAAGTTAGGCCATCTTCCTAAGTCTGATTTTAATTTACTATTCTCAGGGGGTTCATATCCTATCGATGCAATATGAAGCTTGGCTAGATTTTCTGCTGCAATTATTAAATCATCCTTATTTCTAAAATCCGCTTCTCTCCCATCAATCCATTCAGATAGAGTATAAATATCCTCATTTACTATAGCATAAGGATGTCCATCACTATTTAAGAAATATCTATCTATATGAGGAAAATCATTGGCTATTAAATGCTCCTTAGCTCCATAGACAAATAATAATTTTTGAATTCCATAATTTATTCTTTTTAAACATCTTGGACCCTTATTTGTTTTTAGTAAATAGACACCCTTATTAGGTTTTAAGCTTTCGATCTTAATATCAAATTGTCTTTCTATTTCAAATTCTCTCATCATAGTAATCACCTCCTTATAATTTATATGTAATTAATTATAATTTTAGAAGATATGTTATTATATTCTTATTTCATTAACACTTTTTCATATTAACTAATATAATAAATTATGATTAGTTTATGAAAGGGATAATCCTCATGAAGATAGGAATAGACGGAAGGGCCGCCAACTGGTATAGAGGTACTGGCATCGGTACCTATACTTATCAGTTAATTAATTATATTAATAAAATAGATTCCGTAAATGATTATACGGTTTTTTTGCCTCACCATTGCAGTAGCAATATTGACTTTAAATCTAATTTTTCTATTGAAGAAATCACTGAAAATTTAGAAGAAAACTTTTGGGATGAGGTTAATATCCCCAATATATTAAAGGGTAAAGACATTGAATTATACCACGTCCCTCAAAACGGAATAGGTTTGCCTTTAGATAAAAAATGCTCCTTTGTAATAACACTCCATGATGTAATACCTTATAAAATGCCTGAAACTTCTAGCGCAAGGTACTTAAAGCTTTTTAGCGAAGTCCTCCCAAAGATAGTCCAAATGTGCGATGGAATAATAACTGTATCTAATTATTCCAAAATGGATATTTTGGAGACCTTTAATTTTCCAAAGGAAAAGATCTATGTTACCCACTTAGCAAGCGAAGATATATATGTTCCTTTAGATAAAAAGCTTTCCAAAGCCTTTATGAAAAAACAATATTCTATAGAGGAGGATTATATACTTTATGTAGGAGGATTTAGTCCAAGAAAAAATATACTAGGACTTATTGAAGCCTTTAGTAATTTATTAGATATATATAAAAAGGATATAAAGCTAGTAATTGCAGGGAAACAAGGGTTATCTTATCCCTTATACCAAAAGCGGTGTGAAGACCTAGAAGTAGGGGATAAGGTAATATTTCCTGGATTCATACCTTTAGACCATATGCCAACTTTATACAATGCCTCAGAATTATTTGTTTATCCTTCTTTTTATGAAGGTTTTGGTTTACCTCCAGCAGAAGCTATGGCTTGTGGTGTACCTGTTATAGCATCAAATTCCACTTCAATTCCTGAAGTAACAGGCGATGCTGCACTTTTGATAAATCCTCAGGATGTAGATGAACTTTGCAACTCTATGTATGATGTACTTAAAAATAAGGAACTAGCTGAAGATTTATCTTTAAAAGGGCTAATTAGAACTTCAGAGCTAAATTGGCATAATACAGCTAAAAACACCTTAATAGCCTATAATAAAATAATTAATTCATAAAATAAAAGCTGCCCTACTCTAGGACAGCTTTTGTTTATAACAAGCCTTCAAATTCTTTTAAAAATTCTATTCTAAACTCTTCAATTTCTGTTTTCTTCTTTAATTTATTTATGAAAGACTCCTCAGTCCAATCCTTTCTTCTTGTATAATAATCTCTACTTATACTATAAAAATCTTGTGGAAAAGTTAATACCCCGTAAAGCACTGCCATTTCTCTGCTATCTATTTCATTGATTTGTCCATATTCCTTTAAAATTATTTTCCCCTGTTCTATGTCATATGCAGAGCTTTTTAATACCTTATTCATAAAATTACATATATCATGAACCTTTAAATCCACTATAGAGTAGTCAAAATCTATAAAATAGGCTTCATTATTTTTTAATATTATATTATGATAAGCCAAGTCATGATGGCATAGAGCTATTTTATTTTTATCTTCGCAAAGTTTATAATAAGGGGATGCTTCTAATAAATTAATGCTTTTTTTAACCTCTTCTATATAGTGTTCTACCCTACATAAGAAAATTTCATTAAATTCCCCTTCGCCCTCATTAATTTCAGCTATATTTTTAAAGACCTCAATCTCCTTTAAACACCTGTAAAATTTATTTATCATTTGCCCTAGTTTAAATCTACTTTTTAAATGTCTATCAAAACCTGTAGACGCAACATGTAGTTCTGCTAACCCCTTTGTCATAGCAATAAGATCTAAGGGATTAGAATAATCACTTTCTCTTCCTTCAATTATATCTATCATGCAATACATTTCGTCTTGCCATAAAGCATATATGTTTCCATCTACTGTTCTAACAAAATTCATAACTCTATTGAACTTATCTCTTATATAACTTAGTCCTTCATGAATGAATAATAAGTCTTCTTTCCCATAATCCACCTTCTTAAGTATTTTATCTCCTTTGCTTGTACTTACTATAAAAATACTTCTTAATGGATATATATCATAAACTTCTAAATCAAATCTATTAAAAAGTTCTATATCTAAATCATATTTAACTAAATCATTAACATTTCTATATACTTCTCTCATAGCCACCCCCACTATAACAGAGTCATGGAGTCTTGAACAATAGCCTTTTGTAACTTTAGCAAATACTCATCCTCTGTAAACTCTCCTTTTCTTAATCTATAATTATTACATTGCTTTGTCACTTCATAAGGAAACGATAGACAAGCTATTATAAATCGATAACTATTATCCTCCAAGTTTTCTAATTCACAAAAATATCTAGTAAGCTCTTTAAAATTTACGTCTAATCCCTTTTTCTTATATTTATATAATAGGTTATAACAATCTATTTCTACCATATTACAGCTAGCTTTTTTAGCTGATTTTATTTTTATATTCTCTCCGCTAACTAAATTACTGAAATCAACATTACCCAAACATATTTCTTTATTTTTCATGCTTCTTAATATTAAATCATAATAATTATTATCATATATAGTTTTTATTACCTCCTCACCCCTATTTACATATTCATCACCTTTATAAAGAACTATTTCTTCAAATATGTGAGAAGGCCCATTTTCTTTAAATCTAACAATGTCTCTTTTAAGCTTTTTTATATTTACTTTATAGTTTTCTACTATTCTACCTGCTCTACTATCTAATCTTTCCTTTACACCTATAGTGCTTCCCTTAACTTTTTCATGAAACTCACTAATCAATTTAAGTTGTTCCTTTAGCATTTCTTCCGTTATTTTCTTGCTTTTTAGATCAAAATTAATTTCTTGAACCACTTCTATACCTTTGGATATTAAATATTGTTCAAAGGTATTAACAATTTTCATAAATCTACCTCCAGCATAAATTAATACCTAATATTTTTAAATTCCTTAACAAAGTCTTCTCTTAAGTCCTTATCCTCACAAACTTTATTTAACTTGTTTAGAAAAACTTCTTCTTCCCATGGCTGCTTCTCAATGTAATATTGTATACCTAATTGCCAAAAGGCCTGAGGAAATCCTATGAAAGCAGCCATAATACTTATATCTTTCTGGGTTATAGAGTTTATTAAACTATAATTATTTAATATATAATTAGCATTACCTATATCCCATTTCCCGTTTTTCATAGTTCTAATAATCAAGCTTGATAAATCATGCAAGTGACTATCTAAAATACAATAATCAAAATCTATTATATTTATTTCATTCTCTTCATCTATTAAAACATTATGATGGGCATAATCATGATGACAAAATCCTTTACTCCCTATTTCTTTTTTCATCTTACAGAAATAATTACTATTATATAAATCCTCTATAGATTTATTAATTCTTCCTATTTCCTCTTCTATGTGTTTTTCATATAAAATATCAAAATAACTTTTCTTATCTTTCTTTTCTATAATATTTTTGAAATCTATTATATCTCTTTTTTTATTGGAAAAATTCTCGAACCATTTGAACCATCCTATTCTAGGCTTCATACTTTCACTTAATCTAAACCCCCTACTTTTTACATGAAGCTCCCCTAATTTTTTTGCGGCTAATTTAAGTTCAAATGGATTATCATAATTGCAGGCTCTTGACTCTATCCACGGAGTTAAATATGCGCAGCTATTGGGTAGCATAATATAATCCTTACCTTTAGTGGTTTCTATAATTTTAGGTATGCTTTTAAATCCGTTGTTTTGAAGATGTTTAATAGCAGACAATATAAAGAAAAAATGGTTGAATTCATACTTAATTATCTTTAAACAATACTTATCTTTATTCACCATTACCCTATAAACATTTTTCACCTTTTCTATGTCCCAAGGCTCTAATGAATACTCTTCTTCAATTTTTTTCTTGATTTGTTCTTCTACCAAGTTTTCTCCTCCCCGAAATTACTTATAATTGTATTATATGTAAAATTTCCTTTGTATGTGCTAAATGACACCTTTTTCAACTATATATAATATTAATAATATATAACCTTTTATAACTGCCCTGTTACCTTAAGGAGGGATTTAAATGAAAATTGCCATTGACGCTAGGGGAATTAATTTTTACAAGGGGACTGGAATTGGAACATATACAGAAAATTTATTACAAAATTTATTAAACATTGATGAGAAAAATTTTTATCATCTCTATTGGTGGGGTGAAAATTATACACAATTTAAAAAAGATAACTCAAAGATAACTCTCACATCCAAAAGAAGTAAGAGCTTCTTTGAAGATTATTATTTTCCACAGAATATATCTCAAGAAGAAATAGATTTATACCATGTGCCTCAAAATGGCATAGGTTTGAATCAAGACTTGTCATGTAAAAAGATTATTACTATACACGATTTAATTCCATATATAATGCCTGAAACTGTAGGGAAAGGATATTTAAATAAGTTTTTAAAAGAAATACCCCCATTAATTGATAACTGTCATAGTATATTAACGGTTTCTCAGTGGTCAAAAAACGATATAATCAAATTTTTCCCTAAATTTGATCCAGATAAGATTTTTGTAACTCCATTAGCTGCCGATATTAAATATAGACCAATGGATAAAGAGAAGTGTAATTTTATTCTTAAAAAATTTTATAACATCACCAAACCATTTATATTATACATTGGGGGCTTCAGTCCCAGAAAAAATGTTCACTCACTGATTGCTGCTTTTTCCAAGCTATACAATAAGCTTCCAATAGAATATGAACTTGTCATTGTTGGTGCAAATAAAGATAGTGGTCAATCACTACTTAATATGAGCAATAATACAAAAGCAAGGGATAATATTGTTTTTACAGGTTTTGTGCCCGAGGGTCATCTCCCGTTATTATATAATGGGTGTGATTTATTTGTATATCCATCACTGTATGAAGGTTTTGGACTTCCACCTTTAGAAGCTATGAGTTGTGGGACTCCAGTTATATCCTCAAACCTCTCTTCCATTCCTGAGGTAGTTGGAGATGGAGGTATTTTAATAAATCCCTATGACGAAAAAGGCTTAGAAGATATAATGGAAAAAATTCTTTCAGATATGGATTACCAAAATTCCATTAAGGAAAAAGCAATACTAAGATCCTCTTTATTTTCTTGGGAAAAAACTGCATTAAAGACCCTAGAAGCCTATAATAAAACTTTTGAAGATTCATAAAAAGCTTCTCATTTTCCCATGAGAAGCTTTTCTGCATTTGCTGCTAAAATCCACAATTTAGCATTATTATAGTATTCTACTTTTTTATTTAAGTCACTCCACTTGAGAGAGTTCACATTAGAAGAGAATATACCTTTCCCCAATAATAGCTGTTGTTGTATTTTTTCATTAGCTATTATATACTCTAAAAAAGTTAAAACAGCATCTTTATTTGAACTATCTCTAGATATAAAAATGCTATGGCCTTCTAAAAGAACTTCTCTATTGCCACCAATTTCAAAAGCAGGCACCTTTGTCAATGTCCATTTACCTTTCATTTCTGGTAGACTGTTCATTATTTCATGTAATAATTCCATGCTTACCATAGTAGCTATAACTCTCTCTTTTTTAATTCCCTCTATTAAATCTTCTCGAGATATCATATTTTCTTTTTTCAAAAGCTCTTTAGTGAGAGTAACTTTTTTAATTTTATCCGAGGATAAGCTACTGTTTTCTGAAAAATAGTTATTGCTCCCAGCCACTTGACTTAGCATTACATGATAAATATCATTGTCCTTTTCTTCCCACATAAATTTATAATCTTTATTCAAACTCTTATTTAATTCCTTACATTTACTTATAAACTCTTGCCAGGTTCTTATATTTTCACTTTTTATTTTACCTTTTTCAAATATATCTTTTCTATATATCATAAAATACGGCTTTTTATCTAAGGGTAATCCATAAATCCCCTGGTCAAGTGCAAATTTTTTTATATCTTCTTTATAATAACTATCCTTATAAGGCTCTAGAATGGATGAAATATCCCAAAGCTCATCTGAATATTCCTTTACTATATAGGGAGAATATTTAGTGTCCATTATTATAATATCATTTCTATTTTCCCCCCTAGCATTTAATATTTCTTCCGTATTATCATAAAAATCTTCTTCAACTTTAATATTAAAAGAAACGCTAGGGAAAACACCTGTAAACTCCTTAGCAAATGTCTTTATATAATATTCTTTTTCCTTCTCTACAATAATATTTACTTGCCCTCTTAGTCTTTTGTTAAATCCATTTTGTGGAGTTTTACTATTGCAAGAAAATAATACTAAACAAAATGCTAACATAATTAGGAAAAATCCTCTTGAACTTTTTCTTCTCATTCATCTCACCTTTAAATTATAAATTTAAAGTCTATTAATCATACTAGCACTATAGCCTGCTCCAAAACCGTTGTCTATGTTTACTACAGTAACTCCTGAGGCACAGCTATTTAGCATGGATAAAAGAGCTGCCAAGCCATTAAAATTAGCTCCATATCCTACACTGGTAGGTACAGCTATTACTGGTTTATCTACCAGTCCTCCAACTACACTAGCCAGCGCTCCTTCCATACCTGCTACTACAATTATAACCTTAGCTCCTCTTATTATATCCAATTTATCAAATAATCTATGTATGCCAGCCACTCCAACGTCATAAATTCTTTCTACTTTGTTTCCAAAAGTCTCTGCCGTTATGGCCGCTTCTTCACAAACAGAAATATCTGAAGTGCCTGCAGCAACTACAGCAATATAGCTATCACTATATTGAGGCCTTTTCTGCATTATCCTTATAATCTTAGCTTCCTTATGATACTCTGCATCCTTGCAAAATTCTTTTACTTCCTTATACATTTCTTCTGTAGCCCTAGTTGCCAATATATTGTTTTCTTTAGTAAGCATAAATTTAATTATTTCTCTTACTTGCTCTATGGTTTTTCCTCCACAATATATTATCTCAGGATATCCTACTCTAAGTTCTCTATGATTATCAATTTTAGCAAAGCCTAAATCTTTAAAGGGAAGGTCCTTTAATGCTTTTACTCCTTCTTCAAAGGAGATTTCTTCTTTTTTTACCTTAGTTAGTAATTCCCTTATTTCTTGTTCACTCATTCTTTTCTCCACCCTTTACCATTATATCCATGCTTCCACTTCTGTATCCCTCTAGATCTAGAGTCACATAATTATATCCTAAGGCTTTTAGTTCTAATACCACCTTATCTAGTAAATTGTTTTCAAGCAATCTTATCATTTGACTTTTATACATTTCTATTCTTGCAGTATATCCATAACTTCTTACCCTAGCCCCTATAAATCCTAGTTCATGTAAGTAATTTTCACTTTTTTCAACTCTATCTAGCTCTTTAAAAGATATTTCTTCACCATAAGGAATTCTAGATAAAAGACAAGCATATGAAGGTTTATCCCAAGTATTTAAGTTTAAATCCTTAGAATATTTTCTAATCTCTTCTTTTGTGAAACCTAACTCCTTAAGAGGGCTTTTAATTTCAAGTTCCTCTAACGCCTTAAGCCCAGGCCTATATTCTTTCGTATCATCAAAATTAGTTCCATCTAATACATGCTTGGCGCCTCTATCTTTAGCAAAATCTTTTATATGCTTAAATATTTCTTTTTTGCATATATAACATCTATCTTTAGGATTAAACCTAATTTCTTCTATTAAAGGCATTTCTAAAAAGTAATGTTCTATAGAAGTATCTTTTATCATTTCTTCAACTTCTTTTATTTCTCTTAGAGGAATATAAGGAGCCTTTACAGTTATAGCAATTACGTTATCCTCCAATGCTTCTTTGCATGCTTTTAGTAAAAAAGTACTATCTACTCCTCCTGAGAAAGCAATAGCAACTTTCCCTAAGTTCTTTAAATATTTAATTAGCTTTTCATATTTACTTTCCATTTTGCCCCTCCGAAATATTATTATATATTTCTCTAAATGGTAGACCTTCTCTTTCAGCAATTTCCTTAACATCTTCATATTCGGGTTTAGATTTTATTTTTTCACCCTTTAAATATGAATTTTTAATTCTTACTTGTCCATATTTTGTATTCACATATTCTATATTTCTTCTTAAATATTGCCTTTGAACTTTATATTTTCTAAAGCCTAATGTAGTAGTCTCCTTTAATATTAAATCTTTTATCTCTTCTTCCTTTGAAGTAGCGTAAAGAACAGACAAATTTACGCCAGGTCTTCCCTTTTTCATTATTATTGGGGTTAAAAACACTTCTATGGCCCCCACTTTAAAGAGTCCTTCCATTACGTATGGATAAATCTCCGGATTCATATCATCCATATTGCATTCCAACATATATAACTCTTCATAGCTTTCAACTTCTCCAAGAAAAACCCTTAAAACATTAGGTATATCTCCCTTGTCTTTATGACCTATTCCATAGGCAGTTTTATGAATATTAATATTTAAATCTTCTCTAAATTCAGAAGCAAAAGTAGCTAATATCGCAGCTCCTGTAGGAGTAGTAGCCTCAAAAGGAATGTTTCCTTTTTTAATTGGTATTCCCTTTAATATTTCTAAAGTTGCAGGTGCTGGTACTGGAAAAGTTCCATGGGCACAATTAACAAAACCCTTACCCACTTCTATTGGAGAGGAAATCACTTTGTCTACTTTTAAAAAGTCGTAGCATATAGCAGCTCCTACAATATCTACAATAGAATCTACGGCACCTACTTCATGAAAATGAACTTCTTCTATTGTTTTGCCATGAATTTTACTCTCTGCTTTAGCTATTTTATTAAACATATCCATGCTAAGCTTTTTAACCTTAGGACTTAATTCACTACTATATATAATCTCCTCTATATCCATTAAGTTTCTATGCTCATGATGGTGATGATGGTCATGGCCAGGAGCGTCATCATGGTCGTGGTGGTGATGCTCCTCTAAAATCACATTAACCTTAGTTCCCGTTATTCCCTTTCTTTCATCACGAGTGATTTCTATATGGTAGCCATGTAAGTGCATTTTATTTAATTCATCTAATAAATATTTTTCATCCACTCCTAAGTCTATCATAGCTCCTAAATTCATATCCCCACTAATTCCTGAAAAACAATCATAATACAACACGATCATTAATTTCACCAACCCTTTCTATTTTTTAGATACATATTTATTATCCTTTATGTAAAATCTCCATAAATAATCCTTTGCCTCTTCTGCGTAGTCTATTCCAATACGCTTTGCAGTAACAATATTAAAGCTTTCTTTTTCTCCTTCTTCTATATAAATTGTATCACCTAATAAATCTAGAGCATTAAATTCTCTCCCAATGCCCATAGCTGAACATAACTTTGATGGGCCATTAGTAATATTTATTTTCTCTTTATTAGTTAAATCATCGTAGCTTTTCTTAAATCTTCTGAAGCTCATCTCATTGAAGCCAGCTAAAGGTTCTACACCTCTAATTAATACTGCCTGAGGTATACCCTCTTCCCTAGTTACCACATTCATACAATAATAAAGTCCATAAATAAAGTATACATAAGAAAATCCTGGTTTTCCATACATAATCTCAGTTCTTTTAGTTCTTCTGTTATTATAGGAATGTGCTGCTTTATCCATAGGTCCCATATACGCCTCTACTTCTACTATTTTACCTTTACACACAGCGTTATCATACTTAACTACTAACACTTTGCCTAATAATTCCTCTGCCACCATAGTACTATTTCTATTATAAAATTCTCTATTTAGCTTCATTCTTTTTATCCTTTCACTTTTAGAATTATTATGCCTTTGTATCATATTAATTATTTAGCTATTATTGCAGGTTGCTTCTTACTAATATTATAGTTATCTTTTTCAATAATCCAAAATAAAAATAAAGTATGAATGATAACTTCTTACACTTATCATTCATACTTTACTTATATTATTTATTTCATTATGATGAATTTTTCTACTTCTTTGCCATACGGTAATGAAGTTTGGGCTCCTTTTTTAGTAGCAGTTAAAGCTCCTACTGCATTGGCATACCTTAAAGCATCCTTTATATCTTTATTTTGGCACAAAGCTACAGCTAAAGCCCCATTAAAAGAATCTCCCGCTGCAGTTGTATCTACGGCATTAATTTTGAAACTATCCACTACATGGGTACCTTCCTCCCCTAAGTAATAGCATCCCTTCTCTCCTAACGTAACTATTACATTTTTAGCTCCTCTGCCTAAAAGTTCCTTTACTCCTAACTCTATATTTTCAATACTTGTAAGTTCTTGTAATTCTGTTTCATTAGGAGTTATATAGTCTATATACTGATATATTTCTTGTGGCAATTCTTTTGCCGGTGCTGGGTTTAAAATAACTCTCTTATTATACTTTTTAGCTACCTTAGCAGAATAAACTACAGCATCCATAGGTATTTCTAACTGCAAAACTACTATATCACTTTTCTTTATCAATTCTTCGGAATCTTCTATCCACTTATTATCTATTTCAAAATTTGCACCTGAGTAAACTACTATAGTATTATCTCCATTTTTATCTACAGTTATTATAGCGTTACCTGTAGGTACATCTACAGTATTTATGCGGCTAACATCTATGCCTTCCCTTGCTAAGCTATCTTTCAGCCTACCACCTATTGCATCCTTGCCTACAGCCCCAATCATAGATACATTTGCACCTAATCGTCTAGCTCCTACTGCTTGATTAGCTCCCTTACCTCCAGCACTATCCTCAAAGGAATTTGCATGAAGAGTTTCTCCCTTTTTAGGAAGTTTCTCTACAGTAGAAACATAATCTATATTAATACTACCTATAACTAAAATTTCCAATAAACTCACCTCTTTTTGATACAGAATCCCTTATGATTAAATCAGTATCTAAAATTACTTCTTTCTCCTTAAGTTCTTCTTCATCAATTAATTTCATTAACAATTCTACAGCTTTAACTCCCATTTCATATGTTGGTTGGGATATAGTAGTCAGCTTTGGAAAAGTTACCTTTGTTAAAAATATATTGTCATATCCTGTCACTGAAATCTCTCTAGGAACTTCAATCTTTTTACTATTTAAAACTTCTAAAGCTCCTATTGCCATTAAATCATTTTCACATACTACTGCTGTAAACTTATTACTACATTCTAAAAGCTCACCCATACACTTTATGCCACCAGTAACCTTATAGTCTCCGTGTTTTATAAACTCTTCTTTTATTGGTATTCCGTAATTTTTTAAAGCTTCTATATACCCATTTAATCTGCCATAATTACAAGCTACTCCTTTTTTACCAGATATATAAGCTATTTCAGTATGGCCGTTTTGCAAAAGATATTCTACCATCTTAAGCATACCCTTTTTACCATCCGTTGCAACAAATGGAATATTATCTACCTTTATATTTCTATCCATTGATACAAATGGAATTTTATATTTATAAAATAAATTAATAT
The DNA here is from genome assembly GCF_039521365.1 of Clostridium malenominatum. Taxonomy (NCBI): domain Bacteria; kingdom Bacillati; phylum Bacillota; class Clostridia; order Eubacteriales; family Clostridiaceae; genus Clostridium; species Clostridium malenominatum. The sequence continues at coordinate 408,467 of NZ_BAAACF010000003.1, forward strand.
TTTCACCTTTATTTTCCAAGGTACTGGTATAAATTACTCCATCTACGCACTTTTCTTTTAATATTTGTATATAGGTTTTTTCTTTTTCCTCATTATCATCTGTATTACAAAGAATAATATTATATCCATACTGATTGGCAGCGTCTTCAACTCCCCTAACTATACCAGGGAAGAAAGGGTTATTTATATCAGGCAATACAAGCCCTATTATATTAGTCTTTTTAGTAACTAATCCCCTAGCTATGCTACTGGGTATATAGTTATGCTTTCTCATTATATTTAAAATCTTTTCTCTGGTTTCTATGCCAACACCATCTTCTTTGTTGTTTATAACCCTAGACACTGTGGCAATGGATACATTAGCCTCCTTGGCTATATCCTTAATAGTTATACCCATTATTTTTCTCCCTTGCAGGCCTTTCTCGTAGCTTCTACTGTCCATTTTGATAGTTCACTTATTTTTAAATTCTTCATACTTCTAACATAAGTTATTAAATCATCACCAATAGGCTCATACCACTTTTTATCAATTCCTTTTAATCCATGAATTATTCCATATATGGTGGCAATCTGAGCTGCATTACAATCTACATCCTGTCCAGCCATAGATATTATATTCATTGTCTTATCAAAATCATTTTCTCCAAAATATAAAGCCACTACTTCTGCAGCTGCATTTGGATATGCATGAATCCAATTGTACATCTTAAATTTTTCTTCACAAGGCTTCCACGCCTCTCTCCAACTATTGCTATTCTTACATTGGTTATAAGCAAAATCTATTACTGAATAATATTCTGAATCCTTTGGTATCATATCTATAGTTTTATCTAATATAGTTCTTACATCCTTCTCTACAAAAGCAAGAGATACTAAAACTGCATTAAATATTTCTCCAATTACACCATTATTATGATGAGAAATTACACCATCAATCCACGCAAGTCTTGCTGCTTCTTCTGGATTTCCTGGAGCAACCATACCACATATTGCCCCTCTCATTTGAGCTCCTATCCATTCGCGATAGTAGTTATTAAATTCTCCACTTAAAGGAGGGTATATTCCGCCCTTAATATTTTTCAATGCAATATCTTCTGCTGACCATCCTAAAGGAATAAGCCCAACCCATTCTTCAGCTATATCTTTTGAAGTTACATTGTAGCCCTTTTCGTCAAAAGCCTTTAAGAAAGCTAATTCATAAGTTATATCATCATTATATGTATTAGGCTTTCTAACATAATATGTTACATCCCCAAAGGTTTTTTCAATGTTTTCCGTTGTATATCCTTCTATTGCAGTACCTAGTGCTCCAGCACAGATTTGAGCTATCCATCCTGCTAATATTTTTTCTTCAAAGTCTTCTCCCAAGATATCTCCCTTATCATATTTATAAAAATTCACTGAATTTTTATATTCATCCCAATTTGAGTATATCTTATATTGCCAATATGGTGATTTCAAGTCCTTTTCAGCGTTATTTAATTCATAATAAACTCTAGCAGTTATTTTGCTTAATTCTATTATGTTGTCTTCTTCTAAAGCCTTTAATCCAAGAGGGATCAATTCTTCAGCTTTTTCTACTCTAAGTCCCATATTTTCCATAGATTGAATTGCACCAATTATAACTCTTTCTGGGGCAAATGACCCTGGCACGTTACTTTTCCAAACCAATTTAGTCATTGTTTCTATGTATTTCTCAGCAAATTCTGCTCCTGTATCCCAAGTTTGCTCTTCAGCACTTAATACTACAGGCATAGCATTTTGCATTAATTCATGTTCCATTTCCCAAGCTTTTCTCATTATAATTCCTCCTTTAATATGAAACTTTATTTATACCTTTTCCTCTGTCCACAATCTTCTTTGAGACAGCTCCAATTTCACTCCAAATAAATTCATTTTTAAATAGAACTTCACCATTCTTTTTAATGAATTTACCTTCCACTATTGAGTGTATTATATTCTTGCTTTCAGCACTATAAATTATAGATGCCAGTGGATTATAGTTAGGATAAGTATTGGTCATATTTAAATCCCATATAAGTAAATCTGCATTAAATCCTTCTTTTAACTCTCCAGTATTAAAGTTCAATGCTTTATGACCTCTCATCAGTATTTCCCACATATGTTTTAATTTAAAGTCCTCTGCTCTATTCTCAAATTTCCCAATTAAAGCTAGAAACCTTAGTTGTTCTAAAGGATTCAAAGTGTTGGAGCTAGCAGCTCCATCTGTACCTATACATAGAGGAAGTTTATCATAATTATCCCAAACCTTGCCCTTACCCATACCTAATTTCATATAAGTTTTAGGACATATAGCAAAGTAGGACTTATCATTTATATATTTAAAATCCTCTTCTTCCACCCACAATCCATGAGCAATTATCAACGGTCTCTTAAATCCTCCTGCCTCGTACAGCATTTGAAAAGGCGTTTTACCATGCACATCTAAACTTTGAGATACCTGTTCCTCGGTTTCTGATACATGTATATGTATACCTACCTCCAATTCTTCTGCCCTTTTTATTATTTTTTCCAACCTATCTTGCGGGCATGTATACGGAGCATGGGGACCTATTCTTAACTTAAGCCTGCCACTTTCGTTTCTTCTTTTTTCTATAAGCTCTGATGCTTCATCTAATATATCTTCATAATTGTCTGCTAAACCAAATATGGTAGGTGCTATATCCCCCCTTATACCACTTTGTATAACTGCATCACATATTTTATCTGCAAATAAATAGTGATCAGCAAAGGCTGTAACACCGCTGTCTATCATTTCACTTATTCCTAGCAATGCTCCATAATATACGTCCATAGGGTTAAGCTTACTCTCATATGGAAATATTTCTGTATTAAACCAATCATTAATGTTTACATCTTCAGCCAATCCTTTTAGTATATTCATTGGTACATGGGTATGAAGATTTACAAAACCAGGAGTTACATAGTAATTTTTACAATCTACTACTTCTTTGGCACCCTCTTCATATTCCTCTGATATCTTATTTATTTTTCCATTTAATATATATATATTGCTTCCACTCTTCGTATTTCCCTTTTCATCGATAATATTACAATCTCTTAAAAGCATATCCCATTTATAAAAATCCTTAAACATAAACTTTCATCATCCCTTTAAACATTTCTATAAACTTTTCCCTATCTACTCCTAAGGCAACCTCAGCATTAGCTTTATTCTTAGTAACATTATAAATGTCTACCACTGTTTTTCCGTAAGTAAGTTCACCTTTTGTCTCTATAGTTACATAGTGATCTTCCTTGTAGATTATTGATGGGTCGATTACTGCTGCTACAGCTAAAGCATCATGCACAATAGCTCCATCCAAATTAAAATATTTGCAAACTCTCAAACAAGATTGAAATAGTTCTTTTACTACTTGTGAAACTCTATTATTTACATTTACTATTTCAGTTATTTCATTTTCATAAATACAAGACTTATGTGTGGCATCTAATCCTACCATGGTTATTGGAATTCCAGATTTAAATACTATGTCCGCGGCTTCTGCATCAACATATATATTAAATTCCGCTGCTGGCGTAGTATTACCTATATAGCAAGCTCCACCCATCATGGTTATCTTTTCTACTTTGTCCTTTAAATCAGGGTATTTAATCAAGGCCATTGCTACATTCGTAAGTGGTCCTAATGTTATAATATTTAGTTTTCCTTCCTGTTTAACAGCTTCGTCGTACATAACATCCCAAGCGCTTTTTTCTTGTAACTTTATATTACTCTCAGGTAAAACTACAGAAGCTAATCCTGATTCTCCATGGACCCATTCTGCTGTCTCTAACTTTCTAAGTATAGGGCCCTCTGCCCCCTTTGAAACTATTGTATTTTTACCTATATAATCTACTAAATCCAAAGCATTTTTAGTAGTTTTACATAAAGGAATATTCCCACCTACTGAGGTAATCGCCTTTATATCTAGCTTGTCTGATGAAAATGCCAAAAATAAGGCTATAGCATCATCCACTCCTGGATCTGTATCTATAATTACAGGTATTTTCAAATCAAATTACCTCCTTAGTTATAATATTGCATAGCTTCTACTAACATATCTACAAATCTTTTTCTGTCAATATCAAAAGCTACATCTACATTCTTCTCTTTCTTTAAAACATCATAATAGTCTACTACTGTAGCTCCTAATGTATGCTCACCCTTAGTTTCAATATCAACATGAAGCTTTGTCGTCGTAATTACTGATGGATCAATTACCCAAGCTACTGCACAAGGATCATGTAGTGGACTTCCATCAAAGCCCATTTGCACATGGAACTTTGCAAAGAAATCTAAAAGTTCTGCAACCATTACAGCTACCTTTCCACCTAAATCCCTTATTCTATCAATGTCTTCTTGATATATTAAAGCTTTATGAGTAACATCTAATCCACACATTGTTATTGGAATTCCTGACTTAAACACTATGTCCGCCGCTTCTGGATCCACTAATATGTTAAACTCTGCTGCTGGTGTCCAGTTGCCCCCAAAGCATGCTCCTCCCATTAATGAAATTCTTTCTATCTTTCCTTTTAGCTCTGGATAACATAAAAAGAACTTTGCAATGTTGGTAAGGGCTCCTGTAGGAATTAAAGTAACCTTTTCTTCACTTTCTCTCACTGTTTTTGCCATTAGTTCTAACGCCGATAAATTAGAAGCTTTTAGAGTAGGTTCTGGAAGCTCTGGCCCATCAAGTCCACTATCCCCATGAACCTCTGGTGCTATTATGAGGTCTCTCATAATAGGCTTATCATCTCCTTTAGCTACTGGTACATCTATTTCTGCAAAGCTTAGAACTTTCAACGCATTATTTAAGGTTTTTTCTTGGGTTTGATTTCCTGCTACTATAGTTACAGCTTTTACATCTAATCTAGGACTTGCAAAAGCTAGTAAAAGAGCTATGGCATCATCATGACCTGGATCGCAATCTATTATAACTGGTATACGCATAATTACTTCCTCCTAATTTTCTTAGTTTTGTTAGATTGTTGTATTGAGTATATAACTAAACCTAATATAGTAGTTAAATAAGGTACCATTTGAACAAATTCTGCTGGCACTCTTAAGGATTGCATTACATTGGAAAGGGCATCTGCAAATCCAAATATCAAAGCAGCTACGAAGGTTCCAAGTGGTGTTCCTCTACCCATGGCTTCTGCTGCAAGAGCTATAAATCCTCTTCCTGCAGTCATATCTCTTGAAAACCATGAAACATAACCCATGGACATATACGCTCCCCCTAGTGCTGCAAATATACCACTTAGTACCAATGCTAGATATTGAACTTTTTTTACACTTATACCTACAGAGTCTGCTGCATTAGCATTTTCCCCAACGGCTCTGATTTTAAGTCCCAGTGGAGTTCTATATAAAAAGAAATGTACTATCACCACTGATATCAATGATAAGTATGTTAGGATATTATGTCCTGATAAAATCTGTCCTAAAACAGGTATTTTATTTAATAATGGTATAGTTACTTCTGGTGCAACCATACTCTTTAGAGAAACTGAAATTCCTTTATCTTTAGCTGCTAAAAACAATAAGAAAATAGTTCCTCCACTAGCTAACAGGTTTAAGGCTATACCTGTTAAGATAATATCTGATTTCAAGTTAAGAGAGAAATATGCTAGTACTAACGAAAGTAAAATTCCAACTATTACTGCACATAATATTCCAACCAATGCACTTTGACTAAAAGCACTAGTCACTACCCCTGCTAATGCAGCTGAAAGCATTATACCTTCCAATCCTATATTTATAACTCCAGCTTTATCTGAAATTAATGCTGCTAAAGATGCAAAAAGTATAGGAGTGGTAACTCTTAATATTGCGTATCCGAAATTTGCTGTAAATATTATTGAAAAAAGTCCTTCCATTCTACTTTCCCTCCTTAACAGCTAACTTTTCCTGAGAATCCTTAACAATTCTTTGATGTTTCCACTTTGCTAAGAATCTATTTGCTGCTATAAGCATGATTATAATTGCTTGAATAACGGATATTACTTCACTTGGCACATCTGTCATTCTTGCCATAATATCTGCACCAACCCTTAAATAAGCCAAAAATATAGCTCCTATTGGCACAAATAAAGGATTGTTTCTTGCTAGTATTGCTACAATTATTCCATCAAAACCGTATCCAGGTAAACTTTGCCACTGAAATCTTTGATACATTCCTAATATTTCAGTAGCTCCACCTAATCCAGCTATGAATCCACCTAAAACTTGGGAATATATAATTACTCTTCCAGTATTAATTCCAGAATATCTTGCAAAGTTCTCGTTTAACCCAGTCATTCTTAATGCATATCCCCATTTTGACCTATACATAAATAAATAAGTCAAAATTATAGATAATATAGCTACAAAAACTCCAAGATGAATTCTTGTTCCTGGAACAATTTTTTTAAACATTGCTGTTTCTTCAAAAATAAATGAAGCCATCATTCCTGCATTTGGGTCTCTTAATATATTATTAATCACATAAATTCCTAGGTACAAAAACACATAATTTAGCATTAGAGACGAAACTAACTCATTTGCATTCCACTTTGTTTTTAATATACCTGGTATGAATCCTGCTATAGCTCCAATTAATCCTCCAAATAATATTGCTACAATTGGATGTATTCCCATAGGTAGCATTACTTTAACAGCAATATATGAAGCTGCTACTCCTCCTATGAAAAAAGCTCCTTCGCTTATCATATTAAATTGTTTTGCTTGAAACATTACACATACTGATAAACCTGCAAAAATAAAAGGGATTGACATTTCAATCATATTTCCAAAACGTCTAATAGACGAAAATGGTCCCGTTAAAAATGTTGTCAATGCATTTAAAGGCTGTTTGCTTATCCCTAAAATAATTAAAAAGGCTAATGACATTGCCAATAAAATAGCTACAAAAGTTCTTATTATTTCAAATTGTGTTTCTATCTTTTTACTACTCATTCATAGCCCTCCTTATCTCTTCAGGAGATTGTTTGTTTATTCCCAACATATAAGTTCCTAGCTCTTCTTCTGTAACGCTAGAGCTATCCTTAAAATATGCTACAATTTCTCCACCATACATTACCATAAGACTATCGCTTAATTCCATTACTTCATTTAAATCTGCCGATACTAATAATACACCTATTTCATTATCTCTTAATTCTACTAACTTTTTATGAATAAATTCAGTAGCGCCTACATCTATTCCTCTAGTTGGTTGATTAGCAATTATAAGCTTTGGAGAAGATGAAAATTCTCTTGCTACAACAACTTTTTGTATATTCCCGCCAGATAACATTTTTACTGGTTGACTAGGACTATCACATTTTACTTTGTAAGAACTTATAAGCTCTTTAACCATGGAATGTATTTTTCCCATATTCATTAGTCCACTTTTATTAAAATCTTTACTATTAAATCTATCTGAAATAATATTTTCTTCAATGCTTGCCTCTCCAGCTACTCCATAAGTCATTCTATCTTCTGATATATGAGAGGTTCCTAAATCTCTTATCTGTTTTATATTTAAATTTTTTATATCATTATTATCAATTAAAATCTCGCCATTATGATATTTTTGTAAGCCCGTAATTAATTCGATAAGTTCTCTTTGTCCATTACCTTCTACACCGGCTATACCAAGTATTTCTCCTTTTCTAACAGAGAAATTTATATCCTTTAATATGTCTTTTCCTGTATCATCTACATGATTTATATTTGTTACTTTTAAAACTGTCTCTTTAGGCTTACTAGGTCCTTTCTCTACTTTTAAAATTACATCGCGACCTACCATAAGTCTAGAAATATCCTCTTGAGATACCTTTTTTACATCATAAACTCCTACGCTTTTTCCACTTCTTAAAATTGTTATTCTGTCACATATTTCTTTTATTTCTTTTAATTTATGGGAAATAAATATAATAGTATGTCCTTTGTCTTTCAAAGTTACTAGTTCAGTAAATAATTCCTTTGTTTCCTGGGGAGTTAACACAGCTGTAGGCTCGTCCAGTATTAATATCTCTGCTCCTCTAAGTAGTGCTTTAAGTATTTCCACCTTTTGTTTTATTCCAACAGGCAAATCTGCCACCTTTGCTCTAGGGTCTACTATTAGATTGTACTTATGAGATATTTCCTCAGTAATTTTTATAGCTTTATCAAAATCAATAAAACCATTCTTCTTTGGCTCTATTCCTAAAACCATATTTTCTGCTACAGTAAGTGAAGGAACAAGCATAAAATGCTGATGCACCATACCAATCCCACTTTTAATTGCTATATTGGGTGAGTCAATTTTTATCTTTTGTCCCTTTAAGTAAATATCTCCTTCTTCAGGAGCCTCAAGTCCAAATAGTATTTTCATTAAAGTACTTTTACCTGCTCCATTTTCCCCCATAAGCGCATGTATTTCTCCTGCTTTAACAGAAAAATTTATATTCTTATTGGCTACCATTCCATTAGGATATACTTTGGTTATGTTATCCATCTTTAAAATTTCTCCTGACAAATCCTTCACCTCTACTCATATGATTTTACTAATTAAATTATATGCACTGGGTTTAGCCAGTGCATATTCATGTATTAAGGTTTTACTGCATTTCTTATTTCATTAAGAACTTTTGTATCCATTCCAATAGCTGAATCAACCTTTATTTCTCCAGCAACTATCTTCTTTGAAAGCTCTTCTACAAACTTTCTCATATCTTCTGGAACATTCTTATTGTAGTACTCATTTATAGCTAGTCCAACAGCATCTTCTTTTATTCCTAAAGCCTCAGCTGTTCCCCATGGTAATTTTCCTTGTGTGTGAAGTTCTATTGCTCTTACTAAAGAGTTATCAACTCTTTTTAAAACTGAGCTCATAATTAAATTTGCTTTTTCTTCATCATCTTTAAATAATAAAGCTTGGTCGGAGTCAACACCAATAGCATATTTCTTTTCTATTTTAGCTGCATCTAATGCACCTAAACCTGCTTGAGAAGCAACTGGGAATACTAAATCTACCTTCTGGTTAAATTGAGCTAAAGCCATTTCTTTACCCTTTGCGCTATTGAAGAAATCTCCAATATAAGATATAGCTACTTTCATTTGTGGGTCCACATGCTGAGCACCTTTTATATATCCTATAAGAAAATCGTTTATTACAGGTATATCTGCCCCACCAACAAAACCAATAACTTTTTCTTTGTTAGCTAACTTCATGTTTGAAGCAGTTATTTTTGTTGCTAAAGCTCCTGCTAAGAAAGATCCTTCATTTTGCTTATAATTTATTGAGTATACATTTTTGAAATCTCCTTTTGAATAATCTACAGAAGAGTCAAATAATATGTATTTTTTATCTGGGTGCTGAGGTGCAACTTTTTGTAAATATTCTTGCATCTGCCATGTTCCAACAATTATTATATCCCAATTCTCTTCAGATACGTCTGCCAATGTTGGTTCCCATTTTGTTTGATCTGGCCCAATTTCTATTACTTTTGTCTCAGCTTTAAATTTTTCCTTGATTTGATTTAAACCCTCATTTGCTGAGTCGAAAAAGGATTTATCACCTAAGTTACCATTAAGCAGTAATACAATTTTTAATGCTTTGTCCTTTCCATCATCCTTAGGAGTTTGTCCACCAGAGTCTTTACTTCCACATCCAGTTAGTGTTAATGTTATAAACATTAATACACTTAGCATTAAAGATAATACTTTTTTCATTTTTACCCCTCCATTTTAATAAAACGTTTTAGTAAAACGTTTACTTAGTGTTTATATTAATTATAAAAGCTTTCTCTAAACATTTCAACAACATTTTTTTACATAATACAAAATATTAAAAGGTATATGAATATATTCACATACCTTTTAATATTTTTATATATATTTATCTAATTCACCATCATCTTTTAACTCTGCTACTAAATGCTTAATTTCCTGATCCTTATTTTTGTCCATAACAAGCAATACATCTCCAGCATCTACTATGATTAAATCTTTCACCCCAAAACCAATTACTAATTTTTCTCCACCAAACACAATGCAATTGTCACATTCCTCCATAAAAGCATTTCCTGTTACATTATTTCCTCGGAAATTTTTTAAAAACCTAGATAACGACATAAAGTTTCCAATATCATCCCAAGCAAACTCACATTTTATCACATATGCCTTTCTTGTCTTTTGCATTATTCCAAAGTCTACGGAAATACCTTCTATTAGATTATACTCTTCCCTCGTTGTGTCATCTTCTTTCTCAGTTCCTAAGTTAGCATATATATTCATCATACTTCTATACATTTTAGGTAAATACTTTTCCATTTCTCTTAAATATACATCTGCTCTCCATACAAACATCCCACTGTTCCAAAGATAGGTTCCTTTCGCTATTAGATCCTTAGCCACTTCTAAATTAGGCTTTTCTACAAATCTTTCAACTCTATAGGCTGCAATTTCTCCCGTAATTCTCTCTCCAGTTTGTATATATCCATATCCTGTCTCTGGTCTTGAAGGAGGAACCCCTATGGTAATAAGCCCTCTTCTTCTTTCTACCGTTTCAACAGCTTGAGTAATTGTATCTAAAAATGCCTTTTCACCTTCTATATAGTGATCGGACGGAAGTACTACCATCACGGCATCCTTATCTTTCTTTAATAGCTTAATAGCTGATAGCCCTATACAGGTTGCAGTTTCTTTATTTGAAGGTTCAACAAAAATATTGTCCTTATTAATTTCTGGAAGTTCCTCTGATATCTTATCTAAATACTTCTCGTTAGTAACAACAAAAATGTTTTCCTTGCTGACTAAAGGCTTTATTCTATCAACAGTATTTCTTAAAAAACTCTTATTATTAATTATTTTAAGGAATTGTTTAGGATTCTTGTCCCTTGATAACGGATATAATCTTGTACCCTTACCGCCTGCAAGTATCAACGCATATAACAAAAACACCACTCCGTTTTATTGTTCATAAATATATATTATGAACAATAAAAGGAAGTGGTGAATCAAAACAACAATTTTCTCAAAAAAGTGAATATAATTGCTAAAATTCCAAAATCCGAATCTGCGTAACAAGTTCTCATTAATCCAATGTGAGGCCTTAATAGAGGTAGCAAGAATATAGGAATAACGGTTATAATTATTCCATGCACAAAGGCAGATAAAAGCGCCCCTTTTCTTTTTCCAACTACATACCCGAAAATACCTGCTAATCCTCCCGAAAATAAATGAGTCGTTACAGGTGGCACAACTACGGGACTTTTGATTTTTATCTGAACCATTAGTGTAACTATTCCTCCAACTAAGCTAGTAACAAACCCTAGCATAACGATTTCTGGATTATAGGTAAAAAATACTGCACTATCCATGGCTGGTTTTGCGTCCTTAATTATTTTCTCTCCTATACCTTTAAATGCAAATAATATCTCGTCTGTCATCATTCTTACACCTAATATGATTAAATAAAAAGCTACGGTAAAGTTAATGCTATACTTAAAGGCTATATATAACTTATTGGTTTCCCCAGTAAAATCATATAAAAAACCATTTTCTATATTTATAATGGCTAACAGATATATAAAGAACATACTTATTGCCATTAAAACACTACTATCTCTCATAAAAGAAGATTTTTTCTTCTCTTTCTTCTCTTCCTTAGAATTTTTAAATATTAAGGAGGTCATTCCTCCTATTAAGCAAGCAACGCTTCCAAAATGAGCTAGTCCAATATCCTCTCTACCCGTTATTTTCTTTATAAAAGGTGCGGTTATAAAGGGAAGAAAACTCATAAAAAAACCTAGATAAATTCCTGATAATATTATTAGTGAATAAGTTGGTTTATCATTTATAAGTAATGCCAACATACCAGACATATATAAAATATAATATCCATTAATAAAAATGTACTTTAAAGGCGTAAGTTTAGCTATTATAATATTTATTACCATAGCAATTATCATTATAAATAATGCATTTTTACCATAGCTATATCCAACAATACTAATCATAGTCTCATTGCTAGGAATTATATCAAATACATGAAGGGATCTCCTAATTGTTAAGCTCAGTACTCCTAAAGTGCTAATAGCTAAATTAGAACCAAAAACTATTATGTTATACCCCATAATCGCCTTAACAATAGACACTAGCAGATTGTTTATTTCTTTTTTCTGCATTAAGATGCCTATGGTAATTACAAATACTAAAACTACATCCGTTTTCATCAGTATATCTAACTTTTCCATAGCTAAAATCCTTTACTTTTAATATAATTAGTTAACTTGCTATTAAGCTCTTCTTCATCTAATAAGTCTTCTAACTCTATTTTCTCTATGCTTTTCCTATTAACATTAAAATTTATATCTTCAGAGCATATATATAAATCAGGCTCATAAAATTCTGCTGTGGTTATATCAGATCTAATAACATTATATTTGACATCCTTGTTCTTAAAGTACTTTCTAACGTTAGACTCAATTATAAAACTACTTCCTAATCCTAAACTACACAGAACCACTATGTTAAGCATTCTATTCCCTCCTTATATTCCAGTAGAAGTGAAATTAATTCTTCACTACTTTTACATTGGAGTAACCTTTTAAAATTGCTTCTATTAGTTACAAATCCCGTTATTTCTTCTAATGCTTTAAGATGTTCTTTATTGTTTCTTGTGGCAAAACATATTAATAAGCTTACAGGGTCATGTTTTTTATGGCCAAACTTTATTGGATTCTTAAGAGTTACTATAGAAAATCCCGTTTTATATACGCCCTCTTCTGACTTAGCATGAGGTAAGGCTATTCCTTGAGAAATAACAATATATGGCCCATTTTTCCCTTTCCTCTCATGACAATTTATTAAGCTATTTAGGTAATTACCGCTTATATATCCTGCATTTTGAAGAAGCTCTCCTGCAAATCTTATACCTTCCTCTGGCGTTTCAACACTTACATTAGCCTTTACTAAATCTTTGCTTAAAAAGTCCCACAGATGTAAGTCTTCCTCTTCATATTCTCCTTGAATATACTTTTCTAAATCCTTTTCTAATTCTTCTTTATTGTTTATAGTACAATAGCTCTCTATTATTTTCACAATGTCATGAATGTTTACTTTTTCCCCCCTTACCTTAGGAGTAAAAATTTTAGATAATTGTTCTCTATCTTCTTTATTGATAAGAGGATTAACCACTATAACTGGTGAAGTAGATTCCTTTACAGCAACCGTACTAATTACGTAATCGATATCAAAAATATTTCTCGAAATAAATTGATTATATGAAATTATATCTACAATTTCTATATCTTCATAATAATTCTTCAACCTACTTGCTAAAAGCTTTGAAGTCCCAACTCCTGTGGAACAAACTACAATAACTCTTTTTTTAGAAGCATATCCCTTATTCATTTTTTCAATAGCTGCTACAAAATGAAGACATATATAAGATATTTCATCACTACTTAAAACCACATTGAATTCCTTATTTATTATTTCGCTAGCTTTAGATGTAATGTTATAAAACCTTGGGTAAGAATTTTTTATATCATCTCTAAAGCAGTTTTTTATCTCTATATTATATTTTGCTCTGTTTATGGCAGGCATAAGATGAACAAAAAGTCCATTTGTTATTTCTTCTTTATTATTTAAGTTTACTCTTCCTTCTTTCTGGAATAAGTCTAACATATTATCTATACAATGTATAAGTCTATCCCTTTCCATTAAGTTGGAAAATATGTCATCTTCTAAAAATTTAGCAGGATTGGCCCCTAAAAAATGCATTGTAATCCAAATTACTTCTGTTTTAGGAATGGTTATATTGTATCTTTTAGACATTTCATCACAATACTTCTTTCCCTCATCATATTCAAAGGTTTCAGAAATATAATCCATCTTCTCATATTCAATATCAACAATAAAGTCTTGCTGTATTCTTTTAATCATTATACAGGTATTCATTATAATGTTATAGAAAGAAATATCTGATACTTCTATGTTTCTATCCTCCATAAATTCCATAAGCAGTTCCCAAATCTGCTTTATATCTATGCCATAAAAATAATTCCATATCATTAAGTCATAAATACTTTCAGGATGAAGTAATCCTTGAATTTTTGAATAGTCATAGCTCTCATATATAATGTCATATATAGTTCTTCTTTTCTCTAGTTCTTTCCCTACTATATATATTCCTTTATTTCTTTTTCTTATTAACTCAATATTTCTATCCCTAAGATACGACTCAGCCTCATCTAAGTATTTTGAAACAGTTATTCTGCTTACGCCTATAAAATTTGCAATTTCTTGAAGAGTTCTTGAATAATGACTTTTTAAAAGATACAATATGAGCCTATTCTTATTGCTAAAGCCTAGGTAGTTTTTATATATGGATTCCTTATTAGCTAAAAGGTCTATTTGACTTTTCGTTAAAGATACCTTTATACCTAAGCCATACTTTCTTTCTATTATAGGCATATTGTTTCTTTTTAAAATATAATCAATATTATCTATAGCATATCTTATAGTTCTTTCACTTATATTTATCATTTCTGAAATTTCTTTTATAGATATGAATTTTTCTGCCTCTACCAGACTTTGCAATATTTTATATTCTATATCTTTAATCATATTAATCACCTACTATAAACATTATATAAAATAGAGGATGGCAATACCATCCTCTATTTTATATTAAGTGTAAACTATTTTCATTTATATAAAGGAATACATCTTCTCCTTCACTGTATACCTTCTTGTTGGTTGGGTTATAATCTGTTAGTTTAATCTCTTCTTCACCATATTTTAGTACATAATCTTGATATGCTCCCATAAATACGGAAGTCTTAACTTTAACCTTAATACCTTCATCTTCTCTTAAAGATAATGCTTCTGGCCTTATAACTACCTTTACCTTGTCATTTACATTAAAATCTTTTCTCTTCTTAGCTTTAAAAATTTGATCAAATAATTCTATAGCCACATATCTATCACCAACTTCTTTAACTACAGAGGTAAACATATTAGCCACACCAATAAAATCAGCAACAAATTCTGTAGCTGGCTTATTATATATTTCCTGTGGACTACCTACTTGTTCAATTATTCCCTTGTTCATAATTATTACTCTGTCAGACATACTCATGGCTTCTGCTTGGTCATGCGTAACATATACACTTGTTATACCAATTTGCTTTTGTATTCTTCTAATTTCAGTCCTCATATAAACTCTAAGTTTAGCATCTAGATTGGATAATGGTTCATCAAATAACAACACAGAAGGTTCCATAACCAAAGCTCTCGCAAGAGCTACCCTTTGCTGCTGTCCCCCTGATAATTGATTTGGAGCCCTATTTTCTAGACCCTCTAAATTAACTAATGCTAAAATATTCTTTACTTTTTCTTCTATTGCCTTTGGGGGCAATTTTTTTATTTTTAATCCGTAAGCTACGTTTTCAAATATATTTAAATGAGGAAATAAAGCATAGCTTTGAAATACCATAGCTGTATCTCTTTTGTCTGGAGTTAAACTATTAACCATCTCTTCTCCAATATATATGTCCCCTTCTGATGGAACTTCAAAGCCTGCTATCATCCTTAAAGTTGTTGTTTTGCCACATCCTGAAGGTCCTAGTAACGTTACAAATTCTCCTGGATTTATATCTATAGAGATATTATCTACAGCTGTAAAAGTTTTTCCTCCTGGTGTTTTATAAATCTTAGTTATATCTTTTAATTTAACAAATTTTGATTTCATTATAACTACCTCCTAAACATCTCTAGTTGAAGTTCTTATTCCTATTTTGCTTAATAAGAAGTTCATAACCCCTACTACTATCATAACTATAATTATCAATAAAGTAGAATAAGCTGTGGCAACACCTATTCTTCCAACATCCACCTGAGACATAATTGCAACGGTGAGTAAATTGTATTTCGCTGACACTAAGAATATTACAGCACTTACAGCAGTCATACTTCTTACAAAGCTATAAACAAGTCCGCTAAAGAAAGCATCTTTTATAAGAGGAATAGTAACAGATGTAAATACCTTCATAGAATTTGCACCTAAATCTTGAGCCGCTTCTTCTATTCCTGGGTCAATTTGTTGAAGTGAAGCTACACCGGATCTTATCCCAACAGGCATGCTTCTAAATACAAATGCTATAATGATTATAATTGAGGTTCCAGTTAAAATTATAGGCTGCTTATTATAGGCTAAAATATATCCCATACCAATAACCGTACCAGGAACTGCCATGGATAGCATGGAAGTAAACTCCACGGCACCTCTTCCAAAAAATTTTCTTCTTACTACCAAGAAGGCAACTATCATTCCTAAAATTCCTGTAATAGGCATAGATATTAAAGAAAGAATTGTGGTATCTAATATAGGTTTTATGCCTAAGTTTTTAATGTATTCATAGTGCTTTAAGGTTGGTGTATAATCTATTCCCCATAACTTAACAAAAGAACCAAATGGTATTAATATATATAGAACCAGTATAAATGCACAAAGAAGATAGCAAATAGTTTCCACTGGAACTACTATGCTCTTTTCAGTTATATAATCCCTTTGTCTTGATGGTTTTCCAGTAACGGTTACATAAGATTTATTTCCAACCCAGTATTTTTGAAGTACAAACATAAAGATAGAAATACTTAATAATACCGTAGCCAACGCAGTACCGCCTTTAAGGTCATAATTACCCATAGCTTGCATATAGGTTTGAGCTGCTAATGTATTAAAATTACCCCCTATTACCATAGCATTTCCAAAGTCAGCAACGCTTTGAATAAATACCAATAAAAATGCATTTGCTATTCCTGGTTTTAATAGAGGTAGTATTATAGTTTTAAATATGTGAGACCTTGATGCTCCCATATTTCTTGCTGCTTCCTCATAGGATGGATCTATTTGCTTTAATAATCCTGCTAAAGTTAGGTAAGCTACGGGGAAAAAGGTTAATATTTGAACTACTGCCAGTCCCCAGAATCCATAAACATTAGCCTCCTTAATACCTAATAGAGTGTGAGTTACAAAACCTCTTTGTCCAAAAAGCATTATAAAGGACATAGCTAGCGCAAAGGGAGGAGATACTATTGGAAGTATGGCTAATAATCCAAAGACTTTTCTAAGTTTTAAGTTGATGTAAGCATCTGCATATGCAAATAAAAATCCAATAATAGTACATATAATTCCTACAAAGCCACCTAAAATCAAAGTATTTCCTAATACCTCTTTAGTGTCTGGTTGTTTGAGAACCTGTGTATAATATTGTAAAGTAAAAGCTCCATCATTATTTACAAAGCTTTCTTTTAAAACTTCATATAAAGGCAATACTATAAAAACCGCTAGGGATATCATAACGAATATAATAGTAGTTAATAATATAGGATCTCTAAAAATCTTTTTTGCATCGTCTATTTCAGTTTTAAATCTACCTTTCACGTAATCACCTCTAAATTTTTTATTAAAAGCCCATCTTTATAAGATGGGCTTTTTTAACTATTACTTTATTGCGTTATTCCATTTTTCAATTAATTCATTTTTGTGGCTTCCTGCCCAATCAAGATCATAATTTATTAATTTAGTATCATTTAATTCTTGAGCCTGTTGTGGTGGTTTAGCATTTGGATTAGTTAAGTATTGATATGAACCAACTGTTTGTCCTAACTCCTGAGCTTCCTTTGTTAAACACCAATCAACAAACATCTTAGCTGCTTCTTGATCTGGTCCACCCTTTACTATACCTACTGCTCCTATTTCATAGCCTGTACCTTCTTTTGGAGCAGAAATAACTATATCCTTCATTCCTTCTTCTCTATATTTTATAGCATCATGTAAGAAAGTTATTCCCACTGTAGCTTCACCTTGACCTACCATTCTTCCTGGTGCTGTTCCTGACTTCTGATAAGACTTTATTTGACCATGTAATTTTTTCATATAATCTAGGCCTTTTTCTTCTCCCATTACTTGAACAACTGTAGCTAAGAAAGTGTAAGCTGTTCCTGATGAACCTGGATTTGCTGTAACTATTTGTCCCTTAAGCTCTGGTTTTAATAAATCTTCATAACTTTGAGGTGTTTCTATCCCTTTTTCTTGTAATAATTTCTTATTTGCAACAATTCCTAAATATCCTTTATAAATGCCTGTCCAATATCCTTCTTTATCTTTAAATTGCTCTGGAATATCTTTAGCATTTGGTGAAACATACTGTTCAAGTAAGCCTTCCTTTGAAGCTTGAATAAATCCATCCGCTGGACCTCCAAACCAAATAGAAGCAATTGGCTTTTCTTTTTCAGCTTTTATTCTACCCATTATTTCCCCTGAACTCATTCTAACTGCATCAACCTTTATTCCTGTTTCTTTTTGGAATTGATTAACCGCAGCCACCATATGGTCTTCCATTAATCCAGAATATATTGTAAGTTTTTCAGGTTTTTTAGCTGCTTCTTTAGGTTCTGTCTTAGCGCCACAACCTGCAAGCATAGTTAATGATATTGTTGAAGCTAATGCTATTCCTAATAACTTTTTAATATTAAACATTTTGACCCCTCCTTTAATATACACCTATATCTTACCACAGTTTTATATAGCTATTATTTCATCTTTTGAAAAGTAATTTTGCAAAAATTATGCTTATTTAAACAACTTTTAGTTCTTTGGGGTCTTGTTCACAAATTAATGCCACAGGGTTTAATAAAGAAAATACTTTCTTACCAAATTCCTCTGGCCTTCTATAAAAACTCACATCTCTTACTTGAAGCACTTTCCATCCTAAAGTTTTTAATTTACTCTTAGCTTCGTAGGCTTCATCCAAATCGTCAATGCATATTATTGCTATCTTACTTTGATTACTTTCTAGAACAAAATCAATTTTAAATTCTCCTATATTGACATTGGCTAAAGGCTCAAGTCCTTTATCTTCTAATATTTTATGCACATCCCTTTGAAGGTCTGAATAGAATACATATTGCAAATTATTCTTCCTCATTTGAGCTTTGCTATAGTTATAGCAATAGTTTAACAATGAGAATCTTACACAGTCCATATTTAAAGTTTCAGGCTCTACGGAATGATATACCCATAATTGATTTTTAGCCCTTGTGGCTGCTACATTAAATCTTCGTACATCCGATTCCTTTGTTAAGGAGGCGAATTTCATATTGCCAGCCACTACCATAGATAAAAATATTACATCTCTCTCGTCTCCTTGAAATGAATAAGCATCTCCACATATTATTCTTCTTTTAATTATTTCTTCTTCTCCAACCTTGATCCTCAATCTTTCTTGGATATACTGAGCCTGGTTTTCTCCTAGAAGAGAAATAACTCCCATAGTCATACCTCTATAAGCTTTATCCTTACAAAGATTATATATCTTCTCTACTATAGCCTCTGCTTCTCCTACATTTATACCTTTCTTATCATCTCTTTCTCCATTCTCTATTTTAATTGGATTAATGGCAGGATATAACCTCCCCTGTTTGTGAGCATATCTTAATGGGATTATTTGACCTGAATAACATAATTTATTACTAAATTCTATTATTTCAGGCACACACCTAAAATGTTCCTTAAGTAATATTCTACTAGGAAATACTCTTAACGCAGTATCGTAGAGACTTGTTTGTAAATCATACCATTCTTTATTTGGTACATCTTTTAAATATAGATTTATTAATCTGTTAACATTTTCTTGATCTACTCCAACTCCTTCTGGGCTTATTTGCTTATCATCGCCTACTACAATAGCTCTCTTTCCTCTCATGAGAGCAGAGAGTGCAAATATATTACTTTGACTACTTTCATCCACAATAACTACATCAAATTGCTTTCCTGTTACATCTATATTTTCAATGACTTTGTTTAATGGCATAATCCATACAGGCACTACATCCTTACAGTTTTCTATTTCCTCTTGAGCAAGTCTTATATAATCACCTACATATTTTCCCTTTCCTTTCCCTATTCTCTTGACCGCTTGCAACCAAGAAAATAAGCTCCTCTTCTCTCTTTCTGATATTTTAGATATTTGATTATACCAAGCTCTCTTACATATAATTTCTCTTATTATCTCTCTTTCTTTAGATTTTTCATTTTCTAAATGGTTCTCTAGATCATCTCTATTAGGTTCTTCCAAATGCTCTAACATGGTACTCCATTTTTTCCATCTCCAAGCCCTGTTCCAATTATTTAAGTTTTCCATATTTCCATTAATCATTTTACTATATAATTTGGGTAAAACTTCTCTTAGACTGTATAAAATAGAATCCACATCTTCTAGAGTGGCTTTAACACCTTTTAATTTTTCTATTTGAATGTACGCTTTTCTTAACTTGTTTATGTCAAGCTCCTCTAATGCATATAATAAACTACTAAATTCTTTATGATTGCTAATCATAGTTTTTATTAGATTTAATCTAACGGTTAACTCCCTTAAATCATATATTTCTTTTATGTAATTCAGACAATCTTTTAAATGAGTAAAAGTATCCTCTCTATACCAATTTAAATTGTAGGGATATTTTATATTATCTAATGAATTGCTTACTTCTAGCCTTATATTTTCATTCCAATTGATAATAATGTTTACACACTCCATATATTGTTCTAATTCAATTAAAGCATTGTGCAGCTCTTCACCTATTTGAAGGTGATTATAATTCTTAAAGGTATTATTCCAAAGGCTTCTCATAGTATTTTCTATGGTTTTTTCTTCTATGTATAAATTAATTAACATGGACTGTTCTAAATTTTCTAAAGGATTGCCATCTATAAAGCAGTTTTCTAAAAAATATTTACAATCCTTATGAATCATACTAAATAATTTTGATATTTTCCCTCTCTTACTTAATTCATTATATATTTTCCCGTGGCAAGCCTTAAGATTATGAAGGCTCACATCCTTTGGAAGGGAAATACTATAATTATTTAATCCCTTTCTAATTGAGTTTAATCTTTTTATATAACCTTTCCATTTAAGAGATAAATTTAATATGGAATCTTTCATATAATAACTGCTATGGTAAGTTTCTAGTATATCTCCTAATCCCACATTATTTATTTTTTGAAATTCATTCAAACTATTATTTAAACACTCTATTGCCTTGTTATAATTAAATCCTTTATCAAAATATATATTATAGTTTTTTAGTTTGT
Organism: Clostridium malenominatum; assembly: GCF_039521365.1. NCBI lineage: Bacteria > Bacillati > Bacillota > Clostridia > Eubacteriales > Clostridiaceae > Clostridium > Clostridium malenominatum. Next base: position 429,631 of record NZ_BAAACF010000003.1, read on the forward strand.
TTATATTTTTTTCATATACATCTTTTAACCCTTTATACCGTATTATTAAGCCATACAATTCATCATATTCTGGTATTTCATCTATTAAGTTTATAACATTATTTAACTCCTTTAAGTTTCCTCCTTCTATTTTTTTCATGCATTCTTTTATTTTTTCAAATTCATCACTAGAAATAGGAGATCTACTGTCTATTCTTATGGAATCTTCAATCCATGAGTATTCCTTTTCATTCTCCTTCACCCATTTAGCAATAGTAACTAAAGTGTATTCCTGTCCGTGATAATTTATAATTTCTTTTTCTCTTTCTTCTAATTTTTTTAATTCATTAAATAGATTATCCATCTTCGTTCTACAATTACTTAGATCTTTTTCTAATATGAATATATCTTCATACAAAACTCTGGGATTTGTGGATAAATTTTCTGTTATAAATCTTACAGACTCCTCTAATTTTTGCATTTCCTTCGAATCATTTCCTAATAAACTTATGCATAAAGGTCTTATTTCCTCTGGTATTTTATCCTTTAAAACCTTTAACGCCCCTCCTCTTTCGCTAGTAATTAACACTCTCTTTCCTCGAGCTAAAAAGTGGCATATTAGGTTTGCAATAGTGTGGCTCTTTCCCGTTCCTGGGGGACCTTGAACAACTACTCCAAAGTTTTTACTAAGTAGTCTAACCACTTCTCTTTGCTCTTCATTAGCAAGTAATGGAAATAATATATCCTTTTCCTCTTCCATCCAGTCTTCATTTTCCTCCAGGTTTTCTTCCACTAAAGCTCTTAAAGGCTTTGGAATATCCATACCCCTATCTATTCCTTTTATTATATTTTTAATATCCTCTTTCCATAAATTCATATTCTCCTTTCTTACTATAATAACTGGCTCTTGTATTATAGAAGGATTACTTCCTATTTTGTACTCTTTACTTCCGCAAATATAATTGCTCTCTTCATTCTTATTAATTTTCCTCTCATTTATATAATTTAATATTAAATTGTAATAATCCTTTTTTGAACTTGCTATATTTTTCAAATCTAAATCTAATCCCTGTAAAAATTGAATTTCTAAATTATTAGAATAAGTCTTTAGGTAAAATTTATCCTCCAAAGGATTAAAGTCCAATTCTACTGATTTGGTAAAAATGGGGTGTATAATTTTTTCCCCATCCACCATCCATGTGAACAACTCACTTCCATAAACAATTTCATAGGATTCATTATTTTTTTGCATATCTTCATAAAGATTAAATAAATAGTCGTACGTCTTTTTAGATTTTTTACTTATTGTTATACATTCATCTGTATTATTATCTGCTACATCATTTATCCAAACTACCTGGTGGTATTCTTTAATATTTTTTATTATTTTTTCATTTATTCCTTTTAAAGTTAAAAGATAATTAAATATACTTTTAACTTTATTTCGAGTTTCCATAATTCATCCCCCCAATGGTAACAACATATATGTATATTACTTTTATGTTAAATTATACCATTACACTTATGTCATTTCAAAAACTTTATTGTACAATAAAGTTTTTGAAATGACATAATATAACATACCTAAATAAAAAAACACAGATATAATCTGTGTTTTTTTATTTATAAGCTTTTTATTTACTATTTTTTACATGAATCTCTTTCAATCAACTTATGATTTAATACATAATGTTCTTTACCTAAGGGTTGCTTGTTAATTATTTTTATTAGCATTCTCATACCTACTGATCCCATATCATACATAGGTTGAGATATGGTTGTAAGCTTAGGATAGAATATTGATGATGAATATATATTGTCAAAGCCAATAACATCTATATCTTCAGGCACTCTTATTCCTTTATCTCTTAATAAATTGATTACTCCCATAGCTATTTCGTCACTAGCACAGAAAATCCCATCTATAGATGAATTATCTATAACTTTTTCCATAGCAGCATATCCGTCCTTAGCTTTAATTCCAGAAAAGGAAATTAAAGATTGATCAACTTCTAAATTCATTTCTAGCAACGCTTTTTTATATCCCTTATATCTTAGGGAAGTAGCATTTACATTGTTATCATTTGGTCCTACATAAGCAATTTTTTTATTTCCCTTTTCTATTAAATATTTTGTAGCCTCATAGGCTGCTTTTAAATTATCTACGGTAACACTTGGAAAACTCTTTTCTTCATCTATGGTTTCTGTAAGTACTGTTGGTATCTCTAACTCTCTTATCAAGTCAATAATATCCTTTTGAAGAGAATTACTCATGTATAAAACACCATCTACCATTTTTTCTTTGAGAACCTTTAAATATTCCATTTCTTTTTCAATATCTAAATCTGTATTGCAAAGAATTATATTGTAGTCGTATATATTAGCTACATCTTCAGCACCTCTAACTATCTCTGGATAAAACTGACTGGATATATCTGGTATTATAATTCCTATAGTGCTAGTCTTTTGTGTTTTAAGACTTCTAGCAACAATATTAGGTCTATATCCTAATTTTTTAATTGCAACTAAAACTTTTTCCTTAGTTTCTTCGTTTACTACATCTATATCATTTAGAACCCTCGATACCGTTGCAATTGATACTCCTGCCTCTTTTGCCACGTCCTTAATTGATGCTGCCATATTATCAACTCCTAATAAGGTATTTTTTACATAGCTACTTTCACATAGATTTTAAAATCTTCTCCATTGATTTTACAGTCTGTATATTCCTTTTCTTCATTATAATATATCTCTGCACTAAGAGTTTCTTTTTTAATATAATCTTCAAATTTACGTACAACAGCTTCCAACATTTCATTTCCCGCTACATATAAATTTATTTTGTCCGCAACTTGGAATCCGCTATCCTTTCTCATATTTTGAATTTTACTTAACAATTCTCTTAAATGCCCTTCTTCTTTTAGCTCTTCAGTTAAAGTAGTATCTAAAACCACTCCTGTAGTTCCTTCCCCTGCAAAAGCAAATCCTTCAAGCCCCTGCATTGTAACTAATAGGTTTTCACTGTTAAGCTCTATTTCTACCTCTCCTGCATTGATAGCTACAATACCTCCAGTTTGAATCTTTTGAGCAAGTTCCATTTGGTTCATAGCTCCTAATTCTTTTCTTATTACAGGTATAAACTTTCCATAGGCCTTTCCTAGTACTGGAAGATTTGGTTTTATGTCAAAGTTAACATATTTAGATAAATCTGCTCCAAATACTACATCTTTTATATTAAGTTCATCTTTTATAATGTCTCCATAGTATTCTGGTAAAGATTTAGAGCTTACAAGCATTTGTGATAATGGCTGCCTGTTCTTTATATTTGCAGTATTTCTAGCGCTTCTTCCAAGCTTAACCATCTTATAGGCCTCTTCCATTTCTCTCTCTAATTCTTTATCCATTAAGTTTTCATCATATTTTGGCCACTTACATAAGTGTATGCTTTCTTCAGCATCATTATTTAATGACTTAACTAAATTTTCGTATATTTCTTCTGTTATAAAAGGAACAAAAGGTGCAGCCACTAAACATACAGTAGTTAATACTCTATATAAAGTCACATAAGCTCCTATCTTATCATCTGTTAATGTTTCACTCCAGAACCTAGCTCTATTTCTTCTTACATACCAATTAGATAGCTCATCTACAAACTCTTCAATAGCAAGTGCTGCTGGAGTTATTCTATAAGCATCCATGTGTTCTTCCACTTCTTTAATTAAAGTGTTAAGTTTTGAAGTTATCCATTTATCCATTACATTTTCGCTTACAAAACCTTCATATTCTAATGGATTAAACTTATCTAAATCAGCATATAGCACGTAGAAGGAATAAACATTCCATAATGTACTCATAAACTTTCTTTGAGTTTCTTCAACGTCTTGAACAGAAAATCTAGTTGGTAACCAAGGTGCACTTGCTGTATAAAAATGCCATCTACAAGCATCTGCTCCCATATTGTCTAGTATTTCAAATGGATCTACAACATTTCCTTTGTGCTTTGACATTTTTAATCCATGTCTATCTAGCACGTGGCCTAACACAAGACAGTTTTGGTATGATGTAGTATCAAATAATGCTGTTGAAATTGCAAGTAATGAGTAAAACCACCCTCTTGTTTGATCCACAGCTTCTGATATAAATTGTGCTGGGAAGTTCTTTTCAAATACTTCCTTATTTTCAAAGGGATAATGATACTGTGCAAATGGCATTGCACCTGAATCAAACCAACAGTCAATAACTTCATGAACTCTTGTCATCTCTTTATTACAATGAGGACATGTTAACTTCACGTTATCTATAAATGGCTTGTGTAATTCTATATCTTCTGGAACATTAATTCCCTTTTCATTTAATTCACTTATACTTCCTATGCACTCTCTATGACCGCAACCGCATTCCCATATTGGAAGAGGTGTTCCCCAATACCTATCTCTTGAAACGGCCCAATCTATAAGGTTTTCTAAAAACTTACCAAACCTTCCCGTTCTTACATTATCTGGATACCAATTAATTTTATTATTATTTTCTATCAATTTATCTTTTAAAGATGTCATTCTAACAAACCAACTATCTTTTGGATAGTATAGTAACGGTGTATCACATCTCCAGCAATGAGGATAGGAGTGAGTAAATCTTTCTGATTTATATAACTTTCCACTTTCCTTTAAGCATTCAATTATTTTTGGGTCTGCTTTTTTTACAAAAATTCCTGCCCATGGCTCTACACAATCAATAAATTTCCCTTCCCCATCAACTAGGTTCATAAAAGGCAGATTATGCTTTTTGCAAACAACACTATCATCTTCACCATAAGCTGGTGCTAAGTGAACTACTCCTGTACCATCACTTAGTGTAACGAAATCACCATGAACTACATAGAAGGCTTTTTCTTCAGGTGTGTAGAAATTAAATAGTTGCTCGTATTCAAGTCCTAAGATTTCTTCTCCCTTAAATTCCTTAACAACTTCATATTCTCCCTCTAACACTTTAAGAAGATCCTTTGCCAATATCAAATGCTCTTCATTATTAATCACTTCTACATAAGTGAAGTTTTTGTTTATTCCTAAAGCTACGTTGCTTGGTAATGTCCAAGGAGTTGTTGTCCACGCTAGTATATACTTGTTGTCTTCTCCTCTAACTCTAAATTTAACAAAAGCTGTTCCTTCGTTTACATCTTTGTATCCCTGTGCCACTTCATGGGAAGATAGGCTAGTTCCGCATCTTGGGCAATAAGGCATAACTTTATGTCCTTTATACAGCAAATCTTTATCCCACATTTGTTTTAATGCCCACCATACTGATTCTATATAGTTATTATGGTAGGTAACATAAGGATTATCCATGTCTACCCAGAAAGCTAGTTTTTCTGACATGTCTTTCCACATATTAGAATAAGTAAATACAGAGTCCTTACATTCACCTATAAATTTTTCGACTCCATAATTTTCAATTTCCTGTTTACCTGAAATTCCTAACTTCTTTTCAATTTCAAGTTCTACTGGAAGACCATGAGTATCCCACCCTGCTTTTCTTAATACTCTATATCCCCTCATTACTTTATACCTTGGTACTAAGTCTTTTATAACTCTTGTCAACACGTGACCTACGTGTGGCTTTCCATTAGCAGTTGGTGGTCCATCATAGAAAGTAAAAAATTCTCCTTCTTTGTTTAAGTCGAAGTTCTTTTCTACTATTTTATTATCTGTCCACTTGTTCAATGTATCTCTTTCCATTTGCACAAAGCTTCTACTGTTATCTATTTTCTTATACATCTGAGAATCCCTCCTATTATATTAATTCTTGTCATAACTCATGTATTGTAAACAAATTATTTTACCAAAACAAAAAACTTCGCCCTTAATAGGACGAAGTTATAATTCCGCTATACCACCTATGGTAAATAAATTTCAAGCACACATATACTCTAGCCTTTAACGCAGGACTACGGACAAACCTACTATAACTTCAGTTCCCAACTCCAAGGTGATTTTCCTTAAAACTTAACCTGTGGATTTTCACCAAACACCACTCTCTTTCAAGCCAGGGATTTAAGTACTTTTCCTCTTCATAGCCTTTAATATCAATTATCCTTTATTATATTATAATAATTTTTTATTGTCAATTTATTTTACACAGATTCCTACAATCCTAAAGACTTTAATATACCGCTTGCAATCCCCTCCGCTGCTTTCTTTTGGAAGTTAGGATCCTTTAGGTTTTTCTCTCCATTAGGATTGCTTATAAATTCTAATTCTACTAAAACTGCTGGTGGATCTGTATATTTTAATACATAGAATCCTGCCGGTTTAATCTTTCTATCCACTGTTCCTAGCTTGCTTATTAATTGACTTTGAATATTCTGTGCCAATGCTTTACCTGCTACACTTTCACTATCATAATAAGTTTCTGTTCCATTGGCTGTTGGATTGTTTTTTATGGAGTTGCAGTGAATGGACACATAGTAATTTGCATTTACACTATTCGCTATTTCAGTTCTTTTTTTCAAGTCCTCTTTCTCATTTGACGGCCAAGAAACATTGTCACTTGTCCTAGTATAAACTACTTTTACCCCATTCTTTAAAAGTATATTTCCTACTTCTATACCTACTGGTAAAGCCACATCCTTTTCTCTAAGTCCATTAGCTCCTATGGCTCCTGGGTCATATCCTCCGTGGCCTGGGTCAATTACAACTACAAATCTGCTATCACCCTTCATGGTTACTAGTAAAGTTAAATAAACTTTTCCCTTGTAACCTGCTACTGTTCCTATATAACTATAGGTTCCTGCTTTCGTTGTATCTACAGAAGTATTATCCCAAGTTACTGGAGCCTCTATAACATCTCCTCCATTTGTCATAGCCTTTATCTTTTCAGGAAGATCATATAAGTCTCCTTCTGCTACTGTTGATATTATATCTTCTACTGAAACTAATCTACTTTCATTGCCACTAAGGTCTTCTGTTTCTTTAAACTTTATTATTCCTCCCGCTATAGATTCAGCAAACTTATCTTGCATTTCAGGGCTACTAATTATTAATTCTTCTTGAGGATTATTTAAAAAACCTACAAAAAGCTTTGCAATAGGAATGTTTACAGCGCTTCCTTCAACAAAGTTACTAGTTTTAACTCCCCTACTTTTCATATCTACAGTAGTTTCAACTTTTTGCTGAATATTCTCTGCTAGAGTTTGACCTAGAGCATCTCCTGTTAAATAATATGTTTCAACTCCCGTAGCTTCATTATTGCCAGCTATATTTGTATGTACGCTTACTGCAAAATAATTATAATCTTCATTATTAATTATACTAAAACGTGAAGTCATGTCATCCTTACTCCAAGTTATACTATCATCTGTTCTAGTATAAATAACTTTAATTCCGCTTCTTTCTAATATAGCTCCCGCTTTTAATACTATGTTTAAAGCTATATCCTTTTCCATGTTGCCATTAGGACCTGTAATTCCAATATCACTGCCGCCATGACCTGCGTCTAGCACTACAGCAAATTCCTTGTTTGTTACTTCTTCACTTTTAATTGTAAACTTCATCCTAGCAGGACTCCCCAAAGATTTCCCAGAAGTCTTTTTCACATTTTCAGTTATTATTAAATAATAACTTTTCCCTTTTTCATACTTTCCCCCATTTTTAACCGATACCGTCACTCCCTTAAGATCTGAGGAAAGTACAACATCTACAGGAATGGTTTGTCCATTTTCATTTGTTACATAAATATTATTATTTATAGTAGCTTTGTCCAATTCATTATTGAATCTAATTGTCCAAACCTTGTTCTCCTCTACACTTTGCTTAGAACTCCAATCTTGAAAGTTAGAACTAGCCTTAACAGAGTTTATTCCCCCTAATTTTACCACCATAAATAATAGCATTGTGATTATAAAAGCTACCTTAAACCCTTTTCTCAAAAAACCACCCCTCTTTGTAATATCATCTGTTAATACGATTAATTCTTAAGTTTGTTACACATATATCTATTATAATATAAATTTCTATAATTTTCATTCTAATCTATAGTATATTTTAAAATATTATTATACTTCTTCCCTTGAATTAATAAATAAATCATGTTAAATAATGGAATAACATATAGATAAAATGAGTAAATAATTGCCTTAGGTCCAACCCCTAAGGTAGCTAATGGCACAAGGAGTGCAATATTCCATGGTATAAAAGAAGATATTACTATAGCTGTGTTTTCTAAATCCGAGGCTAATTCATATTTGTCTATACCATTCTTTTCATAAGCGTCCTTTAAAAGCATATGAGTAAGTATTACCGCAAGGGTTTGACTACATCCAAAGGCTGCGGTGAAAAAACTTGTCACAATAGCAGCAAAAAATAAACCGCTTCTAGTTTTGGCCTTATCTATAAATTTATCTATATATTTTAGCATACTGGTTTCCTCAAAAATCCCTGCAAAGGCTGAAGATATAAATACAACTAAAGAACTCTTTAGCATAGATACAACCCCTCCACCCTTAATAATATTTTTTAAAGGATTGTCTCCTTCCATTGAATATCCTAAAAACACATATTTAAAAGAACTTATAAATCCATTATCTTGAACTAAAGCACTTATAAACAATGCTACAATTATGCTAATCAAAATAGAAGTTTTAACATTAACTTTTAAAAAAGATAGTACTAAAATTACAATAGCTGGAACAAGAGCTACGATTCCTATTTGGAAAGAATTACTTATATCTGCTATAATACTACTTTGTGTAGCACTTAGTGGATATTTATTTGATAAAATAGTGTAAATGATTATTGAAAGAATAAAAGGTACCATTGATGTCTTGAACATTTTCTTTATATTTGTATAAAGTTCTGTATCTGTTAAAGTAGCAACTAAATTAGCACTAGATGACATAGGAGAACACCTATCTCCAAAATAAATTCCTGCTATTATAGCTCCTGATGTAGCTACTAAGTTTGCTCCTCCCCCTCTAGCCACTACAATCAGTGCAATACCTGCAGTACTAACAGTTCCAAAAGATGTTCCTATAAGAAAAGATACTAAAGAGCTGATTAAAAAAGCTGATAATATAAATAAATTAGGCTTTAAAAATTTCATGCCATAATAAACCATTGCTGGCACAGTTCCCGACGCCATCCATATACCTGTAATTCCACCTATTAATACAAATATCTTGATTACTATAAAAGCCTTTTTACCGCCTTTATAGGCCATAGCTAGTAATTCTCTAATTTTAAAGCCTTTTCTCATGCCTACAATAATAAATAAAATTATTCCTAAGGTAAGAGGATACCCTATATATATTCCCTTATATACTCCAAAAAGTAACATTACAAAGGTAACTATAAATGCAAAAGCTACATCCAATAAAAACACCTACCTCTTCTTCATTTCTATTAAGAACTTATTATGCACTTCCCTTAATGCCACTATTAGCGCCTTTTGCGCTGTTCCAAAAAATCTATTATTTATCTCATTAATCATTTCATCTAATTCTTTTACTATACTGTACCCTATAAGCATAGATTTAATAAAATCTGTGGTCATACTGCTAATAGCATTAGAGGTTACATCTATTATTTCTCCTGTGTCTTTATTTATTATCATCCCCAAGAAAAAGCCATTGTACATCACCGTTATTGGGTCTGTGCTATTTGCTCTAGATACTCCTGTAATATATATGGTATTTTTTTCATACTTCATGTGATACCACTCCTCATAAAATTTAACTATTACACTGTTCCTAATTAAATTATACAACAATTTTAATAAAATATGGGCAGTAATTTAATTATATCAAAAATTCAGACTGTTAATTTTAATATTAACAGTCTGAATTTTCAACCTTTAATTATTAATCATTATATTGTATTATCGCCTCTGGCAATTCTAAATTTAACATGTCCATAATTACATGATATTTTTCTTCATCTCCCGAGGTATAAACCTTAAATATCTTCCCCTTTTCTTCTTTTATTAAATCTTTTTCTTCTAAATAATTTTTAATAGCATCTGCTTGTTGGAAGGCAGGATTTATGAAGTTTATTTCTGGATAACATTCCTCAAATATATCTTTTACTATAGGGTAGTGAGTACATCCAAGTATTACTGTGTCCACTTTTTCACTTTCCAAAATACTATCAATGTGGATTTTTACTATATCCTTTACCTCTGCCCTATCTATTTTTCCGCTATCTACAATAGCAGCAAGCTCTCCAGAGCCTTTTCCATAGACCTTAATATCTCCAAGCATTTTATCATAATATCCACTATTTACAGTAAAATTAGTAGCTATAAGTCCAACTTTTTCCTTCCTTAACGTATTTTTAATGTTGTCCACAACTGGATCAATAACCTTTATTATTTTAACATCATAGTCTCCACTTATCTGATCTATGATTGTAGAAATTGTATTGCATGCCACTCCGATAACCTTTACATTTTGAGTGATTAAAAACTCAATCATTCTTCTTGTAAGACTTACAATTTCTTCTTCACTTTTATTTCCATAAGGTACATTTTTATTATCACCAAAATATAATATATTTTCCTTTGGCAACAATAGTTGAAGTTCTTTTACCGTGGTAAGTCCTCCTACCCCTGAATCTAGTACTCCTATTGGACTATTTTTTGTCATCATAATAAATTACCTCCCCCAAAAAATTAAAGCCGGTTCTCCCCTAGAGGAGAAAACCGGCTTCATTATATTTTTATATACAAAATTTACATACATGTCTTGCATACTAACATAACGAACGGTGTATATTAAATTGATTTTTCTAAAAATATTCTATCAAATCCTCTTTCAGTTGTCAATATTTTTGGAATATTTATTATATGTTATAATTATATGTACATACTACTATTGAAAGGAGAGGAAAAAAATGATTATTACGTGGCTCGGTCATTCTTCTTTTTTACTTGAGGATTCTAATGGCTTTAAAATTTTAACAGATCCCTTTGATACCTCTATAGGTTATGAAGTTTTTAAGGGGGAAGTGGATGTGGTAACCATAAGTCACGGACATTTCGACCATAATTATAAAGCTAATATTAATTCAGAAAAAACTAGAATAATAGAAGATGTTGGTTCTTTTAGTGTAGAAAGTGTACGGATAAACGGAACACACTCTTTTCATGATAATGCTCAAGGAACAAAAAGAGGAAATAATATAATTTACACCATTGAAATGGAAGGCTTAAAACTTTGCCATTTAGGTGATTTGGGTCATATTTTATCTCAGGATCAATTGAATCAAATTGGAAATGTAGACATTTTACTTATACCTATAGGTGGAAACTATACTATAAACGCAAAAGAAGCTTATAAATTAACCAACATTATAAAAAGCAATATTGTTATCCCTATGCACTATAAAACTCCAGACTTATCCTTTCCTCTAGACGGATTAGAATACTTTATAAAATATATGAAAAAAGCTGAAGGAATAAAGGGAACTTCCTTCTCTATATCTAAGGAGGATATAGAGAATTTTGATGAAGATTTAATAATCTTAGACTACAAATAAAAAGCCTTAGTTTTGCGGCTATACAGCAAAACTAAGGTTTCTCATTTCTTAATTATGTTCAATGTGTGTTAAACCAGCATTAAAAATTTCACCTATGTGCTCATCATCCAAGGAATAAAATACAATTTTCCCCTCTTTTCTAAACTTAACCAATCTAGCACTCTTTAAAATTCTAAGTTGATGGGAAATGGAAGACTGACTCATTCCAAGCACCTCTGCAATATCACAAACACATAATTCTCTTTTGGAAAGGGCATATATTATTTTTATCCTAGTATAGTCCCCTAACACTTTAAATAAATCTGATAATTTAGTAAAAACTTCATTATGGAGCATATTGCTCTTTACACAATTTACACAATCATTATGTATATCGCAACAACTACACACTTCAATTTCTTCAAGACTTTTCATTTTCCCACCACCTTTTAATGTATGCTACTACTATATATTCTCAAATAACATTACTTCTTGAGATAATATACTAGCTTTGACATCTATTATTCTTTGGTTACTAGAACCTTTATATTTCAAGTTTTCTGAAGCCTTATCTTCTTCGAATTTTCCATCTACTAGAACATCAATATTATTTAGTAAATCTCTCCACCCTTTAAATTTATCCAAATAATCAATTATATATTCATAAGTATACCCTGTGTAACACCATACATCAAGACCTTCATTTTTAATAAATCTAGCCAACTTCCCTAGATTTTCTGCCTGTTCAAAAGGTTCTCCTCCCGAGAGAGTAACTCCTCTTATCACTGGTACATTGTTTTTTATTCTATCTAAAATATGTACTATAGGCACTTCTTCTCCATATCCAAAATCTTGCATAGCCTTATTATGGCAACCAATACAATTATGATTACATCCTGCTACAAATAAAACCGCTCTAATTCCTGGCCCATTAGACAAGGAATTATCTAAAAATCCTGCCACTTGAAGTTTCGTCACATTACTCACCTGCATTATAAAAATTAACTCCGCTAGTGTGTGAGATTCTATCTGTTCTCTCTGCAACTTTTCCACTTCCAAATCTTTCGTCAAGACTTAAGTACCCTGTTACTCTTGAAATACCTTGTATATTTATACTTCCGCACTTATGACACTTACATTCATTGCTATTCAAATAAGTACCACAATCTTTACAATATTTAATATGAAAATTTATACCCATATAATTTATATTAGTACTATTATAAGCATAATTCAATATATCCATTATATTATCTTCATTAGGATAGTTGTCTAATTCTATATACGTTATATGTCCACCATTACAGATTTTATGGTATGGTGCTTCTATATTAATCTTTTCTTTTATAGATATAGGATAGCATACTGGCACATGAAAGCCATTAGTATAGTAGTCCTTATCTGTAACTCCTTTTATTTTACCAAAAACCTTTTGATCTTGAAGTATAAACCTTCCGCTTAATCCCTCTGCTGGAGTAGCATAACAGGACCAATTTAACTTTGTTTCTTCAAGAGCTTTGTCTGTAAAGTTTCTAATGTATTGTATTATGTTTAATCCAAGTTCTCTAGCATCTTCTGATTCTCCATGATGCTTTCCTATAAGTGCCTTTAATGTTTCTGCAAGACCAATAAATCCAATAGTCCAAGTGCCTTGTTTTAATATAGGCTCTATATTATCCTCTAAAGTAAGATTTTCTGAACCCTTCATAAGTCCTTGACCTGCAACAAAAGGCAAATCCTTTACCTTCAATTTTTTTAGCACATCATATCTATGAAGCAAAGATTCCTTAGCCATGTTTAATCTATTATCAAGTAAGCTAAAGAACTTATCTAAATCTCCCTTAGCCAATATTCCCAATCTTGGAAGATTAATTGTTGTTGGTGCAATATTACCTCTTCCCTTTACATCAGGTTCTCCGTTTATATTATTTTGAACCCTAGTCCTGCAACCCATTGTAGCTGGCATATATCCCTTTTCATAGTATTCTAAGTTAAAGTCTGAATCTATATTCATAAATGTTGGATTCATTCTCTTACTTGCAACTCTACAAGCTAATTTAAATAAATAATAGTATGGATCTGATGGTTTTTTATTCATTCCATCCTTTACTCTAAAAATTATATTTGGGAAAACTGGCTGCTCACCTTTCCCTAAACCTTTTTCATATTCCATTAAAAATATTTCACATACTAAAGCTGCATCTTCAGATTGTGGTATTCCTATATTAATAGAGCTAAATGGCACCTGAGAACCAGCTCTTGAATGCATTGTATTTAAGTTATATACTATACCTTGCATAGCTTGGCTAATGCTTTTTCTTAACCTTTTTTCTACTAACTGCTCTATCATAGATTCCTCTAAGCCAACTTCTCTATATTCTCTTCTAATGTCAACTCTAGTTGGTTCAATAAATATAGCCATGTCATTATCAAAATCTGGATGAGATTGTCCACCAAACATATCATTTTGAGTAGACTGAAGCAATATACAGGATAATTCACAAGCTGATTCTATTCTTTTAGGCGGTCTAATATAACCATATCCCGTATTAAATCCTCTCAATAAAACTTCTTTAGTTGGTATATGTAAACAATTTGTTGTTAAATTATAGCTATCTAAATCATGATAATATATGTCTCCATTTTCATGAGCTTTTGCTAAATGCTTAGGCATCATTGCTAAGTTATGCCACTTGTTTGATTCACTAGCTATTCTTAATAGCTTTGATGAAAAATTATTCCCAACATTAGCATTATCTCTATCTGTCTCTACACCAATGCCTTCTATAGCTTTCATTAAATCTGATTTTATTTCTCTAATCTTTGTTCTTTCTTTTCTATAGTTAGCATAAATTGCGCCTATTTCTTTATATCCATTTTGAACTAAAGTTACTTCTACTAAATTTTGAATTTCTTCTACAGATATTTCTTCACTATTTATATCTTCTAATCTCTTAATAATTTTTTGAGTTATATCTATAAATTCACTTTCTTTTAAGTTATAAGCAATCTCTTCTGACGCTCCTTTTATGGCGCTAGTTATCTTTGTGCTATCAAAAGAAACTTTTCTCCCATCCCTTTTAACTACATGTAGCATGACTAATTCCCCCTACCTACTATATATTGTGTTTGTACTGTGTCATTATACTATGCCAAAAAATATTTAGCAATTTTAAAATTAACTATATTGTAATGATATATTCATTTACTACCCACTTCCTTTATATATTTCCTTATATTATATAGATTGGCAATTTGCTTTTATATTTTATCGTATAACTTTAATTATAATTTAAGTACTATTAAATAAATTAAAAATCTGGTAAAATATATATAATAATTTCTATAGGGGTGGATAGTATGAAGAAACTCATATATTTAATTATCTCAATATTTTTACTTTTAGGATGCAGCAAACCTTCACAAGCGGTAAATGAATTTAAGCAAGATCAAGTTAAACAAAAAGAGCCTAAGCAAGAGGAAAAATTCTTTTCTCCTTATACCGGTGAAGAAATTGATAAAAACACTTATTCTAAAATTCCTTTTATGGCTATTATAGAAAACTCAAAATTATCTAGACCTCATTCAGGACTAATTCATGCAGATATAGTTTATGAAACCATGGCAGAAGGTGGAATCTCCAGATTTATTGCTCTTTATCATAAAAATGATTCCTCTAAAATAGGACCTATTAGAAGCGCACGACCATATTTTTTAGATATATCTATAGAAAATAATCTTCCCTTTGCCCATTGTGGATATAGCGAGGAAGCAAAGCAACGTATACAAAAGGAAAATCTTCCTAGTTTAAATGAATTTACCTATGAAAAATATTATTGGCGTGATAATAGCAGGCAGTATGAACATAGCCTTTATACTTCTTCTAATTTAAGAGAATTAATTAAAGACAAAAATTTAGTTAGTTCCCCTAGAAGTTCTCTTAAGTTCGATAAATTATTTTGGGAAAATAACGGTAATAACGCTACAGAAGTTTCATTAAAAATAAACACGTATTATACCACTTCTTATGTTTTTGAAAATAATGCATATACAAAATACATGGATGGAGAAAAATGCATAGATAATGAAGAAAATCTACCTGTGGAAATAGATAATATTATTATCCAACTTACAGATATTTCATTGCAAAATGATGGCATCCACATAGACGTAAATCTTATAGGAGAAGGCGATTGTTATATTATAAGCAACGGTAAATATGTCAAAGGTAAATGGGTTAAAAAATCCCTTACTTCCCCTACAGTATTTTTAGATAGCAATAATGTAGAAATTCCCATGAATCCTGGAAACACATGGTGGAATATTTTTGACCATAGAATAACTATTAGATTTGAGTAATTACTATTTCATTAGGCGTTGAACCAAACAAAAGGATATTCACCACATCTATATAATGCAGTGGAATATCCTTTTATTTTTATACATTTCTCTATCAGCTCTTGCTAAAATTTCATCTACAGTAATACCTTGCTCTGAGTTAACACAATATATTCCATAACTAAAATCTAAACCTAAATTACCAAACTTTATTTTTTGTATTTCATTTTGTATGATATTTATTTTTTCCTGAGATTTTTCCATTGAACAATTTTTCAATAAAATTACAAATTCATCTCCTGATATTCTAGCACAAATATCTTGTCCAACCTTTTCTTTAATTACTTTAGAAAACTCTATTAACGCACAATCTCCAACACTATGGCCGTAAGTATCATTTATTAGTTTAAAATCATTTATATCTATAGATATAACACATAATGTGGCGTTGTTTTCCTTCATGTTCACAACTTCTTTTTCAAATAGATATCTAAAATATCTTCTATTAATTAATCCTGTGAGTTCATCATGATTAGCTATAACTTTTAATTTATTTTGTACGTAATTATTTTTTATTACTAACTCTAAATCTCTTTTTATGTAATCCATAAACATTCTATCTTCTTCAGTAAATACTTTATTACTATTAGTGCTATCAATATTTATTAATCCTATTAACTCATCATCAATATATATCGGAGAACTTATAGTACAAGCCATATCTAGTGCATTGTTTAATTGTAACTGTTGATTTTTATCTTCCCCTAATGTTTTTTTATCAAATTTTGATGGATTTTTTATTATCACACTTTCCTTAGAGCTTCTATTACTAATAAAAATCTCTTCTTTAGAAAAGCATATATTTTTCAATGCTTCGGAATATCCAACGAGTGTTTTAAAATGAAATTTACCATCTTCCTCTAATAACAATATACTGCCCTTAGATGCATTAGAAATTAGCTTTATAGAAGTGCCCAAGACTATATTATATAGTTGCTCTTCATCTTCTGTATGTACAATTTTATAAGCAATTTCATATAGAGATTCCTTAATTTTTTGCAATTTTTGTACATGAGATCTCATCTTACTTATTTTAATAAATTGCAGGCATGTAGTAATTAGAAGTATTAATAAAAACAAATCTTTTAATAACCTTTGCATATCATCCTCCACAGTAATACAGCTTAATGTATTCTTTATATTTAATATTAATAAATTACCATGATATTGTAAATAATATTTTATGAATATATTTTATGAAAGGATGATTCGAATGGTAGGAAGAGTTATTGATATGAATAACACAGCAGTATTTGTAAGCTTTGAAAATGGTTTAACTATAGATGTAAATAAGTTTACTCTGCCTTCTAATGTGAAGATAGGAGATACTGTAAGAATTGATACCGAAGCTCCAAAAATGACTAACGATAAACTAGTAGACTTCTTTTAAGACATAAAAATAGGAGGTTTTTCCTCCTATTTTTTATTAACCTTCTACAAAAATAGCATTAGTTGGGCAACTACTTTCAGCTTCCTTGGCTGCATCTTCTGAATCTGTTGGAACTTCATCCACTATAGCTACAGCTTTTCCGTCATCCTCCATTTCAAAAACATCTGGAGCAATTCCTGGACATAATCCACATCCTATACAAGTATCTTTATCTACATGTGCTTTCATAAATATAACCTCCTTAATCAATAAGATTATGATTTTAGTTTTACCTAATAGTAATTTATTTATAACATACTATTTATGGCAATTAAAGTGCCTAATCCAAAATTTACATAAAATTTTTAAAGTTTGTTATTAATTCATTATAACCATTGTTTTCCATAACATACTTTTCTGCTTCTCCCTTTTCTAAACTATCTACCAAATCCAAATTTATTGGCATCTCCGCTAGAAGAGGTATTCCTAGATACTCAGCATGTTCCTTTGCAGACTTTTTGCTAAATACTTTAATTTTTTCTCCACAATCCCCACATTGTACATAGGACATATTTTCTACTACTCCTATTATCTTAACTCCTAGCTTTTCAGCCATTATAATTACTTTTTTTACAATCATAGAAACCATGTCTTGTGGGGTGGAAACTACAACCATTCCTGTAACTGGTATACTTTGCATTATAGTTAGAGCAATGTCACCAGTTCCTGGTGGCATGTCAATAAGCAAATAATCCAATTCCTCCCACACAGTATCTGTATACATTTGAGTGAGTACTCCAGTTATTACAGGTCCTCTCCATATAACCGGTTCCTCTTCTTTTTCTGTAAGTAAGTTTAAAGATATAACTTTTATTCCTTCATATGTTTGAACTGGTATAAACTTAACCTCTTCGCTATTTTCTACAGCATGTATCTCTGCTCTTTTTTCATTTATTCCAAAAAACCTAGGCATAGATGGCCCTGTTATATCTCCGTCTAAAACCCCTACTTTATAGCCAGCCTTGCTTAACTCAGTAGCTAATATTCCTGTAACTGTAGATTTACCTACTCCACCCTTACCACTTATTACTCCGATTATATTCTTTATTTTACCATACTTTGGCAAAATCTTAGAACATCCTTTTTCTTTACTACTACATGTTGATTTACTTGCGCAGCTATTACAATCGCTCATTAAAATTCCTCCCTTTTCCTCTTGTTATTCATATCTTAAGGCTTCTATAGGATCTAATTTAGCGGCTTTTCTAGCAGGATATATTCCAAAAAAAATACCTACTGCTGAAGAGAAAAAAATCACTCCTAATATAACCTCAATAGATACTGAAGGGGTTATATTAGCAAAAATCCCTATTATTTCTCCACCAATTATACCTAAAATCATACCTATTATACCACCAATCAACGATATTATTAAAGATTCTGTCAAAAATTGCATTAAAATTACCTTAGTTGTAGCACCGATAGCTTTTCTTATTCCTATCTCTCTAGTCCTTTCTGTAACAGAAACTAACATTATGTTCATAACTCCGATTCCTCCAACTAAAAGAGAAATAGCTGCCACCGCTCCTATAAAAGCAGTGAATATGTTTAAAACCTTATTTATCTCTTCCATCTGCTTCAATACGCTATCTATCTTATATATTTCTTTACTTTTATTATTATGTCTATTTTCTAGTACACTTTTAGCGCCATTCCCCGCACTTTCCACATCATTTTTTCCAACAGCCATAATATTTAAAGTATCTATATTAAAATCATTGGGATACAATATTTTTAAAAAAGTATCTGGTGTATAAATAAACGTGGGCATATTAGTTTCTGAAGGGTCTATAAAAGGACTAGTAAAGCCTTTAATTACTCCTATTATTACTGCAGTTTTTATAGAACTTTTAGCCCCAACTTTTACGGTCTCTCCTACTACATCTATATACCCAAATAAACTTTTTGCAGAATGTTCATCAATTACTATAACTCCTTTGCCTTCATTATACTCTCTTTCATTGAAAAACCTGCCATAAATTACTTCTTCATTAGATATGTATACTAAGTTACTGTTGCCTCCAGTAATTAAAGCCCTTCTACTTTTTTTATCAGAACTTACTACTCCATTTCTTTGAATTGAAGGAGACACATATTTAACTTTTTCCACTCTGCTTTCTATTGCTTTAATATCATCATAGCTTATATAGTCACCATTAGATGCCTTAGATGCGTTTACCTTTAGAATTACAGTTGAGGATCCTATTTTCTCAAATTCTCCTGTTATTTCATTTTGAGCACCACTACCCAAAGATATTATTGTAATTACAGAACTTATTCCTATAATTATTCCAAGCATAGTTAAAAAGGATCTTAACTTATTGCTTCTTATACTATCTATGGCTATCTTAAAATTTTCTATCAACCTCATGAAAATCTCCCCTCCTGCTTTCAACCTTTCCATCGCTAACTATTTTCCCATCTTTCACCTTTACTATTCTTTTTCCATATTGGGCGATTTCTAATTCATGAGTAACCATTATTATAGTTGCCCCTTCTTCATTTAATCCTCTAAATATAGTCATTATATCCAACGAAGACTTTGAATCTAAATTTCCCGTAGGCTCGTCAGCCATTATAACTGAAGGTTTATTTACTATGGCTCTAGCAATAGCAACTCTTTGCCTTTGTCCTCCTGATATTTCATTAGGTTTGTGATGTATTCTATTGGTTAGTCCAACCTTGTCTAGAGCCTCTAATGCTTTATCTCTTCTTTCTTTTTTAGAAACTCCGCTATAAATCATTGGTAACTCTACATTCTCTAACACATTCATTCTTGGCAATAAATTAAAAGATTGAAATACAAAACCTACTTCTTTATTTCTAATATAAGCTAATTCATCATCAGATAAATTTGAAACATCCTTATTATTTAATATGTAACTACCACTATCTGGTCTATCTAAACACCCCAATATATTCATCAAGGTTGATTTCCCTGATCCCGAAGGCCCCATTATAGCTGTAAACTCCTTTTTATCAATGTTAATATTTACATTATCTAAAGCTAGAAAATCGTAATCTCCCATATTATATTTTTTTGTTAGATTTTTTATCTCTATCATTTATACAATTCACCTTAGCTTTCCTTCACAACTGTTTCATTTGTAATATTGCTGCTAGGATTTAATATTACCTTTTCTCCTAAACTTACACCTTCTAATATTTCTATTTCTGTATCCGATTGAAAACCTACTTTAACTTCTCTCTCTACAGCTTTCCCTTCCTTAAATATATAAACCATGTTTTTACCACCTTTTTCACTTCTTATACATTCCGCTGGTATCTTCAACGCCTTATCAACTTTTCCAGTAAGAATGTCTATATCTACATCAAAATCAATTTTTAAATCATCCACCTTCTCCAATATATCTATTGATGCATCTAAAGTTTTATCTCCTCCTAATGGTGAAGTTACCTTTTTTGCCGCAGGTTCAATCATAGATACCTTACCACTATAATTTTTTTGTATTCCTCTTATTATAACTTCTTGACCTACTTTTACTTTATTAATATCATATTTTCCTAAGGAAATTATTACTTTTAAATCTTGGACATCTTCAACGACAATTGTTGGCGTCATTCCATTTACAATAGCTCCCTCTCCACCATTAATTGCCGTTACTACTCCATCCATGTCAGCTATTATTTTATCTTTTGTCTCTTCTTTCTTTTTTCTCAAAGAATCTAAGGAAATTTTAGCCAGAGTAACAGAGTTTTGTGATTGTTTAATCTTTTCATCAGATATATTTTGTATGTTTTCCCTTTGAGTTTTTAAAGCTTGTAATTCTGGCAATGTATTTGGATTAATATTATTTTCCAACTCCTTAATTTTGTTATCCAAATCCCTAATCTTTTCTCCTATTTTGTTCTTTTGATTAATCAAGTCTCTATTTTGTAGTAATGCATTTTCATATTGTATTTCCCCTTGTTTTATGCTTTCATCCATACTAGGAATCTCAAGTTCAATCAAAACATCACCTTTCTTTACTTTATCTCCAACTTTTACATATATTCTTTTAATTTTGCTCTGAGTACCAAAATACTCTTTATACTTCTTCGACTTAATAGTTCCTGTAATGGATAAATAAGACCTTATTTCCCCTTCCTTTGCCATAGCAGTCTTTACTAAACTAGGTTTTTTCTCTACTCTTCTTATATACAAAAAAGATAATAATAACATTATTAATCCTACGGGAATTACCCATATTAAACTCTTTTTTTTCATGTCTTCACCATTCCTTAAAATAAATTTAAATATTAGCTTTAAGATATCTATATATATTATTGACAATTTTTGATTATTTATTTTAAAAAACACCCTACCATAGTGACATAAGTACACCATTATAGTACAATTAACCTATAATTATAATTAATGGGAGGGATTTATAAATGAGTATGTTTTGTTATCAATGTCAAGAAACTGCCGGCGGAAAAGGTTGTAGCGCAAGAATAGGTGTTTGCGGAAAAACAGACTATGTATCAAATCTTCAAGACTTATTAGTTTACGTTTTAAAAGGCGTGGCAGAATATAATCTACAGGCAAGAAAAGCCCATCTTAATGAGCCTATGACAGATTACCTAATATTAGACTCACTATTCTCAACCATAACAAATGCAAATTTCCACGATGAAGCTATCACTAATAGAATTGAAAGAGCTTTGAAAGAAAGAGAAGCAATAAAAAATAGATTAGTAGAAGCTAATAAGTTAGAAGATAAAGATTATAAAGATTTTGCAACCTGGCATGGAGAAAGAGATGAATTTAAAGCAAAATCTGAAGAAAAAGTAGTTGGTGTTTTAAGTACAGAAAACGAAGACCTAAGAAGTTTAAAAAGCCTTGTAATTCTTGGATTAAAAGGTATGGCAGCCTATGCTGAACATGCACATAATTTAGGATATCATAAAACTGAAATTGTTGAATTTATGGAAAAGGCATTATTGGCGACTGAAGATGAAACTTTAAATATACATGAATTAGTATCTCTTGTACTAGAAACCGGTGATTTTGGGGTTCAAACTATGGCATTGCTTGATGAGGCAAACACCTCTACATATGGAAATCCTGAAATAACAGAAGTTAACATAGGAGTTAGAAATAATCCTGCTATTTTAGTAAGTGGACACGACCTTAAAGATTTTGAAGAGCTATTAGAGCAGACAAAGGGTACAGGAGTGGATGTATATACACACTCAGAAATGCTTCCTGCAAATTATTATCCAGCATTTAAAAAATATGACCACTTTGTGGGAAACTATGGCAATGCATGGTGGAAACAAAAAGAAGAGTTTGAAAGCTTTAATGGCCCCGTTCTCTTTACTACAAATTGCATAGTACCACCTTTAGCAAGTTACGCTGACAGAATTTATACTACAGGTTCTGCAGGTTATCCTGGCTTCAAACACATTCCGAATAGAGAAAATGGACATGCTAAAGACTTTTCAGAAATAATTGACCACGCTAAAAAATGTCCTTCTCCTAAAGAAATTGAAACCGGAACAATTATTGGTGGATTTGCGCATAACCAAGTACTTGCTCTTGCTGATAAAGTAGTAGATGCAGTTAAATCTGGAGCTATTAAAAGATTCTTTGTTATGGGCGGCTGCGATGGAAGAATGAAGAGCAGAGATTATTATACTAATTTTGCAAAATCGCTTCCACAGGATACAATTATTTTAACTGCAGGTTGCGCCAAATACAGATATAATAAACTCTCCCTTGGAGATATAGCTGGAATACCAAGAGTGCTTGATGCTGGACAATGCAACGACTCTTATTCCTTAGCAGTAATTGCATTAAAACTAAAAGAAGTTTTTGAACTAGACGACGTAAATGATTTACCAATTTCATATAACATTGCTTGGTATGAACAAAAGGCCGTTATAGTTCTTCTTGCACTCTTATCACTAGGAGTTAAAAACATTCACTTAGGACCTACTCTGCCAGCATTCTTATCCCCTAATATTACTAAAGTTCTTGTTGAAAACTTTGGTATAGGCGCAATAACAAATGTAGAAAATGATATAAATCTGTTCTTATCATAAACATTAAAATGAGTTCACAGATGTCTACATCTATGAACTCATTTTATTTTCTCTTAACTTTAAAATTTATCCGGTTTTTCCGTTGTAATACTTAAGCTCCAGTCAGTATTCTTATACTCCCCGACTATATAATATTTTAATTCTTTTTTATCAACCTTATCATTAAAAGTTATTATAGATTTATATAAAGTTCTTCTATATCCTTGAGTTTTTACCGTCATTATAATATCTTGCTTAGCTAAATCCTCCTCAATCAAAGTAATTCCCTCATATTTATTTGATAGTTTACTTTTTAAATCCTCTAAATCCGTAGATAATATAAATTTACCTACATCAATATCATCTTTTAGATTGACACCTAAGGTTTTTTCTCCCTTGTTATTCTTCACATATTCATTCAATGTTTTTAAAATAGAACTATAGTATATATCCGTAAAATCCTTAGGTACTCGTATATTCCAAAAACTTTTTATTATGTCATTATCAATTCTTTTAGATACTATATATATCTTATCATCACTATATAGGTTTCCCCCGTTTTTCTTATCTAACCCTGCTACGTATTGAAATTTATGAACTTTATCATGAGATTCATGTATTTCAAATATGTAATCTGGTTTTAAAATAGACTTTTCTTTGGCTTCCTTAGCTGTAGATAAGATTTTATATAATTCTTCTATTGCACTTTGATCCGTCACTACAAATCTATAGCCCTTATCTCTTGTATTTTGTATTACAATTTTATCTATTTTCTTTCCTCTTATATACTCAAAATCATTATTCTTAAATCCCAAACTAACTTTTATAGAGTCTAACTTAGCGCAGCCTCCCAGTAGGGTTGATATTACTAACAATATAATTATAAAAGTTTTTTTAAACAAATAATTCCACTCCTTAAAACCGTTTATCCTTTGTTACTTTAATAATAATTATAACATATATTTTATTAAGATAAATTATGTTTGAAAGTTTGAATTATTGTTTTAAATACAGTAGGCATATTTTCTTTAAAGTTATCTTCTAAAACAAAAAATGAAAATCTTATGAGTTTATCATCATTTTTCTTAAAATATTCATAGCTTTTATATTTAACACCATAACTGTTTTCAATAATATATTCTATAAAATACCATTCATCTTTACCTATTTTTATAGGTTGTAATTTATAGTCCAGTATAGTGTTTTGCTCTTTAGATACTTTTTCACTCTTTTTCAGAAAGTTTATTAAATCTTCCTTAAGATTCCACACCTGAACAAATCCATGTATTTTCAAATCCTTAGATTGAAAATTATTATGATATATTACTTCCTCTCCCGGAAATTTTTCCTCCTTTGTAACCCATTCTTCGGGCAAATGATAGGTGGCTTCACCTTTCATAATTACGTACTCCTTTAAAGAATTAATATTATTTTGCATAAGAGATGTATAATTAATTTCATCCTTAAAGAATTTTTGCATTCCAAACATAGTAAACATAAGTCCAATAATTATTATTGATACTCCTAGCCTTCTTTTATTTATTAAAATAACTTTCATGTACCCACTCCCTTATTAATGTCCTATTAAAATATATGAAAGTTTTAATAAAATTATTAATAAAATAGGTATGCTAACACGCATACCTATTTTACTGGAATTAGTATAGTTGAAGTTTTAAAATCATAGAACATTAACCAGTATCCCTCACACTTTCTTGACTTTGATGGTACCCAGGTTACAAAGCCGGTTTTGCCTCCATAGGGCTGGTGTAATTTAGATTTACTGCCTGGTATGCCATATATTAAGCATTTCATTTTGCCTTCTTTATCATACTTATAACCTACTAAGTAATATTTATGAGCCATAATATAATTATGGTAATTTATCATTGGGGAATATATTACTGAATATTTATTCCAATGCATAGGGCAATTCATAGAATTTATATCTTTGGATGGTATCCTATACCAAACACAATTTTTTATTTCATCAATTTCGTCCTTCATTTCTTCATAATCCTTAGCTAGTTCATTAAAAAATTTCCCCACCTTGCATTTTGGACGTTTTTCATCTTTATTCCTTGTATATACATCATTTTCCACTGATTCCTGAGCTTCTAGTTCTTGTTGTTCTTCCCGCACTTGCTCCAATTCTTCAACTTCTAACATATCTTCTCTTGCATCATCAACTTCTACTATATCTTCTACTATATTTTCTACTATATCTTTTCTTGAATCGTATATTTCTTCTATTTCTTCTATTTCTTCAACTTCTTCTATCTTTACCCTTTGTTCTACGGATTCCTCATACTTGTCAAAAATACTTATTGGAGTAACTTCTTCCTTAACTTCTTCTTCTTCTCTGCTTTTAGGTTCAATTATTATATAATCTCTCCATTTAGGAATATCTGAGGTTAAAAATCCACTTAAAACTGGCTTTATATTAGTATCTATCATCCTTACCACTGAAGCTCCAGATATACTATCTACATCTACTCCAGTATCTCCTATATTATCCGAAGTATATTCGTAGGAAACATCCGCTCTTCCAAAATCATCTATGTTCAATTCTCCCATTTTAATTAATTTATTTGTATCTTTTTTACCAAGCACTAATATCATGTAATAAGGAGCGGCTTCCCTTTTTAAATTTTGTACATAATAAGAAATCTTACATTTATTACTTTTTACTTCAAGTTTAACATAACCCGTAGGCAATTTATCAGAAGCTATGGCATAACCTTTTTCATCTTCATTCAATATAATAAAATATCTACTATAATTCTTTTTTTGTGCCAAAATAATGTACCTCCATATATTTTATTCATTATAATATATGTGACACATTTCAAAAAGTGAACAAGATTTTACATTATAGTAAATCTTTTATAGAATTTGCTAGATTTCCAAACTCTTCTATTGACAAAGTCTCCCCTCTTCTTTTATTGTCGATATTTGAATTTTCGAAAGCTTTTTCTATTATGTTCTTATCAAATCCTAAACTTTTTAATCCATTCCAAAGGGTTTTTCTCCTCATATTAAAAGATGCTCTAATAATTTTAAAAAACAATTCCTCATCTTTTACTTCAACCCTTGGTTTATCCAGTTTATCTAATCTAACAACTATAGAATCCACCTTTGGCTTTGGTATGAACGAGGATGGCGATACTTTTCTTATAGTTCTTACATCGCAATAATATTGAACTAATAAAGAAAGAGAACCATAGTCCTTGTTATTTGGCTCTGCCGCTATTCTTTCTCCTACCTCTTTTTGTATCATTATTGTTAAAGACTTAAATTTATATTTTCCTTTAAGCAACGAAGCTATAATTGGAGTAGTCACATAATATGGTAGATTCGCAACTAACTTTACTGGATCTTCATCTTTTAATAATTCCTCAAAATCTACTTTTAAAACATCTTTATTAATGATTTCAAAATTGTCATATTCCTTTAATTCTTCCTGTAATATAGGAATTAGATCCGAGTCTAATTCTATAGCTAAAACCTTTTTAGCTTTTTTTAACAACTCCTTAGTTAAAGTCCCCACTCCTGGTCCAATTTCTATTACAAAATCTTCATTGGCAACTTCAGCTCCTGCCACTATGTCTCTAAGAACACTATCATCTATTAAGAAATTTTGTCCTAAGCTTTTTGTAAATTTAAATCCATATTTATTTACAATATCTTTAGTATTATTTTCCATAAAAATTCTCCTTATCCATTTTCTCTAGAGCTTTTAAAAACTCTTCTTTTGTAATGCCATAGTTATTTAATCTAGTCAAAATTTGATTAGCATTTCCATAACCTATTCTTAAAATCTTGCCTAGTTTTTGTCTTTTTTCTTTAGAATCTTCTTTTCCACTAAGGCCACAATATATTATATCTGCCATAGTGAAGGTCTCTACTTTATTTTTTAATTGGCACTTTGCCTCTTTTAATGCATTTATTATTGCTTCTGGTGAGGCATTTTCTACCCCTATATCTCCATCTTTTAATCCCTCTGATTTAGAGATGTAAGCATGTTTTACATCAGGTATCCTCTTAGATATTATCTTTCTAATCTTTTCTCCAGCAAAATCTGGATCAGTTAGTACTATAACGCCTTGTCTTTTATGCGCTTCTTTTATTCTTTCTATAATTCTTGCATTTATACCAAAACCACCTACTGCTATTACTTCCGCGTCTACTGCTCTTTTAACTGCAGTAATATCATCTCTTCCCTCTACTACAATTACTTCTTTTATCACTTTATCATCTCCAATACCAAAAAAACAGGAGCCTTTGGCTCCTTTTTTTATTTAAGTATATACACGTTTACCCACTTTACTCCCCAATTATATACCAGGTTGTTGTTATCAAAATAAACATCTATTT
The DNA here is from genome assembly GCF_039521365.1 of Clostridium malenominatum. Taxonomy (NCBI): domain Bacteria; kingdom Bacillati; phylum Bacillota; class Clostridia; order Eubacteriales; family Clostridiaceae; genus Clostridium; species Clostridium malenominatum. Next base: position 457,348 of record NZ_BAAACF010000003.1, read on the forward strand.
TATTTCCTTTGATAGCTCCACCGGTATCCTCTGCTATTGCATACCCGTATCCATCTACGTAAACTTTTGTTCCTAGGGGAATAACTCTAGGGTCAACTGCTATGGTGCTATACCCACCAGTATTTCTTCTCGCTTTTGTTCCTGTAGCTGTTATCCCAAAATAAGGGTGACCAGGGCTCTTGCCTGTTGATGCGTAATCTGAAGTATACGCTGTAGCTCTCATTTTAACTACATTGGAATAACGTATATTCACTCCACGAGATGGGGTATAGGTACCTAATGTACCCATAGCAATAATTTTTTCCACTGGCTTTTTAGTAACCACTTCACTAACTATCTTTCTGGAAATTTCTTTTCCATTTTCATAAACTACTCTAGTAGTAATAACTTTTTCTCCAGTTTTACCTTCTTGAATGGTTTTTTTATTTCCTTGCTGTAAATTACTATCTCTTTTAGTAACGGTAGCATAATCAAGAGTTTTAACTTCTTTTAATTCTTTAGTTTCTACTCTAGTTATAGCTACTTTTAAACCATCCTGAAGTGGCTCCTCTTTAGATGGACTTACCCTATCTAGGTCATTCAACTGTATTCCTTCTGCTGTGAGCATGGTTTCAATATCATCTTCGGCAGATTCAATAGTTAACGTTTCTCCATCTACATCCAGTTCAACCTTTACGGCTTTTTTTACATATATTTTATCTTTATCTTTTACATTGCTGTCTAACCTAGGTGTAATTTTATCCTTTGGTCCTACTTCTATTTTATTGGCGATTAAGGCTCCATTTAAGTTACTTCTAAAAGTAACTATCTTATTTTCTTTACCATCGATGTAAACATATAGAGTTTTTTTAGTGCTGTTTATTGTTATAGCACTAATCATAATTATTAACATAGTAATAAAAACTGCCTTAGGACCATTGGAAAAATGTTTTTTAATAGATTCTTTAATTTTTTCCACCACAAATACCTCCCTTTGGCAAAACGTAAGACATTTGAAGATTATATCCTCTAAACGTGGTTTTGTCAAATTCTTCTTATATTGACTGTCTAAATGCATCAATATGCATAACTTTATAAAAAAAATATTATTGCTGTTTTTTTGTGGACAGTCTCTTTAAAGGTGGAATTTATTGCTGTTTAGTTTATTATATTATATGCCAAATATTCTAGTTTTAATCATTTTCTACGGAAATATTATCCTTTTTTAGAGATACAAAGCTATTTTACACCATTATTTTATTTTTAGCAACTCCTTTGTATTTGAAATAGTGTGATTACTTAGAGTATCTATAGCTATCCCTCTGTTATTTGCAATTTCTTCCAGTACATAGTTAATATACTCAGATCTATTTCTTTTTCCTCTAAATGGAGTAGGCGCCATGTAAGGGCAGTCTGTTTCAACCAATATTCTATCTATGGGTACATCTTTGGCTACTTCTATTATTTTTCTTGCGTTTTTAAAAGTAACCACTCCAGTAAAGCCTATATAATACCCTAATTTTATACACTCTCTTGAAAATTCAACACTTCCCGAAAAGCAATGTATAACCCCTTTCACCTTAGGAAACATTTTTAATATCTCTAGAGTATCTGCGTGAGCGTCTCTATTATGAATAATTACAGGTAAATTAAGCTCATCAGCTAGCTGCATTTGTTTTACAAATGCAACCCTTTGAATTTCTCTTGGTGGATTTTCTTCGTAGTAATAATCAAGTCCAATTTCTCCTATTGCTCTAACCTTTTCATATTTAGCCAGCTCTCTTAATTCCTCTATTACTCCTTCATCTACAATATCTGCATATTCTGGATGTATTCCCACTGCTGCATAAAAGATATCATTTTCTTTGGCTAACCTAACTGAATCTCTAGCTCCTTGTAAGGATGACCCGCAGTTTAGTACACCTATTACATTACTCTCTTTCAATTCCCTTAGTATTTCTTCTCTATCTTCATCAAAACTTTCATCGTCATAATGTGCATGAGAATCAAATATAAACATGTTTTTTCCTCCTATGTATATCTGTTTTAGTTGTATTATAATACTATAAGTTCATATTCCTCTTTACCAATGCCTAGCTTAACTCCATGATCCAATCCTGTTTTCCAATTAGTATTGCTGTGAATACGACTAAACTTATCGTCACCTTGATGGTAACACTTATCTTCTAAAATAGTATTTTTCATCATTGGTGCCTTATTTACTAGATTTACGCAAGCCATATCTAGGGCAATTGGGTCAAAGGATGCAGCTATACCTATATCAGGTACTATTGCAGTGTCGTTACTATCCCAGCAATCACAATTCGGTGACACATTCATAATAAAGCTTACATGAAAATGTGGCTTATCTTTTATTACTGCGTAGGTATACTCTGCAATTTTTTCATTTGCAGTATCTGCCGATTCATTCCATACTACCTGGGCAGCGTTGAACTGACAAACAGCCACACATTGACCACAGCCTATACATTTTTCATAATTTATTTCCGCTTTTCTATTCTCATCATAGGATATGGCATCCTGAGAGCAACTTTTTATGCAGTAACCACAGCTTACACATCTCTTTTTAACTATTTTTGGTTGAGACGCGGAATGCATTTCTAATTTTCCACCTCTTGAGCCTGCTCCCATACCTAAATTTTTAATAGCACCACCAAATCCAGTCATCTCATGTCCTTTAAAGTGATTCATAGAAATAATAATATCTGCATCTGCTATGGCAGTGCCAATTTTCGCAATTTTACAGTGCAAACCATTTTCCACTTCAATTTCCCTATAATCCGTTCCCTTTAGTCCATCAGCAATTATTATCTGACATCCTAAAGTTAAAGGATTAAATCCATTCTCCATGGCAGCATCTAAATGATCCAATGCATTGTCTCTTCTTCCCTTATAAAGAGTATTTGCATCTGTTAAAAATGGCTTACCACCCAACTCCTTCACAATGTCAACAATTCTTCTAGCGTAATTTGGCCTAATGTAAGCTAAGTTTCCTGGCTCACCAAAATGAATTTTTATTGCCACAAATTTATTTTTAAAATCAATATTTTCAATACCCGCTTTTTTTACCAATTTCTCTAATTTATCAAGTAAATTAAGCCCTGGTCTAGTTCTTAAATCCGTAAAATAAACCTTTGATTTCTCCATATGAAACACCTCTCTTCATTTATATGAATATTTTAACATAAGCAATTTCATATATCAAAAATAAAAGAGGAAAGATATACCGACATAGTATTTATCGGTGCTCCTTCCTCTTTATCTATAAAAGCATTTTACTAAATTAATTATATTTAGAATACTTCTTTTTCTTAAAAACGGAACGAAGAAGTACAATCCATCCCCAGGAAATTGATAAAGCTGGAAACGTAGCTGTAATCGCCGCTTCTATAGGAGATATATGTGAAAATTTCAATGGTGTAAAAAATATTATAAATGTAATTACCAACATAATAAATAATGTAATTCGCTCACTCATTTCATATGGCGGTGTTAAAAATATTTTTCCAATATCTATTTTCACCTTCATAGTTTATGCCAACCTCCCAATCCTTTCTTCAACTAATTCAATAATTCTCCCTGAATGTATTAAATTCTTCAGTGTATTAATATGCGGATATAGATATATATCTTCTTCCATAACTGGTACAGTAAGGGCAATTTCATCTAAAACAGCCTTCGTAACACTGCTAGGTAAAAGATTTTCTTCTACAAATTGATGTGCTTGAAACACTGATAAAAGCTCTATTGCCAAAACATACTCCAGCTTTTCCGCAATCTGTGTTGATTTTTTGCATGCATTATATCCCATTGCCACATAATCTTCTTGATTTCCACAAGTTGGTATACCATCTACTGTAGCTGGATGTGATAATATCTTCATATCGTTTATCAATCCCGCTTGTGTATATTGTGGTATCATCAAACCAGAGTTAAGTCCTGGCTTTTTTATAAGAAACCAAGGATATTCAGAAATATTTCCATCTATCATTCTATTATTTCTACGCTCTGACATTTTAGCAATAAGAGTAGCTGCAATACAAGCTGAATCCATTTCAATGCCTACATAGGAAGAATCTGCATTACATCCAGAAATTGCTTGTCCATCTTCTCCTTCAGGCCATATTATTGGATTATCGCAGCAAGAGTTTATTTCTATTTCAATAACCTTTAAAGCATCTTTAAGGGTATTTTTAGCTGCTCCATGTAACTGAGGTATACATCTTATAGATAAAGCATCTTGTAGACGATAACTTTCAAAATGCTTTGCTATTTTAGAATCCCCTAATATTTTTCTTACATTTTTAGCTGTATTGCTCTGCTCCTCATGAGGACGAACGCTCATTAACTCATTACCAAAAGCTTTAGTGGTTCCCTTAAGGACTTCTAAGGTCATTGCTCCAATTATATCTGCTGCTTTTGATGATTTTATCATGTCATACAATGCTAATGCTCCAAGTGCAGTAACGCTTGTGGTTCCGGAAACAAGTATTAATCCTTCCTTTGCAGAAAGTACAGTTGGTTCTAAATTGCAAGCTTTTAGTGCTTCCTTACCCGACATTAGTTCTCCATTAACATATGCTTTTCCTTCACCTATCAATACTAGGGCTATATGTGCTTCTGGTGAAAGATATCCTACAGAGCCTTCTCTTGGTGCAAATGGAGTGATTCCTCTATTTAAAAACTCTTTATACATTTCCATAGTCTCAACTCGCGCTCCAGAATAACCTTGTCCTACATTTTGTAATACCATCATCATAGTAGCGCGTACCTGCTCAATGGATAAAGGTTCCCCAACAGATGTAGAATGAGATAAAATTATATTTCTTTGCAATTTTGCAGTATCCTCTGCCGATATAATTTCTGTGCAAAGAGCGCCAAATCCTGTAGTAATTCCATACATTATACGTTCTTCTTCAATCCACTTTTCCACTAGATTTCTTGATTTTCTTACTCTATAATAGTAGTCTTTAGAAAACTCTACCCTTGCGCCAAAACGAGCAACTGCGATTAAATCTTCTATACTTATTTTATCTCCTAGAACAACTTCTTTTATTTCGTTAGCATATTTTCTTTCCGACAAAATTATTCCCTCCCATGTTGAAAAATTATTCCTCTATTTTGTCAATAAAAAACATTTTAATAGTAGATACTATTTGTAATACAAATATAAAAAGCACCATAAAGCCACCTGATGCGGCAAGATATTTAACACCATCAACACCTTGTGCACCCCCACCATAAGCAACCATAAAGAATGATATTGCACCAATTGAAATTCCCCAAAGCATCTTTTGCCAGTTAGCAGGCTCTTCATCATGATCAATATTTTTAGTGCATATAGATGCAATAGTAGTAGTCATTGCATCTGCTGTAGTAGCAAAAGAAATGATCAGTGTTAACATAACAATTGGTATTAATATACCTGACAGTGGCATATGTTTTAGGAATGTCCACAATCCAGCTACTGCTCCGCTCTCTTTTATTGTTGAAACTAAGTCTAACACTCCCGTCTGCTGCCAATTTAGTGCTGTAACTCCCCAAACCGCAAACCAAACAAGTCCAAAGGTTGATGGAAGTATCCAGTTAATTATCATGTATTCACGAATTGTTCTACCATAGGATATTACAGCTAAGAATATGCCCATCAATGGTGCGTAAGCTATCCATATAGCCCAGTCATATAATGTCCACCACATAACTAATGCTTCTCCCCCTATATCAATAGGGTCAAGTCCCCAATTCCAGAAATTTTGGAACCAATACGCTAATCCTGCTGTAGAAATTCTACATATATATAATGTAGGGCCAACTATGAAAAGAAATACTAAAAGTACATAGAATATCTTGGAATTGAAATTTGCTAACCACTTAATACCTTTATCAACTCCTAAAGACGATGCAATGGTAAATGTAGCTGTTACAACAATTGCAAGTACTAACCACATCATTATACTTTGCTTAATTCCATAAGAAATTTCTATTCCAGAACCAACAAGCGCAAGTCCAGCTCCTAAAGAAGAAGCTAATCCCAAAGCTATAGCTAAAAGTGATAATGTGTCAATTATATTTGCCCAAATACCCTTCGTTACTTTTTCGCCGAATAAGGGTATTAAAGTAGCTGTTACAGACAACGGTTTTTTTCTATTAAAGTACATATATGCAACTGCTAATCCACATATTGAGTACATTGCATAAGGTATAAATGACCAGTTATAAAAACAACGGGCAATAGCATAAATTATAGCTGTTGAAGTGCCCGGTTGCACACCCGTTTGAGCCATCTCACCATAAATATTACCAAAATAAATTATAGGTTCATTAACGCCATAGGTGATTAATCCAGTAGCTACTCCCCCTGTAAGAGCCATAGCAAACCAGGTTAGAAATGGGAACTTAGGCTTAGCATCTGCTCCTCCGAAGCGTATTTTACCAAATTTAGAGAAAGTGATAGTACCAGCAAGGATAAGTACTATTATTGATATAATTTGATATAACCAGCCGAAGCTTCTAAGAGACCATGTGAAAGTATTCATAGCAGCTTTAGTTAATAATTCATTATTAACTATTCCTAATATGGCTGCACCTCCTACCACGATAAAAGATGGCCAAAATACTCCTTTACGCACTTCTTTTCCATGACTTTCTTTAATTATTGGGTCTTTTTTCAACATATAACTGCCTCCTTATAATTTAGATTAATTTCACTTATCTTTAGAGCAATATTCATGCCATAGAATATAAAAACCACTTTTATACTAAAATTTCTGAAAAATCATAGTTTTCAATTATGTTTTTTATATAATTGAGTTTGTTTGTATGTTCATATGCAAATATCTTTGCATATGAGTAAATTAATTCCTTAAATCCAATAAAAAAAGGCGCCCTTTTTTGGGCACCACCGCAAATTTTTTTGCTCTCCTAAATTTCCAATTTCTTTATTTTATGTTGTAGATTTTGTCTGCTCATACCTAATTCCCTTGCACTTTTTGTTATATTTCCCTCATGTAATCGAAGAGCCTCTTTTATAATTTCTTTTTCCATTCTTCTAATTCTTTCTTCCAAAGTTTCATTATTTATCTTTGGATAATTAACTTCACTTTTAATTGGTCGAATATAATCTGGAAGATCTTCTATATCTATAATTTCTTTATTACTTCCTATTTTATTAAATGCATACTCAATTGTATTTTCAAGTTCTCTTATATTCCCTGGCCAATCATAGGTAATTAATACATCTAAAGTTTCCTTATTTATAGATATTGGTTTTTCTCCATATTGCTTATATAATTTATTTAAAAAATGTTGTGTTAAAAGTAATATATCGTCTTTTCTCTCTTCCAATCTTGGAATATCTATCTTAATTGTAGAAATTCTATAATAAAAGTCCTTGCGAAATTGTTGTTTTTCCATAAGTTCAGAAATCTCTTCGTTTGATGCAGTAATTATTCTAACATCACACTTAATGTATTTATTGCCTCCAACTCTTTGGAACCTTTTCTCCTGCAATACTCTTAAGAGCTTGGCTTGCATATCCATACTAATAGAATTAATTTCATCTAAGAAAAGAGTCCCTCCCTCTGCCATCTCAAAAAAACCTTGCTTAGCGATGCTTCCTGTAAAAGCTCCTTTTTCTGTTCCAAAAAACATGCTTTCAAAAAGATTACTTGGTATAGCACTGCAATTTACATCAATGAAGGGTTTATGTCTTCTATGACTAAAAGAATGTATACTTTGAGCCACAAGTTCCTTGCCCGTTCCTGTAGCCCCAGTAATTAAAATACTAGAATTCGTTAAGGATACTTTTTTAGCAAAATGTATAACCTCTTTCATTTTATCTGATGAATGTATAATGTCTTCAAAAGTATATAATTCATCTTGATGAACAGGTCTTTCATCTTTTATATATGCCTCTAAATTTGATGAACGATTCTCAATTTTTTTTAATACGGACAAATCACTTTCAAAAACAACAGCACCGTATAAATTACCATATAATTTTATGGGATATCCAGTATTAATAGTAGTTAGTGTCTTACCCGTCTTCATTTTAAAACGATCACAACGATTATTAACTATTTCTTTTGTTCTTAATACAGTTAAAACTGTACTATACCCTTCCTTTATGTCATAGATATCCAAGAGATGCTTGCCTTTAAAATCCTCTTTATTATAATTTTGTAAATTCTCACTAGCAGGATTTGAATTTATAAAATATCCATTTCTATCATAAATTTGAATTCCTTCTGATATGAAGCTAACAATTTGTTGATAAAATTCAAGTAATACCGATTCCTCACTTAAATATAATGTTATACCTTCCATATCGTTTATCCACTGATATTTATAGAATTTATCTTTCACCTCTACTATTCCACCTTTTGGATTAATAGAAGTTCCCAGTGCATAATCAATTTTTTCTCCTATGTTCATACACCAACTATTATCTAATATTAAGTTATTATTTTCACTCATAGAGAATACTTCTTTTAATCGAAACTCATCATCAATTTTAAATATATAATTAATTATAGACATCCTACCACCCACCTTATTTAAATTTTTATATAAAAAAACCACATCTAATTACCCTAAATGTAGCTTCTATTCTTAAATAAAGTATACGTCTTTTCATAACAGTATTATATAACATAAATTTTACTATTATAGATATCTATGCGGAGATTCCTCTAAGGAAATCTCCACATTATCTATTATCTATATAAATCTATCTAACAATACTTCCTGTTGGTAACTCTTCTGGTATACTTACTGCAAACAACTTGCTGTCGTCATCTGTTGATGCTGCCAAAATCATTCCCTGGGAGATTTCTCCTCTTAGCTTTGCAGGTTTTAAATTAGCTACAAGGACTACATATTTTCCTATAAGATCTTCTGGTTTGTAGTATTGTGCAATACCAGATATTACTTGTCTTTCTTCCCCTGCTAAATCCACTTTAAGTTTTAATAGTTTTTTAGCACCTTTAACAGGCTCACAAGCTAATACCTTTACCATTCTTAAATCTACTTTTTCAAAATCCTCTATAGTTATTTCTTCTTTTAGTGGTTGCATCTTAGGAGCCGTTTCCTTTATCTGCTCTTCTTTTAATTTATTTAATTCTTCAATCTTTGCATCCATGTCTATTCTTGGGAATATGGACTCTCCCTTTATAACCTTAGTTCCAGCCCTTGTTCCATCAAAGGATGCTACGCTTTCCCATGTGGTAGCTTCTATATTTAATTGATGATTAATTTTCAGACTAGTTTCAGGTAAAAATGCTGAAATCAATACCGATACTATTCGTAAAGTTTCCGATAAATTATATAGCACTGTTCCCAATCTTTCTTTTTTATCTTCATCTTTTGCTAGTATCCAAGGAGTAGTTTCATCTATATATTTATTAGCTCTTCCAATTAAAGTCCATACCTCGTCTAAAGCCTCTGGTATTCTTAACTTTTCTATATGAGCTTCAACCTTTTTATGAGCATCTATTGCCATTGTTATTAAGCTATCATCTATGCCTTCTTTGCAAGTTGGCGCTGGAATTACTCCATTAAAATATTTTTCTATCATAGCTGTAGTTCTGGACAAAAGATTTCCTAAATCATTTGCTAAATCCGAATTAATTTTTTGTATAAATAATTCATTGTTAAATAATCCGTCAGAACCAAAAGGTATTTCTCTTAAAAGAAAATATCTTACTGCATCTGCTCCAAAATGATTTACAAGAACCACTGGATCCACTACATTACCCTTAGATTTTGACATTTTACCTCCATCTACTAATAACCATCCATGTCCAAATACCTGTTTAGGAAGTTCTACTCCTAGAGCCATTAACATAATTGGCCAATAAATAGTGTGGAATCTTAAAATATCTTTTCCCACAAGATGTACATCTGCTGGCCAATATTTTTTTAACAGTTCTTCACTTCCACTATTATATCCTAGTGCAGTTATATAGTTTGCCAATGCATCTATCCAAACATATATTACATGTTTTTCATCAAAGCTTACAGGTATTCCCCAGGTAAAGGAAGTTCTTGATATACATAAATCCTGTAATCCTGGCTTTAAGAAGTTGTTAATCATTTCATTTTTTCTTGATTCTGGTTGAATAAAATGAGGATTTGCTTCTATATGTTCTATAAGCCTATCCGCATATTTAGACATTTTAAAGAAATAAGCCTCTTCCTTAGCCTTTTCAACAGGTCTTCCACAATCTGCACATTTCCCATCTATTAATTGAGTCTCTGTCCAGAAAGATTCACAAGGAGTACAATACCATCCTTCATATTCACTTTTATATATATCACCTTGGTCATATAATTGTTTAAATATTTTTTGAACAGCATCTATATGATAGTCGTCAGTAGTTCTTATAAATTTATCATAGCTTATGTTCATTATCTTCCATAAGTCTTTTATTCCGGCTACGATTTCATCTACATATTCCTTTGGAGACACGCTCTTAGCTTCTGCTAATCTCTGAATCTTTTGTCCATGTTCATCTGTTCCTGTTAAAAACATTACATCATATCCTGTTAGTCTTTTAAATCTAGCCATTGCATCCGCTGCCACTGTGGTATAGGTATTTCCTATATGTAGATTAGCTGACGGATAATAAATAGGGGTAGTAATATAATAAGTTTTCTTTTCCATAAAAATATCCTCCTTAAGATATAATATTATAAATAACAAAAGCCTCTATACAGTATTTCTGTATAGAGGCGCAATTTACGCGTTACCACTCTAATTTATTCTATCCTCACAGATAGAATCTTAATAAGTGACTTAATAATCACCTTGCAATATAACGGTTGCTACCGTGCCTACCCTAATATTAATTTCAAGTAGCCTAGTCAAGGGCCATGTTCATAAACTTCTATGTTACTGGCTTTCACCTCTCCAGCTCTCTTTAAACACTTTCATTTACTACTCTTCCTATCATCCCATTTAGTATAATTATAATATAGGAATATCTATTGTCAACTACTTTATTTTTTCTATTATGTCACTAATTCCATTTATATATTCAACAAGCTTTTCTTTTTCTTCTAAAGACAGGTTACTAATTTTCTCTCCTACACGCTCTAACTTTTTTTCAATTTCATTTTCTAAAAAATCTAATCCCTTTGAAGTTAGGCTATAAAAGGTATTTCTTCTATCTTTAGAATCCGCTTCCCTTATTACTATATCTTCCTCAACCATTTTATTCAGCATAATACATAAGCTTGAACTGGATACATGTATGTTATTACTTAAATCTTTTAATGTAGTCTTTTTTAATTCCTTTAAGTTTATTAAAGTTCTAAATTGCTGTTCTGTTAAGTTTGGGTCGTCATATCTACTTACATTAGCCCTCCCAAACCTTTTTAGTTTTATAAGAAAATTTATAAGTTCTTTAGAAATTTCTCTATCATCCATATTTTTCTCCCTACTACATTTCTGTAGCTTCTCTTAAATTATTAACTGTAACCGCCTTACTTTTCCATTTACCTTTAAGAAAATAACCGAAGGTTAGTATGGCACCCATAGTCCAAGCAACAGGGGTTCCCCACCACAGTCCATCGGAACCTATTTTACTTGACAATATATAAGCAATAGGTAGTCTTATAAACCAAAGGGTAAGTATAGATATAAACATAGGAATTAAAGTATCCCCAGCTCCCCTTATTACTCCACTAGTTATAAACATAAAAGATATAACTGTATAAAATGAAGGTATTATCACTAAGTATCTTACTCCCACCTTTATAACCTCAGGATCAGTATTAAACATCGCTAATAACGGCCTTCTAAATAATATAACAATAATAGTAACACCCAAAGAAATTACAGTTGACATAAGCAAAGTAGCTTTATATCCATTTTTCACTCTTTCTGGCTTATTTGCCCCTAAATTTTGACCTACAAAGGCAGATATGGCCGCTCCAAAATTCATTATGGGCATAGATGAAAAGGAATCTATTTTAGATGCCGCAGTATATGCTGCTACGGTATCAGTCCCGTAGGAATTAACCATACCTTGTAACCCCATCATTCCAAGTGAAAATAACATTTGCTGAACTCCTGATGGGAGTCCAATTTTCAAGCTCTTTTTAAATATTTCCTTATCAAACTTCATAGTTTTAATATTAAATTTTAATATATCATGGTTTTTATTCAAATAATATATACCAAATGCAAAGGAACAAGCTTGTGCTATTATTGTGGCCCATGCTGCTCCCGCTACTCCCCAGTGAAATACTAATATAAATACTAAATCCAATACTATGTTTATCACTGTAGATATAATTAAGAAATATAAAGGAGTTTTGGAGTCTCCAAGGCCTCTTAATATAGCACTTATAGAATTATATCCAAACATACCGAATATACCTATAAAGGTTATGTTAAGATAAATTTGTGCATTCTTTATCATTTCCTGTGGAGTTCCTAAAATTCTTAATATAGAACCACTAAATACTATTCCTACAATAGTTACAATTAATGAAGAAACAAACAGTATTATATAGGTAGTATCTATAGTCTTTTTTAACTTTTTCATATCTTTAGCCCCATAATACTGAGCTATAAGAATTGTAGAACCCATGGTAATGCCCATTATTAATGAAGCTAGTAAAAATATTATGGGAAAGCTAACCCCTACTGCTCCTAATGCTTCTTTTCCTAAAGTTCTCCCTACAATAATACTATCTACAGTATTGTATAGCTGCTGAAATACATTTCCTATAAGCATTGGCAAAGTAAAGTAAAAAATTAACTTGCCCTCATTACCCTTAGTTAAGTCACTCATAAATTCACCTCTTTGATTTTACATTAAAATGATTTTAATATAAAACTATTTTATACTAAAACTATTTCTTAGTCAATATTGCCTATCTGTACGAAAATAATGTATTATATATATGTACTTATTTTATGAATTGGAGGGATTGGTCATTTTAAATAAAAAAATAATAAAAGAAGTTTTGCATTTAGCCTTACCTGCTGTAGGCGAAATGATACTTTATATGATGATTTGGGTTTTTGATACTATGATGGTAGGCCAATATGGTGGACAAATTGCAGTTAGTACTGTAGGGCTTAGTTCTGAAATATTATATACTTTATTAAATGTCTTTATTGCTTATGGAATATCTGTAGGAACTGTTTCATTAATATCTAGGAGACTCGGCGGTAACGAAAAAGACTTTGCAGAGGAATATGCTACTTTAGGTTTGCTTCTTGGAGGTATATTTTCTTTTCTAATATCTTCTACCACTTTCTTTGCATCACCTATAATTTTAAAATATGCGGGAGCTAAAGGAGATGTACTAAAATATGGAATAATGTATATGAAAATAGTTTCCGTTGGAATGTTTTTTCATATGCTCATGAACGTTTTAAATTCTATACTCCGAGGTGGTAAAAATACTAAAACTCCTCTACTAGCATCTGTAATTATTAACATTATAAATTTATTTCTAGATTGGGTTTTAATATTTGGTAAACTCGGTTTCCCAGAATGGGGAATTAGAGGTGCTGCTATAGCTACTGCCATAGCTCACTTTTCTGGGTTTGTTTTTATAGTAATTTATACAGCTAAACACTCTCAAATAAAGCCAAGGTTTAAATATATAAATAACTTTTCATTTAAAAGATGTAGGGAGCTTATAAAGTTATCTATGCCTTCTTCTTTTCAAGAAGCTGCCTTTAGCGTTATAAAGCTTTTAGGTTCAGTTATGATAATGAACTTAGGGGAGGTATCCTTTGCTGCCAATCAAATTACTACGGCCATTGAATCTGTTTCCTTCATGCCTGGTAATGGCTTCGCAGTAGCTACTACTACTTTAGTAGGTCATAAAGTTGGCGAAAAGAAATATAAGGAAGCCAAGGAATATGTAAAAACTAGTACTACCTTAGGAGTTCTATTAATGACTTTCTGTGGAGTAATGTTTTTAATTTTCCCTAAATTTCTTATATCTCTCTTTATAAATAAAAATGAATTAGATGTAATAAGCCTTGGAGCTACTTGTCTTATGATAGCCGCAGTTGAACAACCCTTCATGGGAATTCACATGATATTAACTGGAGCTTTTAGTGGAGCTGGAGATACAAAAACTCCTTTTATAGTATCCTTTATATCAAATTGGCTCATAAGACTTCCCTTGATGGTTTACTTCATTCATATACTAAAAGTATCTGTAATCTGGGTTTGGTGGATTACAGGAGTACAATGGATCATTCAAGGTGTGGTTATGTATATAATATATAGAAGAAAATTTCATAATTGACATAGGTATTTTGTTTTGATATTATTAGGGTAATTGAATAATGCTCGTTGTATTAAGCTCCGCCGGGGGTTAATACTATTGTTACGAGATGGTTTTGCATAAGTAGGCTTGAATGTGCATCAAGCCTACTTTTTATTTTTTTATTTCATATATTAAGGAGGAAAGATTATGAATACTGCTTACGAAAGTATTAACAAAAATCAAAAAAGTCTTTTAAATTTATTTTCATCCTATGCTATTCCAGGTATCGCTGGTCTTCTTTTTAATTCTTTATACATTTTAGTTGACGGATTATTTGTAGCAAGACTTTTAGGAAGAGAAGCTTTAGCTGCTGTAACTGTAGGAGTCCCTGTAGTGGAAATATTACTTGCTATAAGTATGCTTGTCTCTGTAGGTGCTGGAGTACTTATTTCTAATAGTAATGGTGCCGGAAACACTAAAGAAGGGAGAAGAATTTTTAATCTCTCCTTTAGATTATTAGTGTTAATTGGTATTTTAATTGCAGTATTATCGTTGATATTTATATATCCTTTATCAAAGTTGCTAGGAGCTACTCCTGATATCATGGAATTAGTAGTAGAATACTTAACCTATTTTTTTGCATTTTGCCCTGCTTTTATGCTCAGTTACGGTATGTCTACATGGCTTAGAAATGATTCGAAACCAACTCTTGTAATGATTGCACAGATTATTGGCGCTTTATCTAACGTATTTTTAGATTGGTATCTCATGGCAATACTTAATATGGGTCTTGCTGGTGCTGCTTTAGCAACTGGCCTTGGTCCTGTATTCAGTATACTTATAATGTCCCCTCACTTTTTGAAGAAAAGAGGAAATCTATATCTTGAAAAGGTGATATTTGACTTTAAAACTGTACTATTAACTTTTAAAAAAGGAATACCATCTTTTATGATGGAATTCGCTCTCGGTTTAACTACCCTTTGTTGCAATATAGCCATAGGAATACACATGGGTGCATTAGGTTTTGCAGCTTATGGAATTGTAGGATATGTAGCTTTAATAGTACTATCAATATTTTTAGGTATGGCTGAAGGATCACAACCTTTAATAAGCTTCTTCCATGGAGCTAATGAAGATCTTAAAATCAAAGAAATTATAAAAATAAGTTTAATAATTTCTACAATTGTTGGTATTACTACCTATTTTCTTTTATATAATTTCGGGAATTATCCAGTATCTATATTCGCAGGTAAAGATATTGACCTTATTAATGCTTCTACAACTGCCATTATTTATTATTTCCCAGCTTTATTTATTTCTGGTATCAATATTGTTATAGCTTCTGGTTTACAATCAATAGGCTCTTGGAAGGAATCTGTAGCTGTTTCTCTATGCAGAAGCTTAATTCTATTACTACCATTATTATTTGTTTTACCTTCATTTTGGGGAAATATTGGAGTGTGGTTATCAGTACCTATTGCAGAAGTGTTAACTGTATTAGTTGCATACTTTTTGTGGAAGAAATCCCTTTAGTCCTAATATAGAAAAGTAATGCAATAACTTTTAAAGTTTTTATAGTACTCTATACAGCTAAACACCCTCAAATAAAGACTAGACTACCCCATGCTGGATAGTCTAGTCTTTATTCTTAAAATCTCATTTAATATATTTGTATTTATAGTAGAATATATAACTTTATAGCAGAATTTAAAGTGATACAACTTCCTTCATATCATCTGGAGTAGATTCCTTCAGTGTCTCATTTTTTAAACTCTTATTTAGCCAAATAGCCATTATAATAGTTTCTATAAAAGCCAATCCATCCGCTGCCGCTTGACAGAATATTACTCCTTCTAATCCCATAAATTTCGGCAGCAAATACATTAAAGGTATATAAAATATTCCCTGTCTAGAAACAGACAATATAAATGCTCCTAATGCCTTACCCAAAGCTTGATATAACACTGCGTAAGTATTTATATATCCAAAAAGCGGGAACAACAAACTTGCTGCTCTAAAAGCCTTTACCCCTATATCTATAACTTCTCTGTCTCTCGTAAATGCAAGCATACATTCTTCTGCGAAAACTATAAATAAGATAGATACAACAATAGCAGATATGGTACTCCATTTAATAGATATTTTAATAGCTTCTTTTAGTCTAGTAAAGTTTTTAGCTCCATAACTATATCCTGCAACAGGTTGGAATCCTTGGCCAATTCCAAACACTATATAAAATCCTATAGACATAACTCTAAATACTATACCCATGGCAGCTACTGCTTCATCTCCGTAAGGTTTTGCTCCTAAATTCATAAAACCTAAAGCAAAACTTGCTAATACTTGAGTTACAAAAATAGGAATACCTATCTTAAGTATTTCAAAAAACATATTAAAAGTTGGTTTTAAAAACTTAATCCCTAATTTTATATAGCTTTTCTTAGAATAATAATATCTTAAAAGAAAAACAAAGGATATTAACTGTGATATTACCGTAGCAACTGCGGCACCTCTTATACCCATACTAAATTTAAACATGAATATAGGATCTAGTATTATGTTTATAGCACCTCCTATACAGGTAGATATCATACTATATTTTGAATTTCCCTCTGCTCTAATAGTATTACTCATTATTGCTGTTCCAATGGTAAAAACCGATCCTAATACTATTGTATATCCATATTCTCTAGCATAAGGCATTATAGTTTGTGTTGCTCCATACATCAATAAAAATTCGTCTAAAAATATTATAGCAATTACAGTAAAAATTAAGCTAAATGCGCACCCAATTATTATTGTAGATGTTAGTGCTCTATCAGCTTCCCCTTTTCTCTTTTCTCCCAACAATCTTGATAGATAAGAAGCGCCTCCTGCACCAAACATAACCCCAATAGCTCCAATAAACATAAATAGGGGATATACTATAGATACGGCAGCAATAGCACTAGTATTGTTCAGCATGCCAACAAACATGGTATCCACTATGTTGTAAATGGCATTAATTAACATAGCTATTATTGCAGGTACTGACAATTTTAAAAGCACCTTTGATATACTCTCTTTCTCCATCATTTCTGCTGTAGATATTACTTTTTTCATATTCTTCTTGCCTAATGAAAGCCTAGAAAAGCTTAGACACTCCTCCCTTCATATTTTAAATCTTAATTTTTTAATTTTATGATTATAGCGCTAGGCTTTGATTTTAGTTTACAGATTATAAAATTAATAACCCTTGATAATATACCACGTTCTTTTCTTCTTGACAAATACAATTAAATATTCAATATTCCCATAAAAATCATACATGCTATACAACTTTTAAGATTTTATTAAGATTTTATTCCAATTCATTTAACAAAGTTTCTATAAATCTTTGGTATAATTGATAAATACATAAAATTAATGCGAGGTAAGTGATGCTATGAGAAAACTAAAAAGATTATTTAGAGCACTATTTTTTATAATATTTATAGTGGCTATATTCAAAGTTGTAAATGATTTAAATCTAAAAAAAGATGTCATTCCTAAATCTGCTATGAGAATATATATCAAAGCTTCCGATGAAATAAGTGAAAATAAGCTTCAAGTAAATTGGAAATATGTAGCTGCATTAGATTCAATTCGTATAAACAATGACTTTTCAAAGGCAACTATAGAAGATGCAAAAAAAATAGCTGCTAAATTTTTAGAAACAAACACTTCAGAAAACAAATTTAAAAATTCTAAATACAAATTATTGACCTTTGACGAAGTTATAAATAAATTTTCCTATACTGATAAGGAAAAACAAAAGGTTTATAAGTTTTTAGAAGTGATAAATGATAAGTATTTAGTAGAAGTGAATGATGAAAAAAAAGACTTTATAAATGAATTAACTCCTATAGCCATATCCATCTATAAAGAATATAGTATTCTTCCTTCTATATTGATTGGACAAGCTATTATAGAATCTAATTGGGGTAATTCCACTCTTTCTGCTGAACATAATAATTTATTTGGAATAAAATCCACTAAATCATGGAAAGGCAAAGTTGTAGATATGAAAACTTCTGAAAACTATAATGATACTATAGTTGCTACTTTTAGAGCATATGACTCTAAAAAAGACTCCTTAGACGATTATGCACAATTTCTTAAAAACAATAAGAGATATAAAGAAAATGGAGTTTTCAATGCTACTGACTACATAAATCAAGCTAAAGCAATTGATAAAGCAGGATATAGTACAAAAAAAGATGAAACTGGGAAAAATATGTATGCAGATCTTCTTACACAGATTATAAAAGAATATAATTTACAACTTATAGACTGTAAATTTCAACAAGAATCTTTTTAAATATAATATCTAAAAAATTACATAAAAACATAGCCCAACGCTATATTTTTACTTCTTTTCTTCAGTTTTGATTAGAGAATGGGCTGTGTTTTTTCTTTAATTATCATTCTGTTATTACAGCAGCTAGCTTCCAGTCATTTTCCATCAAGTACACAAAATCATATTGAATTCGTCTAAGTTCTTTAGTATCTTTTTGCTTTATAATTATTAAAAAATCCTAAAACTTTTTTCTTCGCAGTCTAATAATCCCTCCCACAACTAATGCGGTTCCTAGAATTATTTGCATAAGATGGTGTGATACCGTAACAATATTAAAATTGTTTACTATGTTATATATTGTTGGAATTAAAATTATACATCCTAAAATTATAAGTATTTTAGGCGACCTTAGTAAGTTTTTTGTAGCTAGATTAACTCTTCCTGTTCCTATATAATAACCAGGATTAAATGCATTCTTTTGATATTCCCTTATTTCTTTTAACTGTTCTTCAAAGGCATTAATTTTATTGTTATTTTTCTTATTCCTCATAACTACCCCCCTTAATTTACCATATATAAGTATTATTACATATTTTGAGTGTTCTATCTAGTTTAATCACGAGCGGATAAATAAAAAATCCCGTGGAATTTCTTTAATATAAAATTCTACGGGATTTTTGTACATATTTGCTATCTGTTCTTTGTTATATATTATATAATAAAGAACTTTGTAATTTTTCAATCTTCCATTTGTTCAAAAAGTTTATCCAAATTCCTCTTTAAATATATGTAAAATAATAAGCTTATTGTAAAATATAATATCACTATAAAACCAACCACTGTTGGCCCATTTAATCTAAAAGCACTTATGGTCTTTATAGTTATAAATGCCATAGCTATACTTATTCCCATACCTATAACTACATTCAGATTTTGTTTTACAGCCTTTTGTTCACTATCCCAATTAAGCTTTGGAAAGTTTAAGTCTATTACTATTCCTATAATAGAAGACAGAACTATTCCAAATACGCTAATTGCTAAGGATAATAAAATTATTTTGACTCCTAAGCCCAATACAACTCCTAATACTCCTAACACTAATATTACTCCTATAAAACTAAATACCATGGAGGATAAAATTTTACTCATAACTATGGTCATGTAGCTTATTGGAATATATTTATTAAAGTAAACATTCTTACCTTCTCTAGATATAGAAGAAGATGCTATTCCGTTAGCAGAAGCTATAAATAGTGACGCTGCTGCTACCCATCCAAGAATTACTCCTAAGTTATCGCTGTTAGCTAAAATATCAGATATCATAGGCATAGCCTCTCTAGCCTCCGGTTGCAATATCATTGGAAATATCAAAAATATTGGCCATAGAAAGTTTGTTGCAACACAATTTAAGAAAAATATAGGAGTTCTTACTAGCATTTTTATTTCTTTCATTGTGTAGCTTATTAAAGGTGACTTACTAATAAGTATTTTTGATAATTCATGAGCTTTGTATTTTTTTCTTTTTGATTGAGATTGAGTTAATCCTACTACACCTTTAAAATAAACCTTTTCTCCTAAGTATAAAAATAAAATATAAAGGAGTATATTAATACCTAAAAACAACATAAAATAAAGAAATCCCTTAGAACTAAAAGAGTTTGCTAGTGCCATAGAAGAAAACTTTGCTGTGGGAAATATATTAGATATTACATTTATATATGAGTTATCTCCGCTCATTATAATTTTCTGAATATCTACATTGTTTCTTCCTGTGAGCTTTTGCACTCCTAAATTAAAGCCAATAGCTATAAATATAGAAATAAATCCAGATATCACCTTAAACCTATCTTTATTTTTAGCTATATTAGTAAACCTCATAATAATTATAACTATTACAGAAGAAACAATTAATGGAACTATAGGAGTAATTAAAAATATTACAATAGCGTAAATATAATATAATATTCCTCCCCCACTTTTTATGCCATATTGTATGAATATAGGAAGTAAAAACATTACTTCTATTATATACTCATATATTACAGTTACAGTAAACTTCCCACTTAATATAAGAGAAGGTTTTAAGGGTAGGGGAAGCAAGTATTCTATATCGCTGGCAAAGTAAAATACATTTACAACATATAACACTCCAAAGACCATAATAGACAAAGATGTTAATGCTAAAGCTAAGGCCAGTATAGTGCCTTGTTGATCCATTCCTGCCAATGCATCATATAAATGCCCGGTAATTTTACCTACAGAAAACATAAAGGGTATTAAGGCTAATAAAATAATCCCATATAAAGCTATTGTTTTATAACGCTTTTTGCTACTAGTAAGGTTTTCATTAGATGTTTTTAGTAATACTTTTACTAAAGAAATATACTTATTCATTTTCTGTTAAATCTAAGAATATCCTTTCTAAAGATTCATTTTCCTTAAAATGATTCCTTATTTCTTCAAGCGTTCCACAAAACAATACCTTACCCTTATTTATTATAGCCACTCTATCACATAACTTTTCTGCTACCTCTAGTACGTGAGTGGAAAAGAAAACTACATTCCCTCTATCTGCATGTTCCCTCATCATTTCCTTTAAAATATATGAAGACTTTGGGTCTAGTCCTGTCATTGGTTCATCTAAAATCCATACGGATGGATTATGTATCAGCGCCCCCATAAGAATTATTTTTTGCCTCATACCATGAGAATAACTTTGTATTTGATCACCTAGAGCTGATTCCAAATCAAATTTTTTGCTTAATTCCTCTATTTTTATTTTTCTATCCTCTTTAGATACTTCATATATATCTGCCATAAAATTTAAGTATTCTATACCCTTAAGCTTTAAAAACATATCCGGGCTATCTGGTACAAAGCCAAATTGCTTTTTAGCTTTTAGGGGGTTCTCCTTAACGTCTATGTCATTGATCTTTATAGAACCGCTATCCGAATGTAAAATCCCAGTTATCATTTTTATTGTAGTGGTTTTTCCTGCTCCATTGGGTCCTAAGAATCCAAAAATCTCCCCATTTTCTATTCTTAGATTTATATTGTCTACTGCCTTATTAGTATCATTATAAGATTTATTCACGTTAATAAGCTCTATCATATACTTTTCCTTTCTTTATAAACTATAGTATTAATTAAATATTACCATATTTATTCATACTATAACATTAATTCCAAAGCTTTTAATAAAAAATTAATGTTACTACAATTACAGATACTATTGTGGCCGTAACATCCGCAAGAATAGCCGCCCATAAGGTATGTCTTATCTTCTTTATTCCCACGGCACCAAAATAAACGGTAAGCGTATAGAATATAGTTTCTGTAGAACCCATTATTACTGAGGAGATTCTTCCAATATAACTATCCGCTCCATAATTAGTAATCACGTCAGTAAATACTCCTAGTGCTCCACTCCCTGATAATGGCTTTATAAGAACCAATGGCACTACTTCCCCAGGCAGTCCTATAAACTTAACTACAGGGTTTACAAAACCTATTAAATAATCTAAAACTTTAGATTCTCTAAGTACTGTTACTCCAAGTATCATGGCAAGTAGATAAGGAAATATCCTCACACAAATGCTCATGCCTTCCTTTGCTCCCTCTATGAAGCATTCGTAAACCTTAACTCCTTTTATCACTCCATAGGTAACAATTAATAAAATTATTATGGGTATAACTAAATTAGACATATTTGTAGCCCCTCCATTAAAAATGATTTTCTAGTACTTTGCAACAAACTACTCCCACAATGGCTGCACAGGTTGTAGCAATTATAGCCGGCAATATAATTTCTCCAGGATTTTTAGACCCTGCCGCTGCTCTTATAGAAATTACCGTAGTGGGAACTAGTTGTATGCATGCCGCATTTAATACTAAAAACAGTGCCATATCATCACTGGCTGTATCTTTTTTTCTATTAATTCGTTGCAAATTTTCCATAGTTTTTATTCCAAAGGGGGTAGCCGCATTAGATAGGCCCATCATGTTTGCAGTTATATTCATAACCATTGATCCCAATGATGCATCGTCCTTTCCGCCTTCTTTTAATAAAAGCTTTAGTATAGGTTTTAAGATTAACGCTAGTTTATCTGTCAACCCACTTTTTTGAGCAATCTTCATAACACCACACCATAGGCACATTACCCCTAACAGCTTTATAATGAGTTCCACCGTTGAATTAGTAGAGGCAAGTATTGCCTGAGAAATAATATCTCCCCTACCTGTAACAATTCCCACCAAAATCCCTACACTTACAATTCCAAACCAAATATAATTTATCATTGCTACCTCCTACACTTTATTGATATAAATACCTACTTAATATATATGTAAATTAAAGCCTTTGTATTGCAATTAATTTTTAATAGTGCTACCATGTATAATGTGAAACTAGTTAATTTGGAGGTCAAACATGACGATAAAAGATGTAATGAAATTTATTGAAAGTGAATATAACATAATTAACAATACTCCTTGCGAAATGTGCGGAGGAGAGCTTGTAGCAGATTATTCCAACGTAGATTTAATAGATGATATCCCCCACGATATTTGTTTTTGTATATGTTCCCATTGTGGACATGAGAAAATATTTGAATTTTATGCACCCTTTATAGATGAAATTCAAAAAAGAAAAAAAAGAAAACGTACTTTGAATTAAAACATAAAAGGGAGTTGATTATTAGCAATCAACTCCCTTTAAGTTTTTATTCCTTATAAACTGGAAAGTCAAATATTAAAGTAGGATTTTTACACTGATCCATTATCTCTTTAATTTTAACTACCTGTTTGTATGCCCAACCAATATCTGTAGCATATTGATAAGTTCCTGGGCTTGAAGGATTCCATTTCATTTTATATAAAGTATCTCTTTTTTCTGTAGGGTTATTTATGTATTTTTCTGCAATGTATTTTGCTCCTCCAATAATGGCTTCTTCTACTGTAAACCATTTTTGTTCATAAGCATATTCTGATCCGAACTTATTAGGGTCTGAATCTACTGCTTTTATACCATAGGTATTGTATACTAATTTTTTCCCTTCCTTACCATTTACTTCAATTCCAGTAGCAAGCTGCGATTTTCCATTATATGTTTCTAAAAGAGCATGAGCCACTAAGTAAGCAGGATTTATATTATTTTCTTTTGCTCCTTGTAAGAAGGCTTGTCCTTTTCCTTCTAATACACCTCTACCTTTAAGCATTCCATTTAAATCCTCTTCTGTAATGCTATCATCTATATAGCTTAATTTTAAGAACATGTACTTTCCATATTCATCTGTGTAGTTAAGTGGATTTAAATAATATTTTATTTGATTAGCACTAGCTCCTACAAAAGCTGTAGGTCCCTCATCCGTTACTGAAACTTTAGTATCATTTTGTTTACTTAAAACTTCATTGAAAGTATACTTTAAGTTAAAATCAGTGAACATAGACTTATCTATAGAGTTTACACATCTTAAATAGTCAATATAATAATTATCATAATCTGTATTTTCGTCTACATGTGCTCCCTCTGCATTATCTCTTTTAACGTATATTAATATTTTATATTTTTGTGCAGTTTCTCCAGCTTCAAATAATTTATCTGTGGTTATTTTTCCATCTTCTGCACTAGTATAACCCTTTGTTATTTCTTCATAAGCTTCATATCTATCAAATTGATAAGTATATTTACTCTTAAATATTCTATACTTCACATTATCTGACGAGGATTTTAAATAAAAGGTTTGATTTTGATCTGGTAATATTGGCTCATATTCCATCTTAGCTTGTGTAATGTTAGGTACGTTTTCATAAGTTGAGCTATCTGTATATTTACCTGTAGTTACAAACTTCATTCTTTTGGGAGTTGTAAAAGTTTTTCCTCCAGCAGATTGTATCCCTGTACCAAAATTTACATAATATGCACTCCCTGGCAAGTATCCTTCTGTTTGCGGAATAACCACTACTGTACTACTTGTTTCTCCCATACATATAGTTGCTTTAACTTTATTTCCTTTGGAATCTGTAACTGTTATATTCTGCTCATTTACAGTATCTTTATTTAAGCCTGTGTTAAAAGAGATTGTCCATTTTTTATCCGTAGCTACGTTTGTCTTATTTTCTAACTCCGTAATATTTTCAGCGGATACTACATTTGGTGTTGCAGCAACCATTGCAATAAAAAAAGTAACTACCATTTTTTTAATTAGTTTCATATTATACCCCCTGATTCTAAAATTACTATATATACTTATTATATATAAGATTTGGTATTTTTTCTATGGGAAATAAACGAATATGCTATAATTAGTATATTATATATGTGAGGTTAAAAAAATGAAAAAGAAAATATTAATCATAGAAGATGAGAAAAAGTTATCAGAAATAATGACACTATATTTAAAAAATGAAGGATATGAAGTTTTTAGAGCCATGGATGGAGATGAGGGAGAAGATTTCATAGAAAGCGAAGTCTTTGATCTTATTATATTAGATGTTATGATGCCTAAAAAGGATGGCTGGTCACTACTTAAAAAGATAAAATCCACCTATAACACTCCTGTAATACTTACTACAGCTAGGGGGGAGGAAGAGGACCGAGTTTTTGGTCTAGAGCTTGGGGCTGATGATTATATGGTAAAACCCTTAAGCATGAGAGAATTGGTTCTTAGAGTAAATTTAAGAATAAATACCTCTGTTAATAAAGCCAATACCTTAAGCTTTAAAAATCTAAACATAGACGAAGAAAAAAGAGAAGTTATAGAAAATAATATCTCTATCGCTTTAACTCCAAAGGAGTTTGATTTATTATTATTTCTATGTAAAAACCCTTCTCAAGTATTTAAAAGAACTCAACTATTAGATAAGGTGTGGGGGTATGATTTTGCTGGTGATACTCGAACAGTGGATACCCACATTAAGAACTTAAGAGAAAAAATTAATTTTTGTAATGACAACATAAAAACCGTTTGGGGAGTTGGCTACAAATTAGAAATATAAAAATTTTGGAGGATTAACTTATGGGTAAAATAACCAAAAAACTAATTAAAAATTTCTTGATTATAATGATAGTAATAATAGTACTTTCCTCATTTATAAGTTCGTTCTTTCTTTCGAAATTTTATATGGAAAATCAATTTACTCAGCTAAAAATTAAATGTGAAAATGTTTATGACTCAATAAAAGATGGAACTCCTTACAGAAATATTGATGCTAATGGAATATTAATCACAAAAGACTCTGCATATTCTATAGGCAGAAGTCGAATGGCTCTAATGAGTTTTCTTCATAATAATGATATAAACTCTATAAAAGACAAAGGTACCTTTAATCATCCTATGGGAGAAAAATATCTTTATTCTAGGCTAGATACAGATATAGGAATCATTGTAATTTTTGAAAATACAAAGCTTACTTCTGATTATTTAAGAGTAATTAACATAGTACTATCTACTGTATTTTTAATGGGCTTAGCAGTTTTTATACCTTTTATACTTATATTTGGCAAAAACTTTACTCGTCCTATTTTGAAGCTTCAAAAGGCTTCTTACGATATCTCTAAAGGTAACTTTAAAGCTGACATGACTATAGAAACTGGAGATGAAATAGAAGAATTATCCCTTAGTTTAAAAAACATGACAAAAAGACTAGAGGAAAAATATTCACTCCAAAGGGACTTCATAGCTAATGTATCCCATGACTTTAAAACTCCATTAAGTATAATTAGAAATTATAGTGAAGCTATTAAAGATGGGTTAGTTCCTTTAGATGAGGTAAAGGAATATTCTAAGGATATAATAGAAGAGGTAGATAAGCTTAATAATTTAGTTATGGATATTTTAGAGCTTTCAAAGCTTCAGGAAAATAAATTTAATTTAAAGTTGGAGAACTTCAATCTTTATAACTTTTTAAACTCCTCCGTAAATAAGTTTAAAAATGAAGTTATAGATTTCAATTTTAATATTTCAAAAGATATTTTAGTGTATGGAGATAAGGCAGCCCTCGAAAGGGTGATAAATAATTTTATTGATAATGCTATAAAGTTTAGCCCAAATTCTTCAAAGATAGAGCTCTATGTAAAATGTAATAATGATGATATAATTATAACGGTAAAAGATAACGGTATTGGTATTGAAGATAAGATGATAGATGAAATATGGAATAGATATTACAAACACTCACAAAGCGGCGGAATGGGTTTAGGTCTACCTATTTGTAGTGAAATTTTAAAACTTCATAATTTCCGTTATGGAGCAAACAGTAAACCTGGATTAGGCTCGGAATTTTATTTTATAATATCTAAGGATTATTATTCAAAGTGAGGTTTTGCAACTAATGAATGAAGGTATAAGAATTAACAAGTTTATTAGCGAAAAAGGGATTTGCTCTAGAAGAGAAGCAGATAAATTGATTGACATGGGTAAGGTAACTATAAATGGCGCACTAGCTATTACTGGGTCAAAGGTTTTTCCTGAAGACGAGGTTAAGCTAAATGGAAAAGTTATTAGCAAAAAGCCTAAAGCTGTATATATAGCTCTTAATAAACCTGTAGGTATAGTTTGTACTACAGATAAAAAAGAAAAAAATAATATAGTTAACTTCATAAATTATCCTGAAAGAATATTTCATATAGGACGATTAGATAAAGATTCTGAAGGATTAATTTTCTTAACAAATGATGGAGACATAGTAAATAAAATTTTAAGAGCTGGAAATAATCATGAAAAAGAATATATAGTAACTGTTGATAAACCGATAACAAAAGATTTTCTCAATAAAATGTCTTATGGTGTAGAAATTCTTGATACTGTAACTAAACCTTGTAAAATATATAAGGAAGGTAAATATGTGTTTAGGATAATATTAACTCAAGGATTAAATAGACAAATAAGAAGAATGTGCGAAGCCTTAGGTTTTACTGTTAAGAAGTTAATGCGCATTAGAATTATGAACATTACCCTTGATAATCTATCTATAGGAAAGTGGAGATATTTAACTAAGGATGAACTAGATATTATATTTAAACTCATTGAAGGTTCTTCTAAAACAGAAGAAGCCTCAGTTATGAAATAAAGGATGCCCTTTCAAAAGGGCATCCTTTATTTCATATGGATCCTATGATATTACTTATGTGCAATTACTTCAATTTCAACTAAAGCTCCCTTTGGAAGTTTAGCTACCTGTACACAAGAACGTGCTGGGTAAGTTTTTCCAAAGTATGATGCATACACTTCATTTACTTTTGGGAAATCATTCATATCTGTAATAAATACTGTACTTTTTATTACATTATCAAAGTTTAAATCCTGTGAAGCTAATATATTTTTTATATTAGTCATGGACTGATGAGTTTGAGCAACAATTGGATCTTCTCCTGTTACTATTTCCCCTGTAGCTGGATCCACTGGTATTTGTCCTGATAAAAACACTAATTCTCCAAAAACTATACCTTGTGAATATGGTCCTATAGCCTTTGGTGCTAATTCTGTTGAAATAACTTTTTTCATTTTGTATTCCTCCCTTAATTAATCCTTTTTATTTAAATATCTATAAATAGTATTTTCTGATGCCTTTAATTGTCTTGCTACCTCCGTTACAGCTCCTTTGAGTAAAAATACTCCCTTTTCATTTAGCTTATGAACTATATCCATCTTCTCCTCTGGTGACATTCTTTCAGGAGGTATATCTGCCTCAGACACAGTATTTTCTATTATCGCCATAACCAATTCCTCTATGGTTCTTGTAAAATTCTCCGATATTTCAGCTTTTGGGTAAGTTTCCCTAGACTTATCCTCCGGTGAACAAATGTCTGATATAAAATTATCTATTATTTCCTTTACTCCTAGCATTTTAGTTACATTTATATTTATACAAAACATTCCTATTATCTTATTTTCTGTATTTCTTATAAAGAAAGTGGAGGCTTTTAATATTTTCCCATCTTTGGTTCTTCCTGAATACTTTGTTACATACTGCTTATCATTGTACTTATTTTCTTTTAATATTTCTAACCCAAAATCTGTTATAGGGTCTCCTATTTTTCTTCCGCTAATACTATTATTCCTTATAGCTACTATGGAATTATCAGCATTAGTTAAATCATACAAAACTACTTCGCAATCTGCTCCAAATATTTCCCCTATAAAATCTACCAAGGGCATAAACAATTCTAAACTATTTCCTATCATAATTATTCTCTCCGTATTTGTTATTTATTTTATATATTACTACTTTTATAACAAAGTTACTACTAACTATTATTATTCTATATATTTAATTAAATTCCTACCACAATTTAAAACTTTTATATATTATTTATTCAATTAATCGCTTAAAAGTTAGGTAATTTAAATGGGAAAATCACTAAAGCTTTATCAAATTGTGTTAAAGCCTTAGTGATTTTTATATTACCTTTAAAAACTATATCCCCATATAATCTTTGCTTTAACTTTAACCAATACCTCCATAGAATATACCAAAGATATAAACTATGATTGTAAGTCCGCAGAATACATACTTTGCCATTGGCTCAAACCAAGAGCCTATTTCCTTATCACAGCCTAATTGTGCCTGTTCTTTTGCAAATTTTGATCCACAAACCCAGAAGAACATAATTCCAGCAAGAAGTGCTCCTAAAGGAATAACATAAATGGATACTATATCCATCCAAGTACCAAGCTTACCTCCGTCTTCAAGTATTATCCCTGCAGCTGCTCCAATTAATGCAACGATTGCAACTGAAGTTTTTCTCGAAAACTTAAATCTATCTTGCAATGCCTCTATTGGAGTTTCAAATAAATTAACTAAAGATGTAACTCCTGCAAATAAAACAGCTATAAAAAAGATAATTGCAAACAATTGACCCGCTGGCATTTGTTTAAATACACTTGGCATTGTAATAAACATAAGTGGTGGGCCTGCTGCTGGATCCATTTTAAAAGCAAATACTGATGGTATAACTACAAGTGCTGCAAGCATCGCTGCACAGGTATCAAAAAAAGCTACATACTTTGCGCTTTCCACTATATTTTCAGATTTCTTTAAATAGCTTCCATATACTACAGTTCCAGAACCTGCTAATGAAAGAGAGAAGAATGCTTGTCCTAGAGCGTAAACCCAAGTCTTGGGATCTCCAAGAAACTCCCATTTAGGAATAAACAAATACTTATATCCTTCCATAGCTCCTGGTAGCGTTGCTACACGAACTGCAAGAATTAAAAATAATATATAGAAAGCAGGCATCATAACCTTATTAAGTTTTTCTATTCCATTTGAAACACCAGCTATCATAACAGCAAAGGTTAAAGCTAGTCCTAGCATATGCCAATTAAGACTTCCCATCTTTCCTGCAATGGCGCCAAAATATGCCCCGCTATCTGGAGCTTTTATCACGGAACCAGTAATAGATCCTACTGTGAATTTAAGTATCCAACCCACAACTACCGCATAACCTATAGCAATTCCAAAAGAACCTGCAACTGGAATAAGTCCGATAAGGTCTCCATGCTTCTTTCCTCTTCTTTCTAATGCTTTTTTGAAAGCTCCAAGTGGGCCTGTTCCCATGGCACGACCGAAAGCCATCTCCCCAATAACCCCTGTAAATCCAATAACTATTACCATTATAAAATATGGTATTAAAAATGCAGCCCCCCCAAATTGTCCTACACGATAAGGAAACAACCAAATATTACCCATACCTACTGCCGAACCAATACATGCTAAAATAAATCCAACTTTTGAATCAAAGGTATCACGATTAATCTCATTGTCCAATTTTGCGTAAACGGTTTCTTGTTTACTATTCCCCATAATTTCACCCCTTATATTATGTAGTCATGATATTCCATAGAATATTGACCCATCTCTTTGCCAGTTTATTTAAGTCATATCAAGCAAGCTTTTATAAGATATGAGTATCGGTTGTTTATTATGCCCTATTTCAGTAAATTAATCCACCTCCTTATTACTAGTTAGTTATATAATTAAAATATTACCCGTAAAATATAAGCTTAGTATTCTACGGGTAAATTTTTTCCTATTTTACTGGTTCAAGGCTAGCTTGGAAGTGACGAAGAATCGGTGGCTCCCATGTAATTCTATAGCCTTTAACAGTATTAGCTCTTTCCTTAATTGCAATAAGGGCATCTGCCATAATATCAATATGTGCTTGAGTATATACACGACGTGGAATTGCAAGTCTTGTAAACTCAAAGTCTGCATGAAGTTGTTCTCCAGTATCAGGGTCATTACCTAGCATATATGATCCAATATCACATGTACGAATTCCTGCTTCTTTATAAAGTTCTATTGCCAAGGCTTGTCCTGGAAACTCATTGTATGGAATATGTGGGAACATAGCTTTTGCATCTACAAAGACTCCATGTCCACCTACTGGTGACTGATAAGCTATACCTGCTTTATCAAGACGTCCTGCAAGATATTCCATCTGTCCTATTCTATATCTTAAATAATTTTCATCAATTCCTTCATATAAGCCAATTGCCAAACTCTCAAGGTCACGACCTGAAAGTCCCCCATAAGTAGTGAATCCTTCAAATGAAATTGTACGACCCTTACACAATTGAAATAATTTTCCGTCATTTTTAATTCCAATTAATCCACCCATGTTTACAATGCTATCTTTCTTAGCACTCATTGTAAACATATCTGCATAGCTAAATACTTCTTTAATAATTTCCTTTATAGACTTATTTTCATATCCAGGTTCACGCTGTTTTATAAAATAAGCATTTTCTGCATAACGTGCTGCATCTATACAAAATTTAATATTATATTTCTTACAAATTTCAGAAGTCTCTCTTATGTTTTGAACAGATACAGGCTGTCCTCCTGCTGAGTTATTTGTTATAGTCATAATAACAAGTTTAACTTTATCTGGTCCATATTTATTTATTAATTCTTCAAGCTTTACAATATCCATATTTCCCTTAAATGGCGCTCTTACTGTTGGATCTGCCGCTTCAGCAACAACACAATCAATTGCTCTCGCACCTGAAAGTTCAACATGGGCTCTTGTTGTATCAAAGTGCATATTAGAAATGGAATATTGTCCTTCACCCATTAATAATCCGAAGAGAACTTTTTCTGCTGCACGACCTTGATGTACAGGTTGAATATATTCATATCCAAATATATCTTGAGCTGCTTCAACTAATTTAAAGTAACTTGTTCCTCCTGCATAGGCTTCGTCACCTCTCATTACGCCAGCCCATTGCTCTTGACTCATTGCGTTTGTTCCACTATCCGTTAATAAATCAATATATACATCTTCGCCTTTAAGACTAAACATATTATATTTTGCCTCGGCAATTTTCATTTCTCTTTCTTCACGGCTAAGCATTTTAATTGTTTCAACCATCTTAATTCTAAATGGTTCTGGTACGTATCTGATGTCCATATTAAACCCTCCATTTTTAAATTTTATTTTTATCTATTCTAGAATAGATAAATTATTAGATAATTTTTAATACTTTTACTATTCTCAATTTTAATTATACATCTGATAATAATTTTTTTCAATAATAAAAAAATATTTTTACAGAAATAATTTTACATCGTTCCAATTTGTAAAATTATCCAACAAGTGTTATAATTTATAGGAATTCTAAAAGAATTTTTTACAGGGAGGATTATTGATGGATATTATTTTATCCTTTATTCTTTGTTTTATATTTTTAATAGTTAGTGTATATAAAAAGATTTACATACTGTATCCTCTTATATGCTGCTTGCTCATATTTGTAGTACTTTCTTTAAAAAAGGGATTTACATTAAAAAATATTTATACCATGTGTATTAACGGGGTTAAAAAGACTTCTTCTGTTGTAATTACTTTTTTATTAATAGGATCTATAATAGGTATATGGATGGCTTCTGCTACAGTACCTGCTATAGTTTATTACAGCATAAATTTTATAAGTCCAAATTTATTTATTCTTTCATGCTTTTTAATCTGCTGCATTGTTTCGTTTCTTATAGGCACATCTTCTGGTACTACCGGAACAGCAGGTATTGCTCTTATGGCTATAGCTAGAAGCGGAGGAATTAATCCTCTAATTGCTGCTGGTGCTATTATTTCTGGAATTTATTTTGGCGATAGATGCTCACCAGTTTCATCAGGCGCACACTTAATAGTACAATTAACCGAAACAGATATTCATACAAATACAAAGAATATGTTTAAGACATCCTTAATTCCTTTCTCTGTAACTGTATTAATTTATACTATTATTTCTTATAATCACCCTCTTAAAATTACATCAATAAACATCCTTATGGAAATAGAAAGCTTCTTTACATTAAACTACATAGTTCTTATTCCTGCAGCTTTAATTATTTTTTTATCTCTTTCAAGAATAAATATGCGAATCACTATGATGATTAGTATCCTATCTTCTTTTTTAATTTCTGTATTTATGCAGAAAAACTCTTTTATAGAATCTCTTAAATATATAATATTTGGATTTAATAAAATAAACCATGGACAGCTTAGTAATATATTTCATGGTGGGGGAATAACTTCTATTCTAAGATTATGTTTAGTTATATTAATCTCCTCAGCCATGGCAGGAATTTTTAATGAAACGGATATGTTAAAAAACTTTACTAGTTTAATTTATAAAGCTAAAAGTAGAAGTGAGTTATTTTTAGGGACTATACTCACTAGCATATTAACTTCAGCTTTTGGTTGTAACCAAGTACTGGCAATAGTTCTTACTGATATGTTTGTAAAGGATGGATACAATTTTAGAAATATAAATAAATATGACCTGGCTACGGATTTAGAGAACACTTCTGTTCTTATAGCTCCTCTTATACCTTGGAATACTGCATTATTTTTATCTACATCTATTTTAGGTGTTGATTATAAAGCAGCACTCTATGCTTTTTATTTATATCTAGTTCCTTTAATCAACTTAGTTTTTCTTTTTATAAAGGACAAGTTTATTTTATATAATAAAGTTTACTATAATAACAAAGAGCTTTGAGTGACACTCAAAGCTTTCTAATTTTAAATTTTATTTAATAGACAAATACTCTGGGCTGAAATCCCTTCCCCTATTCCCGTAAAACCTAATCCCTCCTCTGTAGTAGCTTTTACATTAATCATATCTAACTCTATATCTAAAGTACTACTTATAATTTCCCTCATTTTTTCAATATGTGGAGCCATCTTAGGGTTTTGAGCTATTATAGTGGAATCAATATTTACTATACTATATCCCTCTCTTTCCACTATTTTTTTAACTTCCTTTAAAAGCTTAACACTATTTATATCTTTAAATGAACTATCTTTATCTGGGAAATATTTCCCTATATCTCCTAAGGCAGCTGCTCCCAATATGCTGTCCATTATAGCATGTAACAATACATCTGCATCCGAGTGTCCCAAAAGACCCTTCTCATGGGGGATTTCCACCCCTCCTATTATAAGTTTTCTTTCTTCTACTAATTTATGTACATCATATCCTATTCCTATTCTCAACTTAATCTCTCCTCTTTGAAATTTTCAATATTAGTATACATCAACAAATACTAAAAGTCACAGAATATAATGACTTTGTTCACTGATTTTTCTGTACAAAGATGGGAAATATACCAGTTGGTGTCTTCGCCCCTAGAGACTTTGATCAAAGTATTTCTCAGGAAATAATTCCCAACGTCGATGTAATCTATGATAATGCTAGTCAACAATCAACCATGCCTCAGTCTATAATAAATTCATATTATCTTTATTATGAGGTTATATTTAGAACTAAAAAAGCTCTTAAAATTAATTATAATTTTGATTACCTATCATATAATAAATTAGCAATACTAATTTAGAGGTATTTTATGATAGATGATGAAACAACTATAGATAATCTCGATGATTATATAGCCCAACTAACTTTAAAACTTCAAAATATTAATATCCTTAGAGAAGAATTAATAAAACTAGAGTTAAATCCAAGGGGAAGAATATATTTTAATAATGACATAAACCCTTTGCTAACTACTTTATATCAGTTAAGCGCAACCTCTGCGGCCTTAGCTACATCCGCGAGCCTTTTATCCACATCTATAGTTGTTCACTCTAAAGATTCAAAGATCAAAGATACTATATATCTAATTTATCGTATTAATGATCAATGTGAGGATATATATAAAGAATTGAATACTAAAATAAAGGAGTTGTTGAAAATAGTCTCTTGCTAATTCACCAACTCTTTTTATTTTTTGAATAATATTTTTAAGGGTGGCTAGAATGTGAAATAGATTAAATTATAATTATAAGGAGAATTTTTATGAAAGTTGGTATACCTAGAAGTTTATTATTCTATAGATATCATCCCTTTGTTACTACTTTTTTTAATGAGTTAGGAGCTGAAATTGTACTCTCACCCGAGACAAATAAAGAAATACTTAATTTAGGTACAAAAACTTCTGTAGACGAAGCATGTTTGCCTATAAAAGTATTTCATGGTCATGTGCTATATTTAAAAAATAAATGTGATATAATTCTTATTCCCAGAATAATGCAATTGAATAAAAATGAATATATATGCCCTAAGTTTTGTGGATTACCCGAAATGGTAATTAATAATGTGGGAGGAATTAAAAGAGCTATTTCTTATCCTATTTATGCTTATTCATCTAAGTCTTTGAGTCCATGGGTTATAAAAACCGGATTATTATTTACTAAGAATTATTTCAAGATTCTAAAAGCTTACAGATGTGCTATAGAAGCTCAAAAAAATTTTATCTCTGGTATACATAATAGAGACTATAAAATAAAGATAGCTTTAGTAGGACATCCTTATAATATATATGACAACTTTACAAATATGAACTTGGTAGATAAACTGAATAACCTTGGCGTAGGCGTAATTACAGAGGAGTTTATAGATGAAGTTACTATAAGTAATCAAATAAAATCCTTATATAAAAAACCCTTTTGGACCTTTACTAAAAATTCCTATGGATTTTCAACATATATAGTAAATAACGATAGAATAAGAGGCATTATATATATCTCTTCTTTTGCTTGTGGAATAGATTCCGTAACAATAGAACTCATTAAAAGCAAACTAAAGGATTTTCCTCTTTTAGTTTTAAAAATTGATGAACATACAGGCGAAGCAGGATTAAATACAAGACTTGAAGCTTTTGTCGATATGCTCCAAAGGAGGTGCGGATAGATATGATGATAACTTTTCCTCACTTAGGTAATTCATCTATTGCAATTAAATCAATTTTAGACGAACTAGATTTAGATTATATACTTCCTCCTATAAGTAATAAAACCTCTTTAGAAATAGGCTTTCGAGAATTTATACGCAGATTTACTAAAATCACTTCCAAAAGCCCTAAGAGTATAAAACAAAAGTTTATCGCATTAAAAAATGCTTATAAGATTATAACGCTTATAGATAATATAGAGCAAAAATTAAGATTATTATCTGGCTACGAAGTAATTAAGGGGGAATGTAGCTCTCTTTTAAATAAGTGTAAAGTAAATGTTTTAAAAAGCAATACTATTCATGAAATGTTATCTACTCTTTATAAATATAATGATTTAATTTATAAAATAAAAATAGATAAATCAAAAACTCCTTTAAAAATAGCTATAATAGGAGAAATATACACTATATTAGAGCCCTTTTCTAACCTCTATATAGAAGATAAACTAATGAAATACGGCGCTTCCACCAAAAGATATCTTTATCCTAGTTGGTGGCTTAATAATATGATTTTATCACCAATTAAATTGAACTCATTAGATATAAAGAAACTATCTAGTCCATATCTTTCTTATTCCATAGGAGGTTTTGCACGAGAATGCATAGGCGAGGCTATACTAGCAAAAAAACAAGGATTCCATGGTGCTATTCAAGTACTTCCCATGGGTTGTATGCCAGAAATCGTTTCAAAATCCATATTAACTAGTATATCCAAGAACGAAAATTTCCCAATAATGACTTTAGTTGTAGATGAACTCACAGGTGAAGAGGGCTTTAATACCAGGATTGAAGCCTTTTTAGACCTTTTAGAAAGGAGAGAGTTTTCATCTCAAAGTTTTGATAGATATACGATACTATAACAACTTAAAAGGAAACTACTCTTTAGCAGTTTCCTTTCTTTAATTAAGGTTATTTACATTAGGATATGTTTTTCCTATATACTATCACATTTTTAGGTGTGGGAGATTTTTTATTAAAACTAAAGATTTTCTTAAGTACTTTCTTTATCTTAAATATAATATCTTTACCTTCTCTACCTTTGTTTCGACCTTTAGAAAAATCAACATAAATTATATTATCTCTCATTTTAATCACACCCTTTATAATATTTTCCTTAAATTAATAATATCATAAAATATAAGATTTGTTAAGAAAATTCTCAATATTCTCCCATTAAAAAAGGCACCTACGAATAGGTGCATGTCAATAAAATATAAATGGGCTTTAAGTTACGCTTAGTACATTATATTTAGCTACCCCACTTTTTGCTACAAATTATTAATAATTTATAAAAAGTACACAGAATATATGTTTGTCCACATATTATCAACAATTCTGTGGATAATGTTAGCATATTTTAAATATTTAAAAAGAACTTTTGCAATATTTCTTTTCAAATTATGGTAACTCCCTTATAATATATATAAATCCTTAAAAATCAACATAGATTTCACAAGTTATTCACAGGCCAATTGTGGATAATGTGTGTAATTTAGATTTATTTTTATAAGTTCAGTCCTCCAAAGCTTTGGAAACTAAAGCTTTAAAGTAAATTATACATTAAGGAGAGAAAAAAATGTTATCAACAAAACCTTTTAAAATGAATTTAATTCTTTTTTTCTTTATATTTCTCATGATTTCTACCGGTTGCTTAAAAACTAATAATATGGAGACTTCTACTTACACTAACAATAATGCACAAGTTATATATAATAATACACAGGTTATCAACAAAGAACTTCAGGATTCTACACTAAAGGTGGAAAAACCTTTAATATACAACGACAAAGGTATCCCAGTTCTTATGTATCATTCAATAAACTATGAAAAAGGCAATGAATTAATGGTTCCTAAAGAAAACTTTAGAGAACAGATGAATTACTTAAAAGATAATGGATATACAACTCTTACTTTAAATGAACTATACAATTTTTTTCTTAATAACAAACCTGTTCCTGAAAAATCTGTAGTTATAACCTTCGATGATGGATATAAAGACAATTACACTAACGCTTATCCTATTTTAAAAGAATTCAATTTTAAAGCAGTGGTTTTTGTAATTACTAACAATATGAACAATCATAAAAACTTTATAACTTCAGAACAAGCTCTAGAATTAGATAATAACGGTATTGAAATTCAAAGCCACACAGTTAATCACGAGAGATTATCTACCTTAGATTATAATAGTCAACTAAAAACTCTTAAAGAATCTAAGAGGTTTTTGGAAAATTTATTACACAGAGAAGTTTCATACATCGCATATCCCTATGGAGCCTTTAATAATAGTACTATAAAAGCTGCAGAAGAAGCAGGATACAAAATGGCCTTTACCACCGCTGGAACTTGGTCAGATAAATCAGATGGCTTATATACACTAGATAGAGTATACATTAGCTCAAAATTTGATATGAATGAATTTCATAGAAGATTAACTAACAGAAATTATAAACAAAAAAATTGACATACTAATATATATAATACTATAATAAACTTAAATACCCCTAAGGGGTAGTAAAGGAGGATTATATATGAATGTTTCATTTGATGCTAATACTAAAGAAGCGTTAATTAAAGCTCTTGAAGATAATCAAAAATCTGCTGTAAGAATATTATTAAAAGGTCATTCTTGAGCAGGCCCATATTTTTCAGTTGTTCTGGACGAACAACTAAATGACGATGAATCAGTAATTGTAGAAGGTATAAAATTTGTAGCTAAAAAAGATATTACTCATTTATTACAAGATGCACAAATTCGCTACAAAAAAGGCTTATTTAGAGGTAGCTTTAATGTTTACTCCTTTGGTAGCGGGGCAACCTGTCGAAAATAATTTCAATATTATCAATTTAATTAAAAGAAAAAAGTATGCAAAATACATACTTTTTTCTTTTAATTGGTTTTTGCAAGTTTCATTTCTTTTGTTATATTTAACTTATCAACATAATTTGAAACTTTGTCCACACTTTTAGTGGATAACCTTATACTAAACACATATTGATTGCGTTGGATTATATATATAAATTAACATTATCCACAGAAATGCTGTTGATAACTTTTTTACTTTGCTGTGGAATAGTTTGAAATATAATCTTGCATATTCTGCAATTTACTTTGCAATTTTATTACTTTTTATACCATTTTTCTATAATCTTCTAGAAATTTTTCTATTCCCATGTCGGTTAATGGATGTTTCAACATTTGCTCTAATACCTTAAATGGTATTGTCGCTATATCTGATCCTGCTTTAGCGCATTCTAGCACATGCATAGGAGTTCTTATGCTAGCAGAAATTACTTCTGTATTTATTCCATATATATTAAATATCTCCATAATGTCTTTCACTATTTGAAGCCCACCATTACCTATATCATCCACTCTTCCTAAAAATGGACTAACATATGTTGCTCCTGCTTTTGCTGCCATCAAAGCCTGTTGTGCCGAAAAAATCAATGTAACATTTGTATGTATACCTTTTTTACTTAGCTCATTAACAGCCTTTATTCCTTCTTCACACATAGGAATTTTCACCACTATGTTTTTATGTAGTTTAGATAATTCTATGCCCTCTTTAACCATTTGTGAAGATTCTAGGCTAATAACTTCTGCACTTATAGGCCCATCTACTATGGAACATATTTCTTCAATGACCTCTTTTAAATCTCTTCCCTCTTTAGCAATTAAACTAGGATTAGTAGTTACTCCATTCAAAATTCCCCAAGAAGCAGCTCTCTTAATTTCATCAACATTAGCAGTATCAATAAAGATTTTCATTTTAAGCACCTCACCTTTAATTTAAATTATAGAATTATTATATCACAACAAGTTTTACTTTTATACTTGCATTTATTCCAATAATATCCACGCACAACTCGACATTTTTTCCATCTCCTTACTTTTATTTATATTAAATTTTTGTCATAAGTTTATTATATCTATTATTTAAATAATTCTTTTTAAATGAAGCTTGTCCATTGATAATACTAACTTTATATCTATAGTAAAAATATGTATTTTGTTATTTGAAATCTATTGACATTTGAATTAAATGGTAGTATAGTAACATTAGGTAAGATTTTATAAGAATTTTGTAGTTTTATAAAATAATTTACAAAGGTTTTAAGTGAATACATTTTGTATAATTATGTTACTATTTGGTGAATTTTGAACCAAATCATAAGGAGGAATTGTAAATGAAATCAACAGGAGTTGTAAGAAGAGTAGATGAACTTGGTAGAATAGTAATACCTATAGAATTAAGAAGGACGCTTGATATTGCAGAAAAGGATGCTTTAGAAATTTACGTAGATGGCGAACAAATCATATTAAAAAAATATGAGCCAGCTTGTATTTTCTGTGGTGATGCAAGAGACGTTATTAACTATAAAGGAAAAAATATCTGCAAAAATTGCTTGCAAGAATTAAAAGCAGATTAATATATTTTCACTCTATCCCCCCCACATGAGTCATCATGTGGGTCTTTTTTATAATGAAAAGGAGCTTTAACCTTTAAGTTAAAACTCCTTAATTTCCTATCTCACTCTTCTTGCGCCACTATAATCGCTTCTAGTTAATGGTGATATCTTTATAACATCTCCTGTTCTCGGTGCATGTATATAAGCATTATTTCCTACATAAATACCCACGTGATGAGCAGGATATCCAAAGAAAACTAAATCTCCCGGTTGAAGATCTCCCCTAGCTATAGGTGTACCAAAATTCTGTTGGTCTTGTGAAACTCTTGGTATAGTTACTCCAAAATGATTAAATACATATCTTGTAAATCCTGAACAATCAAAAGTTTTAGGACCATTTCCTCCCCATTGATAAGGTGTACCTAAAAAGTTTGAAGCATAGGCTACAATACTATTTGAAGATATGGGTGATGACCCCCTAGATGGAGTGTATTTTGGTGTATTGTTTCTAATAGCATTAATCTCCGCCTTGGCAGCATCTATTATTCTTTGAGATTCTTTTATATTTGATGAATACATTCTTTCTTGTCTATTTAATTCCGCTAATAGCTTGTCCTGCACTGACTTTTTGGAATCTATATCCGCTAACTTCTTTTCATTATCTGCTTTAAGCGCTAATAATTTATCATTTTCAATTCTCAACACTTCTTTTTTCTTTTCAATAGCTAATTTTTTTTCATTAAGCTCTGCTATTATTTTCTTGTCTAATTCCATTATCTTTTTTATTGAATCAGCCCTTGATATAAAATCACTTATTCCTTCTGATTCTAAAAGCATTTCAAGATAGCTTCCTACTCCACTTATATACATTGCCCTAACTCTTTTGTCAAAAAGCTCTTGCTCTGCTACAATATCTTTTTCTGCCTGCTCTATTTCTTTCTCTACTATCTTTATTTCTTTTTCAGTATCTGATATCTTCTTTTTTGTATCGTCAATTTTCCTTAATAATCCTTCTATTTCATTATCTAATTTTGATAGTTCCACTTCTATATCTTCTTGCTTATTTTGAACATCTTGTAAAGACTTTCTATTTTCTTCTATTTTTTGTTGCTGATTTTTAATTTTATCAGTCAACGGTTCTGCTAAAACTGGTGCACTTAATGTACCCACTAAGACACAAGCCGTTATAACAGATACTAATTTTTTATTCACTAAGACACCCCCCATAAATCTAACGAATTAAATTTTGTTACTCTTTTGTCACTATTTTATATTATAACATTATTATACATAAAACCTCAATGGAAAAAACATCTAATTTAAGGTATATTAATGGAAAACTTGTATACCTCAGATTTTGATAGTTTTCTATCTCTTGCCGTGTTTTTAATAGCTTCTTTTTTGCTAAGACCCTCATTAATATATCTAGTTATATGCTCTTCTATAGTTAAGTCTTCCCATTTCTCTTTTTCTTCTTTTTCTATTTCTACTACGCTTTTTCCTTCTAATACTAGTACATACTCCCCTTTTGGCGAATTATTTCTATAATGTTCTATACTATAAGTAATAGGTTCTCTTCTTATTTCTTCATGAAGCTTTGTAATTTCCCTACATAAAGATATTCTACGGTCTCCTAGTTTTTCCTTCAAAAATTCTAAAGTATTTATTAATCTATGAGGTGATTCATAAAATATTAGTGTTTCTTTTCTTTCTTTTATATCCTCGATTAGCTCTTTTCTCTCCTTATTCCCTCTAGGTATAAATCCTAAAAACATGAACCTAGATGTGTCCATTCCAGAGTAAATCAACGCAGTTATGGATGCTGTGGGTCCTGGCAAAACCTCAAATTCTATATCATTTTCTATGCATTTCATAATAATTACACTTCCAGGGTCTGATATTCCTGGCATTCCTGCATCGCTAACCAAGGCTATATTCTTTCCTTCTCTTAGTATTTGGATTAAATTGATGCTCTTTCCCTGTTCATTATGTTGATGGTAGCTAATTAACTGCTTTTTTATGTTATAATGATTAGTTAATTTCAAAGTTTGCCTTGTGTCTTCTGCTGCTATCATATCTACAGAGTTTAATACTTCTAAAGCTCTTAGTGTAATATCCTTCAAGTTACCTATAGGGGTTGGTACAATATATAACTTGCCATTATTCATTATCATCATCCCTTTTATAATATATTCTATTCATATCTTCTGTATATTGTCCATTTTCATCATATACATACAATGCAGTATCCCATTTTAAAAATTTACCACCATTTTTCTGCCCTTCAATTAATATTAAATTAGCCCTCTTCTTTATAGATGGATGAACTATCTTTATTAGCTTAGGTTCAATATTATAACTTCTCATTTCACATATAATATCTGCTATTCTTTCAGGCCTATGAACCATGTAAAATCTTCCCTTATCCTTTAACAATATACTGGCTGCTTCCACAACATCCTTTAAAGTGCAACATATTTCATGTCTCGCTATAGAATTTCTATCATCTAAATTTATTAAACCACTATCTTTTAACTTATAGGGTGGATTAACCGTTACTACATCAACTTTTCCCAAAGTTTTTATTAAATCTTTATCCTTTAAGTCTCCATTTACAAAATAAGCCTTATCATTTACATTATTATATCTGGCTGTTCTATTAGCCATTTCTACCATTTCATCTTGTATCTCCACTCCTGTTATTTTACTAATAGAGTTTTTAGCCATAATGACAAAAGGTATTATTCCTGTACCGCTACATAGATCCACCACTTCATCCCTTTTCTTTAACTTAGCAAAGTTAGCCAATAATACTGCATCCATTCCAAATCTAAATCCCTCTTTTTTCTGTATTACCGAAAATCCATTTATCTGCAAATCCTCTAATGTTTCATCTTCTCTTATAATATCTAATCTATCCATAGCTCTTTCCTTTCTTTAAACGTTAAAAAAAAGAAACAAATAAAACTTATTTGTTCCATAAAAACCTTTATTATAATTTATAGTTTAATATGATTTCTCCTGATTTTATATTATCACTTATATTATATTCTATTTCCTTTACTTCATCAATATTAGTGATGATAATAGGGGTTATTAAAGAATATCCCTTTTCAATAATAAGCTTTCTATCTATTTTAATTACTGGATCTCCCGCTTGCAAAAAATCTCCTTCTTTAGCTAGAGGGGAAAAGCCTTCACCTTCTAATCCTACAGTATCAATTCCTATATGTACTAAAATTTCTATTCCATTGTCCAAAACCATCCCAAAAGCATGCTTTGTCTTAAAAATTAAACTAA
Organism: Clostridium malenominatum; assembly: GCF_039521365.1. Taxonomy (NCBI): domain Bacteria; kingdom Bacillati; phylum Bacillota; class Clostridia; order Eubacteriales; family Clostridiaceae; genus Clostridium; species Clostridium malenominatum. Next base: position 500,860 of record NZ_BAAACF010000003.1, read on the forward strand.
GCCTACCCTGTGCCGGAGCAACTACTAAATCATTTATTGGCTCTATAGCTACCCCTTCCCCTAATAACTTACTTGAAAATACTTTGTCTTTTACAATGGATAAATCTAAAACCTTTCCATCCATAGGAGCAACTAGAGTGTAAGTTTTTCTAAAAAGATTAAACATATTACCCTCCTGAAATATAATGGTTATAAAAAAGACCACTTAATTAAGTGGTCTTTTTACTATTCAGCGCTAATTGCTCCTACTGGACAAACATTGGCACAGTTTCCACAATCAATACATGAATCAGCATCGATATCGAACTGACTATCTCCTTGGCTAATTGCGTTAACTGGGCATTCTGAAGCACATGCTGCACAGCTTATACAAGTATCTGCTATTTTATATGCCATTGTACATACACCTCCTATTAAAATCTTGGACAAGTTATTACGACTTATATTTTACCACGTTTACTTAAATTTTAAAAGTCATATTTATAAAATAGTGTACCCTAAATTCTCTATAGATTCCATTATCTGCTCTAAGGATACGAAATAATCATCATATACTACACTTACTTCCCCTTTTTCAGAATTAATTTGACAAGCTATTATACCTTCATTATTAGATATTGCATTTCTAACTCTACTAATATCAGTTGTATTTTTCATATTAAATACCTTTATAACAGATTTCATAGCTTCCTCCTAGTTTTCTTTAAATAATTCCTTAATCATAACTGCATCTTCTTCATCAACTTCAATTTTTATGTCATCATCAGTTATTGTGCCTTCATATGATCCTGAAATTAAGGTTAATTCTTCAATAGGTACTTCTTGAATAAATTCCTCTCCGTTTAATGGCTTTATTTTAACTTTAACGCTTTCCTTAACTGCACTATTATATATAACTTCTCCATCTCCATAACTACTGCTTATAATAGAGCCAACTCTTGGCAATCTTTTTCTTATATCTTCATAAGTATCTTGTTCAAAATTTAAACAACACATAAGACGTCCACAAATACCTGAAATTTTAGTTGGGTTTAAAGATAGGTTTTGCTCTTTGGCCATTTTTATAGACACGGGAGCAAAGTCTCCCAGATATGTAGAACAGCACATAGCTCTTCCACAAGGACCAAGTCCTCCTACCATTTTTGCTTCATCTCTTACACCAATTTGCCTAAGCTCAATTCTTGTTCTAAATATTGCCGCTAAATCTTTTACAAGCTCTCTAAAGTCTACTCTTCCATCGGCAGTAAAATAAAATATAACCTTATTGTTATCAAAAGTATATTCTACATCTATAAGCTTCATCTGTAGATTATGCTGTTGTATTTTTTCTAAACATACATTAAAAGCTTCTTCTTCTCTATTCTTATTATCATAGTGTCTTTTATCATCTTCTTCTGTAGAAACCCTTATAACGCTTTTTAACGGAGCAACTATATCATTATCATTTACTTCCTTAGGTCCTATGACACATTGTCCGAATTCCACACCTCTAACAGTCTCAACTATAACATTATTACCTTTATTTATTTCTAAGTCTCCTGGAGAAAAATAATATATCTTTCCAGCCTTTTTAAATCTAACTCCTACCACTTTTACCATATTGTTTTTATACCTCCTGCATCTTCAGCAACATTGTGTCAAAAACTAAAGATGTATTTACATTGCTCTCTAATTTTTCTCTAGTATTCTTTATTATTTCCATAATATCACCCAGTTGAGTAAAAGAAAATATTTCTGATAATCTCTTAATATCCTCTATTTTATCAATATTAATTATTAAAGAATTCTTACCTGTCTCTTTATATATCATAACATCTCGAATATAGGAAAGAAACCAAGTTAAAGTTTCCTTCCACATACCTTTATGCTTAGTAAAATTTTCTTCAAACTTTAGTATATCTAAATCACGATTTCTTAGGTTAGCCAAAATATATAATACATTGTCTCTTACCTCTTTTAGCGTTGAATTTTTTATATATTCTTCTGCTTTGCCTGGGACACAATCACTGATTATAGATATCATATTTACTTCATCTTCGCTCAAATCAGAATACTTTTCAGTTAAAAATTTGTGCATTTCTTCTTTGCTTAAGTGGTTAAGCTTATATATTTGACACCTGGATTTAATTGTATCTAATATATTTTCAGTCTCTTCACAGAGCATTATCATAAAAACTCCTTTAGGTGGTTCCTCTAGAGTTTTTAAAAATGAGTTTTGAGCCTGAGCCGTCATAAGCTCAGCATTGTAAATAATTATTACTTTTTTATCTCCTTCAAAAGGCTTATTATTTATCTCTTCAATAACGCCTCTTATTTCATCTACACCAATGGATTTTTTGTTTTTACCTACTTTGCATTCTATAATATCAACGTATTCTTTATTTTCCTCTTTACCTAGTAGCAAACAGGCTGTTGCTTTAGCAATTAAACTTTTTCCTATACCATCTTCCCCACATATGAGATATGCATGGGCAAACCTACCGCTACTTATAGACTTAACTATTTGATTTTTAATATGAGTATGACCGATTATGCCATCCAATGGTTAATCCTCCATTATATTTTAACAAATTTATCTACATCTATTACAAATATAGTAGCTCCCCCTACCTTTACTTCTATAGGGTAAGGAACATATACCCCAGTAGATCCTGCCACTGGTGAAGGTGCTGTCATAATTTGATTTCTAGTTTTACATACCTCTTCAATTTGCCCTATTACCTCATCTATCTTATCCTCTTCTACTCCTATCATAAGTGTAGTGTTACCTGATTTTAAAAATCCACCTGTAGTTGCCAGTTTTGTAACTCTAAAGTTCTTTTCTGTCAACAAATCTATTAAATCATTTGCGTCATCATCTTGAACAACTGCAATTATAAGTTTCATAAAACACAACCTCCTAATAATAATATACATTTATATTTTATCATAAATTAAAAGCTTTTAGTTACTGCATTATATATTTCTTCATGTATTTCATCAATAGTCTTAATTTTTTTATCTTTTATACAATCAATTTTATACCAATTATACTTATTGGCAATTTCGCAAGCATTATTATAGGAGTAAGTTAAATACTCTTCATCCTTTTCATGTATATCTTTTTCTTTTTCCCCAGTAAATTTATTATTTCTATTCATCATTAATTCTCTACTATATTGAGGAGGCATATCTAAAAAAATTACTTTATGTGGTATAGGAAGTCCCATTAATTTAAATTCTAATTCCCATAGCCAATCCAAGTATTTATGCTTTTCTTCTTTATCTGTTATTTTAGCTCCTTGATGAACCATATTTGAAGTAGTATATCTATCAGCAAGTATTATTCCTCCGCTATTATAAAAGCTTTCCCATTCTTTCTTATAGGATGCATATCTATCTACTGCATAAAAAGTAGACGCAGCATATGGATTTACATCCTCTGCTTTATCTCCGAATTCACCCTTTAAATACATCTTTATTAAAGCCGAAGAATCACTATTATAATTGGGATATTCTATCTTCATAGTATTATATTTTTCTTTGATTAATCTTTCATAAAGTTTTTTAGTTTGAGTAGCTTTCCCGCTACCATCACAAGCTTCCAATACAATTAACTTTCCCTTTTCCATATCATAACCTCTTCCATGTTAGTTATTTGTAATTACAATTATCTCATCTTCATGTAGTCCTATAATATCCAATCCTTGTTTTTTATAATATTTTATCATATTTATTACTTCTTTATCTATTACTTCTCCCATCATAATTAACGGAACCCCTGGTGGATAAGGAGTTATATTTTCTCCGCATATTTGCCCTTCCCCCTGCCACAACTTTATTTTTTTCTTCTTCATATTTAGAGCTTCATGTGGGGAAATAGCTCCTTTAGGAGATGTATATTTTATTAAATCTACGTTATCACCTTTAAATCTTTCTAAATTACATTCCATCAAAACTTTATAAAGGTATTCAAATTCTTCTTCTTTATTAAAAGGTGAAAATATCAGCACCACATTAAAAGTATCACTCATTTCACACTGTATCTTATTTTCCCTTAGATAATCTAAAAATAGATTTGAATTATATCCTTTTTCTAAATTGATTATGTATCTTGAAGTATCTAAATTATAATTTTTATATCTTTTTCTTACATAACTTTCATCTAAAATTCTTATTCCTTTTATTTCATTAATTTTAGCTCTATATTTTTCTATGATTTCTAGTAGCCTACTGTAGCTTTCTTCCCCAAACTCACTTAAATAATACCTAGCGTAATCCATGGAACATAAAAATAAATAAGAGGGACTTGTACTAGAAAAAGAGCTAAAGTAAAAGTCTACCTTTTCTATATCTTCTTCTCTATTAACATGTAAAAATGCCGTTTGTGTAAAACTTGGTAAAGTTTTATGAGAACTTACTACAACCATATCAGCTCCTAAGTTTACTGCACTTTTAGGTAGCTTAGAGTTTATACCAAAATGAGCTCCATGAGCAGAATCTATTAAAATCTTCATATTATTATCTTTGGCTTCCTTTATAATTGCTTCTAGAGGACAACAAACACCATAGTAGTTTGGATAGGTTATTATTATTCCCTTTGCATCTTTATTTTGTTGTAAACACTGAAAAAAATGCTCCATATCTACGGAAAAAGGAGCATTAACTTCAGTATCTATTATATTTTCAACAAAAATTGGCCTTAACTTTCTCATTATAATACCATTAAATATGGATCTATGGCAATTTCTATCTACTATAACCTTGTCTCCTTCCTCAAAGGAAGAAAAAATCATTATCATATTGCCACTAGTGCTTCCATTCACTAAGAAATACGACTTTTTACTACCATATAGACTGGCTAAAAGATCCTCAGATTCTTTTATTATACCTTCAGCTTTATGAAGATTATCAACACCATTAACTTCGGTGATATCAAAATAAATCAATTTATCTATAAATTCTCGTCCTTCTATAGTAGCAAAAAAACCTTCTCCTCTTTTATGGCCTGGCATTGTAAAGTTTATATTTTTTTCATTAACGTATTTTAAAACCCCTTCTATAAGTGGTAGTTTTGACACCTATTATCCTCTCCTCTTATCATTGGATAAGTTAAATACTTTTTTATACAATTTTTATAATATAGATAAAAGTCTGTATCCATTCTCACATTTATTATTTTATCTTCACAATTTGAGCATATAGCTTTTCCATTTACTATTATACCACGGTTTAGAGGCTTACCACATATAATGCAGCATTGTCTTTTCATAAACTTCCTCCTTAAAATTTCTACAGCTAAATTTTTGCCTCTTACTATATATTTTATTCAATATGTTATATAAAATTATTTTCCTATATAAATATAAAATTTAAACTTTGGTTATAATAATAAAAACTTTGATATGGAGATGGTAAGATGAAGCAGGAAATTATAACTTCTTTAAGTTTACTTGATAAAGAGATATTTAATATCTCAAAATATATATATGACAATCCTGAGAAAAGTTTTCATGAATATAAGTGTTCTAATTATTTAATTAATATACTAAAAAAATACAATTTTAATGTAATAGAGAACTTTATTAATATGCCTACAGCATTTTATGCCCAGTACGGTAATTCTCATCCTAAGATATGCTTTGTTTGCGAATACGATTCGGCTGATGGATTGGGACATATTACTGGTCATAACTTAATATCTTCAATATCCATAGGAGCCGCTTTATCCCTTATAAAAGCTATAGATAAGATAGGTGGCTCCATTATCGTTATTGGATGCCCTGGCGAATCCATAGGAAGCTCAAAAGTTACCATGGCTAAGCAAGGAGTATTTAAGGATATAGATGTTGTTTTAATGGCTCATCCCGATACTATAACAGCAGAAAGCGGAAGTTCTTCTGCATTAATTCCATTAGAAATAAAATATACAAGCGAAAACGGAGTAAGCTTTAGGCCTATATCCTCTTATTCCGCCCTAGACGCTGGTCTCCTTACATTTAATACAATAAATGCATTATCTAAAGGATTTGACTCCACTACCTCTATAAATGGGATTATAGTTAATGGAGGAACATCTCCTTCTCTACTTCCTTCATCCTGGACAGGAAGATTTTATATACGCGGTGCTCATATGGGTTATATTGAGCAAATTGAAAAAAAAGTTCGTGAATTAGTTAAATTTATTTCTAGCTTCTTAGAAGTTTATGGTGAAGTTTCTCTATATGAATTACCTTATGAAGAACTTATAACTAATAGTACTTTATCTAGAATTTTTTCCCATAATTTGAAGGAGAGTGGATTAATTCAAATAGCTCCTCCTAAACATACTTTATCCTCTCTTAGTTTAGGTAGTGTTAGCCATATAGTACCCTCTATACATCCCTATATATCTATTATAGAAGATGATTCTATAAAATATTCTTCAGCTGAATTTGCTATGGCTACTATTTCACAATTCGCTCATGAAAAAGTTTTAAAGACTGCTCAGGCTTTAGCAGTTACTGCCTTAGATTTAATAAATAAAGAAACATTATTAAATGAAGTAAAATTAGAATTTAATAAAAATATAAAGAAAGAATAGTCTTTAACAAGCTATTCTTTCTTTATTAAAAATGATTTTTTCTACTAAATCTTCACTAGGTTCAAAATAAAACATTCGAAGTTTATTTCCTTCTCTATATAGACAAAAATAAGGCTTCAAGTTAAAAACAGAACATGTATATTTTTTGGTATTAAATATATTCTTTTGAGGAACTAATAGATTTTCTTGTCCAACATTTTGAATATCTCTTAACTTTATATTTTCTACTACTCTATCTTCTTTAGCGTTAATTTTATGAATTATAAACTCATCTGCTATTATAGAGTAAGTATATTTAACTCTACAACACTTAATTTCATAAAACAAAGTAAAAACTATTAAAGTAGTAGTAGTTACAACCGCTATTGTTTGAAATTCATCCATAATCTCTCTGCCATATAAAGATAATATTAAGATAGAAAATATCTTTAATATAGAAGATAGCTTACTTCTTATTATTGTTTCTTTGTACATATTTCCCATTATAAATTGACCTCCAAAAATATATGCCACAATAAATTGATAACATAGAGATTATACTAGGGTTTCAACATTTTATCCATAGCACTTCTCATTTATAATCAGTCTATAAAAGTGTTTATTCATCGCCAAACAGTATGGTGCAATAAAAGCTTCATCTTTTCTCATTATCTCTATCATTTTTGCTAGTTTTCGCCCTTATTAAAATTTTTATGAAACAAATTTTAATGTACACATATTACTTGTATGATATATAATATAAGTGTTAATTATTGAGAAGGAGGAAATTTATGATATCTATATATAAAACAATAGAATCTTCTAATGGATACACACTAGAAAAAGTAGAAAATATAGAACCTGGATGCTGGATTAACGTAGTGGCTCCCTCTCATCAAGAGTTACTATTTATTTCAAAAAAAACTAATGTTCCTATGGAATTGCTGAGAGCTTCATTAGACGATGAAGAAACTTCTAGAATAGATATGGATGAAGATAATAATATTCTACTTCTATTAGATATACCATTTACAGAAATGGAGGATAACTCTTTAACCTATGACACTTACCCTATTTCTTTAATACATACTGAAGATTTACTTATAACTATTTGTTTAAAAAACAGTAAAATTTTATTAGACTTTACAGATGGTAAAGTGAAGTCATTTTTCACTTTTAAGCGCTCTAGATTTATACTTCAAATACTTCATAGAATTGCAAGCTATTACTTAATTTATTTAAGACAAATTGATAAGAAAAGTGTCATGGTAGAGAAAAGACTACATAAATCCATGAAAAATAAGGAATTAATTCAGCTTCTTTCCTTAGAAAAATCATTAGTTTATTTTTCTACATCTTTAAAATCAAATGAAATAACTTTAGAAAAGATGCTAAAACTAGAAATAATGCAGAAATATCCTGAAGATCAAAATATTTTAGAAGATGTTATTATAGAAAATAAACAAGCAATCGAAATGGCTAATATTTATAGCAATATACTAAGTGGAACTATGGATGCCTTTGCATCAGTAATTTCAAATAATTTGAATATAGTTATGAAATTTTTAGCTTCTGTTACTATTATAATGTCCATACCTAATATGATTTCTGGAATGTTTGGTATGAATGTAAATGCAATACCATTTTCTGATTCACCTTTTGGCTTTTGGATAGTACTAGGCTTAATTGTAGGTACATCTGTGCTTACCACTATAATCTTAAATAAGAAAGATATGTTTTAATTAAATATTTAAATAAAAACTAAAGCACCCAATCAAAGATTGAGTGCTTTCATTTTGGAGGCGCCACCCAGATTTGAACTGGGGATAAAGGTTTTGCAGACCTCTGCCTTACCACTTGGCTATAGCGCCATTTAAAATACTTATTAAGTATATCATTAAAATATTGTCTTGTCAATAAGATTTTAATGATATATTTTTCTATAGTTCTTTAACTATTTCTCCCAAAACTTCACCTATACTTTCATTTATGATTAAATATGCATTACCATCATAAGAAGTTGAAGACTTATTTATAAGTATTAATTTCTTTCCCTTATAATAATGAATTAAATTAGCTGCAGGATATACTACTAAGGATGTTCCTCCTACTATTAGTACATCAGCATTTTCTATATAATAAATGGCTTGATTTATTACATCATTTTTCAAAGGTTCTTCATAGAGAACAACATCAGGTTTTACAACTCCACTACACTCCTCACACCTTGGAACTTCTTCCTTAGTATTTAATATATAGTTTAGGTCGTAAAATTCCTTACATTCTATACAATAGTTTCTATGAACACTGCCATGTAGCTCTAAGACTTTAGTTGAACCAGCTTTCTGATGAAGCCCATCAATATTCTGTGTTATCACAGCTTTTAACTTTCCCATTTCTTCTAATTTAGCTAGAGCATAATGAGCTGCATTAGGATTAGCATCTTTATATATCATTTTATTTTTGTAAAAATCATAAAAATCCTCTGTATTTTTTATAAAAAAAGTATGACTTAACATAATCTCTGGTGGATAAGAATAATTATTTTTTGCTTCATATAAACCTTTCTCTGATCTAAAATCTGGTATATTACTTTCTGTTGAAACTCCAGCTCCTCCAAAAAAAACAATATTTGAACTACTTTTTATAATGTCTTTAAGTTTTTCTTTTTTATTCATAAAATTTAACCACCTTATTTTTTAATTTATATGAACATTTTACTTTAATTTTATCATATACCATATAAGGAAATAAACCAAGAACATAAAAAAGCAGAAGATATATCTTCTGCTTTTTTATATTAACCTGGCGACGACCTACTTTCCCACAAGGCTGCCCTTGTAGTATCATCGGCGCTATGAAGCTT
>NZ_BAAACF010000004.1:0-636 GCF_039521365.1 Clostridium malenominatum
AGCTTATCGCAGCTTATCGCGTCCTTCATCGGCTTCTGGTGCCAAGGCATTCTCCATGTGCCCTTTGTAGCTTGATCTATATAAAGTTCCTATAAGCGGCGCATTACTTCGTCATTGCATTTGCTTCGGTGCTCATTTAGCGCTGCTAAACTCCGCTCCTCGCTGCATGCATTCCTCGTACTGCTTGCTTCTAGTAACTTTCTATGATTTAATAATAAATCATATCTACAAAAGTTATTACCTTTGATTTACTTTACTTTATCTTTGTGCAATTTTCAAAGAACATTGGTGGGCTTAAATGGACTCGAACCATCGACCTCACGCTTATCAGGCGTGCGCTCTAACCAGCTGAGCTATAAGCCCTTTAATATGGTGGAGATAATGAGATTCGAACTCATGACCCCCTGCTTGCAAGGCAGGTGCTCTCCCAACTGAGCTATACCCCCATAAATTTTTATATGACTTGTCAAAATCTCTGATTTTGCTAACAAGTCAGTACTCATCAGCTATGCTGAGGAGCTTCATTAAGTTAAAAATTAACTTTTAACTTAAAAAAGACCAATGGTCTTTCAAAATTAAACAGAGTACATAAGCTTATAATAAAGCTAATTTGCTTTATTAATTCTCCCTAGAAAG
>NZ_BAAACF010000005.1:0-3248 GCF_039521365.1 Clostridium malenominatum
TTTATCATCCATTATTTTGATTCTTTAAAGAATCGACTGGCTTAATGTACTCTGTTTAATTTTCAAAGACCAATAATTTTCATTAGTGTATAAATTATATCTTATAATTTTCACTTTGTCAACATTTTTTATCGTCTCTTTTATTTTTATCTTTTTTTCCGACGACATTTGTTATTCTATCATAATTAGATATCATATTATTATTAAAATATCCTAATATATGATATTAGACTACTATTACTTTCATTATCTCTTTATTGCTCATTATTATTATTAATGATACACTAGAATAAGTTGCTAGTTAACATTATTTCATTATATAATTTACGCTAATTGTTTCATAATATAAATATATATTTATTAATTATATAAGGAGGTTTTATTATTTTAAGAAGTATCGGAGTTTTTTTATCAACATTAATATTTGTAAATACATTATCAGTTATTATAATTGTCTTACTAGAAAGAAAACGTCCCGAAAAAACCATAGCATGGCTTTTAGTTATAGTTTTATTGCCTCCTATTGGATTATTTCTATATATATTTTTGGGGAGAGATTGGAAGTTCCATAGACTTAATAAAGATTTTTCTCCTAAAATAAAAGAATTAATAAATAAAGTTATAAATAAAATTGACAATCCAGACTATATACCTCTTATTGAATTGCTTGGACAAAACAGTGAATCACCCTTGTTTATATATAACGATATAACTATATTTAAGGATGGATATGAAAAATTTAAAGCGTTAAAAAAAGAAATAGAAAACGCCAATTACCATATACATTTAGAATATTATATAATCAAAAATGACAGAATAGGTAATGAGATAAAAAATTTACTTATAAAAAAATCTCATCAAGGTGTAAAAGTAAGATTTATTATTGATAGAGTAGGCTCCATTAAACTTAGTAAAGAGTACTTAAGTGAAATGATTGCTGCTGGAATAGATGTTGTAGAGTATTCATATTTTTTAGCACCCTTAGTTAGAAAAATCAATACACAAATTAATTATAGAAATCATAGAAAAATTGTTATAATTGACGGAAAGGTAGGCTTTATTGGAGGTATTAATATTGGAGATGAGTATCTAGGAAATAGTAAGCTAGGCTATTGGCGAGATACTCATCTTATGATAAAAGGTGATTTTGTCTTGGGACTTCAAGGGGTTTTTATAGATGATTTTTTAACTATAAAAGAGGCTAACAATGATAACGTAACCCTAGAGGAAGACGATTTTTTTTCATGTTTTCCTAAAATAGATAACAAGGACTCTAGCATAATGCAATTGATAAAAAGTGGTCCTGACTCTCCATACCCTGCTATAATGCAAGCTATGTTAAAAATGATTACAATGGCTAAAGAGAGTATATATATCACTACTCCGTATTTCGTTCCACCAGAATCTATTATGGACGCTCTTAAGATTGCCTTATTAAGCGGAGTCGATGTAAGAATTTTATTTCCTGGTAAATATGATCACTTTACTGTATATTATGCTTCTAAAACTTATTTAGCAGAACTGATAAGATGTGGTGCTAAAGTATATTTATATGATGCTGAAAGCTTTATACATTCAAAAGTCATGACTATAGATGGAAAGATTTCTACAGTAGGAACTGCTAATATGGATATACGTAGTTATGAATTAAACTATGAAATAAATGCTGTCATATATAATAAAAACGTAACTGAAAAATTAAATGATTTGTTTCTTGAAGATTTGAAGGTTAGCAAAATGCTCACTGAAAAAGATTATGATTCTACGCCGTTTTTAACTAAATCTATAGAAGCAGTTGCTAGACTTTTTTCAGCATTATTATAGCATTAAATAAAAAATAATTGGAGGATAAGAAAGCTCCGCCTTTCTTAAACAAATATGAATATAGAAGAACGTTTATCATTAATGAAAGAAAAAATAAAAGAAATAAGCGAAAGTTATACCGAAGAATCTATAGGAGGTTGGATTACAGGTAATGGTCCTGTGCCTTGCAAAATATTATTCATAGGTGAAGCTCCCGGAAAAACAGAAGTAGAATCTGGTGAACCTTTTGTAGGTATGGCCGGTAAAAACTTCGAACATTATTTAAATTTAGTAGGGCTTAATAGAGATAATATTAGAATTACAAATGCTTGCTATTTTAGACCCATAAAAATTAAAGAAAGCGTTTCAGGAAAACCCTCTATAAGTAATAGAAGTCCAAAGTCCTCTGAAATTAAATTATTCACAGACATATTAAATGAAGAGATTAACTTAGTTGATCCTAAGTTAATAATTACACTAGGCAACACCCCCTTAAAGACCATTACAGATTTTAACTCTATTGGAGAGTGTCATGGAAATCTTATTTTAAGTACTAAAATCAATAGAAATGTTTTTCCAATGTATCACCCTTCATCTTTAATTTATAATAGAAGCAATGAATTTAAAGATATGTACTTACAAGATTGGCATAAATTAAAAGAGGTCTTAAAAAATTTAATCTAAGACCTCTTTCTCGTATTACTTTATTATGTCTTCTTCAATTTTAGGCTCTTCAAAATTGCAAATATTACCTTCACAATTTGCAACTATTTCATCTTCACAACAGCAGCAATCATCTTCCTCATCATTTTCTTCACCATACTCTTCTTCACTATCTTCGTATTCTTTATTATTTTTTATATCTTCAATCTTTTCCTTAATTTCCTTAATGTTATTATTTGAATTCTCTATTTCCTTACAAGGTTTTTCTAAATCTAAATCTACAGCTTCTCCATTTGCATATTTTTCAAAAACCATTTCTCCAATTTCTCTATATAGTTTTTCTATGTTGTTTTTTTCTGTAGATACACTTAAATTTAACTTAGATATTTCAACTATTTCCCCTGATTTTTTAGCTACCGTAGCCGCTCCTTCTCCTACAGTTTTAACTATTTTAGAAAATCCTGAAGTTAAGTTCTCTCTTATATTTTCTTTAAATGCCATATAAACCCCTCCAATTTTGAATATTTTTACTATTTAAATAAGTATATTATACCATATTGTTGTTAAATTAATATGTATATATATGAAATTATTTGTAACAAAAAAACCCTACCACTTAATGTGATAGGGTTTGGTGACTCACCGGGGAATCGAACCCCGGACAACCTGATTAAAAGTCAGGTGCTCTACCGACTGAGCTAGTGAATCATAATCAACCTGGCGACGACCTACTTTCCCACAAGGCTGCCCTTGTAGTATCATCGGCGCTATGAAGCTTAACC
>NZ_BAAACF010000006.1:0-186526 GCF_039521365.1 Clostridium malenominatum
GTTCGTCCTGAGCCAGGATCAAACTCTCAATTTTAAAGTTGACCTTTTGCTCAAGATGATATATTATCATCCATAATTTTGATTCTTTAAAGAATCGACTGGCTTAATGTACTCTGTTTAATTTTCAAAGACCATATCGCTTGAAGCGACTTCATTATATTATCATTTAAGTTTATTCTTGTCAACAATTTTTTAAAATTTTTCATTTAAAACTTGTTGACTTATTTGTCGTCTTTTGGCGACGAAGATTATCTTACCATGATTTAATATTTCTTATAAAACCATAGGTTGCTATCGTTTCAAATTATATTGACTATAATCAGTTTTTTTAACTTTATCTCCATATTTCACCTATTGATACACTAGGGTTGTAGTACTTTGATTTTTTCACAAAGATATTAGTATTCTACGTATTTTCCTTTATACTACATGTTTTTTAAAATCTTTCATATAAGCATATCGCTTATTAGTATACCAATTTATATATAATAATATTCTATATTTATTTTAACTAATCAACTATTTAACTAAAAATCTTAAAAACTGAAAATAGAAAAAGTAGCTTTCGCTACTTTTCCCTATTTTCTAAGTCTTTGAAACATTATATTATTCTCTAAGTGAATGTGATTAAATAAATCTAATTCAATTTCTTGAAGCTTGTCATAAGTGTATTTATATGTGTTGCAACCATCCTCTGGAACTTCATAATTGTGAGTAATTTTTCTTAATTCTTTTAAAATATCACCTGCTCCAGTATGCTCAGCTTCAAGCTCTTCTATTATCTTATTAGCTCTATCTAAAGTTTCCTTTGAATTATTATTTTCATATGTCTTAATTAATGGGAATACTATTTCCTCTTCCTTTATAAGATGCTCTTCTAATTCCGCTTTTAAGTTATGAAATAATTTGTGCACCTTACTTAATTCAGGGTGATGTTCCCCATGTACTCTTAATATTTTCTTAGTTAATTCGCTAACTTCTGGGAGCTCTTCATTTAAATATTTATGATGCTTATTAATTATATAATCTATCAAATCACTATAGCTTGTGTTTAGCCAATCTACTTCTTCCTTTATAAGAGAGTCCACTTTTTCATACTCATCATGAAGTGCTTTTAGTACTTCCTCTTCATTTAAGTTATCTTCCTTTATAGCATCTAGCAGTGGTCTATTTCCTCCGCAGCAAAAATCAATGCCATATCTTCTAAACACATCCATGGCCTTTGGAAACTTAACAACTATATCTCCTATTTTATCTGAACTTTTAAATATATTATTCATTATTCATCCCTCCGAATATTTTTATTTTATGACTTTATTATACTCAATATGAGCCGTAATAATCTGTGATTTGAATCAAAATAAAAATTGATTTGAATCACGGATTATACCATAAATTAAAGGTATTATTATATCAAAGTTAACCATAAAACAAATTTTTAAAAAGAGGTGTAATAATATGAAAAATAATATATTTTGGGTAGGAAAAGTCGATGATAGAAAGGTTCCCTTTCATAGACTTACTTTAGAAAAAGGAACTACTTATAATTCTTACTTATTAAAGACAGAAAAACCAACTATTATAGATACTGTGGACATAATGTACTCTAGGGAATTTGTAGAAAACCTTAAAGAACATATTAATATAGAAGATATAAAATATGTAGTAATCAACCATGTAGAACCCGACCACGCTGGAGCATTACCTGCTCTGCTTAATAAAGCAAAAAATGCTACTATAGTAACTACTGAAAAAGCTAGGGAATTATTAAACGGAATGTTTAAGCTTCATAGTAGAGAGTACTTAATAATAAAGGATGGAGATACTTTAGACATAGGAGGAAAAACTTTAAAATTCTTCGAAACTCCTTACCTTCATACTGAAGAAACTATGATAACCTATGCTATAGAAGACAAAGTTTTATTCCCTTGTGATATATTTAGTACTCACATTGCTACTACTGATTTATTTAACGACTTAGCTAAAGAAGATATTGATGAAGATTTTAAGGTTTACTATAGCCTTATTATGAGTCCTCATAGAAATTATGTACAAGATATGATAGGCAAAATTAAAAATTTAGATATTGAAATGATTGCTCCTTCCCACGGCTTTGTTCTTAGAGAAAATGTTCAAAAATATATTGATTTGTATGACAGAATGAGTAGCATTCCTAATAAAAATTTAGAGAAAAAAGCCTTGATATTATATAGTTCCATGACTGGAAACACTGGAAAGATTGGGGAAGACATTGGTGAAGGTTTAAGAAATTTAGGAATAGACTCTAAAGTTATAAATGTGAAATCCTCTTCCTTTGAAGAAATTAAGAGCCAAGTAGAAGAAGCTAATCTAGTTCTTTTAGGTAGCTCTACAAGATATGGAGATATGATAGGAAACATTGAAGAAATCCTTAAGAAAATCACAAAATTAGATTTATCAAATAAATATTTATCCTCCTTTGGTTCCTATGGCTGGAGTGGAGAAGCTATTGAAATAATAAATGATTATTTAAAAACTACCAATGGTAAACTTTTAGATACTTCATACATTATAAAGGCTACTGGAGATAACTCCATAAAGCTTCCTTTAAGAATGAGTTTTTATGATGATAAGGAAGGTAAAGAGCTTTCTATAAAAACTGGTAGAGCCTTAGGTGAGCTATTATTAAAATAAGTGTGGACTTCCACACTTATTTTTTAGTTTAACTTTATATATTAAATTAAGTCCTTTAAATATTCCATGTCTTTTATAATAATTTTTTTATTTCCTACTATATTTATTACTCCTGCCTCTTCCATGGAAGTCAAAGTTCTACTTACCGTCTCCCTAGTAATTCCAGCAAAATTACCCATGTCCTCTCTATTAATAGGCAAATCTATAACTATACCCTCTTTTTCCTTATGTCCAAAATCCTCAACAAGGTTTAGTAAAAGACTTCCTACTCTAGTTTCCACGTCCTTTGTGCTAAGCATTTGAACCAAATGTTCTAAATTAACCACTCTATCATGGACTTTTTCTAATATTTTTAGAGTTATGCTAGGGTTATTTATAAGTATATTATCAAAGTCTTCCTTGCTTAAAGTACATATGGAAGTATCCTCTAAGGCTTCTCCATTAAACTCAAATTTCCCTCTCTTTAAAAGGTTAAGCTCTCCAATAGAATCTCCCTCGGATAGAAGATAAAGAATTTGTTCCTTTCCTTCCTTAGTATACTTAAAAACCTTTATTTTCCCTTTATTTATAATATAAAGTTTATCCCAAGTATCTCCTTCAAAAAAGATACTTTGCCCCTTTTTATATTTTCTAGTAATGATTAATTTTGATATTTCTTCAAATTGTTCTAATCCAAGGGTTGAAAATATAAATACCTTGGAGGCACAGTATTTTTCACCGCCACATCCACAGCTGCAAGTTGAACACTTTGGCATAGCTTTCACCTTCCTTTAATATAAGAAGCTTCTTCCCCAATTATTTTTATTCCTTCATTAATTTCCTCTAGTGAATTTCTAGAAAAACCAATTCTTAAGGTGTCTCTTCCCCCTCCATCTGTATAAAAAATATCTCCTGGGGTAAATATTACTCCTCTTTTTAAACATCTATCTAGAAGTTCCCTTGAATCTATATCTTTTAGTTTAACAAAAATATAAAGACCTCCATTGCCAAGCACATAAACATTAGGAATATACTTTTCTGAAAGACTTTTAGCAAGTTCATATTTCTCTTTATAAATATTCCTAACCTTTTTTACGTATTTCTCAAAAGCACCGCTATTCATATACTCGTACAATATGGCTTGATCTAAGAAGGAAGTGTGTATATTTCTACTTCTCTTTACACTTTCGCAAATATCTATTAGCTTCTTATCTGCAAATATCCATCCAATTCTCATGCCTGGAAATAATATTTTTGAAAGACTGCCTATATAAATTATCGAATTTTCTTCACCGCTTATGGCAGCCAGTGGAGCTATATGAGTACCTAAATGTTGTAATTCCTCATTAAATCCGTCTTCAATAATTGGTATTTTATATTCTTTCAATTTATTATAAAGAATTTCTCTTCCTTCAAAGGACATTACTGTTCCAGTAGGATTGTGATAAGAAGGAATGACGTAGGCAAGCTTTATATCTTCACTTAACTTTTCATCTAAGTGGGCTAAGTCTAATCCTTTTTCATCCATATCTACCCCTACAATATCTAAACCATATAATTTCATCAGTTTTATAGCAGTATTATGGGTAGGGTTTTCACAAAGAATTTTATCTCCCCTATTAGTTAAAGAAGATAGTATTATGTCAAAGCCTTCAGTAAAGCCATTGGTTATTAATATTTCTTTACCCTTAGTGCTTACACCCTTTTCCTCCATATACTTCATTAAATAATCTATTAAATACTTATATCCTCTAGCATATCCATAATTTAATATTTTTTCCCCTTCCAGGGCAATTCTATTTAAAAAAGCTCTTTTTAGCTCTTCCACATCAAACAAACTTTCATCAGGGGCAATACTTCTAAAAGAAATCATACCCCTTTTGTATAATTGTTCATGCTTCATAATATCTAATTCTTCTGCTTTATTTCCAAAGTCATTAATCTTTTTTGTCCAATCTACATGCCATTCTTTATTTTTGTTTATCTTTATCCTAGAAACAAAGGTACCTTTTCCTTTTTCAGTATACACAAGGGCATTATCCTCTAGCATTTCATATACTTTCATTACTGTATTTCTACTTACCTTCATAATTGATGCCATTTCCCTTGTAGAAGGAAGCTTGCTACCCATTGGAAGCATACCATTTTCAATAATTTCCTTTATATAATTATAAATTTGAAAATATGAACTTTCCCCATGCTGAATATTTATATTATGAAACATAATTTCACCTCATGAATTACCCTTTTTTAAAGAGGATTCTATGATTTTATCTAATAATTCACTAAAACTTAATCCATGAGCCTCAGCACTTTTAGGAAAAAGACTGTTTTTAGTCATACCAGGCAAAGTATTAATTTCTAGCACATAAATTTCCTCTTCTCTTATTATAATATCAATTCTAGCATAAACACTCAACTTAAAACTATTCCAAGATTTTTTGCAGGCCTCCTCTACCTTTTTATATAACTTTTCAGGTAGATTTATTGGAGTCTCTTCTGCTCCTCCATCATCATATTTTGAGGAATAATCAAAAATTTCCTTATTAGTTTTTATAGATAATATAGGTAATAACTGCCCATCTAACATACAGCATGTTATTTCCTCGCCCTTTATAAATTCTTCAATCATAACTTCTTCATCGTATTTTAAGGCTTCTTCTATAGAATCTTTTAATTCATCCATATTATGAATTAAAGCAACTCCAATACTTGATCCTCCATTATTAGGTTTAACGATTAAAGGGAGCCCAATTTCCTTAATTTTATCTAAATCTATTTTTTCTCCCCTTCTTATCATTATCCATTTAGGAGTGGCTATATTATCGGATGAAATTATCTTTTTACACATATTTTTATCCATACATAGAGCACTACTAAGCACTCCTGACCCTGAATATGGCACATCCATACTATCGAGTATTGCTTGAATTTTTCCATCCTCTCCAAAGGTACCGTGAAGAGCTATAAAAGCAAACTCCAAGCACTTCACTCTATCTATTAATTCATATTTAGTATTTATAGGAATAGGTAATACCTCATATTTGTGTTTATCTAAACTATCTATAATATATTTTCCTGTTAATTGAGAAATTTCTTTTTCAGTAGAAACTCCTCCCATTACTACACCAATTTGCATATAAAAAACCTCCAGGTATACTATATCAATTATATTTTATTCTTAAACCTCTAAAAATGAAAGAACCACCTAAGACATAATTTAAAGTTCTAGTGGCTTTTAATTTATAATATGTATTGATTTAGTTAAAATAAAATTATATAATTATAATATATTCGTATGCAGAATAATTCATTTAACGAATAATAAAGGAGTAATAAAAATGAATGAATTAACATTAGTCCATAAGCTTTTAGATCTTTTAAAATATAAAGAAATGTATCAATTAGAAAGTTCAAAGCTTCCTCCCTCTGATATGTATGTCTTAGAAAGATTATATTTTAATAATCCTTTAAAGTTTGCCGATATATCAAAAAAATATACTATCCCTCCCTCAACACTAACGGGTATACTGGATAGACTTGAAAAGAAAAATTTGATACTAAGATTAAGAAGTATTGAGGATAGAAGAAGCATTGAAATAAAAGTAACAGATAAAGGTGAAGAAATTATAAAAAAACACATAAAAGAAGATGAATGTTTTATTAATAATCTATTAGATTCACTAGACATTAATAAGAGAGAGGTTTTTTTATCCCTATTAGAAGAATTAATATGTAATACAAATAAAGAAAATCTATTTAAAGAAATTTAAGGAGGTACTATGTTAAGCTTTTCAAGTGTTTATTATAAAAATGACGAAAAAACCATATTAAAAGATATACACATCCATATTGAAAGTGGAGACTATATCTCCATTGTAGGTCCCTCTGGCAGTGGAAAAAGTACATTTTTAAAGCTATGCAATAATTTAATATCGCCCACTAATGGAACTATATTATATAATCATAAAAATATTTTAGAGTATAATCCTATTGAGCTTAGAAAAGAAATTAGCTACTGTTTTCAAATTCCCCATTTGTTTGGAGATAGGGTAATAGATAATCTTATTTTTCCTTTCAACATAAGAAACAAACAATTAAATATGGACAAAATAAAAGAGCTTTGTAACTTATTTAACTTAAATAAAGAAATACTAAATGAAAAAATTATAAACCTTTCTGGTGGAGAAAAACAAAGAATTGCTTTAATGAGAAATCTAATTTTTCCTTCTCATATATTGCTACTAGATGAAATCACTTCGTCTTTAGACGGTGAAAACACTAAAATTATTGAAGATATAATACATGAATTAAATAAAACTGGAACCACCATCCTTTGGGTAACCCACAGCAAAGAACAAAGTATTAAACACGCAAACAAGCTTTTAACTATAGAAAATAGCGAAATTAAGTCCTTGGAGGTGTTAAGATGAATTCCAATGCTAATATGAATACTTACTCTTTACTCTTTAGCTCTTCTTTAATAATAATATCTATATTTTTTTCCTACAAAGAAAAATTAGGCTTAGAAAAGGAAACCTTAATTGGAGTAATTAGAGCCATAGTTCAGCTTACTTTAGTTGGTTATGTTTTGGATTTAATATTTAACATAGAAAACCCCATTTATACAACTTTGCTACTATTATTTATGACCTTAAATGCTTCTTATAATGCTGGGAAAAGAGGAACTGGAATAAAGTCAAAATTTATTATATCTTTTTTATCTATATTCTTAGGAGCCTTTATTACTTTATCAATACTACTTTTAGCAGGAACTATCAAATATGAACCCAGCCAAATGATTCCAGTAGGTGGTATGATAATTAGTAATGCCATGATTGCTATAGGCCTTTGTTATAAACAATTATTGGGGAATTTTAAAAATAAAAGAGAGGAAGTAGAAGCTAAATTAGCTCTAGGAGCTGATATAAAAATCTCTTCTGTGGAAATCATAAGGGACTCCATAAAAACAGGAATGATGCCTACTATAGATTCTATGAAAACCTTAGGAATTGTAGCTCTCCCTGGGATGATGACAGGCTTAATACTTGCTGGCACCTCCCCAGTAGAAGCCATAAAGTTTCAATTAATGGTAACTTTCATGATGCTCTCCACTACTTCAATCTCCTCCTATTTAGCCTGCTATTTAGCATATAGAGGATTTTTCAATGAAAGAAAACAACTTTTGTAATATTAAAAGGACCCCTTTAAGTCCCTAAAACTTTTAGAGGTCTTTTTCGCTTTCAATATTCATGTTCTTTAATTTTCTATATAATGACATTCTTGATATCCCTAGCAATTTAGCTGTCTCAGTTTTGTTGAACTTGCATGACTTTAGTGTTTCAATTATTAATTTTTCTTCCCTTTTCTGAATGGTATCCATTATGGAGTTGTCTTTTTTGATTACTTCACTATTTTCATTTTCCTGGGAGTATTGAACATTTCTTTCTTGTACATTCATAGTATCTAATATATACTTGGGTATATTTTTAACTTCTACATTAATATCTAAGCTGTTAACTGCTGTGCTTGTAACCACATTTTTTAACTCTCTAATATTTCCCGGCCATTTATATGATAAGAATAGCTCCATTACGTCATTCCCAAATTTTTTATCTATGCCAAACTCTTGATATAAAGCTGTATTAAAATGCTGAACCAAAAGTGATATATCTTCTTTCCTTTCTCTAAGAGGTGGGATATTAAGATTTAAAACATTTAATCTATAAAATAAATCAGAACGAAATTTGCCCTCATTTATCATATCTATTATATTACAGTTGGTGGCAGCAATAACTCTAATATCCACATTAATAATTTTATTACTACCTATTTTCTGTATTTCATTTTCTTGCAATACCCTCAAAAGTTTAGCCTGCATATCTAATGGTAGATCTCCGATTTCATCTAAAAAAATTGTTCCACCATTAGCTAACTCAAACTTTCCTACTCTACCTGATTTATTCGCTCCTGTAAAAGAACCTTCCTCATAACCAAAAAGTTCTGATTCAATTAAGGTTTTAGGAATAGATGCACAATTAATACTAATAAATGGTCCATCTTTTCTGCTGCTAGAATTATGTATGGAATGAGCAAATAATTCTTTCCCTGTTCCACTTTCCCCATTAATAAGAACAGTAAAATCCGTCTTGGCATAATTTTTCGCTCTTAATTTACAATCATTTCCCTGTATAGATTGAGTAAATATATCGTCGAAATTATATTTAGCCTTATAAACATCTACAGCCTTATTCTTTTTATGGGCCATAAGCTTATTAATTAATTTACTTTCCATAGCTAAATCATATAAATAATTTAAATCATCTATTAATATAATACCTATTCCACCAATGATTTTGCTTCCATAAAATATTGGCAATCTATGTACAATTACTTCACGTCCATCTTTAAATTTATGCTTTTGCCCTATTTCCGCTCTGCCTGTTTTAACCACTATTGGCAGTCTAACTAAGGGGTCTATTTCTGTAATATGCTTTCCTACTACCTCATCAAGTTCTAGCCCTAAATAGTTTAGAAATGCTTTATTCATAAAAACCTCATTACAGTTTCCATCTACAAAATTTATAGGTATAGGAATTTGGTCAAAAATCAAAGAAGTTGTTGAAACAAACAAGTTCTTAAATTCCTCTTCGGTAAGTTTTGCATCAATTAACGAATTCATGTAACCACCCCATTTATCCCTTATTTCTAAACATCAAAAATCTCTTTTCTTCTACACATAATATATTCTCTATTATCTGAATATTTCCCTTTAAAATATGCTATTAATGTAACACATCTTTTACAATGTATATTACCCACTGACTCACAGTGTTACAAATTAAATATATTTACGAAAATTTTCTCTAAATCTATTGGCATGTATTTTGCTTTATTTTAAAAGTAACTTTATTAATTTAATTATGTTTACATTATACAAGGAGGTTATATTATGTTGTTAACAGAATGTGATTGGCTTGGGGATATAATAGGCCACAGAGCAAAATTAAGCCCTGATAAGGAGGGGATTTTGGATCTTGATAATAATATCAATTATACCTTTTCTCATTTAAACGATCGCGCTAATAGATTAGCAAACTTTATGTCTGAACAATGTGGAATTAGAAAAGGTGACAGAGTTGCTTTTATATCTAGAAATAGAATTGAAATGTTTGATGGAATTTTCGCCTGCGGTAAATTAGGGGCAGTATTTGTACCCTATAATTTAAGACTTTCCGCTGAAGAGCTTATACTTCTTATGAATAATGAAGAACCTAAAGCATTGTTTTTTGAAGACTTATTTTCTCCTGTCGTTCATCAATTAAAAAATAATATTAATACAATAAACAAGTATGTTGTATTACCTAATGATGATTTGAATTCTAATGATGTTAATTACAATGAAGTAATTAAATATGAAAATAATGCTCCTGTAAAATGCAAAGATTTAAAACTAGAGGATATATACCTTTTAATACACACAGGTGGAACTACAGGTCTTCCAAAGGGAGCTATGATATCCCATAGAGCTGTTCTTTCTAATGCTATGAACAATATTGTAGATTGGGGTTTATCTCCAAAGGATCGTGTTCACCTCATACTTCCTCTCTTTCATACTGGAGGATGGAATATATTAACTTTAGGTTTGCTTATGGTTGGCGGCGAGCTACTTATAAACAAAGATTTCACTCCAAAGCTTTCTTTAAAAGTTATAAATGATTATAAAACTAACTATGTATTTGGAGCTGCAACTATATTTAGAATGATGTACGAACAACCTGAGTTCCATACAACAGATTGGTCATCTGTTAGATGGGTTATGTCTGGTGCTGCTCCTACCCCTGTTCAAGTAATGGAAAAATTTTGGGAAAAAGGCGTTAAAATATGCTCTGGGTACGGCTTAACTGAAGGTGGACCAATGAACCTTGGTACTCCAGTAAATTTCATTACCTTAGAAAAAATAAAAGAGAAATATGCATCTGTAGGAAAGCCCTTTTATTTTACCATAGCAAAAATAGTAGATGATAATGATAATGAAGTAGAACCTGGTAATACAGGAGAGTTAATATTTACGGGTCCTCAAATATTTTCAGGATATTGGAAAAACCAAGAGGAAACCAATAAAACACTACGTAATGGTTGGGTGTACACTGGAGATATGGCAATAATGGATATGGAAGGTTATATCTCTATAGTAGGAAGAAAGAAAAATATATATATTAGTGGCGGAGAAAATGTATTTCCAGCTGAAATAGAAAAAATACTTTACCAAATAAATGAAATACATGAATGCTGTGTAATAGGAGTACCCGACGAAAAATGGGGAGAAGTTGGAAAAGCCGTAATATCCTTAAAAGAAGGTATGACTTTAAGTAAATCACAGATTATTGAATTTTTAAATACCAAACTAGCCCACTATAAAGTTCCAAAATATGTAACCTTCGTTGAAGAGGTACCTAAAAATTCCGTTGGCAAAATAGTTTCACAAGAGGTTATAAAAAAATACGGAAAACCTGAAGACTAATTTGAAAGGAGCAGATTAAAAATGGAGAATTTATTAAAAGTACCTGTTGGTATTAGAAATATTGGTGTTTACTACCCAGAACAAATTGAAACCTATAAAGAAATATCTAAACTAAGTGGAATTCCTGAAGAGGTTATAAAAAATAAATTTGGAATAGAGTCTAAACATAAGGCGGCACAAAATGAAACCGTATCTGACATGTGTGTACAAGCTGCCTTAGACTGCATAAAAGATGTAATTAAACCTGAAGATATAGACCTTATAATATATCATGGTAGTGAATATAAAGATTATTATCTTTATAATTGCTCAGCTCATATTCAACATAAGATAGGAGCAGTAAACGCCAAAACCTTTGAAGTTCATAATTTATGTTCCTCTGGTGCATTATGTTTGCAGATAGCTAAAAGCCTTATGATAACTCAACCGGATATAAAAAACACCTTACTTGTAGTTGGATCAAAAGAATCCGATCTAGTTGACTATAGAAATCCAAGAGCAAGATTTATGTTTAACTTTGGTGATGGTGCAGCTGCATGCCTTATTACGAGGGGATATGAAAATAATCAAATATTAGAATCACAAATCATCACTGCTGGTTCCTTTGCAGATAGCGTAGCAGTTTATGATATAGGAAATGCAAACTATAATAAAATTTCATATGTAACCAAGGACTTTCTTTTAGCCGAAGAAGAAAAAAACAAAGGAAATTATGTAGGTTATTTAGGTCTGGATGTATCAGATCCACAGGATATGAAAGAAAGACTTGATCCTATTTCTTTATCAAATTTCTGCAAGGTAATAGGAGATGCTGCTGAAAAAAGTGGCTATAAGAAAAATGAAATAGGCTTCCTGGCTCCAATTTTTATGAAAAACTCCATATTAAATTTAATACTAAAGGAATTTGATATGGTTGAAGAACAGTCCTTTATTCTTAATAACTTTGGTCATGTACAATCAGCAGATGCTTATATTTCTGTTTATGAGGGGCTAAAACTTGGAAGAATTAAAGATGGGGATTTAGTTATTATGCTAGGATCAGGAACAGGTTATTCCTGGGCCGCTACTGCAGTTAGATGGGGATAATAAAAAATGGACAGTCAACTGTCCATTTTTTTTATTCTTTAGTATTTGAACTTCCACCTGGATTAGTCATTCCATATAATCCACTTATAGCTAATTTTCTATAAATACTTTGAGTTGGTGCTAACCAAACTTCTCCTGTTCCTCTAAATACATTTAAAAATCCTTCCCCGCTAGTGGCTGAGCTAATTAAAGATTTTGAGGATTTCTCTACGGTAAACTCTATGCTTCCTTTTCTTAATATTGCAAAGCTTCCATCTACCTTTAAGGTTTCATTATTTAATGTATATTTTATTATTTCATCTTGCGGTACAGGAAGTTCTAAAACTACAATGCCTCTTCCTTTAAGTCTAGTTTGAAATAATCCTTCATTTCCAAGCATTGCTGAGGATAGATTCTTTTGCATTGCAGCTCCAACTTCTATGCTGTCTTCACAGGCGTAAAATAAACCATCATCTACTATAATTTCTTCATTATTTAATTTAATCATATCATAATGACCAAAACTTGGTTCAAGGTGTATTTCTCCACTTCCTCTATAAACAGGTTTGAAAACTGTTTCTCCAGTAACTTTACTAGTAAATAATTTCTTACCTAATCCCAGCATTCCTCCTACTTTACTATCCATTTCAATATTACCCTTTAAAAAGTGTAATGCACCTGCTTCTAATTTAACTGAAGCATTATTAAGAATTACTTTCACCTGTTTTAACTTTATATTTGCTTCTCTCATGTAAAAAAGCCCTAAAGCACTTCCAATATCTCTGCTTCCTCTAAGGTAATCATACTCTAATACCTCAAAGGTTACGTTGTCACCTTCCATTTTTAAAATACTATTTCTCCCCATAATCTTTACCTCCTACTTTTATATGATAATATTAACAAAATTCTCAATAGATATATATTTTTTTCAATTATAATTTTATGTTATATATCTTTACCAAAAATCACATAATATACTATCTAAGTCTTTCCTATTATATATTACCCTGTTATCTCCCCACTCCTTCGGAAATATACTTTGATAAGCTCTCGATGCAAATCTATCATCGATTAGTAATATTGCTCCCCTATCTTCCTCCGTTCTTATAACTCTTCCAGCTCCTTGAAGCACCTTATTCACACCTGGGTATACATAGGAATAATCATATCCTCTTCCATTATTTTTATCAAAGTACTTCATAATTATATCTCTTTCAAAACATATTTGAGGAAGCCCAACTCCCACTATTACCGCACCTGACAATCTTTCCCCTTTTAAATCTATACCCTCTGAAAACATTCCCCCAAGAACTGAAAAAGCAACCATGGTCTTTTCCGGATTTTCAACGAATTTTTCCAAAAATGCCCCTCTCTCTTCATCTTTCATAGCTGAATTTTGAACTAGGATTTCCACCTCTTCATTACTTTCTTTAAATTTTTCTAGTACTTTTTCCATGTACATATATGAAGGGAAAAATACTAGGTAGTTACCTTTTTTACTTTTTATAAAGGTTTTAATGTATTCTACAATTTGGCCAATGCTATTATCCCTATTTTTATATCTTGTAGATATATTTCCTGCAATAATTATTTTTCTATTATTATTATCGAAAGGAGAAGGAATTCCAAAGGAGAAATCCTCCTTATCCCCTCCTAACAAATCCATAAAATAATTCATGGGCGATAGAGTAGCAGAAAAAAACACCCCTGCTCTTCCTTTTTTAACACTCTCCCTCAAGAGCTTTGATGGATCTAAACAAAAGAGCGTTAAAAGGAGACTTCTGTCATCTCTCTTGCAGAACACAATAAAATTTTCATCGTACAACTCACTTATTCTAATAAAAGCCAAGCAGTCAAAATACAACTTTAAAATATGTTCGTATTCATCGGATTTATCTTTAATTTTTAGCCAATTCTCCATTTCTTCCACTAAAATTCTTAAATGAGATGTTATAGCTAAAGGCTCCTCTTCTAAAATATAATTCTCCCCGCCCTCAAACTTTTTCCCCAATTCTATGAAATAAGAGTTCACTTTATCTAATTTTTTATATAATTTTTTATCTAAGTCTTTAGTGATTTTTTTCCCTTTAAGAAAATCTTCTTTTGACAGGGAAGCAGAAAACATATCCCTTCCTCTATCCACTAAGTTATGAGCTTCATCGATTAAAAACACGTAATCTTCTTTTTTTCCATCAAAAAATCTTTTCAAATATACTCTAGGATCAAAAACATAATTATAGTCACATATAACTAAATCTGACCAAAGGGCTACATCTAAGGAAAATTCAAATGGACAAACCCTATGCTTTAAAGCATATTTTTGAATTATGTCCTTATCCATTAAGCTTTCATTATTTAATAAATCTAATACCGCTTCATTTACCCTATCATAATGGCCCTTTGCATACTCACATTGTTCCCCATTACAAGTAGCTTTATCTTTAAAGCATATCTTCTCCTTTGATGTAATAGAAAGAGTTTTTAAATATAAACCCTTTTTACTCATTATGTTAATTCCTTCTAGTGCAACAGAGGATGTAATATTTTTCGCAGTTAGGTAAAATATCTTATAAGCAAGTCCTTCTCCCATAGCTTTCACCGTTGGAAAAATAGTAGATATGGTTTTTCCTACTCCAGTTGGAGCTTGCAGAAAAATATTCTTTCCCTCACGTATGGTTTTATACACTGAAACCGCTAGTTCCCTTTGACCTTTTCTATATTTACTAAAGGGAAAGTCTAGATTTTTTATACTTAAATCTCTCTTTTCATTCCACTCTTTTTGAAATTCAATCCATACATAATATTTATCTATTAAATCATAAAAGAAATTTTCCAATTCTTCTAAGTAAAACTCCTCAGGTATGATTTTAATTTCCTTGGTTTCTACATTGCAATAGGTGAGTTGAACACCTATTTTCTCTAGATTATTTTCTCTTCCATATATATACGCGTAACATTTCCCCTGAGCCATATGAAGTGGATTATAATTTTCTTCTATCTTTTCTAAATCTCTGGTGGTGCTTTTTATTTCATCAATAATAACCATGCCATCTTCTTCAATAATTCCATCTGCTCTTCCTTCAACGGATAGAATTACATCCTCATAGTTAAAGGTATATTTTAAAGAAACCTCTGCTCTATAATTTTCACCTTTATTCTTTTGTATCTTTTGGTGTATCCTGGTTCCTTCTAAAGCTCTCCCCCCTCCTACAAAGGTGGAATCTATATCACCAGATCTCATTATAAATTCAACTAAGTTTCTAACAGAAACTTTAAATTCTTTACTCATAATCATCAGCCTTTTTCATATAATCTTTTGTTAATGATACACTTACTATTTATAATTATCAATGATTTTTCTCGTAGATAACCACTTACCTATAGCTGCCTTACTAAATCTATATTCAGAATCAATTTTAACATAAGGCATATCTAGCTCTTTATTTTCCATCATTATATAAACTACGTTTCTATTAATATCTAGGTATTCCGCTAATTCAGCTACAGACATAAAATCTTTACCCATCTCTTCTTTTGTAATATACTTATCAACTTTAGCTCTAATTCCAGAAAAAGAGCTGTCAATACTACTTATTCTGTTATTTACCCTATTAACATCTGCATTTAATCTATATAATTCATTAGCTATTGTAACTTTAAAGTTACTAATTAAATTTATAGTGTAAATATTTAATAATATTGAAAATCCAAGCAAGCAATAAATAACTTTCTCCTTCACATCCTTCATTTTTTCCCTCCATAAATAATTAATCCCTATGTAAATTGTACCATATTTTGCATAATACAAAAGGGACTTTGTTACACAAAATCCCTTAATCCGTTATTAATTATTTTACAATAGATTTTTTTCTCTTAATCTTTTCGTACTC
Organism: Clostridium malenominatum; assembly: GCF_039521365.1. Classification (NCBI taxonomy): domain Bacteria; kingdom Bacillati; phylum Bacillota; class Clostridia; order Eubacteriales; family Clostridiaceae; genus Clostridium; species Clostridium malenominatum. Next base: position 16,132 of record NZ_BAAACF010000006.1, read on the forward strand.
TCAGTAATATAAAAGATATTAATTAAAAGAATCAAAGTACAACCTAATAATAATATTCCTCCCAATCCCTTTACAGCTACTATATAATGTCTGTGAAGAAATATAAAAATAATAATTAATATATTATAAATACTTTTAAGTATTCTATAGTATCCTCTTCTATACCCATCTTTAAAATATATATCTCCTATGAAGCATTCAATTGTAACCGTAGCAATTAAAGTACAGAAGAGAAATATTAGTAAATTTGTCATTATATATTCCCCCTTAGTTAGACTTCATATATATTATTATAAAGAATATATCTTGCTATAATATTACTAAATTCTTAAAATTTACTTAAGAATTTAAATACCAAACGACATTCTTTATCAATTGAAAATAAATGTCACTGTATCCATTATATATATTCATCATATTATAATATTAACTATATTATCAATTGAGAGGTATTAGAATGGATAACGTAAAAATAGGAACTAAGGCATCTTGGAACTCTATAATAATTAATATATTATTATCCTTATTTAAACTGACTGGAGCAATACTTGGTAAAAGTACTGCAATGCTTGCAGATACTGTTCATAGTTTAGCAGATATAGCTACCACTATAGTAGTAATAATAGGATTAAAAGTTTCAAATAAAGAAGCTGACGAGGACCACCCCTATGGTCATGAAAAGTTTGAATCTGTATTCACTAAAATTATTAGTTTCTTATTAATATCTACAGGACTTTCCATAGGATACAAAGGAATAAATGATTTAATAAAAGGTAGCCTCATAGTCCCAGGTAAAATAGCTTTAATGGCTGCATTAGCATCAATAATAGTAAAAGAATCTTTATATTGGTATACAATAATTATAGCTAAAAAAATCAAAAGCACTTCCATGGAAGCAGATGCATGGCACCATCGTTCAGATGCAATTTCTTCTATAGGAACTTTTATAGGAATTTTTTTCGCCCGAAGAGGCTTTAAAATATTTGACCCACTAGCAGCTATTGTGGTATGTATAATCATTGTTAAAGTAGGAGTAGAATATTATCTAAAGGCAGTAAATGAACTAGTTGACCATAGGGCTAGCAATGAAATCATAGAACAAATTCATTCCATTACTAGAAGTATACATGGCGTTAAAGAAATAAAAAGTCTTAAGACTAGGATATTTGGAAATAAAATATATGCAGATGTAGGTATTTCTGTAGATAAAAATATTTCCATAGAAGAAGGACATAAAATTGCAGAAACTGTCCATAAAAACATTGAAGAGAATTTACTTGATATAAAACACTGCACCGTAATAATACTTCCTAATTAAAATAGAGTGGACGTAACGTCTACTCTATTTTAATTATTTAATCATTTAATTTTGTAATAACATGATTCATATTATGAGCTAAATGCTTCATTATACTTATACCTTCACTATCTTCATTAGCATTTACCCTTCCAGAAGTTCCAGCTGTCCCTACTGTCCAATAATTAGATCCCGTTATTATAAAATCATTAACTGTAGCCCAAAGGGTTAACTGTGCTAAGGCAAATGTTTGTCCTGTTTTTCTTGCTACGGTGACAGGAGCAAATACCTTGTTAGAAAATAACATCTGTCCCCATTGGTATTTTCCGTCCTCTGTTTTTAAATTATTGCTTACCCAACGCCCTGAGAAACCAGCTCTATCTAATAGTGCCTTTAATCTTGGAGTTATAGAGCCGTTATACACAGGAGATCCAACAATTATCCCATGTGCCTTAGCCATTTTATCAAAAATTTCATGAAAGTCATCTTCAATGACACATCTTTTATTTTCTATACATTTATAACATCCTTCACATTGATTTATGTTTTTGTCTCGTAGTCTAATTAATTCTACTTCAAAACCATTTTCCTTTAAATCATCCAATACTAAGTTAATATAAAACTCTGTATTGCCTATTCTTGGACTTCCACAAATTCCGATAACCTTCATAATATTTTCCTCCTTATAATTCAATTACTGCCTCCACTCTCTTATCCAATTCAGCTCCCGTAGCTCCATTGGTAAATAGTGAAACTACGAAAGTTACAAGCATAGCAGCTGTTATTACGTTAACGTACCATGGCAGACCACCTGGCCATTTAAAACCAGTACTATTTAAATATAAGGAAAGTATATTTAATACCAATGCAGTTATTAACCCAGCATATACTCCTTGACTACTAGCTCTCTTCCAAAGCAATCCTGTTATAAACACTGGGAATGTAGCAGACATCAATGTTCCCCAACCAAAAGTTCCAAGTATAGCAACTGCTTCACCACTAGTTAAAGCAAATATTATAGATAATATTCCAATAATAAATGTTGCAACTCTTGACAGTGCCATTTGTTTTTTAGGTTCAATTTTCTTACCTAAAGCATTTGGTATATCTCTTGAAATTATAGTAGCAGATAAAGTTAAAAACATACTTGCGGTAGACATAGACGCTGCTAACACTGCTGCATATACAAATAATTGTGCATACACACCAACATAATCAGCTACAGCAAATATTGAATTATCACCATTGGTTAATGGAGGTATTAAACCCTTTCCTACCAAATATAGTGCAGCATAACCCATAGCTACAGCAAAGAATCCTACCACCATGTGACCAAGTGCAGCATATAAACCTAACTTTGGCATATCTTTTGGGTTTTTTAATGCATACATTCTTGTCAAAACTTGAGGTTGCCCCATAGTTCCTAATATAGGTATAAACATCCAAGTTAAAGCTATAGAACCTGGTAGTGTTCCCCAAGCGTTCATGGCTTCAGGCATAAATTGCTTTACTACTTCTTTACCATTTACTGTACCAGTTACTTTTCCAACATTTGATACTACTTCTACTACTTCTTTAAAACCACCTGTAATTGAGAAAAATGCAAATATCATTATTATACCAGCTAGTACCATTATTAAACCTTGAAATGCTTGAGTTAATACCCCTCCCACTTCACCACTCATAGCTGTGTAGGCCGTAAGTATTCCAAATATAAAGAACCCAGCAAACATTGGTTTCCAGCCTAGAAGGTGAGCAAATAGAGCTGAACATGCACTAATTTGTGATGCTAAATAAGCTATTGATCCTATGAATAATATTATTGAGAGAGTGATTTTTATTCCATTATGACCATTATATCTCAAATCTGATATATCTCCTAGAGTTGCAATTGGAGCAACTTCCGCCATGGCTCTAATTTTTTTACCTATAGCAATATAAGCCATAGAAAATGCCGAAGAAGATAACATCCATAAAGTCATAGTATTTCCAAAGGAATAAATAGTACCGGGTACCCCTACTATAGCAAAGGCACTCCCTACTGCTGCTAAAGTAGATAAGCTAACTACCACGGGACCAAAAAGAGCTGTTCCACCAAAGAAGGATTGAGGATCTGAAGCTTTTTCCCTAGAAGCCCATCCGATTATAAAAGAAACCACTATCATTGCAAATGAAAAACCTACAATTAGATATTTAACGCTCGTTGACATTTAACATTCCTCCTTTGCAGAATTTAAAACTTGAATTTTATTTTTAAATTTGCTCCAATCCTCATCTGATAACCAATGGTCACCAAATGCTGTTAATCCCAATGTTAAAGTCAGCATACCACCTATCCAATATGTCAATACTGTAAATGCAAAGGAAGGGTGGAATCCTAAAATTGTAAAGTTCGGCATTTTCCCTGCAAAGATATCTGCATAATATTTTGATAAGAAAAATCCCACAACCCATAAAATTGACCAAGAAAGCAATGTTGTTACAAAAAACTTCATGTCTAATTTTCCATTTCTCGCTGAACCAAGCATCATGTAAAGAAGCATTAATATTACACTAGCAATTAAGCTTATAAACCATTGCCCTTTCCATGCACACAGAGTAATCAATACCCATAACATTGTAATAACTAACATGATTCCAGTTTTTTTGTTACCTAATTCCATGATAAACCTCCTCATTAAAATAATTAGTTGTACCTATTATCAAAGCAATTACCATGCCAATTGAATGTTTATCATACTATTGTTATATTGAGGAGTTTTTTATATAGAATTTTTAGAATTTTGTAACACTTTATATCGTAACATACATGATACATTGAATATGTTTATGTTACATTTAGAAATTTTTAATATAAGTAGAAAAGAGCAGGCTTTTAAACCTACTCTTTCTTACTTATAACAATGATTAAGAGGACCTCTTCCTCTTCCTAAATCAAGATTTGCTTTTATTGCTCCACTTATATAATCTTTAGCTTTTTCTACGCTCAGTTCTACATCCTCTTCTTTGTCAAGGTTGCAAGCAATAGCAGAGGAGAGAGTGCATCCTGTTCCATGGGTATTAGGATTGTCTACTCTCGGAGAAGGATACCAAGTAAATTTCCCATTATTATAAAGTAGATCATCGCTACACTCTGAAAGGTGTCCCCCTTTTACTAAAATATTTCCCTTATAGCTTTCTGAAATTTTCAGTGCCGCTTTTTCCATATCTTCCTTACTTTTTATTTCAAATCCACATAAACATTCTGCTTCATATATGTTTGGAGTGATAATTGTAGCAAGAGGTATAAGCTTTGTAATAAGGGCATCCATAGCATCATCGTTTAAAAGTCTACTTCCACTGGTGGAAATCATAACAGGGTCCACTACTATGTTTTTGGCTTTATATTGGATTAGCTTTTCAGCTATAATATCTATAATTTTAGCAGAAGACACCATTCCTATCTTAATACTATCTGGAAATATATCCTTCATAACACAATCTATTTGATTTCCAACAAATTCTGGAGTAACTTCAGAAACGCCATATACTCCTGTTGTATTTTGAGCAGTTAATGCGGTAATAACACTCATAGCATACATCTTATGGGCAGTAATAGTTTTTATATCAGCTTGAATTCCAGCCCCTCCACTACAATCTGAACCTGCTATACTTAATACTTTTTTCATTTTATTTCCCTCATTTCTTTAAAAGAACTTATATAATAATCACAAATTTTTTTAATGTTCTCTCTGTCATCTTCAGCGGTTTTATCATGCACCCCTACCACATAAAATCCAGCCTTCTTTGCACTTTCTATGGCATGGAGCGCATCCTCAAAAACTACAGTTTCCTTTGTCCTTGCCCCAAGTTTCTGACCAGCTAGATTGAAAAATTCTGGACTTCCCTTAGAAATTCCTACATCACTACTAGTTAATATAAACTCAAAAAAATCATATACATTTAATCTTTTAAGTGCGGATACTGCACAAGAATATTCACAAGCTGTGGCAATACACATTTTTACATCATTAAATTTCAAATATTTCAGATATTCTAAAACAAAAGGTTTTAATGTAACCTCATGTTTATACTTATTCTCTACCATTTTACATATCTCAGAAATTAATTCATTCTGTGTTCTTCTTATGTGAAATTCTTTAATAAGATACTCCGATGATTGCTGTAAACTCATAACCTTTAATACATTATCTATGTTATCTGGAGGTGTAACGCCATGGCTTTTCAGAACTTCCCTTCCCACATTACTCCACATCTCCATAGAATCTAAAAGTGTGCCGTCTAGATCAAATATAGCATAGGAAATCATAGGCTTACCATTTTTCTTGATAATTCTAAAAGTTCACTGGTAGCTTTACTTATATCCTCTTCTGCAAATATGGCAGATATTACAGCAACCCCATGAACCCCACTGCCTGTAAGTTCCAAAATATTATCTTTATTAATTCCACCAATAGCTACAACAGGAATCTTAACTGATCTGCAAATTTCTTTTAATGTATCCATAGAAACGGTATGAGCATCCTTTTTTGTTGATGTGTTAAACACCGCTCCAACACCTATATAATCTGCGCCGTCCTGCTCTGCTTTTATGGCTTGTTCTACTGTTTGTGCTGACACACCTAATATCTTATCTTTTCCAATTAGTTTTCTTACATCCCTTGCACTCATATCACTTTGCCCTATATGTACACCGTCTGCATCGCAAGCAATGGCAACATCAATATTATCATTTATCACAAAAGGAACATTATTACCTTTTGCAATCTCCTTTATTTTTTTACCTTCTGATATAAATTCATCTAAAGGCATAGATTTTTCTCTTAGCTGAATAAAGGTTGCACCTACCTTTAAAGTCTCCTCTACCTGTAAATACAGTGAGTTTTGTCCAAGCCATGTTCTATCTGTTACTACATATAGTAGCATAGATTCTTTATCTACTTTCAATTTTCATTTCCTCCTTTAATACATCATAATTAAACTTACTCATATAATCTATTAAGCTTGTTCTAAAAGAAGATGTTCCTCCTTCTGTTTTTAAGACTTTTTTATATGCAAGTTCACCACAAATTCCCATACTACATACAGCGGCAGCCGTAGCATCTAATAGGTTATCACAGTTAGCACCGCAAAAAGCACCTATGAGACTTGTTAGCATACAACCAGCACCTGTAATTTTCCCCATCATTGAATGTCCATTTTTTATTATATATGTTTTATTTAAATCAGTAACTATATCCAATGCCCCAGTTATTGCTATAACCGCTCCAGTTCTTTCACTTAAAGTCTTTGAAAAACTTACAACTTCATCAATATTTTTTTCTGTCACAATATCTGCTATATTAGCATCAACTCCTTTTGTAGAGGAAGTTCCTGAATAAACAGCTTTAATTTCTGATATATTTCCACGGACAACAGAAAATTTAACTTCTTTTATTAGCCTAAAAACTGTTTCCGTTCTCAATGAGGATGCCCCCGCACCAACAGGATCTAATATAACAGGATGACCTAATGAATTTGCCTTCTTACCTGCTATTATCATAGCATTAATTGTTCTTTCATTAAGTGTTCCTATATTAATTACCAAGCTATTACAGATGCTTGTAATTTCTTCTACCTCTGAAATGTCGTCAGCCATTATAGGTGAGCCACCGCAAGCCAATATTATATTTGCACAATCATTTACAGTAACATAATTAGTAATATTGTGCACAAGTGGAGTTTTAGCAATAACATTTTCTAAGATTTTTTTAAACATAATTTCATTCCTCCATTTATTAAAATGCAAATAATACTTATACCTAACATGACGGGAAGAGTTATTCCAAGGGGTGAATTATATGGCATGAATTTTCTATACCCTATTATACCAATTAACCAAATAACTGTGTTTTTAATATTAATATTATTATTTTCATTTACAGATTTGTTGTTTAAAATAAAGTAATCTGTAATGAGTATTGCAAATAAAGGCGCAAACACAGAACCTATCAAATATAAAAAGTTTTCATACTGAGTAATAGGAATAAATATTGCCATAAGCATCCCTAAGAAACAAACAACTAAAGCCGCAATTTTTTCACTTACTTTATTATTTATATTTACAAAGCTTACTCCAGCTGAATATACATCTAGAAAAGTTGTTGTAACAGTTGAAAAAAGAACTATTATTAATGCTACAAAGCCAAGTCCTGCTAAAAGTAAAATCTCTGTGATATCTGAAGTTCCTGCAAAAAGCGATGCACCTAAGCCAATAATATACATAAATGTACTTCCTATAAAATACCCTAGTGCACTTACTAACGTACCTGATTTTTCATTTTTTAAGTTTCGTGTGTAATCAGATATTAACGGAAGCCAAGATAAAGGCATTATAGCGCTTAATTCTACAGCTGCGCCAAAAGTCATCATATCCGTACCCATATACTCTCCAGATCCTGTCCCAAACACAGTGATTCCAAGAATCATAGTAAAAACAAATAATGCCCCTACAGCAACTATATTAATTTTAGATAAATTTGAAACACCAACTATGATCCATATAGCAATTAATATCGCAATCAATATGCACCATAAAATTTCATTTTGAAAATTCATTATATATTTTGTTCCAACATCAAATGCTTTTGATCCATTAATTATCATTACAGCTGTCCATCCAAGTAGCTGCATAATATTTAATATTGAAAAGAGATAAGAGCCATATTTCCCAAAAGAAATACGAGTCGATTCTATTGCCGAAAGTTTACTTTTTGCTCCAATAAATCCAGCAGCATAAAAAATAATCCCCCCGATTATATGTCCAATAAAAATAGCAATTATACCTCTCTTAAGCCCTAATGGCGCAATAAGTGCACCTGTAAGAATTTCAGCTATTGAAACTGCTGCCCCGAACCATAATAAGAATTGACTAAAGTTTGATAACTTTTTTTCCATAGTTTATTACATCCTTTCGTGCTTTTGGCAAAATAAAATGGGATATACCACGCAGTATATCCCATTAATTAACATTAAGTAATTAACATAAATCTCTTTCCCTACGTTGGCATTATCCAAATCAGGTTAAAGGGTCGAAACTTATTTGTTTCCTCTCAGCCTGCAACACAAGCTCCCCTGTTTCTATATTCTATTCTTTAACATTTTATCATCTAAATTTATATTTGTCAAAAACTTGTTTACAAGCTTTATTTTAAATAATCTAGTGCTACTTGTGCATAGGTTGCCGCACCAATTGGCATAGCATCTTCATCTATATCAAAGAAATTTGAATGATGGGAGTAACAGCAGTTTTTTTCTTCGTTGCGTCCACCCAAGAACATTAGGGCCCCTGGTACCCTTTGGGCATACTCTGAAAAATCCTCTGAACCCATAACCTTTGCCATGGGGATAAGATTTTCTTCTCCAATCAATTTAGATACAGTTTCTTTCACAAGCTTAACAATATTTTCATCGTTAATAGTTGGACTGCACATAAAATCATAATTAAATTCATATTCACATCCATAAGCTTCACAGGTACTTTTAATCATAGTTTCCATCCATTTTGCCATAGCTTCCCTGCTTTCCTGCGTAAAGGATCTATTGCATCCGCCTAATTCAGCCTTTCCAGGTAATACATTAAATCTTTCCCCTGCATTTATTGTTCCTACATTGATAACTATAGGATTTCTTATGTCATTTTGTCTAGTAACTATGGTATGAAACCCATTTAAAATAGCGTTCATACAAGTAATGGCATCTACTCCTTGCCAAGGAGAAGAACCATGACAGGATCTACCTTTTATTGTTAGTTTCCAAAAATCTACTGCCGCCATCATAGGGCCTGGTTGAATACTAACCTTGCCTACTGGTACATCTGACCATATATGCATTCCAAAGGTCATATCTACCTTAGGATTTTCTAACACCCCACCTTCAATCATCTTTTTAGCTCCACTTACTATTTCCTCAGCTGGTTGAAATATAAACTTTACAGTACCCTTTATTTCATCTTTCATTTCTAATAAAATTTTTGTAGCCCCAAGGAGCATTGCAATATGTGCGTCATGGCCACAAGCATGCATCATTCCTGGCGTTTTAGATGTATAAGCTAGTCCCGTTTCTTCATTTACGGATAGGCCATCTATATCCGCTCTCAGCGCAACAACTTTCCCTTCCTCTTTTCCTCTAAGTATTCCAAGTACGCCTGTTTCACAAGGGCTTGAAACTTCTAGACCCATTTTTTCAAGTTCTTCCCTTATCCTTTTAGAAGTTCTAAACTCGCTAAAGGAAGGTTCTGGATGCATATGTAGATCTCTTCTGATGTCCACCATCCAGTCATAATATTTTTTAGCACTTTCTAATGTTTTCATGAAAAATTCCCCCTTTCTTATATTATATTCCATAAATTTAAATATATTAAAAAAACGTCTCTATATATCAAATAAATGATATGTAGAGACGTTTTTTATTTAACTTAAATAATCTAGTGCTACTTGTGCATAAGTTGCAGCTCCAATTGGCATAGCATTTTCATCAATATTAAAGAAATTTGAGTGATGTGAATAGCAACATTTCTTTTCTTCGTTGCGTGCTCCCAAGAACATTAGAGCTCCAGGTACCCTTTGAGCATATTCTGAGAAGTCTTCAGATCCCATAACTTTTTCCATAGGTATAAGATTTTTTTCATCGATTAACTTAGATACAGCCACCTTTATAACCTTAGAAACATTTTCATCATTAATAGTTGGGCTGCACATAAAATCATATTTAAATTCATATTCACATCCATAAGCTTCACAAGTACTTTTAATCATAGTCTCCATCCATTTTGGTAGAGATTCTCTACTTTCTTTTGTAAAGGTTCTGTTCATTCCAACTATTTCTGCTTTTCCAGGTACTACATTAAATCTTTCCCCTGCATTTATTGTTCCTACGTTTATAACTATAGGATTTCTTATGTCATTTACCCTTGTAACAATTGTATGAAGACCATTTAATATAGCAGTCATACATGTAATTGCATCTACTCCTTGCCAAGGTGAGGAACCATGACAAGCCTTGCCTTTTATGTTTAACTTCCACACATCTGCTGACGCCATCATAGGTCCTGGTTGAATACTAGCCTCACCGGTAGGCACATCTGACCATATATGCATTCCAAAGGCCATGTCCACCTTAGGATTTTCTAATACTCCTCCTTCAATCATCTTTTTAGCTCCACCAGCTACTTCTTCTGCTGGCTGGAAAATAAATTTAACAGTACCTTTTATTTCATCCTTCATATCCGATAAAATTCTTGCAGCTCCAAGAAGCATTGCAGCATGTGCGTCATGGCCACAAGCATGCATCATTCCTGGGGTTTTAGAGGCATAATCTAGTCCCGTTTCTTCATTTACTGATAAGGCATCTATATCAGCTCTTAATGCTACTACCTTTCCTTCTTCTTTTCCTTTAAGTATTCCAAGTACTCCTGTTTCACAAGGACTTGACACCTCTATCCCCATCTTCTCAAGCTCTTCTTTTATCCTTTGAGAGGTTTTATATTCCCCAAAGGATGGTTCAGGATTCATATGAAAATCCCTTCTTATTTCTACCATCCAATCATAATATTTTTTTGATATTTCTAATGCTTTCATTGTAAAATCCTCCTTCTTTATAACTTTCAACTGTACAGTGTTAAATTAAAATACTAAAACTAAATCATTTTCACCATTATTCCCGCAAGTATTACTGATGCAATAGTAACTGTTACAAAGCCTGCAATAAGCATTTTGGGCATGATTTCGTTTAAAATCAACTGTTTTTCTTCTTCAGTTTTTCCTTCCGCGTTGGCAACTTCCTGAGATATTATAAAGGTACCTGGAAAACCAAATAATGCAGTAATGCCAATTGATAAAGACATCTGCCAGCTGATTCCTAGCATTTTTCCAACAGGAATACTCGCTAAAGCTATACCTATAGTTCCTAAAGTTAAGCTTGCAGCTAATGGCCATAATAATCTTGAAACCATTTCTGGTGTAGCACTTGCTAAGTTAGAATATATAACTGTCAACAAAGTTCCCATAGCTAGTCCAAAAGATTGAGACTTTGTAAGGATATCACTTTCTAAAAATCCTATTTCTTTTAAAATAATTCCTATAATTAGACATACTACATACTTGTTAACAACTCCATTGGTTAGAGCAGCTATCTTATAGCTCAGGAATGCGGCTAAACCAAGCTTTGCAAGCAAAATTGATGGTGTTTGTAGTTCTTTTGGTAAATCAGGAATTATCTTAAACTTTGATTTCTCTTCTTTAGCTGCTGCAACTTCTCCCTTTGATATATTATATTCACCTGATTTTAATTTATTTGAAATTCTTTTAGCTTCTTTACGCAAACAAATAGAAGCTATGGGATAACCAAAGAAACCTTGTACTACTACAAGCAAAGTTGAAAAAACCATAATAGTTTCAAGCCCCTTTGCTTTAGCTGCTTCTCCCATCATTATCCCGGCTACAACTCCTCCCGCTATAGGCGGTGCTGCAGCTACTGAATACTCTCTCCCTATAATTGGAGTACCTGCTAAATACACAAAAACAGCTATACCAACAATAGATGCTATAGATATAGCTACCGTTTTCCATTGTTTTATAAGTTCTCTAACACTCATAAGAGTACCCATATGAGTAATTAAAATACCAATAAGTATACTTCCTAAAGGTAACAATGCTGAATCTTTAAATATGGTTTTTGGAAGCCCCACCCAAAAACCTAAAAGTAATACCACTGAAGATACGAACATCGTTGAAACAATTGCCTTTGTTTTTGATGAAATAATATCTCCAGCTCCAAAAATAATGAATAATACCGTGAATGCTAATAAGCCATCCATTTTAAAGCCCCCTTAAATATTTTTATAAAAAAGCCTCTATACATCAAAATAAATGATATATAGAGACACTTTTATTTTCCTTCAAGCCCCAAGCTGATATTAAAATAGATGGTATCATAGTTTTTTAAGGCTTGTCAACCATATTTATGAAATAATTTGAATTATTTACATTTTAATTTTTTTAAGATTTATCCTGCATAATTTAAAATTTAATTTAAATTACGTCATATCTTTATCTTGCAGTATAAGTTATGAGAATATTTTAATTAATGCACTAGCAATAATTAAAATTAATGCCCCTCCTATTCGAGAAGATATTTGAGCAAAAGGCATAAGTACCATTCTCTTTGAGGCTGATAAAACAGCCACATCCCCTGTTCCCCCCATATTTGCCATACATAACCCTCCTGTTATAGCCGCCTCTATTGGATAGAACCCTACAATACGCCCAACTAATGCCGCTCCTAACATTGAACCAATAACTGTTACTATAACTAGTATTAAATATTGGCCACTTAAAGCTTCAAGTACTTGCCCTAAATCAGTATAAGCTACTCCTATTCCCACTAATAGAGGTGCTGTAAAGTTTTTAGCTACAAACTGATACCATTGAGTTGCTGCCAATTCATATTTCCTTGGCAATAAATTAAGTATTTTAGCTGCAGCTACCGATAAAATCATCCATGCATATTGATGCACTCCTGGTATAAATTTAGCTATTATTCCTCCTAAGCAGAAAAAGGATAGAGCTATAAGTAGACCATTTCCCATTTCTAAAAGATTTAGTTGAAATACCTCTTCTTCATCTTTAACTGCTTCTATAGTATTATCTATTAACATATCTCCATTTCCAGTTAAACTTGGTTTTGCTTTGCCTAATTTATCTAAAAGTCCTGCGGAAACTATAGAAAAAGCATTTCCAAGTGCCACTGCCGGTACCATGATTGATAACATTTGTGCTGGATCTGCATTAAATCCTGCACCAAAAATTTTTGAAAGTGGCACTGCCCCCGCTCCCATGCCTCCACCAATTATAGGAATACCTATATAAAATATAGCCTTTGTTGCACCATATCCCATTAAAGCACCAGCTATTCCAACAAATAGTAGCGAAAACACAACACAACCAAGTATAGTTGGAAGATATCTTACAGAAGCTTTAACTAGAAGACTCCTATTCATTCCAAGTATACTCCCTGTAATTAAAGCTGCTATATAAAAGTCCAAAAAACCTTCTTTTGTCATGAAATTAGTAAGAATATCTACTGTCCCTTTAGGAAAAATGTTATAAGTTACAAAGGCTGCCGACGCAAAAATTACAACTATAGGGCCTCCACCTAAGTAATCCTTTACAATAGGAAGATGATCTCCTATCTCATTTAAAATTGCTCCAACCACCATCATTACTGCTAATGCACCAATCATTCCCTTAGGTAATACATTTAGATACACAGCACCTAATACTACTAATGTCAGGATAGAAAACATTGGTATGGATAATCCTATAATTTTGTAGCCATCTCTTTTAGTTGTCTGTTCAGTGCCTCTCCCCAATGAAGTATTATTTGACATATTGACCCCCCTTAATTTTATTCATAAAAAAATATTCTAAACACTCCCTACTATTAGTATAGAATGTTTAGAATATTTTGAATACATTTTGGTAATAAGTTACATATTGGTCTTTATTATCACTTTGTTAAAAATTTCTCCCTAGTTCTTTTAAGGTATTTCCTGTTACTCTGTGTACTGTCCACTCCTCCATGCGCATAGCTCCTAAGCTTTTGTAGAAGTCTATAGACGACTTATTCCAATCTAAACAAGACCATTCTAATCTTCCACAGTCTCTTTCTAAAGTTAGCTTTGCTAAATATGAAAGCATAACCTTTCCAAAGCCTTTTCCTCTCATCTCAGGTCTTATATATAAATCCTCTAAATAAATACCTGGTTTTCCTAAGAAGGTAGAAAAATTATGAAAGAATAGAGCAAATCCTACAGGAATTCCTTCATACTCTCCTATAATCACTTCCGCAGACCTTTTGAGAAAAATTGATTCTTTTAGAATTTCCTCTGTAGCTACTACTTCATTAGACAATTTTTCATATTCTGCTAACTCTTTAATAAAATTTAATATTAGCGGCACATCCTCTTCCTTACTAAATCTAATATTGAAGTTATCAATAAATGTAATAATTTCTTTACTCATATTTCGCTCTCCTTATTTTTGAAAATTTAAATATATTATAACCTTTTTCCATTACCTTGCATAATATATAATGTAGCTTTTAAAAGGAGAGTATTAATGTTTATTGATGATTTTGACTTTGACGAAACCTTAAACTTTGACGAAGCCTCAAACTTTGAAGAAGATTATAATTTCCAAGACGAATATCCTATGGAATATCGTGGGGAATCCGATGAATTTGATAGTTTTGATGAAATTGACGAGTTTTACAATAGCTGTCCCCCCAATTGTCCATACTCTCGTCAATTTTTCCCAGGACCTCCTCCAGGACGTCCACCATTTGGCCCAGGCGGTCCAGGAGGACCAGGTGGTCCCGGAATGGGAGGCCCTGGCGGTCCTGGTGGCGGCGGTCAAGGCAGACCACCCTCAGGTCCACCACCCTCATATACACCTAGTAAATCACAAGCAGGATTAGGCGCGAAGGCCGTAGATCCAGGGTCCATAAGACGTTGCAGAAATAGATTTGTATACATCTGGCTTAGAAACGGAAGATCTTTCTGGGCATGGTTAACTTTTGTAGGCCCTAGATCTGTATCTGGATTTAGATGGAATGGTTTCTTCTGGGTATATTTTGGAATTGATTTAAGAAGAATCGATGAGTTTATTTGCTTTTAAAAAATAGGAAGGGTTACCTTCCTATTCTTTCTATTACACTACTTACCTTTTCATTTATAACATTAACGTTCACTTGCTTTACAACTTCATCGCTAATATTGTACTTTTTCTTAAGCTTTATTATCCTATATACCTTTTTATCTATTTCCTCTTCGCTTAATAATCCGCTACTTACTGCATCTTTTACATATTTTATTAATTCAAACTGTTTATCTGAGGAATAACAAGATAATACTATATCAGAGCCTGCCTTTAATGCTTTAAGTCCACTTTCCCCTACACCATATTTGTTTGAAATTGCCTTCATAGAAATATCGTCAGTGATTACAACTCCATTAAACTGAAGTTTTTCTCTTAGTAAATCTTTTATAATTATTGAAGATAAGGTAGCTGGATTTTCTTTATCTAATAAGGGTAATAAAATGTGTCCCATCATCACCATGTCCGCTCCTTCTTCTATGCCTTCTTTAAAAGGTATAATTTCAAAACTTTCAAGACTTTCCATAGTTTTATTAATCAATGGCAAATCTACATGAGAATCCACTGCCGTATCCCCATGTCCAGGAAAGTGCTTTAAAACAGGGATAATATCCGCATTTTGCAGACCTTTCATTACAGATCTCCCAAGACTTCCTACAGTTTGAGGATTGTCTCCGAAGGCTCTATCTCCAATAACTTTGTTATTTGGATTATTGTTTATATCCATCACAGGAGCAAAATTCATATTTATTCCAAAGTCACGTAACTCTTCTCCTAAAGCAACTCCTAAATCATAACCTATTTCCTCTTTGCCTGTCTTTCCCACTAACTTACTGCTAGGTAATTTTTTAATTTCCTTAGGCATTCTCGTTACCCTTCCACCTTCTTCATCAATTGAAAGAAATAATGAGATTGGATTGTCTTTATTAGTTTCCTTCAATGAGTTCACTAAAGTTACAAGCTGCTTAGAATCTTTTATATTTTTTTGAAATAATATGATTCCTCCTATTTTATTATCCTTAATTAATCTTATAGTGCTTTCATTTACCTCTTCACCGTCCATACTTACTATAAATAATTGACCAATTTTCTCATCCAAAGTAAGCTTTTTTATATCTTCATATATAGGGTCTACTATAGGAGGTGGCGAAGGTTTATCCTCTTCTACTATAGTTTTAATCTGTTTTTTGCTACATCCTAAAAGCATAGTACACAGCACTATAAATATTATAAAAATCCTTTTAAACATTTATTATCATCTCTTCAAGCTTTATTTTTGGATGAGTATATCTTCTTTTATTGCCACTTTTCTTACCGTATTCAATAGCCTTTGGGGGACACCAATGAATACATGCCATACAAGCTTCACAATCTCCATGCCAAGTTGGTTTTCCTTCTTTCATTACAATATTTTTTCTAGGACAAACCATATAGCATATGGAGCACTTTAAACATTTTTCATTTACCCAAAAATTTTTATCACTGCTTTTAAAATTTTTTATAGCAATTGGATATAATCCTTTCGACAACGCTCTTCCTATTAAAGAGATTTTGTTTTCTTCATAGTAATTTTCCTTATTTTTAACAATAGTGCTTACTTTTTTGATTACTTCCTCTTCCTCTTTAAACATCTTATTTTGCTCCTCTTCAGAAGGAGGGTTAAACATAGGTATATAGTTATCTGGCATCTTTACTCCAAAGGCCGCGCTTAACTTAGTTCCAACAGATTCTAATATATTTTTTGCTTGATTTAAAGTACATCCTCCAGAACCACCATAGGTTATTATTATAAATACGTAATTATTGGTTTTTAACCTTTTTAAAAAATCCACTACCATTCTAGGTACCCCATAGCCATATACAGGAAAAACTACCCCTATCCTCTCACAATTTAAATCTATTCCTTCCTTTAGAGCTTTAGGTATGGGTATTAATTCAGCATTTCCAAGCTTTGCTCCAATATCCTTCCCCACCTTTAGTGAGTTTCCTGAGCCAGTAAAATAAAATATATTATTTTTCATAACATTATTCTCCTTTAATCTTCTACAATATTTCTACGCTGTCAATTCCACTATTTCTTCTTAACTCCATAATAATCTCTTCCCTATGGGCACGCCTCGGAAGTGAAACTGTATATAAACTGCTTCCCTGACCTTTTACGTCATCCTCAAGAAAAAATTCAATATTTTTTATTTTTATACCATTTTCTTGAAAATAATGCGTTATACCAGTTACAGATAACTCTTTATCATTGTAATCCACTTGAAAACGTACTATAGTACATTTTTCTCTAAAAGCATTTTCAAATTTCTTTAAAAACTCTAATACACAAATCACAGATAAGGCTGAAATTATACTTAATGAATAATAACCCTTTCCAACAGCCAATCCAATGCATCCAACGGTCCAAAGGCTTGCAGCTGTGGTAAGTCCCTTTACAGAACCTTTTTCATGTATTATTGTTCCAGCACCTATAAATCCAATACCAGTGATAACCTGTGCCCCTAATCTTCCTACATCTGCCTTAAGTACATTACTAAGCTCAGTACTGCCTTGAACTAATTTTATAGTATACTCTATATCATATAGCTGTATCATTGATACAACAGTAGCGCCTAAACATACAAGAATATGAGTTCTAAAACCTGCTGGTCTATTTTTATTTTCTCTTTCGTATCCAATTATTCCCCCTACTAATGCAGCCAATAATACTCTTATTAAAATATCCTTAATAGTCATAATTCCACCCTCTCCCCATTTCCTATATTACTATTTATCTGTAGTAATAGATTAATGGATATTTCATTTTTTTACAACTATATTATGGTGAAAAAACAAGAAAAGTTGTGCCTTTAAAGACACAACTTTATATATTTTTAGCCCCTATTTTGATTTAACAATTCACCTACTGCTGCAATGCTACCAAAGGATGATAGAGTTTCATTAGGCAGTATAAGTTTATTAGCTGGATTCTTAGCCATTTCTTGAAGTGCCTCTACTTGTTTTAAAGCAATAACTGTTTCATTAGTACCTGATTCAAGTATAGCTTTATTAACCATCTCAATTGCTTTTGCCTGGGCTTTTGCCACAGCTTCTATAGCTTCAGCTTTACCATCAGCTTCAAGTACTTGAGATTGTCTTAAACCTTCTGCACGTCTAATGTTTGCTTCCTTTTCAGCCTCTGCCTGAAGGATTTTTGCCTGTTTTTCTCCTTCACCTCTAGTGATTTCTGATTGCTTTTGACCTTCTGCCTGAAGTATAGCAGCTCTCTTATCTCTTTCAGCTCTCATTTGTTTTTCCATAGCTTGTTGAATTTCTGCTGGTGGAATAATATTTTTAATTTCAACAGATAAAATCTTTATTCCATAAGCATCTGTTATTTGGTCAACCACTTGTAATAATTCATTGTTTATTTTATCTCTTCCTGATAAAACTTCATCTAAAGACATGTTACCAACAATATTTCTCATATTAGTTATAGTTGAATAAACTATACCTGATTTATAATTTTCAATATTATAAACTGCGTCTTTTGCACTCATAACTTTGTAGAATATAACATTGTCTATAGATATTTTAACGTTATCTTTAGTTATAACGCTTTGTGGCTCTATATCTAAAATTTGTTGCTTTGTAGATACTTTTTTTCTTACAAAGTCTGCAAAAGGTATAGTAAAATGCCACCCTGGTTCTAATACCTTATAGAATTGTCCAAATCTTTCTAAGATGTAAAGATAGCCTGTGTTTACTATTTTAATTGAAGAAAGTACTGCTAACAATACTATAAGCAGAATAAAAATAAAAACTATTTTTCCTAACATTGGTGTTCCCCTCCTAATATTTTCTTAATCACTAATTTATTTCCCTCTATACCAATAATTTTAATTCTGTCACCTCGATTAATTATCTCTCCATCTAATTTTACTGTCCAATATATACCATCTATCTTCATTAACGCATTGTCATGTATATCTTCTTCAGCCGTTAGCTCTCTTCCTATATATCCTTCCTCCATGGTTGGAGTCTTTGGAACGGATTTATTTAAAGCTTCCTTTGCCAAAGGATATCCTATTGCTACAAATAGTGCACTTACACTTATAAAAGTGATAACTTGTACAGTAAACGAGTAGTTTAAAATCAATGCTATTAAGGATGCCAAAGAACCTACGGTAAACCACACGAATAATAAACTACTTGTTACTAAATCAATAGCAACACCAGTAACGCCTATAGCTACCCACAATAAAATTGATGCTACAATTTTTATGATAACCCCCTCCTTCCAAAATAGAGAATAATTGATTTTTAACATTATTATTGTTATTATCATTATACAATAATTCTTTACTAATTTGCAGCTTTTAAACTATTTATAAGGTAAATTTAAGTATTAAATATAAATTGGAGGAGTATCTATGGAAAATAAAACTTATAGTCCTAAATATGATTTCATAAATGTAGCAGCAGCATGTCCAGTAACCAATGTTTGTGATATAAAATTCAATGTTGATAATATTAAAATTTCCATTCTCGATGCTTTAAAGGAAAATGTAAAGTTCATAGTATTTCCAGAGCTTTCTGTGACCTCCTATAGTTGTGGAGATTTATTTTTAAATGGTTCTTTTCTTTCAAAAGCTATGGATGGAATTGAAAATATATGCCTTTTTTCAAAAGATAAGGACATATTAATTGCAGTAGGGGCTCCTTTAATTTTTAAAGACTCCTTATATAATGCTGCTTTCATTATATATGAGGGCAAAATTTTAGGAATTGTACCTAAAAGCTTCGTACCTAATTATTCTGAGTTCTACGAAAAAAGATGGTTTTCTGAGGGACTACATATAAAAAATGAAGAGGTTAATTTAAATTTTCAAAAGAACATTCCTTTTGGTGTAGATTTAATTTTTAATAGCTATCCCTTTAACTTTGGAATTGAGGTATGTGAAGACCTTTGGGTCACCATTCCTCCTAGTAGTTATTTAAGTTTAAAAGGAGCTAATATAATAGCTAATCTCTCTGCTTCCAATGAAATAGTTAGCAAAGCTTCTTATAGAAAAGACTTAGTTAAATCCCAAAGTGGACGCTGTGTATGTGGATATGTTTATTCTTCTGCTGGAGTTTTTGAATCCTCCTCAGATTTATTATTTAGTGGCCATTTACTTATAGGAGAAAATGGCTCTATATTAAAAGAAAATGAACGCTTTGAACGAAAAGGTAATATAATAGTATCTTCAATTGATGTAGATAAATTAATTAAAGAGAGAATTAAAAATACTAGTTTCAAAGATAATGAAAGAAATATTTCTTTTCATGTAAGAGAAATAGAATTTTCCTTTAAAAATTTAGATTTTAAAATGAATAGATCTATAGAAAAACATCCCTTTGTTCCACATAATATAAACGCACGTAATGATAGATGCAAAGAAATATTTAACATACAAAGTTCAGCTTTAGCTAAAAGAATGATACATACTGGACTTAAAAAAGCAGTGCTTGGAATATCTGGAGGCCTAGACTCAACTCTTGCACTTTTAGTCATTGTAAAAACTTTTGATTTATTAAATATAAATCGTGAAAATATTATTGCTATAACTATGCCTGGCTTTGGAACTACAGACAGAACCTATAATAATGCCATAAACCTATGTAAAAAACTAGGAACGGATTTAAGAGAAGTTAATATTGTTACTTCTTGTCTTCAACATTTTAAGGATATTAATCATGACCCTAATATTCACGATATAACCTATGAAAATGTGCAGGCAAGAGAAAGAACTCAGATCTTAATGGATGTGGCTAACAAAGAAGGTGGCATAGTTATAGGTACAGGTGATTTATCTGAATTGGCTCTAGGGTGGTGCACATATAATGGGGATCAAATGTCCATGTACTCTGTGAACTCTTCCATACCAAAAACCTTAGTAAAGTTTTTAGTAAGATATGTTAGTGATGAAGAAGTAGAAGAGGAAATTTCAAATATCTTAATAGATATTTTAGATACCCCAGTAAGCCCTGAGCTTCTACCTAAAGATAAAGAAGGTAAAATAGTTCAAAAAACTGAAGATATTGTAGGCCCTTATGAACTTCATGACTTTTTTCTTTATTATTTTTCAAAGGGATTTTCTCCCGAAAAAATACTTTATTTAGGAGAAATAGCCTTCGAAGGAGTTTATGGTACAGAAACAATACATAAATGGCTACAATTATTTATAAAAAGATTCTTCACACAACAATTTAAACGAACTGCTATGCCAGATGGCCCAAAAGTTGGTTCTATTAGCCTATCACCTAGAGGAGATTGGAGAATGCCTTCTGATGCGAGCTTTAATAGTTTTTTAGGTTTTTAATTAATTAAAACTTGCTCATAATATAATACTATAATATAATCTAGTCTATATTACCAAAAGAGGAGAGATGTACATGAGTAATCCAATTTTTACAATAACTATGGAAAATGGAGATGTAATGAAGGGAGAATTATATCCTGAAATTGCACCTAATACTGTTAACAACTTTATTAGTTTAATTAATAAGGGATTTTATAATGGTATTAGTTTTCATAGAGTAATACCTGGTTTTGTTATACAGGGAGGATGTCCTGAAGGAACTGGTATGGGTGGCCCTGGCTATTCTATCAGAGGTGAATTTAAAGGAAATAAATTTAATAATGAATTAAAACATACCCTTGGAGTTTTATCCATGGCTAGATCCATGAACGTTAACTCAGCAGGAAGCCAATTCTTTATAATGATAGGCAATACTCCACATTTAGATGGACAGTACGCTGGATTTGGAAAAATCACAGAAGGACTAGAAATAGCTCTAAAAATAGGTGGCGTAAAGACTGACAGAAATGATAAACCAGTAGAGGCGCAGACAATTAAAGAAATCACTGTGGATACTTTAGGAGTAGAATATCCTGAACCAGAGAAAATGTAGTGAAAAACCCATGCAACGCATGGGTTTTTATTATTGAATAACTAAATCATCTATCTTACAACATAATATGTTCGCTAAAACTATAACCTTTTGAAAGCTGGGGTTTCTTTTATCTCCTCTTTCAAGTTCCTCTAGATATGACTTTGAAATTGAAGTTTCATATTTTGGGTTTTTAGTTAAATTCTCTATATCAGAAGCCGTATATCCTAAATTTAATCTATACTCTCTTATTTTTTTCCCATTTAACATGTGAAGCCCCCCTTATTTTGTTTTTAACTTATTTTTATTATAACAGATTTTTTTATAAAAATATAGTCATTTTTCAAATTTAACAGAAATAAATTCAACTTTAACTGTTAATTTACTTACCATAACGAACGTTAATTGTGTGTTAAGTGATATGACCCATGTAATCACTACCCCTTATTCTTGCTGTATAATATAATTACTATGGCTTTTGAAGTTTTATGCAAGTATCTTCCAAGCTACATAACTAATTATTAAAATCCACATTGTTAATATAATAGCTCCTGCAATCTTACTTTCCTTAGCCCCTTCTTTAATCATTTCTTCTGAATGCTCTCTGCATTCTTCCATAACTTCTTTTGGTATTAACTTAACTGCCAAAGAAATTCCTAAAGGCAATAATATAAGATCATCTAAATATCCTATTATAGGTATAAAATCGGGAATTAAATCTATGGGACTTAAAGCATAAGCTACAACTAGTATTGCAACTATTTTTGCATGAATAGGCGTGTCCTTTCTTTTGTATGCCAAATACAATGCCCCTACTTCTTTTTTTAGCATTTTACCTTTAAACTTTAGTTTTTCAATTATTTCTTTCATATTAATTTAATTTCTCCTAATATAATTTAATAATTACCTCAATATTATAATAGATAAAAAAAAATGTGGCAATTACACCACATAAAAAGGTTTTAATACATAACTCGCCCACTTCAGTAAATCAAATTCCGTTTCGTCACTATGTATTTTATCAATTAATTTATCCGTAATTTTATTGTCTAGATTCTTTATCATAAAATCTAATTGATTATCGCTTAAACTTTCTAATGCCTTTCTAATAAGGAGTGAATTATTGTAGTTTTCTATTAGTACCTTGGTTTGCTCTTCATATTTCTTTAAACCTATCATATCTTCTGCTGCATATATTCCTGTTAGAATTGAGGTGAATTGCCCAAAGCCTAAAGCTGGAGAAATTGCTCCAAAACAGTTACCAACAAAATAAGTGTTATCAATCTTTGGTCTTTTACAAATCCCTATTATATATCTAGTTATTTCAAATCTATCTGTAATTTTCAAACTTTGTTTCATGTCATTACATATTTTATTATAAAAACTATTCCACATATAATTTAGATCTCTTTCCTTAGTTTCTGTATAGTCAGGATAACTTATTACAATATTTGCTTCCTTATCTGAATATGGAATAATATAGGCGTACCCCTTAGGTGCAAATTCATGGTTAAACCATATAGAAATTAGATTATCATCAAAATTTCCTTCTACAGTAGCTCCTTTTAAAGTGGCTGTAAGACCAATAGTATAGTTATTGAGTTTTATTGAATACGCTCCATCTCCTGTAGCTAGTACTACATGAGTAAATTCCTTCGCTAATTCTTCATAGCTATACTGGGAATTATAAATTATCTCTCCTTTATACTGTTTCCTTAATTGTTCCTCAAAGGAGTCCTTCTGTCTTCCCCTTATATTTGATTTTCCTAAGTTTCCTTTTATAGAACCTACTTCATTTTTAGAATGAAAATTAACTCTATTGATATCATTAATCCCTTTAAACTCTATGCCATATTCATTTTTAAT
This sequence comes from Clostridium malenominatum, assembly GCF_039521365.1. Lineage (NCBI taxonomy): Bacteria > Bacillati > Bacillota > Clostridia > Eubacteriales > Clostridiaceae > Clostridium > Clostridium malenominatum. The sequence goes on from NZ_BAAACF010000006.1 coordinate 39,907, forward strand.
ATATTCTAAACAATTATTATAGGGTTTGTTCAATATATTAAAAACAGCTTCTGCATTAACAAATCTATCTCCTACCCTATTTCTTTTTTCAAAAACTACAGGGTGAATTCTTTGCTTTTCTAAAGTAATCGCACAAGATAAACCTGATAATCCTGCTCCCATAATTGCAACTTTCATTATGCCACCTCCTTGTGTTAGTATTTATCAATTAAAAATTTTTATGTTTATAATAAAAATAAAACTCCTACAGAACTTCCATTATTATAGAAATTCCGTAGGAGTTTTCACCTTATTTAAACTTTAGGCAACCCTCTAACAGGCTTAGTCATGTCTGGATCTGAATCCTTTGGGTTTTTATTTTTATTATCGTTTTTTCTTTTCTTTTCATCTTTAACAGCCATAAAAACTCCTCCTTTAATGAATATGAGTTAGCTTTTTTGCTTTTTCTTTAGCCTTTAGTAGAAACTCCTCAACGCTCTCCATTTCCTCTTTGACCTTTTTATCATCCATATTCCCTCTACCTACCCTATCACATTTAGCTAGTAATGCAATCTCCTCAGGGGATATCTCTTCAAGCATTTTATCAATTTCAGCAAAGGGCATGTTTTTTACAACAAAAAGAGGTTGCATATGCCATCTAATTAAATCTGCTACCTTCTCAATAAACTCTTTATCTTCGGTAAATTCTCCTAAAAACTCTATGGCCATTTTCTTTCCTACTTTGTCGTGGTCATAAGAAGTTATCTTTCCTTTTCTTACTTTAGTAGTAGGTGCTTTGCCAATATCATGAAGTAGAGCGGCCCACATAAAAACCATGGAATCCTCACTTAAATGCCTTAAGGTTGCAGCCTTATCTACCACTAGCATGGTATGATTCCACACACTACCCTCTGGATGATGAGTGGGGCTTTGTTCTGTATTTATTAAATCCCAAATAAACTTAAAAGGATAGATATTATATTCATCATTTTTACATACTTCATTAAAATAAATAGATGGCTTTTCATCCTTTAAAAGATGATTATTAAATTCTTCAAAAATTATATTTTTATCCATAAATTTATCTTCCCTTACTATTTTTTAGTTTCAGGAACAGGCTGTTGATTTTTATTTCTTTTCTTAGTTTCACCATTTTTAACTTCCTCTGGTGCAGATCTTTTCATTCCCTTTTTAGCCATATCCATTCCTCCTTTAATATTAACTTATATTTTTATCTTCTTCAAATATATCTTTCCCAAAACATTTATAATTAAATATAAAAAAAGGAGGTTAATTCAACCTCCTTTTACATTATTTTTTTAAGCTTTCATTAAAGAATTTAATTGCATTATTTACGCCGTATACTACACCTTCAGAGCTTAAAGTAGCTCCACTTACAGTTTCTACTGCATTTTCTCCGCTTCCAAACTCTAATGGCTTAGCTGCTGATTTATCTACAAATCTATCAGTAAAGTCTTTATCTAAAATTACATCTCCAACTCCTGGAGTTTCTCCATTTTGTACAACTCTAATTCCAGTTATTTTTCCTTCTAAAGAAATACCAACTAGAGTTTTTAAGTCTACACTGTCGCTGTAACCTCCAGAGATAGCAGTAATAGCATATCCTATCACTTGACCACCTTTGTAAACTTCTTGAACTTCAGCAATATTATCGCCTAATGCAACTTCAAATGGCTTCATTTCATCGCCTTCTGGCATTGCATCTTTAACAGTTACTTCCTTCTTGCTAGGATCTGAAGATTCTTCCCCTAAAATCTGTTCTTTATAGAAGTTAATAGCTGTATTAACCCCTGCAACCATAGCTCCTGAACTTATACTAGCTCCAGTAATTGATTCGATTTCATTATCCGCTGCTGCAGTACCTTTTACAAGCTTTAACTTTTCTTTTATTTCTTTATCTCTATATTTTGATAATAATTTCTCATCTTCGATTACAGTTCCTATACCTGGAGTTTCACCATGAGAAACTATTTTAATTCCACCAATTTTTCCTTCTTTAGTAATACCTACTGTCATCTTTATCGGTCCGCCAAATCCATTAGTCGTAACAATAACAGCATGTCCAACAACTTCACCATTTTCTAAAGCTTCAAAAACTCCTGAAACGTTTTCTACACCTTCAAGATTTACATCCATTTGCTTTACATCATTTGCATTATTTTTAGGTAGTATAACACTTAATTGCAAACTTTCCAATCTTTCTCTCTCTGCAATTATGTCTTTTGTTGCTCCATGAGCCACTCCTAGAATAAGTCCACAAATTGATGTTATTAATAATAAAACAATTGTACCTTTAAATTTCTTCACTCCTAAATACCTCCTACCCTGATAAATATAATTCCTCTTCACTTATGTTAATATATTATCATTTTAGTGTCAATAATATTTATGAATTTAGTATAATATTCTTTCAAAAGAGTACAATAAATAGAGAATCTACCATTTTATGATAGACTCCCTTCATTGTTTTATAAATTTTTCATTAAATTTGCCATCTCAATTGCAGCTACTGCAGCGTCATAACCCTTATTTCCAGCCTTTGTGCCTGCTCTTTCAATCGCTTGCTCAATATTTTCAGTTGTAATTACTCCAAATATAACAGGCACCTCTTCATCTAAACTAACTTTTGCAATACCCTTAGAAACTTCTGCAGTAACCAATTCATAATGGGTAGTTGATCCTCTAATTACTGCCCCTAAACATATTACTCCATCATATTTTTTACTCTTAGCCATTTTTTTAGCTATTAATGGAATTTCAAAAGCACCCGGTACCCATGCTATTTCTATATTTTCTTCCTCAACACCATGCCTTTTAAGCCCATCAATAGCTCCACCTAATAGTTTACTTCCAATAAATTCGTTAAATCTTCCTACAATAATTCCAATCTTCAACCCTTGACCAATTAAATTTCCTTCATAGATTTTCATAATATTATTCCTCCTCAAAATTTAACATGTGACCTAATTTTTCTTTTTTAGTTTTTAAATAAAATTCACTTTCTTCATGTAAATGCAGTTCTATAGGAACTCTCTCTACTATTTCTATACCATAACCTGATAGTCCTGATAATTTTTTTGGATTGTTTGTCATCAATTTAACTTTTTTTATACCTAAATCTGCAAGTATTTGAGCTCCTATTCCATAATCTCTTAGATCTGCTGGGAAACCTAATGCTAAGTTTGCCTCAACGGTATCCATTCCCTTATCTTGAAGGTTATATGCTTTTAGTTTATTAATAAGACCAATTCCTCTTCCCTCTTGCCTCATATAAACTAAAACTCCTCTTCCTTCCTTTGCTATAGCTTTCATTGCTGCAGCATACTGATCTCCACAATCACATCTAACAGAACCTAATGCATCTCCTGTAAGGCACTCTGAATGCATTCTAATTAAAACTGGATTACCATCATTAATTTCTCCCTTTACCAAGGCAACATGATGTTCCCCATTTAATTTATTAACATATCCATATATTTGAAACTCTCCATACTTTGTAGGCATCTTTGCTTCTATATCTCTTTTTATTAAAGATTCATTTCTTCTTCTATAAGATATTAAATCTGCTATGGTAATTATTTTCAAATTATGTTCTCTAACATATTCTATAAGATCAGGTACTCTTGCCATAGTTCCATCTTCATTCATTATTTCGCATATAACACCAGCAGATTTAAATCCTGCAAGTTTTGCTAAATCCACGGCTGCTTCTGTGTGTCCTGCTCTTTTTAATACTCCTCCTTCCCTAGCCTCTAAAGGAAATATATGTCCAGGTCTTCTAAATTCTTCTCCTTTGACTCCATCCTCTAATACCTTCTTAATAGTTAATGCCCTTTCAAAGGCTGAAATTCCTGTGGTGGTTTCTTCATGATCAATTGATACAGTAAAAGCAGTTCCTTTATTATCTGTATTAATATGAACCATTTGGTCAATACTTAACTCTTTTAATCGTTCTTCACATATAGGCATACATATAAGTCCTCTTCCATACTTAGCCATAAAGTTTACAGCTTCTGGTGTAACCTTTTCCGCTGCCATTAGTAAATCCCCTTCATTTTCTCTGTCTTCATCATCAACTACCACTATAATCTTACCTTCTTTGATATCTTCAATTGCTTCTTCAATAGTGTTAAATTTAAACATTTTCTATCACCCCTTATATTTTATAGGAAACCATGTTTGCTTAAATAATCTATATTTAAATTGCTTCTATTATTAGTGTGACTTTTATTAAAGGAAATTAATCTTTCAACGTATTTACCTATAATATCGCACTCTAAATTTACTTCATCTCCTACATTTTTCTTTAATAATGTAGTTTCTTCTCCAGTGTGAGGTATTATAGATACCTTAAAAATATTTTCATCTACATAAGCCACAGTTAAACTTACCCCATCTATGGCAATGGAGCCTTTATTAATAATGTATTTTAAAACTTCCTCTGAAGTCTCTATGGAAATCCAAACAGCATTATCTTCAATTTTGTAATCCTTAATTCTCCCTGTACCATCAATATGACCGCTTACTATGTGACCACCTAGTCTGTCAGAAGCTTTTAAAGCTCTTTCTAGATTCACATTGCTTCCTATGGTTAAATTCCCTAGATTACTTCTTCTCATAGTCTCAGGCATTACATCTACAGTAAATTCTTCCTTTCCATAGGAAGTTACCGTAAGACAAACACCATTAGTACATATGCTATCTCCAAGCTTTGCATCCTGAAGTACTTTTTTTCCTTCAATAATTATAGTAGCTGAATTTGTACCTTTTTTTATTCCTTTAATTTTTCCTATTTCTTCTACGATGCCTGTAAACACTTCTTTCACCACCTTACTTCAAATACCCTTGTATCAAAATATCTTCATCAAACCTTTGAACCTCTATGTTTTTTAAATTTATAGCATCTTTCATAAATTCTATTCCATCACCCTCTACAGGAGTTTTAGAATCTCTTCCTCCTATTATTTTAGGAGCAATAAAGGTCATAACTTTATCCACTATTCCCTCTTTTAAGGCTGAGTAACTTAATGTTCCTCCCCCTTCTAAAAGTATGCTATCAATTTTTCTTTCACCTAATTCCTTCATTAAATAATTTAAATCCACTCTTTCATTTCTTAATGGTGTTTTTATTATTTCTACCCCAAGTTCCTTAAGCTTTATCAACTTTTCATCTGAAGCCTTTTGAGTTGTAACAATTATAGTACTACCTTCCTCATATAATAACTTTGCATCTAAGGGTATTCTTCCTTTACTGTCAATAATTATCCTTATAGGATTTCTTCCCTTTTTATCTTTAATCCTAGTAGTTAAACTAGGATTATCCTTTATAACTGTTTCTATCCCTACCATAATAGAAGAAATCTTATTTCTAATTTGGTGCACATATTCTCTAGATTTTTCTCCTGTTATCCACTTTGAATCACCAGAAAAGGTGGATATCTTTCCATCTAAGGTTGAGGCAGTTTTTAAAATACAAAAGGGAAGCTTTGTAGTTATGTATTTTATAAATATTTCATTTAGAGCTTTAGCTTCTTCTTCCATTACCCCAACTTCTACCTCTATTCCATTTTTTCTTAAAATATCAATTCCATTACCAGAAACCATTGGATTTGGATCTTTCATGGCAATAGTAACTTTTTTAATTCTTTTTTCCACAATTGCCTTTGCACAAGGAGGAGTTTTCCCATAATGAGAACAAGGCTCTAATGTTACATACATGTGGGCACCAGTTACATCTTCTAGTGCATTGCTGAAGGCGTTTACCTCAGCATGAGGTCCTCCAAAAGCTTTGTGATATCCTTCTCCTATAATCCTTCCATCCTTTACTATTACCGCTCCTACTAATGGATTAGGGTTTACTCTACCCTCTCCCAGTTTGGCAAGTTCTAATGCCCTTTTCATATACTCTTCCATCATAATCTCCTCCTACAACCTTTGAAGTAAAATATTTAGGGGAACACAAAAAACCCTGAAGAATCTCTTCAGGGTTTAGTATATGCAAACTGAAAAATAGTATAATGGCCCTAAATTTATAAATTTTAAATAGGATAAAAAACCCACATAAAATATACTATAGGCATTACACTTCTTTCCTTCTTTCATCCAGACTTTACTGTCGGCCCTGGAATTTCACCAGATCTGCCTTTCGGCTGGCGGGCTATACCGCCGGTATGGAATTTCACCAAACCCTGAAGGACTACGTTATTAATTTAACTAAAGAATATCACCTAATTTTCTCTATGTCAATAAAAATATATTTTATTGACATATTTCATATAAGTGTATAAAATAAATATAGTACGCTTCATATATACATGTGTTTTCCTTACATAAACACATGCTGGAATATTAAAAGATTATTTTGAAAGGACGGTTAAAGAATGAAAAATTGGAAAAATCATTTATTGGTTTTAATTTTAGTTGCAATAGCAGAAGCTATTGGGGTTATGAAATTTAAATTTGGCCCTGGAACAATTGTATTACTTCCTATGCTTTACGCACTTATAATGGGAATATTTTTAAGCCCAAAATTCTTAAAGGTTGTAAAAGAAAAAGATATGAAGGATGCAGGTGCTTTAATAACTATTTCTCTAATGCTTTTAATGGCTAGATATGGAACTATGATTGGACCTACTTTACCTAAAATAATAAAGTCTAGCCCTGCATTAATACTTCAAGAACTTGGTAATTTAGGAACAGTATTGCTAGGAGTACCTGTAGCTGTAATGCTTGGCTTAAAGAGAGAAACAATTGGTGCTGCCCACTCTATTGCACGTGAGCCAAACATAGCTCTAATAAGCGATATTTATGGATTAGACGGAGAAGAAGGACAAGGTGTTATGGGAGTTTATATTTGCGGTACTGTGGTTGGTACTGTATTCTTCGGATTGTTAGCAAGTTTTTTTGCAGCTTACACTCCTTTACATCCTTATTCCCTTGCTATGGCTTCAGGAGTTGGAAGTGCTAGTATGATGACTGCTGCAGTAGGTTCATTGACAGCCATGTTCCCAGATATGAAGGATACGTTAGCTGCCTTTGGTGCCGCTAGTAATATGCTTTCAGGCTTAGATGGTCTTTACATGTGCTTATGGCTATCACTTCCGTTAACAGAATGGTTGTATAAAAAAACATATAAATTTAAATACGGTGTGGAAGCTACCACTTCTAAGGAGGCGTAACTTATGAAAATTAAAGATAATGCATTTGCATTGATTTTGCTAGGAGTTCTTACTTTAATAGGAAATATGATAGGTCCTAAACATAATATATTAGAAGCTCTTCCTGGAATAGCTATATTAATACTAATATCTTTAGGAGGAATACTTCTAGCTAAAGTTATGCCTGGAAAAATTCCTGCAGTGGCTTATGTAGTAACTCTTGGTTGTATTTTAACCTATCCAACTATGCCTGGAGCTGCTGCTATATCAAAATATATGACTAAGGTAGATTTCTTAGCTTTAACAACACCAATCCTAGCTTACGTAGGTATATCTTTAGGAAAAGATTTAGATGCCTTTAAAAAGTCTGGTTGGAGAATCGTTGTAGTTTCCTGCGTTGTTTTTACAGGAACATATATAGGCTCAGCAGTTATCGCTCAAATTATTTTAAAATTCTTAGGACAAATCTAAATTTAATATCAATTAAGGGATTTTGCTACGCAAAATCCCTTATTAATTCTCAATTATCTAAAATAAGTTAACAAATATCCCTGCAATTAAAACAGAGGTTATAGTAACTGTGACAAATCCACCTACTATCATTTGAGGAAGCATTTGATCCATTAAATACTTTTTCTCTTCCTCGTTTTTAGCTAAAGCCTTAGATGCCTCTTCTGTTAATACATAGTTTGGTGGGAAGCCATATAATGCTGTAAGGGAAGTTGCAAAAGCCATTTCCTTTGTCATTCCAAGAAATTTCCCTACTAAAATAGAGGTTACTGCCATCCCTGCAACTCCTACCACTATTATTATTATTAATGGTCCTGCAATTTTCAAAAGCATTTCTGGAGTAGCTCTTGATAATGCTCCAAAAATATAAACCATGAGTATGAACATTAAAAATCCAAAAGACTTTGAAACATTTAAAGAATCTCTATCTAAAAATCCTATTTCCTGAAGTATAATAGCAAAAACTAAACATAAAACAAAAGGAGAAATTTTGTTGTTAGTCATAGCTGCAACCTTAAAAGCTAAAAATCCATTCACTGCCATCTTTGCAATGACTGTAGTTGTAGTATTATATTTTTCTGGTATAGGTGGTATTAATTTTTTCTTTTTTTCAACTACCTTAGAAGCTTCTTTACTATTAGCATCCTTTTGAGCTCCACCTTGATCATATATCTTAAGAAGTCTTCTACCTTCTTTTTTAAGACATATAGCAGTCAGTGGGTATCCTGCAAAACCTTGCATTACATACATTACAATTGCTAATATAGAAGCTAACTCTAATCCCTTTGCCGCTGCAGCTTCTTGCATCATTAAAGCAGCTACTATTCCACCGGTTAGCGGTGGTAATCCTGCTATGATATATTCTCTTCCAATTAGAGGAATACATATAAACCAACAAGCTAAAATCATGCCTGCTAACCCTGCTAAAGTAACTACGATGACCTTCCATTGCTTTACCAGTTCTGAAACACTTATTATTGTCCCCATGTGAGTAATACAAAGATACATAGCAATTCCCGCCAGTGGCATGCCAAGACCTGGTATGTCAATTAAATTTTTAGGTAAAGTTGTCCAAAAGCCCAGCAATAACAACACTGCCACGACAAATACTGATGGTATCCAAGCTTTTGTTTTTGTGCCAATAAAATCTCCAAAAGCAAAAATAATAGCAATAATTAAAAGAGCACTAATAGGAGCCATTCCCATCCCTTCCTTTCCATTTTTTCTTTAACACTTTAAATTAATAAAAAGTATTATTTATAATTATATGTGGAGGGAGTGGGGATTTATGACACAAACAAAATTGTCACATAATTTTATTTGTAAACGTCCATTAAAAGCCCTGCAATTTCATCTATACTACTTGCGATATCTAGATTTTCCTTTTCCTCACTCAAAAGAAGTTCTGTTAAATCTTGAAGTTTTTTATCTATAGTATCTACTGTTATGAAATACTGAGTTTGCCAAAAGCTTATGTCTTTTTTTACACTATACATGTAGTTTAATATAGAGTTTAAATATTCCTTTATCATTCTTTTATAAACAGCCACATCTACATAACACTTTGTTACGGCAAGTCTATTCCCCTTTTTCTTTATATCCTCTAACATTTTCTTAAGTTCAGCTTCAGATCTTCTTTCTCGTGCAAAACTAAAACTTTGAGAAAAATCCTTTTTACTACTTATAGATTTATTATCGCTATTTACTATTGGAGAATTATTTCCTACTCTAGATATTTCCATATTCATCACCCACAATATATGAATTTTATTTCAAATTTCTTATCATTTTAATTATATAGTACTTAATATGCTAAGTTCAAGACATAAGGAGTTATTTGAAGTTATTTAAAGTATTTTAACGTTAATTAAGGTAAATACCTACTATAAGAGCCATTATTCTTAGAAATACCTTTTTCAGTAATTTTACAAGTAACATCTTACATGTTACAATTAAGTTGTCAGTTGTAAAGGAGTGATTTTAATGATAGAATTCAAAAATGTAACTAAGACTTTTAAAAATACTGCAGTATTAAAAAACATAAACTTAACTATAAATGATGGAGAATTTTTAATACTTATAGGTCCTAGTGGTTGTGGTAAGACAACCTCTTTAAAAATGATAAACAAGCTTATAACCCCTTCTTCAGGAAACATACTTATTAATGGAGAGGATATAATGAAAAAAAATACCATTGAGTTAAGACGTAATATAGGATACGTAATTCAACAAACAGGACTTTTTCCTCACATGACTATTGGGGAGAATATTGAACTTGTTCCCTTTTTAAATAAATGGACCTTTGAAGAAAGAAGAAAAAAATCAAAAGAGCTTTTGGATTTAGTTGGCTTAGAGCCAGATAAATATATAGATAGGTTTCCCGATGAACTAAGTGGAGGACAGCAACAAAGAGTTGGTGTGGCAAGAGCTCTTGCTGTAAATCCAGATATAATTTTAATGGACGAGCCTTTTAGTGCCCTGGACCCTATAACTAGAAATACTCTTCAAGAAGAAGTTTTTAAGCTTCAACAAGATCTTAAGAAAACCATAGTATTTGTAACCCATGATATGGATGAGGCCATAAAACTTGGAGATAGAATATGTATTATGAAGGATGGAGACATTGTTCAATTTGATACTCCAGAACAAATACTAAGAAATCCTCAAAAGGGCTTTGTAGAAGGCTTTATAGGAGCTAATAGACTGTGGAATCAACCTGAATTTATTAAGGCTGAGGATATTATGATAAAGAGTCCTATTACCTCTTCTCCAAATAGAACAGTGCTACAGGCTATAGGTATTATGCAAAGCAGCAAGGTAGATAGCTTATTAATTGTAGACAATGATAACAAACTTCAAGGTATTGTTACCTCTAAGGACATTAGAGAAAACATGATTAATCCAAGCCTTAAAATTGGTTCAATTATGTCAAAAGAATTGATTTACGTTTATAATGATGAGTCAATTTGCCTTGTTTTGAAAAAGATGAATAACCATGGTGTAGGATATATACCTGTAGTAGATAAATTTGGAGTACTTAAAGGACTAGTTACAAAAAGTAGTCTTATTACTCTATTTGAAGAAAAACTATTTTAACTTAGGTGGTGAAAATACATGAAATCTGCTAATTTTTTAGATTTTATAATAAGCAAAAGAGGAGATGTAGTATCTCTTGCTTTAAAACATATACAGCTTTCTCTTTTAGCCGTTGTAATTGCTATTCTCATAGGAGTTCCTCTAGGAATTCTTATATCAAAGAAAAAGAATTTAGCGCCCTCCATTATTGGAGTTGCAAATATACTTCAAGCTATACCAAGTTTAGCTCTAATGGGATTTTTAATACCATTTTTAGGTATAGGAGAAACCCCTGCTATACTTATGGTTTGCCTTTACTCCCTTTTACCTATAATTAAAAATACCTATACTGGCCTTATGAATATTAATCCAGCTACTATAGAAGCTGGTCGAGCTATGGGAATGACGGAGGCTCAATTGCTTAAAATGGTGCAACTTCCACTTGCCCTACCAGTAATCATGGCAGGTATAAGAATATCAGCTGTTACTGCCGTAGGACTTATGACCATAGCTGCCTTTATAGGTGCTGGCGGTCTTGGAAGCTTTATTTATACAGGTGTACAGACTGTAAACACAAATATGATATTAGCTGGTGCAATACCCGCCTGTATACTAGCCTTATTAATGGATTTCGTTATTGGTAAAGTAGAAAAAACCGTAAATCCTAAAAACAAGTCTAATAAAGCTACTAAAAAGAGATTAGCCATTACAGCTATTGTGCTTATGATAGCCATCATTTCTCCAATGGTATTTAATGCCTTTGACAGAAGTGAAAAAATAGTTATAGGGGCTAAAAACTATACTGAAAATGAATTGCTCGCAAATATTTATGCCATATTAATAGAAGAAAATACAGATATCAAGGTTGAAAGAAAATTCAATTTAGCTGGTACCGATGTAGTATTAAAGGCTATCACAAAAGGAGATGTAGATATTTATCCTGAATACACAGGTACAGCGTTAATAAGCATTTTAAATGAACCTTCTACTTCAGACCCGACGGAAGCTTATGAAGTCACTAAAAAAGGCATGAAGGAAAAATATAATTTAGAAATGTTAAAGCCCTTAGGTTTCAATAACACTTATACATTGGCTGTTAGAAAGGATTTTGCAGAAAAACACAACTTAAAAACTTTCTCGGATTTAAAAAAGATAAGCAAGGATTTAACCATTGGTGCTACCATGGAGTTTTTAGGAAGAGATGACGGACTTCCTGGGTTGACTAAAAAATATAATATGAAGTTTAAATCAGAGAAAGGTATGGATTCTAGCTTAAGATATACTGCTATAGATTCAAAAGAACTTGATGTAATAGATGCCTTTTCCACAGAAGGTTTACTAGTTGCTTTTGATTTAAAGGTTTTAGAAGATGACCTGAAGTTCTTCCCTCCATACTATGCAGTACCTATGGGCAGAGCTGAAACCTTTGAGAAATATCCAGAAGTTAAAGAATTACTTTTAAAGCTAGATAGTATATTAGACGAAGAAAGCATGCAAAATCTTAACTATCAGTGCGATAAATTAGGAAGAGAAACTCAAGATGTAGCTAGAGAATTTTTAAAATCAAAAGAGTTGATTAAATAAGTTTTTTAGATGATTAGATATTTAAATATGGATAAAACTACCCTTGAATTTTTATTATAAAAATTCAAGGGTAGTTTGTTTACAACTAAATAACTAAAAAACTATTTTTCTCTTGCTCTCAAAAATATCTTAGCTATTTCATTAAATATTAATGGAACCATAGATAACACTCCAACTATTGTCCAGTCAGTCATACTTAGGTCTATAACTTTAAATATTTGTGCAAGAGCTGGTACAGTTACTACTATATCCTGAAGGAAAATACCTAATATTATAGATCCTATTAAGTATTTATTAGTAAATAATCCTACTTGGAATATAGATTTTCTTGGATGTCTTAAGTTAAGGGCATGGAATAACTGTGATACACTTAGCACTATAAATGCCATTGTTTGACCGCTTATCATAGCTTCCTCTGATATTACTTCTGGTAATAGTGGGAAAAGACTAGTCATTCCCATATGTTCTTTAACACCTATAACAAAGGCTCCTAAAGTTAAAAATCCTATTAGGGTACCATTTAACAATAAGAAGGTTCCAGTTCCGCCAGCAAATAAACTTGCCTTAGCATCTCTTGGTTTTTCTTTCATTACCTCTGGGTCTCCTGGGTCTGCACCAAGGGATAAAGCTGGTAAACTATCTGTTACTAAGTTAACCCATAACAAATGGATTGGTCTAAGTGGTGCTGGCCATCCAAGTAATATAGCAAAGAACAATGCTATTATTTCTCCAATATTACAGGATAATAAGAACACTATGGACTTTTTAATATTATTGAAAATATTTCTACCTTCCTTTATAGCCGCTACTATGGTTGCAAAGTTATCATCTGTTAATACCATGTCTGAAGCGCCCTTAGCAACGTCTGTTCCTGTAATACCCATAGCCACACCAATGTCAGCCATTTTTAATGAAGGAGCGTCATTAACACCGTCTCCAGTCATAGAAACTATATTTCCCTTTGATTTAAAGGCTTTAACTATTCTAACCTTATGCTCTGGTGAAACTCTAGCAAATACTCTTAAGTGTTTTGTCTTTTCTGCTAATTCTTCATCAGTAATTTTGTCTATTTCTGCACCAAATACAGCCTGAGACTCCTCTTCTGCTATGCCTAATTCTTTAGCTATAGCAAAGGCAGTATTTTTATGGTCCCCTGTAATCATTATGGTTTTTATTCCTGATTTTTTACATTCAGCAATAGCAGCCTTAACTTCTTCTCTTGGTGGGTCAATCATTCCAACTAAACCTATGAAAATTAAATCTGTTTCCAAAGTATCAATTTCCACATGCTTTGAATTTATCTTTTTAAAAGCCGCACCTAAAACTCTTAGAGCATCATTGGACATGTCTAAAGTAGCTTTAGATATATTTTCTTTTATTTCTTCTGTTAATGGAACTATTTCTCCATCGATATAAGCGTTATTACATAATTTTATTAAATTATCTGTAGCACCCTTTGTCATTACATAGAATTCGCCATCATACTCATTAACAGTAGTCATAAGTTTTCTATCTGAATCAAAAGGAACTTCGTTTACTCTTGTGCGAACCTTATCAAAATCATCTTTAAATAAATTGTATTTAGCTCCAGCTTCAAGTAATGCAATTTCAGTTGGGTCTCCTGTTTTAGAATCTTCTTTATAAGTAGCATCATTACATAATACTAAATTTTCTAAAAGCAATTTGTGAATAGCATTGTCTTTGCTTAAAGTATCTATATCTCCAAGATAATTATCTGCATAAAATTTAGTTACTGTCATTTTGTTTTGAGTTAATGTCCCTGTTTTATCTGAACATATTACATTTACTGCACCTAATGTTTCAACAGCTGGAAGTTTTCTTACTATAGCATTTTCCTTTATCATCTTTTGAACGCCCATAGCAAGAACTATGGTAACTATAGCTGGAAGACCTTCTGGAATCGCAGCAACAGCTAAGCTTATTGAAGTTAAGAACATTTCAAGTAAATCTCTCTTTTGAATTATACCAACAACAAACATTACAGCACATATTCCTAAGGCTGCAAAACCTAATGTTTTGCCAAGCTCTGCTAGCTTTTTCTGAAGAGGAGTTAAATCTTGCTCTTGGTCCTCAAGCATTTTTGCTATCTTACCTATTTCAGTACTCATACCTGTTCCAACGGCTACACCAACACCTCTACCATAAGTAGCAAGGGTAGACATAAATGCCATGTTCTTTTGATCACCTAAAGCAGTGTCTTCACCGTCTAAAACCATGTTTGCATTTTTATCTACAGGTACTGATTCTCCTGTAAGGGCTGATTCTTCAATTTTTAAATTTGCAGTTTCTATAAGTCTTAAATCACAAGGTACAGATCTCCCTGCATCTAAGATGATTATGTCTCCAGGAACAACTTCCTGTGAAGGAATTTCTTTTATTTGTCCATCTCTTTTAACTACAGCTTTAGGGGTAGACATCTTCTTTAAGGCCTCTAGAGCCTTTTCAGCCTTAGATTCTTGAATAAGACCAATAACAGCATTTAAAAGAATAACTAAACAAATTATAATAGCATCTGTTACTTCTCCAACTATTCCCGATGCGAATGCCGCTGCTAAAAGTATGTATATTAGCGGGTCGTTTAATTGTTCAAGGAACATCCTTACCATGGATTTTCCTTCTTTTGCAGTTAGCTCATTTAGCCCATATTTTTCTTTACGTTTTTCTACTTCTTCAGAAGTAAGACCATTAACCACATCTACGGATAACTCAGTTATCACATCTTCTTTACTTTTGTCAAACCACATTTAAATTCACCTCTTATATATTATTTGTCTATATTAATTAATTTATTAGATTAATTTACTTATTTATAAAATCAAAAAAGACCCTTGCCCTAGTTATATAGGACAAAGGTCTTGCATCTCTATCTCGAGTAACTATCCGGGCAAATGCCGTATTGACGAATAGTTAAGTTTACGCTACTCC
Source organism: Clostridium malenominatum (assembly GCF_039521365.1). Lineage (NCBI taxonomy): Bacteria > Bacillati > Bacillota > Clostridia > Eubacteriales > Clostridiaceae > Clostridium > Clostridium malenominatum. Next base: position 55,179 of record NZ_BAAACF010000006.1, read on the forward strand.
CCTTCGCAAAGTAAATTATAGCACATGTTCTAAAAATATACAATAATCTTAGAAAATAATTACCCCTACAGCTCCTGCCATTACTATAACTAATATTGGATTTATTTTTTTAGATAATAATAATCCCATTACTCCTATTCCTACTAAAACACTTTTAAAATCTTTATAGGACTCTTTGCCTAGGGATAAAAACGCCGAAATAATTAATCCAATCAAAGCTGGCCTCATTCCCATAAGGCAAGCTTTCATAACTTTAGATTCTTTAAATTTTGCCATATAATGGCTAGCTATGGAAATCAATATAAAAGAAACAGTTACTACTCCTAAAGTAGCAAAAAAACTTCCTATAGGTCCCCCTACTTTATATCCTACAAAGGTAGCAGCGTTAATAGCTATAGGTCCTGGTGTCATTTGAGAAATACCAATGACATCTGTAAATTCTCTTAAAGTAATCCATCCTTTATTAGTTACAATTTCCCTCTCTATTAAAGAAAGTACAGCGTATCCCCCTCCAAAGGCAAAGGCTCCTATTTTTAAAAAAGTTAAATATAACTCTATAAGCAAACTCAACTAATCCACCTTCTTTCCGTAATAAAAGTATCCATATAATGCTGATATCACTATCACAATTACTGGATGAACCTTAAAAAATGTAATAGCAATAATTGTGGCTATTACCATCAAAAGGTTAGCATAATTTTTCTTTACGGATTTTGAAAGATTCACTACTGCAATCAAAACAAGCATTGGCACCGCCGCTGCAATTCCTCTAAATACTAAGTCTACATAGTGGTTTTCTCTAAACTGCATAAAAAAAGCAGCTATAACTATTATTATTATAAAGGAAGGTAATACTGCTCCTAAAAGTGCTGCTATGGCGCCTGGAGCTCCTGCTATTTTATATCCTATAAAGGTTGAGGAATTTACCGCTAGAACACCCGGAAAAGATTGAGCTACTACTAAAATATCTAAAAACTCTTCCTTATCTATCCACTTCTTATTATCCACAACTTCCGCTTGAATTAAAGGAATCATTGCATATCCTCCGCCAAAAGTAAAAGCTCCTATTTTATAAAAGCTCCAAAACATTTCTAAAAACTTCTTCACGTCAACACCCCTTCTCAAATAAGAAAGAATAAATAACAGATAACAAATATATTTGTTCTTTGTTTTTCATTCTCTATTCTTTATTTAATTATACAATAAAATTCCATGTTTAAATAACTTATCTGAAAATTAACATATATATATTAATTCATTCATATATTATCAGTAAACTTACATTTTTTTAAAGGGGGATTAACATGAAGAAAAAGAATGTTAGAATTTTAAATTTAATACTTATTTTCATTGTTTCTTTTAGTACCATATTTTTATCTCTAGGAAATAGTAAAGTAAAGGCTAAAAATATTAAAGAAGTTAAAATTTATGTAGTTACAAATGACGATGTACTTTGGGGTTTTGAACCTAATAATCTTTTAGATTTTGATAATTATGAAAAGAAGATTCTTTTCTTACCAGTTCTCCTAGCAAAAAAAGCTTTTAAAGAAAAGGGAGCTTTGGTTACTGTAGATTCAATGGACAAGGATAATTTAGTTTTAATAGTTTCAAAAGGAACTACTGAAATTAGATTTCCTCAAAACAAAAATATAGCTATAATTAACGGCAAAACACTTACTCTGTCTGAAAACAATTTATATATTGGCGACAATACAAAAATTGACGTAGAAAAATGGTACCTATCCCCAGAAGCTATAGACTTATTAGAATAAAAAGAAGAAGGGTATAACCTAAAAGGTTATACTCCTTCTTCTTTCCATATTAATAATTTCTTTTCTACAAAACCTGCAACTAAATATAATATTAACCCTATTAAACTTAGTATAATTATTGAACTTAGAACCAAGTTTATATCGTATGTTTCATTTCCTAAGGTTAATAAATATCCTAGCCCTGATTTGGCCCCTATCATCTCTCCTATAACGGCTCCAACCATAGCCTGTGTCAATGCAATCTTAATACCTGAAAGTATAGCTTGAAGAGAATATGGCAACTCAATATATATAAATTTTTGCCATGCTGATGCATCAAGTATTTTCATAAGATTAAATACATTAGCATCTATACTTCTAATTGCTACAACTTCATTAATCATAACTGGAAATGAAACAACTAAAATTACTATTGCAATTTTAGATTGCAATCCAAGTCCAAACCATAATATGAAGAGCGGAGCTAAAGAAATCTTAGGTGCCGTTTGTATTATTAACACAAATGGCATAATAAAACGTTCAATAAACTTTGATTTAGCAACAATGTATCCTAGTACAAGTCCTATTAGTATACCAACAGCTACTCCTATAAAAACTTCCTTTAAAGTAGTATTAATATGTGAAATCATATCGCCATTAACTAAGAAATCCGCCATACTTTTCATAAGTTCTTCTGGTTGTGGCAATAAATATGGGGGAATGTTAAATAGTGCAATATACAATTTCCATAATAAAATTATTATTGGAAACATTATTATAGGAAGAACTATTTTTCTCTGCTCCCTACTTAACAAATACATCACTTCCTTATTATTTAGCTGTGTAGATTAATTCTTTTGCGTCGAAAGTTTTGTCAATTACCTTATATTCATTTAGTATTTTTATTGATTTATTCCACTTTTCTAAGTCTGCTGCTCCTAAACCATTTTTCTTAGTGTTTTCGCTCTGCCATAAATATGGAACGAATACTTCATTTAATATCTTAGTTATAGTAGCTTCTTTACCTTTAAAGCTTTGTGCATATTTTTCAATTGAAAGATTAACAGCTTCTTCTGCGTTTCCGTCAACTATATACTGTATACCTTTATTTAATGCAGTTTTAAATCCTTCTATTAACTGAGGATTTTCTTTTGTTAGCTTATCGCTGGCTATTAAAACATTACCATGGGATGGCAAGAAATCGTCTGAACGTATTTCACTTACATCTACTCCCTGATTCTTTAACTCTATTGTTCTTAGCATTGAGAATACCATAACATCAATTTGATCTGTAACTAAAGCATTTACTATAGCACCAGTTCCAATAACTTCAACTTTAATGTCATCTAAAGTTAATCCTGCTTCCTTTAACATAACTTGTAATTGAATATAATTTGGACTTCCAAGGGAAGTAACTGCAACTTTTTTACCTTTAAAGTCCGCTGGAGTTTTTATTCCTTGAGATGTTTTAAATATTGCTGCTCCAAGACCATTTTGGTATGTAGTGTGAACTACTTTTACTGGTATGCCTTGAGTTTTAGCAATTAAAACTGAGTCAGCATTTGGGAATCCAAATTCTACATTTCCTGCTGCAACGTTCTTAACAATTTCTGCTGCTGCTGCATAGTAAAATTCCACATCTAATCCCTGTTCTTTAAAGTAACCCTTTTCTTTTGCTACATAAAGCGGCGCATAATAAGGCACTGCTGCTCCATCAATTTGAATGGATACCTTTTTCAATTCTTTTTTATCTGCTACAGGTTCCTTTTTGCTACTTCCACAAGCTGCAAGTAAAGTAGTTCCAAGTGTTAGTGTTAAAGTAGTAGCTAATACTTTAAACCATTTTTTGTTTTTAAATAAGCTAGTTTTCATAATTTTTACACCCTCTCTTTAATATCGTTAAAATATATTATAAATTTTATTTTAAGCAATTTTCATATACTTTAGTTACTGCCTCTAGTGCTGTTTTACATAATCTTTTCTGAGGCTCTTCATAATCCACAAGCCACTTATTAGTCAATCTATTACAATGAGCTGTGCAAATACTACCAGCCATAACTCCATAGATGGAGCTTAAGGTAAATATAGTTTCTGCCTCCATTTCAATGTTTAACACATTTAAGCGAATAAACTCTTCGTATAAATTCTTATAATTTTTATCTTTATTTATGCCTAGGGGATTTCTTCCTTGCCCTCTATAAAAGGAACCTACTGAAGCACCAATTCCCATATGATGTGGCACTCCACTTTCTTCACAGGCTTCCTTTATACACATAACTAAATTAAAGTCTGCCACCGCTGGATACTCTGGCATGGCATAAAAATTTGAAGCTCCACCCATTCTAACAGCTGCGGTATTTATAATGAATTCTCCACACTCTACATCTTCTTTTATTGCTCCTGTACCACCTATTCTAATTAGTGCCTTTGCGCCTAACTCAATAAGCTCAGTTATAGCAATTTCTGTTGATGGGGCTCCAATTCCTGTAGAGCAAACGTTCACAGGATATCCCTTATATTTTCCTTTAGCTAATTTATACTCTCTATTGGAAGATATAATTTCAAAGTCATCTAGAAACTCTCTAAAGAATTCTACTCTTCCTGGATCACCTGGAAGTAACACTACATCACAGATATCTTTTTTTTCGCAACGTAAATGAGGAACTTTATTATCGTATAATGGATTATCTGCAACAATATACAAGCTTATCATCCTTTCTTTTAATTTATCTTACTTGCTGGGACTCATGCCAATATAAGAACTTTTTCTCCATTAAATTAACTAACTCATAGAATATAATCCCAACAATAATTGTAAATATAATACCTGCAATAAGCAAAACTGTATCAAAGGTTGAGGAAGCATATATCAATACATATCCAAGTCCTTGTTTTCCTGATATCCATTCTGCAACTATTGCTCCGATTACTGCCTGAACCATACCTACTTTTAACCCTGAAAAAATCATAGGAAGAGCTGAAGGCATTTCAACTTCTCTTAAAATTTGAAACTTGGACGCATTTAATATCTTCATTAAGTTTCTAACATCCTTTGGAATAGCGTTTATTCCAAGCATAGTTCCCTCCATAACTGGAAAGAAAACCATAGATACAACCAAAACTAACTTTGAAGTTAAACCTAATCCAAACCAAATTACAAACAACGGAACCAATGCAATTTTAGGTGCTGTTTGGGCAAAAATTAAATATGGCATTAATGCATCTTTTAAAAAAGTTGATTTTTCTAGGAAATATCCAAAAATTATACCAAGTAGTGTACCTAGTATAAAGCCTAAAAATATTTCACTACTGGTTACTAAAAAGTGAACCCAAATTTCTTTTCCACCCATCATTTCAGCCAATCTAGCAAATACTGCCCCTGGCTTTGGCATCATATACTCCGGAACTCCAGTAGCATCTACATAGATTTTCCATATAAGTATAAAGGCTCCTATGGATAGAGCATACTCAAATATAAATTTAAATAGCTTCGAACTACCTTTATTATTCACCCTAGCACCTCCCTGAGATACTTGGAGTATTCATTAAATTTTTCCGTATTTCTTACTTCAGCTGTTCTTGGTCTTTCTAAATCTATATTTATTATTTCTTTTATTTCTCCTGGTCTTGCGGACATTACTACCACTCTATCTGATAACATTACTGCTTCATCAATACTATGTGTTACAAACAGAATTGTCTTTTTAGTCTTTTCCCAAATTTTTAATAGTTGAATATTTAATGTATCTCTTGTCATAGCATCTAATGCACCAAAAGGTTCATCCATAAGAAGTAGTTGAGGATCATAAGAAAGAGATCTCACTATAGAAACCCTTTGTCTCATACCGCCAGATAATTCTCTTGGAAGAGAATTTTTAAAATCTGACAGCCCTGCAACTTCTAATAATTCATCTAAATATTTAAGTCTTTCTTCATTTGCCATATTCTTAATTTTCAATGGAAACATAGCATTTTCTAAAACAGTCTTCCATGGTAATAGTACTGAATCTTGAAAAACAAAACCTATATGTTCATTTCCCTTTAGGTTTTCATTAAATTCAATTGTTCCACCTGAGTACTTTTCTAAATTGCTAACAATTTTTAATAAGGTGGATTTTCCACATCCTGAAGGACCAATTATAGACACAAACTCACCATTTTTAATGTCAATATTTATATCCTTTAATGCTATTGTTTCCTTTCCCAGCATGCTCTTATATGTTTTTTGCAGATTTTTTATAGAAAGACAATTTTTGTTTTCCAAAATATACACCTCCTCTTATATTTCGACCTTTCCTATTATATCTTTAACACTAGAATATCCATTTTCTACTAAATATTTTTCTATACCTTTCACTGTATCAATCATACAGTTTGGGTTAACAAAATTATACGTGCCTAACTGTATAGCTGTAGCACCCGCTAAAATATATTCTATTGCATCTTCCCAATTAGCAATTCCACCTATGCCTATAATAGGTAAGTTAACCTTTTGAGCTACTTGCCATACCATCCTAAGAGAAATCGGCTTTATAGCTGGTCCTGACAGTCCTCCAATAATATTACCTAGTTTTGGTTTACGAGTATTAACATCTATAGCCATGCCTATATAAGTATTGGTAAGAGCTATGGAATCCGCTCCTCCTTCTTGGGCTGCTAGAGCAATAGTAACTATATCACTCACATTTGGAGTAAGCTTTGGAATAATAGTTTTTTCCGTTATTCCCCTAACTTCTTTTACAATTTTATATGTGGCTTCTTCACTCATGCCAAAAGCTTTCCCTCCCTCTTCCAGGTTAGGACAGGATATATTTAACTCAATCATTGAGCAAGCTTCTTCTTTGTCTAATATTTCTACCATCTTTTTAAATTCATCTACACTATAAGCAGAAACACTTACCATAATTGGTGTATTAAACTTAGCATAGCATTGAAGATCATTTTTTATAAAATGCTCTAAACCTTTACTTTGTATGCCTATAGAATTTAGTATTCCCCCTGTAGTTTCAGCAATTCTAGGAGTTTTATTTCCATCTCTAGGATGTAGAGTAACACTTTTAGGTACTACAGCGCCTATCTTATTTACATCTATCAATTCGCAACTACCTATACCAAAAGTTCCCGATGCAGGCATAACTGGGTTCCTTAAAGTTATCTTTCCTAATTTAACTTGGAGATTTGGTTTACTCATCAAAACTCACCTCCTCCGTTGAAAAAACAGGCCCATGATTACAAACAGTTTTGTATCCATCTTTCGTTTTACATACACAAGCTAAACATACTCCAATTCCACAAGCCATTTTTTCCTCTAAGGATATATAACTTTCTATTTTATAACGGAGACTAATGTCTCTTAGTAATTTTCCCACTCTATTAGAACCACAAGTAAACATTTGATTTATATTATCTGTATTTATATGCTTATCTAGAATATTTTTTAGGTTATCCATTGAACTTGTGCCATCTTCATCCTGTATTGAGTAAACTGTACAACCTATGCTATTTAAAAATTCTTCGCCTAGTATACTCTCTTTAGTTTTACCACTTAAAACAGCTATTACTTTTATATATTTTTTTCTAGCTTTTTCTGCTAAGGATATTACGGAAGCTATTCCTACCCCTCTACCAATAATAATAATTCCCTTTGCACTTTCATTTAATGAGTAACCATTACCTGTTGGTCCTAGTAAATCTATTTCATCACCACTTTTAAAGCCCGTCATAATTTCTGTTCCTTTACCTTTTACAATATAAACAACTTCTATTTCTCCATTTTCTTTATGGAATCTATAGACACTAAAAGGCCTTCTTAAAAACGGATCTTCATTAGAGCCACAACGTATATGAAGTATTTGCCCCTCTTTAATTTCCTCAGCTAAGGGACTACATTTGATTACTAAGTGATAATATTTACCTTTAATACATTTATTAGATATGACTTTTCCTTTAGTTGTTTTCATATAAAAATTCCACCCTCCTTATATTTCACAAAATTGAATTTCTCCTCTAACTATAGTAGTTACTGCTTTTCCTCTTAATTTTCTGTTATGAAAAGGTGAATTTTTTGATTTCGAATAGAATTTGTTACTATCTACTATCCATTCTTTTTCTATATCCAATAAAATTATATCTGCAAAACTTCCTTCTTTTAAAGTTCCTCCGGGAATTTTAAAAAGCTTTGCCGGAGTACAGCTCATTTTATCTATAAGTTTTTCTATTGACATTTTTCTTTTATGAACTAATTCTAACAAGGATATTCCAAGGGCAGTTTCTAAACCAACTATTCCATTTGCTGCATCTACAAGATTTTTCTCCTTGTCCTCAGTACTATGAGGCGCGTGATCTGTAGCAATAATATCTATAGTACCGTCAAAAATCCCTTCGATTAAAGCCTCCACATCCTCTATCGTTCTTAGAGGGGGACTCATTTTACCATTAGAACCTAAACTTTTAATCTCATCCTCTGTTAATGAAAAATGATGAGGAGTTACTTCACAGGTTACATTAATCCCTTTTTTCTTAGCTTCTCTAACCATTTCTAAAGCTTTTTTAGTTGATATATGCTGAATATGAAGGTGCGCTTCTGTTATATCTGCAAGTACTATATCCCTCCATATAATAACCTCTTCCGCTAAGGCCGGTACTCCTTCTAAGTTTAGTTCTTCTGACATCTTACCTTTATTTATACTTCTGTCATATACTAAATTTATATCCTCACAATGTGCACTTACGGGTATTTCTAAGGCTTTTGCATCCATCATAGCTTCATACATTACTCTGGTATTCATTACAGTTTTACCATCATCCGTTATCCCAACTATTCCAGCTTTCACTAGCTCCATATATGGACTCTTTTCTAATCCTTCAAGACTCTTTGTTATACTTCCCATAGTATATATATTGCATTTTGCTTTTTTGCCCTTATTTATAACATATTGAACTACCTCTTCATTATCTATAACTGGCGTTGTATTTGGCATGCACACTATACTTGTAAAACCTCCAGCTACTGCAGCCATTGCTCCTGTCTTAATTGTTTCTTTATATTCTTGTCCTGGCTCTCTTAAATGCACATGAGCATCTATTAATCCCGGACAAACATAATATCCAGAAGCTTCAACTACCTTGCATCCATCTATTTCAATATGTTTTTCAACTTTTGAGATTTTTTCATCTTCTATAAGAATATCGTATATTCCAAATAAATTCTGAGATGGATCTACTATCCATCCGTCCTTAATTAATGTTTTCATATCGACTCCTCCAAATCCCAATTTTTGATAAAAATCATTTCGCAAGTTCTAAAACAGCTTCATATAATACATTTATTCCTATTTCAATATGTTTTAAATCTACATCTTCATTGGGATTATGACTTATTCCACCTTTACAAGGTATAAATATTAAAGATGATGGTGCTATCTTACTCATATTCATTGTGTCATGTCCTGCACCACTTGCCATCACTTTATAATTTACACCTAATCTATTGCATACACCTTTTACAAGTTCCATCATTTTATTGCTACATGCTATAGGCTCTTCTCGACTTAATATCTTTACATGGCTTTTTATATTACGCTTTTTACTTACTTTGTAAATGCAATTATTTACACCTTTTAAAGCTCTACTCATACTATCTTTGTCAATACCCCTAATATCAACAAATAATTCTACTTTTCCAGGAACTACATTGATTGCTCCAGGAAAAGTTCTACAATTTCCTGTAGTTGTTACTGTTTTATATGTAGCTTCCCTATTACCTACATTTTCTACTCCTAAAATAATTTCTGATGCTGCTACCAGTGCGTCTTTTCTCATATTCATAGGACATCCACCTGAGTGCGCTTCTTCTCCTTCTAGTTCTATGAGAAGCCTTATTGGAGCTGCAATAGCTTCCACTATTCCAATAGGTATATTTTCTTTCTCAAGTACAGGACCTTGTTCTATATGCAATTCTAGAAAAGCTTTTATACTACCCTCTTTTAAAATATCTTTTTTTATATCCTCAGGATTATAGTTATTATGAATTAAAGCTTCATAAATCGATACTTCATCATCATCTCTATAGTTTTTTAATTCCTCCACATCCATTTTCCCTGTCATGACCTTACTGCCAACGGTGGAAAGATTAAACCTACTTGATTCCTCTGTTGAAAAAATAACTATTTCTATTGAGTGGTTATGTGGTATATTGTTTTGGATTAACTTTCTCACTAACTCTATCCCTGCCACCACCCCTAATAGTCCATCGTATTTTCCTCCATGAGGTACCGTATCTATATGTGAGCCAACCATAACGCAAGGTAAATTTTTATCTTCACCCTTTTTTATAGCTCTAACATTGCCAACCCCATCTTCATTTATTGTTAATCCCATATTTTTAAATATTTCTATTAAGTAAGCTCTAGCCTCCATATCTTCTCTAGACAAGGCTAATCTAGTTACACCTTTTCCTTCTTTGTGCCCTATAGAATTTACTTTATTCATCACTTTTAGAAATTCATTAAGATTTTCGGCCAATATAACCCCCCCTATACCCCTACTTCATCCATCCTAGGGACGTAGATATTTTATCAGCAGTATCTATCAAGCTATGGATCTTATTTTCTATTTCATTATTTTCAGTTTTAATACTTATCATAGTTACACTTCCTATAACTTTTCCATACATATTTCTTATAGGTGTAGATATAGCAATAACTCCATCATCTAATTCTTCGTCACAAACTGCATAACCAGCTTCCCTTATTTTACTCAACTTTTCTTTTACTTCTAAGCAATCTGTTAAAGTATTTTTACTATATCTCTTGAATTCACTTTTTTCCAAAATTTCGTCTATTTCTTTTTCTTCTAAATAAGCTACTATTGCTTGCGCTGCAGAAGCGCCGTTTAACGGCATTTCGCTTCCAATCTTCACATAGAATTTTATCCTATCCCCACTATTAACAGTATCAATACAAATTGATTTTTTATTTTCCATTACGGTTAAAAAAATTACTTCTTCATACTTATTAAATAAATCCTCTAAAAATGGCCTTGCCACGGTTTTTACATTGTTATTATTTAAATATCCTACCGCTAAGGAAACCACTTTTAATCCTAATCTATATCTAGAAGTCTCCTTATCCTGAAGTACATAATCATTATCTTTAAGAGAAGCTAATAATCTATGGGTAGTACTTACAGGTAAATCCAAAGACTTGCTTATTTCTGTAATCATAAGACCTTCGGGCTTGTTACTTAGTAACTCTAATACCATGAAAATTCTTTCTACTAATTGCATAAAACCTCCTCTTTTCCGCCTGGCGGAAATGTATTCTTCCTAACGGAAATTAATATTATTATATCACATAGAATCAAATAATCAAATATTTTCAATATTTCGACATAGAAAAAATGGATGTAGTTTTTGCACTACATCCATTTTTTTATTTTAATAAAGTTGTTCCTTTTTCATCTTGGGTTACTAAGCCACTTTTCATTAAGCCCCCTAGAGCCCTTTTAAAATAGTTTTTGCTAGTTTTAAATACTTCCTTTATTTCTTCAGGTGAGGAGGCATCATTATATTCCATAAAACCGTCATTTTCTTTTAAGTACTTTAAAATATCCTCTTGAAGCTGAGTTCTTTCTTCCTTTCCAGTTACTCTAGTTGTAAGCCCCAGGGTTCCGTCTTCATAAACTTTTTTAATCTTTAATTTTATCTTTTCTCCGTTTCTTACCTTAATAAAGTATTCATTTTTAAGCATTATACCCTTATATTTATCTTCTACTGCTACAATTACATTTTCACTTCTATAAAGTCCACAGATAGTTCCCATTACTTCATCTCCAACCTTATACCCTTCTCCCATTTGTAAATGTTCTTCTACATCTACTGTACCAGCTAATCTTCCAGTTTTATCCTCATATACATAAAATAAATAGCTATCGCCTTCTTGTAATCTATATTTTTGCTCCTTTAAAGGCACGAATAAATCTCTATCTATTCCTATTTCTAAAAAAGCTCCTATTTGTGAATTATCCTTAACTTTAAGATAAGCTAAATCTCCTACCTTAGCTAAAGGGTCCCTTAATGTAGCCACCAATCTGTCCTTTGAATCTCTATAGAGGAATACAATTATTTCATCCCCCTCTTCAAATTCTTTTTCTAAAGACTCTTTAAAAGGTAATAAAATATCATCTTTTGTATCTCCTGTTTCAGCATCTAAATAATAACCTATTTTTGTTTTTCTACTTATTTTAAACTTATTGTAATCTCCAACTTGCATCCTTTTTCCCTCCATTTTTTACTCCACTTAATTATTAATATCAAAGCTATTATACTTAATATTCCACAAAATATGAAACTAAATCCTAAAGAAACATCACTAGCCTTTCCAATAGATAAATTTACAAAGGAAGCTATGACATTCCCAAACATTGCATACATAGATAAAATGGTGGCCCTATTTTCCCCCTCTATGGACTTATTTTGGATGTCCATGTTTAAAGGCTGTATTATGGCAAAAGCTCCTTCAATTAAAGCTATAAATATTATGGTAATAATTCTTCCCTTTACGTATGCCAATAAAAAGCTGCACCCAATTATTAAAGCAATTAAAGCTTTAAAGGATAATTCATAGCCAAACCTATCTTTTATTTTATAAGCTTTAGAAGAGCTTATACATATTATTTGCATAAAAGCTGTTAATAACCCAAAATATTTTATAGGCACACCTATTTCTAAATACTTTGGCCCATTTAAAAATACACAAATAGAATGAGTAGATTCCGAAATTAAAGCAATAGCTGCTATAAAAACCAACATTTCCTTATTTGTTAAAACGGATTTTATGCTACCTTTAATCTTTATTTCCTTATTAGTCTCCTTTACATCCTTTAAGAAAAACACTAAAAAAAATGTTACCCCATAAGGAAATATAGTAAGAAACACTGGCAAATCCAAGCTAACCTTTATCATAAAAGTAGATAAAAATGAAGCTGTAAAAAAACCAGCTGCGGAAAAAGACGCATATAAACTAAATGCTTTACCCGACTCTTCTTTCTCTGCTGATAAATAAATAAGAGCTGAATCAGAACCAGAAATACCAGAAATACTTAATGCTGACACTATTGCCGCAATTAAAAAATAAAGAAAACTATTACTTTTATAAAAAATTATTTTAGAAATAAAAAAGAAAAAATATGATAAAGTCAAAGTTTTCTTGTACCCAAACTTATCTCCAAAGTATCCCCAAGGTACTTCTAGTAAAAGCATAGATAACATAAGCATTGACTCTATAAAAAATATTTGAGATAGGGTAAGTCCCCTGCTTTGCCTAAAAACCGTAGCTATAGAACCATAAAAAACCAACCCCTGAAAATAAGAGATTGCATACATTATATATAAATTCTTTTTTTTGCTATTCAATTTGATACACCTCATCTAAAATTTTTCATCACAAAAAGACCTCTTTTTTAAGGCCTTAAAAAATATAGCTTTGGTATATCAATGATCTAGCATAACACCATCTCCAACTTTAAAAGTTTTGCTTTATTTCATTTAGTATACCATATATTTTCTAAGTATTGTATAATATTTCTAACTATACTTTACATTATTTGAAAGAGGTCATTAAATGTTTAAAATACTTATTATTGAAGATGACTTAAAAATGCGTGAAATAATTTTAGAAAATATACACCGTTGGGGATTTGATGGGCTTTATGTGAAAGACTTTAATCAAGTATTTAATGAGTTTATAAACTATGAACCTCATCTAATTTTACTTGATATAAATCTTCCTTCCTATGATGGCTTTTATTGGTGTGGAAAAATACGTGAAGTATCAAAGGTACCTATTATATTTATTTCCTCAAGAAATAGCAATATGGATATAGTAATGGCTATTAATATGGGTGGCGATGACTTTGTGCAAAAGCCTTTTTCTTTAGAGGTACTTATGGCAAAAATAAATGCCCTTTTAAGAAGAACCTATGATTATATGAGTACTGAAGCAAATGTAATTGAACATAGGAATTTAATATTAAATTTAAAGGATAGCACTGTATCTTATAATGATAAAAAAGTAGAACTTACTAAAAACGAGTTCAAAATCTTATATGTACTTATGAAAGATAAAGGTAGCATAATAAGCAGAGATTCTATAATGAGAAGTCTTTGGGAAGATGAAAATTTCGTTGATGATAATACACTTACAGTAAATATAAACAGACTTAGAAAAAAACTAGAGGACTTAGATATTGAAAATTATATACAAACTAAGAAAGGGCAAGGATATATAATAATATGAGATTTGATAAATATTTAGCTGATAAAAGATACTCCCTACTTTTTTATCTTCTTTTAATGAGCTTTGTTTCCGCTGTTATATCTCTAGATAGTAGCATGAAAGTTAGTATGGGCAATATTATTTATCTTAATGCAGTTTCTTTTATATTTTTCACTCTTTATTTAGTTTTAAATTATTTATTTATAAAAAATTATTATAAAACAATTAATGATATAGTAAAGAATAATAATGATGAGTTATTCTATAGAGTTCCCAAACCTAAAAGTTACGAACAAAAACTATTTCACCATCTTTTAAAGGATGTCTATGAATACCAAAATGAAAAAATTCAAAAGCTTTATGATACTAAGAAAGATAATGAAGAATTTATAACTTCTTGGGTTCATCAAATTAAAACTCCTATAGCCGTTAGCAGACTTTTAATTGAAAACAGCTTAAATAAACCTACTGCTGCAGTTCTTTCAAGCCTTGAGGAAGAACTAGATAAAGTAGAAAGCTACATAGAGCAAGCTTTATATTATTCAAAGATAGATGATTTTTCTAAGGATTACCTTATAAATGAAGTTGAGCTGGACAGAGTAGTTAAGGAAACTGTAAAAAAGCATGCTAAAACCTTTATAAATAAAAAAATAAAAGTAGAAATTGAAAATACAGAATTAGTGCTTGTTACAGATAAAAAGTGGCTATCTTTTGTATTAGATCAAATTCTAGATAACTCCTTAAAATATACTAATTCTGGTGGAAAAATTAAAATATATGGAATTAAGAATAATAGGGGTCACGAGCTAACTATAGAAGATAACGGCATTGGAATTAAAACCGAAGATGTTGATAGGATTTTTGATAAAGGCTTTACAGGCTATAACGGAAGAGAAAATTCTAAATCTACAGGTTTTGGCCTTTATCTTTCTAAGAGATTAGTCCGAAAACTTGGTCATGATATATATGTAGAATCTAAATATAGGGAATATACCAAAATTATTTTAATTTTTCCCAAGCTTTCAGAGTACCTTGATGTATCTAGATGATTATTATGGCAGCCAAATTTGGCTGCCTTTAGTCATTTTAAAATCTATGTGACAAAAATGTAAGGATAAAACTGCCCTTTGTAAGATAAAAAAATGGTTTAAACTTTTTAATTTTTATAAAATAGGATTATAGATTGAAGTAACATATTTTTCAGGAGGATTAAAATATGAATGACGTACTAGTTGCTAAAAACTTAAAAAAAGTTTATGGTTCAAGAGGAAATGTATATACAGCATTACAGGATATAAACTTAAATATTAAAGAAGGTGAATTTGTTGGAATAATGGGACCTTCTGGTGCTGGTAAAACAACACTTTTAAATATTATCTCAACTATAGATAAACCTACTGGTGGCTCTGTAACCATAGGTGGTGACGATATTGTTAAAATGAATGAAGAAAAGCTATCTTTATTTAGAAGAAACAAATTAGGATTTATTTTCCAGGATTTTAATTTATTAGATACGTTAACCGTTAAGGAAAATATTATACTTCCCTTAACCTTATCTAAGGTCAATGTTAAGGAAATAGAAAAAAGACTTAGAGATGTTTCTGTAGATCTTGGAATAGACGATATTTTAAGTAAATATCCATATGAAATTTCTGGCGGTCAAAAACAAAGGACAGCTGCTGCAAGAGCTATTATAAACAAGCCTGCTTTAGTTCTTGCCGATGAACCTACAGGGTCTTTGGACTCAAAATCTTCTACTGAGCTTTTACAGTCTTTAAGTGATTTAAATGAAAATAATAATACCACTATAATGATGGTAACTCACGACGCCTTTGCAGCAAGCTACTGTAAAAGAATAATCTTTATAAAGGATGGTCTTTTATTTACAGAGCTTACTCGAGGGGCATCCCGTAAAGAGTTTTTCCAAAAGATACTTGATGTTTTAAAAACTCTTGGCGGTGGACTAAACGATATGTAAGGAGGAAATTTAAATGGGTTTATTTAATATAGCCTTTAAAAATATAAAGGGAAACTTTTATAACTACTTTTTATACTTTGTATCAATGATTTTTAGCATAATGATTTACTTTACCTTTACCTCCATTCAATACAATACTCAGGTTCTAGAAATTGTTGGAGGTTCCATGCAACTTGCAATAGCTTTTAAAGCTGCCTCAGTAGTTATTGCTATATTTGCCGCAATGTTCATGTGGTACTCAAACTCCTTCTTTACTAGAAAACGAAAAAAGGAAGTAGCCTTATATTCTTTACTTGGAATTAGAAAGAAACAAATTGGACGAATGCTTTTCTATGAAAATTTAGTCATGGGAATATTAGCTCTAGCTAGCGGAATAGCCATAGGAGGACTTTTATCCAAGTTATTCATAATGCTTTTAATTAATCTTATGGGCTTTTCTGGAGATATAAAATTTATGATCTCTTTTAAAGCTATTTTAGATACAGCCCTTGTATTTGCAGTATTATTTTTAATTACCTCACTGCACAGTTATACTTTAATATATAAATTTAAACTTATTGAGCTATTTAAATCTGAAAATACAAGGGAAAAGGAACCTAAATCTTCCATAATATTTTCTATACTTGCTATAGTTTTAATTGGTTATGGATACTTTATTTATCTTGATACATCTAAAGGTTTTAATCCTAGTGTAATATTCATAACCTTAGGTTTGACAGTGCTAGGAACCTATGCTTTATTTTCTTCCTTAACCTTATTAGTCATTAAGCTATCTAGGAAAAATAAGAAAAGATACTATAGTGGGATAAACATGATTGGTACTTCTCAGCTTTTATATAGAATTAAGGGCAGCGCAAGAACCTTAGCAACCATAGCAGTGCTCAGTGCTACTACTCTTACAGCTATGGAAGTTACAGCTAGTCTTTATTACGACTTTACAACAAAGCTTAATAACTCCTATGGTTTTACTTATGCTTATGCAAGCAAAGATAAGGAACTAGATAAAAAAGTAGAGAAAATTATAGCTAAATATCCTAAAAACAAACTTTTGAATTCAGTTGATATGGAATTTCTTAAGGTTAAAGGAAACTGGCCTAACCTTATAAATGTAAAAACTGGAACCGGATTAGAATCTAAACCTATATCTGAGTTTTATATAATATCAGAAAGTAAATATAATGAAATTGCAAAGGCAAGAGGGCTACAATACAACTTAAATTTAAATACCCAAAGCGAAGCCTTAGTCTTTGATGAACAATTTGTTCCAGCATTTATGAGAAACTATACAGGCGAAACTATCACCATTGATCAGAGCAAGGAAAAACTAAACTTACAAATAAAAGCCTTTAAAACTCATACTCTAGCTAATCAGAGCATGATGTCTACGGTAGCCGTTGTAAAGGATGAGGTTTATAATAAGTCATATAAACCTGAAAATGTATATAGAATAAAAGGATATATAACTGATAATAGAAAAGATAGTGCCGAACTTACTAAAGAGATAACAGCACTTATGCCTAAAACTTCTCACTGGCCATTAAGTTATTCTTCATACTATTCACAGTATAGAGGTGGCTTAGCCGCATCTGGTGCAACTATATTTATTGGTGCCTTTTTAGGACTAGTATTTCTAGCTGCAACTGGCAGTATAATATTCTTTAAACAGCTATCTGAAGCTAACGATGATAAAAATAGATATAAAATCATAAAAAATATCGGGGTAACAAACAAAGAGATTAAAGCCTCTATAAGTAAGCAAATATTAATAGTGTTTTTACTTCCTCTAATAGTAGGAATAACTCACAGCTTAGTAGCTTCATCTCTTCTATCTAGAGTATTTAATACTGATTTTACCATACCAATTTTTATAACCATGGGAGCCTATACATTTATATATATGATGTATTACTTTTTAACAGTAAACTCATATTATAATATTGTTAATGGAGATAATTAACGTAAAAGGGTGGAAAACATACTATAGTTTTGCACCCTTTTTTCTATTGACAATGAAAGGATTTTACTTATTTGAATAGAATAATAGTATATAGACGAAAGGAGTGATTTTATGTTTCCGAGAGACCCATTTGGAGGAGGATTCTTTGGTGGTATGCCACCTTTTTTTGCATTATTTTTCATGCTATTTGTTATAGCTTTTGCCTTCGTTATTATATCCAGTATCAAAAGTTATGTAAAAAACTCTAACTCCCCTATTATTAGCGTAGAAGCTAAAGTAATTGGCAAGAGAGCAGATGTGTCTAACCATGTTCATCATGACAATGACAACCATACTCACCACCATAGCTCTACTACCTACTATATAACCTTCCAAACTGAGCATGGAGAAAGATTAGAATTATCATTGAGCGGAAGAATATATGGACAACTTATTGAAGGAGATACAGGGATGCTTACTTACCAGGGAAGCTGGTTTAAAGATTTTCAAAGAAAAACTACTGAGAGTTTTAGTAATAATAATAACGAATATAAAGAATACTAATTGCAAACTATTTAAAGGAGATAATCGCATGAATAGATATGTAATAGTATGTCTTTTAAAGGATGATGTGCTTAATTTTCACGAAAAACTAGTAGAAGAAGTTTGCTCTAAATATAAGGTAAGACCTCAAAAACTTCCTGCTCATTTTACTATAAAGGCTCCCTTTGAAACAGATAGAATAGATGAAGTAGAAGATATTTTAGAGAGATTTATAAAGGATAGAAAAAAAGAAGCTTTGGAAATATCGGGCTTTGATTATTTTAGGGATGCAGTAGTTTTTATGAGAGTTTTACCTTCTAAAGGAGCAATAGAAATTCACGACCAATTTATTGATGAATTAAAAATCTTACCTTGGTTAGATTGGAAACCTCATGAAGGAAAAGATAAAGTTTATCATTGTACAATAGTTAGCAGATTAAAACCTGATAAATTTCACCCCATTTGGGATTATGTAAATAAATATAATCCACAATTCCATACTTATTTTGATAACATTTCTATACTAAAATGGAATGGGGAGAGATGGGAAACCTATAAAGAATATTTATTTTAGTTAATAGTTTTTTAATTTTTTAGTTTCCTAGTTGCGGATGAAATTTCTTAGGAATTTCTAGCTTATAAAAATTTAAAGAATTCCCCTAGGGGAATTCTTTTTCCTTAACTAAAAACTCAAAAACTAACAACTAGTTAATTGAAAATTGGAAACCAATTTTCTTAAATTTCTTTTTCCTCAATTAACCCTTTTCTATAGGCAATTAAAAGCTTTTCTAAATCTAATATTTCATTTTGTAATTTTTTGCCTATGTCTGTATCTGCAACTCTTTTTCTTACAGCAGAATGTTCTAGAATCACAGTAGAGCTTAGAATATCACTTTCTTCTTCAATTGCCTTTTTAGTTGATTCAAAAGGCTCATGGGAAGATAGTAGCAATCCATAGGAATTATATATTAAAGTGTACCCTGCTATACCTGTTTCTGGTTGATATGCTCTACAGAATCCTCCATCAATTACCAAAAGTTTACCATTGCCCTTTACAGGACTTTCCCCTTTAATTGTTTTTACAGGAATATGTCCATTTATAATATGAGAAATTTTAGGGTTTAATTTAAATTCTTCAAATATTCTATTACATAATTCTTCGCTATCTCTATATTTATAATAATAGTTTTGATTTTCTTTATGAGTTTCTTTTTCTTCAATAAAATATCTTTCAAAGGTGGTAATTCTATCTTTTCCAAAAAGCGGTGAATATGGACCGCACCATAAATACCACATCATGTCCATGGCATGATTTTTTACATCTGTATCATTTTTATAAAAATATGCTTCCCTTGCATAATACTCAAATATATCTAGCAAGGATTTACCATAATATTCTTTATCCTGGATAACTAATTTTTTAAAGCTACCATCTTTATTTAATGGAATGCATCCATGATATAAGAGATTAGAATTGTATACTAAATATAAATTACCTTTGCTATACATAAAGCGTATGTGCTTTTGAAGTTTTTCGCTATTAACAAAGGATCTAGTTAGTTTACTTATCAACTCTTCCTCTTCTAAAGTCAATTTATAAGGTTCCTTAGGATCCACTGTTGGTAAGCTCATATCCCTCATTTTATATTTCTTTTTATTAACTTCCACAGTACCCTCTTCAAAATTAATCTTATCTAATAAAAGCATATAATCCATTTCAAATTCAGGTCTTCTTTTTATCTTTTGTCCTTCTAGTTTAAACTGAATAATAGCTATAGCTTTATGCATTTTCGCATAAAGGTGCTGGTCACCTTCACTAATGTCTTTATCTAATGTCTTTGGAATAAAACACTCACATGGATCATTATTATATGTTTCCATTGCAAAAGTAGCAAGAGGTAGAAGATTAATTCCATATCCATCTTCTAAAGTGCTTAAGTTTGCATATCTTAAAGATATTCTTAAAACATTAGCAACACATGCCCTAGAACCCGATGCTGCTCCCATCCAAAGTATATCATGATTTCCCCATTGAAAATCAATGGAATGGTGATCCATTAAAGCATCCATAACTATTTCAGCTCCTGGTCCCCTATCATAAATATCTCCAATTATATGAAGTCTATCCACCACTAATCTTTGAATTACCTTAGATAAGGCAATTACAAAAGCATCTGCACAGCCTATTTCTATAATAGTATTTATAATTCCAGTATAGTAATCTTGCTTATTTACTCTGTCACCTTGTTCATTTAGTAATTCTTCAATTATATATGCAAAATCCTTTGGAAGTGCTTTTCTAACCTTTGATCTAGTGTACTTTGAGGATACAGATTTACATACCTGTATCAATCTATAAAGAGTTACTTTATACCATTCTTCTAAATTTTGTTCCCTTTGCTTTAATAAATCCATTTTTTCTTCTGGATAATAAATTAAAGTTGCAATGCTTGCTTTGTCTCTTTCC
The DNA here is from genome assembly GCF_039521365.1 of Clostridium malenominatum. Taxonomy (NCBI): domain Bacteria; kingdom Bacillati; phylum Bacillota; class Clostridia; order Eubacteriales; family Clostridiaceae; genus Clostridium; species Clostridium malenominatum. Next base: position 76,129 of record NZ_BAAACF010000006.1, read on the forward strand.
ATAAGGGATGTGCCAAATATATCATCTAACTTTCTCTTTATTACACCAGAAGCATTTTTAAGCATATGAGTAAAAGATTCATATTCGCCATGAATATCGCTTATAAAATGCTCTGTTCCCTTTGGAAGATTTAAAATTGCTTGCAAGTTTATTATTTCAGAACTAGCGGAAGATATAGTTGGATACTTAGTTCCTAAAAGTTTTAAGTATCTTATATCATCGCTTATTATTTCTATATTATTCTCATTATATAGCGTCATAGGAATTCTCCCCTTTTTCCTGGAATATTAATAACCATACTATATATTATATTACAATTCAATAATAAATTCTACATATATTGGTATTTATATGGAACTAAAAGAATAAAGTATATCACATTTATTATTGTGATATACTTTATTCTTTAGTTAGCTTGATATTCAAGTTCTTCTATATTATCATCATTCTTTTTACTTTTCAAAATTTTAATATCCCTAAGCAAAAGAATCGCCGTTAAAACTGAAGATAATGTATCCGCTATAGGACCGGTCATCCAAACACCATTTAATTTAAAAATCGGTGGCAATATTATAAGTAATGGTACTAACAATATAAATTGTCTTGAAAGGCTTAAAAATATTGCTATCTTTGCTTTTCCCACAGCTTGAAAATAATTAGAGCTTATTATTTGAAAGCCTATTATAGGCATCATCATCATATGAATTCTAATTCCATGACTTCCTAATGCTATAAGTTCTGCGTTATCTCTATTAAATATTTGTATAAAGGCTCTTGGGAATGTCTGTATAAGGATAAATCCTACCGTTGCAAGTATTGTTCCCGCAGATACTGCAAGCTTTAAAGCCTTAAGTACTCTATCATATTGTCTTGCTCCATAATTATATCCGATTATAGGCTGACATCCTTGGTTTATGCCAAACATTGGCATAAAAAATAACATAATTATACTATTTATTATACCCATAGCTCCCACTGCTAAATCTCCACCATAGGCTACTAAATTTTTATTATACAGGGTAGTAACTAGGCTTGCCGCTAATTGCATAGCAAAAGGAGACATTCCTATGGAGAATATAATTTTCATAGTGGTTAAACTTAGTCTTAAATTTTCTTTTTTAATTTTCAATGTACTCTTTCTACCAAAGAAGTAAGCTAATACCCATATAGAAGATACTGCTTGTGCTATTATGGTAGCTATCGCTGCTCCATCCACTCCCATGTTAAATACAAAAATAAAGATGGGGTCTAAAATTGTATTGATTACAGCACCAATTAACATAGTAGCCATGGCAATTTTGGGATTACCTTCAGCACGAATAATATTATTCATACTGAAACCTATGTTTTGAAGTATTGCTCCCCCGATTATATATTTCATGTAACCTTTAGCATAAGGCAGAGTGTCTGGGCTTCCACCGAAAATTTTTAACAAATCCTCTAAAAAAGTTAGTCCTATAACACCTATTAATATTGAAATAATAATTATTAATACGAATGCATTTCCAAGGATTTTTTCTGCTTCTTCTTTCTTTTTTTCTCCTAATTTTATAGATATCATAGTAGAAGAACCTATACCTATCAACATAGCAAAGGCCATGTTAATTAGTGTAAGAGGGTATCCTACTGCAATACCTGATATAGCTAAGGCTCCTACTCCGCCTCCAATATTACCGATAAAAATTCTATCAACCATATTATATAAAGCATTTACAACCATGCCTATTATTGCTGGTACTGAAAACTTCATCAAAAGCTTACCTATACTCTCTTCCCCTAATTGTTTAGATCTGTCCAAATTATCACTTCCTAATTTTTTATTTTAAAATAACTAATTAATTATACACTAACTTTGTAGTATTTACAATTTTTCAAAAAAGAAAGTTAGGACTAATTAATTTGTAATTGTAGTTTAATAAAACCAAAAATTTAACAACAAATAATATCCTATTACAAAAACGCAAAATGTGCTAATAACAGGGGTTGTCCTCTTTAATAAATCTACCATAGATGTTTTAAAGTACTCCACAACAAGAGTTAAACAAATATGAGTTGGGGAAATTTGCATTGCAGCATAAGAAATACTCATTAGTAATACCATCAATGGCAATCCTCCATTAGGAATTGCCGCCAATGCTAATGGTAAACATAAAGCGACCATTGCAGTAGCACCGCTTATAATTGTTCCAAAGAAGAATATAAGTGCAAATACAATAGGCGTTGGAATAGGTAGTTTTTGAAACATTCCTGGTAAAGTTTCGATAACACCAGTAGCAGTAATAATATCTTTGAAAATCATTACTACAATTGAGCTAGTCATTATTTTATACTCAAATGCAGAAATAAACATTGGCTTAAGCTCTTTAAACTTAAATTTATTTATGAAAATTGATAGTACTATAGAAATCAATGTTGCAGTATAAACAGGTAAATTAAATACTAAGATAAGTATAATTGTCAATGCGATAGTCCATAGACTTAGAATAAGATTTAACAAGTCTTTGCTGCGACTGGCACTTTTTTCTTGCCCCGTTTCTTTAGGGATTTTTCTAAGATAAAATAAATATCCTAAAACAAATAAAAATAAAACTACAGGAATCATAGCTATTATAAATGATGACACTGGAATACCGCTTAGTTGTGTTCCTAGTATAATAGTGGTGTATGTAGGCATAAAACTTTCAGGAATATGTCTATAATAGCTTGTCACAAATGTTTTTTCTTCTCTCGTTAAATAATCTCCGCAGGCTGAATCTACCATAGAACCACAGATAAATACTGCTCCTGCAGATGGAAGCAGCCCAATAAAGAATGATGCAATTGAAGCATTTATTCTTCGATTATTAAAAAGACCATTTAGTGACTTTTGTGCTAAGTCAAGGTGTCCTCTTTTCTCCAGCATTCTTTGAAGAAATGTAATCATATAAAAAATTAAAAGAATTGATATTGTACTCCAGCTTGTTATTGACTTAAAAGTCACATTAATTGTTTTAATGAATCCAACATTATATAAAATACTAGTTGCAATGGCTCCACAAAAAATGGAAAATGATAAAGTCTTTTTTATTTTAATTAAAACAATAATTAATGCAAAAATTGCTACTAATTTTATTGCGTCCATTTAGTTAACCTCCTATAATTCTCTAGCTTACATTATATCATTTATAATAATAAAAGGAATTTTATAATTATAAAATTCCTTTTACTTACCGTTTATAATTTTAATTTATATTTAAATAACCGCTGCCAATATGAGAAGCTCTTCATTATCATTATATATTCTATCAAATTGGGATATTGGAAGAGGATTTCTACCCCTACCTACTTCTATTGTATAACCAGGTTTTCTAAAATCTTGAATAAACCAATCTTTATATCCAGCATAGGATGCTATACCAGTGGTCTCACTTAAGGCATAACCACTAACTCTAGAGAATACTTCTCCTATTGCTCTAGACTCTGGTGGAGTTAATCCATCGTACTGCCAATATATGACCTCTCCTTGACTATGATAAGCCAATACCAATCTAAAGTTATGACTTCTTGTAAATCTTACTACAGCTTGAACCTCAGGTTCAGATTCTGGATAAGGTCCTGAGTATCTTGTAGGTCCCGGTCCCATTATTCCATATTCTCTTTCTGCGTCTTTAGATTGCTGCCAGCCAGCATTGTAATTATGGTTTAAATCTACTCCTCTATTATTTGCCTGCCAATCAGTAGAGAAGTTTGTACTTCCATTATTCCATCTTATTAACTGATTATAATAAGGGTTATCTCTACTTAGTCCGTTTAGTACTAAATCTACACCATCAGGGTTAACCATTGGCATTATATAAATACTACTCTCGCTCCAAACGTCTCCTATATTATAGCCTCTCATTTCTCTCCCTAAAATATAACTCTCCAGAAAATTTTCCGTGAACTTCATAAGTAGTGGAGAGGTTATCCATTCTAGAGAATGATGAGCACCGTTATAAAAAACCTCATTTGGTCCCACTCCCAGCCTTATATAATATAATTCTCTACCTAAAACACTTTTCCCAGCAGAACCTACTGTTATAAAAGGATACCTCTTTTTTAATCCCTCAATATCCCTTTTTAATATATCGTAGGTATAATCAATATTAGTATCTACAACATCTATACCATAAGGAACTACAATTTTCGTTCCTGGAATAAGGTTGTATGGGTCTAAGCCAGGGTTTGCCACTAATATTTTATATAATTGTGTGTAATATCTTTGAGCAATATTATATAATGTGTCTCCTGGCTTTATGGTGTAATTGTCATATCCTAAAAGGAGTCTTTCCATTATTCTATAGGTGTTAGGCCCCACTATTCCATCGGGAGTAAGCCTGTTGTTTCTTTGAAAAGCTTTCACAGCATTTTCTGTAGCCACTCCAAATATACCGTCAATGACTCCAGGATTATACCCAATTTTTTTAAGTAGGGATTGAATTTCCATTACGTCTGTTCCTCTGCTACCTCTTCTTAATACTCTCATTAAAACCCACCATTACATATTATTACTATTAATAGTTTATTTTACAAGGGGTATTTTGTGATAACTATTTGTATATTTGTATATTTAAAACTTAAATCTTTTGTAACCTTTTTCGTAAATGAATATATTATAATATTTTTTGTATTCTAGTCATAAATTGTAATAATATTGGAGGCACATTATGAAAAAGTCAAAAAAAATTTTAAGAAAAAAACTAATTAAAAAACTAATTAAACTATCAGTTCTAATCACAATTGGGTTTGTAGTCTTTATACCGTTGAACAGTTTAATATCAGCTAAAAGGCTAGACAAATCTTCATTAACAGTGACAAGTACAAATACAGGTTTAGATACAAATACAAGCACAGACGAAAATAAAAATATAGATATAAATGCAAAAACCGAAGAAAAACAATACAAAGAAGAAGTAAAAGTTAATAAAAACATTAATATAGATAACAAAACCTTTTTTAAAGACAGTTTATTTTTTGGTGATTCTATTACTGAAGGGTTATATTTTTATGAGTTTCTAGATGAAAATCATGTAATATTTAAAAAAGGACTTACAGCTTTAAAAGCTCAAAAAGAAGCTAATAAAATAACACTATTAGACCCCAAAAATGTATTTATTTTTTTAGGAAATAATGACTTAGTTGATGAAAAACTTACTAGTGATGCTTTTGTAGTTGATTATTTTCAGTTGGTAGAAACTATAAAAGAAAATCTTCCTCAAGCAAAGATTCATATTTTATCTATTTTGCCCGTAACAAAGGCAGCTGAGGAAAAACGTCCTTCTTTTTCAAATAAACGTATTTATGAGTTCAACCTAGCACTAGAAGATATGGCTAAAAAAGAAGGTATAACATTTATAAATACACAACCTATATTAAAAAATGGTTCAGAACTTCACGAGCCAGATGGCATACATTTTAAAGCACCGTTTTACGAACAGCTTTTAAACTATGTAAAAGACTATATCATTGAAAATGAAAATCTATAATTAGGAAGTGGTATCATGAAAAATTTATTGAAAAACATATTGTTATTGTTCTTACTTATAATATTACCTACTGGAATTTTATTTGGATGTTCTTCACAAAAAGCTTCTAAAAAAAATCCTTCCTCTAAAGAAATTGGCGAAAAAATTAAACAAGCTATGGATTTATCTCAAATGAAAGATGGAGACAGCGAAAAACTATACAAGTCATATGATATAAAGGAAAATGAGATAGAAAACTTCTTTTTATTAACTCCTCCGTCTAACATTAAAGCAGAGGAATTATTGATAGTAAAGCTAAAAGACTCTAAGGATATAGATTCTATAAAAGAAAAAATACAAAACAGAGTTGATGCTCAAAGTACAAGCTTTAAGGATTATCTTCCTGAAGAGTATAATTTAATTGAAAATCATATTTTAGAAGTAAAAGATAACTTTATATTTTTTACAATATCAAAGGATGGGGACAAACAAAAAGAACTTTTCTATGAAAGTTTTAAATAATATGTTGGGAGGTACAAGCTTTGATTTTTAGCAGTTTAGTATTTATTTTTAAGTTTCTTCCCATAACTTTGCTGATATATTATTTATCACCAAAAAGCTTAAGAAATTTTGTATTGCTCCTAGCAAGCCTTGTTTTCTATGGCTGGGGGGAACCAGTATATATATCAATAATGATTTTCTCTACAGTTTTTGATTATTTTAATGGATTACTTATCCATAAATATAGAGAACACAAAGCTATTCCTAAGTTAGTTTTGATAAACTCAATGGTAGTTAACCTAGGGATATTATTCTTTTTTAAATATTACAATTTTATGGTATTGAATATAAATAATTTACTAGGGGTAAGTATTTCCACTTCCCCTCTTCCACTACCTGTAGGTATATCTTTTTATACCTTCCAAACTATGTCATATGTTATAGATATCTATTTAAAAACAGCTCCGATACAAAAAAACATTATCTCCTTCGGTGCTTATGTAGCCATGTTTCCTCAGTTAGTCGCAGGCCCCATTGTCAAATATGGGGACATACATAAACAATTGAATGAAAGAAAAGAATCTCTCCAAAAATTTGGAGAAGGAACTGAAATATTCATCATTGGACTTTGCAAAAAAGTATTGCTAGCTAATAACATAGGACTTCTTTGGACAAACGTAAAAGGAACATCCTTTACCGAACTCTCTACTATTTCAGCTTGGCTTGGTATTATTGCCTTTACTTTTCAAATTTATTTTGACTTTAGTGGATATTCAGATATGGCCATTGGCCTTGGAAAAATGCTTGGGTTCGATTTAGATATAAACTTTAACTATCCTTATATATCTAAAAGTATAACAGAATTTTGGAGAAGATGGCATATATCCTTAGGATCTTGGTTTAGGGAATATGTTTATATACCTCTTGGAGGCAATAGATTAGGAAAATATAAACATTTAAGAAATTTATTTTTGGTTTGGTTTTTGACAGGGTTTTGGCATGGAGCTAGCTGGAACTTTGTATTATGGGGTTTATATTTTGGAACTATATTAGTTTTAGAAAAATACTTCATTCTAAAATGGTTACAGAGTAAGCCTAAGTTTATAAGCCACATATACGCTATACTGCTTATAATTATCGGTTGGGTTATATTTGATTTTGATAAACTAGCAAATATATCCTCCTTCTTAAGTATAATGTTTGGAGTGAGAGTTCCTTTTTTTGATTACAAATCACTTTATTACCTTTACACTAATGGTTTATTAATTATATGTCTTATAATTTTCTCCACTCCATTACAAAAAAAGATAATGAATAAAATCAAGGAAAGCTCTTTAAAACATGTATTAGTTCCTATTATATATGTAGCTCTTTTATTTATTTGTACTGCCTATTTAGTTAATGAAAGCTATAATCCTTTCCTATACTTTAGATTCTAAAAGCTATGTAAAGAGGTGATATATTGGATAGCTTAAATAAACTTTATAAAAATATATTAGGAATAGTATTCATAGGATGCTTGATTCTAGTATTCTCTTACAACATAATAGTTCCACAAAGAAAATTTTCTGAAAGTGAAAATAGAGTACTTCAACAAAAACCTAAATTTTCATTATCAAAACTTTTAAAAGGTAAATATACCTCTGATTATGAAAAGTATGTAGCAGACCAATTTCCCTTTAGGGATTTTTGGATAGGAGTGAAATCCACCTCTGAAAAATTAATTGGTAAAAAAGATAACAATGGAGTATATTTAGGTAAAGATGATTACTTATTTCAAATGTTTAATAAACCTTCAGAGGAAAGCTTGAAGAGCAGAATTGAAAGTATTAATACCTTTTCTTCTAAGAATAAAGAAATAAATAAGTACTTTATGCTTATTCCAAATTCAATAAAAGTTTTAGAAGATAAACTACCTAATTTTGCTTCTCCCGAGGATCAAAAGGTTTATATAGATAAAGTTAAAAACTTACTTCCAAGTGATATAAAATTTGTTGACGTCTATTCTTCACTGAAGAATAAAAGTGATGAGTATATATACTACAGAACAGATCATCACTGGACTACTAAGGGAGCCTACTATGCATATAGAACACTTGGAGAAGCTATGAATTTATCTCCTAAAAATGAAGAGAATTTTAATATAACTAAGGCCACAGATAGCTTTTACGGTTCTATGTATTCTAAAAGCGGCTTTAGAAACTTAAAGCCTGATGATATATACTTATATCTTCCTAAAGAAGAGGAAAATTTAAAGGTATTTTATTCAGATAAAAATGAAACCTTTAATTCTCTTTATACTATGGACAATATTTCAAAAAAAGATAAATACACAGTATTCTTCGATGGAAACCATCCTTTAGTTAAAATTAGTACAGGTTTAGATAATGGAAAAAAACTTTTGATTTTAAAGGATTCCTATGCTAATAGCTTCGTGCCATTTTTGACTGAGCATTTTAGTGAAATATACATGATAGATTTAAGATTTTATAATGAAGATTTAAGTACCCTTATTCAGGATAATAGTATTGATAATGTTTTAATCCTTTATAACGTAAATACATTTTTTGAGGATAATTCAATAAATAATATAAAGTTTTAAAAAGAGTGCTTTTGAACTTAGTTCAAAAGCACTCTTCTATTACATAATTGATAAAATAACGCCACCAGCCAATAACAAATATCCAAATATTTTAGTCAGTAGATAATTAAAGCACTGAGCCTTTTCTCCATTGAATATTATATATTTGCATACAAAATAAGGTTTACTGCTTCTTTTATACCATCCTATAATTTCAACTTCTTTCTCCATATACTTTTCAAGTTCAAACAATCCAAATATCCATTGAAGAATTTTTAATGGCTGTCTATAATCCACTAGCATTATACCTGTTCCATCATCTACAACTAAATCTTCGCTGTAAAATAATCCTGGTATACCTTTACCTATAACTTTTCCTTTAAGTATTGCTGGGATACCCTTTACTGGAGAAGCATCTTCCATTTCTAAAAGTTCTCGAATACTCTTTTCTTCATACCTTTTTCCATAAGAAAAATAATATTTAATTAATATACTAAGACCTAGTATTGACAAATATAAAGGCTTTTCCTTAATGAATCTATAAGAGCTTGAACCATCTCCTGCAATAAATAAAATAAGCCCCATAAAAAATATTGAATAAGGCAGCATATTAATTATGGCTTCCAAAAGAAAATTTCCTAACCCCTTCTTCCAACTCTCATTATCTTCAATCTCTATATTATTTAATGCTATAATTCTCTTTCCTGTTATAGGATGAGTACTATTTATTTCATACCACTTTGCCCAAGGGTTCTTTAAATCCCATCTTATAAGTTTTTCATCAAGCTTATTATCCCCTTCTAGCTTATAAGTTGATAACATCCATGCATCGTTTTGTATATTGTTAGTAAAAGCCATGCAAGATGTTCTAGGATTTTTATTTGCTTCTCTACTAGTAGTTCCATAGGCTATTTTAATCAAAGCATTCTTTAATGCTTCTCCTTCGCCCATTATCTCCTTTGCAAAATTATCTGAGTAATATTCCCTCATTCTAGAAAAACCCAATACTAAAAATCCACTAAGTAGGTAAGCCCCATAGGCTCCTAATCCAATCAAATATTTCACATCAGATTTTTTATCTTTTGTCCTTATATATATTTGATAAAGTATCATTGGTATTAAAGATACTATCATCATAGCTATAAAATCATAATGCTTTATATGGCCTAACTCATGAGCTATTACGGCCTTTTGCTCTTCTTCATTTAATATATCTAATAAACCTGTGGTTACTACTATTCTTGCATTTCTTGGTATATGACCATAGGTAAAAGCATTTGGATTACCATCTTTAATTATTCCTATTCTAGGAGTAGGCATATTATATTCCCTACAGGAATCTTCAATAAATTCTAATACATTTTTACTTATACATATATCGTAATTTTCAAACCATACATCATAAAATATATCTATAATCATAGGACCTAATAAAAACTGTAAAAATACTATGGCAAAAGAAATTCCAACGCCAAACCATATACTTAGGTCATATTTCCATACTAAGGTGGTAGCTACAGCAAATAACAATCCAAAAGACAGGGTTAAAAGTACTATTGACTTTCTTAATACAACCTTGTAATAATTTTTCATATAATCAACTCCCTTTATATATGATTATACCCAACTTTAGGAAAAAGACAACAACTTACATTTGGAAATAAAATACTTAGGCTATTAATAATTTATTTATTAATAGCCTAAAATTTATCTATAGTTTTATATGACAGTATCCACCTGGATTTTTCTTTAGATATTTTTGATGATATTCTTCCGCTTCATAATAAACTTCTAAAGGTTCAATATCAGTAACTATTGGTTTCGAATGTTTTTTACCCTCTTCTTCTTTACTCTTTAATATGGTATCTAAATCTTGTTCATTTATATAATAAATCCCTGTTCTATATTGGTGACCAATATCATTTCCTTGTCTATTTATTATGGTAGGGTCAATAATTTCCCAAAACTTTTTTAACAATTCTTCTAAACTTATTACATTTTCATCATACTTTACAACACAGGCTTCTGCATGCCCTGTATTTCCTGTACAAACCTTCTCATAGGTAGGGTCTTCCAAATGTCCATTAGCATATCCCACAGAAGTTTCCAAAACTCCTTCTATACGTGACATATACTCCTCTACTCCCCAAAAACATCCCCCGGCAAAAACTATTTCTTTCATGATCTTTTCCTCCCTTGTTTTTTATTAGTCATTATTAAATTGGCCAGAAAAATTTTCAAATATCTTAATTATATCTTCTCCAGTTATCTTTCTTTCCCTTCCATCTTTATTTACTTTAATATATTTATTATTACCTCCATTAAAGTAAATTTCCCCTCCATTTTCAAGTTTAATTACTACATTAATATGACCCTTCTCTTTTTCTTCTTCTAAAAATGGTGTCGAACTATTATACGCATTTATGAAACTTTCAATTTCCTTTGAATTATTCTCTTTTCTATAAGTTTCTTTTAAAGTGTCATCAAACTTTATTTCCATGGATACAATATCTTCAATTCTCAGCTTTTCTTCATAATTCATTTTTTCCTTTGAGAATCTGCACTTTAATATATATGCATAATCATATTCTTCTAACTTATTTTTATATTTATCTGGATTTTGAAAGAATTCTTCTGTCAAAGAGTTCATGGAATCTCCATGAGATTCTAATATTGCTGCTAGTACTACAGGATCTTCTTCTTTAATTTCTAGATTTTTTGCGCTCTGCCAAGAAGACATGTTAGCTTTACCCGTTTTATAATGTGACGTTTTTGCACTACCATATCCTCCTCCATCTATTACCGATAAATTCCATATCTCTTTATTGTCTTTTGTATCAATATCCTTTTGAATTATAAAAGAAATTTTCATTTCCTTTTTATCTTCTATGCTGCTTCCAAATCCCATAGCTTTACTTTGTAGTTTGCCCTTCTCATAATAATCTACCCAAAGCTCTACCCATTTATATTCATCAGTATTTAATTTCCCTTCGAAAATAAAGTATTTATCACTTAAAGGCTTTACTAAAGCTTCTTCATTAGGAGATAATTTTGCTTCAGTAATTACTCCTAATTTTTCCTTTGTATTACCTTTAGTTCCTTCCTTTGTACATGCAGTAAATGACATTAACATCATAATAAATAATAAAATTTTGAACTTATTCATTAATTTACTATTACTCATTTTATTCCCCCAAAATATCATTCCTCTATTTTTCTTTCAAAAATAATTTCATAAGCTGTAGGTTTACCATGACTATTATAATAAGTAGGTACTATTTGAAGTAATCTCCATCCATCCTTTGCATGTTTTTCAATCACTTTATGATGATTAGCCGTTGTGAAAAAGCTCCCCATTTCACAATTCTCATACTTATATTCGTACATAGTTCTCTCTCCTTTAAATTAATATAATTATACCTATATTTTACCATACATATCCTCATATTTATTATCAAATACTTACTTGTAATGACTTTGTAAATCTTAATTATTTACATATATTATAATAATATTATAATTCTTAAAAGAAGTGATCTTATGAAGATGAAATAGAAAATGCAAAAGAATTTGAAAATGTATTTACAGACGAAAAAAAGTCCACTATAGAAACTAAGGAACAATTCATTAAAAACTATGACAAAATCTTTACGGAAAAAGTGAAAAAAGCTCTAGCTAATTAGAAAGCAGAAGAAACCTTTGTTAACTATCAAGGAGTTATGGTAGGTGACGGTGAAATATGGTTTAATGTATTTAACGATAGTAAGAACAAGTATTTAATTTATGCAATAAACAACTAGAGAAATTGAAAGCCAATTTCTCTAGTTGTTTATTTTTTATATACATCCCCCATTTTATCTAATGGCCAAATTCTATATAACACTTTACTTTTAACTTGAGTGTAGTCAATTAGCCCTAAATCTCTACTATCAATGCTAACATTTCTATTATCTCCTAACACAAATACTTTGTTTTCTGGCACCTTTAAAGGCAATGTTACATTACCTGCATAGGTTTCTCCTTCAGCTTTAATATAGGATTCATCTAGCTTTTCTCCGTTTAAATAAACATACCCTTCCTTAATATCAATCGTATCCCCTGGTATACCTACAACACGTTTTATTATATATCTTTTTTCACATGTCCCTAAAATTGAATTTAGAGTTGCTCTAGCATCTGTGTATGTATTGTGCAGTATACCTTTGCTACCTTCATATTTATCAATTATAACTATATCTTCTCTTTTTGGTTCATTGAAAACATAACTTAGCTTATTTTCAAATACTCTCTCACCTTCAACAAAAGTGTTTTCCATAGAACTTTCTATGACCATAGGCATTGCAAAAACATTACTTTTAATTATGAGAGTAGCAATTATGCAAATAATAAACGTAAATACCCATTCTATTAATTCCCTTTTTATACTTTTTTTCATTTCCTTCCCCCTAAACATTAAATCTCTGCCTATATCCACATTTTCTGCAAAGTTCTTCTACTAATTCTCTTTTAGAAAAACCATTTACTAATCTATTAGCCCTCTCCCCCTCAATGATTTGAGTAAAAGAGTTTTTATGTATATTCCCTAAATTAACTATTCCCTCTCCATCAAGACAACAAGGAACTACAGTGCCATCCACCAATATGCCTACTTGATTTCTAAGTCCATAACAAAAGCCTTCTCTATCTTCATTTTCATTTTTTAAGTCTGGCCATTGAAATTGATGGTCTTGATTTAAATAAAGTCTATCTTTAATTTTAATTCCTCTACCTGGTACAACCTTCTCTTCAATTTTATAAGGTAGGTTAAAATCATTTTCAATAACATCAAGGATATTTCTGTTTATTTCTCTTTGAAGATTAGTCACATTATCTTCATCTAAATTCCATAATCTAAAAGATATTAACATATTAGTACTTTCTAAAGCTTCTTTTGTAAATTCTATAATATTTTTAATATAATCTTCCTTATTAATATTCATGTCATTACCATCGAAGCTATGTAATGAAAAATTAATCTGTCTTAATGCAGAAGCCTTTAATAATTTATCTTTAACTTTATTTATTAATGTACCATTTGTAGTTATATTTACTTTAAATCCTTTTTCATAACTAAGCTCTAAGAATTTATCAATATTAGGATGAAGTAAGGGTTCTCCTTTTATATGAAAATATATATATTCTGTATGAGGTTTTATCCCCTCTAATATATTATTAAAGGTTTCTATTTTCATAAATTCAGAAGCTCGTCTAGTTTCAGGACAAAAACTACAGGCTAGATTACACACATTAGTAATTTCAATATAAAATTTTTTAAATTTTTTCATTAGTTATTCTCCGATTCTTAATTTAATTACTTTGCCTTATTAGAAATTATAATACCTGTAGATTATAAAAATTTCAATACATCCTTATGATTTATTTAAATCTTAATAAATAAATTACCACAATATCCCTGTCTTTATACCCCATCAAAATGATCATCCACCCTGTATTATTTAATGGAACAAATGAAAAATTTATTTTACTGGAGGACAATCATGAGCATTTATGAATTTAAGTACAAAGTAGCACTAATTAAACAATTTATTTTAAAATTAGATAGGGATAGCATCCCTACTACTATGAAGAAAACGGCTATTAAAGTCTATGCTAAGAATTTAAATATTAAGCTAACAGATAATACAATTGATACTATTATTTAAATATCAATATAAGAATTCATAGAAATTTATTCATAGTTCTTAATGATATGTTTCTATGAATTCTTAATTTCTGCTTTTTATCTTTTATATGATTTCCATTACCTCTATTAAACTTTTTAACTTTGCATATGCCAAAGATTCGTTTTCCTTTGATGGCAGTTTTACATCTGGTACTAATATACATTGAATTCCTGCCTTATATGCTGCTAATAATCCCATTTCAGAATCCTCAATTACCAGTGCATTATTCGGATGCACTCCTAATTTCTCACATACTGTCAAAAAAATTTCTGGCTCTGGTTTCCCTCTACTTATTTCATCTCCACATAGTACGTAATCAAATCTATCTATAATATTTGTATTTGACAGTAACTTTTTCACTTTATCTCTTGAATTAGAGGTAGCCACAGCTTTTTTAAATCCTTTTTTATCTAAATGTTTTAAAAGTTCTAAAAGACCCTCTTTTATAGGAACACCTTTTTTCTCTATGATATTATCTACGCATATATGTGTCTTTTCATATAACTCCTTGTAAGGAAAATTGTTTCCAAAATGCCTCTTATATATTAATTCTGTATCCACTACATTACGCCCTATGGTTTCAAGTATAATTTCTTTAGTAATGGGATACCCTGAATCTTCACCTGTCTTTACCCACGCTTCTAGTAATATTTTTTCTGTGTCAAACATAAGACCATCCATATCAAATATTACTAACTCTAATAAGTCCATGTATGTCTTCACCTCTTTACTTCAAAATATAAAGTTTAGTTATTAACCTTACCACTTTTCTCTCATGATTTCGTCTTTTTTAAGATTATATTCCTCTTCACTTATTATGCCATCATCTTTTAGTTTCTTAATTTTACGTAGCTTACTATCAAAATCTTCTCCAGTTGATTCCAAATCAACCTCATAATAGGAAATTCCCTCTTTGCTAAAAAAATTATATACATTAGTACCAGTAATAATTATAGCCATTAAAGTCCAAAATACGCCGAAAAGACCTGCATTAGGTATAGCTATAGTAAATCCTATAATAACAAATATTGTGCCCATAAGCATACCTATTAAAGCTTGACCTCTACTAGGTCTTACTCTTCCCCTTCTAAACATAAAAAGTTACTCCCCTTTCTTTCTATCTTTTAGCAATTCTCTTATTTCTATTAGAACTCTTAAATTTTCCTTTAGTAAAGCAGTGCTCATTGATCGATTTATTGCCTCATTTATAACTGTATATAGTAAAAACAAAGATATAATCCATAAAATTGCTTCCATAGAACCCCATCCCTTTCAATTATATTTACTATTTAACATAAATATTTTTTCAATCTAATTCCCTCATATATCTTTCTAAAATCTCAACATCTGGAGAATTAATTTCTAAAGGTATATCATTTATCTCAAAAAATTTTTAAGATAGACTCTCATCATTTTCTAAGTCTAACTCTCCACTATATTTATCTGCTATGAATATAGTAACCACATTATGCACTTCATCCCCATTAGGGTAAACATAATGCTGTCTTTTACCCGAGAAAACTCCAAATAGCTTTAGATCATCAATTTCTATGTGTAGGCCACTTTCCTCCATTACTTCTCTAACCGCAGCTTCCTCAACCTTTTCTCCTATTTCAACGGATCCCCCAGGTAATCCCCACTTTTTATTATCTTTTCTTAATTGCAATAAGATTCTATTATTATTTTTTATTATAACACCTGCACCACATTGAATAAGTGGTCTTTGTCCTACAAGCTTTCGAAGGTCTAATATATAGTTTGCCATAACTTCCCCCTAAATTTTTATTACTAATATATATTGTACCATAATATTATGTAAAAATTTAGCACCTCTTATTTATAAATAAGAAGTGCTAATCATTACTTTGTTAATGCAATAAACTTACTATTTTCTTTTAAATTTTCGAAAGCTTCATCTGTTTTTGCATATTCTTTATACTCTTTATTTAATTCAATCGCCTTAGTTAATACTGCTAAAGATTCTTCAGCTTTATTTAATTCTGATAATACCCTGCTCTTACCATAGAATGCATCTGCAAAATTTGGATTTAACTGTATTGATTTATCATAGTTTATTAATGCCTCATCATATTTTTCTAAATAATATAATGCATCCGCCTTATACATATATGCAACTTCTTCATTTTTATCAATCTCAATTACTTTATCATAATTAGTTACTGCTTTTTCAAATTCGCTAAGGTTATAATAAGCTTCCCCTAGATAATAATATCCGTCTACATCCTTTGGCTTTAATTTTACATATTCATTAAAATCCTCTATAGACTTTTCGTACTCTCCATTTTCGTAATATACAATACCTTTTCCATAATAAGCATATGAGCATTTTGAATCATATTTTATAGCTAACTCATAGTTTTTCATTGCTTCTTCGTATTTCCCTAATCCTAATAATGCATTTCCTTTATTTGCATATGGTTCTGCATCGTCAGAATCTAGTTCTATAGATTTATCACTATAAACTAATGCCTCTTCATGTTTGTCTAAATCATTTAATACCCAAGCTATATTATTATAGGCAGCATCATTTTTAGGATCTTCTTCTACTACCTTTTTATAATAAGTTAGTGCCTCTTCATATTTCCCTTCTTGATGAAGATTATATGCCTTCATAAAATTATCTTCCTTTGGTGGTTCTAAGTATTGCATAACTCCTATTACAAATATCACTATAGCGAGAACAAAGTAGAAAATACTTGTACCAGTATCTCCAATAAATCCTCTTAGTCTTCTTGCCTTTCTGTGATTCCAAAAGAAATTTGGCTTTGCAATTGTGCACACTATAGTGAACAAAGAAATAAGAATACAAATTACTAAAGTCTCCATAGTTTCATCCTCTTCTCCTATAATTTAAGTAAAATTTTAATAACATTTAAACAATTTTTAAATATCATGTTAATTTTTCGTAAGTAATTAACAATTCTTTATAGTTTATAGGAGAAAATTTACATATTTTATGGAGACTGAATACTTTGTAATCCTGTTATGCTGTTTAGTATCCACTCACCCTTAGGATTCTTTATATAAAAACTTTTTTTCTTAGAATGAGATAAGGGTTCATTTTCATCTGACCTGCCTAATTCCTCAATTATAAGTTCTTCTGCTATGTTAACTACTTTATTCTCATCTTTATATTTTGGAGCTTTAATGTATGCCTTTTCTATGGACATCTTTGTATTGTAAATGGTAGGAACTATTAATTTTTCTTTGAATTTAATATCTCCATCCTTAGATTTCTTGGTATCAACAAGTATTTCATATAAATCATCCATCATTGATTTGCTCATAGTTTCTTCAAAAACCTTATTAAAGTCTTCCCTGGACTTTATATCTTCTTTATTAAACTCTTCTAAAGGCTTCCATGTTTTTTTAAGTATAGCTACAGCTTCATCTTCACTTAGTTTTATTTCCTGTACCATATATGGCTTACTTATTTTAATTAGATTCACATATCCTATAGCCATTATAATTGCAATTAACGCAATTGACACTTTCAACTTGAAATTTCTCTTTTCATTAATTTCCTTATCTTTTTTATTTATAAACTCATTCAGTAATTTATCTACTTCTTCTTTCGGTTTTTCATTTACTTCTAATTCTGTATTAACAACTCTATTTTCTCTTCCTAAGAGTTCAAATTGAATTTTATTGTCCGATATCCATGCATAACTTTTAATTCTGCCCCATTTAGTGAAGTGAGAAGATGTAGAATCACCTGAATATATACCCCCTTTAGTTATTCCTAATGTTACTCTGATTAAAATATTTGAAGCACATATCTGAATCCAAGTAACCCCCTGTAAAATTGTATTAATATTAACACTATTACCCCTTGTATAATCCAATAAAGAAGCACCTGTTATATAAATATACAATGCTAACACTGCAGTATATAACACTGAAATTTTTTTCCTTTGTGTTTTAATAATAAATCTTCCAGCATAAATTCTTTCATATAAACTATATAATAAAAAACAGCTCGCTATTATATTTATAATAATGTAAGTATCTATTCTTTTCATATTACCTCCTTGCCTTTCTGTGTTTCCAAAAGAACATTTACATATTTTATGGTGACTGAATATTTTCTAACCCAGTTGCATTGTTTAATATCCATTCACCATTGTCATTCTTTATAAAAAAACTCCTAATAAAATATCCTCGTGATTTATCTTCCTCAGAACTACCTGATTCTTCAATTGTAAGTTCTTCAGCTATATTAACTCTCTTATTTTCTTCTTTATATTTTGGACCTTTAATGTATGCCTTTTCTATGGACATCTTTGTATTATAAATGGTAGGAATACGTACCTTCTCTTTAAATTTAATATCTCCATCCTTAGATTCCTTCGTATCAACAAGTATTTCATATAAATCATCTATCATTGATTTGCTCATAGTTTCTTCAAAAACCTTATTAAAATCTTCCCTAGACTTTATATCTTCTTTATTAAAGTCTTCTAAAGGCTTCCATGTTTTTTTAAGTATAGCTACAGCTTCATCTTCACTTAGTTTTATTTCCTTTACCATATATGGCTTACCTATTTTAATCAGATTTACATATCCTATAGACATTACAACACCAATCAAAATAATATATGCTATTGCCTTAAAGGCTCCTTTTTTATTAATCTCACTATCTTTTTTATTCATAAACTCATTCAATAATTTATCTACTTCTTCTCTTTGTTTTTCATCTACTTCTAATTCCTTAATTGCAATCTTGTCCATCCTGCCCCAGGTTTTAAGTTGAATTTTATTTTCTGATATCCAAGTATAGCTTTTTATCCTAGTCCATTTAGTAAACCGAGAATAGTTAGAATCACCTGAGTATACTCCTCCTTCCGTTATTCCAAGAGATCTCTTGCTTAGAATATGTTCGAGACATAATTGAATCCAAAAAACTCCCTGTAAAATTTGGCTACTATTCATGCTTTCTCCACTTTTATAATCCAATATTGAAAAACCACCCAAGGTGAAAATCCAAAATATCAATAACCCAGTATAAAATTTTGAAATTCCTTTATGTTTTGTTTCAATAATAAATTCCCCAGCATAAATTCTTTCATATAAACTATACAATAAAGCACAACTCATTATTATACTTAAAATAAAATAAAATTTACTCATATTTCCTCCTTTTGTCACTAAGCCACTCATCACTCAACTTATTGAATTCCTCTGGTCTTAAAAGGGAATACCCGTGTCCTACTTTAGGTATTTTTATAACCTCGACATTCTTATTACATGTTTCTAAATCCTTAGCTGATTTAATCATTACGCTCTGCTCCTTTTCTCCTACCAATACTAACATTTTAGTAGTGGCCTTACTAAAGGCTTCTGGAATACTAAAGGACATATTTTCTTCATAAATTTTTATTAATACCTCTGAAGTAATAGAATGCACTCCCGAAAAATATTCTTCAAAATAATCATCACTTATATATAGATACTTTGATTGAAACTTTTGGAATGATTTATTTTTTATTAATCCTATTACCAAAGGTATTGTGGATCTAATAATCTTTTTAGTATATTTCATAGGACGAGCTAGTGGGCTTATAAGAATTGCCCTATCTATAATATCTGGTTTTTTACTTATTAAATCTATAGCTATTTGCGCGCCTATGGAAAATCCTATTAAAAAGATTTTTCTTCCATCTTTCTTTTTTTCAATCAATCTAATTAATTCATCCGCACATTCTCTTATGTTAAATTTCAATTCACATTTTGACTTCCCGTGAGAAGGTAGGTCTGGAACTAAACAATAGTAATCTTTAAAGTATTTAACCTGGTTATCCCACATCCATCCCCCTACTCCACCACCATGAATAAATAAAATTATATCCCCTTGAGGATTTCCACTTTCTTCAATATACATATAGACTACCTCGCATATTATCTACATTAAATATATTCCCTAATATCCCCTAACTCCATATTGCCGCTGGATCTAACTAATTCACTTAAAATTGCTGTATGCCCTGCACCATATATTACTAATATGCGGTCTCCCGAATTAGCAATTTTCTTTAAGTTTCCAAATATACGTATATTTCTTTCATACCAAGTGGAAAGAACTTTTGCTCCACAATAATTATCCCCCGCTCCAATAGACGCAAAATCTACATATAGACTATGATTTTTCTCTATCCACTCAGAATCATTTAAATATTTTAGTATATCACTTACAGTGGAAGTCTTTTGCAGATTATCAACTGTTTTATCCATTTCGTTAGTCTTTCTAATAAAACTATCATAAAAATATGATTCTAATTCTTTAGCATAATCCATGGCTTCTTCGAAAGGGAGTTCTAATTCTTCATTAATTGCATATATCTTTTCATGGTTCATGATTTTAGCTAGACGGAATCCTAATTGCTGCATTTCATGCCTAAGTAAAGAATAGTTATCACTACAATATTGTCTATAAGAATTGTTCAATACTCTGTCCCATTTAAAAGATTCTTCTACAGCTATTTTCGTAGGATTTATCTCCTTTAGTTTTTCCACTACTCTAATTATTTCTTCTTGTTTTTCATGAGAAAAAATATTAGATACTCTGAAATTTATAAAATCATCTCCTGACGGATCAAATCGATATGTGCCTAATATAAAAATTTGCGCCTTTTGAAGTGATTCAAAATCTCTAACCATAGCCTATCCCCCCAATAAATATTTAATCTTATAGATCTATACTTAACCTAATCATATCTACACATTGAATTCCATTTTCAATAATTTTTTCTTTATAATGCTTTATAAAAAAATCTCTATCTATACCAACTATTCGAAATCCACATTTTTGATAAAGTGCTAATTGTGAAATACTTGAATTTCCTGTACCTACTTCTACAACCTTTACTTTTTCTTCTTTAGCAACCTCAATAGCATGCAATATTAATTGTTTACCTATACCCATACCTTGAAATTTCTCATTCACAGCAATATTTACAAGTTCCATAGTTAATGGTCTCGTTTTTATAATAACATAGGCCGCTGCTATGTTTTCATCAATATATGCCACATAACAACATCCCCTTTTTAAATAATCCTCAATTATATGTATTGATGGATCAGCTAAAAGCAATAAATCATAAGGTATCTTTTCATCTTTATTTAATTTTCTCACTGTAATATCCTTCAAATTTACTCACCTAGCCCTTTTAAAATCTTTCTTATATACATTTTACCATAAGATAACAAAAGCTACCTATATTTACGTAAATATAGGTAGCTTCATGAACTAGTCTTTTTTTATTTGTTTATCTTTTGTCCGATGACTACCCGCTCTAATACTCCCCTCCTCTTCAAAGTGTGAGATAAGAGCGGCTACGTCCCTGGATAACGATTTCTAAGAATCAGATGGAGTCGCAACTCCACCCGATTCAAGAACTCTGTTTATTGTACAAATTCCTTGAGTCATAGTTCCCATGGGGCAATATACACACCAAGAACGAGGTTTGTAAAGCATCATAGTAATTAATCCTAGTATTGTAGATGTAATCATTACACTATAAAATCCAAAGGCAAATTGTGCTACCCAGGGAGTTACAAAACTTGTATTTACCCAATTCCATGGTAGTTTCCAAACCCAAAGTAATGTTATAGCTTTATTTAAACCCTTTCCTCCTGCAAAAACTAAATAGGTATTGAATGTCATCAACATAAACATGGTTAGAAAGAAAAGGAGAAAACCATATCTAAAATATTTTGTCTTTAAAAATTTAGGCATGGGTTTATTTCTAGATAATCCTAGCTTTTTACCTAAAATATCTAATAACTGTCCCCTACCACAATAGCTATTGCAATAGGCTTTGCCTCCCCCTGAAATAGAAATTATGAGAGGAACTAAGAAACAAATCATTCCAAGCCACGCGAAAACTATATTAAACAATCCTAGTACTAGATATATTATAGACAGAATCCACAAATATTCTTTAAGAGACTTCTTCTTTTTTGTCATATTTACCGTTCTCTCCTTCCATAACCTTCATTTCTATAATTGAAGCTGGGCATTCAAATTCGCATTTTCTACAACCTACACACTTATCCAAATTCACCTTAGCAAATATGCCTGAATGTATTTCTATGGCTCCCAAAGGGCATACCTTAGTACAAGCACCACAGGCCACACAATAATCTCTATCTACAAAAGCTTTCTTTTTTAAAAATTTACTTTTTTCACTCATAAATTACCCCTCCTTCATACCCACTATGGGTATAATAACAGAAATAATATCCTCTGTCAATATACCCTATATGGGTATATATGTACAAATTTTATTTTTTGTGATAATAAAAAATGTTCTTTCAAATTTTTTTGAAAGAACATTTTAGGAATGGATTTATATTTTAAATATGAATAACTTATTTAGCTGCATTTTGGCCAGCAATTCTACCGAAAACTGTAATATCAGCAAGAGCATTACTACCTAATCTATTTGTTCCATGAATACCTCCAGTAACTTCACCTGCCGCATATAGTCCTTCAATTACTTTACCATCTTTATTAATAGCCTGAGCCTTAGTGTTAATCTTAATTCCACCCATTGTGTGATGAACAGCAGGAGCTGCTTTTAAGATATAGAAAGGACCTTTTTCTATAGTAGATGGCATACTACGTTTATTAAACTCTAAATCCTTTCCAGCTTTTACATATCCATTATATCTATCAACACTTCCCTTTAATTCTTTTGCATTAATATCAAAGAATTTTGCTGCTTCTTCTAGGGTATCTGCTTTTACTAGTAATTTATTTTTATATAGATAATCAATTTCTGGTCCATGGTGTTCTTCTAAATTGCTTTCTTCTAGTCCCTTTTGATCTAGGATTTGATAAGCTACATGTCCTGTTTGCTCCTTAATAGCCATAGATATTACATCACGTCTTTCAAGTTCTTCTACGAAACGCTTACCTTCTTTATTTACCATGATAGTATGTCCGTACATTCTAGCATCTCCAAAATAAAGTAATGTACCTGTTAATGGGTCGCAAATTGGATAGGTTTGAATGTATTCCATTCCTTCTAGAGCTGCACCAATTTTTTCAGCCATAACTATCCCATCCCCTGTGCTACCTACTGTATTTGTAGAAAGAACATTTTTGTCCATTTTAGGATCATATTTAACTCTCATTTCAATGTTTGATCCAAAACCACCTGATGCTATTATTACCGCTTTCTTTGTATTAAAAGTATAGTTTTTATCTTCACCTTCTGCTTGTACACCTACAACCTTACCTTTTGTATCTGTAAATAACGCCTTTGCAGTAGTGTTGTACAAAATAGGGATGTTTAGACTTTCAGCTTTAGCTACCTGTTTTCTTATAATTTCTTTACCGTTTGCTCCAAGTGGAATTAAACTTCTCTTTACAGAATGTCCACCAAAGAACATCATTTGATCTTCCCATATAACACCAACTTCATCTCTAAGCCATTCAGCTCCTGCAAGAGCATTTTCTGCAACAACCTTTACAAGTTCTGGATTGTTTTTGTTGTCTCCACCCTTTAATATATCCTTCATAAATTGGTCAGTACTGTCTTTAATTCCCTCTTTTTTCTGTATCCAATTGTTTGGAGCTGCATATTCAGCACCAGAAATTAATGTATTACCACCAGCCATAGGCATTTTTTCTAAAACTATTACATCTGCACCTGCTTTTTTTGCTTCAATAGCAGCACTAAGCCCTGCACCACCTGCACCTATAATAACTATATCATGATTTTCATTAACTTCTTTTTTTGTTCCCGTTGTGCCAGACGCTTGAAGTTTTTTCAGCATATCTGCTTTTGCTCCTGCTGCAGTCAAAGCTGCATTGACTGCCTCAAGAAATCCTTTAGAGGTTAATGTACAACCTGAAACTATATCTACATCAACACTATTTGTTGAAATAATATTCTTTGTCAATGTGTTCATCGCAGTTTCATAACCCGGAGTTTCCTTTTGGTTTAAAACTTTAATGTCAGTAATAGTATCATTTTCAATAGTTACTTCAACGGAGATTGCTCCACCTTTACCCTTACCTTCACCCTTATATTTACCATCTTTAATTGCCGTTGTAGTTGCTTTATCACCCTGTGTTTGCTTCGCATTGCTACAACCTACAAGGCCTATCAACATAGTCATTGCTAGCAAAATTGCCAAAAACTTTTTCAATATTATTCCCTCCTACATCATGCTTGTTAAATTATTAACTTATTTGATACTAGTCTAACAGTTTTTGTTCACAAAGTATTTACATTTATTTGTTCATTTTTTGTATTTTAAGCTACAGTATTTAAAAATATGTGCAAATTATATATAATGAATGATGAACAGAAAGTATTTTGTCTACACAGGAGGTGGGTAAATGTCCTTGCGCTTAAAAATTATCATATCTTTTATATTATGCATTACGTTAGCAATTTCTCCTATGTTATATATTATACAAACTAAAGTAAAAACTTTTAACAGGTCGCAAATGGAACATCAGACCCTACAACTAATTGATTCCAAAGCTAATGAAATAGGTTCTTGGCTAAATCAGCGTGTGAGCGAAATTAGAATTATACATGAACACCCTGCCTGCAAGAAACTAAATTTTTCCGAGTTAAAGCTTTACTTAACCCAATTAAATCATGTATTAGGAAATCAATATGGTAATCCTTATGGAACTTTTGCTATTGGAAAGTTAGATGGACAAGGTTGGATAAGTGATGACATCACTATTGATATATCTAATCGTAAATATTTCAAAAAGGCAATTTTAGGAAATATGGAATATGTTATTAGCAACCCTATTGTTTCAAAGTATGACAACATGCCCAACTTTGTTATCTGCTATCCCATTCTCAATGATAATAAAGAAAAAGTAGGATTTATTAATGGATCTATAAATTTAAATAAAATTTCACAAATTGCTCATGACATTGATATTTACAATGGATTTGCTTGGATTATGAACAAGAACAAAGATACCTACTCTATTGCTAATGAGGAGCTCCTTAATAAACATATTTCCTCAAAAGGATTAGACACTATTATTAACCAAGCTGTAGAGAAAGGTTCTGGAACTGTGGGCATTAAAAATTTATCAAACAACGATACTACAGTATTTTTTTCTTCTGTCCCCTATACAGAAGATTGGCTTTTGTGCATTATGATTGAAAACAGTCAAATTCATGCCCAAACTAATAAAATCATTAACCTTATTATTATCTTAGGAATTATTCTACTTTTAGGTGCTATATTATTAGCTATTGCTATTTCAGGTTCTATTGTAAAACCTATTCAAGGATTAAAGTATAGTATGCTAGAAGTATCAAAGGGCAATCTTGAATCCTATTATGATACAAAGCACAATGATGAAATTTCTATATTAGGAAAAGTTTTTAATCAAATGGTTTATGATATTAAAAGATTGCTTCATGAAGTTTGTCAAGTTCAATCACAGAAAAGAACTGCTGAGCTAAGGGCACTTCAATCACAAATTAACCCACATTTTCTCTATAATACCTTAGATACAATACAGTGGAAGGCTTTAGAACACAATGCCTTTGACATTGCTGATATGATAAATTCCTTATCAGTATTTTTTAGAATTTCTCTCAGTGATGGAAAAGAGTTAATTACCATTGCCCATGAAGTAGAGCATGTACGCAATTACTTAGAAATTCAACAAATACGTTACAAAGATAAAGTAAATTATTATATTAATATAGATGAATCCTTAGGACAATGTCTTGTTCCTAAACTAATTATACAACCTTTAGTAGAAAATTCTATATACCATGGCTTAAAACTTAGAAAACAAAAGGGCATTATTTGCATAGACATATATGCGCAAGAAGACTACCTTATTATCAAAGTGTTAGACAATGGTTTAGGTATGAATAATGAGCAGCTTTCAACTCTTCGTAAAAATCTTGCAGAATCCATTGAGTCAGATCACTATGGGTTATATAATGTCAATGAACGACTAAAGCTAGCTTTTGGAGAAAAATATAATATTGAAATAAAAAGTGAAATTGAAAAAGAAACCCAGATATTGATTAAGATACCTATAATAAGTGAGGGATTTAAATGCTTAGAGTAATAATTGCTGACGACGAAGAGACCATCCGTAATGGTTTAAAGACTCTTATAGAGTCCTATAAACTTGATTTATCCGTTATTGCCACTGCTGAAGACGGTGAAGAAGCTATGGCATTAATTGAAAAATATCATCCTGAGATTATTTTAATGGATATAAATATGCCCTTTGTGAACGGGCTAAAAGTCATTGAAAAAATTAGAGAAGTAGATAAAAATTCTAAAATTATTATAATATCAGGTTATAATCACTTTGAGTACGCTCAAAAAGCATTAGAGCTAGGTGTATTCAGCTATTTACTTAAACCCATAAACTTTCGCAATTTTAAAGACGTCCTTTCAAAAGCAATAGATGCTTATTATGAAAGAATGTGGGAAATACGTAAACTAAAAGAGGACAATGATGAAAGAGATGATTCTAAAGATGTAGGTCAACTTGTACTTACATATATGAAAGAAAATTTTTCTTACAATCATTTATCCCTTAATTTTATAGCCGAACAATTTCATATTAGTCAATCTTATCTTGCTAGGATTATTAAACAAAAAACTGGAACCAGCTTTACCGATTATCTAAATAAATTAAGAATCAATATGGCAATAAAACTTCTAACAGATAAAGATATGGATTATACAATTAACGATATTTCTAACATGGTAGGGTATAGCAGCCAGCATTATTTTAGCAGAGCTTTTAAAAATTATATGGGAGTGTCACCAAATAAATATCGTAACGTAAATAAATACCCTAAAATTTAAAAATCCCTGTACTAAAGGGACATGCATTCACAAAGGTCGCATGTCCCTAATTTGAAATTTCTATCTTTTATGTTTTAATTATTGCTAACGCAAAAGCTATAAAAGATACTATTAAAGCTAATATACTTACAACTTTATTAAAGGACAGATATTCATCCGTTAATTCCACGTCCTCATAATTCTTAAACTTCCATCGTGATCCCCAAAACTCCATTTCCTTAGGATATTTCAGTCCCAAAACTCCCATGACGAGAGAAATAATTGCTAGGAATAATCCTTCTCCATTCCCCCTAAATCTTAAGCCATCTCTTTCTATTGTACTTATTACAAAACCTTTGGGATATTTTTCATCAAAGGATTGATTTAAAATATTTACCCCTGGAAAATAAATATTCGCCTCAAAACCTCCATCTTCATTATAGAAACGTCCATCTCTATATTCACCTTTATATATTTTATTTTCTGGATAATATAAAGTATATCTACCTTCAAATTCCTCAACTTTTATAGTGGCCATTTCCCCTGGGGATTTTATTGTAAATATATACATATCATCACTCTTATTTACAGTAAAATAATTGTCTTCAGATAACTTGTATTTATAAACCTCTCCTTCAACCTTTTCCTTATAAAAGTTTCCCTTAAAATAAATGCCATTTTGCATAAAAATACTAAAGTATCCTATAGCTATTAGACATAGCGATATTACAGCTATACGATTATAAAACTTTTTATTGTTATTATAAAGTTCTTTAATACTTCCCATTATATCCCCCTTGAATATTTAATTACTAACTGAAAATATCTAAATACTCTCCATATCCCTCTTCCTCCAGTTTTTCCACAGGTATAAATCTAAGAGATGCACTATTTATGCAGTATCTTAATCCACCTTTCTCCCTAGGCCCATCATTAAACACATGGCCCAAATGGGAATCCCCAAGTTTACTCCTTACTTCTGTTCTACCCATGTTGTAAGTAAGATCTTTCTTTTCTTCTATAAGATTATTATCTAAAGGCTTAGTAAAACTTGGCCAACCGCATCCTGAGTCAAACTTATCCTTGGATGTAAAAAGTGGCTCTCCGCTACATATATCTACATATATTCCATCTTTTTTATTATCCCAATATTCATTTTCAAAAGGTCTTTCCGTAGCACTTTCTTGTGTCACTTTATATTGAATGGGTGTAAGTTTTTCACTTAACTCTTTACTATTTAGTTTTAAATACTTCCTATTTTTCATTACATTCACCTCTAATAATTTAATCTTAGTGGTAGTTTACCTAAATACCTCATGTACAATACCATACAGAGCGAGTTTTTCAGTTAAATTTTTCATATTATCAAAAAGTATTGCTTCAAATCCAAACTTTTTAGCAGCCTCTATATTGCATTCAGTATCATCAATAAATATAGATTCCTTTGGATTTATTTTATATTTCTCAATGAGTTTACTGTAAACTTCTAATTCTGGCTTAAGTAATTTTTCCTCATAAGAAATTAACCCACCATCAAAATACTGAAAGAAATCATATCTTTTAACTACATCTTCGTAAGCAAGTAAATGAAAGTTAGACAAAATATAGGTTTTATATCCTTTGCTTTTTACATTCTTTAGGACTTGTACCATTTCTTTTTTAGGCGTAAGTATTTCATACCAATTTTCCATACATAGTTTTATTAAATCACTGTTCTCTAAACTTCTACTACAAATTCTACTCACTGCTTCTTCTTCAGTTATAACTCCTCTATCAAGCATAACCCATTCTTCACTTAAAAATATTTCTTTATAAATTTCCTCAATCTTATCTTTATCAGATATTTTACCACTTAAATATTCTAAAGGTTTAAAACTTAGTAATACATTTCCTAAATCAAAAATTATATTTTTAATCATATTAACTTCTCCTTTACTCTACTTTATAACTCCAAAAAATTCTAACTCCGCTTACCGCAAATATCACAGGAAATATATTTAAATACATATGTGTTATTAAAGAACCTAAAACAACTTTCTCAGCAAATATAAATTGTTCAATAAAATCTATAAAATTAAATATAATAAATATAAATAAAAATATATAGGCAAAAGCTTTAAAAGAATTTTTTATTTTTTTACTTATCACTTCTCCAACAGCAATTGACAGGATAGTCATAGCAGGTATGAAAATTAAAACAAATGAATTAGAATTTTCCGTGGCTATTGAAGATACAGGTTGAGGCATTTTAGAATTAATCATTAAAAATGCTCCAAAATTCATACCTAAAACAGTTATATATGATACTATTAATCCTTTTAAAATGGATAATAATTTATACATAAGTCTACTCCCTATACTTAATTTATATTTTTCTATCTCTGAGGCTGGTATTACATACCTCCTCCTTTTTATATTTTATTCCTAAACCCATAACTATTGATGGTATAAACGAAAATAACAAATACAAGTATGGATTGTTAATTTTACATTCATTGATAAGAAACAAAGAATACCCATTGTATATGCTATAAATCTTCCACAACTCAGAATTCAATAAAATATCACTTGTCTCTGTTATTAGAATATTAAATGCAATCCCCCAAAGAACTCCTCCTAATATAGCTACTAAACTAACTGATAGTATATTTTTATAGATGCTTCTATATTGAGTTAAAAATTTTTTACCAAGTAAATAATATAAAACAATTGCTATAATGCTGCTAACTGCTGCTATAAAAATCATACTATACTGATGATTCTTTGCCGCCTCTTCAGATATCCATTTCACTTGAGAAGTATTGAATGCTATAAATATAATTATAGAACTAATACTTATTACTATATGAATTAGGAATGATTTTATATTATTTTTAATCAATAATATCGCCCCTTAAATAAATGTTATAATTATAAAAATTATTATTGATAGTTATTTTTTACATCTTCATCTCTTCCATCCTTTATTACATTCCATTCACTCTTTAATATATCCATAAATAATACATCTTGAAATTTACCAGTTCTGCTATCAACATACCCTTCTCTAATTATTCCTGCTTCTTTAAACCCTAGTTTTTTATATAAGCCTTGCGCTTTTTTATTATCTATCATGGTAGTTAATTCAATTTTATTGAGATTTAAAAACCTAAATAGAAAATCAACGAAATGATATAACGCATCCTCTCCATAGCTCTTTCCTTGTTCAGTTACTTCACATATTTTTATTCCAAGCTCACACCTTTGATTTCTTGAATCCCAATCACAATAATTAATTTCTCCAATAGGCTGTAAATCATTTTTTCTGCATATAATAAATCTCTTGCTACTGGGAAACATACTATGGTTTTCGATTTCTTTTATAGTGCTAAGACGTATTGCCTCTTTGCTTTGTAATATTCCAAAAGCATGTGTGGCATGTCCCATCATGTCTCCGTCATTCCACCATCTATGCAGGTACTCTTCATCTCCTAATTCAAGTTGTCTTATTATTATATTTTTCCCTTTAATCATTTTGCCTCCTAAAATAATACTAATCCATAGTGAGTATTGGCTATACCATATGTTTTTTCAAAACAATCAATAATTTCAAAATCATGTTTTGACATATTCATCACACCTTTACTTTACCTAATTTGCTTTAATTGTATTATGATACGATCATATGTTTTTCTAAATTTTGTTCTATTATCAGGTAATAATTCTATGTTACATAGTGAAGCTATTTTTTCCACAACACCCTGAATTGATAAGTTTTCTGTATTTATATGTTGTTTAAATATTTCATTTGATAGTCCTTCTATACATCTATCTATTTGCTTAGCTGCCCAGGAATTTTTACCTTCTCCACGACTTCTCAGCCTTCTTAGCAAAGTTTCTTTTGAAGAGGATAATACAAAATGTTTTACTTCAATTCCATCATTCCTTAGTTTTACAACCGTTTCTTTAAAATATTGTGGATTAACTATAGTCATAGGCACAATTATTGTACCTTCGTATTCTTGAGCAATATATTTTAGCATAGAAAAATTAAATTCTC
The DNA here is from genome assembly GCF_039521365.1 of Clostridium malenominatum. Taxonomy (NCBI): domain Bacteria; kingdom Bacillati; phylum Bacillota; class Clostridia; order Eubacteriales; family Clostridiaceae; genus Clostridium; species Clostridium malenominatum. The sequence continues at coordinate 107,287 of NZ_BAAACF010000006.1, forward strand.
TCCACATTGGGTAATCTTGAAAATCATTATTACTGAAATCTTTTGGTATATTATTTCTAATAAAAAAACCTGTTTTTTCTGGGTCATATACAAAGGAGTTAGGAATCCTTCTATGTAATTCAAAAGCTGTTTGTGATTTTCCAGAGCCAAATGCACCATTTATCCATATTATCATAGCTACTATTCCACTCTTTCATATTTTAGCTGTACTAAACCAGAATCAAAGGTTTTGCTTTCAACTAATTTGACTTGGTTTTCATTATCTGTTTCTTTAAATAGCCTTATTCCTTTTCCTAGCAATACAGGAAGAATTGAAATTACATATTCGTCTATTAAATTTTCACTTCTAAATTCTTTTACTACTTCTGCTCCACCATCTATAAAAATATTCTTTCCTTCTTCGCATTTTAGCCTCTTTATTAAATCATTGATATTACCATTGTAAAATTCAACATTTTGGTCATTACCTTTTAGTGTTTTAGATAACACATAACATTTCATACCTTTATAAGGAAACTCAATACCAAAAGATAATACCTTCTCATATGTTATTCGCCCCATAATTACAGTATCCACAGTTTTAATAAAATTTTCATATCCATAATCTTCATTAGGCCGCTCAACAATGGATAGCCAACTAATATCGTTGTCCTCTCTAGCAATATAACCATCAATACTTTGGGCTATATATAAGATAACTTTTCTTTTTTTGCACATATATTTATAATTAATCTCATAAAATACCTCATCTTCGGATTCAAATCCAGTTATGAACTGTGTGAATCCAAAGCTTAAGTATAACTTTTTTGCTACTATACTATCTGGATGAAAACTTAAATATATTTTACTCGGTTTTGATTCTTCTTTTATTCTATTTAGTAAAAATTCTAAAGCCCGTTTCCCATATCCTTTTCCTTGATATTGTTCATCAATCATAAATCGGATCAAGCATATACAATCAGCTTCTTCATCATCTACTCCATACATTGCAAACCCTATCATTTTATCATCTTTATAAATTCCAAGAGTTACCCATTGAGGATAAAACTTTGATTCGGCAATAGATGCTACATTAGTATGTGGTAAATATTTTTCTTGTTCTTTTGATATTTTTAAGTCAATACATTCTTTTAAATTTTCTTCTGTAATATTTTTAAAATATATGTTCATCCTTAATCCTCTCTCTTATACTTCATATTTTCTTTTCAACTAATTTGATATAACCTTAAAACCATTATACTATATTTTCATTTATATCTATAATTTAACATTGAAATTTAATAAATATAGCACTTCCCAAAGTAACTGAGGGAAGTGCTATGTTTATTTTTTATTCTTTTCTTTATTATACTTAATTATGCCAACCCATATAATTCAGCAAAAGGGTCCCATTCTCTGTCTTCATTCCATTTATACTCAATGCCATTACTAATTTCTATAGCCTTTTCCCTTCCAATTAAATACTCTATAAATCCTAATGTCATATCCATTCCCGCAGAAACTCCTGATGAAGTAAATATATTACCGTCATTTACCCATCTAGCTTTTTTTATCCATTGTATGTCTTTTCCTTGCTCTATTACCCAATTGAAAGCTCTTTTATTTGTGGTAGCTTTTTTCCCTTTTAGTATTCCAGCTTTAGCTAATAGAGCTGATCCTGTACAAACACTCATAATATATTTTGATTCTCTACTAATGTTTTCTATAAAATTAATTAATTTTTCATCACCAACTTTTTCTCTTACACCCATTCCTCCTGGAATAAATAAAATGCTCTCTTCACTATGTTTATTATCATATGTACTTGTATCAATTCTTGCATTTTGAGAACTTGAAATAATTCCACCATCTAAGGATATAAAATTCAACTTAAAGATTTCTGGTAAACGCCCTAATATTTCAACTGGTCCAAAAACGTCTAATGTTTCAAACTCTTCAAATAAAATTATATTAACAACATAACTCATTATTTTCACTTCCTTAAATTATTTCTAACATAACATTCTCCTATTTCACCTCTGCAAATGCCCTTATTGACATAGCTGCGGTTTTCTTAGCCTTTAAAGGGACAGCAAAGAATCTAAAATCATGGTCATATAATTTTTCTAATGATGTTAAATTTTCAACTATGAAAATTTCATTTTTTAAAAACAAAGTGTGAGCAGGCCTTTCAGGATTTTTAGAGCTATCTATATTTATAGTATCTACTCCTACAAGCTTTACTCCTGAATTTATAAGAAAGTTTATAAGTTCTTCAGATATATATGGATAAGAATAATACTCTTCCTCTCCCCAATGCTTGTCCCATCCGAAATTAAATAAAACAGCTTTGCCATTTAAATCAAGTCCATTAGGAATAATATTAACTCCTATAGATTCAAACTTTTCCTTATCTCTTACATCTACAACTACACCTGGAAGTATAACTTCATTTATTTGAATTTCACTAATATCTCTCCCTTTAGGATAACGATGATATGGCGAATCCAGATACGTACCTATTGAAGTTTGAAAGGTTATCTCTGTTATCTCAAAACAAGCCTTTCCTTCATAGTTAGGTGCTGACTGTTCATGAGTTAAAAAAGGTTTTATCTGAGCTGTGTATTGTATTAACTTACCAAACTCATCCTTCATTCTAAAACCTGGCATTCCATCCTCAAAATAATGACTTAAGTCTATAAATGTTGACATTTGCATCACCCCATAATTTTCTATATAATTTTTATCTGTCATTCCTTCATCAGCAATATCATAAAAAACAAAAGTAATTGGAGCTATTTCACCAGATTATATTTTCCCCACTGGTGCTAGATAAACTACAAATTCATCCTCTCCATCAATTCTTAAAAACTTATCTATTGCAATCTGATCGTAAGCACCTATAGCACATGTCCCACAGCCAATGGCCTCACATGCAAGATAAAGATTTTGACATAAATGCCCTGCATCTAATAGCATGGTCTTATGGGCTGAAACATGATATCTCCATTCTCCTCTATAAGGAATACAACTCCATATAAATGTTGCAGCACTCTTTCCTACAAAGGACTGACCAAGTGTTAATTCTGTTAATTTTCCCTCTAAATCTTCCTCATGAAAAAGGAAAGTTAATTGATGGGTTAAAGGCAAATAAAGATATACTCCTTTTTTTAATCCCTTAACTCTATTTATAACTAAATATGTTTCAAAGGGGTGTCTTGCTCCTCCAGAAGGTACAGTTCTCATTGTGGCATAATTATTAGCTGACACCGTCTTCACTCCTTGTGTTGCCCAAAGAAGGAAAGATAATTCTTCTAGTGATAAACTTTCTTCTATATGCTTTCTATGACTTTTTCTATCTTTAATAATAGCTAATATATTCGTTTTCTTTAATATTTTTTCACTTATTTCAGGTAAATCTATAAGTTCATCACTTTCATTATAAGGTTTTTGCAATGAAGGTTGAGGTAGTTTCTTTTCCTGATCAGACTTTATGTCATCCCATTCTGTAAAATTAGATTTCATCCATTGACGTTGTAATTTTGCTTCATTCATAAATTCTCTCTCCTCATAAATTATAGTTTTTAATTATGTAAAATTTAAACTTGTTTGTCCTACTAATATTCTCTATACCATAAAGGAATGTATGTTTTAAAACCATCATACCATTCAAAAACTTTCTTTGCATTATCCATCATATATTTTATTTCTACTTCTCCAAAAGGTATTGCCCATGGAATTGAAGAAATTGTATTTGTAGCAATATATAGTGCCATCAATCTAAAAAACTCATCAGGTACATTGCAATCAAAGTATCCATGAATCTGTCCTATAACAAAGGGAATACTCACTCTACATGAGAATACACACCTATTAAACTCTTCCCATGGATCTCCGATATCCATTCTATTAAAATCTATTACCCCAACATCTCTTTTTGGTGAAATTATAAGATTTCCCACATGATAATCTCCATGAAGAAAAGTTTGAGGCCTATTATCTAAATATGATATGTTTTCCTTTATATAGTTTATAAAAGCGCTATCATTCTCAAATTTAATGGGCGAATTACCATATTGTTCTATTTTCTTATAAATCTTTTGTTTATATTTTTCAGACCACTCTTTTTCACAATTGTAGTCATTTATAGTATGTATCTTCTGCAATATGTTTCCTGCTCTTAGACCAATATTATATTGTTCTTTCTCACTGTATTTAGATAGTACTAACTCTGCCTCTTCCCCCTCTACCCAAGTGAATAATGAATATACATATCCATTATTTGAGCTTATTCCAAAATCTACTGGCTTTGACGTGGTTATTCCTAATGCTGCAACTTTTTTTATATAATTATACTCAAGTCGTTTGACTTCATACTTTGACAAATCAGATAGTTTCAACAAAAAATTTTCTCCTAGGTTATCTTCAATATAAAACTTCTTATCCTCTGACCACCCTTTAAGTACTGGTTCAATCTTACTCCAATTAAAATACATAGGTATATCTTTTAAATTATTATAAGTTATAATAATCCACCTCCCTACCTAATAATTTCTATTAATTAGTATTATAAAATACACATACTAAATCTATAAATTTAATTATACCTTATTTTTTTCTACTTAATTCCTTCCATCTCTAATCTTAATGTATTAAAATACTCTTCCATAAATTTAAGCCTTTCTATGCCTATTTCCCTTGCCTTTTTTGTATATAGTTTTTCAGGCACTTTTTTTAATTTTACTTCGTATTCAATGAAAGGTGTGTGCTTTGACATTTCCTTTACTCTTCCATTGTTAGAAGTGTTCTCACTTAAATAATCATTAAGAGATTCATCAATTACTAATCTTTGTCCAAATTGCCCTGCTAACATGAAACTGCGTGCTATGCCAGTCGCACCAATAGCATCTAATTTATCTGCATCAAAAAGTATTTTTGCTTCTATGGTTCTTGGTTCATTTCCTGTTCTGAATCTATGGGTAATTATACAATGCTTTATGTTTTCAACTTTTTTATCTTCATATCCTAAATTTTTTAGTATATTTTGTGCCATTTCAGCACCTACAGTAGCATGATCAACTTCTCCTGTTTTGTCTTCATTTTCTTTTACTCTTGCAATATCATGTAATAATGCTGAAGGAATAAGAATTTCTAAATCAACATTTTCCTCATATCTTGCAAGTAATAGACAAAGGTTATAAACTCTAAATACATGATCTAAACTATGAGCTGAACAGGTTAGTTCATCTTTAACAATTTCTATAATTTTTTTATGTTTTATATCAGTACTCACTTTATTCCTCCGTTTATGTAAAATAATTTTTCTCTATAAAATTTCTTACCATCGTCCATGACATAGTAATCTTTCTAATACAGCAACTATGAGCGTTGTAATTATATTTGCCACAAGAATGGCTTTCCCTAATGTTTTATTATCTTTTGAATACTTCTTTAATACTAAATATACTATGGGAAATTCTACAATTAAAGTTAATATTAAGTACCCTGTTAGAACAATATAATAAGGTCCGCTGTCAAAAGCTTTAATCCATGCATAATACCAGTGTCCCGCTACAGCCATGAATCTCTTAGCTCTTTCTATGTATGGTAAAACAAATGAAGCAATGTTAGCAAGTGCTACTACTATTAATACTTTATCCTTCCCTTGAACCGTTCCATATTTATAAATTATAAAAGTTTCTATGACTAAAGTTAAAATTATGGCAATTGGCAAAACTAATTTGGGACTTACCGTTACCCAATGCCAAGATGAATTCGCGTAAACCCTTCCTTGTAGCATAATCATTAGTGTTAAAAGTGTTAAAAGAAACACTCTTTTTTTCCCCATTCCCAAAATTCACTCCTTTTATAATTCATTTTTATTTGCTTTCTATGATATTTATTTAATACATATAGCCTTTATTAATAACCTAACGGTTTTCCTACTATAATTACCTTTATTCTTCCCTTAATAAATTGTCCTTTTATAATTACAAAATCGTTGCATATTCTATCTGGACTTTTACAGTCTATACAATAACCTAATGTAGTACATGGGGAGTTTTTACCTAATCTTTTTGCATCAATAGGAGCTGAGTAATTTCTTACTCTTTTTTCTGCCTCTTCTATATTCTTAACAATTTTATTTATTCCTGTTACTAGAATAACTTGTTTAGGGCCGTATATCATTGGTGCAACTCTGCTACCATTACCATCAATATTATAAAGCTCCCCATTTTCAGTTAGCGCATTTGTACTACATATAAAAGTGTCCGTAGAAAAATTTTGTATATAAAGTTCCTTCTTTTCATCCCTTGTAATTCCTTCCTTGTATTTGTCTAAAAATCTATAGTTTCCTTCACGAAGAAAATCTATAACTCCTGTTTCAAAAAGTGTCATAGAATCACCAACGCCTACTGTAGAATTTTCAGCTATAAGTTCTTTCAAAAGTCCTATCAACTCTATTTCATCCTTAACAAAAAATCCTTCCATATTGTGATTTTTTAAATTATTTATAGTTCTATCAATTTGTTTTTCTATATACCTTAGAACATTATCATCCATCTTACTATACATCCTTTCTCCTTAGTAAATACCATATTTTCAATTTATATCTTACATGAATTCCATGCCAAAATCCTCTCTAAGCAAGGATCTCTCTTCTCTATATAGTTCTTTATCTCTAATTCAACCATTATCTCTGGAATAAATGATGGTAAATCATCATCCTCTATAATTTTATAGTACTTTGTTGAATAGCAAACTGTAAGGCCTGAATTTTTTAAACTAAATCTTTCTACCTCACCATAACAATTTGGTTTTCCACCGCTTCCTTCCCCTACAAATATAGCCTTTGTATTTTCCTTTAAAGAAAATACATTTAATAATGCTGAAGAAAAGGTTTCTCTCCCCACTATTACAAATAAATTACCTTTATTGTTTATTGTTTTAGAGCTTTTTACATACTCAATAAAAGGATCTAATAATCTAGAGTCTCCACCAAAATTATTTCTAAAATCAATAATAAGCTTTTCTACATTTTTTTCTTCTATGAATTTAATTAATTTGTCACAGAAATCATAGACATTTATTTCATCCATATTTCTGCAAGCATTATATTTAAAATATACTGTTTTTAAATTCTCTAAGTATTCAAACCAGTAATATTTATCTGAGCTTTTTTCACATAAAGTCAGATTGATTTTATCAATGGATGATAATTTTAATTTTTCTCTAACCTCTTTTATTGATAGAGGGCTAATTTCTAATGTTTTCTCTATTCCATTTTTGTCTTCACATGTAAGCTCTAAACTTCCGAAATCATCTATAATTTCTAAGCCATATAAAATTTCTACTGCAGGTAAAAACTTAGGTAGTTGAGATTTTAAAAGCCATTGATTTTCATAGGACACAATTTCGCTTAAAATATTTATAATCTCTTCTATCTCTATATTATTTATACGAGTTATTCTACAATTTAGCATTTCTTTATATTCTTCAAGAGTATGAGTTACATATATTCCATCCTTAAACCAGTATAGTTCCATGGGATACAATAACCTTACTGGCAAACTAAGGGAGGTATGAGCGTCTCTAAAGGATGCAACAATTTTCCCTAAGTTTACTGCAATCTCATAGCTATCGTGATTATCTATATTATTTTTTAATCCTTCAATTTCCTCATAAAATTCTTCTTCTTTCTTATAGAAAAATAAATTTTTATGCCTTTTAGGAAGTTCTAAGGCTAATTCTTCAATATCTTCTATCCATTTATCCTTTGTCATAATTATATTCTCCTTTTTGCCTATTTTCCGCTTATTCTACCTAAATATTATATCACCTAATAGACCACAATTAACCTAAGTTACCAAAATTCCACCATGGACATGTCTCCTAACCCTTTGTTAAAATGGCACTAGTTCATAAAAACTACGCCGAATCTTCTTATGAAGTACCGGGGATACTTTTGGGGTGAATCTCACATTGTAGTAGGGTACCTCTGACCCGAACCCGTCAACTAACCTGGGAGGCAATTTAGAGGAGGTTTATTAATGATGAAAAGAAAATCTTTAAAAACATTTCTAACTGCGCTAGGTTTAACACTAACCTTATATAGTCCAGCATTTGCAGGAAACTATACTGTAGTTTCTGGTGACTCTCTATACAAGATAGGAACGGTTTTTAATACCACATCAAGCAATTTAATGGCAAGTAATAATATTGCAGGAAGTAATATTTATCCTGGACAAGTACTAAAAGTTCCTTGTGAAACTTACACTGTAAAAAGTGGTGATAGCTTATATTTAATCGCTAAAAAATATGGTATAAGCTTGTATGATTTGAGAAAAGCAAATAATAAATGGAACGATACACTTTATATTGGACAAGTTCTTAATGTACCTAAGACAAACTCTAATGTAGGTACTTCAGCAGTTAATCCAGTTATAAAATATACTGCTGCTGATTTGGATCTTTTAGCAAGACTTGTAACAGCAGAGGCGCAGGATCAACCTTATAATGCCCAAGTAGCTGTAGCAGCTGTTGTAATAAATAGAGTAAAAAGTTCACAGTTCCCAAATACCATTTCTTCTGTAATTTATGAAAAAAGCAATGGATACTACCAATTTTGCCCTGTTTCAAATGGTTGGATAAACAAACCTGCTACCGAAACTTCTAAAAAAGCTGCTAAAGAGGCTTTATCTGGGGTAGACGCAAGCAAGGGTGCTTTATACTACTTTGACGATAGTGCTACAAATAAATGGATATGGTCTAGACCTATGACAGCTCGAATTGGTAATATGATTTACGTGAAATAAAATTGCAGGGCAATTTTATTTAGTTTTTTAGATAATTAGTTTTATAGTTGTGGTGGAAATCCCCTTGGGGGGATTTCTTTTCTATGAAATTCCTTATAAGGAATTTCCACATTAACTAAAACACTAAAAACTATTTAAAAATTGCTCTGCAATTTTTTATAATTCCACATTTGGATTTTTTCTTTGAATTATTTCTAAATCAGCCATTCTATTTAATATAACTTCAAATAGCTTAAATATACTTTTTAAAGTTTCTATATCCTTTATGACTCCACTACCTGTAAATTCTAATATGGCTACATCTTCTGGATATTTAGGACCGAGAAATCCTCCACTTTCTTTTATCTCTAGATTTATTCTATCTTGTGCTTGTATTAAATTTCTAACTTCTGTGATAGACAATATATTCTTTATAGATTCTTCATTATTTCCTTTTATGACAAAGTTATTGTCAAAGTCTTCAATACCTATCTCTATATCCTGCATCCCTAACATTTTTGCTAAATCACTAAAAATGCCTTCTTTATATATTTTAAAATAAATATCCTGATTTTTTAAAAAAGCGGCTCTAAATCTAGTGTAAGTAGCTGAGGTTTTACCTGTGGATACTGTGTAGGTATCTAAAAGTATAGCCCAGTAGTCCTTATTCACTATAACTTTAGGGACGGAAAATATACCTCCCTCGGTAAAATCCCCATTAATTTCCTCACTTAACTGTGCCCAAACTTCTTTTAAGCTAGGTCCAAAAATACCCATGATTACCCTCCCCCAGATCTTATTTAAAATTTAATCAACTTGATTCCTATTTCTTCATTAAGATACTTACTGGCTTCCCCCTCAATTGCATTTAGTACTATTTCACAAGTAACGCTTATAATAGCTGAATTTAAATGACCACCTCTAACCTTAAAATCTTTATCACTTATGTTTACATGTATGTGAGGTATTATTTCATCACCTGATAAAATAACATTTCCTGTAAGAGATGTTATCTCAAAATCCTCATGAAAACTTTGCTTATTGTAATACTTTTTATCTAATTCATATATACCAATGGTAATATCATTAGTTGCTCCTATTCCTGTTATAGATGCTAGCTTAATTTTTTCTTTCATACATATTTCTTTAATAGATTCTATTATTTCCTCGCCCTTATCTAATCTTATAAGGTATTTATCTCCAAATCTTCTGTAATCCATCTAATTTTCTCCTTTATTTAAAACCTTTTTTGAAAATTCATATAAATCATTAAAAAGAGCTTCTCTTTCAGCTCCACAACAAATTATATGATCTGAGTTTTTATAGTATTTTAGTTTTTTCATCTTAGAAGCTGAATTATCATAAATATATTTACCACTTCTATGGTGCACTGTATCATCAATTAATCCTTGAGCTACAAATATAGGGCAATTAATTTCTTTTATAAGAGGCTTAGTTTTTGCAAGAAGTATTCTAAAATTAACCATGGCTTTCAAAGGTATTCTCACTGTTGCATTAAAATATTTTTGAAGATTTTTATATTGTCTTTTCTTAAAATCCTCTATTATATTTAAAGAAACTCTTTTTATATCCCAATAATATATAGGAGCACATAGCGTAGCAATTCCTTCTACCTTATGCTTTAAGACTAAGTTAACACCTATAAGCCCTCCCATAGAAAAGCCTACTACAAATATCTTATGGCATTGTTTTTTAAGTTCTAATAAGCTTTCTTCTGCAGAAGCTATCCACTCTTCGTAGTTAGTTTTCTTTAAATCTTTTCTCATACCTGTATGCCCATCTAATACCGGACAAGCTGTTAAATATCCCTTATCTTTTAAAAAACAATTTAATGGCTCTATTTCTTGTAGTCCACCTGCAAAACCATGTATTATAACAAAACCAATTTTACCCTCCATTTTTATCTATCTCCTATTCTGCGTATTCTCTCCTTATAAATTCTATCCAATTATTATATATATCATCCTCAGATACGCCGAATATTTTTTCATAGTCTTTAGGGTTTTTAACTAAACTTAACACTTTATCCATGCCATACTCTTCCTCTAAAAAGTGAATATAGGTGTAGGATGCTCCATACATTCCACTATTTCCAAACTTTATGGGATTACTTATTTTAGTATCTTCAATAGTTGGAATAGCATTTATTTTATAATTTGGTTTTGTATTTCCTGACAAATAGCCTGCTAACCCTTCATTTAAGAACTTAGGTGCCTTCTTATTAATTTGATATACTACGGTGTGAACATATTCATGAACAGCAGCTTGTACTATACTTTCATAATTATGTTCAGTTCCTGGGTTTAGTGGTGATACTATAATTATTTTATCTTTAATATTATCTCCAATATACCAATCTGGACCTAACATAGTGCCTAAATATCCATACTTCTTTTTATGAAGGGTTTTTAAATCACCATATATGTAAACCTTAGATTTACTCCTATTTGTAAAATCCATGCTTTCATTTATACTTTTATACATGTTCTCCAAGGCCTTTTCAATATCTTCTATAGCCTTTTTATCTTTTTCTTCATAATAAAAATTAAAATGCTGGCTTTCCTTAGTTTTCATAGCATTGGTCTTTAATTTAAGTGTGGGTAGAATTAAAAGGAATGTAATTATTGCTAGAATAGATATTATTATAGCAATAAGCTTACTTAATTTTTTCATTTTCCCCTCCAAAATATTAATTAAACCACGGAATGATTCATTACTATTACTATATTTTCTTTATTTCCAATAGTTAAATTTACCCTTTTAACTTCTAAATATCCTATATTCCTCCAAAAATTTAACGCCTTACTATTGTCCTCTACTACTCCAATTCTTAATTTAGTCCCTTTGTTATCTTTAACCATATTACTTATTAATCCGTTTATTTTTTCCCCTAATCCTTTTCTTCTTTCCATAGGATGTATAAGTAGTAATCCCAAAATCCATTCACCTTTGTCTGGATAATCACGTACTAAATCCACTATAGCAACTAAATTTTTATCTTTAAATATTCCTAAAACATACTTTTCTTCATAGGTTTTATTTGGAGGTAAATCCTCTAAAATTTCTTTCCAAGTATCTTCTTTAGGTTCTTCTCCTGAAACAATATTATAATAGTCAGTACAATCTTCACATAATTTTTGTATTATATTCTTGTCTTTTATATTTAAGTTTCTTATAATATATTTTTCATTATTAATTTCTATACTATTTTGCTTAAACATATTATCCTTCCTATTTTCTAGTTTTCCCTGTAACCTTTTCTATGACTATTTTTATTACCTTTGTTCTATGAGCAGCTTTTTTTATATACTCAGCACCTGCTTCTAAATATTCTGGAGAATATTTTTCTATTATAGATAATAAAGCCTTCTCCTTTTCTTCTTCTATAACTTCATAAGCCTTACCAAAAACTAAAGAAGATTCGTATTTAGTGCTAAATTTTTCTGGAAGAAGTTGAGTTTTACCCACAACACAAAAGGAAACATTATTGTTTTTTTGTATACTATCTAATTTAAAACCTTCAACTGCGCAATGAAAATAAATTGAGTTATCAACTAATGTGTAGCTCATTGGTACTCCATATCCGTATCCATTTTCTCCAACCATAGATAATACTCCATATTCCCCATTTTTTAATATCTCCATGGCATCTTTTTCTTCTAAAATTCTATCTTGTCTTCTTACTTCTTTAAACATTTTTCCATCCTCCTAATAAAAAATTTCACCTTTTAAAACTATAACTCCTTCACCTATCATTTCCATACGTCCATTTTGAAGAAGCTTTATGACAATTTCTCCTCCTCTTTCTGAGGCTTGATATGCTCTAAATTCTTTTCTCCCTAATTTATCTCCCCAGTATCTCCCAAGTATTGTATGCACAGTTCCTGTTACTGGATCTTCATTTATTCCTGCCCAAGGATTAAAATATCTTGTTACAAAATCATATTTCTCTCCCTCAGTAGTAACCCCTATCCCTTTAATATCAAGAGCAAAACTTAAATTTTTCATGCCTTCAAAGTTTGGCTTTAGATTTATGATTTCCTCTTCCTTTTCTACTTCTATAACTAATTTCTTTGTATTTTTTCCGTAAACTGCTTCTTTATAACTGTTGATTCCCATAGCTTTTAATAATTCCTTAGGCGCTTCTACAGTTTCATATTCATCCATAGGGAAATCTAAAATAATTCCATCTTTATCTTTTTTAGCTACTAAAACTCCGCTTTGGGTACTAAAATGAATTTCTTCTCCTTCAAACCCTAGATCTTCAAATAAAACCTTTGCCGTAGCTAAAGTACCGTGACCACACATGGATACTTCAACCTTTGGCGTAAACCATCTTAGGCTTAATTTATTGTTTTTATTTTTTATATCCTCTTCTGTTACTACTAGAAAAGCCGTTTCAGATAAATTTATTTCCCTAGCTATAAGCGCCATGCTTTCATCATCAATCTTTTCCTTCAGTATACATACTCCTGCTGGATTCCCTCCAAATGAAATATTTGTAAATGAATCTACTATGTACATTGGCAATTTATTTTTTCTCATCCTATTACCCCTCTCTCATTTAAAATACCATCTATAATAATCATTTTACCCTATAACCTTAGGTAATGGTCAATAATTTTTATCAATTTTCTGTAAAATATAATAATTTAAAAATACACTACATATTAAAATAAATGTAGTGCATTTTAATTTAAGCTAAAGCATCAATTTCTTTAGGCGATGTGGCTTCATTGTTTTTTTCTACAATAGAATTTTCTTCATCCTTAACATCTTTTTCAGTAGGTTTGGTAATCTTTTCAGTTATTTCTTTAATTTTTTTATTGATAGCATTAGCCATATTATCAAGTTTATCAGCTTTTTCCTCTTTTGCTTTAGCTATTTCAACTTTACCTCTGCCTTTATCTAGTTCTGCTTCCTTTTTTAATATACGAGATTCTCCTTGAATTTTAGTTTTCACTTTATTAATAGACTTAATTTTTTTATAATTTGTGCCAAATTCAGCGAATTGCTTCATTTCCTTACAACAAGCATCATCTTCCTTAGAACTATTACTTGCCTCTTTATTTTTTTTATCGTTAATCTTTTGAATCTTTTCCATTTGCTTTTGTTGAATAAGCTTATTTATATTTTCTATCTCTTCTTTTAAAGATTTAATTATCTCGTCCTTGGATTTATCATTTCCTTTTTCCTCATTTATCTTTTGTATTTGTTCTTGTATTCTCATTTTCTCCTTTTGTAAAAGCTTAACTTCGTTATTTACAAATTTAGTTTCTCTAGCAAAATCTTTAAAGTTTTTTCCTGCTATTGAAGATATGTTCATACCTAAAATCCTCCATAAATTTACTCTTTATCTTATTCTCGTTAAAAGTATTATTATCTTAACATGAAATTTCCAATGTTAATAATCTTTTACAGATTATCTCTCTCTTATATTACACACAATAAAATAAATGTATTAATGAGGTGATTTAAATTGAAGAAGAAAATATTATTCTTTGCATTTTTATTAATTATTGGATTAAGTAGCATAGTGTATGGTATGAACCTTCCTAAAGTTTTTATAATGGAGAAAGAAATTCCTAATAGTGGTGATTTTTTTGTAAAAGATAATACTGTTTATGTTAATGAAGAAGCTTTAAGGTGGAATTTAGGGATAGATGTGTTTTATGATAAAGATGAAAATAGAATTCGATTGTACCCTACAGATAAGATGCAATTGGAAGCTAGATGTGAAATGTTTGAAGAATTTGCAACACTTTTTACCCCAGCTAGCCCTGATGAAGTGGCTAATCTTTGGGCAGAAGGTGTTAAAACTAGAAATGGAGTATTGCAATATGTGGTATTCAATAAATCATTAAAGGATGAATTTTTTAAATCCGTTGGCCAATCTTGGGTTACCGGTGCTTCAAGCCCTTGGGTTGAAAGTTATAAAATTAATAAAGAAAAAATTGCCCCTAACTTATGGAAGTATACTATAACCTTTACTGCTACAACTTCCGCTAAAGATAAATATATATGGAATGCTGTTCTTACAGTTGGTAAAGAAAATGATAAATGGAGAATAGTTAAGCTAGAAAAGGATTTTTAATTAACTTAACTATTCATCTTTTTTACAAGAAAAGTAAAAAAAGTCTTGGTCTAATATTTCTACGTTTTTAAATTCGTATTCTTTACTTAATTTATTCAAAGTTTCATTATTAGGAATAGGCTCTCTAGTTGTAGAGTAGCCTATTTTTTTATGATGTAGCTTCAATCCTTCTCTAGTCCTTCCGTGAACTATTGAAAATTTTCCTCCCTTATTTAATACACTTTTAGCATTCTCAAATACTACATTCATATTTTCAAAGTGAGGAATACTATTAAAAATAACTACATAATCAAACTTTTTATTTAATATGATTTTTTTATCAAAATCCAAGCACATTGTATTAGCTTCAGGAAAAGCTAATCTTAATTCGCTTAACATATTTTCAGAAATATCTACAGCTACGTATTCACTTAATTTTTTATCTCTTAAAGCATAATACAGGATACCTGTCCCCGCTCCAACGTCAAAAAAGGAATGTCCATCAGAAACCTTTAATAAATTTACAGCCTTTTTTGCCATATTCACCTTTTCATCTGAATTATTTATTTTCCAGCTTTCATAAGTTCTATTAAAAAATTCTCTTTGGTCCTTTATTTCCATATTCATATTAAGCCTTTCTGATATGATATAATATTATTTAATTATATATCCCTCATTAGACAGTACCTTAATAGCATTATCCATATCTTTTTCCTTAACTAAAATATAATCAGTATCATAAGTAGAAATAGCAAATATACTAATACTATTTTTAGCAAGTAAGGTACTAATTGTTGAAAGTATCCCTATAAGAGCAAAGTCTAAAGGCCCTTCTACCTTTAATGCTTTCCATGGTTTTTCACACTTTATTCCCTGGGGAATAAACTTTAAGTCACAGAGAATAGATAATTCATCCTTAGTCTTTGTAATAGAATAAATTTCACTTTGGAGACACCAATGTGGAATATTATCTTCACTGCTTAATCTGCACACTCCAAAGATACCCTCTAATAATTTCATTTTCAATTGTATATTATTCATAGTAGGTTCTTCCTTTTATCTATAATTTACTTTTTCTAAATTTGGTACATGTTCAAATTCTATAGTTTTTTCATGATATAAAAATTTTACTCCGTCAATCCATTCTCCCTTATAATCCCTTTGTAAAAAGGTTTCTATAAGCCTGTCTTCTGTCGTAATCCCTCCAGCGGATCCCTGTAGAAAGCCCGTTGCCCAGGTGGGTGATTTCATGAGAGCAACATCTTTTATTCCTTCGTTGTCTTTTGATTCCTTAATATTAACTACGACTATTTTCTTTCCTTCCACCTCTTCTACTTTAGTCACTTCAATAGGCAAATTATTAAAATAGTAACTCGATAACTCCCCCGCAATTAAGTTAAGCTTTTGAATTAATGTCTTATCTTTTGGCATTATCATATAAAAGCCTATTTCCTGCTTATAAGTCTCCACATTAGCAGTGTACGCAGGTATCAATTCATATTTATCATTCTCTTTGTTTTCTTTAAACATTTCAATTATTGCTACTTGATCTTTTACTTTACTTTCTAGTGTTTTATATTTTTTATCTAAACCGCTGTACTTGTCCTTTAATTCATTATTATTTTCTTGGAGAGTTTTTATTTCAGTGTATAACTTTTCCTCCTGTACGTTTGTCCTATTAGAACATCCTATCATGGTTATACCTAAAAAAGTTGCAACAATTAAATTCAGTATTAATTTCTTCTTCATGTTTTCCTCCTTAAAATAACACAATATTCTATAGTTTTATTTTACCACTAAATAAGATAAAAAAATAGTAATACCTATTTTTAAGGGTATTACTTTAGAATATTTCTCCATTCATCCTCTAAAATGCTCATCTCATATAAATTCCAATAACCACTTTCTGCTTTTCTTACATCCCTTAAAAGTCCTTCCTTTTTTAAGCCAACTGCTTCATAACATTTTATAGCCCCTTCATTAAAATCAAAAACTCCCAAACTTATCCTATGTAGTTTAAATTCTTCAAATCCTATTTTCAATACTTCTCTCAGGGCAGCTTTGCCTATACCTTTTCCTCTTATTCCTTCGTTGCAAATAAAAAACTTTCCAACTCTTCCCGAATTACTTTTCATATCAATTTTACCTAGCTCAATCATTCCAACCATTTGATTTGTTTCCTTCAGTATTATTTTATATATAAATGTATCCGAATCTTTCTCATTAACACCAAAAGAAAAGTATTCTTTAATTTGTTCTACAGTTAGAGGATGCTTGTACCAAGGTCCTGCCCATACAAGTAATTCATCTGGAGAAGCATCTTTATTCCATTGAACTATTTTTTCAAAATCCTTTTCTTCTAAAAATTCTAATCTTATCATAGCCATCCCCTTATTTCTCATTTTAAATTATATTAGTATATTCAGTTATTTTTATCATCTTTCAATAATCGAAAAAATGTTATTATAATTATTGTAAATACATCAACATAATTAATTTACTAATTTTAATACTTTCTTTTATTGTCTCTACTCTTAAGCTTTTTATATAAAGAGCTGTTATAATAGGAACCATCAGAGTTAATATAAAAAAACTTATATTTTTTAATGCAACTTTCTTTATCTCACCTTTTAACATCCACCTAATTATTCCTATGAAACTTGCTATAGTTAAAAATATTCCAGTTATAATAAGCAATTTAGGTTCTTTAGTTTTTTCTAAAATAAAAAACCAAAAAATAAACACTATTACCAAAAAAGTTGGCAAAATCTCATTTTTATTAAATTTAAATTTTTTATTCATAACCCTCTCTCCTATTTATTTTTAAAATCCCTCTTCTTCTCCTACGATTATAACTATCATTCTATCCTTATCATGTTGTCCTTCAATAATTACAAGACTATTGCATACTCTATCAGGAGACTTACAATCTACACATCTACCTAATTCAACGCAAGGAGGATTAAAACCAGCTCTCTTTGCATTCTTAGGGGAAGCTATGTTTTTCACTCTATAAATTGCTTCTTCAAGTGAATTTGTTATCTTGTTTTCTCCTACAACTATAATTACTTTATCTGGACCATAAATCATAGCTGCAACTCTATTTCCACTATGATCTACATTTATTATATGCCCATCTATTGATATGGCATTTGTTCCTGTTATATACCAATCTGTTAATAAGGATTTTCTTTTTAATTCTCTAACTTCTTCTTTAGTTTTAGCCATTGTTTTATCTAAAACCTTATTTCCTCTCTTAGTTAAAATATTGGTAATATCCATTCTTTTTAACGTCACTGAGTTTCCAATTCCAACTAAAGAATCTTTGGGGATTAGATTTAGAATTTCATCTACTGCTTCTTCAAAGGTTTCTGCATAATATGAATTAATCTTTCTTTGATTAAGATTGTCCATTAATTTATTTATTTTTTCTTTACTCATTAATTTTCTCACCTATCCTCCATAAGTTTTAATGTTTTCGGGTAAAAGTGGCTCGTACATCATAATTGCATGATTTTCAGTAATGTATTCGTCTTTTAAAAACACTTCATCCTTGGTGAAAACTTTGCGATATATATTATTATGTCTTGTGTACCCTCCCCAAAATTCTTGATTTATATAATGTTCCTTCTACGTAACCTTTTCTTCTAGTTGGATTGCCTATAAGCCTCCAATATGAGAAGGTTTCTCCAGGCTTAATTATAATTTTATTTAAACTTTTTATAGCTATTTTCAAATTAGTTATTTTATTATGTTGCATCCACATATCTATATTCTTTAAATTCCTCAACAATGGAGTCTTGTGGGTGAAGTAAATATTGTAATATAATTCTTTTTCCACACTTTTTGAATACTTTTTACCACTAAAGAACCATTGAGCGTATCTTGTTATTTTATAATAACATTTCCCTAAAAACATTCTTATTTTTGTTCTTTTTATAGGTTTTAGTTTTCTTCCCTCCACAATACTATTTTTAAACATTTTATCTCCTTAAATATTTTTATCATTAATGCTGTCTGAAAACTTAAATCTCTCACTTTTTAAATAATTTCTAAACATGCTTGCTATAAACGACACCAAACAACTTATAAAAGTATATTTAAAATAGTTATTGCCTATTAAATTGTATAACTCCTTCACCACTAGGAATACTATTACAGCAATCCACATCCATGCTACTCCAACAATTAAATCAGTAATGGCAATCCATTTATATGTTTTGTATCTTTTTTTCTTTATAGTTATATAAACATCTAGCATAGTATTTATAAATACCATTATCATCATCGGTATTAGGAAATTAAAATTCTCTGTTACATATAGTAAAAATATACTTAGAACTAAAATTACTATTGTTCCTATTCGAAGTTTCTTTAACATATCACCCTCCTAAATATTTTTATTCTTATACTTTTCTTTCATAAATACAGGTTTTATTGAAGCCAGCAGTGCTATTCCAACACTATTTAATAACCAATAGTTTGCATTCTGTAAACCCTTACTATAAATAATAACAAATGAAGTTAGCCATAATGCATGTAATAAATCTATAAGTATAATTATTTTATATGTTTTATATTCCTTGATTGTAGCAGTCTGATATATATTTAACGCTATGCCTATATCTAGTAGAATAAAAATTGAGACAAGTACTTTCACATTTCCAGTTTTAAAATAAGTAATCAACAGTATTATAGATATAACACAAGCTACAAATATTACTAATTTCATCTTATCTTTTATTAGCCCTTTTAACATCTCTACCTCCAAACATTTATATTAATAGATTGTAATATTTATCTACTTTCTCCTCTAGTTCCATTACACTTATAAATCTAGCTTCTCTAATAATTTCTTTTTCATCAGCAAACATTAAAACACAAGGTAGTGTAAATACAAAAAACTCCCCTGCTGCCATGGTTACATTATCTATTTCTACCTTTCCTAGCTGAATTTTAGGATAGGATTTTAATAGTTCTTCTATCTTGGGAAGTAGTACATGACATACACTACAGCTATTAGATGAAAAATATATAAATGATAATCTATTTTCTTTTATAAAATTTTTTATTTCTTCTAATGAATTTAGCATTTTCATAAGTCTTCTCTCCTTTTCTCTTAACTATAATTATATCATAGTATTCTCCAACATTTGTAAATTAATTAAGGTATCTTAAAACAATCATCCATGACTTTGCATAGTATACACTAAGTTATCATTAACACTTGGAGGTAAGATGTTCAGTATTTTAATTAATATAGCCGCTAAATAATCCTTCTTCTATTGGCAAGGCTGTATCTAATGGGTGTATTAGATTGCATAATAAAGATGTACTAGAACTTGCTAATATAGTTCCTATTGGAACATCTGTAAAAATTATTAATAAGTAGTCTTTTAAATATCATTTTTTTAAAAATATAAGGCTTATATTAATGTAGCTTAGTATACATTAATACAAACCTTATATTTTATTTATTTAATTCTTAATTCTTTATCAATAACATCATTATCAAATGCAGTTTTATATTCTGACTCATTTTTGAAATTTATTACTGCCTTTTTAACTCTATTCATTGACGCTATTGTTCCTGGTCCAGCGATACAACCACCTGGGCATGCCATACCTTCAAGCAAATATCCATTCTTTTTTCCAGCCTTGGCTACCTTCATAAGCTTTACACATTCATGCAAAGTTGATACACCTTCTACATTAATTTCTTTTGAAGGATCAATAATCAAAGCAGTCTTTTTTACTGCCTCAGCCACTCCCCCTGCTATAGCATATCCTCGACCTAACGTTGAAGCATCCTGTATTTCTTTAGATACTTCTATTTCTGATAATTCTATTCCTTTGGCAACAAACATACCCATAAGTTCCTCAAAGGTTATTACAAAATGTACATAGTCCTTAACATCTTCTCTTAATGCTTCTAACTTCTTAGAAATACAAGGTCCTATAAATGTTATGTTTGCATCTGGGTCAATTTTCTTAATATGCTTTGCAGTCTCGACCATCGGAGAAGCAGAGTCAGATATATATTCATATTGATCGGGAAATAGCTTTTTAACCATTAAAGTCCAAGAATTACAACAGCTTGTTCCCATGTAAGGAATATCATTCGGTACTTTTTCAAGAAATTCTTTTGCTTCGTGAAGAGTGGTAATATCAGCTCCCAAGCTTACCTCTACCACATTTCTAAAGCCAAGCTGTTTTATACCCTCAAATATTTGAACCGGAGAAGCTAATGGTCCAAACTGACCCAAAAATGAGGGTGCTATTATGGCATACATATGAGTATTAGTCTTTAGTGATTTGATTAGTTGATATATTTGAGACTTATCTGCAATGGCTCCATAAGGACAATGAGTAATGCATCTTCCACAGGATACGCATCGGTCTCTGTTTATCTGAGCTCTTCCTAAATAATCACTATCTATTGCATTAACACCACATGCATCGGCACAAGGCCTTTCATATTTTACAATTGCACTATATGGGCAAGTTTCCTTACATCTACCACATTTAATACATTTATCCTGATCAATAATTGCTCTGTTTTTTCCTATAGAAACTGCATTTGTTGGACATACATTAGTACATGGATGAGCCAAGCACTTTCGACAATTGTCTGTTACATAAAATGATTTAGTCGGACATGCTTCACATGCATGGGTAATTACATTTACCAAAGGCTCAATAAATTGAGTTTTATCCACATCTACTTCGGAAATCCCATCAGTAACACGGTGATATTCAGTTGGTTTTCTTGCATCTAAACCCATTGTTAGTCTTAGTCGCTCGTCTACTATTGCTCTTTCTCTAAATATACTATCTCTATATATACCTACCTCATTAGGTAAAATTTCAAAAGATGCTTTCTCTAATTCGCTTAAATCAGAACCATCGTATGCCATTTTGGCAATGGTGGAAAATACCTTTCTCCTAATATTAATTAGATTAACATAGCTTTCTTTCATAATAGATTTTTCCTCCGTAGTTTTCTTTTATTTCTTTCTTACCTTGTTAATAATTTTTTCCATTACAATCTGACTGGTAGCATTAAATATTAGCTCGTCATCTATAACTACTACGGGTGATATCTTTTTATTAGTTCCTTTGCAAAATCCTAAACACTTGACTGCTTCAACTTCTAATTCTTCAACATTATAGTTATCTAAATCTTCATTAATAATGTCCTTTAAGTCTTCAATTTGGTCTAAAATACCCATCGCTCCAAGCAGCGTACAGTTTGAACCTACACAAACTTTCACATTCATAATATGCCTCCAAATTCATTCTTATTTTATCATTTATACTTAATATTAAAGCATATTTTCCTACTACTTTCTACCAAGGGAATAAAAAAACAATATTTAATTTAAAAAGTTTGTCTAATAAATGCTAATAATACATTTTTATGAATAAATCATTAATGTTGATTAAAGTTTTATATTATAAAGGTATTAGGGAAATCTTCTTTTAGTATTCCTAATATCTTTTTAAGTAATCCTCAATTTTTTCTTGAAGATATGGTTGAATCATTGAATATGTCATATTAGAAGGAAGTTCATTAAACAGCTCTATCTCTTCTATTTCTAATTCAGGCAACTTGTCCAACTCAAAAACTTCTGCATAGAACATCCTTCCGTAGCTCATAGTATCCCCTATAGTTACTGAATAATCAAAAACTGGCTCTATATTATATTTTATTGCTCCTGTTTCTTCATAGAGTTCTCTTTTAGCAGTATAATCTATATTTTCTCCTTGCTCTCTATGTCCTCCAGGTATCTCCCAAGTTGTTCTTTCTTTATGTTTTGCTAATATCCATTTTTCCTTATACCTACTGCTTATTATAGCAAATTTTAAATTTTTATCTTCAACTTCTCCAATTTTATAAAAATCTATCTTCATATTCTCCTCCTTATAAAATCATGCTCATGAATTATATCTTAAAATATTGGAAACCATACTATTAAACATCTGAATGAAGGGTGGTTTTAAATTGACAGGACTTTTAATAAAATTAATAGTATGTCCTCTTGCTATTATAGTATCTGATTATTTATTTGCTTCAGTAAATTATTTAACTATTTACCAACAAATCGGTGTAGGTTTAGTTTTGGCTCTATCCTCTCACTTTATGGAAATTTTATTCTTACAACGGGGAAGCTTTTGGATAAGCAATACCTTAGATTTTATTGCAGCATTTCTTATTGTATATTTTAGTCAATATGTTTTACGGGGAAGTTACATAGAATATATTGGAGCAATTTATACTTCATTAGTATTAACTGCAATTGAGTTGGTTCACCATTTATATTTAATCAGATCTTATAAATCGGAAAAAGTAGATTAAAGTTATTATATGTAAAGCACTACTGTAAATTAATATAGTAGTGCTTTTAACATTTATTATTTTATTCCACTCTAACTGCAGTACCAGAGGCAGTTACCATTAGCATATTTCCACCTTGTCCAAGCACTTCATAATCTATGTCTACTCCTATAACTGCATTAGCGCCCATGGACATTGCTCTGTTTTCTAATTCTTTTAAAGCATTTTCTCTAGCTTGAATTAATTCTCCCTCATAGGAACCAGAACGTCCACCGAAAAAATTAGTTAATCCAGCTGCAAAATCTTTGATAAAGTTTACTCCTGAAATTACTTCA
Source organism: Clostridium malenominatum (assembly GCF_039521365.1). Taxonomy (NCBI): domain Bacteria; kingdom Bacillati; phylum Bacillota; class Clostridia; order Eubacteriales; family Clostridiaceae; genus Clostridium; species Clostridium malenominatum. Next base: position 130,828 of record NZ_BAAACF010000006.1, read on the forward strand.
CCAAAAACTATACCTTTGTACTCAAGTATTCTTCTACCTTCTATTGAATTTGTTGTTGTAACTATCATATCTATCCCTCCATGCTTTTTTATAATACTTTCTCTATCTTTATTATAAATCCTTTCGAATATTATAATACATTAATTCTTTCTTAAACTTATTTAATGCTGAGTTATTTTTAGAATAAATTTATCTGACCCTAATATTTCTACCTGTCCCCCAATAGGAAATGTAAATCTTGGATTTGTATGTCCAAAGTTTAAATTTGCTATTACTGGTATGTTGTTCAATTCCTTTTTAGTTTTTATTATTTTAATTAGCATTTCATCTGAAACCTTAGATTCTTTTTGAAATCTACCAATTAATACTCCTTTTACTCTATGAAAATTAGGCTGATGAATTAATGATTGTAAATCTCTATCGAAGTTTTCTCCAGTACTTAAAAAATCATCTTCAATGAATAATATGGAATCACTTAAGTCTGGCATAAATTCAGTTCCTTGAAGAAGGTTAAATGTACACAAGTTGCCACCTAAAATCTTCCCTTTAGCTACTCCCTTATTAATTATTAATACTCCTTCATCCTCTATAAACATTCTGTTTTCCTGATCTAAATACCATTCATCATCACTCCAATAAGGAGAATTTTTTACTTCAAATTCCTCTTCATTCATAAGACATTTTTTAAAATATTCTTCTGTATATTCATTTCCTTTTATCATACCAAAAGTTGAAAAATGAGGCCCTGAATAAGTAACTAATCCTGTTTTTTTATAAATAGCATTTTGTAGAGCAGTAATATCAGAGAATCCACAAAATATTTTAGGGTTATCCTCAATAAGTTTGTAATCTATATATTTTAATAGCTGATTTGAATTATATCCACCAATGGTTGTTAAAATTCCTTTTACATGACTGTCCCCAAAAGCTTCATGCAAGTCCTCAATTCTATCTTCTATGCTTGAAGATGAAAATTCATCCATGTTTTCAGCATTTTTTGAAAAGGTTACTTTTAGACCTAATCTTCCCAGAGCATCTATAGCTATTTCTCTTTGTTTTACATCTATAATTCCTAAACTTCTCGAAGGAGAAATTACCCTTATTTCATCTCCTGATTTTAATTTATTTGCAATCATCTGCTCTAACCCAATCCTCTCTTAAAATTCCCATTAAAATATCATCATGATATTTTCCATCTCTATATAATTCTTGTCTTAAAACGCCCTCTATCTTAAAACCACATTTTTCATAGCTTTTTATAGCACGTTCATTAAATGAAAATACATTCAACTTAACCTTATTTATATTCATCTGTTCAAATATAAATTTAACTAGAGTTTTCATAGCATCTGTTCCATAGCCTTTTCCCCAGTAATCTTTGTCCCCAATAAATATTCCAACTAAGGCTACGCTGTTCTTCCAATCGATAGAGTTAATTCCACATCCACCAATGTACTTGTTGTCCTGTAATGTTTCTATTGCAAAACTATATACATCCTTTGTAGCAGAAAGGCTTTCAACCCACTTTTCCTCATCTTCTAATGTATTTGGAAAAGGTATTCCTGGAGTTAAAAGCCTTTTTACTTCTGGATTATTAACATAGCTTTGTGCTGGCTTTACGTCTTCTTTTTTATATTCTCTTAATTTTACTTTCTCACCTGTGTACATTGTAATTTGCCCCCTTTGTTAGTTAAGTAAAGAACTCTTAATTTAAAAATATCCCCATTCCCACCCTCACTAAAATTATAATCAGTACATGGTAGTTACATTTACATTCTATTTGTACTCATGTTACATTTATGGGCCTAATTTGTTACCTGTGGATTCGAACCACTGGCACTGCCCCAATGCCGCCCACTATCCAACTTTCCCTGTTGGCGGGTTTGTACTCACCTTATAAATTTTAGCTACCTTCTTAAATATTACAGCAAATCTATGTTCCAATTCATTCCTTGAATTTTTGTATCTAATAATCTAAATTCTTTTGATAATTCATCTATTTTCTTTTGAGTTTCGCTAACATTTATTGTGCTCGAGAATTTTACTTCCGATCTACTATATCTATCTTGTCTTACTGTAGCAGCCTCTACTAGATGAGCAAGTATGAGCCTTTTATCCCAAATTCTCTCTCTTTCTGCTAAGGCATCTGCTAAAGTCATATTATCATTGAATTTTGTTTGTGAATTTGTTTTATTTATTCTTTTTATTATATCTGTCACTTCATATAAGCATCTATCTAGATCCTTAAGTAATAACTCGGGAGATTCCATAGGCTCGTCTCCTTCTTGAATTTTAGCATTATTTGTAAGCCTATTTTTAAGCTGTTCTATTCTTTTTTGATAATCTGATCTTAAAATTAAAGCTTCAGCAAGCTTCATAATATCACCCCTATTTTAAACTTTCATTTCTAAGAAATTTTCTCTTATATAAATTTCAACTATATTAGCATTATTTTGAAATAGAGTCAACTAGTTTACCTATTCTATCTTTAACAACCACAGGTAGTTCTTGTTTTAAAGCTCTTTTTAATAAGTTAATATGCTTTGAACCCTGTTCTAATAAATATCTTTCTATAATTTCCACCTTATAATCTCTATTAGGAATTAACTGATACGCTACATACCAATCTTCCAATGAAGTTAGTGGTATATTTATATCCTCTAGAGTCATAAAAGATGTTATGGCATCTTCATCAAAAATATATTCATACTGCCCACTTTCATGATTAATTATAAAGCCACCCATAATATCTACATCTACATTATTTACTTTATATTCCCCAAAATATTTTGTAGCGTAGTTAGAAATTTTCTCTTTTTTCTCTCCTACTCCCAAGCTTTGGAATATATTCTCTACTTTTTCCTTATCCTTTAAATCTATAAGTATATCTATATCATTTGGACTATCTACTAATTTATAATGATTTAGTAATATAGAGGCTCCTACTGCCCACTTCACTCCTTCATTATTGAGCCTTTCTCCTATAAACTTTAATGTTTCATATATCATATCCATCAAACCTTTCCTAGTATTTTAGTTACTTTTAAATATCCTTTGGTCCGCTCCACAAGTGTTTTTTCATATCTATGCATAGATTTTCTTTAAAAGTAATTCCTTCAGAAATTAAAACATCTCTCTGGAATTCCATAGAACCGAAAACATAACTTGGTGCCATCTCTCCAAATTTATTAACTACTCTATGACAAGGTAATTTAAGCTCTTCTGGTGCTGCTTTCATTGCCCATCCTACTATCCTTGCGCTTCTTGGCTCTCCTAGTAGCAAGGCTATTTGACCGTAAGTTGCCACCTTACCTTCTGGTATCTGTGAAACTATTTTATAAACTCTTTGAAAGAAATCCTTAGACATAATTAAATACTTTCCCTTCATTTTTACTAATCATTTGCTTCTACGCCTTTCTCTTATGCTAGTATGGCTATAGGGTCTTTTGAAAGGCAGTCAAATAAATTCCTTCTTTAATTTCTATATCCTCTACTTTTTTAAAACCATTCTTAATATAAAATCTTACCGCTGGTATATTTTCTTTTCCTGTAGTAACTATTATTTTACTAATTCCTGTGCGAAGACTTTCTACAAAATTTAATAATTTTTCAGCTATTCCCTTTCTAAAAAAATTAGGATGTATTGCTATTCTATGAATATCTAAAATTTCCTCTGTAATTTTAAAGGAAATAATCCCTACAAGCACTTCAGCTAAATAATATCCATAGAAACTTTCCCCACTTTCTTTTATGGTCTCTAATGTATCCCTTAGTGTTGGTATATCATAAAACCCTATGATTCCTGCCTCTACTAAATAAGAAGCTTTTTGTATATCTAATATTTTTTCTACTATACACTTATCTTTTACATCCAGCTCTTTAATCATCTCTACTAATTTCCTTTACAATAGTTTTATTAATATTTTACCATAAAAATTAAATAACTGTCCCTGGTCAGAAACCAAAAAAGGGAAGATTTAACTTCCCTTAATAATTATATTTTTATATAGTTAAATTCATTGCCTTGGTGATGAAGGAATTTCTCAAAGTCATCATAAGATATTGTAATAGTTGCTGTATTTACATTAGGATGAAAACTAATTTTATTGCAGTTAATCAAATCTTTGTCTATTAGTACCTTAACACTTTTTTCTTTATCATTTATCAATCCAAAGGGAGTAACGGACCCAGGGGTAAGACTTAAATACTTATATAGTCTTTCCTCCGATGCAAAGCTTAAACTACTGCTCTCAATTTCCTTTGATAAATCCTTTAAATTAACCTGCTTCCATTCTGTTATAATAAGAAGATAGTGAATATCTCCCTTTCTATTGCGAATAAATAAATTTTTACAATGCTGCCCTTCCATATGTATATTTAAATTATTGGCTTCTTCAATAGTAAAAATTGCTGGATGTTCATATCTAATATAATCTATGTTTAATTCTTTTAAAACATCGTATACCCTTTTTTCTTCTTCTCTAATCATTGAATCTTATCTCCTTACTACTTAATTCTTTTAAGAAAGTTTTATCCCTCTCTTTTATAAATCTACCTACATAGTTATAAGGCTCATCCTTTTCTAAAAAATCCATTGCTTCTTCTATACTCATCCATTTTAATTTAAAACCACTATTAATTTCTTCTTCGGTATAACTAGTCTCTCCTATTTCCCCTTTAACCTTTGAATAATAGCAATAGGATATTTGCAATTGCTCAAATTCATCTCTATATTCTATAATAGCCCCTACTTCTCCTAAAACTTCTATAGCTGTCCCTACTTCTTCTGCTACTTCTCTCCCTAACGCTTCTACTATGTTTTCCCCAGGTTCTATTCCTCCACCAGGTAGCTTATGATAGTTATCCTTTGAAACATAAAGTATTGCTATTTTACCTGATTCATCAAATAAAATTGTTCTTGCAGCTTTTCTCACCTTGTAAGAAATCTCTTTAGTGTCATTATTTATTCCTATATGTTTTTCATAAATTTCTCTTAATAAATTCATGTAATCACTTCACTTTTCTTAATTTTAAACCCCTGTTGAACCAAATCCTCCAGCTTCCCTTTCCGTTTCCGTTAACTCTTCTACTTCTATTACATCCACTGGTACTATAGGCTTTACAACCATTTGAGCTATTTTCATTCCTATTTCAACTTTAAATGGAACTTTTCCATGGTTGATAAGTATTACTCCAACTTCTCCACGATATCCTTCATCTATAGTCCCTGGAGTATTTAAAACCGTTATGCCATTTTTAAGAGCTAATCCACTTCTAGGTCTCACTTGCGCCTCAGTGAATGGTGGAAGCTGAATACTAATTCCTGTTCCTACTAGTTTCACTTCTCCTGGTTCAATAGTTAAATTTGCCGTTGAAAATAAATCTAAACCAGCATCCCCTATATGTGCGTATTGTGGTAACTTAGCATCTTTATTTAATAGTTTAACTTTTAATGTGTACTTCATTTTATTCCTCCTTAGTAAAAATTACGAAGTAATTTTTCAGATGACTAGATGATTAGATATTTAGATTTTTAGATATTGTAAAAACTTCCATGGAGTTTTAATATTAAAGAAATTCCTTAGGAATTTGCACATTATCTAATCATCTAAATATCCATCAATCTAAATATCTAAAAAATTGCTTAGCAATTTTATTAAATTATATCAAAAAGAGATAGATATATTCTACCCATCTCTTTGTAAAAGGCACTATTGTTTTTTAGGTGCTAAAATCATTATCATATTATTGCCTTCTAATTTAGCTGGTTTTTCAACCACGCCTACATCTCCAACTTTAGACAAAAACAAATTGAACACTTCATTTCCTACACTTGTATAATTATTTTGTCTTCCTCTAAATCTTATGGAAACCTTAACTTTATTTTCTTTTTCTAAAAATCTTTTGGCATTATTAGCCTTAATATCTATATCATGCTCTTCGATAGTGGCACTTAATTTTACTTCCTTAATAGAAACCACTTTCTGATTTTTCTTAGCTTCCTTCATCTTCTTATTCTTTTCATAAAGATATTTTTCGTAATTCATTATTCTGCATACAGGGGGATTAGCATTTTCTGATATCATAACTAGATCTAGTTCTTGATCTTGAGCTCTCTTTAAAGCTTCTCCTATCCCTAGAATAACATCTCCATCTTCTCCTATAAGTCTTACTTCCTTTGCTCTAATGTTTTCATTTAAGTTATTATTGTTATTAATAATACAACACCTCCAAAATACATATATTAAATATTATTTAATATATTATATATAGTATACCCTATTTTTAAATATAGTCCAAACAAATCTAGAATAAATTAACTAAAAATAGTAAAATAGGGGACAGTTATTAAAATTTAAATAAAAATTTTAATAACTGTCCCTAAATTCATTTAAAACTTCTATTTTTCTATTAAACATTCTGCAATTTGAATTGTATTTAATGCAGCGCCTTTTCTTATGTTGTCTGCAACAACCCAAAGATTTAAACCATTATCTAAACTGAAGTCTCTTCTGATTCTTCCAACATAAACTTCATCTTTACCTGAAGCATCAATTGGCATTGGATAAACTAAATCCTTAGCATTGTCTTGAAGAATAATTCCATCAGCATTTTTATATAATTCAAATATATCTTCTATTTCAAAACCATTTTCTAATTCCACATTTATGCTTTCACTATGGGAATTTAAAACTGGAACTCTAACAGTAGTTGCTGTTATTTTTAAATCTGGGCTATGAAGTATTTTTCTTGTTTCATTAACCATTTTTATCTCTTCTTTTGTGTAACCATTATCTAAGAAAGAATCAATATGTGGAAGTAAATTCCCTACTATTGGATAAGGGAACTTTTTAGGCGCTTCACCATTATATCCGTTAATCAAATCATTATATCCCGCTGCTCCTGCTCCTGAAACTGCTTGATAAGTTGAATATACAATTCTTTTAATTCCGTATTTATCATGCAATGGCTTTAGTGCTACCACAGCTTGTATTGTTGAACAATTCGGATTTGCTATTATTCCTTTATGAAGTTTTGCATCTTCTGGATTTACCTCTGGAACTACTAGTGGAACCTCTGGATCCATTCTCCAAGCACTGCTGTTATCAATTACTACAGCACCATATCTTGCAAAAATAGGAGCATATTCTAAACTTATAGTTCCTCCTGCTGAAAATAAAGCAAAATCTATTTTTTTATCTTTAATATTATCCTCTTTTAGCTCTTCTACAGTGTAATTATTCCCTTTAAAAGTAACTTCTTTCCCTGCTGATCTGGCTGAAGCAAATAAATACAATTCATTTACCGGGAAATTTCTTTCTTCTAGAATTTCTAAAAACTTTCTTCCTACCATGCCTGTACATCCTACTAGGGCAACATTATACTTCATAACAAATTCCTCCCAAAAATTATTTTATTTAATTATTTTTAAGTCTATATAATAAAATACCCTTTTCTAAAAATTTTTCCCCTTTCCCAATGTTGACAATATGCTCTAAATGAGACATAGCTTCTCCAGCCGCAAACCATTTTTGAGCATTGGGAAAGTCTTCCCATCCATTACACTTTAAATCCCATTTCACTTTTGATGCTGTATCTCTTACTGAAATTTTTCCATCCTTAATAATGTTCATAATTTCTTCTAATCTTTTTTGGTGATGATCTAAAAGTTCATCAATCCTTTTTCTATGGTCTTTAACAATGCTTCTATGGGCAGTAAAAAGATATTCTATTTCATAATTATATACCTTTTTTAAGCTTTGAAAATATACAGATAAGATATTTTTATCAAATCCCCAAAATGTAATATTTGGAGTTATCTTATCTAGAATATGGTCTCCGCCAAAAAAAATTTTATGCTCTTTTTCATAAAGTCCTATATGTCCTGGAGTGTGACCTGGGGTATCTATAACCTGAAAAGAATATTTTCCAATGTTTATTTTTTCCCCTTCTTTTAAGTAAGTGAAGTTTATCTTTTCTTTATTTCGATATTTATATCCAGGGTTATCTTCAAAACATACATTATCTTTTTTTAAATCAAATAGCTTAGCAAATTCCTCAAATCTATCCCAATAAGACTTTTGTGACATTTCATTTATTAGTTCTCCATCAATAGCTCCTGAATAAACACTTACTCCCATATCATTTAAGTATGCAGCTAGTCCTGAGTGATCTGAATGAAGATGGGTTACTAATAAGTATGTTTTTGAAAGGTCTAAATTCAATTCCTTAATACCTTTCATCAATTCATTTTTACATTCTTCAGTATTAAAGCCCGTGTCTATTATTAAGTTCTTATCCTCCGAAAGTATTATATAACTATTTATCGCTCTTAAAGGATTATTAGGCAAAGGAATGTCCACTTTAAAAATATCTGGATAAACTTCCGTAACCATTTTGCCAGCCCCCTTATTTATGATATTTACTTAATTTTATCATAAATCCTTAGGGATTGTTTTAAAATTATAAATTTAGCTCTTTTGCTAATGCAGTTACTGCTCTTCCTTTATCTATTGAATCTATAGTATAGGATATGCTTATTTCTGAAGTAGTTACCTGTTTAAACTCTATATTATTCTCTGATAATATGCTAAATACCTTTGCGGCTACTCCTGATTGTTTCATCATTCCTATTCCAACTACAGATATTTTGCTTATATCTAGTTCTTTTGAAACTTTAATGGTTGGAATTTCTTTTTTAATTTCCTTTGTTATATCATCTATTGTATATATATCCTCTTTTGATGTGGTAAATGACACATTTACATACCCATCCAAAGGTGCTGTTTGACTTATCATGTCTATATTTACATTATATTTTGCTATTCTTTCAAATATTAATGCTATACTTTTAGCTTTACATGGTACATTTCTAATAGTTACCATGAGCACGTCGTCACTAGCTGTTAGTCCTGTTATTGCTTTATTTTCCATAGTTTCATCATACTCCTTTATATATGTTCCTAACTTTTCTCCAGTATTTAAAGCTACATAGATAGGAATATTATATTTACAGGCTATCTCTACAGCTCTTGCTTCCATTACTCCTGCTCCTAAACTTGCCATTTCCATCATTTCTTCATAGCTTATATTATCTAATTTTTTAGCATCTGAATACATTCTTGGATCTACATTGTATATACCTTCTACATCCGTATAAATTTCACAAGTACACTTAAGTTTTGAGGCAAGTGCTACAGCACTAGTATCGGAACCCCCTCTTCCTAGAGTTGTTATATCTCCAAACTGATTTATTCCTTGGAAACCTGCTACAATAACTATTTTACCCTCATCTAAATGTTTTTTTACATTTTCAATGCGAACATCCGCAATACGGTTTTTAGTATGCATTCCTTCAGTTAATATTCCCGCTTGAAAACCTGTTAAAGATATTGCATCATATCCAAATTGTTGAAAGGCAATGGATAGTAATGCAATGGATACCTGTTCTCCTGTGGACATGAGCATATCTAACTCTCTTCTATTTGGATTTGGAGAAATTTCCTTTGCCATGTTTATAAGATGATCTGTGGTTTTCCCCATTGCAGAAACTACAACTACCACTTCATCTCCTTTTTTCTTTCTTTCAATTACTCTTTCAGCAACAGCTTTTATCTTTTCTATGGTAGCTACAGATGATCCACCATACTTTTGCACAACTACAGCCATGTGAATAACCCCCTATTTCTTGTATTTTAGATATAAAAAACAACCATGAGCAAAAGGACTCATGGCTGCTGTAGCCTAAAAACACCTTTTGCCCCAACATGGTAAGCACGCCATTAAAGAGTTGGGCAACTCTTTAAAGACAGTACTATACTTATTTAGCATAGTCCCAACACTAAGGATAAATCCTTATATGTTTCGGCAATTACTCCTTTTTGCATATTCATTATACATACTCATAGCAATTGCGGCCTCTGTACCACATTGATAGAATTCATTTAATTTTTATTAATAAAAAACAAAAATAGCCATGAGAAGCAAAAGGACTCATGACTACTATAGCCTAAAAACACCTTTTGCCCCAACATGATAAGCACGCCATTAAAAAGTTGGGCAACTTTTTAAAGACAGTACTATACTTATTTAGCATAGTCCCAACACTAAGGATAAATCCTTATATGTTTCGGCAATTACTCCCTTTTTGCATATTTACTCAATACACAATACTCATAGTAACTGCAACCTCTATATCATATCGTTTATGCGTTTATTCACTTTTCAAAACTATTATATAAATGTTATCAAATATACATGCTTAAGTCAACTCTTAAACTTTTAAATATCTTTATTATTTTTCAAGGCCTAACATATCCTCAATTTTCTCGCTCATGTATCTATATGAATCCTCAACACCTTTATTATAAAATTCTGGTGCTAATTTATTTATTACAAAATCTAACACCATACTCGCTGCTAAATCACCTATTTCTTCTTCTCTTTCATTAGAAAAATATTCTTTAATATCTTCTATCATTTGTTTCTTTTTATCCTTATTTAAAACTATTTTGTCCATCTTTTTATCTCCTTTTATTTTTTTATAACCGTCCCCAACAGTTTAAATGTAGCTATCAAATAATGATAGTTGAACACTGTTTTTTTCATAGAAATTCATCTTCCTAGCTATGGCTTCTTTATAACATAATTCTTTAAATGCACTATATAATTTTTCATGCTCAGGTACAGAACATGAGTATAAGCCTTTGTAATTATGCACATATCTTTCCTTTAGCCCTGAAAAACTCTTATCCAATTCTTTAAAGTAGTACTCTCTTTGTCCTTCTCTTAAAGTCATTCCAAACCAAGCTATTATGTATTTTGCTCCCGCATCCTTTCCCCTCTTAACAATGTCATCAATATTTTTTAAGCTATCTGTTAAAAAGGGAAGTACTGGCATTAAAATTATTCCTGTATAAATTCCTTCCTTAGATAGCTTTTTTATAGCTTCAAATCTTTTAGAAGATACTGGCGCAAAAGGCTCTATAATAGATGATAACTTGTCGTCTCCCGTTGTTATAGTAATTGAAGCTGCTGCATAGGTTTTGCCTATTTCTTTTATAATGTCTATATCTCTTGTAATCAAATCTCCTTTAGTAATAATATGAATGGGGAACTTATAAATACTTATAGTTTCTAAAGCTCTTCTAGTAACTCCTAGTTCTTTTTCAATAGGCATATAGGGATCATTCATGCTACCTGTCCCTATAGTGCCTATAGTTCTTTTTCCCTTTAATTCTTTGTGAAGAAGTTCCACTGCATTTTTCTTTATTAGAATATCTGAAAAGTTTTCTATTCCATAACAGCTACTTCTTGAATCACAATAAATGCACCCATGTTGACACCCTCTGTATAAATTCATATTGTAACTCATTCCAAAATACTTATCAGGACCATTTTTTACTGTAGACAGTATTGTTTTAGCTTCAATTTCTTTTATCATTTATCTTTCACCCACTATATATTATATAACATTTTATAACCGAGCCCAAATATTATAAAAAAGCCTTATCTAATTCATTTAAAAATTCATCAAATCCTATTATTTTTGAGTTTCCTAATAAAACCTTTCCACTATCAAATAGTTTTTTATCCTCAGTAACTAAAATATACTTTTCATTACTTTCACAGATACAAATTAATTCATAGTCATTTCTAGATATTTTATTACCATCTATAGAGTAAAACGACCTATAATCACCTTTAATTTTGCATAAATCTTCATCAATTATATGATCTAATAATTCTATGAATTTGTTAGTAAGCACAGGAACTCCGTCAACATTTTTAAATTCTTTTTTTGATAATTCTCCCGCTACATTGTGAGATATTTTAAAATCAATTCTTCCATGGTTTTTTATATCATTAAATAAATCAGGATATTCCCTCCATATCTTTATAACTATATTTGAATCTAAAAGATAAACTTTATTTGACATATTTTATCTCCTTTTATATTTAAGTAATATTATATCATTTGCATATTGATATGGATAAAATACATTGAAATTAAGGATAGTTTTTTATTAATAGGTATCTGTAATAACTCCAAAAGATGATGCTTTAATCTTTGAATTACCTATAAGTGGCTTTAATTCTTCTTTTGTTCCATACACTATAACCCCTAGAATATCTACATTCTGAGAATCTTCCATTCCTTTATTCTTTAAATTCATATATTTTTTACTAAGTTCTTCATAGTTAACACTTCTTAGTTCATCTATAAATTTACTATAATCGCTTTTAAAATCTGAACTTGAATAGAATTCTCTATGCCTTACACTTACACCTAATATTTCACTTTCTCTAATATATGATGCCATTGGATCATAATCGGCAACTTCATTCTTGTGATTTTTAATTTCATCTTCACTAAAAGTATCAACCCAGTACCAAGATATATTTGAATTTGGTATTATATCAACCACTTGGTGAAACTTATAAGGCTTGTCAAAGGATAATGCAACTTCTATCAATTTTTCATCGGGTAATTTTTCTAATTCCTTTAAATCATTTTTATATTCCTTATATTGTACCTTAGGATGAAAAAACATCATTTTTCTATATCCATTTTCCCAGAAACTCTTGGGCCATTCTCCTGATTTATGTCCACCACTTCCAGTATATGTTGTAATCATTAAGTCAGGTATAATTCCATAACTATTACTTCTTTCTTCTAAAATTACAGAAACCTCTCCTATTCTTCTTGATATTTTATAGTCAACCCTTCCACCTAGGAATCCTATAGTATACATGCCCCTACTTACATACCCATTAGGTACAGTAAGCTTTATCCAAGTATCATTGTTCTTATTTGCCTTATCGCTCATTTTCATACACAAAAAAACATTTCCAATGGCACCTACTACTAAAACGACTAAAGATATTATTACTGTTTTTATTAAAGATTTTCTTTTACCCTTTTTTATTACTTTGTTTAATTTTTCATCATCAAAAATTTCATCTATATTTTTATCTTCCATAACTATCCCTCCAAGCTATTTTGAATTCATTTCTCGCTCTATATAAATACGTCTTTACAACCTCTTGCGACAAACCTAATAATTTCCCAATTTCTTTATAACTCAATTCCATGTCGTACTTAAAAATTAATAAAGTTTTAGATTGTTCCTTTAATTTACTTAAGCATTCTCTAACATGCTCTTCTTTTTCTTTCCACAATAAAATCTCTAAGGAATCATTATCTCCTATAAAATTGGAACAAAATCCTTCATAATCAATACTTACTTCATTTATTAAAGATTTTCTTTTTATTTTATTTTTATAATTATTTAACGCTACCTTAAATAACCATGAAGGGAGCTTTTCTACAGATATGCCATCCATATATTCAATAGCTTTTATGAAGCTATCATGAACTATATCTTCTGCTTCTTCTCTAGAACAACCACATTTTATTAGATAGCCATATATGATTTTTGACTGACTTTTATATAGTTCTAACAAAAGTTCCTTATTCATCTCCTCCTCCTTCATTTTACTGTGTTAACACATTCTATAATATAGACAATTTAAATGTTGAAATGTAAACAAATATTTAAAACGAATTCTAAAAAATAGAGAGTTTTTACCTCTCTATTAAATCTTTATCTTCTTATAAACATTTTCTAAATCCGCTAATTGAAGCATTATGCTCCTGCTACCAAATGATATTTTTATATCTTTAGATAATTATTACAAAGAATTTCTTTTATCTATTTTATCTTTTCTATTTACGTTTATTATATTTTCATCAATCTTAACATTTTCATTATCTATCCATTCAATTTCTAGGCTTTTTCCCCATCGATCAATATAAACTATTCTTTGTTTTTTTATAGAATTAAAATATATTTTTTCTAACTCTACTATAGTGTTACCCCCTAACGCTCCTTGGTCATTATCGATTACCACTATATTATATTTTTTATTGGGCGAACTCTTCTGAAGTAATAACTTATTAGAAGAAAATATTAGCTTTACAAAAGCAGAAAATAAAAATATGAATATAAGAAAGGAGTAAAGTAGTCCTGAAAGTATCTTAGCAAATGTTTTTGATTTTCTGGAATAAAATAATGGATATATTAGGAGGAATGGTAAGGCAATAATATTATTTAAAATTACTATCCCTATAATTAATATTGTAATTAGTGTTAAAACTCCATGATTAAATCTTATATTTCTTGCTTAATATGAATAAACTTAAGCTGGTTATAAAGATGTATATAAAATAATATAAATATTGCGCTAATGTAGATAAAAAATAAACCTTATTCAGTGTTAATAATGCAGATATTATACTGAATAAAATTAATGTAAACATAACTTTTCTTTCTAATACTTCATTTTTCATTTTTATATCCCTTCATTTAAAAATACATTAATTACTTATATCTTACATTAATTTTCCAATTTAAACAAATAAATAAGACTGTCCCTATTATATAGTAGGAACAATCTTATTTATTATCTTAAAGTTTTCCTGAAACAATTTTACCTTTAAACATAACTGCATTTTTCTTAGTTCTTCTAGCTACAGCTTCTGCTGAACAAGATGCCTCTGTAAATACAATATTAGCATCGTCTCCAACTTTTGGCCATGCTTGATTTCCTTCTTCATCTAAAGGAGTTACTCCATTAGTGGCAAATCCTAAAGCTCTAGTTAAAGAGTATTCGTCTATGAAACCAAATCTTTCTGCTAGCCTGCTAGCTTTTTGCAACATATCTCCTGTACCAAATGGGCTCCAATGGTCATTGATATTATCATTTACCACATATACCTTAACCCCTCTTTGATGAAGCAATGGAAGTGGTGGTGCTGGTAAATCAATAGGTACTGTTGTAGCAATACTCATATTCAGGGAAGCTAGTCTATCTGCTAAATCCTTAACCTCTTCTAGAGGACTGTCCCCCATACAGTATGCATGACTTACGTTTACTCTTCCCTGCCATTTAGCCTCTTCCACTATTTGAGCTAATCTATTTATAGTATACATGCCTAGCTTTCCACCATCATGTATGTGAATATCTACATCAGAATTAAATTCTACTGCCATATCCATCATAGTATGTAGTGACTTTTCAATGTCATTATCTATTGTTGCCGGGTCAAGTCCCCCTACTACATTAACTCCATTTCTCATAGCTTCTCTCATTATTGGAGCTGAATTGCTTCTAAGTAAACCATGTTGTGGAAAAGCTACTAGTTCATAGGTTAGTTTATCTTTATAGTTTTCAAGAGCTTCAATAACTCTCTCTAGGTTTCCAAGACCTACTACTGGATCTACATTACATTGCACTCTTGCATGAGTTACTCCGTTAGAAGTTATTAATTCTAATAACTTTTCAGCTCTTTCCCTTGTTATAGGTAAGAATTTAGGTAAAAACTCTTCTTCCTCTTTAATTCTTTGAGCAACACTATGAAATGAAGTACTTGCTTTCCAAGGTCCCCCAAAGTGACCTTTATCAAGATGTATGTGTTTTTCTATAAAGGATGGTAATGCTAAAAGACCTTTGGCATCTAATATTGTATTATCATCCTTTGGTAAATCCCCTTTCTGAATTTTTATTATTTTGCCATCTTCTATGAAAAGATGATATGTACCAGTCTTTGTGCCGCCAACTTCCTTATTATCGTAAATAAACCCCTCTTCAAGCAATACATTGCTTATCCAAAACTTTTTATTCACTTTTCATACCCCTTTCATTTTAAATATATAAAATACTAAAAAGAGCTGATTTAAATATTCAGCTCTTTTTATTTAGTTTTAGAAATTAAATTTAACTATCTTTTCAGTTTCTACTGTTATTTTACCATTTTTAATTACAAATAATCTATCTGGAATGTCGATGATGGCATCTTTAACAACTTTTGTATCAAGAAGTACCATATCTGCTTTTTTACCAACTTCTAATCCATAATCTTTAAGTCCTAAAGCCTTAGCAGGATTAGTTGTAATCATTGGTAATACAGTTGGAAGATCATCTGCTCCTCCAAGATGTGCTGTTGGCACAGCAAGCATAGCAATTTGAATTAAATCTCCATTTCCATAAGGAGTAAATGCATTTCTTATATTGTTTGTTGCTATACACATATTAACTCCGCCATCACGTAGAGTACGCACTGGAGTTAATGCTCTTCTTACATTGTATTCGTCTTTTCTTCCTCCAAGGTGAAGGTCTGTAGCAGGTAAACTCATTACACTTATTTCAGCTTCCTTCATCTTTTTAATGATTGGCTCTAATTTTTCTTTAGGTAATGCTCCAAGGCTTGTTAAGTGACCTACTGATACTCTTCCTTGAAATCCTTCTTTTATAGTTTTGTCACAGATATATTCTATGGTAATTCCCTCAGCATCATCTTTGAAATCTTGATGAAAGTCAATTGGTTTGTTATATTTTTTAGCGATTTCAAATACTAAATCTATATGATCCATAGCTGGAGAATCATTGTATGGTATACCACCAACTACATCTGCACCCATTTCCATTGCTTGATACATCATTTCTTCAGTACCTGGTGCTTTAAATATACCTTCCTGTGGGAAAGCAGTTACTTGTATGTCTATTATATCCTTAAACTCCTGCTTTAATTTCATAACAGTTTCAAAACCTGTAAATCCCTGTGATGGATCAAATTCTGAATGAGTTCTTATATGAGTTGTTCCATTTTTTATAAGCATAGTTAATGCTCTTCTTGCTCTATCTTCCACATCTTCTTTTGTGAAAGTTGGCTTTAACTGTCCTGTAACTTTTATAGCTTCCATTAGAGTACCTGATTTATTTGGTAATCTATCTGCTATCAATGCTTTATCAAGATGTATATGGCTATCTACAAGTCCTGGAATAAGTACTCTTCCATCTGCATCTATTTCCCTGTGTGCTGTTCCTTCGATGTGAGGAGCAATAGCTACTATTTTGCCACCTTCTATAGCTACATCCTGTAGCTCTTCTCCATCCTTAATCCTAACTTTTCTTATAAGTATATCCATCAATATACCTCCTTTTTTTAATTAATTTTATATTAAAAAACTAGATTATATTTTAGAATATGAAGGATATTATTAACAATAATGCTACGCATCCTCCAACCCACTTTGAGTTACCTTTTACTACGTCTATAATTGGAGTTTGGAATCCTGAAGATAAAGCTTGCATTGTGATATTAACAAAGCTCATCTGACTACCTAAACCAACACCCATAGCTACAAAACCTAATTGCATTGGTGTGAATCCAAGAGTTACTGCTACTGGAAGAACTAGTGTTAATACGGAACCAACATATGCTCCTGCTGGTACTCCAACTAGGAATCCTGCAAGTACTGTTGCTGGGACAACTAATGCCGCTGGGGCAAGCTTAGCTACACCAACTATTGCTGTAAATGCTCCAGTTTCTCCTATTATGTTTATAAATGCTAAGAATATACCAACGCTAAATAATTTAACAAGTATATAATTTGACCCATCAACCATAGCGTTTACTGATTGAGATAAATTAAACTTAGTACAAATAAATATTAAAGCTACTGTAACAATTGTGTAAACTAGTGGGGAAAGTATTGGCATTCCAACTGCTTTGTTTACAAATGGTCCAAAAATTACTGCAAATAATAGGAATATTACTGGTATTGTATTTTTAAATAATTCGCTATCTGTCATATTTCTAACTTCTTCGTTTTCTTCACCTGTAAATATTGCATTTCTCTTTTTTGCTCCATAGAATGCAAGTATTATTGCTAAAACTACGAATCCTATCCAGTAAATTCTCATTGAATCAACATATTGAGCTACTGGTACATTACTAAGCTTTGACACTACACCTGACTCTAATGACGCTGGTGAAGTTGTAAATGAAACTGCTGCGGCAATTGCCATTGCAGCTATAAGTTCTGGAATTGCTCCCATTGCTGCAAAAGCAAGTGGTGCAATAACCATGGCACTTCCTCCACCTATACCTGACATATAAGTTGCTGCTGCTTGAAGAATTACTATAAATGCTGCAAAGTATTCAACTTTTCCTTTAATTGCACGTCTAACAAGTGTTAATGCTGACGTATATCCTCCTGATTTAAAAACTGCCATAGCAACTGCTGAGTTAATGATTGGAACAGTTATTGTAAGCATTGATGGTATTGCCTTTAAGAAGAAATCATTTGCCTGAGCAAGAGTAATTCCTCCTATTAACATTGCCATCACTCCACCAACTAAACCTGCCACCAACATATCTACTTTTTTAAATAATAGTGCTAAAATAACAACTAGTGGAATAACCGTTAATACTGCCATAAAACCTTGTGGATTGGCTGGCTGTTTAGTTGCTTCTGCTGCTAATACCGGAACGCTTGATAGAATAAACATAAACATAAAAACAAGGAAGCTTGGTAAGAAATATCTTTTCTTATTCATATTATCACTCCTATATAATATTTTTTATATATTTAAGACATAATTTTAAAATAATACTCGAGTAAATATTGTCAAATTTTATAAAACAAGTCTTGTACCTGTTTTACCTTCTAGAGCCTCTTCTAACTTGTCAATTGAAGTTATTATTACATTCTTTCCTCCCTTTTCTAGGAAGTAAATTGCTGCGTGAATTTTAGGTCCCATGCTACCTTTTGGGAATTGTCCTTCTTCCATATACCTTAAAGCATCTTCAACTTTAAGCTCTAATAAATTTTCTTGATTTGGCTTTCCAAAGTTTATTGCTACTTGCTCTACTCCTGTTAATAAGAAGAAATAATCTGCTTTTACTTCTGCCGCAAGTAGTGCACTTGCAAAGTCTTTATCAATAACCGCTTCTACTCCTTCAAGTTTCCCATTATCTTTTTCTATTACAGGAATTCCTCCACCACCAGTAGTTATAACTAATATGCCTTTATCTACTAATGCTTCTATAGTTTCTTTTTCTATTATTTTCTTTGGCATAGGTGATGGTACAACTCTTCTATATCCTCTACCACTGTCTTCTACAAAAGTTATGCTTTTTTCTGATGCTTGTTTTTCTGCCTGTTCTTTAGTATAGAATGGTCCAACAGGTTTTGTTGGATTATTAAATGCTGAATCTTCTTTATCTACCACAACCTGTGTCACAACAGTACTAATGGCTTTGTTTATTCCCTTGTCTTTCATTGCATTATAAAAAGCTTGTTGAATAAGATATCCTATGTTGCCCTGTGTTTCTGCATTACATACATCTAGCGGAAACTTTGGTACTACATTTGCTGCAAGTTCACCTTTTATCAATGCGTTTCCAACTTGTGGCCCATTTCCATGAGTAATTATAACTGTGTAATCCTTTTCGATTAAGTCTAAAATAGCGTCACAGCTATTGTTTATATTTTCTCTTTGTTCTTCTATAGTTCCCTTTTGATTCTCTTTTAATATTGCGTTTCCACCAATAGCTAATACTATCTTTTCTTTCATCCTTTATTTCCTCCGATATATAAATTTCAAGCCTGTGTGTTTTGGTAAAGCCCTTCTTAACGAAGGGCTGAGATTCTATATAAAATTATTCTTCTATTAACTCACTAAAAGCCATTACTGCTTTTACAAAACAATCAAGTGGTGCAGTTACAATACCCGCTCCTATTTGACCTACTCCTGGTTCTTTATGAGCCATACCTGTGTTGATTACAGGTAATATTCCTGTTTCTACAACTTTTCTTATATCAATTCCAGTAGGTACTCCTTGGAAGTTCATATTTGGCATTTGGTATGTTGAATTTGTTCCCTCTGTGATTTCTTCCATATCCATTGTGTATTGGATTGCCGCTTGAACTGATGCTGCACCTACAAACTGAACTACAGCTGGAGCAGCTCCCATAGCAAATCCACCTAGTCCTATACATTCTACAATTGCACTATCTCCCATATCTGGGTTTGCATCTTTTTCACTATATCCTGGGAAATATAATCCTTGTGGCATATTAACTGGGGCTTCAAACCATTGTTCTCCTAAGCCACTAACTTTAATTCCAAAATTTGTACCATTTCTACTCATTGCAGTTACAATTGTACTTCCTTCGATATTCTTAACTGGATCCATAGTAGCTTTAGAATTTGCCATAGCGATATTTAAGAAGAATTGTTCATTACCAGTAACAAAGTCTGTTACTTCTTCTATTGTTTTCTTATCGTCCATAACTCTTACCAAGTAAGGTAATATTGTTCTAGCAAATACTGAAGACGCTGCTACGTTTCTTTGGTGTAATTCATCTCCCATTGCTAAAGCTTTAGCTATTAAAACTTGAACATTTATTGGACCAGATAACGCTAATGCTTTCTTTAATACTGGTGCAAATACTTGCTCTAACCATTTTAATCTCTTGATAACTGATTCATCATTAGCACCGAATCTCATAACTTTTCCTAAACCTTCATTGAATGTGCTGTAAGCATAGTTTCCAAAGGTTTCATTCTTAACAACTACAAGTGGCATTGAGTAAGTTACCATACCAGACATTGGTCCTACGCAACCCATGCTGTGATTGCTTACGAATTTTACTTTTCCAGTAGCAGCCATTTCCTCTGCTTCTTCATAGCTATCAGTTAATCCTTCATATATTATTGCTCCAACAATAGCACCCTTCATAGGTCCACACATATCTTCCCATTTTATTGGAGGACCTGCGTGGCCTATGGTATACTTATCCATTCCTTCAATTACTTCATGTGCATATTTAACATCTACTAAAAAGTTATTTGCCTTTTGAATTCTTTCAAATGCTATTTTATTTGCTTCATTTATATCGAATTTCATTTAATTTACCTCCTATTTTCTGTTTAGTTTTTCAAGTATTTCAAGAAGTTTGGCATCTCCGCCAGCTGCTGGTTTCCATTCAACGTGAATGCATTCTAGTTTTTGATGTTTATTTGCTTCGTGAAATGTTTCAAGCCCAACGTTTACAACTTTTACTTTGTCTTTAAAAAGTTCTTTTATCTTATTCACTAGCAAGACCTCCTATCATCTTTGACCAAGTTTCACCTTTTGAAGCTATTAATATAGCCAATCTAGTTGCTTGTGCATTTGATGGCATTACTATAACTCCTGAGTTTTGTAATTTTTCTATTTGTTCTTTTCTTGATTGAATATCTTCATCCGTTCCGCAAACTGAAGCAACAAAGCTTATGTGTCTTCCCTCTGCTAACTTTTGTTTAACTTCATCAATTGCTGTAGTTAAAGCTCCTGCCATATCTTCATTTGAACCATAGCCTAAAACTACATCGAATAATATTACTGCTGTTTCTGGATCTGATGATTCTTTCTTAATTCTTTCAACTCTAAGTCTTGGGTCAATCATTGGGTGTGGTCTACCATTTGTAAAGTAGTCATCCCCTAAATCTAATACTGTGTTCTTTTCACTTTTTTCTATATCTTTTAATAAGCCATCTTCTTTTATTGGTGTATTTGAATAAACTTCGCCTACATAGTTACTTATTAACACCATAGCTTCTGAGCTTAATGTTCCACCTGAATAAAGACCTCTTATATATTTTTGATTTTCACCTAATTTAGCTATTTCTTTTTCTACTATTTCTTTTACTTCTTCTTGTGACTTAGTGAATATCACTTTTTCTATTTTTTTAGCTCTAGCTAAATTAACAGCTGCATGAGCTGCATCTTCTAGCGTAAATGTTTGTATAACCGTATCTTTTTCTACTTTCATTGGTTCGCCACTTATAAAGCAAGTAACAACTGGTTTTTCAACTTTTTCTATGAACTTAAATATTTTTTCCATAACGGATTTATGTGGTGGTTTTGAAATTATAACTATAACTTCAGTTTCTTCATCTTGTGCTAAAGCTTCAAGTTCCATTAGCATCATTCTTCCACCAATTTTTTCCTTAACGTCTCTTCCACCAGTTCCTAAGGCTTGAGAAACTCCTTCACCAAGCTGGCTTACTAAGCATGTTACTTCTTGAAGACCTGTACCTGCAGCAGCTACCATTCCTATTTTTCCTTTGTTAACTACATTAGCAAATCCTAAAGCAGCTCCACTAATAACTGTTGTACCACAGTCTGGTCCCATCATTAAAAGACCTTTTTCTATAGCTTTATCTTTTAATTCAATTTCATCTTCTATGGATACGTTGTCACTAAAAAGTAAAACATGTAAGTTATTATCAAGTGCTTTTAAAACTTCTCTTTTTGCATGTTTTCCTGGAACTGAGATTATTGTAAAATTTGCATTTGGAAGTCTTTTTACTGCTGTGTTTATAGTTTTTGCTCTAAGATCTCCTTCAGAAGAAGCATCACTTTTCTTTTGAAGTTCCTCTTCTATTACACTTACTAATTCTGTAATTTTTTCATCACTTTCCGTTTTAGCTGCAATTACTAAGTCATTAGAAGTAATATCTAAGTTTTCAGGTAGCAAAAGACCTGAATCTGTCATCAATTTCTTATTATAGTCAGTTGCCATCATAACAGTTGCATCTAAAATTCCTTCTAAGGAGGTAATCTTACTTGATATCATCATTAAGGTTACTGAATCATAATAGGTATTCTTTTTTATAATGTTTTTAATTACCATAACTTATCCTCCATTTGTATTTATATTTAAATTTGAAACTAAATAAAGTCCCCATAATACTCCACATAGTCCATCTGTTCCAGATGAATGACCTATGGACATCATTGATATTACAGCTTTATATAGTTCCTCTGAATTTACACTCCACATAGCTTCATATAGTTTGTGAAAACTCTCACTAAATCGGGCACAGGTTCCTTCTTCAAGAAAAGTTTTACTTACCATAGTTGTCTTGTATGAATTTTTTAGTATTTCACTGCAAAGCTTTTCATAAAACTCCGAAATACCAATACTTGATAATTTACAATGGTGTAATACACTCATCACTCCTACTAAAAAATCATCTCCTGCTGGGGTAAGCCCTGCTCCATATCCTATTAAGCTTGATAATTTTATTGCTGCATCTATTTGATTTTTATTATAAAAATCAAAGTAAACTTCTTCTAATACATTTACTACATTTGATTTGTTTTTATCATAATAAGTTTTATAACTGTCCCCAGCAATAATCGAAAGAACCTCTTCTTTAATTCCACCAGATTTTCCATTTAGTATTACTAAACTTTTAATTTTATTAGTGTGCTTTTTATTATTACAAAGAAGAAGGGAATAATATTTTAATGAGGGGTCCCAAATTAGAGGTCTTTCTATATTTACTGATATGCTGCCAATATAAATCACGTCTTTTTTTACTGTAATAACATCTTCCATTTTAATAGGAAGGTCTAAAAAATTTATAGTTTCTTTGATAGAAATGCTTAATGGACCTTTGGGCACATTTGAATTTTGTATAGATATTAACTTACCACGGTATTCAAAATTAACTACATTTTTAAAGATAGAGTGAACTTTGCTACCATTTAACCTATACATATTATCTAATACGGGCATACTTATAAAATCAACCTTAAACATTTTCTATCCCCCTATGCAGTTATAATTATAGTTTATTAATTCCTCAATTCCATCAACAGTATGCCAAAAATTCCGAATAGTCTATTGTGCAATTTGCACAAACATTAAAATTTAGTTTTTAAACACAAAAAGAGCCCTTTTTATACGGGCTCCTTGTTATCAAAGGATAATAATCTCATAATATGAATTCCTAATTGAAGTTCTAAATTTTCCTCTCCATTTTCCAAGTTAGTATTTAATATTTCCTTAATTTTATCAAGCCTATACAAAAGGGTATTTCTATGAATATACAAGGCTTTAGCAGCCTCACTCATGTTTCCTTTACATATAAAATACTTTTCTAGAGTTTCTACCAAATTTGTATTGTTTTCAATGTCATATTCAACTAATTTTTTTATTGAGTTATTATAAAAATCCTTTAATGCTTCAGTATTTCCAGAAGAATTTAAAAGATGATATATAACAAAATCATCAAAGTGCACAACCACTTCTCTATTTTTCATTTTTTTTATTATTTTATTAGCTTCCATAGCTTCCTTAAAGCTTTTAGATATATTGATTATTTTATAAGCTTTTCCAATTCCTATTCTTATATTATAGCCATTGTATCTTTTTAAAAATTCCTCTTTTATAACTTTACCAAATTCTACTGTAAATTCTCTGCTCTCCTTTGAATCCTCTGAAATCTTCGTAGGTATAAAAGTAATAATATATGCTCCCCTTATAATAGATATTGTTTTTATATTTTTTTTAGAAGATTTATCTTCAATCATTTTAATAGTTTCTTCTCTCATTTGTCGCATTATACTTATTTCTAAATAGACGTTTGGTATATTATTTGCATCACTTATTTCAATAATCATACAAGAATAATTATATAGAGAATTTAATCCGTACATATTACCTAGGCTTTCAATCTCATTCTCTGAACGTATTTTACCTTCGATTAGCTCATCAAAAAAGTCTCTTCTCATAAAATGTTTCGCTTCATCTATAGCCTTTTGCTTCATTCTTTCAAGCATTATTATAATTAATGCTCTTTCAACAGCTATATAATCTAATTCAATCATTTTTCTATTAGTTTCTGCAACTATGATATATCCGTATACCTCTTTATCAGAAACTATAGGCTTAATTCTAAAAGATACCTCCTCTCCATTTATTTCATCAGTATATTTTATTGCTTCCTTTGGAAACTCATCATTATTACAGTACTCATTTATAAAATCATTTTTCAACATATATTCATTATTTACATTAATAAACAAATCTTTAATATAGTATTCATGATTTAGAAAGTTTTTATTAGAAATTATTTTCCCATGTTCATCGGTAATTAATACGGGATTATTTATTATATCCCCTAGTTCCTCCGTTAATTCCTTAATACCTCCCCCGTTTATAACTATATTCATAAACTGCTCATGTATATCAAAAGATCTTCTTAGCTTTTTACTTTGACGTTCATAAAGCTCCTTGTAAAACATACTACTTACATCAGATAAACTAAACTCATAGGGTATTTCAATAATAGGTAAAGATAAGGCCTTAGCCTCCTCAAGCACTCTGTCCGATAGTTCTAAAATATATCTATTTTTTTTTATGCCAATCCCTGCAGCACCAATTTTACTTAACTCTCTAATGAAATTTAATTGTAACTCCTCATCGTCTTTCATAAAGTACCCAGTAGTTAATAAAAACTCACCAGATTTTATCCATTTCAACGTATCTGGATTTTCCATCATGTTTATGCTGGTTAAGGGTTTTTCTAGTCCATTAATACCTGAAAGCAATTCGAACCCCTTTTCTTTTAGTGAAACTACAAAATCTTTAACATCCATTATAAGTTCACCTTCATTTCATCTTAGTATCTATGGAATTATTATATACTATCACATCTATAAAACAATAGGGAATAGAGCTAAGCTCTATTCCCTAAATTAATTTAATGTTTTGGATTTTTACTTACAATTTCTATAGCTTTTGTTAATGCACCTAATACGTCTGCCTTAAATTGAATACTTAATTCATTAGTTTTAACAAATATATTTCCCTCTTCAGAAACTACATATGTAGGCTTTAAACTATTAAGAGCTATAGCTTTTATATCTTCAATACATTTTTCACAGGTACAAATATTACTATATTTATCTAAAACCGTTGGTAATAAGTTATCTACCATTATCTCCATATAATTTTTAACCATAGAATCACTCTCTTTCAATTAATGAATTTATAAACATTATATTCTACATATATCAATTTATTCCTCTAATTGCTTACAAACTTCTACTGATACTCATACATACTAATATACCCGTACCTAGCACCTACTATATTTAACTTTTAATTTAAGAAGTAAGAAAGACCCTTGTAGAAAATGCAACATAATTAAAAGAGGTCATAATTCCGAAAATGATTGTTATTATTTAGACAATCTTAAACATTTATAATGGATTTTCATAAACAATCATATAGTTACTATTATTTAGAGCTAGTTAATATTTCAAAATTAATTTTTTCTAATTCACTTATCAATGTTTCTTGTACTTTACTTAAGTAATAGTGAGTTTTACAATTTTGTGTATTATTATTATTACAAAAATCAACATTCTTTAAACACCTATTAATCGCTATAGGGCCATCTACTGCTTCAATTACTTCTTTTAAATTTATATCAGCTCTTTTTTTATTAAGAGCATATCCACCATTGACCCCTCTGTATGATTTTATTATATCAGAGTGAATCAATTTTCTTAATAATTTTAAGAGAAATCTTAATGGAATGGTACCCCTTTCAGCAATGGTTCTTGCATCTAGTTTTGCACCTTCACCTTCCATTGACAATATAAGGATAGCTCTAATTGCATAATCAGCTTCTTGAGTTATATTCATATTCATCACCTTTTAAAAAGTATTTTTAAAATTTAAATTTATCTATCCTTCTTCATATTATTCTTTAACCTTGTAATTGTCAATACTTTAAAGCGATGATTGTTAAAAAAGTAATTATTATATTTTTTGATTATTTATTATTTTTCGGACATAATTATATATTATAATAAACTTAATAAATTGATAAAAACACAATATATAGTGTGAAATTATATGTTATAATACAATATATGCTGGTATATGAAACTTTTACATTTATATTTTATATTGTATACTAGATTAGGATTATATTTAGGGAGGTATTCACATTGGAATTTTTTAATAAAATAGATTCAGTACATAATATGATAAAAAGATATTATACTAAAGAACTTGAAAACAAAAGCAATTTAACAGTATATGATTTATTCACTTGGAAGAAAGTAGACGTATTTTTAAAGGACTATAAGAGCGGTAAAGTTTTAGTAGACATGAAGGATTTAGAATTTCCAGAGCATTATTCTCAGAACTCTTGTGACATTATTGCATCTAAATATTTTAGAAAAGCAGGAGTGCCAAATGATTGTGGATATGAAAATAGCATGAAGATGGTAGCTCACAGAATGGTTAATTTTTGGTGTGAGTCTTTAATGGATGAAGGTATAATTGCCTCTTATAAAGAAAAAGAAATTTTTTATGACGAAATGGTTTATGCTCTTCTTGCTCAAATGTATGCTCCTAATTCTCCCCAATGGTTTAATACTGGGCTTGCGCAAAGTTACGATATAAAAGGAAGTAAACAAGGAAATTTTTATTTTAATCCAATTTTAAATAAAGTAGTTGAAACAGAGGATAATTATTCTAGGACTCAAGCCTCAGCTTGTTTCATTTTATCTATACAAGACAAGCTTTTAGGTTCTCATTCCATATCCGAACAATACGTAACAGAAACCAAGCTATTTAAAGGTGGTTCGGGGACAGGTACCAATTTCTCTTCAATAAGAGCAAAAGGTGAAAAGCTATCTGGCGGTGGTGTATCTTCAGGCTTAATGAGCTTTTTAAAGGGTTTAGATAGAAATGCTGGAGCTATAAAATCTGGTGGAACAACAAGACGTGCAGCTAAAATGGTTTGTTTAGATGTAGATCATCCTGAAATATTAGATTTTATAACTTGGAAAGCCCACGAAGAGGATAAAGTTAGAGCTTTAGGCAAAATGGGATACGATACAGATATAGATGGGGACGCTTATGAAACAGTATCAGGTCAAAATAGTAATAATTCCATTAGATTTTCTGATAAATTCATGAAAAAAGTTGAAGAACTATCAACAAATCCTGAAGAAACTGTAGAACTACTAGGTAGAGTAGATGGCTCTTTAAACAAAACAGTTAAAGTTAAATCTCTATGGGATGCCTTTAATAATAGCGCTTGGCAATGTGCAGATCCTGCGCCACAATTTTCTGATACTTTTAATGCATGGCATACTTGTCCCTCTGGTGAAGATGGTGAGTATAATGCAAAGCATAATAGAATTAACTCAACTAATCCTTGTGGAGAATATGCATTTTTAGACGATAGTTCCTGCAACTTAGCCTCAATAAATATTTATAAATTCTATGACCATGCTACAAAATCTATAGATTTAGAAGGTTATGTTCATGTTGTTGGAATGGTCCAGCTAATTTTAGAAGGGTCCATACACTGGGGTCAGTTCCCAACAGAAGATATCGCTAGAAAAACCTATATGTTTAGGGCTACAGGACTTGGAATAAGCAATTTAGCTTCTTTATTAATGGTTTTAGGATACCCTTATGATTCAGAAGAAGCTAGAAATATTTCTGCTGCATTAATAGGAATCTTAACAGGATACTCCTATTTTACATCCGCACTAATGGCTAAAGAAATAGGGACATTTAATAAATATGAAATCAATAAACCGCACATGTTAAAGGTTATAAGAAATCATGCTAGAGTAGCTGGTGCAATGGAAGTATCAGATTTTGAAGGACTTAATTACAAACCCTTGGCTATAAATCATAATATATTAGAACAAGAATCCTTCTCAAATATAAGCACACTAGTAAAAAAATGTTGGATTGAAGCGTTACATTACGGAGAAGAATTTGGATATAGAAATGCTCAAGTTTCTGTAATTGCTCCTACTGGAACTATATCTTTTGCTATGGACTGCGGAGCAACTTCTATAGAACCATTTTTCAGCCATGTAGTCTATAAGAAGTTATCTGGCGGTGGAATGATGACCGTAATAAATCCTGTAATAAAAATTTCCTTAAGTAACCTTGGTTATTCAGATGATCAAATACAGGATATTATGGATTATGTACTTGAAAAGGAAACCGTAGAGAGAGACGGTTATAAATATGAAAAATTATTAGATGGAAAAATAGAGGGAGCCCCTCATTTATTAGAAGAACATCTACCTATCTTCGATACAGCTAATAAATGTGGAAGTGGAGAAAGATTTATAGAGCCAATGGGCCATGTACTTATGGTAGCTTCTATAACCCCATTAATTTCAGGTGCTATCTCAAAGACAGTAAACTTACCTAGGGAAGCAACCCTAGAAGAATTCCAAGATGTTGTTTTAACCTCATGGAGGCTTGGAATAAAAGGAATATCTTTATACAGAGATGGGTCAAAGGCAAGTCAACCTTTAAATACAAGTTTAAGCTCTGATAAAGATTTAAAATTAGAAGATTTGACTTATAATCAGCTTTTAGCCAAAGCTAAAGAGCTAAAAAAAGGTGTTAAATATTCTAAACGTGATAAACCTCTAGGAATAAGACGAGGAACTACTCATCCTGCTCAAATAAATGATGTTAAAATATACACTACTGTAAATAGAAGAGAAAATGGAGAAATATCTGAAATATATATAACTACTGATAGGGAAGGAACTACTATAATGGGTCTATTAAACTCATTATCAAAAACATTATCTGTAATGTTACAACATCACGTAGCACCTCAGGACATTGCTAGAATGCTTAGGGGACAGAAATATGAACCTTATGGTTTTGTGCAAAAACATCCTTATATAAAATATGTTAGTTCAATTTCTGATTTAATTAGTAAGGTTATTGATATTGAATTAGGTGACTATTCTAGATGTCAAGTAAAGCCCGAAAATTATGATTTGAAAACTAATAGTGAAACTGAGGAACAAGCAATCTCTTCTAACACACATGAAACTTTTGATGGAAAAAAAGTTGAAGGTGAAAGAGTTTATGGTAGTACTTGTCCCCACTGTTCCAGTAGCAGAATGGTAAGAAACGGAACTTGCATGGTTTGCTTAGACTGTGGATCAACTACTGGATGTAGTTAATAATAAAAAAAAGTCTCAAGAGTCTACATTTGACTCTTGAGGCTTTTTTTATTTAATATCCTCTTCTTATATTGTCTAAGACTTTATAAACGCCAATTGAAAGTTCTGTCCATGTTGCATTTGCTTTTGGTCTTATATTATTGTTTTGTTCTTGCAGAATTCCTAGACCTTTTGCAATTGCTATATATCCTATATCTTCATTTTTTATATCTTTTAAATCTTTTACTTTTAATGAAAAAATGTCCTTTGAATTAGCTAGCTTATCATATCCTAAAAACTTAACTAATATCTTAGCCATATCGTTTCTTGTAACCTTTTCCTTAGGATCAAATTTACCTTCTTTGTTTTCTAATATTCCATAGTGAACTGCTAATTGGAGATATTTATAATTTGCATCACTTTTATTCATTCCGCTATCAAAGCTCAGTTTGCTTGATTCCTTTAACAAATAAGGTCTATAACCTTTAGCATTAACCAGCATTTTTATAAAATCCATTTTAGTAATTTCTTTCGTAGCTTCAAAACTAGCTGTGTCCATTACGCCATTATGAGCTAAAATTGTTAATTCCTTTTCATAAGGACTTCCCTTTATTTTTTTCATATATACTTCTATATTTTCATCAATTTCTTCTCCGGAATCATTTAAAATCTTGCCTGTAAATCCATCTACTCTTAATGCTGTGAAGTTATAATTATAACTATCCCTAATTGTATAAATTAATTTTGTTTCCCAATCTGGTTTTGAATAATCTGTAGACTTATTAATTTTTCTATAGGATAATTCAGTTTTGCTTTTGTTAAATAGTATTTTACTAGCTTCTTCCTTTTGTATTAACTTTTCTGGGGCATCAAACTTCATATTTTCATTCCAATTCAGTCTATATTCAACTAAATGTCCCTTTGCAGCATCTACTGATACTGTAATATTATTTTCCATATAAGGTATTCCATTTACCATTCTTGGAAAACTGAAATAATATCTCTTATCTCCATAACTTTTTAGATTCTCAATATCATTTTTTTGAGTAGTAGCCTTAGTATTAATTTCTTTAAACTTTTCTGGTGAATGTTTAGCAATTGCATTTATAGCAATCTTATAAGCTTCTTCCCAAGTAAGATTAGCTTTTGATTCTTCATTTTCCATATAATAGTTTTTGTAAAGAGAAACTATATTTTCATTAAGTGCATTAATGGTTATACTTCCACCATCATATCCTTTTTTATTATCCATCTTTTTGCTGAAATCTATTGTCCACGTATTTGATGCTCCATTTACTCCATCTTTGTTTTCGAAGTATCTTATAGATCCAGTTTCATACCCGTCCCCATATAGCTGTTTAATATTATTTTTAGCTATTTCTAAAGCTCTACCTTCACTTATTTCTTTATCCAAAGGCTGTTTGATCTGAAGTTTATTAATTATTTCCTTTCGTTCTTCTGTGGACAAATCTTTTTGTATTTTTTCATACAAATTACTATTAATAAATTTTCCGCTATAAGCGTCTAATTCCCCTCCATAAGGTAATTCCATCATATACACTAGTTTAGATCTTGTTAACTTTTCACCTGTGTCATATTTATCCCTATAAGTGATATAACGTAAATCTAACTGTCCCTCTTTTTTTAATATACCTTCCGCTTCTTTAGTTGATAAATAATTTGTTGGTGGGGATAACTTTACTCCCTCTTCCCAATTTACATAATAACTAATTATTTCTCCCTTAACCCCATCTATTTCAACTGTTAGTCCATCGTCATTATAAAAAATCCCATTAACTTTTCTTGCAAACCTATAAGTGTAAGTTGTGCTGTTATTTACATAAGTGTAAAATCTTTGTTCCTTTATATAAGCTGTTTCCTTGAATTGTTCCGGGTTATTTTTCTTTAAAAATTCCTCTGCTTTCTTTTGTCCTTCTTCTTCAGTTATTTTTGATATATTATTATTTTCTCCATCAACATAGCTTCTATTGTAAGCTCTTAAAATTTTCCCTGTATCAGCATTAATGGAAACTTCTATACTAGTATTATTGCTTATATTATTATTTCTCCAGGATATCTCCCAAAAATATTCCTGTCTCTCTCCATTTGTTGATAGGGATGCATAAACTTCATACTCTTTTTCATTCACAGTCTTATTAAAATAATCTTTAATAACTTTTTGCGATAATTCTTTTGCTTTTTCCTTAGATAGTCTTACGTCCTTTTCTACAGTAGTTAAGACTTCCTTAGTAGGGACAGTCATTTCTTTATTTTCTAATTTCATTGCTAAAACTGACGAGTAATTGGTCATAGCAATTGACGTACCAATAATAAAAGAAATTAATTTTTTATTTTTCATATATAACTTCCTCCCGTATTTCAATTTACTAGGTTATACCAATTAATACGATAAACTTTTATAATTGTTATATACCTTGGAAAATTTTATGGAAAAATTTATGACTGTCCCCATAGTCTTAAATTAAAATCAAAAAATAAAAAACCCTGCTCCTTAATTAAAGCTAATTATTGAAATTAAAATAAAATAAATAAGGAGCAGAGATATATGTCTTTTTATTAAATTTTAAATTTTAATTATATGTATACTACTGAATATGAATATTGTCCGGTAATAGGATGAAGTTCAAATTTTTAAGACTATTTTTATAAGAAATATCATTAGCTATATCCTTTGCTTCTTTTAAGCTTCTAGCTTTATATGTAAAGTGTCCCCCTTCTTTATTGTAAAAGCCTCCCCCAATTAAATATCTTGAGCCGCCTTCTAATTCTTCTACCTCTTGTCCACTTACATTATAGTATATTTTTATAAATAATTTTTTATCCATAAAGTATACCTCCTTAAATTTCTACCTTCGTAATCTATAATAAGTATATTATCTCTTTCTCATAAATATTACACTTTTATTATATTCGAACATATGTTCTAATGTCAAGTAAAAAATAATTTATGCTAAAGTTTAGCATAAATTATTTCTATTATTCATTAATCAAATAAATTTTTCAGGTTACCTATTCTTTTATAAGCCTTTGTCATATAATCTTCTGGAGATAGTGTTTTATCTTTTGTTCTTGCACATATCTCTAAGCTAAAGCATCCCTTATAGTCCTTTGGGAAATCCTTAGTAAATTCTTCCCAATTTATAGTTCCATCAAAGGGCACCCAATGTCTATCCTTTAAACCATCATTATCAGATATGTGAGTTGCAAATAATCTGTCCCCATAGTTTTTTAATAGATTTATTTCATTGTTATGGGATATTTCATTATGAGAAGTATCAAAACACAATCCTAAACTCTTTGAATTTAAGTTCTCTAATATATAGCTAATTAAAGCATTGTTATCCGTATTTTCAATAGCTACTTTTACTCCGCATTCCTCCGCTGCATTAACTATTTCTCTCATACTTTCAAGCCCTATATTATTGGGTTCCTTTACTTTAAAATCTTCAGATATATGCATAACCATAACAGGTATATTAAACTCTTTGCAATCTTTTAACCACTGAATATGTTTCTCTACTATTTCTCTTCTTAAATTTTCATTCTCACTCCAAAGACTGTTTATATCACAAAAGGGAGCATGTATATTTTCGATAAAAAGCCCTGCTTTTTTCACCAACCTTGGTATTTCTTCCTTTTTAATAATAACGTCTCCCTCTTCGTCCTCCCACCAGATAGCCACAGCATTAAAACCACTATTCTTAATAATGCTCAATCTTTCTTCCAAAGGCATTATATATCCAAACCAAGAAAATACTCCTATGTTATCCTTTGTCACTTTCATCCATCCTTTACTTTAGTGTATCTTTTATTACCCTTTCTGCATTCTTATAACATATTTTTTCTATTTCCCCATATGAAAATCTCTCTTTCTCTAAAGCAAAGATTAATTTATCCATTTGTGAAAAATCTTCAATTTCTACCGGTGTTCCTATACCATCAAAATCTGTACCTAAGGCAATGCAATCTATACCTCCAATATTTCGTATATGTTTAATATGCCTTACCATATCTTCCACTTTCGCCATATAACTGTCCCCTGAAGTCTCTAGGAATTTATTGTAGAAGTTTATACCCATTACTCCTCCTTTTTCAGATAGGATTTTAATCATTTCATTAGTCAAGTTTCTTTTATGAGGAGTTAATTCTCTGGAGTTTGAATGAGATGCTACAAAAGGTGCTTTAGAAATTTCTGCTACATCATAGAAGCCCTTATCTGATAAGTGCGATACGTCAACTATCATTCCAAGTCTATTCATTTCACCTATTAAATCTCGTCCAAAAGAGGTTAATCCTTTAACCATATACTCATCTTTAACACTTGGAAAACCTATTTCATTAGGATGGTTCCATGTAAGAGTGATTAATCTTACTCCATTTTCAAAAAAATAATATAAGTTATCCATTTTACCTTCAAGAACTGCCCCCTCTTCTATGGTTAAAAAGGCTGAAATCTTACCCTCATCCTTGTTTCTATACATCTCCTCAAGATTTCTACTTAAAGCTATATAATCTTTATAGCTATCTATCTCAAAGTAAAATCTTTTCATAAGGGAAATACACTTTTCTTTCACATCTTTATGTTCATTCTTATTTATAAACAATGCAAAAAATTGGGCCAAGGATCCTCCCTGACTTAGCTTTTGTATATCTACAGAAAAACTATTTTTAAATAAATCTCCACCACTTTTTTCCCTCTCCAATAAGTCTATGGTATCACAATGCAAATCAATAATCTTCAATATCATCACCTCAAATTCTACTATATTATAATATATTAAAAAGTTCTATAAAATAAAACAAAGAAATCCCCAAATAGGGATTTCTTAAATCATTAAAAATTATCTTTAATAAAGCTATCAAGTTCTTCTAGCTTACATAAATGAGCATTTAAATTATGTTTTTCAAAAGCAGCTGTATACTTTAGACCGCTTCCTGTAACTATACAAGCTATACTATCCTCTTCTGTTAAGTAGCCTTGCTGTCTTAACTTTTTAACTGCAGCTAAAGGCACACAAGATTCTGGTTGCCCAAAGACAC
This sequence comes from Clostridium malenominatum, assembly GCF_039521365.1. Taxonomy (NCBI): domain Bacteria; kingdom Bacillati; phylum Bacillota; class Clostridia; order Eubacteriales; family Clostridiaceae; genus Clostridium; species Clostridium malenominatum. Next base: position 165,536 of record NZ_BAAACF010000006.1, read on the forward strand.
CCTTTTCAGCCATTTCCTTTTGAGCAATAATTATTTCCTCATCAGAAACAGCCACGCATGTTCCACCATTTTCCTTTAACATTTTCAATACCGCATTTCCACTTGGAGGGAATGGATTTTCTATACCATGAGCAATAGTTTCTGGATTTTGTACCCTTTCAATTTTCATTGAGCCCTTTTCAAAGGCATTGAAAATCGGAGAACATCCCGCTGCTTGTGCTACAATAATCTTTGGAATTCTATCTATGATACCAACTTCCTTAAACTCCTTAAATCCCTTATATATACCTCTAACATTTCCCCCTGCACTAGTAGGTACAACTACATAATCGGGAATATTAAAATTTAACTGTTCACACATCTCAAAAGCCGCTGTCTTATATCCCTCTACTCTATATGTAACGTCAGAGTTTATAAAATAAATCCCTTGTTTTCTTCCTATTTCTAAACTTTCGTAATAAAGTTTGCCATAATCTCCGTCAACCTTAATTAAGTTTGCCCCATAAATTGCTATAGGATTTAGCTTTTCCTGTGGAATATTTTTTCCAACAAATATAAAAGTTTCAAAGCCCGCTCTTTTTCCATAGGCTGCAACGGACACTGCCATATTTCCCGTGGAAACTGCGCCTACCTTTTTAAAACCTAAGCTATGAGCATGTTGTATTGCCACAACAGTACCCCTATCCTTAAAAGACCAAGTTGGATTTTGGCTTTCATTTTTAAAATATAAATTCTTTAATCCAATTCTTTTAGCAATTCTAGGAATTGATACTGTTGGAGTAAAACCTTCATTTAATGATAAGTCCCTTCTAATTTCCTTAAATGGAAAAAAATCCGCATATCTTTCTAGAATAGTGTGCTGTAATGGGTTACCTTCTTTAATCTTTCCCTTTTTTATAAGTTCCATTTCCAATGGCTCATTACAATCATCGCATCTTGGATCTACTCTTTCCACAGAATACTCTTTTCCACAACCAGTGCAAATTAGTTTTAAATCTTTCATATCAAACCCTTCCTTTCTATTCAATAATGGCTATTGCTTCTATTTCCACTGCAGCATTCCTTGGCAATTTACCCACTTGTACGCATGATCTAGCTGGTGGATCTACCTTAAAATATTCGCCATATATTTCATTTACTTGAATAAAATCATTGATATCTCTTAAAAACACTGTTGTTTTGATCACATTGTCTAAACTTGAACCGGATTCTTCTAATATAACTTTAACATTTTCTAAAGCTACTCTTGTTGCATTTTTGACATCATCATCAATTAACTCCCCCGTTATTAAGTCACTTGGAGTTCTTCCTGATATGAATAATAAGTTTCCTACCTTTATTGCAGTGGAGTATGGGCCTCTCGCTGGTGCAGCTTTAGTGCATTCAATAACTTCTTTTTTCATTTAATCTCTCCTTCGTACTCTAGAATAAATTATTTAGAATTTATTATTAACTATTCTATAAAAAATTCTAAAACCCTTTAAATTTTATGATTTTTTTTAAAAATATATAAAAAATTATATAAAAAAGATGTTGGCTTATACCAACACCCACTTTTATATATTATTTACTTTATTTTTCATTATTATTCTTTACCCTATTTGGCTTTGCTTTAGGTCTCATTTTTATATCTTTTTTTCCTTTTACATTTTTCATTTCTAGTCTATCATCTTTAAACAAATCTACAAACCACAATACAAAAATTGCAAATACGGCAGATACAGCTAAACCCGGTATAGTATCGTAACCTAATTTTGCAGTATTACTTCCTGTTAATATTGCTAATGCTATGGCAAATATAATCCATTTATTGGGCTTATATTTTGATAAAACAAAAATCTTCAAAAGATTATAACCTATAATTATAACTAAAGTAAAGGCTAATAGCATTAAGTAATCAGACATCTTCAATTGTTATTCCCCCTTTATAAAGATCTATACTATAATATTATTCTATATTTTTTAAAATATATCAACAATATTTTTAATTCTTTTGTATAATATATATAATAATATAGCTTTGAGGTGATTATTTTGGAATTCAGCAAAAATCTACAATTAGATTCTTTAGATTTAGAAATATTATCAGTTTTAGCCAAGGATTCTAGAACTCCATTTTTAGAAATCGCCAGAAAATGTCATGTTAGTGGAGGAACTATACATGTAAGAATTAAAAAAATGGAGGATATGGGAATAATTAAAGGCTCTAAACTCTTAATAGATAGCGCTAAGCTTGGATACGACATTTGTTGTTTTATAGGAATAAATTTAGAGAAAGCTTCTTATTTAAATTCCGTTTCACAAAATATAGAACAAATACCAGAAGTAGTTGAATTATACTATACTACAGGAGAATATTGTATATTTTTCAAGGTATTATGCAAAAATATTTCCCACCTACAAAGCTTACTAGCTGAGAAAATTCAGCTAATTGACGGTGTACAAAAAACTTCCACAATGGTATGTTTACTTCAGAAGATAGACAGAAATATTATTTTATAATAGAAATTCAAATGAATTTTTGAATTTCTATTTTTTTGTTATATTTTCTTTATTATTTGGCAAGAATATAATTGCATTATTAAATAAATAAAGGAGATGTATTTATGAGAGGATTGGATGTAATTTCGCTAATCTTAGTTATAATAGGAGCAATAAATTGGGGACTTATAGGTTTCTTTAACTTCGATTTAGTTGCTACTCTTTTCGGAAACATGACTGCTTTTTCAAGAGTTATCTATTCTCTAGTTGGTATAGCTGGATTGTATGCTATTTCATTCTTAGGTAGAGATAGAGAAGTACACGAAGAAAGATAAACAGATTTCTAAGAATCAGGTGGAGTTTTTACTCCGTCTGATTCTTAGAAATCGTTATCCAGGGACGTAGCCGCTCTTAGCTCCCACTCTGAAGAAGATTGGAGTATTAGAGCGGGTAGTCATCGGATAGTAAAAAAAAGGAAATAGAAAACTATTTCCTTTTTTAATTTATACAACTTTTTTTTCTAAAGATTTTGAGGCTATTCCATCTCCTACCGGTTTACCGAATATAAATAACGTAGCGATTGTTGCAAATATAGCTACTGGTAAAACTATTATAATTGGCAGGTTTAACCCTACTGGTAAATAACCAAAGAGTATAGTAATAGCTCCTATAGTTAATGAATACATTATTTGAGTATTAACGTGGTCTATGTGATCACAAGCAGTACCCATAGATGAAAGTATGGTTGTATCAGATATTGGAGAACAATGGTCTCCGAAAATCGCTCCTGTCAAAACTGCACTACAATTAATTATCATAAAGTGAGCATCTCCTCCTCCAAGAGTAAATGCTATTGGAACTGCAAGAGGCATAAGTATTCCCATAGTTCCATAGGAAGTTCCTGTTGCAAAGGAAATAATTGATCCCATAACAAATATTAAAGTTGGTAACATAAATGGTGGTAATGAACTTTCAAAAACCTTAACTAAGAATTTAGCAGTACCTAATTCCTTAATAACACTGCTTAGTGACCAAGCAAGTACTAATATTACCCCTGTTATAATTAATGATTTCATTCCTTCTACCCAAGTATCTAATGCTTCTTCTAAAGTAAATATTTTTTGTATCATTCCCATAATAATACTAACAATACTTGCAAGCAATGCTGCCTGGAATAAAACCACACTGGCATCTGAAGCACTGAAGGCTTCTCTAATAGCAGTAAATGATGCTGGAGCTGAAGTTAGGATAGCTTTTAAAGCTTCATCCTCTCCACCCATTATGCTTTTATATCCATTAAAATAAAATCCTGCAAAAGAACCTATTAACAAAACACCTATAGGTATTATAGCATTCCAAACGGTTAATTTTATTCCTTCCTTTGGCTCAAGTGCTGTTGCTTCTGAGGAAACCATAGGTTTTGCACCATCTCTTAAAACCTTCCCTGTAGTCCTAGCTCTTCTTTCTGCCTTAAGCATCGGTCCAAAGTCTCTTAAAGTCAATGCTGAAGCAACTATGAATAATAATATTAATATATTATAAAATCTATAAGGTATAGTTTGTACGAATAACCCATAAGCATTTACTTCTTGTCCAATTGAAGCATAAGCATCTTTTATTAAGCTTATTTCATAACCAACCCATGTTGATATTAAAGCAATACCTGAAATTGGTGCTGCTGTAGCATCAACTATAAAAGATAACTTTTCTCTTGAAACTTTCATTTTATCTGTAACTGGCCTCATTATTGGTCCAACTATTAAAGAGTTAGCATAGTCATCAAAGAAAACCAATAATCCTAATAACCAAGTTATAATCTGAGCACTTATTGGCGTTTTAGCTTTTTTAGCTAAGCTTTCTGCAACGGCCTTTGCTCCACCCATTTTTGATACTAAAGCTATAAGTCCACCAATGGTCATACATTGAAGTATAATTCCTGCATTCCATGGATCTGCCAAAGAACCTACTAGTCTATTTATAACATCTAAAAATCCATTAAATATTGCTGAAAGGGCTCCTCCATTATTTAATTGAATTAAAAATGCTCCTGAGAAAACTCCTAAGAATAATGAGATAACAACATTTTTAGTTATAAATGCTAAAATAATAGCTACTAAAGGTGGTATTATTGTTAATATCCCAAATCTTTGAGAATTAAGTAAAGCAGGATCTGTTTCTGCTCCGAATACTGTTGTAGATAACAGTAACACTAACATAAAGGTTAATGTAATTACAAGATTTTTTCTTTTCATCTCTTCTCCTCCTAAAATTTTATTATTTGAAGTGAATAGTTTGAGGGGAGAGGATGCCCATTAAAACAAAAATACCCTTAAGTCTTATCACTCAAGGGCATGTATACACTAAGTCTATGTGTTCACATATTGTTTGAATGATAGCTCTCCACAAATTAGTTTTGTGACAATCTTGCTCATATTTTAAGCAAAACCAGTCATACAGCATCAAAGCATTAACTGTACGCTTCGGCGATATTTCCTTTCCTCACACTTCATACTGCTTAAGTCCGTGTAATTACTATTAAACACCGCGCCTCTATCGGTTATATTCACTCGCATAAAAGTATAACATTTATTCTTCATATAATCAAGCGCTTTTAGAATATACTTAAATCTAGTTTTTGGGATAAATCCTTTAAAACCTCTACTCCACCTATACTGTTCCCTCTTTTATCCAAAGAAGGTCCCACAATACCTATACCCATTTTATTAGGAGATACACCAAGGATACCTCCCCCTACTCCTGATTTTGCAGGAAGTCCTATTTTTACTGCAAATTCTCCTGATCCATCATACATGCCACAAGTAACCATAATAGTTTTAACTATTTGTGCTACTTCTTTTTCTATTATTCTCTCTCCTGTCCAAGGTATAACTCCGTTGTTTGCAAACACTGCAGCAATTTTTGATAAATCCTTGCAGGTCACTTCAATAGAGCACTGTTTAAAATAAACATCTAATACTGCTTCCACATCATTTTCTATTACTCCTGTACTTTTCATAAAATAAGCTAGGGATCTATTTCTATTCCCTGTTTTTTTCTCTGAAACATACACATTATAATTTAAATCCAATTCTTCATTTCCAGAAAGTTTTCTTACAAAATCCAAAACTCTAGAAAATGCTTCTTCTGAGGTATCCCCTTTAATCATTGAGGATATTGCTATAGCACCTGCATTTATCATTGGATTCAGTGGTTTATTTAGATTCTTCATCTCCAGGTCCACAATAGAGTTAAAAGCTTCTGTGGTGGGCTCCATACCTACCTTTGAAAATACATATTCTATTCCATTATCCATGATTGCAAGGGCTAAAGTAATTATTTTAGATATACTTTGGATTGTAAACTTTGTATAATAATCCCCACCAAAGTATTCCTTTCCTTCTAAAGTAGTGATATATATGCCTAGAGCATCCTTATTTCCATTTTTCAATTCTGGTATATAGCTTGCTACCTGTCCCTCACATAAATATTTTCTATTTTCATAAATTATTTCATCTAGTATTTCATTCATACATCTTCACTCCATGTTTTGCAATTGTTAATACCTATATTTAATCTAAATAAAGCTTCCTCTAATATTTTTCTTGGGCAGGCAAAATTTATTCTTTGAAACCCTTCACCATTTCCACCAAATAGCTGCCCCTCATTAAAAGCTACTTTTACTTCTTCACTTAAAAATCTCTTCAATTCTTTACTATTCATACGGAGTGCTCTAAAATCCACCCATGCTAAATATGTACCTTCTAATTTTGTTACCTTTATCATAGGCATATTTTTTTCAATGTATTCTCTCATATAATTATAATTCTCTTCAATGTAATAAAGCATCTCTCTATACCACTGTTCACCTTTTTCATAGGCTGCAATTAAACCTATAATTCCAAATATATTTATGTCTCCCATAGCATTAAGTTTCATAGTATTATCAAACTTTTTTCTTAAATTTTCATTAGGTATTATAATATTAGAAACCTGAATTCCTGCTAAATTAAAGGTTTTAGTTGGGGATATACAAGTAATAGAGTTTTCCGCAAATTCATTGCCAAGTGAGGCAAATGGAGTATGCTTGTACCCTTTAAAAGTTATATCGCTATGAATTTCATCAGAAACCACTAAAATATTATTTTTTAAACATATTTCTCCTAGCCTTATTAACTCCTCTTTGCTCCAAACCCTTCCTACTGGATTATGAGGATTACATAAAATTATCATCTTCACCTTAGAATCAATATTACTTTCTAGGTTTTCAAAATCCATATAATACTTTCCCTCTAATTCTTTTAAAGGATTTTCTAATACCATTCTTCCATTGTCTTCTATGGCACCTTTAAATCTATGATATACAGGAGTTTGGATGATTATCTTATCTCCAACCTCAGTAAAGGTTTGTATAAGCCAATATAATGCGGATACTATAGTTGGAGTTGAATATATCCAGTTTTTTTCTATTTTAAATCCATGTCTTTTTTCTACCCAATTAATTATTGCATTATAATATTGTTTATTTAAGTAAGTATATCCAAAAGTTCCTTCATCAGCTCTGCTTTTTATGGCTTCAATTATCTCCTCAGGGGCTTTAAAATCCATATCTGCAACCCACATAGGTATAATCTCATCATACCCCTTCCATTTCACAGCTCCTACATTTCTTCTATCTATAATCTCATCAAAATTGTATTTCATATCTATCCCTCCACTTTATACTACTCCCTATATTATATAAGGAATAAAGAATTTGTTCAAATATTCAAAATCGAAAAATTGGGGACAGTTATGATATAAAACCATCATAACTGTCCCCAATTCCTACTTAATTATTTCCTTTTTAATTCCTCTATTTAAGGTATTTTCATAATCAATAAATTCATAAACATCCTCAATAAATACAGGACTGAATTTTTGTAATTCCTCTAAGCTTAGTTCTTCTATTCCTTTACCTGCACCCTCGCAATGAAGGACTATTTCTCCTATTATTCTATGAGCGTCCCTAAATGGGATGCCTTTAGTAACTAAATAATCTGCCCCTTCAGTAGCATTTAGGAAGCCTTTTTTAACGGCCTTTTTAGTGTTTTCTGATTTTACTTTTAAAGTAGAAAGCATTCCCTTCATTATTTTAAGACAACTTAATACAGTGTTAACTCCATCAAAAAATCTTTCTTTATCTTCTTGCATATCCTTATTATAAGCTAATGGAATTCCTTTCATTGTAGTAAGAAGAGCAATTAAATCACCATATACTCTACCTGTTTTACCCCTTACAAGCTCCGCCGCATCTGGATTTTTCTTTTGAGGCATTATAGAGCTTCCAGTGGAAAACTCATCACTTATTAATACAAAATCAAATTCCTTACTACTCCAAAGTATTATTTCTTCGCTAAGTCTACTTAAATGCATCATTATAATAGATGAGGCTCCTAAAACTTCTAGGGCAAAATCTCTATCACTTACCCCGTCTAAGAAGTTATCTACAGGTTTCTTAAATCCTAATTCTTTAGCTGTAAAATTTCTATCTGTATCATAAGTAGTTCCTGCTAAAGCGCAACATCCCAATGGACTTTCATCCATAATATCTAAGGCATTTATCATTCTTTTTTTATCCCTTAAAAGCATACTGTGGTAAGCCATTATATGATATTTAAAAGTAACTACTTGTGCCCTTTGAAGATGGGTATATCCTGGCATAATTACATTGTTTTCTTCCCCTAATTTTACTATTACATTCATTAAATCTTCAATTTCTTCTATAATTTCTTTAGCTCTATCCTTGGCATAAAGTCTAAAATCCACTGCCACTTGGTCGTTTCTGCTTCTTGCAGTGTGAAGTTTTTTACCCACATCTCCAATACGTGAAATTAAATTCATTTCCACAAAGCTGTGGATATCTTCGTAGTCTCCTTCAATTAATAACTGTCCCTCATTAATATCCTTTAAAATAGACTCTAATCCATCAATTATTTTATCTCTTTCACACTCTGTCAAAATATTGCATTTAGCTAACATCTTAACGTGAGCTATACTTCCTTTTATATCATATTCATATAATTCCTTATCAAAGCTTAAGGAACTATTAAAATCCTCCATAAGCTTACTTTCTTTATCTTTAAATCTTCCTCCCCAAAGCTTCATAAACTACATCCTTTCTCATAATATTATTTAAGAGCTGAAAATTATTAATTCTCAACTCTTAATTTTTAAATTATTTGTTTTTTAATGCCTTTATCTTGGATGGAAGGCTAAATAATTTTATAAATCCACCAGCGTCTTTATGACTATATAAATTACTTGCTCCAAAGGAGGAAATTCCCTTGTCATATAGTGCATTTTCTGTAAATACTCCTGCATTTGTAACATTTCCTTTATATAGCTTCATCTTAACTGTGCCTGTAACATTTTCCTGTGTTACATCTACAAATCCATCTAAGGACTCCTTTAAAGTTGTAAACCAAAGTCCATCATAAACAAGCTCTCCATATTTTAGAGCTATGCCTTGCTTATAGTGATAAGTTAATTTATCTAAAGTTAATCTTTCTAATTCCTTATGAGCTTCAAAAAGTATTGTTCCACCTGGAGTTTCATAAACCCCTCTAGATTTCATTCCAACTAGTCTGTTTTCAACTATATCCACAATACCTATTCCATTTTCAGCACCAATTTTATTTAAAGTAGTTACGAGTTCCACTCCATTTAATTCTACTCCATTTACTTTTTTAGGTTCTCCCTTTTCGAAGTAAATTTCTACATAAGTAGGTTCATCTTTAGCTTTTTCTGGCGCTGTTATCATGGAATATAAATCTATTTTATGCTCATTTTGTGGGTCTTCTAAGTCTCCGCCTTCATGGCTTGTATGCCAAATGTTTTTATCAACAGAATATATTTTTTCCTTTGTTACAGGTACATCTACACCTTTAGCTAGCGCATAATCAATAGCATCTTCTCTTGAGGATATATCCCATATTCTCCAAGGCGCTATGATTTCGATAAATGGATCAAAGGCTGCAATGGTAACTTCAAATCTAACTTGGTCGTTACCTTTTCCAGTACAACCGTGACATATATATTTTGCTCCCTCAGCTTGTGCTATTTCCACTAACTTTTTTGCTATAAGCGGTCTTGCAAGGGAAGTTCCTAAAAGATATTTATCTTCATATATTGCCCCAGCTTTTAATGCTTTATATACATAATCTTTAACGAATTCTTCTTTTACATCTTCTACATAAACTTTAACCGCCCCAGTTTTTATAGCCTTTTTCTTAACCTCTTCCATGTCATCGTCTTGTCCTACATCAACACATACAGCAATAACATCTAAATCATAATTTTCTTCTAACCAAGGAATTATTATAGACGTATCCAATCCCCCTGAATATGCTAGTACAACTTTATCTTTATTCATAAATTAGCCCCCTCATAATTTCTATATTACTTTTTTCAAAAATTCTTTTGTTCTATCCTGTGTTGGGAAGGTGAAAATTTGCTCAGGCACACCTTCTTCCACAATTTTTCCGCCATCCATAAAAATAACTCTGTCTGCCACATCTTTAGCAAAGCCCATTTCATGAGTTACCACTACCATGGTCATACCTTCACTTGCTAGTTCCTTCATAACATTTAAAACTTCTCCAACCAATTCTGGATCTAATGCAGAGGTTGGCTCATCAAATAACATTATATCCGGCTCCATGGCAAGCGCTCTTGCTATAGCTACCCTTTGCTTCTGTCCCCCTGAAAGCTTTGATGGGTAATAATCCATTTTATCTTCAAGACCAACTTTCTTAAGTAGTCTTTCAGCCTTTTTCTTTACTTCTTCTTTATTTTCCTTTTTAACTGTCCTTGGAGCTTCCATAACATTTTCTAAGGCTGTCATGTGTGGGAAAAGATTAAAGTTTTGAAATACCATGCCCATTTTAGTGGTTACTTTTCTTACTAATTCTTTATTTTTTTCTTCTAACTTTTCTCCTTCAATTATTATCTGCCCTTCATTTGCTATTTCTAAATGATTTAAGCATCTTAGAAAAGTACTTTTACCTGACCCAGAAGGTCCTATAATTACTAGAACTTCTCCCTTACTAACATTTACGTTTAAATTCTCAAAAACCGTTAAGCTCCCAAATTTTTTAGTAACATCTATGGCCTCTATCATATACATAGTTTATTCCTCCTTTTCTTAGTATACAGACAACTTCTTCTCCCAAATTGAGAACAAGGTAGTAAATACAGTAGTTAAAGCTAAGTAAATACATGCTGCTACGAAAAATGGTTCCATTGGTCTAAAGTTAGATGAGTAAACCTGCTGTGCTGCTCTCATTAACTCTTCCATGGCTATAGCAGAAACTAAGGATGTATCCTTTAGCATTGTTATAAATTCATTACCTACTGAAGGTATTAAAACCCTTATAGTCTGAGGAAGTATAACCCTTCTCATAGTTTGACCATAAGTAAATCCTAATGCTTTACAAGCCTCAAATTGTCCCTTGTCTACAGATAAAATTCCACCTCTTATTATTTCCGCCATGTAAGCTCCTGAGTTTAAGCTAAGTCCAATAATGGCTGCTGACATAGGTTCTAACTTTATTCCAACAAAAGGTAGTCCATAATAGAAGAAGAATAGTTGTAGAAGCATCGGAGTACCTCTAATAATCCATGTATAAAGTGAAGCTACTGTTAATATCAATTTATTTTTTGATAATTTTAGTAGCGCCACAATTATTCCGATAACTGTCCCTAGTACCACCGAAATAGTCGTTAGCTGTACAGTTACAGTAGTTGCTTTTAATAGTATTGGAAATATTCTTTGTAATAAATTGATATCCAAAGCTTCGCCACCCCTTTTTATAAAACCTTTTTTTCAAAATTAATTATTTTTTATAAATATCTTCACCGAACCACTTTATTGATAGTTCTGACATTGTTCCATCATTTTTCAACTCTTCAATTGCCTTTTTAACTGCTTCTTGTATTTCTTTATCACCTTTTTTAAATGCTATAGCTATTGGTTCTTCATCTAAAGTTACTGCAACTTTAAACTTTCCTTCTTGTTTTGCTAAATAGTATCTTCCAACAAATTCATCTACAACAACTGCATCTATTCTTCCGATTTCTAAATCATGGAATGGTTGAGTTGCCTTATCGTAAGTCTTAACTTCTTTTACTCCAGCAATCTTTTTAGCCGCTTCTTCTCCTGTAGTACCTAATTGAGCTCCAATTGTTTTTCCAGTTAAATCTTCAACCTTAGTGATACTTCCATTGTCGCTCTTCACTACGATAGCCTGACCACCTTTAACATAAGCTTCTGAAAAATCAACTTGCTTTGCTCTTTCTTCATTTACACTTATTGCTGATAGAGACATATCAAATTTTCCTGCATTTAACGCCATAGTTAGTCCACCAAATTCTGTGATAACATATTCTGTTTGCACTCCAAGTTTTTTACCTATTGCATCTGCTAAATCAATATCAAATCCTACAAGTTTATTTGCTTCATCTCTAAACTCCATTGGCGGATAAGTATCTTCAAGTCCAATTTTTATTTTCTTTTCAGCCTTTACTTTTTCTAAAGTATTTAAAGCTTTATCTGCTGCATTATCTTTTCCTCCGCACCCTACAAGTAAACTACCTACTATAGTAGCTAATAGTAATGCTTTTAATGACTTTTTCATAAAATATCTCTCCTTTATAATATTTATATATTTATATTTTTTAAAATTATTTTCAAAGTTATTGCCCCAATGAAAAGTCTACTCTTCAAAGGGGCTATATATGAAATTTTTATAAAAAGGGGTCTTAGTTATTTATCTATTTATAGAAATCATATCCAAACCATTTTTCTGATAACTTAGATAAAGTTCCTTCTGATTTTAAATCATTTAATGCCTTTTGAACTGCGTCTCTTAAATCTGAGTCTTCTTTTCTAAAGCCAATACCTACATTTTCTTCTGAGAGTTTAGCATCTAAAAGCACTAAATCTCCCCCTCTTTTCTTTAAGTAATATCCTCCAACTTGTCCATCTGCTATAACTGCGTCAATTCTTCCAACTTCTAAATCATTAAATGCTTCTGTTACTCCGTCATATTTTTTAATTTCTTTTATTCCTTCAATTTTCTGAGCAGCCATTTCACCAGTAGTTCCTAATTGAACACCTACCACTTTTCCTTTTAAATCAGGCGTATCTTTTATTGAAGTGTTTTCTTTCTTAACAACTATCTTTTGTCCACCTACTATATATGGTTCTGAGAAATCTATTTCCTTTTTTCTTTCTTCAGTAATAGTCATAGTTGAAAGAATCATATCAAACTTTTTAGCTTTAAGAGATAATATAATTCCTTTCCAATCGTTGTTTACGAACTCTGCTTTAACCCCAATTTTCTTTGCAATTTCATTTCCTAGATCGATATCAAATCCAACTAGTTCATGTTTTTCATCCCTGAACTCCATTGGTGGATAAGTGTCGTTTAGACCTATATATAACACTCCTTCTTTTTTAACCTTTTGAAGTCCAATTAAGTTTGCTTCTTCTTTTTTACTATTTCCACATCCGACCAATGTGGAAAATGTTATTACAAGTGCCCCCACTAATGCAATAATCTTTTTCATAGCCCCATCTCCTTTTATTTATCTTCGATATGTTTATTATACATTCTAATTTATAAATATGCAATAGGGTTTTATTAATTTTTTTAATATTTTTATGTAGATATATGTATATACAACGTTTTTATCATTTTAATCGCATGTGTGATTTATTTGTATTTTCTAAATATTTATATACTTATTGTATAAATATACATACATGTATGAATATTTATTTTACATAATTTTATCACATCACTGTGATAAATCAATAGAGTATTATTAAAAGGAAAAAGATTAAACTACATGAAGTTTAACCTTAATCAATTTATCTTCTATTCTTGTTATAACTAAGCTATAATTTCTTTCCTTTAATATATCTTCTAAAAGAGAGGTTTCATCCCTATCCAATATCTTTAATTTCTCTCCATCTTTTGTTTCAATAATCCATCTGTCACCTCTTTTATTAACGACAAGGTTTTCCCACTCATTTAACTTATAATTTTTATTTATTATAGTAAAATTTATTCCCCTACTTAAAAATATTTCCATAATTCTTTTATATTTTTCATTATTATCTTTAAAATTCTCTTCTAGTTTTTCTAGCTTTATACTTTTATCTTTAATTTCTTCTTTTATTTGAATAATGTTCTCTTCTAATCTTATATTCTTGGCTTTTATCTTATTAATCTTTTTCTCATTTATTTTTTTATAAAAAACATTAAGTATGTCTAAAAAATTATTTTCTTTTCTCATTTAACAAACTCCTTGTATAAGATTTTAAATAATGTACAATTATATAATATAAATGCTTTTTAGGAGGGTTGCTTTTGGATAAATTAATATCAATTATTAATAGTATTATTGATTTAACAATTAAATTTGTTAATAAAACTAAAGTCAAAATGGAGAAAGTTAAATCAGAAACTCTAGAAAAAATAAAATTGTTCCTCCAAAAAAGAAAGGCTATCAAAACTATTTATAATCCTACATTAATAGAATTATCGAAGAAAGAAACTTTTTATAAAGAGGAAATAAAAGGCTTAAAAAAACTACATAATGATTTAGAAAATAAAATACTCTCCATAGAAAACAGCAACGAATTGTTAGAAGAAAAAATTAAACTTCTAGGAGATTTGCTTACAAAAAATTAATAATCAGCTTTGTTTTTCTGCAAAGCTGATTATTATTTTTAAAACCCTTTAGCTATAGTATCCTTTACTATTTCTGATAGATTATTTAAACTTTCTCTATCTAGTTCCTTTGGATCAATAGGCTTATGAATAACCACATTCACCTCTGCTCCTCTAATTTTCTTGCTTTCATTTCCTTCTCTTATTTTTATAGTACCATCTATAGTAATCGGTACAATAGGCACTCCCGCTTTAGTTCCTAGTTTCATACTTCCCTTTTTAAATTCCAAAAGTTCTCCTGTTTTTGTTCTAGTTCCTTCTGGAAAAATAGATAAGGAATACCCCCTCTTTAGCACTTCAACGCCTTCATTTATGGACTTTAAAGATTCCCTAACATTTTCCCTATCCATAAATATACAGTTAACTTCCTTCATCCAACCGCTTATAAGCTTAGTTTTTTCTAATTCCTTTTTAGCAATAAAACCCATAGGCACTTTGGTGGCTGCTACTAAAACAGGTATATCAAACAAACTTTGATGGTTTGCTACGTAAAGAGCTCCCTCTTTAGGAAGATTTTCTTCCCCTTTAATGTTTATCCTAATTCCAACTTTTTTAATAATATAATCCGCCCATTTTAAATAAATATCTTTTAAAAATTCATCCGCTTCCTTATCTTTACCTTCTCTTCTCAATTTCTCAATTTTACTTTTTTTAAACACCGACCCTAACATATAAATACCAAACTGTAAAAACAATAAATATGTTTTCATAATCTACATCTCCTATCTTTTCGGAAATTAACAATTGCATTTTTATTATATCATATAACATATATGTTTTAAATAAAGTGGTTTGGGTAGAATAGAAGATAGTTTGATTTAGGAGGGCAGATTCTTTTGAAAAAGTCGTTTTACTTAAACATGTTAAAATTACTATTAATTATTTTAATTATAATGGTTCCTATAAAAAGACCTGCCTTTAATGATGATATTTTAAGGATACATTTTATAGACGTAGGACAAGGAGACAGTACCTTAATTACAATAGGTGAAAATAGCTTACTTATAGATAGTGGAGAAAGTAAAGCCAGTGAAAAGCTTTCTACTTATCTTAAAAAAGAAGGAATTAAAAAAATTGACCACGTAGTAGCAACTCATCCCCACGAAGATCACATGGGTGGGATGGAATTAATAATAGATAACTTCAAAATTAAAAACTTCTGGGCTCCCAAAGTTACCGTTAACACTAGATATTTTAATAGAATGATAGAGTCTCTTAAAAGAAAAAAATTAAGGATAAATGTAGCTAAAGAAGGGAAAATAATAAACCTTCACCCTAAAGTAAAATGTGAAATTCTCTCCCCCATAAATGAGAAATACGATAATCTAAATAATTATTCCCCTGCTATCTATTTAAATTATGGAAATCGTAGCTTTTTATTCATGGGTGACAACGAGGCTTCTGTTGAACAGGATATTATAGAGAGAAATAGTATAAGATGTGATGTATTAAAACTTGGACATCACGGCAGTAGCACCTCCTCCTCTGAAATATTCCTAGATAGCATTTTACCACAACTAGCCATAGCCAGTTGTGGTAAAAATAACTCCTTTGGACATCCTAGTAAAGCCATTATAAAGAGGCTTCAAACCAGAAATATTAAGCTTTATAGAACAGATATCCATGGAGATATAATCTTAGAATGCGATGGCAATACAATTACCATTCTCCGCTAGTTTCTACATCTATAGACCCAACCTTAACATCGATATTTAGCTTTCCAGAACCATTGCCAATTTTTCTAGACAAGTTTCCATTGACCCTACTATCTTCATTTATATCAATTTTCCCTTGATTAACCTTAGCAGAAACTTCTAAATTATTATCTTCAGTATCTACCTTTGCAGAACCTAAATTCATTTCAATATTTAAGTTTTTACAAACTTTATTATTTATATCAACTTCACCATTATCTATTTTAATTTTACCTTCTTGTACATCTCCGTCAAATTTAATTTGACCATTGTTCATATTTATATTAGCTATACTAGAATTCTTTCCTTGAATTAATCCATTATTAGCCTTAATGGTTAAGTTTTTTGCATCTCCTAAATAAATTGAAGCGTTATTACAGTCTATTTCTAAATTATTTAAAACCTTATATTCTTCGCTATTAAACTTTAGGTTGTTTATATCAATATTCACGTTTAAATTTTCTGGTAGATATATTTCACCTTCTACCCCTCTAATAAAGCTATCCTCTATAGCTACTTCATAACCATCTTTTCCTTTGATTTCTTTTATTTCATAGGTATTTCTTTTATCATTATTATCTACATATACCTTTAATTTAAGTTTAATCTTTCCATCCTCAGATTTTTTAATAACAACATCACCATTATTAGTATGAAAAGAAAACTTATTACCAAAGGATGATAGTTCTTTTTCCACTTCTATACTCTTCTTATTTTCCATGAACTTAGCATCATTTAATACTACTCCTACACCATCTTTAAATATATCAAAACCTTTAGGCAATCTACTTTCAACGACTACAAAGGCGTTTATACCTATAAAAACCATAATCATTGGTATAATGAGAAAATTAAATCCTACTCTATTCTCTTCCTTTTTTCCATTGTGCAAAACTATAATTTCAACTCCAAAGAGTATTATTAATAGTGGCCACCACTTTATTATTTCTCCACTAAATTCAAAGGCGATGTTTCTTAAAATCAACCATGTACCTACAAATATGAATCCAATTGCTGAGGTTACTGTACCAACTTTTTTCATTTTTACCTCTCTCCTTAATTTTATTATATATATATTATATATATATTATATATATTTTAACTCAAATCCCTTTGTAAGTACCTTAATTTTATATGAAGATTATCTTAAACTAAAAGGAAAATAAGGTTCTATCGCTTATAACTTCATTAGACTGAGCGCTATCAAAGTAGGATAATAACTTATTAATGGTTAAAGACTTCTTTTCTTCCCCTTTAATATCTAAAATTATTTCACCTCTATGCATCATTATAAGCCTATTCCCTATTTTTATAGCATGATTCAAATTATGAGTTACCATTAACGTAGTTATTTTTCTATCTACAACCATTTCATTGCTAAGTTCTATTATTATTTCTGAAGTCTTTGGATCTAAAGCTGCTGTGTGTTCATCAAGAAGCATTAGGCTTGGATTTGACATAGCCGCCATAATTAGTGCTAAGGCCTGTCTTTGTCCTCCTGATAGCATTCCAACCTTAGTATAGAGCTTATCCTCTAGACCTAAATTTAACTTTGATAATAACTCTTTAAAATACTCTACATCCTTTCCATTAACTCCTTTAGAAAGTCCAAACTTCTTTCCTTTATTTTGCGCAATAGACAAGTTTTCAAGTATGGTCATAGAAGGAGAAGTTCCAAGGGACGGGTCTTGAAATACTCTACCCATAAATCTAGTTCTTTTATGCTCTGGAAGCTTTGATATATCATCTCCATTTAAAAATATTGAACCTCCATCTTCTTCAATACAACCAGATATTATATTTAGTAAAGTAGATTTCCCCGCTCCATTACTACCAACTATAGTTATAAAATCTCCATCTTCTATAGTAAAGGATAAATTATTAAAAAGTATATTTTCATTAGCTGTTCCTTTATTAAATGTTTTGAGCAGATTCTCTATTCTTAACATAAGAATTTCCTCCTCTAAATAAAAGTTTTTTTGGTTTAAATGAAAGGGTTTTCCCATTCATGGATAGTGCTATTACTACAATTACTGCTGTTATTAATTTTAAATCTGTAGTTTGGAAATTTAACTTTAATGCAAAAGCTGTGCAAGCGTTATATAATACTGAACCCAAAATTCCAATTGCGGAAGCTTTTAATATAGAAATTCTTTTAAATATTGTTTCTCCTATAATAATTGAGGCAAGTCCCATAACTATAATTCCTGTCCCCATTCCAACATCTGAAAATCTTCTGTATTGAGCCATCATTCCCCCAGATAGAGCCACTAATCCATTTGACATAGCTAAGCCCAATATTTTTATTAGTCCTTTATCCATTCCAAGAGATGTAACTAATTGTGGATTATCTCCTGTAGCTTTCAAAATAAATCCTAATTTTGTGTTTAAGAAAAAATCCAACGCTAGTTTTACTAATAAAACAAATAAAACTATAACTATTAGAGGATGTACTCCCTCTATAAAAATATTATCTTTATTAAATAGTGGCACATTAGCCTTACCCATAACTCTTAGGTTTATGGAGTATAATCCTATCATTACCAAAATTCCTGATAAAAGGTTTGTTATTTTAAGCTTAACATGAAGTAATCCCGTTATTGTTCCAGCTGCAAGTCCTGCTACTAAAGATAAGAGGCAGGCTATATATGGATTAATTCCACCCATTAAGGCAGCCGCTGTTACAGATGCTCCTAAAGGGAAGCTTCCATCCACAGATAAATCAGGAAAATCTAGTATTTTGTAAGTAATATATACTCCTAAAACCATTATAGAAAATATTAGTCCTTGTTCTAATACACTAATCCAAAAATCAATCATTATTTACTCCCTCCAATAATCTTAGCTTTTTTTATCAAATCTTCTGGAATATTTATTTTCAATTTATTTGCCATATCCATATTTATAACTAATTCTGTATCCTGTAAAGTAGTCACTGCCATATCCTTAGGATTTTTTCCCTTAAGTATTTCTACAGCATTTTCTCCTGTTTGATACCCAAGTTTATAATAATCTATACCTTCAGTGGCCAATGCTCCACCTTCAACTTCAGCAACTACAGCCCCGATTATAGGTATATTTTTTTCTGTGCATTTAGCTGTTATTATGGGCATTGAGGATGCAACAACATTATCTGCTGGAGCATATAAAACATCAATTTTATCATTTAATGCATCTAAAGCTTGAGTAATTTCATTTACGTTAGTTACTCCTTTTGTTATAATCTCTAGCCCATATTCCGGAGCTATTTTTTTAGCTCTTTCTACTTCGGCTTCTGAATTAACTTCACTAGTGTTATATAAAATACCTACCTTCTTAGCATTTGGAACCAATTTCTTTAATAGCTCAAACTGCTTATCAATTGGTGCTGCATCTGTAGTTCCAGCTACATTAGTGCCTGACTTTTCAACAGATTTTATAAGTCCTGCCTTCACTGGATCTGTAACTGCTGTTATTAAAATAGGTATGTCCTTTGTTGCGTTATAAGCTGCTTGCGCTGTCGGTGTTGCTATAGCAAGTATTAAATCCTTTTTATCTGATACAAAGCCCTGAGCAATAGTTTGAGCTACTGGCATATCCCCTTGAGCATTTTTAAAGTCTATTTGGATATTCTCCCCATCTTTATATCCATTTTTCTCAAGTGCATCAATAAATCCCTTTCTAGCAGCATCTAAAGACTCATGCTCTATAATCTGAGTTATTCCTATCTTACTTACCTTCTTATCATTTGAAGTTGTAGCAGTTTTTCCACATCCTCCAAGTATAACTGTCCCCATTATTACCCCTGTTACTAAAACCTTTAATATTCTTTTACTTATCATAGTTATTACCCCCTGTATATTTATTGTTTTTGCTTATAAAAAAAACATACTTATCCTCTTATGAGGCGAAAGTATGTCTCGCGGTGCCACTCAAATTTATCACTTAATATATTAACGGCTTTCACCGGCACAACCTACTCTTAAAAATTTCAGCCTGCAATTCAAGGGTGAATTTCAATAATCTTAGTTTATGGGCTTGCACCTTATCCCACTCTCTGTAAAACATCTTATTATTTACTTATCCCTATCACAATTTTTGTTTTATTTAATTTTGGGTATAAAAAAAACATACCTATCTCCCTCCATGGGGCGAAAGTATGCCGCGGTACCACCCAAATTTATAACTCTAAAAATTGATATATTCTATCAATTTTGTAATCTTTAACGACTTTCGCCGGCTCAGCTTACTTTAAATAATTTCAGCTTGCAACTCAAGGGTGAATTTCAATAACCTTAGTTTATGGGCTTACACCTTATCCCACTCTCTGTAAAACATCTTATTATTTACTTATCCCTATCATAATTTTTGCTTTATTTAATTTTGGGTATAAAAAAAACATACCTATCTCCCTCCAATGGGGCGAAAGTATGTCGCGGTACCACCCAAATTTATAACTCTAAAATTGATATATTCTATCAATTTTTTAATTCTTAACGACTTTCGCCGGCTCAGCTTACTTTAATAATTTCAGCTTACAACTCAAGGGTGAATTTCAACAACCTTAGTTTATGGGCTTACACCTTATCCCACTCTCTTTTAAACCTTGATTTGTTTACTTATCCCTGTCACAGTTTTTAATTAATTATGTTATAAATTAGAATACTATAGCTTTATAGAAAAGTCAATAGTATTTTTAAAACTTTTTTTATATTTGTCAAAAAATAAAAATGGCTCCGCGAAAAGGATTCGAACCTTCAACCTATCGGTTAACAGCCGAGTGCTCCACCGTTGAGCTATCGCGGAACAATGTTTAGACCTGGCGACGACCTACTTTCCCACAAGGCTGCCCTTGTAGTATCATCGGCGCTATGAAGCTTAACCTTCGTGTTCGGAAAGGGAACGGGTGTTACCTTCAAGCCATAATCACCAGATGCTCTGTTTCTTAAAATCTTCGATTTTCTAGAAACAGAGTACTTCGCAGCTACGCTGTCGAAGTTTCCTTAATCAGTTTTACCCGATAAGGTTGAAAGAAATGTTCTTTCAAAATTGCACAAAGT
>NZ_BAAACF010000007.1:0-14846 GCF_039521365.1 Clostridium malenominatum
CTACGTGTCCTATAGTTCCTATATTTACGTGCGGTTTATTTCTTTCAAATTTTGATTTTGCCATTTTGGGATCCTCCTTTATTATAAGTTTTTATTTTAATTTATTTTATTTATTTCCAATAATTTTTTCTTGAATGCTCTTTGGCACTTCTTCAAAGTGATCGAAAGTCATAGCGTAAGTTCCTCTACCTTGAGTATTAGATCTTAACACTGTAGCATATCCGAACATTTCTGAAAGAGGTACAAATGATCTTATTACTTGAGCTCCTGCTTGAGCTTCCATTCCTTCTATTCTACCTCTTCTGGAGTTGATATCTCCCATTACATCTCCCATGTACTCTTCAGGTACTGTTACTTCAACCTTCATCATTGGTTCAAGTAATACTGGGTCTGCTTTAGCCATAGCATTTTTAAACGCCATAGATCCTGCAATTTTGAAGGACATTTCTGATGAGTCTACATCATGGTATGATCCATCAAATAATTTAACTTTAAAGTTGATAGTTTCGTATCCTGCAATTACACCACTCTTTGAAGCTTCTTGAATACCATTATCGATAGCTGGAATGTATTCTCTTGGAACAACTCCCCCAACGATAGCATTTTCAAATACATATTCTCCTTCGTGCGGCATAAGTTCGATCCAACAGTGTCCGTATTGTCCACGTCCACCTGATTGTCTAACATATTTACCTTCAGCTTTAACAGCTTTCTTAATTGTTTCTTTGTAAGCAACCTGTGGTTCACCTACGTTACATTCAACTTTAAATTCTCTTATAAGTCTATCTACAATTATTTCTAAGTGAAGCTCACCCATACCTGCAATTATAGTCTGACCTGTTTCTTGATCTGTCCAAGTTTTAAATGTTGGATCTTCTTCAGCAAGTTTTACTAATGAAAGTCCCATTTTTTCTTGACCAGCTTTTGATTTTGGTTCTATAGCTACACGAATAACTGGCTCTGGGAAATCCATGTTTTCTAGAATTATCGGATTCTTTTCATCACATAATGTGTCTCCAGTTGTAGTATCTTTTAATCCAACAACCGCACCTAAGTCTCCTGCATATAATTCTTGAATTTCTTCTCTATGATTAGCATGCATTCTTACTAATCTACCAATTCTTTCTCTTTTTCCTTTTGTAGAGTTATATACATAAGAACCACTTTGAAGTGCTCCTGAATAAACTCTTACAAAGGCAAGCTTTCCTATGAATGGGTCAGTTGCTATTTTAAATGCTAATGTTGACATAGGCTCTTCATCTGAAGAATGTCTTTCCATTTCTGAACCATCATCTGGGTTAGTTCCCTTTACTGGTGGAATATCTAATGGTGATGGCATATATTTAACAATAGAGTCAATCATTGCCTGAACACCTTTGTTTTTGTATGAAGAACCGCAGATTACTGGAACTATCTTATTAGCTATAACGCCTTTTCTTAAAGCAGCTTCTAGTTCATCTACTGTAATTTCTTCACCTTCTAAATATTTCATCATTAATTCTTCATCTAACTCAACGATAGCTTCTATCATTGCAGCTCTATATTCTTCAACTTGATCTACCATGTCCTCTGGTATATCTGTGTGACTTGTAGAAGTTCCAAGGTCATCTTGATATATAACAGCTTCATTTCTAATTAAATCAACGTAACCTTTAAAATAATCTTCTTTACCTATTGGAAGCTGAATTGGCACTGCATTAGCCTGTAATCTTTCTCTCATCATGTTTACAACTCTAAAGAAGTCAGCTCCTATTATATCCATCTTATTTACATAAGCCATTCTAGGAACTTTGTATTTGTCCGCCTGTCTCCAAACTGTTTCAGTTTGAGGCTCAACCCCTCCCTTTGCTGTTAACACCGTTACTGCACCATCTAGTACTCTTAATGATCTTTCAACCTCAACTGTGAAGTCTACGTGTCCTGGTGTGTCAATAACGTTAATTACATGATCTTTCCACATACATGTTGTTGCTGCTGAAGTAATTGTTATACCTCTTTCTTGTTCCTGAACCATCCAGTCCATTGTTGCAGCACCTTCATGAACTTCTCCTAATTTATGAGTTTTACCTGTGTAAAACAAAATACGTTCTGTTGTAGTAGTTTTACCTGCGTCTATATGCGCCATAATACCTATATTACGGAATCTTTCTAATGGATGTTGTCTTGCCACTAATGTTTCCTCCTCTCGAACTATAAATATAGTTTAATTATAAAATTTGAGAAAACTGTTTTGGTTACACCAAAACAGTTTTAATATTAATATCTGTAATGTGCAAAAGCTTTATTTGCTTCAGCCATCTTGTGAGTATCTTCTCTTTTCTTAACAGCTGTTCCAGTATTGTTTGCTGCATCCATAAGTTCTCCTGCAAGTCTTTCTCTCATGTACTTCTCGCCTCTTTTTCTTGCAGCATCTAGAATCCATCTTATTCCTAAGGTCTGTCTTCTATCTGGTCTTACTTCGATTGGAACCTGGTATGTAGCACCACCGATTCTTCTTGCCTTTACTTCAAGTAATGGCATTACATTGTTCATAGCTGCTTCAAATACTTCCATAGGCTCTTTTCCTGTTTTATTTGCAATTGTTTCAAAAGCAGTATAGCAAACTTTTTGAGCTACACCCTTTTTACCATCTTCCATTAAGCTATTTATAAATTTAGTTACAACTTTGCTGTTATATAATGGATCTGGTAATACATCTCTTTTACCTATATGTCCTTTTCTTGGCACTTTTCTTCCCTCCTTAACATAAACAAAATTTAAGTTCATCGGTACTCGGTTTATTCAACCGCAAAGTGCTTTGTACTTCCGCAAATTAACTTCATAAGAATATATATATAAATGCCGAAGACACAGCACTATCTTTCACACCTTAAAACACTTTAATTTTTACTATTTTTTCTTTGGTCTTTTTGCACCATACTTTGATCTGCTTTGCAGTCTGTTTGCAACTCCAGATGAGTCTAATGCACCTCTAACTATGTGATATCTTACACCTGGAAGGTCTTTTACTCTTCCTCCTCTTATAAGAACAACACTGTGCTCTTGTAAGTTGTGTCCTATACCTGGAATGTACGCAGATACTTCATAACCATTTGTAAGTCTAACTCTGGCAATTTTTCTTAAAGCTGAGTTTGGCTTCTTTGGTGTAGTTGTCTTAACTACTGTACATACTCCTCTTTTCTGAGGACATTCTTTTAGTGCTGGTGACGCTGACTGTTCTGTTAATGTCTTTCTGCCTTTTCTAACTAATTGGCTAATAGTTGGCATGTTTACACCTCCTCAATATAATATAGATCTATTTAATAATTATTGTTGTAAGCTTACTCATCTATAGTTACAGCAGTAGCTGCTCCTACATCTATACCACAAAGTTTTCCTAAATCCTTCATAGTATCTATCAGTATAATCTCAAGGGAATTTTCTTCAGCAGCACTTTTTATCTGATCATATATCTTCAAATCTGCATCTTTAGCTATATAAACAGTATTAACACCGCCAGTTTTTATAGCTTTTAAAGATTGTTTAAATCCCACAACCTTTTTACCTGCTATTCTGTCGAGCACTTCTGTTCCCCCCTATAAATAATTATATAGAGACAAAGCCAGGGGCTTTGCCTCCCTCTGTAAACATACAGAAATATTTTATCATCTTAAGTTCATCCTGTCAATAAATTAAAGTTCTATTTCTTCTTCTAAATCATTGTTTAAATATTCCACTTCTTCAACATCTTCATCTTTTTCGGTGCTAATTTTTATAGACCTATATCTGGTCATTCCTGTTCCTGCAGGAATTAGCTTACCAATAATTACATTCTCTTTTAATCCTAATAGCGGATCTATTTTTCCTTTAATTGCTGCATCTGTTAAAACTCTAGTTGTTTCTTGGAAAGATGCTGCAGATAAGAATGAATCTGTTGCCAAGGATGCTTTAGTTATTCCCAGTAATGCTATTCTACCTTTAGCTGGCTCTAGCCCCAATGCCTCTACTCTTTCATTTTCTTCATTGAAATCAAAAATATCAATCATTGTTCCTGGTAATAATTCAGTATCTCCTGATTCTTCTATCTTTACTTTTCTTGTCATCTGTCTTATAACTACTTCCAAGTGCTTATCATTTATATCAACACCCTGAAGTCTATAAACCTTCTGTACTTCTGATAGGAGATAGTACTTAACACCATTTACGCCCTTTATTCTGATAACGTCATGTGGATTAACTGAACCTTCAGTAATTAAATCACCAGCTTCAATCTTTTCACCATTAGTTACCTTTAATCTTGAACCAAATGGAATATCATAACTCATTTCTTCTCCTGTTTCGCTTGTTACCACAACTGTTCTCTTTTTCTTAGTTTCTTCTATTCTAACAGTTCCCATAACTTCTGAAACTATAGCTAACCCCTTTGGCTTTCTTGCTTCAAATAACTCCTCAACTCTTGGAAGACCTTGAGTTATATCAGCCCCTGCAACTCCACCAGTATGGAATGTTCTCATGGTAAGCTGTGTACCAGGT
This sequence comes from Clostridium malenominatum, assembly GCF_039521365.1. Lineage (NCBI taxonomy): Bacteria > Bacillati > Bacillota > Clostridia > Eubacteriales > Clostridiaceae > Clostridium > Clostridium malenominatum. Next base: position 4,513 of record NZ_BAAACF010000007.1, read on the forward strand.
TCCCCTATACTTTGAGCAGCAATAATACCAACGGATTCTCCTATATTAATTTTTTCAGCAGTAGCCATATTCATACCATAGCATTTTGCACAAACTCCATGCTTTGATTTGCAAGTAAATACAGATCTAATTTTAACTTTAGTTACACCTGCATTTTCAATATCGTCCGCTACTTTTGATTCAATATATTGATCTTTTTCTATTAAAACTTCCCCTGTAGTAGGATTTAATATATCCTCTGCTGAATATCTTCCATGTAATCTCTCTGACAGGCTTTCAATAATTTCATTGCCTTCTTTTATTACAGAAACCTCTAATCCTTCTTTTGCTCCACAGTCTTCTTCTCTAACTATAACGTCCTGACTTACGTCAACCAATCTTCTTGTTAAGTATCCAGAGTCAGCAGTTTTTAACGCGGTGTCCGCATTACCCTTTCTAGCTCCGTGAGTTGATATAAAGTATTCCAAAACATCAAGACCTTCTCTAAAGGATGATCTTATAGGCAACTCAATTATTTTACCTGATGGGTTTGCCATAAGTCCTCTCATACCTGCTAACTGTTTAATCTGGCTTTTAGAACCTCTGGCTCCTGAATCCGCCATCATAAATATTGGATTATACTTATCCAAGCTAGCCATAAGAGCATCTGCTATTTCATCTGTTGTTTTAGTCCACTTTTCTATAACTCTTTCATATCTTTCATCTTCAGATATGAATCCTCTTCTATACATTTTCTCGATTTTGTTAACCGCTTCATCAGCTTCTGCTAGTAATCTCTTTTTGTCCTCTGGTACCACCATATCCTCAGTAGCAACTGTTATGGCTCCTATGGTTGAGTAGTGATATCCTTTAGTTTTTATATTATCTAACATTATAGAAGCTTTAGTTGGACCATGTTTCATGTAACATTTATTTATTATTTTTCCTAAAGAAGATTTATTCACCAAGAAATCAACTTCTAATTTAAACTCATTTTCAGGTAAACTTCTATCTACAAAACCTAAATCTTGAGGTATTGATTCATTAAATATAATTTTACCTGGAGTAGTTTCAATTATCCCTGATAAAACTTCTCCATCTTTTTCTTTTGTTAATCTAACTTTAATATTTGAATGTATTCCAATTTCTCCTACTTCATAAGCCATAATTGCTTCATCTGGGCATGAGAATACAGGAATTCTTTCTCCCACTTCAGCTTTTTTGCCAATTGTTAAATAGTAAGAACCTAGTACCATATCTTGTGTAGGTACTACAACTGGTTTTCCGTCTGAAGGCTTTAGAATATTATGGGCAGCTAACATTAAAAATCTAGCTTCTGCTTGCGCTTCCACAGATAATGGTACGTGTACCGCCATCTGATCACCGTCAAAGTCAGCATTATATGCAGTACAGGATAATGGATGAAGCTTTATCGCTCTTCCTTCAACTAATACAGGTTGGAACGCTTGAATTCCTAATCTGTGTAGGGTAGGAGCACGATTTAGAAGTACTGGATGATCTGAAATTACCTCTTCTAATACATCCCATACCTGAGGTTGAACTCTTTCAACCATTCTCTTTGCACTCTTAATGTTATGAGCAAAGCCACCTTCTACTAGCTTTTTCATTACAAAAGGTTTAAATAATTCAAGTGCCATTTCTTTTGGAAGACCACATTGATACATTTTTAGTTCAGGTCCTACAACTATAACCGAACGTCCTGAGTAGTCAACACGTTTTCCTAGCAAGTTTTGTCTAAATCTTCCTTGCTTACCTTTTAACATATCTGACAAAGACTTTAATGGTCTATTTCCTGGCCCTGTAACTGGTCTTCCTCTTCTTCCATTGTCAATAAGAGCATCTACCGCTTCTTGTAACATTCTTTTTTCATTTCTTACAATTATGTCTGGTGCTCCTAAGTCTAGAAGTTTCTTAAGTCTATTATTTCTATTTATAACTCTTCTATATAAGTCATTCAAGTCTGAAGTCGCAAATCTTCCCCCATCTAACTGAACCATTGGTCTTAAATCCGGTGGAATTACTGGTATTACATCAATAATCATCCATTCCGGTCTATTTCCTGATTTTCTGAAAGATTCAACAACTTCAAGCCTTCTAATTATTCTAACTTTCTTTTGACCAGTACTAGTTTTTAAGGATTCTTTAAGTTCCTTAGATAAACGTTCTAGATCAATTTCTTCCAATAGTCTTCTTACAGCTTCAGCTCCCATTCCTGCTTCAAAGCTATCTTCGCCATACTTGTCAATTGCTTCTCTATATTCTTTTTCGCTTAGCAATTGCTTCTTATCTAATCTGGTTTCATTTGGCGAAAGTACAACATAGGATGCAAAATAAAGGACTTTCTCTAGAGATCTTGGTGACATATCTAATATTAATCCCATTCTTGATGGAATGCCTTTAAAATACCAGATATGTGATACTGAGGCAGCAAGCTCTATGTGCCCCATTCTCTCACGTCTAACCTTGGATTTCGTTACCTCAACTCCACATCTATCACATACTATGCCTTTATATCTAACTCTCTTATACTTGCCACAATGACACTCCCAGTCCTTTGTAGGTCCGAATATTCTTTCACAAAATAACCCGTCCCTTTCTGGTTTTAAAGTTCTATAGTTAATGGTTTCAGGTTTTTTTACTTCTCCTCTTGACCATTCCCTGATTTGTTCTGGTGAAGCTAAACCTATTTGTAGTGCATCAAAATTATTCAATTCAAACAAGGGTAATCCTCCCTTCAAATTAGTGTTCATCGTTAAAATCATCTAATTCTAGATCATTTCCAAAGTCTTCTAATGGTAAATCATCATAATCTATATCTAATTCTTCATCTACGCTGTCAATTTTTTCTTCTTCTACATAATCATCTACTGGTGTAGGTGGAACATAGTCTTCCGTACCTTCGATATTAATTTCTAACTCTTCGAGTTCATCATCTACAGACTCTTTAAGTTTGATTTCTTCCTTATCATCATTTAAAACTTTTACGTCCAGACACAATGCCTGTAATTCCTTAATTAAAACCTTAAATGATTCTGGTACACCTGGTTCTGGTATATTCTCACCTTTTACAATCGCTTCGTAAGTCTTAACTCTACCTACTACGTCGTCAGATTTAACTGTTAATATTTCCTGTAACGTATGAGCTGCACCATAGGCTTCTAGTGCCCAAACTTCCATTTCTCCAAATCTCTGTCCACCGAATTGAGCTTTTCCTCCTAGTGGCTGTTGAGTAACTAATGAATATGGCCCTGTAGATCTAGCATGTATCTTGTCATCAACTAAGTGAGCAAGTTTTAAAATATACATATATCCTACAGTTACTCTATTGTCAAATGGATCGCCTGTTCTTCCGTCATATAATACAGTTTTACCATCTTGTTCATATCCTGCGTCTCTTAAACATTCATCAATTTCTGATTCAGTAGCACCATCAAATACAGGTGTAGCAATATGCCAACCTAATTTTGAAGCTGCTAATCCTAAATGCACTTCTAATACCTGACCAATGTTCATACGTGACGGAACCCCTAATGGATTCAAACATATTTGTAACGGCCTTCCATCTGGTAAAAACGGCATATCTTCTTCAGGCAATACCCTTGATATAACCCCTTTGTTACCATGTCTTCCAGCCATTTTATCTCCAACGGAGATTTTTCTTTTTTGAGCGATGTAACATCTTACAAGTTTATTTACTCCTGGAGGTAATTCATCTCCATTTTCTCTTGTAAATACCTTAACATCTACTATAATTCCGGCTTCACCATGAGGTACTCTAAGAGATGTATCTCTAACTTCTCTAGCTTTTTCACCGAATATAGCTCTTAGTAATCTTTCTTCTGCTGTAAGTTCAGTTTCTCCTTTTGGAGTTACTTTGCCAACTAATATATCTCCTGATCTTACTTCAGCACCTATTCTAATTATTCCTCTTTCATCTATATCTTTAAGAGCATCTTCTCCTACATTAGGAATATCCCTTGTTATTTCTTCAGGTCCTAGTTTTGTGTCTCTTGCTTCTGCCTCATATTCTTCAATATGAATAGAAGTAAATACATCTTCTTTCACTAGCTCTTCAGAAATAAGCATAGCATCCTCGTAGTTGTATCCTTCCCAAGTAATAAATCCAATTCTTATATTTTTACCTAAGGCTATTTCACCTAAATCTGTAGAAGGACCGTCAGCTAATACTGTACCACGTTCCACCTTCTCACCCTTAGTTACAATTGGCCTTTGGTTTATGCAAGTACCTTGGTTGGATCTTTTAAACTTTAATAATCTATATGTGTCAATTCCACCATCTGAATCTCTTTTTACCCTTACTTCATTAGCACTTACGTAAACAACTACGCCAGCGCTTTTTGATTTTGGAAGTACCCCTGAGTCAACAGCGGCCTTAAATTCTATACCGGTTCCTACAATTGGAGCCTGTGGTTTTAATAATGGAACTGCTTGACGTTGCATGTTAGAACCCATAAGAGCACGGCTGGCGTCATCATTTTCAAGGAAAGGTATCATTGCTGTAGCAACAGATACTAATTGCCTTGGAGAAATATCCATATAGTCAACCTCTACTCTAGGAACAATAAGAATATCTTCTTTATCTCTTACAGTTACTTTATCGTCAATAAATAAACCATTATCATCTAAAGGTTCATTTGATTGGGCGATAAGGTATCTATCTTCTTCATCTGCAGTCATATATACTATTTCGCTTGTTACTTTGCCTTCTTTTTTATCAATTTTTCTATAAGGCGATTCAATAAACCCATATTCATTTACTCTAGCATAGGTTGCAAGAGAGTTAATTAATCCTATATTAGGTCCTTCTGGCGTTTCAATTGGACACATTCTTCCATAATGGGAGTGATGAACGTCTCTTACTTCAAAACCCGCTCTTTCTCTTGAAAGCCCTCCTGGCCCAAGAGCAGACAACCTTCTTTTATGAGTTAATTCAGATAATGGGTTGGTTTGATCCATGAACTGTGAAAGCTGTGAGCTTCCAAAAAACTCTTTAATGGATGCTGCAACTGGTCTAATATTGATTAGAGCTTGAGGTGTAATTGCATTTTGATCTTGAATAGTCATTCTCTCTTTTACAACTCTCTCCATTCTTGAAAGACCAATTCTAAATTGATTCTGCAACAGCTCTCCAACGGATCTTAATCTTCTATTTCCTAAGTGATCAATATCATCAGTATATCCTATATTATAAGGCAATCCTAATTCATAACTTATTGTTGCGTAAATATCATCTTTTATTATGTGCTTAGGAATTAAATGATGTATATTTTTCTTTATCTGTTCTTTAATTGCACTTTCTTCAGTGTAATTATCTAATATATTTTTCAAAGTTGTATAGTGTACTAACTCTTTAATATTTAAATCTTCTATATCAAAGTCAATAAAACTATGTATATCAACAAAGTTATTACCGATAACTCGTAAAATTCTTTCGTCAACTTTTATATCTACAGAATTAATACCTGAATTCTGTATTTCTAAAGCTTTCTCTCTGTCAATTTTCTCATCTTTTTGTACTAATATTTCGCCAGTTTGTGGATTTACTATATCTTCAGCTGAAATTTGATTTGCAATTCTTATGGATAGAGATAGCTTTTTATTAAACTTATATCTACCTACTCTAGATAAGTCATATCTTTTTGCATCAAAAAATAGAGATTCTATAAGAGATATTGCACTATCGACAGTGGGAGGTTCTCCCGGTCTCAGCCTCTTATATATTTCAAGTAATGCTTCTTCTTTACTTTTTGTATTGTCTTTTTCAATAGTTGCTTTTAACCTTTCATCTTCTCCGAAATAGTTTATAATTTCAGTATCTGTTTCAAAGTCTAAAGCTCTCGCAAGAATAGAAATAGGTAGTTTTCTTGTTTTATCAATTCTTACATATATTATGTCATTGGAATCTGTCTCATATTCTAACCAGGCTCCTCTATTAGGTATTACTGTAGCAGAAAATAATTGTTTACCTGTTTTATCAAAGGCTACATCATAATATACCCCCGGTGATCTAACAAGCTGACTTACTATTACTCTCTCAGCACCATTAATTATAAAGGTTCCTTGCTCTGTCATGAGAGGGAAATCTCCCATAAACACTTCTTGCTGCTTAACTTCTCCCGTTTCCTTATTTATCAATCTTACATTGACTTTTAATGGAGCCGCATAAGTCGCATCTCTTTCTTTACATTCTTCAACTGAATATTTAATGTTATCCCTATCTAGTTTATGACCTACAAATTCTAAATTTAAATTCCCAGTATAGTCTTGGATAGGATTGATATCATCAAAAACTTCTTGAAGACCTTCGTCTAAAAACCATTGATAAGAGTCTAATTGAACTTCAATTAAATTAGGCATCTCAGCAATTTCTTTAAGTTTAGAGAAACTCATTCTAGTTCTTTTACCAACCTGAACAGGATGTACCATTAATTTTCACCCCTTGCATAAAGTAAAACTAATCAAAAACATTTTAATGTTTCCAGATTAAATGTATTGCATCTTAATAGTATAACCGCTATTACGAAACTTATTCACTTAAACAAAAATACATATATTACGTGTTTTTTATACAATCAATGCAATTTATTATTTTACCATACTCATAAATTATTGTCAATATCATTAAATAAATATATTACTTATTTAAAAAAGAGGCACCGTTAACAGTACCTCTTTTTATACCATTCAATTAAAAATTACTTTAATTCAACAGTTGCTCCAACTTCAGCTAATTTAGCTTTCATAGCTTCAGCTTCTTCTTTAGCTATTCCTTCTTTTAATGTTTTAGGAGCTCCATCAACTATTTCTTTAGCTTCTTTTAATCCTAATCCAGTTAATTCTCTAACTACTTTTATAACTTTAATTTTTTCTGAACCTGCACTTGCTAATACAACGTCAAATTCAGTTTTTTCTTCTGCAGCTGGTGCAGCAGCAGCGCCTGCGCCTGCAACAGCTACTGGAGCGCTTGCGCTTACTCCAAACTCTTCTTCACATGCTTTTACTAATTCGTTTAATTCTAAAACGCTCATTTCTTTTATAGCTTGAATGATTTCTTCTCTAGTCATTTAAATTGCACCTCCAAATTATTCCTTTTTAATTAAGCTTCTTCAGATTCTTTTTTTTCTTTTATAGCATTCAATAAGTATGCTAAATTTGATACTGGAGCTTTGAAGCTTCCAAGAAGTCTTGAAAGTAGTACTTCTCTTGGTGGTATTGCAGCAAGTTGCTTAACTTTATCCGCATTATATACTTCACCTTGAACTACAGCAGCCTTCAATTCTAATTTTTTAACTTCTTTAGCAAAGTCACTTAAAACTCTTGCTGGAGCTGTTGGATCTTCATATCCAAAAGCTATTGATATTGGTCCTTCTAAGAATTCAACTATACCTTCATGGCCTAGTTCTTTTGCAGCTAGAATACTTAAAGTATTTTTATAAACTTTATATTCTACGCCTTCTTCTCTTAGTTTCTTTCTTAACTTTGTATCTTCTTCAACTGTTAATCCTTGATACTTAGCTAATACTATCGCTTGAGATTTTTCCATTTTCTCTCTAATCTCAGCAACTTTAACTTCTTTTAACTGTCTATTTTTACTCACTGTGTGTCCACCTCCTCACAGTTATACTGTTTATAAAAAATAAAGGCTCCTCCCGTAGACATGGAGAAGCCAATTATATCTTTTCAAATATATATCGGAACCCTCGGTAGGTTGGATAACCGTTACGCTTTCGCACCTACTGTCTACGGAGTATTTACTTATTTAACCTTTAAAAGGATATCAAACTTTTAAACTAATGTCAATACTATTCAAGAACTTTTACTGGATTAATTTTTACTCCAGGTCCCATAGTGCTTGATACTGCAACTGATTTAATGTATTGACCTTTAGCTGCTGCTGGTTTTGCTTTAACAACAGCTTCCATTAAAACTTGGAAGTTATCCATTAATTTTTCAGCTCCAAAGGATTTCTTTCCAATTGGAACGTGAACTATAGCAGTTTTATCAACTCTATATTCAACTTTACCAGCTTTTATTTCAGATATTGCTCTTGATACATCAAATGTAACTGTTCCTGATTTTGGATTTGGCATTAATCCTTTAGGTCCTAATACTCTACCTAATCTTCCAACAAGACCCATCATATCTGGTGTAGCTACAACTATATCAAATTCAAACCAATTTTCTTTTTGAATTTTATCGATATATTCTTCAGCACCAACATAATCTGCTCCTGCTGCTTCAGCATCTTTAGCTTTATCACCTTTTGCAATAACTAAAATTCTAACTTTTTTACCAGTTCCGTGCGGAAGAACAACTGCTCCTCTAACTTGCTGGTCTGCATGTCTTGGATCAACACCTAGTCTTACAGCAACTTCTATTGTTTCATCAAACTTAGCTTTTGAAGTTTTTAATGCAAGTTCCATTGCCTCACCAGGTGTATATAATGTGTTTTTATCTACTAATTTAGCACTTTCAATATAATTTTTTCCCATTACTTAACCTCCTCCGTGGTATTAACGGTTATTACCTCCCACAATTTTAAACGGGTCACTCTTAATTATTCTTCTACAGTAACACCCATACTTCTTGCTGTACCTGCTACCATTCTCATAGCAGCTTCTACTGATGCAGCGTTTAAGTCTGGCATTTTAGTTTCAGCAATTTGCTTTAACTGTTCCTTTGTGATTTTAGCAACTTTTGTTTTGTTTGGCACACCTGAACCGCTTTCAATTCCAGCTGCTTTCTTTATTAGAACTGCTGCTGGTGGAGTTTTTAGTATGAAACTAAAAGATCTGTCTTGATATACTGTTATCACTACTGGTATTATTAACCCAGCTTGATTTGCAGTCTTAGCATTAAAATCCTTAGTAAATGCCATAATGTTTACTCCATGTTGACCAAGAGCAGGTCCTACTGGTGGTGCTGGAGTTGCCTTTCCTGCAGGAAGTTGAAGTTTTATCATTCCTGTAACTTTCTTAGCCATGTTTACACCTCCTATAATGTGGTTATGCGGATATTAATCCTCCCACTTAATTAAGACTTTAGTCTTATCTTTAGTCCATTTTATCTATCTGTTTAAAATCAAGCTCAACAGGGGTTTCCCTGCCGAACATATTAACAAGAACCTTAACTTTTTTCTTTTCTAAATTAATTTCTTGAATAACAGCGGAGAAATTTTCTAAAGGTCCTGAAACCACTATCACAGTTTCTCCAACTTCTATGTCCAAGTTTATGTGTTTATCCATAATACCCATGGATGTTACTTCATCTTCTGTTAATGGAACAGGTTTTGATCCTGGACCAACAAATCCAGTAACTCCTCTAGTATTTCTAACTACATACCAAGAGTCATCGGTCATCAGCATCTTCACCAATACATAACCTGGAAATTTTTTCTTTTGAGTTACCTTCTTTTTGCCGTCTTTAATTTCAACATGTTCCTCTATGGGAACTTGAATATCAGTTATCCAGTCATGAAGGTTTCTATTTTCAATAGTTTTTTCCAAATTTGCTTTAACCTTATTCTCATAACCTGAATAGGTATGAACTACATACCATCTAGCTTTCTCTGCCATAATTTAATGGACGGGAATCTATGTAGTAGACCCCTACCTCCTTTTGCTATATTATTTATAGATTATTTGTGACAACTTATTAAATCCAAAATCTATGAAACCTACAGCTACCATATAAATCAAACAGAAAGTTAATGCAATAATAGTAGCTTTCTTCACTTCTGCTCTAGAGGCCCATGTAATTCTTTTAAATTCACCTTTTACTCCTTTAAAAAAGTCAATAATGCCACCCTTTTTCTTGTTAGCTTTATTTTCTTTCTTAACAACCTCTCTTTTTTCCTTCACATTAACACTCATTTCTTCACATCCCTGAATAAAATAATGCCTCTATAAATTACTTTGTTTCTTTATGAGCTGTGTGTTTGCGACAAAACTTGCAATATTTTCTCATTTCTAATCTGTCTGGGTCATTTTTCTTGTTTTTCATTGAATTGTAATTCCTTTGCTTACATTCAGTGCAAGCTAAAGTAACCTTTATTCTCATATCCTACACCTCCTGGACTAATGCTAGTATTTATATAAACCGCAGGGATATATATTACTTAATTTATGCATTACCTTAATAATTTAACATAATTCATTTTGTATGTCAACGTAATTTAATAAAATGAATTTCGCATGAAATTAGGTCTTAAAAGGACTAGGTCTAGAAACCCAGTCCTATAAGGCTCTATTATTCAACTATAGTTGTAACAACTCCTGAACCTACTGTTCTTCCACCTTCTCTTATAGCAAATC
>NZ_BAAACF010000008.1:0-24956 GCF_039521365.1 Clostridium malenominatum
CTACGTGTCCTATAGTTCCTATATTTACGTGCGGTTTATTTCTTTCAAATTTTGATTTTGCCATTTTTTAATTCCTCCCTTTATTTATATATAATTTCATAAGTAAACTTACCCTGGTGTGTTGTGATTCATATACTAATTTGGAGCCCATGACCGGGATTGAACCGGTGACCTCCACCTTACCAAGGTGACGCTCTGCCGACTGAGCTACATGGGCAATTAATTCATAATTGTGGAAAATTTTTATGTATAATAACTTAAAATTATGAACGTATACCGATTATTAATTTTAATACATGTTATATGTTTTGTCAACACATAATCATCTTAAATTTAAGCATTTTTCAAGCTTTCTTTTTACTCTTTGTAAAGCATTATCTATAGATTTTGCATGTCTATCTAAATCACACGCAATTTCCTGATAAGATTTTCCATCGATATAAGACATAAGCACTTCCATCTCTAAATTAGATAAAACCTCACCAATCTCGTTTTGTATGTAACCCATTTCTTCCCTGCTTATTATTAATTCCTCAGGATCTGTCACTTTAGATTCTGATAAAACATCCATTAATGTTCTATCAGATTCTTCGTCATATATAGGCTTATTTAATGAAATATATGTATTAAGCGGAATATGTTTTTGTCTTGTGGCTGTCTTTATAGCGGTTATTATTTGTCTAGTCACACAAAGTTCAGCAAAAGCTTTAAATGAAGATAATTTATCAGGTTTAAAATCCCTTATTGCCTTATATAAACCAATCATTCCTTCTTGATAAATATCTTCTTTATCTGCACCAATTAAAAAGTAAGACTTTGCTTTCGACTTAACAAAATTTTCATACTTGTTTATCAAATGCTCTTGCGCTCTTACATTTCCTCTTTTAGCTTCTATAACAATTTCTTCATCAAGCATTTCATTAAAGGAAACATTAATGGTTTTAATATTTTCCTCATTAACCCCTTTTCCCACAATATCCCCCCCTATAAACTATACTACAAATTAAATTATAGCCTACTAAAGCTTTTAAAGTCAAGGCATTTCAATGCCCTTTGAGAATTTTTCGAAGCTTTTCTAATATATCTTCGTCTATTCGATCCTCTATGGTATTTTTACCATTGATTCCATTAGTTTCTATTTTTAAACTTATTTTCTTTTCTATTTGTTTTATCTCATGATAAAACTCTAAGGACGACATTCTTATTGCTCCTCTTTGGAAAACCACTTGTTGCTCAATTGAATCAGAAGTCACAACACACACTTCCCATTTTCTTCCTATGTTATTTACTTTCTTTTCTATGTAAACATCTGCTGTTTCTCCCTCTTTTGTAAATATTACTATGAGGTAATCACCATATCTTTCTTTTTTCCCAATGTTTCCAGCTACCATGTGAGCATCAAAGACTAGAAATATTTTGTAACCTTTAAATGTGGCATAGTTTTGAAGCATCTCAATAAGCTTGTGCCTTGCCCCTTCTAAGCTGTAATCTTTTATTATTTTTAATTCCGGCCAGCTATTTATAATATTATAACCATCCACAAATACGTTTCTCAACTTTATCCTCTTTTTAGTCTCTGTTTTAATATTTCATACATAAGAATTCCACCTGCTACAGATGCATTTAAAGATGTTATTTTGCCGATCATAGGTATCTTAACTAAAACATCACACTTTTCTTTCGTTAACTTAGATATACCCTTCCCTTCACTTCCTATAACCAAAGCTGCTGATCCTGAAAAATCCGCATCATAACAGTAGGTTTGTGTTTCCATGTGAGCTCCGTATATCCATATTCCTTCTTTTTTTAAATAATCTATAGTGGTATTTATGTTAGATACTTTTGCAATTTTCATATACTCAAGAGCTCCAGCTGAAGATTTATATACTACAGGTGTAACCCCAACATTTCTCCTTTTAGGTATAATAATTCCATGAACCCCGCAAATCTCTGCCGTTCTAATTATTGCTCCAAAGTTATGAGGATCTTCTATTTCGTCTAATATTACTATAAATGGAGATTCTCCCTTAGACTTTGCCTGCTGTAATATCTCCTCTACTTCCACATATCTATAAGGGGTAACATAAGCAATTACTCCCTGGTGATTCCCATTTTCTGAAATTTGATCTAATTTTTTTCTGTCTACTTCTTTTACTACTATTCTTTTTTCTTTAGCTAAAGCCAGCAATACAGTTATAGAACCCTTGGTATCACCTTTAGCAATTAAAATGCTTTCAATTGTTCTATCAGATTTTAAAGCTTCTATTACTGCGTTTCTTCCTATGATTAAATCTTCTCTCATATCAATACCCCTTTATAATTATTTTGATAAGTACTTATCTCTAATCTGTATCATTTCTCCACAGCTCATCTTTCCTTCAGGACAAGGTGCGTTTACACAGGAAGGCCCACTATATTTAAAAAGAATAGGCGCAACCTTTTTTACTTCTAAAAGCATAGAATAAGCTAAATCCCTTATTTCCCATTGAGCTCTGTTACAACATCTATGTTTGAAAAAATTCATTAAACTTCTTGCATTCATAGTAAATACTATTTTAGTTTCACATGCATTAGGAAATACATATCTTGCATCTTCTATAGCTTTTTTTTCTGCATTTGTCTTACTTGCACCTTCTTTAAGGTATTTTTTTTCTAAAATATCTACTAATTCATTATAAGAATTTTGACAGTTCTCCATGGATTTGATAAAAATCTTTTTTCCTTCTTCATCTTTTTCTATCTGTGGCGGAATTACATACTCAAATTGCTTTAGCTTCACATATCTTTGGCTTTGTTGAGAGTAAGAGGCTATTCTATGTCTTACTAGTTGATGTGTTAAGCTTCTAGACACTCCTTCTGCAGCAAATGTAAAGGACACATGCTCTATAGGAGATTCATGCCCATAAGACATTAACATATCTAGAAACTTAAATATTTTATCCTCTTCTAAGTTCTCCTGTATTTCTTCTACTCCTACAGCGCTATAGCATAACTTAGCTGCTGATGCTATAAGCTTTTCTGGATTTGGAGTGTACTCTAATAATTTAACTTTGACCCCCATATTTTTTACCTCCCAATACTACTTTATATCTTGTTTATCATGTAGCTCTAAAATTATATTAAATATTTCTCTTAATCTTTCATCTTCTTTTGTAATATACAAGAACCCTATAACCGCTTCGAAGCCTGTGGCCATTCTATAATCTTGTACTGTTGAATTTTTAGGAATCCTTCCTTTGGCATTTCTTCCTCTTTTGTATATTGCCATTTCATCTTCATTAAAGTATTGTTGTATATTTTTAATAAGTTCACTTTGAGAATTTGCTTTTACAAAATCTACTGCTCTTTTATGAAGTTTATTAACACACATATCTTTATTTAAGTCTACAAGATATATTCTAATTAAAACTTCATACACTGCATCTCCTACAAAAGCTAGAACTAGAGGACTTAGCGCTCTAGCTTCTTCTTTTGTAAATCTTTTGTTTATAATATCAAATTTCATTATTTCTCTCCAATTAGTTAATCTTTTTCCACCTTACACCTTGTGGAGTATCTTCTAAGATAATTCCCATATCCTTCAATTCGTCTCTTATCTGGTCTGATAATGCCCAATTCTTTTCTTTTCTTGCTTGTTGTCTCTTATTTACTAATTCTTCTATTTCATTTTCGAGGCTTATCTTAGTGGATTTTTGCCCTATTCCTAAAGGAGCTCCTAATTCTCTTATTAGGTTAAGAGCAAGCTTAATTATTTCCTTAGATGAGTTTCTATTGATATTAGTGTTTACTTCTCTAACCATATCAAATATTACAGAAATTCCATCTGCAGTATTAAAGTCATCATCCATTTTCTCAATATATTTCTCTTTATAGCCCTCTATTATTTTACTATATTCTTTTTCTTCAGAATCCATCTGTTCTTTTTCTACTTCATCCAATAAATTTTCTAAATTTCCTAAAGCATTATATACTCTATCTAACCCTGCTTTAGCGGATTCCAATAGCTCCTCACTAAAATTTAACTGGGTTCTATAATGACCAGAAAGCATAAATAATCTTATTACTTCAGCATCATACTTTTGTAAAACCTCTCTTGCAGTAAAAAAATTATTAAGTGACTTTGACATTTTTTCATTGTCTACATTTAAAAATGCCGAATGCATCCAATATTTTGCAAAAGGTTTTCCTGTTCTTCCTTCACTTTGAGCTATTTCATTCTCATGGTGCGGAAATATAAGATCAAATCCACCAGCATGAATATCTATAGTTTCCCCTAAAAGTTTATGAGCCATACAAGAACATTCAATATGCCATCCTGGTCTACCTTTTCCCCATGGACTGTCCCACGCCGGCTCACCAGGTTTTTGCTTTTTCCATATAGCAAAATCTGTTGAATCCTTCTTTCTCTCATCTATATCAATTCTTGCTCCTGCCTGTAAATCTTCTAGGTTTTGTCCCGATAACTTACCATATTCATTGAACTTTTTAGTTTCAAAATACACATCTCCATTTATTTCATAGGCATATCCCTTTTTTATTAATTCTTGAACAAATTCTATGATATCTTCTATAAACTCCGTAGCACGTGGATTAATAGTTGCTCTTTTTATGTTTAGTCCGTCTGCATCTTTATAATACTCTTCTATAAATCTATCACCTAATTCTTTTACAGTTATGCCATCTTCATTAGCTCTTTTTATCATTTTATCATCTATATCTGTAAAATTTTGAACAAAATTAACTTTATACCCTCTATATTCTAAATATTTTCTTATAGTATCAAATACAATAAACGTTCTTCCATTTCCAATATGGAAAAAATTATATACAGTAGGTCCACACACATACATGTTTACCTCTTTACCATTTATAGGAATAAACTCTTCCTTTTTTCTAGTTAAAGTGTTATATAATTTCATAAAATCCCTCCTAACTAACCTACTATTTCTAAATTATATCCTTTTTTTCTTAAAGTATCTATAACATTTTCTGCGTGTTCTCTTGTTTCTACTTCTATTTCAAATAAAACATTAGCATAATCTAGTCCTTTATCGTTCCAATTGGTATCTTGTCTTATTTTAACCACATTAGCTCCCATGGAAACTACACTATTTACTAATCTGCCTAATTGTCCTACTCTATCTTGTATCTCAACTATAAACCTGATTCTTCTTTTTAATATTATCAGCTGTCTATCTATTATCTTTGATACTACAGCAATATCAATATTACCTCCGCTAATTAAGCAAGCAATATTCTTTCCTTTGATGCTTATTTTGTCACTTAGTATTGCACTTATAGCTACTGCTCCAGCACCCTCTACTACTAACTTAGAGCGTTCTAACAAGCAGAATATTCCATAGGCTATCTCATCTTCTGAAACTGTTACTATATCATCAACATAATTTTTCATATAATCAAAGGTTATATCTCCAGGAGTTTTTACAGAAATGCCATCTGCCAAAGATTTTACCCCTGGCAAAGTAACAATTTTCCCCTCTTGCAAAGATACCTTAGATGAGGCAATAATTGAAGACTGAACTCCTATTATTTTAATGCTTGGTTTAATAGATTTCGCTGCCAAAGCAACTCCTGATATTAAACCGCCACCGCCTATAGGTACTATTATTGCATCTGTTTCACTTAAATCTTCTAAGATTTCCAGACCTATAGTGCCTTGACCTGCTATTATATCTTCATCATTAAATGGATGGATAAATGTTGCCCCTAGTTCTCTTTGAATTTCTAATGCTTTTGAATAGCATTCATCATATACTTCTCCATACTGAATAATCTTAGCTCCGTATGATTTAGTTGCTTGAACCTTGGCTTGCGGTGCAGTTTCAGGCATTACTATAGTGGATTTAATGCCCAAAGCTGTAGCCGCATAAGCTACTCCTTGGGCATGGTTTCCTGCAGAGGACGCAATGACTCCTCTCACTTTTTCTTCTTGTGACAAATTTGAAATTTTATTATAAGCACCTCTAAGTTTAAAAGCTCCTGTTTTTTGCTTGTTTTCACATTTTAAATAAATATTATACCCACTTTCCTTTGAAAAGGTATTTGAGTAAAAAAGAGGTGTTTTTCTTACAACTTCTCTTATATTTTCTTGTGCCTGCTTTATGCTATTTAAATCAAGTTTCATTTTATTATCCCCCAAATTATATTATAATTTTAATTGGTTATTTAAAAATTCTTCCCTAACCCTTTCAAATATTTGTTCTATACTTAAAACTTCTAAATCTGATGAATTTCTCAATTTAAACTCTACATTCCCCTCTTTAATTTTCTTACCTACAGTAATTCTCATTGGAATTCCAATTAAATCAGCATCCTTAAATTTTACTCCTGCTCTTTCATCTCTATCATCTAAAACTACTTCTACACCCATTTCAGCAAGCTTATTATATATATCTTCCGCAGCTTTAACCTGATCTTCATCCTTCATAACAGCTGGAATAACTATAACTTGGTAAGGTGCTATAGATAAAGGCCATACTATGCCATTCTCATCATGATTTTGTTCAATAACTGTAGCCATGGTTCTATTAACCCCTATGCCATAGCAACCCATTATTAATGGTTTAGCTTCTCCATTTTCATCTATGAAATTTGCTCCCATAGCTTCAGAGTATTTTGTTCCAAGCTTAAAAATATGACCTACTTCTATACCTCTATCTACTGTTATAAGATCACCACATTTAGGACACTTATCTCCCTTTACTGCTTTTCTAAAATCTCCTACTATTCCTTTAAAATCTATGTCATAATTAACATTTACGTAGTGGTATCCTGTCTCATTAGCACCTACTATGAAGTTATACATGTTAGAAACTTCTTCATCTATTAATATTATATCTGCTTTTATTCCTATTGGACCTGCAAAACCTACTTCAGCATTTGTTACTTTTTTTACAGTTTCACTATCTGCCATCTCAAAATCTACAGCTCCACCTATGGCATTTATTACCTTTACTTCATTTACTTCTCTATCTCCTCTTACTATAACAGCCACTATCTTTTTATCAGCTATATATATTAATGTTTTACCAAACTTTGTGGCAGTAGTATTAAAAAACTTAGTTAAATCATCTATAGTTTTTACTTCTGGAGTAGAAATCTTTTCTATTGTATTGAAATCTTCCTTTTCCATAACTTCTGCTGTGGATGGCGCCTTCTCTATGTTCGCAGCATATTGACAGCTAGTGCAAAATGCTATTTCATCTTCACCAACTTCAGATTGAACCATAAATTCTGCGGAACCCGAGCCTCCCATTGCACCTGAGTCAGCTTCAACACACTTACAAATCAGCCCACATCTTTTAAATACATTATGATAGGCTTCGTACATTTTGCTATAACTTACATCTAAACCTTCATTATCTTTATCAAAGCTATAAGCATCTTTCATTATAAACTCTCTTGATCTCATAACTCCAAATCTTGGTCTTCTTTCATCTCTATATTTTGTTTGAATTTGATAAAGATTTAATGGCAGTTGCTTGTATGACTTAATTTCATTTCTAGCTATATCTGTAAAAACTTCTTCATGTGTTGGTCCTAGACAAAATTCTCTTTCATTTCTATCTTTAAGCCTAAACATTTCTGGTCCAAATACATCCCATCTACCTGATTCTTTCCATAATTCCGAAGGTAATACTGCTGAGGCTAAAAACTCTTGAGCTCCTGCTTTATTCATTTCCTCTCTAACTATGTCTTCTATTTTCTTTATGACCCTTAATCCCAGTGGCATAAAGTTATAAATACCTGAAGCCATTTTTCTCATCATTCCTGCTCTAAGCATAAGTTGATGACTTACTATTTCTGCCTCTGCTGGTGTTTCTCTTAATGTTCCTATAAGCATTTTTGATAATTTCATAAATATTCCTCCCTATATTGTATAATTCAAAAAAACAAAAAACTCGCCCTATTTTAGGGCGAGATGTATCGCGGTACCACCTAATTTTTTTCTTAATTTCATAACGGTTACTTCCGGTAGGGTTTTCCTACAGCTCCGAAGTGGGTTCGAAATATCTAAAAGTCTTTCACCCAAGGACTTTTTCTCTGTAGGTTATTTCTACTATTCTTCTTCATAGCTTTATATTAATTTATAAGACTAATTATATTTATAAAAATTAAACTGTCAAGTCTATTTTTTCATATCTTTTACTAGTTTTTCACTAATTATCAAGTCTTCAGGAGTTGTAATTTTAATATTATTATATTTCCCTGGATATATATATACCTTATATCCAAAGTATTCTACCACTGAGGTATCGTCTGTAACCTTAGCCTTTTCACTTAGTATATCTAAATGGCATTTTAAAATTAAATCATATTTAAAGCATTGAGGAGTTTGAATACTAATTAATGTGTCTCTTTCCAAGTTTTGTAGTGAAAATCCTTCTTTATCTATTACTTTAATAGTGTCTTTAGGAGGCACACCACAAGCCGCAGCACCATACAAACTAGCATATTTAATTCCTTCTGATATTATATTTGATGATACAAAAGGTCTTGCTCCATCGTGAATTAACACTATATTTGCTTTCTCTACTTCTTTTAATCCATTTAGTACGGATTGCTGTCTCTCACTTCCGCCTTTAATCACCTTTTTAACTTTTGTTATACCATATTTATTAATTATCTCCCTTTTGCAATAATCAATTTCTTCTTCTGACGCCACTAAAATAATCTTATGAATTTCTTTATGTTCTTCAAAGGCTTTTAAGGTATAGTATAAGATGGGTTTACCTTCTATAGTCAAAAATTGTTTATTTATATCCTTTCCCATCCTTCTTCCTTTACCTGCAGCTAAAATTAAAGCACAATTCTCATTCATATTTTTCTCCTTAAGATTAATCTACGCTATCCTTTTGTTTAGCAAATATCATTCTACCCGCAGCAGTTTGTAGTACTGATGTGACAATTACATCTACAGTTTCTCCTATAAACTTTCTACCGCCCTCTACTACAATCATAGTTCCATCATCTAAATAAGCTACTCCTTGACCAGATTCTTTTCCATCTTTCATTATTTGTATTCTCATTTCTTCTCCTGGAAGTACTACTGGTTTAACGGCATTTGCCAATTCATTTATATTCAATACTGGAACTCCTTGAAATTCTGCAACTTTATTTAAGTTGTAGTCATTAGTTATAACTTTACCATTTAACACTTGAGCTAATTTTAATAACTTACTATCTACTTCTGCAATATCTGGAAAATCCTTTTCATATATCTGCACTTCAATATTTAATTCTTTTTGAATTTTATTTAATATATCCAATCCTCTTCTTCCACGATTTCTTTTTAATCCGTCCGAGGAATCTGCTATATGTCTTAATTCTTCTAATACAAAGTTAGGAATTACAAGTACTCCCTCAACAAATCCTGTTTGACATATATCAAATATTCTTCCATCGATAATAACTGAAGTATCTAAAATCTTTGGATCACCCTTATGACCTTTAGCTTTTTTATCTTTGCCAGTAGCTCCTGGTTTTTTTAAATTTGTAAATAAAGCTAAAATATCCTCTCTTTTTTTAAGGGCTATATTAGCACCTAAAGCAGCCATAAGTAATGCCACTACTACCGCTAATCCTACTCCTACTATAGGAACCTTAGATAATAAATTTACAAACAAAGCGGATATACCTAATCCCAATATGGCCCCAAAGGCCCCTAATAAAATTTCGTAAGTTGGTATTTTTTGAATGCTTTTTTCTACATAGTCCATTATTTTCATTATGATAATAATGATCCAAGGAGATATTAAAAATAATATGAGTCCAAATAAAATACTGGATAATATTATAAATGAAAAACTTTTAATAGGGCTATTTTGAAAATATTGAACCTGAGGAATTAAACCAGTGTTTAATATTTCTGCACTTATTATAAACCCTAAAGTAGCCCCTATAATCGTAAATAGTCCTCTCAATACCTTTTTTAACATCTCAACTCACCTCCTATTTTAATTATTTACACTTTTTCAATACTTAAATCTATTATTTTTAATATATATGAATAAATAGTAATTTTCAACAAACCTTACGATAATTAATTAAATGTTCATCAATATATGGCTGTATCCCCCTATTCTAAAATTCATTTATCGAGTAATATATATATGAGATACATACCTTATTATGTTAGCAATAACTTCAATTTACTCAGTGACCATTATTTTTGTAAGGAGTTGAGTCTATGAAAGATATAATATTTGATAATTTTCAAAATGCTGTTGACGAGTCATTGTTGCGCCATAAAAGCATTTTAGATATTATGACAAAGCTACAAGAGTCTAATAGCAGAATTAATAGGGCAGTTGCTAAGGCAGTTACAAATTGCGGTTGCATTCAAATAGATGCCCAGAAGCAAAAGCTCCCTAATGGTGGCGACAATATTGATATTCATGAGTTATCAAATATGTTAAGTCCACATGTAAAAGAAAATTTATGCGACAATTGTAGAGAAGTCATTGAAAGAGAAATAGGAAACCACATATTTTATATAACTTCTCTTTGTAATACATTGGATTTAAATTTATATGACGTTTTAATAAAAGAATATGATAGAATAAATACCTTGGGAAAATACTCCTTTAGATAATTCTTTATAAATAGAACAAGTAAATGTAGTATACTTGTTCTATTTATATATTTTAGGTCTATCTATCATTACTTGTTCTCTTAGCCTTTTTAGCCCATTTTTAATAGCTTTAGCTCTAGCCTCTCCAATTCCCTCCACATTATCTAATTCCTCATAATTAGCTTCTATAATTCCTTTAAATTCTCTGAAATGTTTTACCAAATTGTCTATAATACTGCTAGGTATTCTTGGTACTTTATTTAGCATTCTATATCCTCTCGGAGATATTAAAGTATCTACTAATGGTACTCCAGCGTATCCCAATGTCTTCGAAATACTATCTAGTTTAAGCAAGTCTTCTGAAGATAAGGTTTGTATTTGCTTATATACTTCCATATAATCATAATAAGTCTCACAATAATCCCTTATTAACCATATCTCATCTTGCTCTACGTACTTTACCAATTCATTCAACTGCATAGTAATTAATCTACCTTCATTACCAAGCTCATAAATATATCTTTCAATCTCTCCGACAATTCTCATAACCATTTCTGTTCTCTGTATGGCAGTCATTACGTCAAATAAAGTAACTATGTCTTGAAATTCTAAAGCATTTAAACTATTTATCACTCTATCTAATACTGCAACGTATTTTTCTAAAGTCTGTAATGCTTGGTTTGCTCTCCCTAAAATGATACTACTATCTCTAAGTATGTATTTAACATTTCCCTTATATAAGGATATGATATTTCTTCTTTGAGATATTGCTATAACAACTGCCCCTGTTTGCTTTGCTATTCTATCCGCTGTTCTATGTCTTGTTCCTGTTTCAACAGTTGGTATCCCATGATCAGGTATTAATTGTGCATTTGCACGTATTATTCTCTTTAAATCACTGCTTATTACTATTGCCCCATCCATTTTAGCTAGTTCATAAACATAGGAAGGACTGTATTCTGAGTCTATTATAAATCCCCCATCTACTAAGCCTAAAATTTGATCGCTATCGCTTAATACAATAAGTCCACCAGTCTTAGCCCTTAGTATATTTTCCAATCCTTCTCTCAAAGTGGTACCTGGGGCCATTATTTTTAAAACATCCATTAGTTCCTTATCTTTCTCTAATCTCAACTTCTATCACCTATACTTAAAATACTTTATTTAAAACCTCTTTTAATGTTGATACTCCTATAATACTTCCTTGATTTAATTGTATTTTTTCTTTATTTCTATAAGGTATTATAAAATTTTTAAAACCCATCTTTTTTCCTTCGTTAACTATCTTGTCACAAAAACTAACAGGTCTTACTTCTCCTGTTAATCCAATTTCACCTACTACAAGTAATTTTTCTAATTTAGCTTCACAGCTTTTAATACTAGATATCAAAGCTAATGCTATACCGAGATCTCCAAAGGTTCCATCTATATTAAGTCCTCCAACTACATTTATGTACACATCATACTTGTAAAATGGTAGTCTTAATTTTTTTTCAAGAACAGCTAAAATTAAACTTAATCTAGCATTATCTATTCCAACAGAAGTTCTTCTTGGCATAGCAGCCTTTGTTTCTGTTACTAAAGCCTGAACCTCAACTAAAATGGGCCTACTTCCTTCTATAACTCCAATTACTATTGATCCTTCTTTGCTAAACTCTGTATCTTCAAGAAACACTGCTGATGGGTTAGAAACCTCCTCCAACCCCTTTTCTCTCATTTCAAAAACTCCTATTTCACTAGTAGTTCCAAAACGGTTCTTTATTGTTCTTAATATTCTAAACTCTTCTGTTCTCTCTCCTTCAAAATGTAATACAGTATCCACCATATGTTCTAGGACTTTAGGTCCTGCCAGAGAACCTTGCTTTGTCACGTGAGCTACAATGAAGAAAGGAATTCCTTGCCCTTTCCCAAGGCGCATTATGCTATTAGATCCTTCTCTTACTTGGGATACACTTCCTGGGGCAGAGGAAATCGTTGGATTATAAAGAGTCTGAATAGAATCGATTATTACAAATGTGGGTTTAAACTTATTTATATGAAATTCTATATTTTCAGTATTTGTTTCAGAAAGTATGTACAGTTCCTTTGATAAAGTGCCTAATCGTTCACCTCTTATCTTTATCTGTTCTTCCGATTCCTCCCCAGAAATATATAAAACCTTTCCATATTTATTAGCTATACTGTTGGCTACTTGTAAAAGCAATGTAGATTTACCTATGCCAGGATCCCCTGAAATCAGTATCAATGAACCTTTTACAATTCCTCCTCCTAAAACTCTATTAAGCTCCTTTATATCTGTATCTAATCTTTCATAATTTAATGACTTTATTTCTAGAATGCTTTGTGGCTCACTGCTTCCTTTTATGCTTGCCATAGAAGTACTACTAGATACCTTTGAATCTCTTACTTCTTCCACCATACTATTCCAGCTTTCGCATTCAGGACATTTTCCAGACCATTTTAAAGCCTCATATCCACATTCTTGACAAACAAAATAGTTTTTAATCCTTGCCACTAAATCAACTCCTAAAATCTTTTATTTATTTAACAAAGCTGCCGCTTCCTCATCCAATATCACGGTGCAGTCATTATGTACTTGTAGTATTGATGCTGGAAAATCAGTGGTTATTTTCCCGCTAACTAATTTTTTTACTACTTCAGCTTTATTCTTGCCAGAAATAAGAAGTATTATTTTTTTTGCCTTCATTATACTTCCAATTCCCATAGTAAGTGCTTCAGTGGGCATTTTTTCTTTATTAGTAAAAAATATTGAATTAGAATTTAGAGTTTCTTCCGTTAAAGTCTCTAAGTGGGTATTAAGGTACAACTCCTGATTCGGCTCATTAAATCCTATATGTCCATTCATACCTATTCCTAAAACTTGAAGATCAATACCACCCTTTTCTCCTATTAGTTTTTCATAGTTCTCACATTCTCTTTCTACGTCTTCTGCTATACCATTAGGTATAAAAGTATTATTTTTATCGATATTTATATGATTAAATAAATTATCATTCATAAAATATTTATAACTTTGTTCATCCTCTTCATTTAACCCTCTGTATTCATCTAAGTTAAAGGTAGTTACACTAGAAAAATTTATTTCTCCTAAGTTATATAGTTTAATCAATTCCTTATATAAACCTAAAGGTGTACTCCCTGTTGCAAGTCCTAGTGTACAATTAGGATTATCTTCTACTATATTTTTAACTTCCAATGCAGCAAATTTACTTAGCTCGACGTAATCCTTCTTTATTACTATTTTCATGATTTAACCCTCCATTTTAACCATTAATAAACTCAATATATATTTCTACATAATATGGATATTATTACTATAACAGAGATATGTAAAAAAGGGTAGATACTTTTTTACCTACCCTGTAAAGTTATTACTTCTTATTAAAAGCTAGTTTACCATCTTCAACTGTCACTATTACATCTTCTCCTTTATTAATGCTACCTCTCAATATTTCTTCTGATAATATGTCTTCTACAGTCTTAGTAATAGCTCTTCTAAGTGGCCTAGCACCAAACACGGGATCAAATCCTTCCTTGGCTAAAAGCTTTTCTGCATCATCGTTAAAGTCAATACTTATATTTTGTTCCTTTAATCTCTCTCTTACTGCTCCTAACATCAAACCTACAATTTGTTGCAAGTGCTTTTCCGCCAGTTGATGGAACACTATTATATCATCTATTCTATTTAAAAATTCAGGTCTAAAAGCACGTTTTAATTCTTCCATAATATTTTCTTTCATTTTATCATATTCATTTTCACTTTCATTAAGCGACGTTACAAATCCCATTGTTCTCTGTCTTCTAATTGTAGATGCTCCAACATTAGATGTCATTATTACAATAGTATTTTTAAAATTAACAGTTTTTCCTTTTCCATCAGTTAATCTGCCGTCCTCTAATATTTGTAATAATATATTAAACACATCTGGATGAGCCTTTTCTATTTCATCAAATAGTATCACAGAATAAGGATTTCTTCTAACCTTTTCTGTCAATTGCCCTCCTTCATCATATCCTACATACCCTGGTGGAGATCCTATTAACCTTGAAACAGTGTGTTTTTCCATGTACTCTGACATATCTATTCTTATAATGCTAGCCTCATCCCCAAACATTGCTTCCGCCAGAGCCTTAGATAGCTCAGTCTTTCCAACACCAGTTGGTCCTAAGAATATAAATGAGCCTATAGGTCTATTTGGATCTTTAAGTCCTACTCTCGCTCGTCTAACTGCCTTAGCTACTGATTTCACTGCCTCTTCCTGACCAATGACTCTTTGATGTAAAATTTCTTCTAACTTAAGAAGTCTTTCTGATTCTTTTTCTGTGAGTTTTTCAACAGGTATATTAGTCCATCTAGACACTACTGCAGCTATTTGTTCTTCTGAAACCGTATAAGTTGCCACTTGTTTTTGTGTTTTCCAATCGGATTTAAGATTTTCTAATTTATCTTTTAATGCCTTTTCGTCATCTCTCAATTTAGCTGCTTTTTCAAAATTTTGAACTCTTATGGCATCTTCCTTTTCCTTAGTTACTTTTTCTAATTGTTCTTCTAACTCCTTCATATCTGGTGGTGCAATCATGTTCTCTATTCTTACTCTAGAAGCACCTTCATCTATTAAATCTATGGCCTTATCTGGTAAATATCTATCTGTTATATATCTATCAGATAAGTTAACAGCCGCATTTATTGCATCATCAGTTATTTTTACTCTATGATGAGCTTCATATTTATCTCTAAGACCTTTGAGTATTAACACTGCCTCTTCCTTTGTAGGCTCTCCAACTGAAATAGGCTGAAATCTTCTCTCTAACGCTGCATCTTTTTCAATATATTTTCTATACTCATCTATAGTTGTTGCACCAATACATTGTATTTCTCCTCTTGCTAAGGCTGGTTTCAAAATGTTTGATGCATCTATAGCTCCTTCTGCCGCTCCTGCTCCGATGATAGTATGAATTTCATCTATAAATAAAATTATATTTCCCGCTTTTCTTATTTCCTCCATTACCTTTTTTAATCGCTCTTCAAACTCTCCTCTATATTTTGCGCCGGCAATCATAGAAGATAAGTCCAGAGTGACTACTCTTTTATCTTTTAATATTTCAGGTATATTACCCTCAAATATTTTTTGAGCTAATCCTTCTGCAATAGCGGTCTTTCCTACTCCAGGGTCTCCTATTAAACAAGGATTATTCTTAGTTCTTCTACAAAGAATCTCTAATACCCTTTGGGTTTCTGTATCTCTTCCTATTACTGGATCTAATTTCCCTTCCCTAGCCATATCAGTCAAATCTCTTCCAAATTGATTCAGAGATGGGGTATCAGAAACATTAGCTTTAGTATTTACACCTACATCAACCTTTTGTTCTCCCGCCAAATTTTCTACTAAACTCTTTCTTAGTTTACCAAAATCTGCTCCCAAATTATTTAATATTGTGTAAGCCACACCTTCAGATTCCTTTATTAATGCTAGTAATATATGCTCTGGACTAATAAAATTATGGTTTAAATTTCTAGCTTCTAATAAGCTTAATTCTAAAAGTCTTTTTGTTCTCGGGGTTAACGGAACTTCATTTTTATATCCCTCAATATCCCCTTTGCCTTCATATTCTTCAATTAAATTTTTAACATCTTCTAAAGTAATATTAATGCTATTAAGCATATTTTTAGCTAATCCATCTTCCTTTAATATACCAAGTAATATATGTTCAGTTCCTACGTACCCATGTCTTAGTTCTTGAGCTTCACTTTGTGCATACATTAATACCTTTTGTGCTCTTTCTGTAAATCTTCCATATATCATAGAAATTCACCATCCTTTTTATACCCTATTTATTTAATCTTTCTCTTATTAATTCTGCCCTATACACTCCATTTTCCTTATGGAGAATCTTCTTATTAAATATTTTTTCCATCATAGAAGGTTGAGTATCTACAATTAGATTATTTAAAATATGTTTATCTATATCAGTTATTATACCTAATTCTACTCCAAAGCGTACGTTTGACAATAAACTTAAACATTCAGAAGAACTCATAATATAAGCAGATTTTAGCGTACCATACGCTCTAAATATTCTATCTTTTAGCTCATATTCATAAACACTTAATAATTTATCTCTAGCCATCTTCTCTTGAGTGATTATATGATTTACAACCCCTTTTAAATTATCCAATATTTCTTTCTCATTTAATCCTAGAGTTATTTGATTTGATATTTGATACATATTACCACTAGATTTAGAGCCTTCTCCATATAACCCTCTGATAGTCATTCCAACTTGAGTAAGAGCATTTAAAACACCATTCATCTCATTATTCATTGACAAAGCTGGCAAATGAATCATTACTGAAGCTCTAAGACCAGTTCCTATATTGGTAGGACAAGCTGTAATATATCCAAGTTGTTCACTATAAGCATAACTTAGTTTTTCTTCTAATAAATCATCAATTTTATTTGCTTCTTCATATGCTTCTTCTAGATTTAAACCCTCTACTATGCACTGTATTCTTAAATGATCTTCTTCATTTATCATTATACTTATCGTCTCTTCATTGTTTAATATAAATCCCGCTTTTTTATAATTTGAAATTAATTTATTGCTAACTAAATGCTTATCTAAATAAATGTAGTTATCTAAAATATCGTTTTTCCAAAGATAATACGTTCTATAATTTTCTTCTCTTTCAGAAGATGTATATATGGCATCTTCCACCACATTTATTAAATCTCTTCCCTCTTCTTCGTTTAATTTATGAGGAAAGTATAAATTTTTAATATTTCTAGCAAGTCTTATTCGGCTACTAATTACTATTTCTTTATTATCTCCAGATGAAACTAACCAGTTATTCACTTTTATACCTCCCCTTCATTTAATTTCTGAAGTTCTTTTATCATGTCTCTTAGTTCCGCTGCCTTTTCATATTGCTCATTTTCAATACATTCCCTTAACTCTTCTTTAAATATATCTATTTTCTTCTTTTGCAAAAGATGGCTACCAGCCCTCTTAGGTATTTTTCCAGTATGTTCTACATTGCTTTGTACTCTTTTAATAACTGGCATAAATATATTACTTAAATTTTCATAACACTCACTACATCCAACTAAGCCTTTCTTTCGAAAATCAGTATAGGTAGTACCACAATTACTACACTTAACTTCAATGGTATCCTCTTGCTTAACTGGTTGATTAATATAATCCATTATTCCACTTAATATATTTTGAAAGGCGAATGGAGAAGATAAATTCATATCCACAGGCAAATCAAAACCACTCATTTCTTTTGCACAATTTTCACATAAATTATGCTGACTTTTAGTTCCATTCACTACTTGAGTTAAATGAACGTTAGCATCATTTTTATTGCACCTTTCACATAACATAAAATCACCCCCTGGATTTAATTGAAATAATTCCCATAATAATTATATCATATATAATCTATTCTAATAAAAGCATGACTAGCATATTTTTCAATATATCTGCCCTTATTCTGTTTCTATGCTCCATGCAAGAACTAAGTGTTCTATCGTTTATACCTACCTTTATAAGATTCCCTTCTCTTTCTGTTATAATACTTCTTTTAACAAGATTATCTATTATTTGAGATGCACTATAAAAGGTAATGCTGTCTCCTATATTTTTACTAATTATATTTAAAAAATAATCATTTTTATTTATATCAATATACTTTATTACAATACATCCACCACCACCCCTTTTACTTTCTATATAATATCCCTTATCCGTAGTAAAACGTGTGGTCAATACATAATTAATTTGAGAAGGAGCACAACTAAAATAATTTGCCAATTCATTTCTTTGAATTTGCAATTCCCCTTCTCCTGTATTTTCTAACATATCTTTTATAAATTCTTCTATAATATCTGACAATCTAGCCATATTACACCTCATTGACTTTGACTTTCTTTGACTTTAATATAATATTAAAACTTTTCATACAAACACTCAATAACTGAATTTTGGGTTTTAATAATAATATATCCTATTTAAATCACATTTCTCTCTCTATCTTATTTTAACAAAGAATATCATTAATTATTATTAAATCTAAAAATACGATATACTAATTATTTAGAACTAGCATATCGTATTTATTAATATTAATTATACTCTGAAACTAATTCCTTAATGAAGGTAGCAAATCTCAGCAAATCATTTTTATTCTCAAAGGTTGCTTGAGCTTGGTTAACTCCTCCCCCACCTTTACCATTGTATTTGCTTAAAAATTCCTTGAGAACTTTACCACAATTTAAGTTTTCAAATAAATTATTTGAAAACAATAACTTATTTTCTTTTTCACTAATCAATATATTTACTTTTTTAGAATTCTCTAGTATCCTCCTATTAATTATTTGGATATCTTCAAAGGTTTTCTCATCAAAACTTACTTCTATCAATTCTTTTTCATTTTCCTTTATTATTTGTTGTGCAACATACAAATATAAGCTTTCTTTTAAATCTTTAATTTGTTTTGTTAACCCTTTTATTTCATTTATATCAGCCTTTGCTTTATTTACTATTTCATTTTCAATCATAGAGTAATGTCTAGTTAGAGACACCACTATATTGTGTTTGCTTTGAAAATCTTCTAAAGCTTTTTTCCCACATTTAAAATATATTCTTGTCATTCCCTTGTATTTTTCAGTTTTGATTATTTTTATTAACCCTATTTCTCCTGTATTTCTAACATGAGTCCCACAACATGCTATTTTATCTATATTTTCTATTTGAACAATTCTTATATCCTTATCTATCTTACACTCTTTCCTCAATGCTACTTTTTCAATTTCATCTTTTTGTATTATGTAATCTTCTATGGGAATATTTTCATAAACATATTTATTAGCTAAATTTTCAATTTCCAAAATCATCTCTTCTGTAAGATTAGATATGGTATTATCTATAGTTACATAGTCTTCTCCCATGTGAAATCCGTCATTATGAGTTTGAAATAAACTATATAATACTCCTGACAACAAGTGCTCCCCAGAATGTTGTTGCATGAAATTAAACCTTCTATCAAAGTTTAGTCTACATTTAACCCTTTTATTTTCTGGTTTTTTATTTACAACATGATAAATGATATTATTTTCTTCAAAAACATAATTTACTTCTATACCATCTATATACCCTATATCCGATGGCTGCCCTCCTCCTTCTGGATAGAATGCAGTTTTATCTAATACTATAAAAAAAGAATCCTCCTTTTCTATAACATCAGTGACTATACTTTCCCATTCCTTGAGATAAGGGTTTTCATAAAATAATTTATATGTCATTTTTTCACCTCATAAGTTTAAAGTTTGCAATCATCCTCAAAATGGGATATGTCTGCCCTTAATAATATATCCTTACTACTATCCCCTATTTTTATAATACTTAAGCTTGTAGGATAAATATATGTTTCATCCCAGAAATTTTCTAATCCAATTCCTTCTATGTTTAGTAAGATAGATTTTAAAGTAATAGTATGTGTTACTATTAATAAATTTTTTCCACTATGAGTATTTACTATATCATCTATAAAAGAAGATGTCCTAAATAAAACATCATTGAAAGTTTCCCCTTCTACAGGCATATACTTATTAGGTTCATTGAAAAAGTTATATAAATCTGATTCATATATAGATCCAATATCCTTTCTAAGCATTCCTTCCCATTTACCCATATTTATTTCTTTTAACCTGTCATCAAAAATTATAGGAATATTTTTATCTCCTTTAAGTATCTCCGCTGTATGTTTAGCTCGTCCTATTGGACTTGAATATATAATGTCAATATCTAGTTTTTGTAACTTATTGCCTAGCAACTGAGCTTGTGATAAACCTCTATCGTTAAGAGGAGAATCCTTCCACCCTTGCATTCTTCCTTCGCTATTCCAAAGAGTTTCTCCATGTCTAGTTAAATATATAGTTGTACTCAAAATTCTATTCCCTCCTCTGTTAATGCTAAAGCAACAGCTCCCATTACTCCTGCATCTACACCTAGCTTCGGTGGAACTATTTCACAAGATTCTGCCATAACTTTAAAACATCTCTTATTAACAACTTCTTTTACAGAATTAAATACAATATCTCCTGCCTTTGTTACTCCACCGCCTATAACAATCATTTCTGGATCAAAACTAGTCACTAAATTTGCTATACAAATTCCTAAATAATTTAAACTCTTTTTAATTATATCCTGTGCTATTTTGTCCCCATTTTTTCCTTCTTTAAATACTTCATAGGAAGTTATATTTTCATAATTGCTTAAAGAAGTTATTTCTCCCTTATCAACTGCTTCCCTTCCTTGTCTTCCAATAGCGGTCCCAGATGCTAAGGCTTCTGCACATCCATAATTACCACAATTGCATTTAGCGCCATTTGGTTCCACTGTCATATGACCTATTTCCAATGCATTATATGTGCTTCCTCTATATAGCTTGCCATTTAGAATTCCTCCTCCACCTATGCCCGTACTTACAGTAACATAAATCATATTGTTAGTACCTTTTCCCGCTCCAAATAGAAATTCTCCTATAGCCGCAACGTTAGCATCGTTATCAAGATATGTAGGCACACTATACTTCTTAAATATTGGATTTACTATATTAAAGTTCTTAAATGGTAAATTAGGTGTAGTAATAATAATTCCTTTTTTTGAGTCTAACGGTCCTGGCGATCCTATGCCTATAGCCATCACTTCTTCAATAGAGATATCCTTAATATCTAATACCTTGTTAATTGTAATCATAATTCTTTCTAATACTACTTCTTCTCCTTTAAAAGCATCTGTAGAAATTGTATATTGACTTACCACATCTCCTTTTAAATTTGATAATACAGTATTAATTTTAGTTCCTCCTAAATCAATGCCTACTATATAATTTTTAAACATTAATCTTCCCCCATAGTACGTTTTTATTATATTATATCATAGTATTAGGATAATCCTTATCTCTTTTAGTAGCCAATATGTAGTGACTATTATTTTCTATATTTTGTTTTTTTACTATATTAAAACCCTTTTCCTTTAACATGCTACATAAAATATCAAAGTCTTCTTTTTCTCCCCTTAAATTTATAGTTAAATTATCATTTTCATTAACTATTTCCATATAATCATATATACTGCTATAATCTGAAAGTTCTATAGAGCCGATAATATCTAATTTGTAATCTGACATAAACATTCCTCCTCTGGATTTATAATTATTTTTTGTTAAATGCAGTTAAATATACATATATAACTCTATATTTACTCAAGTTTAAAAAAGATTATTTCAATTTTTAGTAAATAAATGATACAATGTAGCTATATTGGTTAAATAACTATAATTAAGGAGGAATTTCATTATGAATTCATTAAAAGGTACTAAAACAGCAGAAAATTTAATGAAATCTTTTGCTGGAGAATCACAAGCGCGTACTAGATATACATACTATGCTTCTCAAGCGAAAAAAGAAGGATATGTTCAAATAAGCAACATTTTTCTAGAAACTGCTGAAAATGAAAAAGAGCATGCTAAAAGATTTTTTAAATTTTTAAATGAACAACTTGAAGGTCAAGAAATTAATATTGAAGCTTCTTTCCCTGTAGGATTAAGCAATACTGCAAAGAACCTTGAATATGCAGCTAATGGTGAAAACGAAGAATGGACAGACCTATATCCTGAATTTGCCAACATAGCAGATGAGGAAGGGTTCCCAGAAATAGCTAAGGCTTTCAGAAAAATAGCTGAAGTAGAATTAAGACATGAAAACAGATTTAGAAAATTGTTATCCAATATAGAAAATGATTCAGTATTTAAAAAAGAAGAAACTCAATTATGGAAATGTAATAACTGTGGATATATTCACGAAGGAACTTTTGCTCCTCAATTATGTCCTGCTTGTGTACATCCTCAATCTTATTTTGAAGTATTTGTTGAAACATATTAAAACTATGCCCTGTAAAAGTTACAGGGCATAGTTTTTTTATAATAATTCTTTTTTCTTCTCTTCAATTATCTTAGCCGTTTCAGTAGCAGGAACTTCATCATATCTTTCAAATCTCATTTTGAAGCTTCCCCTTGCTTGAGTCATAGACCTTAGGTCTGTGGCATACTTAAACATTTCAGCTTGAGGAACTTCTGCAATAATTTTTTGAAGTTTTCCAACCTGCTCCATGCCCAATACTTTTCCACGTTTTTTATTAATATCTCCTATAATATCTCCCATATACTCGTCTGGTACAAAAATTTCTACATTCATAATAGGTTCTAATATAACCGGCCCAGCTTCTTGAATTCCCTTTTTAAAGGCTAATGATGCCGCCATTTTAAAGGACATTTCTGATGAATCTACAGGATGATAAGAGCCATCATGTAATGTAGCTTTAAGCCTAATAACTGGATATCCTGCAAGTACTCCTTGCTGTATACATTCTCTTAGTCCCTTTTCTACAGCTGGAATGTACTGTCTTGGAACTACTCCTCCAACTACCTTATCTACAAACTCTAGTTCATCACTATCAAGTTTTGGCTCAAATTTAATTTTAACATCGCCATATTGTCCGTGTCCACCTGATTGCTTCTTATGTTTTCCTTGAACATCTGAAGTCTTCTTTATTGTTTCTCTATAAGGAATTTTAGGATTTTGTAGAGAAACTTCTACTCCAAATTTATTTTTTAATTTTGAAGTAATAACTTCTAAATGTGTTTCTCCAGTACCTGAAATTATATTTTCTGCATTTTCTGTATCTCTATGAACTGTAAAAGTTGGATCTTCTTCTAACAATCTAGTTAATCCTAATGATATTTTATCTTCATCATTTTTAGATTTTGGAATTACAGCCATGGATATGGCTGGCTCTGGAAATATAATATTTTCATAAAGCACTAGAAAACTATTATCACATAGTGTATCCCCTGTACTAGTATATTGCAATTTTGTAACTGCACCTATATCGCCAGCAATTATTTCATCGGCTTGGATCTGCTGTTTACCTTTCATAAAGTACAAAGCACCAAGTTTCTCTTGTTTTTCTTTGTTTGGATTATATACCGAAATGTCTGGTTTAGCTTTTCCAGTTAAAACTCTAAATATTGATAACTTTCCTATGAATGGATCCGCTATAGTTTTAAATACAAAAGCAGAGAAGGGTCCATTTTCTGAGATTTTTACATTTATATCCTTATTATTTTTTAAATCTTTAGCCTTTTTTTCTTCTATTTCTTCTGGAGACGGGAAACATTCAATTATATCATCTAATAGACTTTTTATGCCTCTTCCAGTTAGTGCAGAACCGCACATTACTGGTGATATATCTCCACTTGCACAACCTTTTATTAATCCACTATATATTTCTTCATCACTTAATGTTCCCTCACTAAAGTATTTTTCCAATAATACTTCATCTGTTTCTGCAACAGCTTCTATTATCATATTCTTACATTCTTCAACTTTATCTCTAAATTCTTCTGGTACTTCAGCGTCTTCTATATCATCTTTTATAGGATTATATACTCTTGCTCTATTAGAAATAACATTTATAACTCCCATGAATCCTACTTCTTCTCCTATTGGATATTGAATAGGCACCACAGATATACCAAATTTCTCTTTAAGAGCTGATAGAGTTTTTTCAAAGTTACTGTTATCTCTATCTAATTTATTTATATAAAAAGCTCTTGGTAATTTACATTCATTCACATATTCCCAAGCCTTTTCTGTTCCCACTTGAACTCCGGATGTACCTGGTAATACTATAAGAGCCACATCTATAGCTCTTAATCCTTCTATCATTTCTCCTACAAAGTCGAAATATCCCGGCATATCTACTAAGTTAATTTTTACATCATTCCATTCACATTGAGCAACAGATGTTGATAAAGAAATTCTTCTTTTCTTTTCTTCCATATCATAATCTAATATGCTTGTTTCATCATCTACTTTTCCAAATCTATCCGTAGATTTCGTACGATAAAGTATTGCATCTGCTAAGGTAGTCTTTCCTGATCCACTATGTCCAATTATACCTAAGTTCCTTAAGTTTTTGGTTTTATACTCTTTCATAAGCAATTCCCCCTAACATACTATAGTCATATTTTATATATTCTCTTTAGACTTTAAAAATCCTTTAAATTTTGATTAAATTTTCAAAATTATTAGACATTATAATTTTTACCTTTTATCCATATTTTATTCATTATTAACTATTTTATGAAAAAAACATAAAAAAAGACTAACTTTAAAAAGTTAGTCTTCATATAATTCTTACTTATTCAATAAAAATGGCTCCGCGAAAAGGATTCGAACCTTCAACCTATCGGTTAACAGCCGAGTGCTCCACC
>NZ_BAAACF010000009.1:0-501 GCF_039521365.1 Clostridium malenominatum
TTATCATGCTGTAATTAAGTTGTCAACATGTTTTTTAAATTTATCTTAAAGATTTATTTGCCGCGTTCAGCGACGAAGATAATAATACCATGATTTAATTTTAACTATAATAATACCATTTATCATTATTGGAGATTAATTTAATTATACTCTTTTTTTTATGGTTTTTCTGCATATTTCACATATTGATACACCAGGAGTAGTATTTTATATAAATCACATATTTAATATAGATAGGAATATTAGTACACCCCTCTATTCATTAAGAATTTTTATATTAATATATCATTTTACTAATATAATATGACATAAGCAAATGTAACACTAATATTATTAAGCATTATTATTATAGAACTCTTTAAAATATTTCCTATTCTAATAAATTAGTTAATACAAAAAATAAAAAAAGCATATTCAATTTAGAATATGCTTCCTGGTGGCTCGACCAGGAATCGAACCAGGGACACGAGGATTTTCAGTCCTCTGCTCTACCGACTGAGC
>NZ_BAAACF010000010.1:0-1723 GCF_039521365.1 Clostridium malenominatum
TTATCATGCTGTAATTAAGTTGTCAACATGTTTTTTAAATTTATCTTAAAGATTTATTTGCCGCGTTTAGCGACGAAGATAATAATAACATCATATATAGTTCTATTTTTAAGTTAATATTACTATAAGATTAATTTAAATGATTAATACTCTCTTTATCTTTCTTATTCTCTCTAAATCATATATTGATACACTAGGAAGAGTATAAGTGAAATCCAGCTCTTTACTTCACAAAAGAGCTGGATTAACATCTACTTTATCTCAACTTTATATATTTCCCTTAATTTATTTGTAAAATTAAAATATTCAATTCTTTGTTTTTGTTGTAGTAATTGATTTTTTATATTATCTTTTACTTTATCTAATGGCATTATAAATGTAGGGTTTTTATGTTCTACTTTTATAATATGATATCCAAATTGGGTTTTAACTGGACTACTTATCACTCCTACTTCTAATTCAAAAGCAGCTTTTTCAAATTCTGGAACCATTCTTCCTCTTCCAAAAGTACCTAAATTACCACCTGAACTCTTTGATGGACACATTGAAAAATTTTCTGCCGCTTCTTCAAAACTCATACCATTATTAATCTTTTTAAGAGCTTCTTCTGATTCTTCAAGTGTTGTCGTCAATATATGTTTTGCAACTATGCTTTCTTCAGTTCTAAACGCCTCCTTATTTGAGTTATAGTATTCTTCTATTTCCTTATCAGAAACTTCTACTTGTGAAAGAAGTTTCCCTATTGAATACTGAGCTAAAACTTCCTTTTTTATTTTTTCTAATTGCTCAACAAATCTACTCTCATTTTCTACATTATTGTCTTTTGCATAGTTATAAAATAGTTCAAAACCAATTATTTCTTCTAATAATTGCTTCTTCCCTTCTTCACTTCTCGCATAAGATTGTCTGTCTACAGGAACCTTTTCAATTACTTCTTCTAGATCCCATTCTTTAATTTCATTTCCATTTACTACTGCTAAAACTTTATTCTCCATAGATATTCTCCTTTTATATGTATTTTCTTATTAATTATTACATATAAAATATGTTATTTCCATAAAATAATACAAATTTTAGTTGTAAATTATTTTTTTCAATTGTATCATCATATTAAATATATATTTTAACAAGAGGTGATAAGTATATGGAAAATATTTTATTAGAAGAAGGTATGCTCGCTCCAGATTTTGAACTAGAAGGTTCCGATAGAAAAATTCATAGTCTAAAAGATTATAGAGGGAAAACTATAATCTTATACTTTTATCCCAAAGATAATACCCCTGGCTGAACTACTCAAGCTAAATCTTTTAAAGATAATGCTATAACCCTGGATGGGTTAAATGCCTTAATTATAGGAGTAAGTAGAGATTCCCTTGCTTCTCACGACAAATTTATTAATAAACTTAACTTACCATTTATTTTACTTTCTGATTCAGAAGGTAAAGTTTCTCAACTTTATGGTGTATTGCGTAATAAGTCCATGTTTGGAAAAACAGTCTTAGGAGTTGAACGAAGTACATTTTTAATTGATGAAGAAGGTATTTTAAAAAAGATTTATAGAAAAGTGTCCGTTCAGAATCATATAGAAGAATTAATTAATTTTTTAAGCAAATAATTTAAAAATAAAAAAACATACCTATCTAAGGTATGTTTTTTTGGTGGCTCGACCAGGAATCGAACCAGGGACACGAGGATTTTCAGTCCTCTGCTCTACCGACTGAGC
>NZ_BAAACF010000011.1:0-696 GCF_039521365.1 Clostridium malenominatum
TTAAAAGAATCGACTGGCTTAATGTACTCTGTTTAATTTTCAAAGACCATGTCGCATTTGCGACTTTCTTATAATATCATGTTGAAATTAAGTTGTCAACATAATTTTTATAATTTTTTACTGTTTTTGAGGATAATAAAACATCTGCTATAATACAGATGTTTTATTTTTGGTGGAGATAATGAGATTCGAACTCATGACCCCCTGCTTGCAAGGCAGGTGCTCTCCCAACTGAGCTATACCCCCATATGGTGGACCTTCAGGGACTCGAACCCCGGACCAACCGGTTATGAGCCGGTTGCTCTAACCAACTGAGCTAAAGATCCATACTAACCTGGCGACGACCTACTTTCCCACAAGGCTGCCCTTGTAGTATCATCGGCGCTATGAAGCTTAACCTTCGTGTTCGGAAAGGGAACGGGTGTTACCTTCAAGCCATAATCACCAGATGCTAATTCACAGAAATCTTTGATTTCGTTTTGAGTTAGTATTTCGCAGCTACGCTGCCGAAATTTCCTTAATTAGTTTTATCCAATTAGGTTTTACATGTTACATTTTTAAATTATAATTCATTTTTAAAATGTTGTCAACATGTTTTTTTAACTTTTTATTCTTTAAATTAAGTATAGAGTAAAGTTTAATTAAGATCAAGCCCTCGACCTATTAGTACTAGTCAGCTGAATATATTACTATACT
>NZ_BAAACF010000012.1:0-227565 GCF_039521365.1 Clostridium malenominatum
TTTTTTTCTACTCATAGCTATAAGCCTTTTAGAACCCCAGGTATAACCTGGGGTATTCAAAATACAAAAAGAGGACTTTGCCTCAGGCAAAATCCCCTCCATAATTATTCATTTTCTACTCTTCTCCACAAAAGAACAGAAGTCTCTTCCACTTTCTATCCACTTCTTCTTGAGCTTTAGCAATTAAAGCCTTTCCTTCTTCTGAACTAAACAAGTGTTTAAATCTTCCCTGTGGTTTTAGCCATTCTTCCAGTGGAAGTTTATTCTTAGGCTTGTAGCTTAATTTAAACTCTCCATTCACCACTTCATATAGTGGCCAATAGCAGGTTTCCACAGCTAGTTTAATTAATTCTAGCTCTGTTGCTGAATCACAGCTCCATCCTCTTGGACATGGAGCTAATACGTTCATGAATGTAGCTCCCCTAAACTCATTTATGGCTCTGTCAGCTTTATTATATAAATCCATAGTGTACTTTGTTCCAGGTACTACTGGAACAGTTTGTGCCACATATGGTATAGTATTATCCCTATTTAGGGTCATTTAACAAAATTGCTCCAAAATTTAATTTTTTAGCCTTTCTAGAAGTAAAATAATAGTATAATATTATTACGTCTTTATTTGGAAGTAATTATTGATATTAAATTATTTGAAATATCATGCATTGAAATAACTAACATTAAACTCTAATAACTTTAAATAAAATCGTACATTCCATATAATATAATTAGCATGTTAGTAGCCGAAATTTGCACGTTGGTCTTACTTCCCTTGAAATCCCTAAATCAGCATAATATACTGGAGGCATGGCAGATGATTGTTGTAAAGCTAGAAGAACACCTATCTCAAAAAGATATTGATGTTCTCATAAGATACTCAAAGATGAATCAAACGGTTAAGCGATTAATAACGTTAATAAAATCTATTGATAGCTCGGTAAAGTGTAATTCAGACGGTATCGAAACATGGGTGAATGCTTCGGATATCTATTACATAGAGAGCGTAGACAAGCGCACTTTTGTCTATGGCGAAAAATTCGTTTGCCAGACAGATTTGCGGCTGTACCAACTCATTGAAGAACTTTCATCGGTTGGATTTGTCCAAATTAGCAAATCTTGCATCCTAAACTTAAATTATTTGGAAAGTATACGCACATTGATGAATAGCCGTATGGAAGCAACTTTGACAAATGGTGAACGCGTAACTGTCACAAGAAAATATATCCCAAAAATAAAATCTAGTTTATTGGAAAGATAGGTGCAGACATGAAAACTCTAATAAAGAATTGTTCGGCAACAACAGGGCTTACGATTGTATTGCTAGCTGTGATTGCCACATTTTATCAAGCAAGATTTCTGTTGGTCGATAGCATCTTTCAGTCTTTTGCGGTAAATGCCCTTATCCATGCAGGGTTAATATTGGTTAGGAAATTTGAAAGTATATTTTTTCTTGTAGAATCTTTGTTGGAAATTGGATATGTTCTCTTAATACTTATCCCCGCTGGTTTTCTGTTTGGATGGTATAGCAGCACTCCTTTATGGCTTGTCATACTCATGGGTATTATTGTCTATACAGCAGGATGCTTTATAAATGTTCTACGAATCAACAATGATATTAATTTTATTAATAAACAATTACAGATTCGTAAAATAAGAAAGGAAGATAGCATTTGAAACATATTTTAAGAGCAGAAAATGTTACAAAAAAATTTGATAGTCACGAGTTTGCCCTAAAGGGTATCAGCTTAGGTATTACAGAGAATACTTTTACGGTCATACTTGGGCAGAGTGGATCGGGCAAAACCACCCTTCTCAATGTTCTGTCCGGCTTGTTTAAACCAACATCGGGTGATGTTTGGTATGGAGACGAAAAAGTTAGTGGCATGTCAGAATCTCGCCTTGCTAACTGGAAGCGTAGCAAGGTAGGGAACATCTTTCAAAACTATCTACTATTAAACAATCTTACTGCTGAAGAAAATATAAAGATTGGCATTCCACAAAACTCCACTCCCTTATCCTTTGACAACCTTACTCATTTTCTAGAAATAAATGACATTCTAAAAAAATTTCCCGCACAGCTTTCTGGTGGGCAACAGCAGCGCGTTGCCATAGCAAGAGCAGTTATCAAGAAGCCGAGAATATTATTTTGTGATGAAGCAACCGGTGCCTTAGATGAAGCTAACGGTAAAAAAGTAGTAGCTCTCCTGCATAACATAAAATCCGCTTTTGGTATTACGATTCTATTTACAACACATAATCAGCAGATTGCTAAGACAGCAGACAGAGTGATTACTATAAAAGACGGACTATTGTTCCACGACTATACAAATCATAATCCAATATCCGCAAACGATATGATATGGGGGTAGAACTATGAGTTTGATGGTCAAGCAGCTTATAAAAGAACTGCTTAAAAATCGAGTATTTGTTGGACTGCTTCTTGTCCTTTCTATTTTTGCGTCCTTTATGTATTTTTTTGTCCAGTTTTCTATTGATGGAAATATAACTATGTTTGATAAACTTCCTGTACTTAGCAACAATGAATCACTTTATTTAAATGCTCTAAATTCTAATAGCATTCTTGCATTTAATTTTCTTATCGTATTATCAGTCCTGACTAGCTTTGTTTTTGCTATGTTCTATTACCGTTTTTTTAGAAAAAATAAAAAACAAATCGGCTGCTTGAAATCAATGGGCTTTAACAATCGTTCACTTGCTTTTTCCTTTGTTGTCTTTACTGCAATTCTTACACTACTTGGTGCTGTCATCGGATTAGCTCTGGGATACCTTGGGTCCAGTGTGCTAATAAATGCAAATACCCACTCATACGCTATG
The DNA here is from genome assembly GCF_039521365.1 of Clostridium malenominatum. Taxonomy (NCBI): domain Bacteria; kingdom Bacillati; phylum Bacillota; class Clostridia; order Eubacteriales; family Clostridiaceae; genus Clostridium; species Clostridium malenominatum. The sequence goes on from NZ_BAAACF010000012.1 coordinate 2,833, forward strand.
AGCGGATTAATAAAAGGTATAACTATTTCGCATTTATCAATAGGATTTCTAACTGTGTCAGTGGTATCCTGTTTGGTTACATTGCTATGCTATGGTTCTATTAGCGGGAAAGAAACCGGCATTTTGCTCGCGGGAATAAATAGCAGTGCAAGGTACTCTAAAATATTACAACTTGCAAATCAAATTGCAGAAGCTTTGCCTACAAAAGACAAAATTCCTATCCGTATTGCACTTAGAAAACCCGTCGCTGTTCTTATGATTGTATCGGCAGTGATGGGATGCACGGTAATGTTTATAATAGGAAATTCCTTGAATCTAAGCAGTGGCAAGGTTTTTCTTTCGCAGACCGAGGGGCACCATTATCTTTTTGATACCCGATATGATACATATCGTGAGCAGAATGGCGCCTTATCCGAGACACAAATATATTTGTTTAAATCAGGAACACTCAAGCAAGTAAACGGTAATAATATTGAACAGCAGATAGTTGGCTTAGCGGACAGTGAAAAGCTTCTCTCACTTGCTGATAAAGACGGAACAAGCTTAGAAGTACCAATGATAAACGACATATATATTAGTTCCGCACTTGTTGAAATGTATGGATTTCAGAAAGGTGATACCATTCTTGTCAATATAGGTGCCGCTGAACGAATCTTGACGGTGACTGGTATTGCTGCCAACGCAACAAGTGGTTGCGTTTATGTCAACCGAAATATCCTTGCCGATATGCTTAATATTCAATTAGCCGCTTATAATGGCGTTTTTAGTATGAAACCACTCAATAATGGCGGCGTAACTACAACACATGAACATAAACTTGATACACTTAACCGAGCATCCGTCTCCAATCAAAACAGTGCTATTATCAATCAATTTATCGGATGTCTTGTAGGATGCATCTTGATATTTCTTGCGCTCATCTTAAACTTTCAAGACAGCACACGTGATATGTTGACTCTTCATTTAATAGGGTATAGTCCTAAAGCAATTAAGAAAATGCTAATAGATATTTATAAGCCTGTACTTTGGATTTGGTTTTTTGTGATGTTGTGGCCATGTATCTTGATAGCCAAAACGGTTCAAAAATCGCTTTCAGTTCAGACTGGCGACTATATGCCGTTTAGTATTAATATTCTTATAATTGTAATTGTATTTGCCCTACTGAATATAATTTATATTTTTGCACAAAGCACTTTTAATATTGGGATTAAGCGAATTATTGCAAAAGAAGAAATATCTGAGTATACAATTATAGAATAAAAAAGAATAATTTATCCTGCAAACTGCATATAAACAAAGGAGATTTTGCCCATGCAAAATCTCCTTTGTTTATATGTTATTTATTCTTTGTTATCTGCTATTCTTCTTCTCCACAAAGAAACAATAACCTCTTCCACTTTCTATCCACTTCTTCTTGAGCTTTAGCAATTAAAGCCTTTCCTTCTTCTGAACTAAACAAGTGTTTAAATCTTCCCTGTGGTTTTAGCCATTCTTCCAGTGGAAGTTTATTTTTAGGCTTGTAGCTTAATTTAAACTCTCCATTTACCACTTCATATAGTGGCCAATAGCAAGTTTCAACAGCTAGTTTAATTAATTCTAGCTCTGTTGCTGAATCACATCTCCATCCTCTTGGACATGGAGCTAATACGTTCATAAATGTAGCTCCTCTAAACTCATTTATGGCTCTGTCAGCTTTATTATATAAATCCATAGTGTACTTTGTTCCAGGTACTACTGGAACAGTTTGTGCCACATATGGCAAATTGTGAGCAGCCATAATCATAGTTAGATCTTTTCCACCTTGTTTTTTACCTAAGGATTCGCTTCCTTGAGGACTTGTTGTAGTGTCTGCTCCTACTGGAGTTGCAGAGGATCTTTGAATTCCTGTATTCATATATGCTCCGTTATCATAGCATACATAAAGCATATCGTGTCCTCTTTCCATAGCACCAGATAAGGATTGGAATCCTATATCGTAAGTTCCACCGTCTCCCCCAAAGGCAATGAATTTAAATTCTTCTTTTATTTGTCCTTTAGCCTTTAACACTCTATAAGCTGCTTCAGTTCCGCTAATGGTAGCTGCTGCATTTTCAAAGGCTGTATGAATAAAAGAGTCCTTCCAAGCTGAATAAGGGTATAAAGTTGTGGAAACTTCTAAGCATCCTGTAGCATTGGATATAACAGCCTTATGCTCTGGTTTAACTGCCTTTAGTACCCACTTTGCTATCATAGGGGCTCCACATCCACCACACATTCTATGTCCACTGGTTATTCTATCTGGAATTTTAGTTAATTCTTTTAATGTAGCCATCCGTAATCCCCCCTATTCCCTTAAACCTAAGTAGTTATATTTATTGTATTTACCTGTCTCTAAAGCTTCTAATAAATCCATGTAAACACTTTCTAAGCTTTCCACTCTAACGTCTCTTCCGCCTAGCCCGTAGATATAGCTCATGAGTATCTTGTCATTATATTTTCCATATAAAGAACCTGCTACATCTCCAAATAATGGACCACCATTTCCTGATAAACATTCAGATTTATCCATTACCGCTATAGCTTTAACATTTTTAAGAGCTTCTACTATTTCATCCACTGGGAAAGGTCTGTATAATCTTATCTTTAATACTCCCGCTTTAATGCCTTTTGCTCTTAATTCGTCCGTTACAGCCTTTGCTGTTCCAGCTGAGGAACCTATTATAACTAAAGCTACATCAGCATCCTCTAATCTGTATTCTTCAAAGAGTCCATATTTTCTTCCTGTTAACTCTTCATACTCTTTTGCTACTCTTAAAGCTACTTCTTTAGCATTTAAAAGTCCTTGTTTTTGCTGTCTTTTCATTTCCATATAATAATTAGTAAGAACCATAGGCCCTACCGCTATACTCTTCTCACCAAGAAGTCCTGCTCCAGTTCTTTTATTAGCTCCAACGAAGTCTGCCACATCTTTATTGTCCATGATAAACAAGTTTTCTACAGCGTGGCTAGTGATAAATCCATCATAGCATACCATACCAGGAACCATAACTTCCTCATCCTCTGCTATTTTTAGTGTTTGAATAGCGTTATCATAAGCCTCTTGAGTGTTTTCTGCATACATTTGTATCCATCCTGCATCTCTTGCTCCCATGGAATCTGAATGGTCATTATGAATATTAAGTGCCGGTGACATTGCTCTATTTACTAAAGCCATTATAATTGGGCACCTGTCTCCTGCTGCTATATGAAGCATTTCCCACATAAGTCCTAATCCATTTGATGAGGTAGCAGTCATTACCCTAGCTCCTGCTGCTGAAGCTCCAATACACGCGGACATAGCACTATGTTCAGATTCTACAGCTACAAACTCTGCCTTAACTTCACCATTTGCAACGAAGGATGAAAAATATTGTGGTACCTCTGTTGATGGAGTTATAGGAAAGGCTGGAAACACGTCTGGACCCATTTGCATCATAGCTATTGCTACAGCTTCATTACCGCTTAAACTTTTTCTTATTTGATTAGCCATCTTCTCTTCCCTCCTATTCTTCATCAACCAGCTCTAGAGCCTTGAAATTACATTGTTCTACGCATACTCCACAGCCTTTACAGTGATCATAATCTATACTAGTCATTTTTCCATCTTCTACTATTATGGACATATCAGGACAAACTGCCCAGCAAAACATGCAATGTTTACATTTATCTTCATACCAAATAGGTTTCATTACTCTCCAGTCACCAGTTTTAAAGTCTACTGCATTTCCACCATCCAGCATGGTTCCCCCTCTAGGGATGTCTTTCCATGGGGTTTCTGGAGTAACTTTCATTCTTCTATCCAATTCTAGTCACCTCCAAAAGTCCTCTTTTAAGTGCTGCCATATTTTTATCTATAACATGAGGTTTTGTTGAGAATTTATGTTCAAAAGAGCCTTGCATATCCTCAACAAATTTTTCCTCATCTATAATACCAATAATCTTAACTATAGCTGAAAGCATTGGAGTGTTTGGAAAATATGCTCCTAAGGTTTCTTCGGAGATGGTTCTTGCGTCTATGGTATAAATTGCTCCTTCATATCCTCCAAGCTCTTTTTTTATTGTATCTGCATCTTTTCTAGTGTTTATAATGATAGCCCCTTCTTTTTTTAGACCTTTAATACATTCACCGGTTTTAAGTAGAGTTTCATCTACTACCACTACGTAATCTGGCTCATAAATATTACTATGAACTCTTAGTGGATAATTTGCTATTCTGTTATAAGCTGTAATTGGTGCTCCCATTCTTTCTGGACCGTATTCTGGGAATCCTTGAATATACATTCCTCTAGAGAAAGCTGCTTCTGCCAGTAACAATGAAGCGGTTTTAGCACCTTGTCCCCCACGGCCATGCCAACGTATTTCGATTAATTTTTTCTCCATTAATTAAATCCTCCCTAACATTCTATAGCTTAGCTTCTTCTTTACTCCAATCCCAAGGAGTTTTCTTTATTAATGCATCAGCAAAAGGAATATACATGGATAGTATTGCTGATATTGCAAGTAACCATTGGTACCATAAAAGTGGTAATACTTCAAATGGCGATACTGCTCCCTTAGTAAAGCTTAAAATTATTAACATTTGAGCTCCATAAGGAATTATTCCCTGCATAACACAGGAGAAAATATCAAGTAGCGCAGCACTTCTTCTTGGGTCAACTTTATATTCTTGGCACATTTCCTTTGCTATTGGTCCGTCAATGATTATAGCTACAGTATTATTTGCAACCGCTGCATCTGTAACAGCAACTAGTGCCGCTATCCCCATTTCTGCTGACCTCTTGCCTTTAACCATTGTCTTAATTTTTTCTAGTAAGAAATTAATTCCCCCAGCCTTTGTAATCATTTGAGCAAGTCCACCAGTAAACATGGATAATAAGAAAATATCTACCATTCCAAGCATACCATTAAATATTTCCTGGGAAAAAGTTAGTACTGTTAAATTGCCAAAACCTAGTCCTATTGCGCCTGAAACAACTATGCCTAAGGTTAAAACCACAAATACGTTTACACCTATTATAGATAGCACTAAAACTAATACATATGGCAAAACCTTGATAAGGCTAAAATCGTAACTTTGCATAGCAGGTACCACTTCTGGTCTTCCAAATATTAATAATAAAATTGCTGTTATTATAGCTGCTGGAACCGCTATATAAAGGTTCACTCTAAACTTGTCCCTCATTTCGCAACCCTGGGTTCTAGTGGCCGCAATGGTAGTATCCGATATTACAGAAAGGTTGTCCCCAAACATTGACCCTCCTACTACAGCCGCTAAAACTAGAGGAAGAGAAAGTCCTGATTTTTCTGCAAGTCCTACTGCAATTGGTCCAACTGCAACTATAGATCCTACTGAAGTTCCTGTAGAAATAGATATAAAGCAGGTTATTACAAATAATCCTACAGTTATAAATTGCGGTGGTATATAAGTAAGTCCTAGGTTAACGGTGGATTCTACTCCGCCCATAGCCTTTGATACAGTAGCGAAAGCTCCTGCTAAAAGATAAATTGTACACATTATTATAATGTCTTTGTTTCCGCATCCTTCTAAAAGGGCATCAAATTTTTCTTCCGCTGTTCCTTTAAGAATGAAAAATGCGCTTATGATTCCGCAAAATATAGCTACTGGTGCAGGTAATTGGTAGAATGCCATCTCCACACCCTGAGCTTGAAGTATTAAACCACTACCTAAATAAATAGCAATAAACACTAAGAAAGGTATCAGCGCCGTACCACTTGATTTTTTCTTTATCTCCATAATAATCCCCCTTTTATATAGTTTTTTAGTTTTTTAGTGTTTTAGATTTTTAATGTTGGTGAAAATTCTTTCAGAATTTTTATTATTGAAATTCTGAAAGAATTTCTTCATCAACTATTTAACTAAAAATCTAATCATCTAAAAATCTGTATAAAGTTGCCTGCAACTTTATACTAATAAATCTAAAGCTCCCTTTAAGTCTTCAATTATGTCCTCTGCTGTTTCTAATCCAACGGATAATCTAACTAAACCATCACTAATACCAGCTGCAAGTCTTTCTTCTCTTGTGTATGGTGAATGTGTCATAGATGCTGGATGTTGAATTAGAGTTTCCGCGTCTCCTAAACTAACTGCAAGTGTAGCTAGTTTAACATTGTTCATAACTACCTTTCCTTCTTCCAATCCCCCCTTTAATTCAAATGAAATCATAGCTCCTGGTAAGCTCATTTGCTTTTTAGCAATTTCATAATATTTAAAGCTTTCTAAGCCTGGATAATATACTTTTTCTACTGCTGGATGTGATTCTAAAAATTCTGCTACCTTCATAGCATTTTTACAGTGTCTTTCCATTCTAACTTCTAAAGTCTTCATACCTCTAATAACTAAGAAGGCATCAAATGGACTTATAACAGCTCCTGTCATGTCTTTTACTCCAAATAATCTAACCTGATCTATAAATTCCTTTTTACCTACAGCAAAACCTGCTATAACGTCTCCATGTCCATTTAAATATTTAGTAACGGAGTGCAGTACCACGTCTGCTCCTAGTTCTAAAGGTCTTTGTATATATGGAGTACAGAATGTATTATCTACAAAAACCATACATCCTTCTACTTCATGAGCAATTTTTGATATTTCTCTAATATCAGTAACTTTTAAGTTAGGGTTTGCTGGTGTTTCTAAATATACTACTTTAGTATTTTCTCTCATGGCAGCTCTAACTTCTTCCAAGTTAGTTGAATCTACAAAAGTAACTTCTATACCAAATCTAGTTAATCCATGGCTAAGTAGCGCAAAGGTACATCCATAAAGAGTATCGTCTGCCACTACATGATCTCCTGCTCTTAATGCTGACCATAGTGCAGATGATATGGCTCCCATACCTGATGCTGTGGCAACAGCCGCTTCTCCACCTTCAAGAATTGCAATCTTTTCTTCTAATTGGTCTGTGGTTGGATTTCCAAGTCTTGTATATATATGTCCACACTCCGCACCTGCAAATCTTCTTCCACCTTGTTCTGCTGATTCAAATACAAAAGTTGAAGTTTGAAATATTGGCGTGGAAAGAGCACCATATTGTGAATCCTTTTTATACCCTCCATGAACTGCCTTTGTTCCAAATCCCATATTAACTATATGCATCTTATCCATAATAAATCCCCCTTATTTAAATTAAAATATTTGTCTTTTTATATAGTAATAGCAATTACTATGCCAAATATTCTAAAAATTCTAAATTACCTGCCAATCATTGATAAATAAGGCTTTTCAATTTTGGGATATATTATAATAAATTAAATGTAAAGCTTTTCAACCACTTTATAGCATTAAGTGTAAATATATATTACCACGTGTAAATTATTCTTTCCACTCTATGCCATACTTATTAATCTTATTTATCACAGTGGTATGAGAAACCCCTAATGCTTTTGCGCTTTTTCTTAAAGTTTTATTTTTTCTTAAGGCTTTTATTATTACTTCTTTTTCTGTAATTTCCATAATCTCGTTTAGCTTTAGGTTTTCTTCCTCTAAGATATTATGAGCCATTGGTAAGTTATCATTGAAATTTATTATTAAATGCTCAGCTTTTAATAGCTTATCATTACATATGTTCATAGCTCTCTCTACAACATTTCTAAGTTCTCTTACATTTCCAGGCCAATTATATTTCATTAAATTATTTATAAATTCTAAATCAGTACCTAATATTCTTTTACTTATCTTCTTATTAAGGTCTTCAATAAAAAACCTAACAAGACTAGGTATGTCCTCTAAATGTTCCCTTAAAGGTGGTATATATACAGGTATAACATTTAATCTATAGTATAAATCCTCTCTAAACTTGCCTTCCTTAACCATTTCCTCAAGATTTCTATTGGTGGCACACACAATTCTAACATCTATGCTTTCCTCAATGTTGCTTCCTATTCTTCTTACCACTCCCTCTTGTAGAACCCTAAGTAGCTTTGCCTGTAATAGAAGAGGAAGTTCTCCTACTTCATCTAAAAATAAAGTTCCTTCATGAGCTTCTTTAAAAAGACCTTCCTTTGTGGCAAAGGCTCCTGTAAAGCTTCCCTTTTCATATCCAAAAAGTTCACTTTCAATTAGATTATTCGGAAGGGCTGCACAATTTACAGGAATGAATTTTTTATCTTTTCTACTACTTAAATTGTGAACGGCCTTGGCAAACAACTCCTTACCTGTTCCACTTTCTCCCCTAAGTATTACCGTAGAGTTGCTTTTAGCTACAGCTTTTATCATTCCCTTTACTCTTTCAATGCCCAAGCTATTACCTATAATATTATTAAAAATTCCATTGTTTGAAGAGGATACCACATTGGCAATTTCAATAGCTTTGTCCATATCTCTAATGGAAGCCACCACTCCAATATTGTTATCATTATCATCTTTAACAGGTCTTACCGTAGCAAGATAATGACTTCTTCCTCTTCCATTTTGAAAATTCACTTCAATATTGTCGTGTTTCTTACCACTCTTTAATAATTCCACCATGGGCTCATTTTTTATTAATTTATTTATATTCTTCTCTAAAATATCTTCCTTACTATAATAAAAAACGTTTTCACAATAACTATTAAATATCTCCACTTCGGATTTTTCATTTATGTACATTATCCCCTCATCTATGGAGTCAATTATAGCTAGAAGTTTTCTTTGGGATTTTTCGTGGTCTAAAAGTTCAATTCTATTAATTTGAAATACACCTTCAATGGAAAAAATACTCATCTTTAATTCTTCTATTTTATCTTGATGGATATCCTCAATTTTTACACAAACTCTGCCAGTAAACACCTCAACAGAGATAAGATTAATATTTAGTTTATGTATTTTTTCTAAAAACTCTAAGGTTATACCTATTCTATCTACAGCAATTATTTCTAACCGAATAAACTTTTCCATATTGCACCCCTTACAAAATATGTTACTTATGTATAATGCTATACTAAATTTTACTTTATATCAATATGGTAAAAATAAAAAAGCCACCAGGTTGCTGGAGTAACCTGGTGGCTTTTTTGAGTGTTTAGAAATTTTTAATGAGTGTATGAATGTGATGATATATTTTTTAGCTTACACTATTCCCATCATAGCTAATAGTATCGCTATAACAGTACCAGCTATAGGAATTATAACTGAAACCATTCCTATATCTACGTAGGATTCTTTGTGCGTTAATCCACATATTGATAATAGTGTTATAACTGCACCGTTATGTGGTAATGTATCAAGTCCACCACAGGCTAATGCTGCTATTCTGTGAAGAACTTCTGGATTTATTCCCTGCTGTAATGCTAGGTCATAATAAGTTTTTCCTAAGGTTCCAAGAGCGATACTCATTCCCCCTGATGCTGACCCTGTAATACCTGCAAGTATATTAACGGAAATTGCTTCCGAAATAATCGGGTTACTAGATATTCCTAGTATAGCTATCTTTACTATTTCAAAGGCTGCTAGAGACTGAATAACGTTTCCGTATCCAACTTCTGCTGCTGTGTTTAATATAGCTAGTAAGGAACCAAAAGCTCCTTGGTTTAAACTATTAATAACTGTTACTTCTTTAAATCTCTTATAATTTAATATGATTACTGAAATTATAGCAATTACTAATGAAATAACTAAACTCCATGTTCCTGCTACAGATGCTAGTTTTGTGCTGTAAGGAGCTTGAGTTAAATAATCTCCATTGTATTTTCCAGCTACAAAAACCATTCTTGATAAAATAAAGTTAATAGCTAAAACTAATATAATAGGCACCATAGCAACGGTAAAGGATGGTAACTCACTTTCATTAAATTCAACTACCTTATCTTTTGCATGGTTTCCATAACCTTCTCCTGCAGCCATAGCTTTTTTAGCTCTGTACATAAGCCAAGCTAATCCTCCGCCTCCCATAACTATACCTGCAACAATACCAAGAACTGGTGCTGCATAAGCGTTTGTTCCGAAAAATGGCATTGGTATAGCATTTTGTATTTGAGGCGTTCCTGGCAATGCTGTCATTGTAAAGGTAAAAGAACCTAATGCAATGGATCCTGGAATTAATCTCTTTGGAATACCAGCTTCTCTAAATAATGCACAAGCTATTGGGTAAACTGCGAAAGCAACAACGAATAGTGAAACTCCACCATAAGTTAAAACTCCACAGGATAAAACAACAGCAATTATTGCTTTTTCCTTACCTAATTTTTTTGCAATAGCATGAGAAATAGCTTTTGCTGCTCCTGAATCGTCCATTATCTTACCAAAAATTGCTCCTAGTAAGAAAACAGGGAAGTAGGATTTAATATAGCCTGCAAGGGCCTTCATGAAAACTTCTGTATATGTTGCCATTAGAGGAATTTGTTGTCCTCCAAAGCTTCCCATCAATGCAGCAAATAGAGCCAACACCGGGGCAAGTATTAAAACTGTAACACCTCTATAAGCCAAGTACATAAGTAAACCTAATGATAAAATAATACCTATAACTCCTATCATACATTTCACCCTTTCATATTATTTTTTTAATCCCATGAGTTTGTCCATGAATATTCTTTCATCCATTAATTTTAAATTTTCCGATATAATTGGTTTAAAATTCATTTGTTCTAGTATATCCTTTTGAAGATCTACTCCTGGTGCAATTTCTATTAGTGTTAATCCTTCCTTTTCTAGACTAAACACTGCCCTTTCAGTGATATAGAGAACGGATTGTTCAATTTCTCTTGCATAATCACCGCTAAAGGTAATTTGTTCTACATGGTCAATAAACTTCTTTGATTTACCTTCATTTTCTATTATTAATTTTCCCTCTATAACCTTTACTTCCAACCCTCCAGCTGTAAAGGTTCCGCAGAACACCATCTTCTTAGAGTTTTGTGATATATTTATAAAACCACCTGCACCAGGTATTCTTGGGCCAAATTTACTTACATTTATATTTCCGTATTTATCGCATTGAGCAAGTCCTAAAAAGGCTGCATTTAACCCTCCTCCATCGTAGAAGTCGAACTGATAAGGTTGATCGAGTATAGCCTCTGGATTTGTTGCTGCTCCAAAACTTAATCCACCTGCTGGTACTCCTCCTACTGGACCTGCTTCCACCGTTAGAGTCAAGCTTTCTCCTATTCCCTCTTCATTAGCAACTATGGATACCCCCTCAGGAATTCCTATTCCTAAGTTAACTATGGAGTTTGGTGTTAATTCTAGGGCTGCACGTCTTGAAATTATCTTTCTTTCATCTAATGGTAGTGGTGGTATATTATTTAAAGGAATTCTAACTTCTCCTGAATATGAAGGATTATATTTTTCTGAGAAAGTCATAAAGGTGTTTTCTTCTTTTCCTACAACTATTGCACTTACATATATGCCAGGTATCTTAACTAGTTTAGGATTTAAACTTCCTTCCTTAACTACTTTTTCTACTTGAACGATTACAACTCCTCCTGAGTTTTTAACTGCTTGGGCAATAGACAAGGTTTCCACTGTAACCGCTTCTTTTTCTAAGGATATATTTCCCTTTTCATCGGCATAAGTACCTTTTAAAAGAGCCACATTAATTGGGAAAGCTTTATAATACAATCTTTCATGCCCGTCAATATTTACAACCTTTACTATATCTTCCTTAGTTACTTCATTGAGTTTTCCACCTTCTATTCTAGGATCAACAAAGGTTTTTAAACCTACGTGGGTAATAGTTCCTATTTTCCCTGCAGCTATATCTCTAAATAAATGAGTTATAACTCCTTGAGGCAGATTATAGGCTTCTATTTTATTTTCATTTGAAAGTTTTTGAAGCTTAGGTACAAGTCCCCAGTGTCCTCCTATAACTCTTTTAACTAAACCTTCATGTCCAAAATGATTCAAACCACGATTTTTCGAGTCACCTTGTCCAGCTGCATAAACTAAGGTTAGATTTTTGGGATATCCCTCACTTAAAAATCTTTTTTCAACTTCAAGGCTTAAATCTTCTGGGTGTACGGCACCAATAAAGCCACCTACTGCAACGGTATCACCATCTTTAATCAATTTTATAGCATCTTCAACAGCCATAACTTTAGATTTCATTCTCATGCCTCCTTTGGTAATTTTGCTTTGTAATACTTATTAGCAATAATCGTGCCATAGTTGAAAGGCTTGTTAAAACATTAACTTTTCTGTATTTTAGGGTAATTTCAACTAATTTTCAGAATAAAGAGACTATAGTTGTACGCTTTTATTTACACTTGCAACGTTTTCAATAAAAAAGTGTAGTGTTTTTCTAACACTACACTTTTTACGACAGATTTATCGTAAACTTTTCCGTACAGTTTTTTATTATTTGGCTAGATATTATGTTTTTCTATTTTTTCATACAGGGAAGTTCTACTAATATTAAGCATTTTAGCTACTAAGGATTTATTCCAATTACAAGCAATCAAAGCTTTCAAAATGGCATCCTTCTCCGCTACATTAATAATATCATTTAAGCTAGTATTTTCAAATTCATACTTATTTTTCACTATATCCTTTGGCAAATGCTTGCACTCAATTAATCCATTATAATCTACTAAATTAATAGCTCTCTCTATTACATTTTCCAGCTCTCTAACTCCGCCTTCCCATTTATAGTTCATAAGAGAGCAGCTTGCATCTTTAGATAAACCTTTTATTTTTTTATTTAATTTAGAAGATACTTTTTCCGTTAAATAATTTGCTAGCATTTCTATATCTTCTGGTCTCTCTCTTAAAGGAGGTATATTTATAGTAATTACATTTAATCTATAGTATAAATCCTCTCTAAAGGTTCCTTCTTTTATCATTCCCTCTAAAGCTCTATTTGTAGCCGCAATAATTCTTACATCTATTTTTTTGCTTCTATTGGCTCCCACTCTTTCTACTTCCTTTTCTTGAAGCACTCTTAATAATTTTGCTTGCATGTGAAGAGGCATGTCTCCTATTTCATCTAAGAATATAGTTCCTTCATGGGCTAACTCAAATTTTCCCATTTTCCCTTCTTTTCTAGCCCCTGTAAAAGATCCCCCCTCATACCCAAAGAGCTCCGCTTCTAAAAGATCTCTAGGAATAGCTGCACAATTTACTTTTACAAAATTTCCATAGGCTCTTTCGCTAGCCCTATGTATAGCATGAGCAAATAACTCCTTACCAGTACCACTTTCCCCTCTTAAAAGTACATTTGAATTTGTATGTGCCGACTTTTTAGCTAGGTTTTTTGCTTGAATAAAGGGTTTACTCTTTCCTATAAGATTATCGAAACTATAGGTGGCGCTGTTACTATGTTCAAATTCACCCTTATATTTTTTATACTCATCTTCAATATTTCTAATTTTATTATACAGTAAATCTAATTCTTTAATGTTTTTAAACAAAACCTTGCCTATTACAGCTACTAATTCGCCATTTTCAATTACTGGCATTCTATTAGCTATCATATACTTTCCCTTTATCCTTTGAAGTTGAGCTGTTTCTGGAATAAGAGTCTTTGCCACAATATGCATACGAGTATTTTCTATAACATCTGCTACATGACGACCAATAGCCCACTGTTGTTCTATTTCTAAAAATTCAGTATAGGCTTTGTTTATCATAGTTATAATACCATCTTTATCTATGACGACAATTCCGTCATAGGCCATTTCTAAAATAAAGTTCAAAACTTTAACGGTGCTTTTTTCTCTGTGAAGTTCATTACGTAAACCTTCAATTTCTTCTGTATCATATATTAACAATATGTATCCACTTTTTATATTTTGTTTCTTAACTGTAAAAATGTCTATCTTAAATTCCTTCCATTTTCTACTGCCATCACTGACTATTTCTTCTAAGTCCAAGTCTGGTATAACCTCTTTGATATAGATAGATTTTTCACCGTCTAAATTAAACATTACTTTACTTTTTTCATTAAATGTATATATTTCCCCTAAGTTATTTACAACAATCATTCCTACATCTATGTTGTCTAGCATAATTTCCAATGAGTCTTGAAGCATTATACCACTCCTCATTAATTTCTATATATAATATTTTATCTGAAATATGAAAAAATAGAAAGAACCTCTATACGTAGTATAAAAGCTCTTTCAAATTTAATTATTATCTTCTAGGAGGCATTACCTTTGCCTGTCCTTCGATAACAACCTTTCCCTCTTGATTAGTTACAGTAGTTTTAAGTACTAATCTATTTTTTTCATCATTTTTTTCAATAACTTCTGCTGTAGCAGTACATGTGTCACCTATTCTTACAGGTGCTAAAAACTTTAAGTCTTGTCCCATGTAAATAGTTCCAGGGCCAGGTAAGTACATTCCAAGCACTGTGGAAATTAAGCTAGATACTAACATTCCATGGCATATTCTTCCCTTGAACATAGTCTTTTCGGACTCTACCTGATTAACATGAGCTGGATTTAAATCTCCAGTGATTCCTGCAAATAAGTACACATCTGTTTCTGAAAGAGTCTTTGTAAAAGAAGCTTTGTCCCCAATATTAATTTCACCTATAGTTTTTCCTATCATAAAACACTACCTCCTGATTATTAATATTTTTTCATTGAATATTTAAAGCAAGAAGTGTGCCAATTAAATTTTGATTTTTAATTAAATAGTTGTTGACAAAATTTCGTTAGCAAGTATATACTGTATATATACAACATATACAGTATATACAAAGTATACAGTTTGCTATAAAGGAGTGTGTTTATGAATATAATAATATCCAATTCTTCTGGTGAACCAATATATGAGCAAATAACCAATCAAATAAAAGGTTTAATTTTATTTGGAGAACTTGGAGCAGGAGATTCTCTTCCTTCTATAAGGAATTTAGCACAAGAATTACGAATTAGTGTTATAACCACTAAAAGAGCTTATGAAGAATTAGAAAAGGAAGGTTTTATTCAAACCGTACCTGGTAAAGGCTCCTTTGTGGCTGGTCAGAACAAGGAGTTACTTAAAGAAAAAAGAATGAGGATTATCGAGGAAAAGCTATCCGAAGTTGTGGAAGAAAGCAAATTAATTGGCCTTGGGTTAAATCAAATTATAGATATAATAAAAATTTTATACGAATAAATCTGGAGGGAAATTATTATGAATAATATTTTAGAAATCAAAAATTTAAGAAAAGAATATGATAATTTTACACTTAAAGATATAAGCTTTAATCTTGAACGAGGATATATTATGGGATTCATCGGTCCTAATGGAGCTGGCAAAAGCACCACAATTAAGCTAATTATGAATCTTATAAAAAAGAAAAGCGGAGAAATCACAGTTCTAGGCAAAGATAACCTAAAATATGAAAGAGAAGTTAAAGAAAAAATAGGCTTCGTTTACGACGAAAATTATTATTATGAAGATTTAACTATAAACGAAATAAAAAGAATTATATCTCCTTTTTATAAATACTGGGACGATGCTGCCTTCAATAAATATTTAAAAGACTTTGATTTAAATCCTAAAAAGAAAATTAAAACCCTATCTAAGGGAATGAAGATGAAGTTTTCTCTAGCTATGGCACTCTCCCACAATGCTGATTTAATAATCATGGATGAGCCAACTTCAGGTCTTGACCCAGTGTTTAGACAAGAAATACTGGATATATTATATAACTTAATACAAGATGAGAATAAAAGCGTGTTTTTTTCAACTCATATTACTACGGATCTGGAAAAAATAGCTGATTATATAACCTTTATAAACAAGGGAGAAATAGTTTTTTCAAAGCCTAAAGATGAAATCATGGAAAACTATGCTTTAATTAAGGGTTCAAAGGAGCTTTTAGATTATGATTTGGAAAAGGAATTTATTAAAGTTCGTAAAACCTCCTTTGGTTTTGAAGCTTTAACTAACAATGTAAATAAAGTAAAGAAGCTTTTTGCCAAAGAAAATGTAGTTATAGATAGAGCTTCTTTAGAAGATATCATGGTTTATACTGCTAATAAATAGGAGGTACCTTGCATGTTTAATCTTATTAAGAAAGATATATTAGTACAAAAAAAATCTATTTATTTCATACTATTTTATTTGTTTATTGGTCTAGTTGCGTTTAAAACCATGCCTGATTCAGCAACAACCTACTTAATTGCAACTACCATAGCATTTTTCTTTATTGCTGGAAGTTTTTCTTACGATGAGCAAAATAAAACCTACATGGTTATAAACAGCTTACCTATTAAAAGAAATAGCTTAATAATATCAAAATATATATCAGTTTTAATATATACATTACTTTCTTTATTAATAATCTATATTTTTACCCTAATAGTATTTACATTAAAACTTCCTTATAAAATTGAATTATTAAACTTAAATCATGTATTCAATGTATTTATTGCTTCAATGTTTCTTTCATCAATATTGTTACCTATTTATTGCAAATTCGGTTACACAAAAGCTCGAGTATTTACCACTCTCTCTTATCTTCTTGTTTTTATTGCATTTAATATCTTAGGAAATATAGGGACTTCCATCCCAATGCTTCTTCAAGGAATTAAATTTGGAAATTTAGGTTTGTTAATTTTAATGTCATTAATTTTCATACTATCTATGTTTTTATCAATAAAACTCTATGAAAACAGAGAATTTTAAACTATAAGGATGGTGCTACTGTGTTTAATTTAGTATTTAAAGACTTTTTACTCCAACGAAAAATTACTTTCATAGCCATAGCTTATTCTTTGTTTATGCTTGTAATAGGTATATTGGCCCCAATAGATAATCCTATGCCTTTATATACTTTTGGAATAATAATCATGGTGTATTCTTCTATCCAAGATATGGTAGGAAAAGAAGAGCGCTGTAAATCATCTTTAATACTAGGAAGTCTACCTATAGATAGAAATGACTTAGTTATTTCAAAATATCTATCTCTAATCTTTATGACAATCATGAACTTAGTAATGTTTTTACTTCCATTTTCCATATTTAGATGGATTAGAGGAGGCAGCCCTATACCTTTTACAGATTATATAATTATGATTGTTTGTGTATCAGCAATACTCCTAAGCTTTTCAATATATTTTCCATTATATTTTAAGTTTGGATATGCCGTAATGAGAATTTTTCCTTTAGTTATATATATAGGGGGGTTAATGTTGCCTGGGTTTTTACAAAAATTAATAAAAAGAGATAATCCAATGGTAAAAAATATTCTTAGTATTATTATTCATAATCCAAGTAAAGTTTTAATTATATTTTTCATGTTTTCATTAGCTATGCTACTAATTTCCATGTTTATATCTTTAGTTATATATAAAAATAGAGACCTTTAAAAAAGCCACCAAGGTGGCTTTTTAGTTGTTTAGGTGATTAGTGTTTTATACTCAACTAAAACACTAAAAATCTAAGAAACTAAATAACTAAATAGCGCTACTATTTTTGCCGTTACATTAATTTGTCCTGGAAGTATTGGGGTAGCCTCTGCTAAAGCTTTATAAGGAACTGGACTTTCCCCTATTTCTCTAACGCTTTCTTCAATAATTCTAACAGGAGTGCCATTTAAATTAACCCTTAAGCTATTAGCCATTTCTCTAGCTTTTATTGCAGCATCTTTTAAAGCTAGCTTCAATGCCTTATTGTAATATATTTCCATATTGTCCACAGTGAATTTTATGTTGTTTACTGTATTTGCACCATTCTTTACTGCATTATCTACTACTTCCCCTACTTTGTTAATATTTCTCACTTTAACATTTAAAATATTTGACACCCTATATCCTCTAAAAATTTGCCTTCCCTCCACATAATCGTATTGAGGCTCAATAGTATAGCTGGCTGTACTTATGTCTTTTTCATCTATCCCCATTTGTCTTAATGCATTTATAACTGAGTTTGATTTTATAGCGTTTTCTCTTTGAGCCGTTTCTAGATCTTTATTCTCTGTAACTACTCCTAAATTAACTATAGCTACATCGGGCTGAACTCTCACAATTCCTAATCCATTCACCTTCATTTTTCCTTCATTCCAAGAAGTATAATCCATAATAAAAAACCTCCAAACCATATAATTATTACATTATATGTAAGAAGGTCTTTTATGTTTATAGCATTCCGCCATCTATAGTTATTATTTGACCTGTAATATATTTTGAAGCATTACTGCATAAAAACACTACGGCTTTTCCTATATCTTCACAATCTCCAAATCTACATAGAGGTATTTCTTCTTCTAAACTTTTCTTTTCCTCAGGGGATAACCATCCGTTCATTTCTGTATTTATCACTCCTGGAGAAATGGCATTTACTCTAATACCTGAAGGTCCTAATTCCTTTGCTAAGGCTTTTGTAAAGGAATTTATTCCTCCCTTTGAGGCAGAATATATAACTTCACAAGATGCCCCAACATTTCCCCACATAGAGGATATGTTGACTATAGCTCCCTCTCCTTTTTTAAGCATATGTGGAACCGAAGCTCTACAGCAGTTAAATACCCCTTTTAAATTAGTATTTATCAGTTCATCAAAGTCCTCTTCACTAGAATCTATAAAAAGGCCCACCTTAGAAATTCCTGCATTGTTAACTAGTATATCTATTTTCCCAAACCTACCTACTATATCATCAACCATAGTTTTTGTTTCCTTATATGAGCTTACATCACACCTATAAATTTCTCCATATCCGCCTATACTTTTAATATATTCTAAAGTTTCTTTAGCAGAAACCTCATCTCTTCTATAGTTAATTACTACAGAGCATCCTGCCTTAGAGAGTTCTATGGCAATTCCTTTGCCTATGCCTCTAGAGCCCCCTGTAACTAGTGCTACCTTATTCATCCTTACACATCCTTTTAGTAAATATCACAATCATTCATTCTACTTAATGTATTGATTAGAGCAAAAATTATGGATGCAGCCAAGTTTGCTGTAACATTATCTGAATCAAACCTTGGTGAAACCTCAGCTATATCAAAACTTACTACCTTATTAGATCTTAAAATGTATTTTAAAAATATCAAAGCTTTTTCTGGATTTAGTCCTAAAGGCTGGATAGCGCTTACCCCCGGTGCAAACGCAGAGGAAAATACATCGGTACAAATAGTTACATATATATAATCTTGATGTTTAATAAACTCATCAATTTTTTCCATGACATTCCAGTTGTCGCTATATAAAATATCTTTAGCTAAAATGTACTTAACTCCAAGTCTATCTGCTGTTTTAAAAAGTTCTACAGTATTACTGTGCTTTTGAACTCCCAAACAAAAGTATGAATAGGGTAAGTTTTCACTTTCACATATATCTGCTATTTGCCTAAACATGCTTCCAGAGCTGCCCCCATTTGGGTAAGGTCTTATATCAAAGTGAGCATCAAAGTTTATTATACCAATTCTAGGTTTATCATCGACTTTCCTAATATTATTTAATACTCCATTGTAATTTCCAAAGGCAGTTTCGTGTCCCCCACCTAATACTATAGGAAATAAATTTAAACTTAAAATTTTATCTACGCATTTTGAAAGAAGGCTTTGGCTTTCTTCTAAAGTTATATCTTCGCAATGTACATTGCCCATGTCAAAGATCTTCACCTCTTGATTAAAACAACAAGGTAGGTTAGCTAATTCCTTTCTAATACTTTCAGGTCCTTTAGCAGCTCCTCCTCTTCCTTTGTTTCTCTTAACACCTTCATCGCAACAAAAACCTATGAGACCAAAACCTAGCTTGCCTGTAAAAGGAGTTAAATCTTCTCTATTTAAATCAACACATTCTACCCACTGGTGCCATCTAAAGGCATCAAAATTAGTTTCACTATCTGTTCTTCCTTGCCATATTTCCTTATCTAAAGTTTTATAATTTCTATCAAACATTTTATCCACTCCTATTTTTGACTTTACATATAAATTATATAATAATAAAAAATTATAGGCTACTGATAATTATATCAGCAGCCCGTCTTTTTTTAGTCTTTTGTTACTCTTCTACTACAGGTAAGTTTTTTAAATAATTATATTTATCATCATCAGGTAAACTTTCCAAAAATTCATTTCCTATCTTGGCAACTTGAGGAGATACTCCTTTTATAGCCGTTTGCCTTGACATGAAAACCGCCTGCTCTTTTGATATGGTTTCTCCATTATCTAGATTATAAGCTGTGATAACTCCATCGTCACCTCTAACTACTCCTATAATAGTGTGGCCAAATGTATGATCAAAGTACATAAATGAAAACACCTCCAAGTTCATTTTAATAATATTATTTCCTTGGAGGTGGATAAAATACTACTGAAATACCGCATATTCATTTCAGATAGTTAATCATTTGACCAATGGGTTGGGCGAGTTAGCAAAATCGGTAGCTTTGTATTAGAATCCCCCTTTGCCGTGTTAATCTGAGCTTGAGTAAGAAAGATACTATCTCTAAGGTTAGCTCCTCTGAGGTCAGTATCTCGTAAATCAGCTCCAATGAGATCAGCCCCGCTCAAATCCACTCCTCTTAGATCTGCTGCAATAAGACATGCTCCTCTCAAGTTTGCACCTCTGAGATTAGTTTTTCTGAGATCTTTGCCAATAAAATCTAATCCTCGCCCTCTGCTATTCTGACGTCTTGAAGAAGTTTTCTGTCCACCACGGAATTTATTTTGTACTAGTTCACTGGTACGTTGAAGTAGAGCGTTAACATTATTTCGGTGCGCTGCCATATCCAATTCTATAAGAGAGTCAGGGCTAAGATGAGTAAGTCCTTCCGTTTCATTGAATATGCTGCTGAGCTCATCTTGGATAGGACTGGCAGGCTTTAGTGTACGCGCTTCTGTCAGATACCATAGCATTTCATGCAGTTGTCTCATAATCAGGAACACCTCAAACATTTGATTAGCGGACTCCGGAAATTGTCTCCAGTCATGTCCACCGTAGGTAACTTGAGCAACCTTTTGTCCTGCCCCAAAGCAATCATAAGCAGTACAACCTTTAAGTCCCCGTTCTCTGAGATTTCTGTGAACTGAGCAGGTAAAATCCGATTTTAAATTTATGCAAGGTTTGCCCGCCTCTTTGTCCACTGGAAAACCTTCAAAAGCTGAAAAGTACAGTGCAATACAGCACAAGCCGAAACACTTTTCGCAGTCAACTCTAAGGTCCTCTAGCGCCCTGTGGAGAAAAGATAATTCTTTATCACTTTTATTTCCATGTGGATATATCATATTCATTCACCTCATATTTACAAAATGTAAAAATTTTCACTTTTAAATTATATCATAGGCATCATATTATTCAACTTCTAAAGAACATTCATTATATGCTAAAACTTTAATTATTATAAGAATAATATGATTTTTTCCATAAATATGGTAATATTATAAGGAGGAGAGTGATTTTATGATGTATTTAGCGGCGAAAACGTATAAAATAGTAATATTTTTTCTACCATTTATATTAATTCCGGCTATTACACCCTTTT
Organism: Clostridium malenominatum; assembly: GCF_039521365.1. Classification (NCBI taxonomy): domain Bacteria; kingdom Bacillati; phylum Bacillota; class Clostridia; order Eubacteriales; family Clostridiaceae; genus Clostridium; species Clostridium malenominatum. The sequence goes on from NZ_BAAACF010000012.1 coordinate 24,206, forward strand.
ATCTTATTCTTGATAAATTTTTACTTGTAAAGATTTTTGGCTGTGGATGTGTGGGTAATGGGGAAATATTCAATTCATATGGTGGCACATTCAATGCTAACGATTTAAGAACAGTAGCATTTGGTATTTTAGTTGTTTTAATGATAATACTAGCAACATATTTATCATTAAGTTTTAATTTAAAGAGTTATCGAATGTTATATATTGGAACCGTTAGCTTATTTAACGTAGCATATTGGTTCCTTATTATTAAAACATTTTTCTGGAAATGATATAAGCATTTTTTATGATAAAGTTCACTAGAGCATTATTGGAAATATAATGAAAGAGAATATTACTTATATAATCTTCTATGGAGGTAAACATGAATAAATATAAGAAAAATGCTATAGCTGCAAATATATTTCTTATGGCTTGGTTCTTTCTAGATATGGTGAGCTTAAACATTGGCGATAATATTTTAGTAACGAGTTCATATAAAGATGACGGTATATTTTTTATTATTTTTTTAGTAGCATTTGTCTGGTTTGTTATAAAGGACAATATTGGAAAATACATTCTTGTAGGCTGGCTTTTTGTGTGGTTTACAACACAGTTTTATTTTCATTGGTATTTTACTATATTTGGCCCATGGAAAGGAAAAATTAATTATTTTGCTAATACTATAAAGTTAATACCATCTTCTAATATTTACATACCCGATTTATATCATATCGTATTGCATGTATTAATTCTGGCTTCGTTAATAAGTATGATTATATATTGTGCTGTTTGCAAAAATAAAAAAGAGTCTAATTACTATTAGTTAAATCATAATAGTAATTAAATGCGTCTATTTTATATAGGTATATTCGAATAAATTATATGAGAGGAGGGTTTGATAATGGAAAAGGTAATATGGGTTAGAAGTAATGTGAAAGCGCTAGGTACAAAAGAAGATGATGGCTTGGATATAGTAAACAAGTATTTAGAAGAAGGTTGGAAAGTTAAGCATATATCTGCATGTGCTGTAGGAGATAGCATAATTGCAGGACAGGCGTATATTGTTATTGAAAAAAATGTTGACTAGAATAATTTTAAATATTTAATGACACATCATTCTTAAAGTATGAACTAAGTGGACATTCTATGATGTCCACTTAAAAAATATCAAATTATCAATACTACTGTATATATAAGAAAATTATGCATTAACCTAATTTATCACCTATTTTAACAGATTGTTGTGGTTGGATTAATACTACTCCTTGTGTAGCATAAACTCCTAATATTAATACCTCCGACATAAAATCGGCAATTTGTCTTGGTGGAAAATTTACCACTCCTAAAACTTGCTTACCTATAAGTTCTTCTTTTTTATAGCATTCAGTAATTTGGGCACTGGATTTCTTTATACCAATTTTTTCACCAAAATCTACTATTAGTTTATAAGCAGGTTTTTTGGCTTTTTCAAAAAATTCCACTTCAATAATTTCCCCAACTCGTATATCTAATTTCATAAAATCCTCAAAAGTAACCATAAAAACACCTTCCTTCTGATATTATACAATAATAATTACTAACAATTTCGAAATAGTCCTTTAAAATGTTATATACATACTATTATATCTTTTTAAATAGATAAGTCTTTTCTAAAATCTAGTTAGTTTTTAGCTTATTTTTTGATTTTTTCTTCTAAATTCTGTAGGTGATATTTTTTCTAAATACTTAAACACTCTAGTAAATGATGAATTGTGTTCATAACCTACCATTTGAGAAATTTGTAAAATTGTTAAATTTGTACTCAAAAGGAGTTCTTTTGATTTTTTCACTCTTAGATTTTGTATGTATTCAACAGGGGAGACCTTCATTTTATTTTTAAACCATTCACTATAATAACTGATATTGTAATGTTCAATAGCTGCTAATTTTTTCAAATCTATATCTTCCGTAAAATGTTCATTAATATATTTTATAGAATCAGCCATACTTCCATCCTCAATAAAATGATAACAGTAGAGGAATAAGTTATTGATGGAACTAGAACTTTTTTTATTATCAGCTTCATTTAACAATAAATATCTTATAGCTTTCCACTTATCATCAAATAAAACTTCCCTTCCACCCACCATCTTTTCCATATCATATTTATTAAGCATATTATTAGATATATCTAAAACCAAGAATTCATTACTCTTATCAGCCCTAAAGCTGTGTTCACAATCTGGAGGAAGAAAGAATAAGTGCTCATCTTTTAGTGTTAGTTTTTTATAATTAGTTTCTATATAAAGCATCCCATGAATTGGTAGAATTAATTGAGCATATGAATGAGCATGTGTATTAAGTTTGTAATCATATATTCTACGTTCACATTTTATACTATTCAAAAGTATTCACCTCTTCTTTTCCTATACTATAATTGTAAATTTACGTAATGGGCTTATTATAACATAAATTTATTATTCTCTATTAAAAAGTCTACGCTATACATGGTGCAATGAACCACAGCATAAATTGTACGCATCTTACTAATAATATTACTAGGAAAACTGCTCAACTAAATATAACTAATTTGAGCAATAATTTTTTTGAAGGGTTGTGTAAATAATGTCAGTAAATAATGCAATGACTGCTGATTTTTTACGTTCAGCATACGGTGGAGAAAGTATGGCTCATATGAGATATCTCATTTGGGGAGAATCGGCTGAGAAAGATGGATATCCAAATATAGGAAGGCTTTTTAAAGGAATTGCTTATGCAGAATGGTGCCATGCTAAAAATCATTTTAATGTATTAAAAGATCAAGTTGGAGATAATAGCGTTGTGGCTGGTGCTGTATTTGGTCACACAAATATTATTGAAAATCTCCAAGGCGCAATTAATGGTGAATTACACGAAATAGATCAAATGTATCCAGTATACCTTGAATCTGCAAGGTTTCAGAATGAAAAGGATGCTCAAAGATCATTTCATTTTGCTTTAGAAGCAGAAAAAATCCATGCTAAAATCTTTCAAGATGCTCAAAATATAGCAAGAGAAGGAAAAGATATAGGTAGTGAGACTATTTATGTATGCCCAATCTGTGGGTTTACTGAAATTGGTGATAATGTAGATGAGTGTCCAGTTTGTGGTGCTAAAAAAGAAATGTTTAAATCCTTTTAGATAGTTATTGTTACTAATATGAAAAAAGAGATGTGATTTTTAAAATCATATCTCTTTTCAAATTTATTTTATATATTTTTTTACATTATTTAAATGTTCGCTATAAGTTTTGCTAAAAACATGCCCTTTTCCATTTGCAACATAATATAAATAATCGTGATTCTCAGGGTAAAGAGCGGCTTCTATTGATGCTTTACCAGGAGACGCAATTGGACCTGGTGGCAATTCTTTATACACATAAGTATTATACAAATCTTGTATTTTCAAATCATTGTAAGTAACCTTTTGCATTATCTTTTTACCTTTAGTATTAGCATATATTACTGAAGCATCAACTTGTAGTGGCATACCTTTTTTTATTCTATTATATATAACACCTGCAATTTTACTACGTTCGCTATCATTTGCTGCTTCTTTTTCTATTAAGGATGCAATTGTTATAACTTCATTAATGTCTAAATCTAATTCTTTTGCACGGTTAATATATTCATCAGACATAATGCTTTTAAATCTACTAAACATTAACTTTGCAATATCTTTTTCAGTAGCATCAACTGGTATATAGTAAGTGTCTGGATACAAAAACCCTTCTAAATCGTAGTAAGTATTAGGCTTCTTAGCAACTATATTATTTGAAGTTAAATCGCTAATATTTATTTTTAAGAGACTTTCCTTGTTGATTGTTGTATCTTTTTCCAATCTTTCTCCTATTTGATACAAGGTGAATCCTTCTGGTATGGTCACTATTGAAAAATCAGATTTACCAGTTTTTAATTTTGATATTAGCTCTTTATAGCTTGTACCTTGTTTTATTATGAGCTTACTGCTTTTTATATTACTATTAAATTTATTTAATTTTGTATACATTAGAAAAATATCTTTAGACTTTATAATAGATTTATCTTCTAATTGCTTGGCTAAACTTTCCAAAGAAGACTCCTCTTTTATAATTAAATAATTATCTCCTTTGTTTATTGTTTGTAATCTTTGTATATAGAAATATGACGCTCCTATACCTATTAAAACTATGGTTATTAACATAATTATAAATTTCTTCATAAGCTTTATTTTAAGTTGTTCCTCCTTGTTTATTTTTAGTTATATTATATACTATATTTTATAACTATAAAGACTTTATGTAAATTTTATTAATTTTATATTATTAGTTTATTAAATAAAAATAAATTTTCCAATCACATCCACATTTTCATATTATCTTCACAACTTTTATGTAATATTGAGTTATGTAAACATAATGCAAGATAACAAAAGTATATAACAAAAAACGTCTTAAAATAAAGACGTTTCTTGTTATATGGCATTAATAAATATTTTTGCTGAAATACCGCCTATACCATTTTATATGCTCTCCTTAAGTGCATTTTCTATATCCTTAATTAAATCTTCATCCTTTTCTATACCTACAGATAATCTTATTAAATTATCTACAATACCAACCTTCTGTCTTAATTCGTAAGGTATAGAACCATGGGTCATAGAGGCTGGATGACATGTTAGCGACTCAACTCCTCCTAAGCTTTCTCCAAAAGTTATTAACTTAAGACTTTCAAAGAATTTTTCATAATCATATCCTTCTTTAAGAATAAAGGATATCATTCCACCGTAGCCTTTAGCCTGTCTTGACTGAACTTCATGGCCTGGATGATCTTCAAACCCTGGATAATATACTTTTTCTATTTCTTCTCTATTTCTTAGGAATTTTGCCACAATCTTTGCATTAGAATTATGTCTATCCATTCTCACTGCTAAGGTTTTAATTCCTCTGATTAAAAGGAAGGAATCAAAGGGAGCTAAAACTCCTCCTGTTGCATTCTGAATAAAATGAAGCTTTTCTGCGAGTTCCTTACTATTTACAACAACAATACCTGAAACTATGTCGCTATGACCGCCAAGATATTTAGTTGCGCTATGAATAACTATATCTGCTCCAAGAGTTATTGGTTTTTGTAAATATGGAGTCATAAAGGTATTATCAACGATAGTATATACACCTTTTTCCTTAGCTATATTTGCCACAGCCGCTATATCAGTTACGTCCATAAGAGGATTTGTTGGACTTTCAATATATATTGCCTTTACATTTTCATCAATGCTATTTCTTACTTCATCTAAATCTGAAGTATTAACTATAGAATACTGAATACCAAAGTTATTGAATACTTTATCTAAAACTCTAAAGGTGCCACCATATACATTGTTTGAAATTACTACTTTGTCTCCTGACTTAAATAAAGATAGCACTGCAGTTGTAGCAGCCATTCCTGAAGCAAAAGCAAATCCTGCATAGCCTTCCTCAAGATCTGCAACAAGTTTTTCTAAGGCTTCTCTTGTGGGATTGCCCGTTCTTGAATATTCATATCCTTTATTTACACCAAATTTAAGCTGTTTATAAGTTGAGGTCTGGTAAATAGGCACATTTACTGCCCCTGTATGCTCATCTCCATCTATTCCACCGTGAATTAATAATGATTCAATTTTCATTTTGTTTATTCCTCCTCTATCCTATATTGTCTATTATCTATTTTAATCATCTACTATGCTTAAAAACTGTTTTAACCGTTCATTACTTGTATTTTCAAAGACCTGCTGTGGAGTTCCAGCTTCAACAATTAATCCATCATCCATAAAAACTACTTTATGTGCTGCTTCTCTTGCAAAGCTCATCTTATGGGTTACTACTACCATGGTCATTCCTTCCCTAGAAAGCTCCTTCATCACCTTCATTACCTCCGCTGCTAACTCTGGGTCTAATGCAGAAGTTGGTTCATCAAATAAAATCACCTCAGGCTCCATTGCCATGGCGCGAGCAATAGCTACTCTTTGCTGCTGCCCTCCTGAAAGCTCGTAAGGATAGTGATCTTTCTTTTCCAAAAGTCCCACCTTGGCTAAAAGCTTAAGAGCTTTTTTACTAGCTTCCTCCCTTGAAACCTTCAATACTGTTATCTGCCCTTCCATTATGTTTTCTATAACAGTCATATGGGGAAAGAGATAAAATCCTTGAAACACCATTCCTGTTCCCTTTCGAAGTTCCAGTATTTCATTATTTGATATTTTTTTATTACCATTAAATACTAACTTACTTTCTCCAATGGCTATAGAACCTTCATTTGGAATTTCTAATAGATTTATACACCTTAAAAGCGTTGTTTTTCCCGAACCTGATGGTCCAATAATAACGGCAGTTTCTCCTTTATTAATTTGTAAATCTATACCTTTTAAAATTTCATTGTTCCCAAAACTCTTATGCAAGTTTTTTATATCTATCATAGGATTCCCTCCCTATTACCTAGTTACATATCTTTCAAGTCTTTTTTCCATCTTGCTCTGAATCATTGATAATACACTACAGAATATAAAATAAATAAATGCTACTTCAATATACATCCAAAGGGGCTCATAAGTAGAGGCTGTGATTCTTTGAGCTATTTGAAACATTTCGGTAACAGTTATTGTAGCTGCAAGTGACGTATCCTTAACAAGACTTATAAAAGAATTTGCTAGTGGTGGTATTGAAACTCTAGTAGCTTGAGGTATAATTACTCTTCTTAGAACTTGATTATATGTCATACCTACAGAGTATCCAGCTTCCCACTGTCCTTTGGGTATGGATAAAATTGCAGCTCTTATTACTTCAGAAGTATATGCCCCTACGCTTAAAGTAAATCCTATTATAGCTGCTGTTAAAGCATTTAGCGTGATACCTGCTGCTGGAAGTCCATAAAATATTATAAACAATTGAACAATAAGCGGTGTTCCTCTTATAATAGAAACATAGATTTTAGCTAGTAAAACCAGCGGCCTAAAATTTGATATTCTGGCTAAAGCTGTGCCCAAAGCAAGGATCAATCCAAGAGTAAAAGAAACAAGGGCAAGGGGAACTGTAAACTGCAGTCCCGCCTTTAATAAGGGTAAAAATGAGTTTATTAATATCTCTATTATTCTTAATGTTTTATCATCAAAGTTCATTGTATCACCACATTACTTAGACACGTCGGTATTAAACCACTTATTAGAAATCTCTAAATAAGTTCCGTCCGCTTTCATATCTGCAAGTGCCTTGTTTACCGCTTCTACAAGCTCCTTATTTCCCTTATTAAATAACACTGCACTTTGCTGAGCATTGTCATATTCAGCTACTGCTTTTATTGGAGCATCTGGTTTTTGCTTCTTTAAGTCCAAGTATGACAAACTGTCATTAACTGTAGCATCTACTCTTTTTGAAGTTATAAGATCAATGGACTGATTAAAACCATCAACTTGTACAATATCGGCACCATGTCTTCTTGCTATTTCAGAAATATTGCTTGTTAGAGATTGAGCTGATTTCTTACCATTTAAATCTTCGAAACTTTTAATATCCTGATTATCAATTCCTACAATAAGCACCGCTCTAGATGTTATATATGGTGTTGAAAAATCATATTTTTCCTCACGATCTGGTCTAATTGAAACTTGATTTACCACAGCATCAAATCTTTTTGCATCTAATCCAGCAAGCATGCCATCCCACTTTGTTTCCACGAATTCTGCTTTTACACCAAGACGATTTGCTATCTCAGTTGCTATATCTACGTCGAACCCAGTTAGATTACCATTACTATCATGAAAGGTAAACGGAGCATAGGTTCCTTCTGTTCCAATACGGATTTTTCCCTCACTTTTTATTGTTTCTAATAGATTTTTAGATGTAGTTTGGGTAGCTTGTTTATCCTTTGCACCACAACCTGTAACACCTATAGCTAAAGTTAACGTTAATACTGCACTAATAAATAAATTTCTTTTTTTCATTTTAAATCCTCCTAAATTTAATTTTAAAAATCAAAAAACTCCTGCCTCTAAAAACTTAGAGGCAGAAGTTAACTTCCGCGGTTCCACTCTAATTATCATGTATATAGATACAATGATATCTTATCTTTCCGGTACATATATACCTCAACGCTTTAACGGGCGTACACGCTGTCGTCTACTATATTTCGAGACAGTGCTCAAAGATGCATTCACATAATTTCCACTTAAAATCCCTTTCAGCCAAGGGGATTTCTCTCTTTTAGTTTGCCTTATGTTACTATTTCTTATCATAGCATTTAGTATTTCATACTATTCCTATTGAATTGGTATGATTTAATATTATAATATGCTATTTATATTCTTTTGTCAACTAAATATTTTTAAAGAACATAACTCTTTATTATTACTCCTACACTATTTCCTTACCATTGTTTTCTTGATTTGAATTATCGCAGCAGCTTCCTTTTTTATTTCCACCAAGCATCATTGGCAACATAAAAATCATCATTAAAGGGCATATAAATGGTGCTATTACTCTCAATACACCAGCTGCACTTGGACTAAACTTTGCTATTAGGGGCAAAGATAATAGAATAACTATAGGTAAACCACAACAAAGAACCATGTGTAACATATGCTTTAAAGGACTATGTTTCTTATCTGAATGACATTTCATAATTATACCTCCAATATTATATTTTAAATACATTTTATCTTATTCATATAAAGAGCATATGAAGAAACCTAAATATTTTTTAATTTCTTTTATCTTCATAATATCAACATATTTATTTTATATAATTTACTCATGTTGCTATGTCAGTTAATGTAAAACTTTTTTTTGCATTATTATTACATATTAGGGGGGAATTTATGAGTATTAAAAAAGAGAAAATTAAAGTCTTTGACATGACCTGTACATCTTGTGAAACCAGGGTTGAAAGAGCCATTACAAAATTAGATGGTGTATTAAATGCTAAAGTTAGTTATAGTGAACAATCTGCTGAAGTTGTATACGATAGTGATTTATGTGACATCACTAAAATCAAAGCTGCTATCAAAAGCGCAGGCTACACTGTAGAGAGCCCTAATAATTACAATTCATTAGGAATTCTTATCATGGTAGCTGCTGTCATATTGCTTGGAATAAATACTAGTGGTTTTGACATGGAAGCAAAACTTAATAATGCTTCTTATGCTGTTCTCTTTGTGGTGGGGCTTCTTACTTCCATTCACTGTGTAGGTATGTGTGGCGGAATTATGCTATCTCAAAGCTTATCAAAGGAAAGTAGTACTAAATTTGACGCTATTAAACCATCAATTTTATATAATTTAGGAAGAGTTGTCTCCTATACAATACTCGGTGGAATTATTGGTGCCCTTGGCTCTGTTTTTTCACTTACAATTACTACAAAAGCAATTTTACAAATATTTGCTGGCGGATTTATGATTATCATGGGCTTCAATATGGCTGGTTTTAGTTTATTTAGAAAGCTCCACTTTAAGCTTCCAGCTACTGCATGCAAAGCGAAAAATAAGTCTGGTTCCCCATTTATAGTAGGAATCTTAAATGGACTTATGCCTTGTGGCCCTCTTCAAACTATGCAGCTTTTTGCTTTAGGAACAGGTAGCGCTGTAAAAGGAGCTTTATCTATGTTCGTGTTTTCCATAGGAACGGTACCACTTATGCTAACCTTTGGTGCATTATCAGGACTTTTAAGTAAAGGTTATACTAAAAAAATACTTAAATTTAGCGGAGTTCTTATTATAGTTCTTGGTATAATCATGGGGAATAGAGGATTTGTGCTTGCTGGTATAGACATCAATCCTTTAACAGCACTTACTACCCCTTCGAGAACCTCCTCTAGTGAAAATGTAGCTAAAGCTACAATAAAAGATGGAGTACAGATTATAAATATGACTGCCAGCAATAAAGGTTATACCCCTAATGCATTCTACGTTCAAAAGGGTATTCCCGTAAAATGGATAATTAACGGTGAGCAAATTAACTCTTGTAATAACGCTATTGTTGCACAATCATTAGATATTGAAAAGAAAATAAAAAGTGGTGAAAATATTATAGAGTTTACTCCTGGAGATAAAGATATAAACTTTAGCTGCTGGATGGGAATGATAAGAGGTGTAATAAAGGTTGTTGATAAACTTGAAGATGTTGATACATCCAAGCCTGACCCATCATTGCCTCCTCCAAGTACAGGTCCTAGTTGCTGTGCAGGCCCTGTAAGTGAAGAATCTAGCAATTCCAGCATTTACAGTGATATAACTACAACTCCAACAGAAACCTTAGTAAGCAAAGCTGAAGTTCTAAAAGAATATCAAAGTGTAAAGTTTAAGGGATCTGGCTATGAACTTCAACCTTTAATAGTAGTTACAGGTAATAGCACAAAGACTAAGCTAACCTTTGATTTAAATGCATTTGATAATGCTGAAGGAGAATACCTTATTATAGATGCAACTACAGGAAATACCATTACTTCCTTTACCGGTAAGAAAGGCATGAATGAAATAGAATTTAATCCTAAAAAAGTTGGCGGTTATGCTATTATAAAAGGTGATAGTGTTCTAGGTATAATTGAAGTAGTTGATGATTTAAATGGCACAGATATACAAACCGTGAGAGATAAGTATTTAGAATAACTATTTTATACTTCTCCATAATTCCTCCATAATTAATTTATATAATTAATTCATCAAGAAGATTAAAGAATTATTAATTATTAAGGAGGACTTAATTTATGTTTTGTGGAGGTTTCGGCCCATATGGATTTAACTCTTCAGGTTCATTAGGATTTGGATGGATGTTTTTATCAATGGGATTTAGATTATTAATATTTATTGGTCTAGTATTTCTTGCTGTCAGACTATTTAAAAGCTATACTAATAAATCAAATGATGTAATGAGAATACTTAATGAAAAATTTGCCAGTGGAGAAATAAGTGAAGAGGAATATTTAAAAAGAAAAACTGTTTTATCACAGAAAAACTAGGGACTTGCGTTCCTAGTTTTTTAACTATATGTATATTATAATGAAACTACATATGTACTGATACGAGGTGGAATAAATGAATAATAAATTCAAAATACTAGTTGTAGATGATGAAGAAAAAATAGTAGAGGTGGTTAAAGCATATTTAGAAAAGGATGGTTTTGAGGTAATTACTGCAATGGATGGTGAAACAGCACTTAATTTATTTAGTAAAGAAACCATTCACCTTATAGTGTTAGATTTAATGCTTCCTAAATTATCTGGTGAGGAAGTTTGTCATAAAATAAGAGCTACTTCTTCTGTACCCATTATTATGCTTACTGCAAAAGCCGATGAGGATGAAAGGATAGAAGGTATATCTATAGGTGCCGATGATTATTTAACAAAACCCTTTAGTGTGCGTGAGTTAGTGGTAAGAGTAAGGGCTTTACTAAGAAGAACCTACAGAGAAATTACCCCTATGGCCGATATTCTAACCTTTAATAATGGTGATTTAGAAGTTGATATTAAGAAGATGATTGTAAAAAAACGAGGAGAAGCTATAGGTTTAACAAGTAATGAATTTAAAGTGCTAACTGTATTCCTTGCAAACCCTAGTCAAGTATTTTCAAGGGAACAATTAGTAGAAAAAGCTTTTGGAATAGACTATGAAGGCTTTGATAGAACCGTAGATACTTATATAAAAACTATTCGTCAGAAAATAGAGGATACTCCTAAAGAACCGAAATATATAATTACTATTTATGGCATGGGCTATAAATTTATCCCAAGCTTTATCGAGGTGAAGTAATGAAAATATCTTTAGTGAAAAAATTATCCATAAGCTTTTTTTTAGCAGTTATAGGGTCCATAATTTTGGCAAGCTTTATATCGAATTACACTATTAACAAAGAATTTAAAAGATATTTAGTTGATGAGCATAAATCAAAAATTAATAATGTAATTAAAATTGCAGAAGAATTGTATAGCAATCAAATCAACATTTCAAAGTCAAATGAGGCTGAACTACAAAGATATGCCATAATGCAAGAGTTGTATATTGAAATAAAAGGTTTAAATGATAACACTATATACTCATCTGGTAATTCTCACTTATATCATAAAGCCATGATGGGAAATATGATGGGGCATATGATGAATAATACTTCTGAAAAGAATACAGGTGAGTATATTGAAAATAAGTATCCTTTGGTTATAAATAATAAAAACATTGGAACTATAATCATTGGCTATTTTGGAAACTCTTATTTATCTACTGCTTCAGTTTCTTTTATAAATACCTTAAATCGTTCATTTATATTCTCTGCTTTTATAGCATTAATATTTGGGCTTATGATTAGTATAATTATTTCAAGAGAGATTTCAAATCCTCTTGTTAAAATAACCGAAACCTCAAATAAAATGAGAGCTGGAAATCTAGAGGTGAGAGCCTTAGTTAATTCAAATACTAAAGAAATAGATGAACTTTCTAACTCAATAAATTATTTAGCAGAAACCCTTAAGAATCAAGAAATGCTTCGAAAAAGGCTTACCTCGGACATGGCTCACGAATTAAGAACTCCACTAACTACACTAAAAACTCATGTTGAAGCTTTTATAGATGGCATTTGGGAACCTTCCAGTGAAAGGTTCGAAGCCTTCTACGAAGAAATTGAAAGATTAACGAAACTAGTGGATAATCTCCGTAACTTGGCTAAATTAGAACAAACAAACCTTATATTGAACAAAAGCAAGTTAAATATTTCAATGGAGATTGAGAAAATAATAGAAAGTTTTAAACCTCTCTATATTAAATCAAATTATGAATTAACTAGCAACATAGCTTCAGAAATAAAGGCAATGGTTGATAAAGATAAATTTAAACAGATAATGAATAATCTACTTTCAAATTCTTATAAATACTTAAAAGAAAATGGAAGAGTAGAAGTGATTCTAAAAAAAGAAAAACAGAACATTTTAATTAAAGTTATTGATAACGGCATAGGAATCCCTGAAAAAGACTTACCTTATATATTTGAACGCTTTTATAGAACCGATTTATCTCGTGATAAAAATACCGGTGGATCTGGTATAGGGCTTACTATAACAAAAACTTTTGTTGAAGCTCATGGCGGAAAGATATATGTTGAAAGTGGCCTAAGTAGTGGAACTACTTTCACAATTGAATTTCCTAATATGATATCTTCTTAAAATTATTATTTAAAAATATTAATCTTCATAAGAAAGAGAAGCAGGTTTCTCATAAACCAAGCTTCTCTTTTTTCTTCGCACTATCTTCAAGCAATTTATCTTCTCATCATTCCATTTCCACTAACGTCTACACCTAAACCATGGCAGCCTGCTGCTCCACCCATGGAATTATGCATCTCGATCATTCCTTCTCTTCCTATACCTTCCATCATATTAGCCATATTTCCATATCCATTTTTTTTCATTATGTCTATCATTTGCTTATATTGCTCATCTGTCATATTATTCATAAAGTTATTCATGGAATCAAAATCTCTATTTTCCATAGCTTTAGCCTGATCTTCAAAACCATTATCCTTCATTAAATCTATCATTGAATTGTAAGTATTGTTTTTATTTATATTGTTCTGAGACATCATGGAACCCCTAAAAGCAAATTTATTTGAATTGTTATTTTCCTTCGCATATACAGCAGTTACTGCCCCTATTGTCAATATAGCTGTAGCCACTATTACTAATACTTTTTTCTTCATTAAAATCTCTCCTCTTTTATTTAATTTGTTTCTATATATATTGTATCTTCGAATTGTGGAGGAATTATGAAAGATTCATTGAAGTATAAGTGTTTAAATTATTTATTTTTATCATTAACTTTATTATTTGATTTATTTAAATCGCAACAATCAAGCTTACCATTACCAAAAGTTTTACTATTTTGATCTGCAATTTTTTTTATAAAATCCTTCAAAAATTTTTTCATGGTATTTTTCCTCCTTCTTATACATCACACTCATAGGGATTGATATTATAAAAAATAATATCCATTTTGTTTATCTATAATCATATAATAGCTAAATCTTATGAAGACTATATGAAGAAAGACTAATAATGATTCCCTTTAGCAAAGTAAATCTTAAAAGTAGCTCCTTTCTTCTCTTCACTTTCTACCTCTATCACAGCTGAATGAAGCTGCAATATATTTTTAACAATAGTTAAGCCTATACCATTACCTTCAATTTCATGCCTGCTTTTGTCACCTCTATAAAGTCTTTCAAATATAAAAGGTAAATCCTCTTTTTTGATTCCCATACCATTATCCTTAATTTCCACAATTATATTTTCACTATTCTCGTATAACTTAACTAGCACCTTCCCCCCTGTTTCACTAAACTTAAGAGCATTAGAAATTAAATTTATAAATACTTGTTTTAATTTATCTTTATCTCCAGTTATTTTATAATCTTTACTACTTTCTATATCACAATGTAATTTAATCTCCTTGTTTTCTGCAGCCATATGAAAATCCTTGTATATATCCTTGATTAATTCATCTAAAAATATTGTTTCAAAGTTAAGTTTTATGCTTTCAGATTCAAACTCCTTCAATACATTTAAATTATTTAATAATCTTCCAAACCTAACTACTTCTTCATTAAGGTAGTTTAGCCTTTCTGTTGTAACAGGGAAAAGTCCATCTATCATAGCTTCTAAGTTGTTTTGCAATACATTTAATGGGGTTCTAATTTCATGAGATATATCAGAAACTAATCGCTTTCTTAGTGTATCTTGATATTTTAATTTTGACCCTAGTATATTAACACTATTCCTTAAATTCTCTAACTCTTCAATATCACTTTTCACACCAAATTTTGTATCAAAGTTCCCTCTCGATAGATTTACAGACATATTAGCCACCTCTTTGATTGGAATAGAAAATTGTTTTGAAAAGTAAAGGCTTATAATAACTATGATAATTAAGGTTATTATCCCACTAGCAATAATACTTTTATTTATATCAACTATAAAATTTTCATCTTCTTCCGATAACAATACAGAGGAATACTGACCAACATTAACATATCCAACTACTTTGTCCTCTGATTTAATTTTAAAGGTCTTAGAGGTGTACACTCCTTTATCTTTTGTAGGCATTGTGTTTAGATGTAGCTTATTTCTTATATCATTTGGATCCATGCCCCATATGGTTTTTTTATTGATATCCATCACTGTTAAACAGTAGTTTCCCATATAAGCTTCGTGCATTAACTCTATACCGGAATTACCATCCAATTTCCCATCTTTTCTATATATCTCTTCAAAATAGGATACAATTCTCTCATATCTTTTATTCTGAATGTCCATCATATACCGATTAAACTTATTATTTATTGTTATATTTACAAACAATGTACTTAATAGTATTGCTGAAATTGAACATATAACAAATAAAATACTTAATCTTTTTCTAATTGTCTGCATCTAATTCTCACCACCAAATTTGTAGCCTACTTTCATAACGGTAACAATATATTTAGGATTCTTTGTATCTTCTTCTATCTTCTTACGAATATTTTTTATGTGAACATCAATGGTTCTATCATATCCTTCAAAATCTACTCCAAAAATTTTATCTATAAGTTGCTCTCTAGATAAAACTTTCCCTTTATTTACTACAAGAGCATACAATATATCAAATTCATTTGGAGTGAAAGGCACCTCTTCCCCCTTCACTTCTACTACTCTTTTATCGTAGTCAATACTCAGCGTTCCATCATCAAAAATCAAGTTGTCAGAAGGATTATCTATGCTTAATCTTCTAAAAAGAGCATTAACTCTAGCGGTCAATTCTCTAGGACTGAAAGGCTTTACTAAATATTCATCTGCTCCAATATTTAACCCTTCTATTCTTTCATTTAAGGCTCCTTTAGCAGTAAGCATAAATATATGCACATCTGAGGTTTCTCTTATTGTTTTACATACTTCCTCTCCACTGATATCTGGTAACATTAAATCAAGAATTACTAATTTAAAATCCATTGATTTAAACATTTCAATGCCCTTTAAACCTTTAGTGGTGCAGAAAGCCTTATACCCTTCTTTTTCTAAATAAGCTTTTAAAACTTCAGATACTCTTTCTTCATCTTCAATTATTAAGATATTATTCATATATCTTCACTCCTTATATATGAAAATTATTATTTACTAAACAATACATAAGTATTATACCAATTTATTTTAAAGATATTATGAAGATTTATTATTACATCTTAGTAATAACAATATAAAAGTTTATAAAAATAGAGACAGAAACCTGTCTCTTTATCTCATAACTCTTCTAGCTGTAATATAGTCCGGTCTATTAAGTGGTGATATTTTAACTACATCTCCAGTTCTTGGTGCATGTATATACATTTCGTTTCCAACATATATTCCCATATGTGTTGGGCTTCCCTTTCCAAAGAATACTAAATCCCCTGGTTGGAGGCTATCCCTTGAAACAGCATACCCATCCTTAATTTGATCATAGGTAGTTCTTCCTAAACGTATACCAAAATGCCTATACACATATTGCGTAAATCCTGAACAATCAAAACCTGATGGTGTGGTACCTCCCCATAAATAAGGAGTTCCTAAAAAATTAGAAGCATATGCAACAACGGAATTACTTGAAACTGCCGCTGCTCCTCTAGAAGGAGTATATTTTGGCGTTGAATTTCTTATGGTTTGAATTTGTCTTAAAGTTTCATTTAATCTATTTTGTGATTCGTCTACTACCGAAGCATATAGTCTTTCTTGCCTTTCTGCTTCTTCAATCAACTCATCTTGCTGATTTTTACTTATTTTTAGCTTGTCCAATTTATTATTATTTTCATTGTTTAATGCTAATAATTTATCATTTTGTTTGTTTAACTCTTCTTTTTTACTGTTTAACTGTTCTTGTTTCAATTTAATCTCTGCGATGATTTTTTTATCTAATTCTATAATTCTCTTTAAATTATCTACTCTTGAAAGAAAATCACTAAAACCATTTGCTTCAAATAATATATCTAAGTACCCACCTATTCCATTTATGTAAATAGCTTTTATTCTCTTGTCAAATACTTCTTGCTCAATCTTTATATCCTCTTCTGCCTGCTTTAATTCTTTTTCAGAGGCCTTAATATCTTCCTGTATCTTATTAATTTGTTTCTTATTTTGTTCCATGGCATCCATTGTATCTTCAATTTCAACGTCTAAGTTTTCTATTTTTTGCTCTATCTCAAATCTCTTTTCTTGTGCTCTTTTCAAATTATTTTTGTCTGCTTGTAACTGCTCCCTCTGACTTTGTATTTGCTCAGATGTAGGTGCCGCAAAGACTGGTTTATGTACAGAAACTACTATTGTAAATATTAATGTGAAATATCTTAGTCTCCCCTTCATCCTATTCCTCCTTAGTGTTTTTATAAAACTTATCATAGCAATTCTTTATGTAGAACATATGAAGATGCTATTTGGTAATAATTACCTAAATTTTTATTAATATCTTTATATAATCTACATAATTGAATAATATAATATAATCAAGTTAATCGTGAATCTATCACAGTAGATTGATTAATGGTTTTTTCATAAAAACCCCAAAGAATAAAAAATAAATGATAAAGAGAAGTGAGCTCCCTTAACTCACTTCTCTTTATTTTTTAATTATAATTAATTAACTTCTGTTTTTATAGCTCTCATGGAATTTAATACTGCAATCAATGTAACTCCAACATCACCAAATACCGCTTCCCACATAGTACCCATACCAAGAGCTACTAGTATTAGTATTATCCCTTTAATACCTAAAGCAAGTATAATATTTTGCATTACTATAGTTCTTGTTTTCTTTGCTATTTTTATTGCTGAGGCAATTTTTGAAGTCTCATCAGTCATTATAACTACATCTGCCGCTTCAATTGCAGCATCAGAGCCTACTCCACCCATTGCTATACCTATATCAGCTCTTGCTAAAACTGGAGCATCATTTATTCCATCACCTACAAATATTAACTTACCTTTAGGAGATTTTTCTTTATCTAATAACTCTACCTTTTCAACCTTTTGATGTGGTAATAATTCAGCATAAACCTCATCTAATCCTAGCTCTTCTGCAACTTTAGTTCCAACGGTTTTATTATCTCCTGTAAGCATAACTATTTTCTTAACGCCCATGGCCTTTAAATCTTTAATTGCTTTAGCAGAATCATTTTTAACTTCATCAGATATAACAATATATCCTGCATATTCTTTGTCTACAGCAACATGCACCACTGTACCTAAGGTTTCTACTTCATCATAGGATATATTTTCACTATTCATTAATTTATAGTTACCAGCTAATACTTCCTTTCCTAGAGCATTAACTTTAACACCATGACCGGATATTTCTTCGTAGTTTTCTATTGAATCCTTAGCAATCTCCTTACCATAAGCATTCAATATAGACGTAGCTATTGGGTGATTAGAGTAGCTTTCTGCATGTGCTGCATAAGCTATTAGTTCATCTTTTGATATATTATTATGTGATTTTATTTCTGTTACCTTAAATACACCTTTAGTAAGAGTTCCAGTTTTATCAAATACCACAACCTCAACATTATTTAATGCCTCAAGATAATTTCCACCTTTAACAAGTATCCCATTTTTTGAAGCTCCACCTATACCCCCAAAGAAACCAAGGGGTATGGATACAACTAAGGCACATGGACAAGATACTACTAAAAATGCTAATGCTCTATATATCCAGTCAGAAAAAGTAGCTCCCTCTATAAATAGTGGTGGTAATACAGCTAATGCTAAGGCAGCAAAAACAACAATAGGTGTATAGTATCTAGCAAATTTTGTTATAAAATTTTCTGTCGGGGCTTTCTTACTGCTTGCATTTTGAACTAGGTCAAGTATTTTTGCAACAGTAGAATCTCCAAATTCTTTTGTTACTTCTATAGTCAAAAGACCATTTTTATTAATAACTCCACCTAACACATTATCCCCAACCCCTACCTCTCTAGGAACTGATTCACCAGTTAAAGCAGAAGTATCTACCATAGAATTCCCTTCAATTACTTTGCCGTCAAGAGGAACTTTTTCCCCTGGCTTTACAAGAATAACATCACCTATGCCAACTTCTTCTGGCGATACTTTTTTAATATTATCCCCTATCTTCAAATTAGCAAAATCAGGTCTTATATCCATAAGCGCTGCAATTGATTTTCTTGAACGATTGACAGCCATACCTTGGAATATCTCTCCCACTTGATAGAACAGCATAACTGCTACCCCTTCTGGAAATTCACCAATGGCAAAGGCACCAATTGTAGCTATACTCATAAGGAAGTTTTCGTCAAAAATTTCCCCTCTTCTTATATTCTTCAATGCCCTCAACACAACTTCTCCACCAACGATCACATAACTTATTAGATAAAGTATTAGTTCTACAGCAAATGAAAACTTAAAGGCAGTGGCTACTCCAAAGAGGGCTGCACCAACTGCAAATCTCATTATTTCCCCCTTATTACCTTCTCCATGGTCATGGTCGTGTCCATGGTCATGATTTTCATGTTTTGATGTCTTCTTCTCATTTTCCATTTCAATAACTTTAACATCTGGTTCTATCCTTGCAACTATTTCTTTAACTTTTTCTACAATATGATTTTTCTTAGAAAGATTGTCCATTTCTATGATAAGCTTTGTAGATACAAAATCCACTACAGCAGATTTTACACCATCTATATTATTTGACTCTCTTTCTATTTTAGCAGCACAATTACCACAGCAAAGTCCTTCAAGCAGTAATTCTTTTTTTAATATTTTATTGAATTGCTTTTCTTTTACATTAACATGCCCTTCTATGCTTTTAACAATATCATTTGTTGCAGCTATTAGCTCCCTTGACCTATTAATTTCCTCAATTTCTAAAATTAATGTTTTAGTGGCAAAGTTAACATTAGCAGAGTTAATACCATCTAATTCATTAAGCTTTTTCTCTATTTTATTAGCGCAATTAGCACAATCAAGTCCTTCTAATATAAACTCTTTTTTAACATTAGCTTTAGAACTACTTTGTAACGGTTTTATATTTACATTAGGTTTTTTAATTTCTTTGCTCATAATTTTTCCCCCAAACTATTATCTCTCACTCATACACATGAACATATGAATAAGTATTCATATGTTCATTATATGTAGTTTATACTATATTGTCAATACAACTATAAAATATTTCCTATAAATAAATATCTTATAAATACCCTAGAAAAAACCATTGAATATATTACCTGTATCTACTTTTTATAGTTTTATGTATAATTTTTATTGAACAAAATATAAATTTTGCCGAATGTCATTGACAGCGGGGGAATATCATTGGGGTGAATCATTAAATATGTAGGGAAATCCTCTTTCCGAACCCGTCAACTAACCTCGTAGGCACAAGTGAGGAGTAAAAATAATGAAAAAAATTATTGTAACATTAGCAGCTTCTTTAGTTCTGACTATTGGCGCTTCCAATGTACTGTCAACTAAACTAAGCACAAAGCAAAAGACACCTATTGCATCAAACTCGTCTATAAGTGAGAGCAAATCCTTAGAGCAAAGTACAGACATCACAGGTGATGCTATTCAACCTCAAATAGAGCATTCTAAAAAAGTCGAGGATACAAAACAAGCTGATGCGAAAACTTCAAGTCCAAGCAGTACACCTAAGAAAAATACAAAATCAACACAATCACCATCTAGAGGTGGTCTATCAATTTCTTCTCAAAAGAACCTACATAATAGCAATACCTCAAACAATGCCAATGCCTCCAAATATGGTGAGTTATTAGATTGGAAACAAGTACAAAGCATAATACCTATAAGTACTAATGTACGAGTTACAGATTTAGGTACTGGTAAATATTTTAATATTAAGAGAACTTTTGGGACAAACCATATTGATGGTGAGGCTTTAACTATATCAGATACGAACATTATAAAAAGCATCTGGGGTGGTTTTTCTTGGGTAAGAAGGCCCGTTATAATTAATATTAATGGAAGAAAAATAGCTGCATCAATGACAGCTATGCCTCATGCTGGAGTTGATTCAGCACCAGCAGTAACAACTGTTAGCAATCGTTCAGGCGGTTATGGAACAGGGGAAAATTTAGATGCTGTTAAGAACAATGGAATGAGTGGAGTAATAGATATACACTTCTTAAATAGTACAAGACATAAAGATAATAGACAAGATCCTCAACATCAAGCTGCTATTTTAAAAGCCGCTGGAAAATAAAATTTTTTTACGGTTACGGCTATACTAATCAAAAGACCTCTATAATACAAGAGTGTATTATAGAGGCTTAATTTACTTTATGATAGTACTGAATTTAATTTTTCCAATGCTTCATCAAAAGGTATTCCACTAATTTCTTTAAAAATCTTGTCTATACTTATATTTTTCAATTTTTCTTTCATATCTTTATTTAAATAAGGTAAAAAACTATTTACCATTGTAGATGAAGTTGCTACTCCGTTTTCATCAGTTACATTTTCTATAGCAATTAAAGAGTCAATATTACAAACTGGTGTTATTAAATAAAGACTTGAGATTTGAGTTTCGAAATATAATATATAAAGATCATCATTACCAACTGCCGTAGTGCTCTGAACTTCCCCTAGTATGAATAGGGCAAGTGAAATAATCAGAGTATTAGATTCTAGCAATATAGCGTTTGTAAGAGGTAATAGTACACTAATATTTGACACACTATTTATAGTATCACCTATTCCTTTTATACAGCAGCAATCCTCTTTTTCTAATGTTGGTTCAGTAATAATTTCATTTATAAAATTTACTAAACCAGGAATAGGGGTATCGCTTGATATTAGAACATAATCTATTTTACATAGAGGCATAAGAGTGATAACTGGCCCTCTACTTGACCCCCTAGAAATATAGACTAAGTTGCCTACTATAGAATTAACAAATACCGGAGTATCAGTAGGATTCTCGCCAATAATAGGGAAAGTTTCACTCAATATAAAAATAGGAGTATTGTTTCTCCTAAAAAATAATAATAAATCTCTTAAACTATCTGTATCACAACAACAACCAAATTTTTTGTCCTTTTTAGGTTTACAATCTTTGTAGTCTTCCTTAGCATCATTTACATTTACATGAACTTGATTTGTTTGATCGCATCTAGAGTCTTTAACAGTGGGATCTTTTCTACAAGTTTTTTGCAAAACATTTTTACCACAATTGTAATCATCATTATAATCATAATTGCGTCTCATTTTATCATCTCTCTTTATATAATAAATTAGAAGTTTCCTTCTTGATTTATTATATTCAAAAGAATTTAAATTGTTTACTTAACTTCTGCAAAGTAAAAAGTTGAATTGGTAATACTACCAAAAAATAAATATGGCACACTGACTTATTCCCTGTTAAATATAAGTTACCACACAAATGTTCAGGTGGTTATGGAACAGGGGAACATTCCTATTTCTCCATAACATAGTTTGTTAATACAATACCTTTTCTCTCAACCTGTTGTTCTTTAATAACTTTATAACCTCGTTTTTCAAAAAAAGGTTTTGCAGTAATTGAAGCATGGGTACTAATCTTATCTGTATCAACAGACTTTTCCAGTTCATCGCAAATCGCCGTTGCAATTCCTTTGTTTTGGTAATCCTTATGAACGAAGAGCCTATCTAAATATCCATTATTACTCATATCCCCGAAGCCGACTATAATATTATCTTCAACGGCAACAACTGTAAAATGTTCTAAAAAGGATTTATTCCATTCCTTTAAATCTACACTCCCTGTTGCCCATACATTTAACTGTTCTTTTGTATAGTCTTTTGCATTGACTAAATGAACTGTATTGTAGAATAATTCGGCTAACACCATACAATCTAATGGTTTATATTTTCTTATAATCATGTCTTTTCCTTTCCTAATACCGATTTACCAGACTAATATACTGGCATTGGCAGTTTAGCGTTATGTTGATATTGTAAAACTATGAAATTAAAATTTCATATATTTCTTCTTCAAGGATTCTTCCATCTGAAGTTTCAACTTTTTTATACTCTGTTACCAATTTTCCTCCATAAAAAAGTGGTATCTTTCTACTTGGAATATTTCTCCTATCAACAGGATAACACAGTTTTTTAACTCCTAAACCTTTGGCACAATCTATTAATCCACCAATCGCTTCTCTACCATAATGATTTCCATGAGAATAAATTTTAGTCCAGATGCCAAGCTCAGGAGTTTCATTTTTCAAATTATGCAACGCAACAAGTCCAATAAATTCACCACTTGATTTGAGAGTAATTGCATAAACATAATCGGTATTATTTTCTCGACTTTCTATAAATCCCTTCACAATTTTATATGTTTCATCCATATTCTTTAACACTTGTGGCTCCATATAGGTAATTATCTGTTCATTGAAATTTTCGAATATTTCTTTTACATGTACCTCTGATACAGGAACTAATATCAAGCGGCTTGTTTCGATATTCATTAATAGATTCATACAATATTTCCTCCTTTTAAATTATAGTGCGGAGATAAAGGTATATAATTAAAGAAACAACTCCTAAAATGATCCTTAATATTCTACTTTTCTTGTTTACCGCTGCTTCGATAAATAGTACCACCGCCAATAAAATCCATATCCTCTCAATTAAAAACAATCTCAAAAGTGTCAGAGTTGAGAATCCAAATATGGGAAATACCGAAATTAATGATATTATAAAAAAAGCACCTAAATAAATGAGTCTTGTCTTAAGCGAATAGTGTTTATAATATGAAAATGCTATGAAGCATATAATAATTAATAAGACTATCCATTGAATAATCGTATATAAATCCTCCATTTTATTGAAATTATAATGAAGTTAATGTTCCTAATTCTAATACTTTAATATGGCTAAGCCGTCATGAATTACTATTATTTTGACTTAATTAATAATAATTATATCATATTCAAATTGCGTCATCATATAACCCATTAGTATCTTTAATAGATGTTATTATATTGACTTTAGGAATAATATAGTCAATGGATTTTCACGGCCAAGTTGTTGCCCACGCTAGGCACATAAAGAAAGCCATAATGACATTAAAAATCATTATGGCTACTGATTTATACAGAAGATCTAACTCTTTTTATTTAGCATCTATAATTTGTTTTGCCATTTTAACTAATTCACCTTGTGATAAGTCAGAATCCACTGCTAAGAAAGAATAGTAGATTCCATCTTGCATCCAATTTAAACCTTGAACTTCAGAGATTTTTTCTTTGTCAGATCCATAGCTAAATACATATTTACCAGACAACTCATCCTGCTTATCTTGTTCTGTCATTTTATAACTCGCTGGTACAGACTTGTTAGCATATGAATAATAATATAAATCTATACCGTTATGAGTATCAACTACAGTTTCTTCTTCTGACTCTTCACCTAACTTTCCATTTTCCATGTAAAGCATTATTTCATCCTTACCTTTTGTATAGGCAAAACTAAGGGATTTTGTTTTTTCTACAGAATTTTCATTCTCATAAGCAACTTCATTATCTATAGTATATCCACCTTTAAAAGCATATTCATTATCAAATTCCTTAACTAATTTAGGATTAAATCCCAGATCCTTCTTTACTTGTTCTACTGTAGGTATAGCAGTATAATTTGGTATATTGCTTCCATGTGAATTTATAAAAACCACTTTTCCTGCAGCAAATACAGTTGTTCCTATTACCATAGCGGCTACTAGTCCAATCATAATTCTTTTCTTAAATGATTTCATATTTCTCATTTCATAATTCTCCTTTTGATCCGGTAAGCTATTTAATGTTGCACTTACCTTATTTTTAAAACTTTTAGGTGTATCTGGAAAGGTATTATTCCAATTAAAATTATCCATAAGTTGCCTCCATATTTTCTAATTTTACTTTTAATAATTTTCGTCCTTTTGATAATCTACTTTTTACAGTTCCTGAGGGTATTTTTAGAATTCCTTTAATTTCTTCTACTGAATATCCCTCCACATAATAAAGAACAATTGTAATACGAATACGCTCTGGCAATTTTTGAATAGCCAAATATAATTCGCTATAATCTTTTTCATCATCGGCCTTGGCATACTCAAAGTATTCTTCATAACATACCTCTGGATGTTCTTTACGTTTTAAACTATAACATTCATTTATGAGTATTCTGACCAACCATGTTTTAAAATATTGTTCTTTCTTTAGTGTACCTAAATTGTTATAGGCTTTTAAAATTGCCCCCTGAACTGCATCTTCACAATCTTCATCATGAATCAAGATTGATTTTGATACATGATATAAAGTAGATTCAGCTTCAAGAACTTTATCTACAAATGCATCCTTATTCAATTGACTTCCTACCTTTCTTCGCAAACTGTAGCGCTACTTTTTTGCTTTACACTAATTAGATGCATATATTTGCCAAATGGTTCATTTAATTTTCACTTAAATTTTAATTTTTTATAGTATCTAAAACTAACTTTATATTCATAATAATTTAAAACAACGCTGTAATCTGCATCTTGTAAATCAATTGCAAAACAAATGCACCATAAAATCCATTTCTGAATAATACGGTGCCTAGAATAATTATTAAGTTTTTCAGCTATTACATCTTAATAAGCATATTATGCTTCCTTTATATTTCATTATTATTCTAGATAATTTTTACTTTTTAGATATTTTTTACTTTTACCTATTGGTTTTATCATATAATTTATAGAGTGAAATAAAATTGGATATGATGTTACATATATATAATGTAAATCGCATATGATTACTATAATTCCAAAAATAATCATACAAACTGAATTAAAGATTGAAATGTAAAATTGAAGTTTCAAAAACTTTTCTTTGTTTACTATGACAAATGTAAAATTATCATAATATTTATTATAATAGTTTATTTTGTTTTTACATGATATTGAATAAATTAGAAACAACACTCCCGAAACAATTACAACTATTCCAAACTTATCCAACCTATTATTCCTCCCCTTATACTATTGAACAATATTTTACTATTTTACTTAACTAATGGTAATGATATCACTTAAAATGAATCTGTCCTAATGATAAACGTATATTCACATTCATTTTCTCCCCAAGTAGCAATCATTCTAAAACCTCTAATATCAGTTTTATCTTCTAAGTAATATGAACTTAAACCAGATGCCAAGTGTTTCTTTATTTCAAAAGAACCTTTCCCATTCTTTAGTTTAATGGGAATGTTAATTATCTCCTTATCAGAGTATAATTGATTTCCGTTTTTATCAATTAAAACATCGGATATAGTAAATTTGCTTGGAGGATTATTGGTAAAACTAATTGTAGCGGTGTTGCCAATTTCAATATATGGAATTTCACTTTCTGAACCTTTCTTCAATATTGTTTTAAACGTATCTTCCCTATCATATTTTGCATCGTTCCATTGATTTTTTGCAACAACATAGTCTAATTGTTTATCCCCAATAACTATAGTTAATTTAGGTGGTTCTTCTGGAAACTTAGTGGAAGCACATCTAATCATCAGAATGCTCGTTAATAATACTAATGTAATAGCAACTATTAATTTCTTCATAGTAATCCCTCCATTGATTGTATATAATTTCTTAACAACAAATTATTCGTTTTTTTAGTTATTATGCTAAAAAATAATATTGTTTCCTTTTAACTTTAAATATCTCTGTGTCCAAGGACAGACTAATATGCACTTTCCGCAAACTCTTTCCTTTACTCCAAGCGTATCACTTCTCTTTCGTCCTTCATTTCTACAACTAAAAGCATCAAAGTAATTATCTCTATTCATATTTACCTTCCAGTTAACTCCCAATACAGCATTAGCTGGACATAAATCTTTGCACATATTACAATTCCCACATTTTCCTTCATTTATTGGTAATGCCACATCTAATTCTGCGTCAGTTAGTACGCTGGATAATCTTACAGCTGAACCAAACTCTTTTGTAATAAGTAACGCGCACTTTCCAATCCATCCAATTCCTGCTCTAGTTGCTACTGTTTTATGCGGTAAAGTAGTTTTTAAAATTTCTTCATCTGTATGAACGATTTTTCTTACCTTAGGTAGCGCTTTAAATCCATTATGTTTTATAATCTCCGCTGCATATTCATCAAGTTCATCTAAAAGATTATTTGCTCTTATATATTCATCGTAATAATCTTTTGTCGGCCCATTCTCTATTCCAGCTATTATAAATGGATTTAGTGCTACTGCAATTGATATTCCATATCTATAACCCTCTCTTTGGTTTTCTGGAACATCCTTTAAATCTGCAAATCCAACAATTGAAGCGCCTTTTTCAATAAGTCCCTTTCTAATTTCATTACTTAGCTTATCCACTTTTATCCCCCATTTCATATAAATCCAATTGAAAATTACATCATGGTTTTTATACTTATAAAAAAATAAAGTATTATATTTATAGTGTTTAGTTATATTTATTTAAGTCTAAATTATGTTTTAAAAACTTATTTGTTAGCCATTCTGCAAACTTTTCCTTTTCTTCAAATTGAGGATAATGAGCAGAGTTTGAGTATAGTATAAATTCTTTTTCAATAGCCTTAATAGAGTCAAAATATTCCTTAGCTGATTCAGTGGTTGTCATGTAATCGTATTGACCCATAATAAAGTAACATGGAATTTCTATACTCTTCACAAGACTAGGCAAAGGCCTCTTTGTAGATTCAGTTAATAATATATCTTGAGAAACAGACACTCCCTGAAAATAACGAACTACATCAAGTAAATTATATTCTGGATGAGTTAAAAAACCTTCAAGGTAGTCACCATTATCATCAATAAGCCTTGATGCTCCACCGTACTTTCTGACGTAATTTCTAGGAGTTGTAATGGTTCCTTTTTCAATATCACTTTTTAATCTTTCAAGCTGTTCAAAATCATTACAATTTCCAGCTTTATGGGCCTGCTCAAGGCAATACTTCAAACTGTTTAACTCATTTTTAATTGGATCAGACATCTGACCAATACCAATATAGGCAGTAAATTTTTCTGGTGCTTTTTCAGCAGCCTGTAAAGCAATATAAGTTCCAAAGGAGTGCCCTACCAGCAATATTTTTTTCTTTTCAAATCGTTCTGAAATATAGTCTGTTATGGCTAATAAATCACTTACCAATAATTGTGATGTAATGTTTGAGTAATCTTCGAAAAAACTATATGATTTACCGCTTCCCCTTTGATCATAATGGACAATGGTAAAATCTTTTTCTAATATATCTTGATATTTAGTCACATAAGGGATTTCTGAACAACCGGGTCCTCCATGTACAAAGATGATAATAGGGTTATTTTTATCCTTTCCTCTTATCATAAATTGGTGCTTTGCTCCGTTTATTGAGATTTGTGATAGTTCACTAATACTATTTTCTCCTTTTATAGGTGGCGTCCAAGTTGGAAGGAATAACCCAATGATAATTATAATAATCATTGCTGTTAAAAACCATTTCATGAGTCTTCTTATTTTTTTCAACGATTCACCCCTTCCGAAAATTAAATCATATTAATAATTCTTATTGTATTGTACCATTCCTTGAAAGAATTGAATTCCCAATAGAAAAACAGAGTTCCATCATTAGCCATTGCTAATGCGATAATAAGACCTATTGCGATTATTTATAAAGTATTCGGTTTTTAATTTTAGTCATTAAATAAGAAAAGTGCGTACTAAAGATAATAATTTTTATTTCTTTTGGCTTTTAATGAGTTTTGACAACCAAAACCATATCTCGTATCCTATGAATGTTCCTATTGTATTCATTAGTACATCATCTAATTGCACAAAACGTCCAATAAATGTTTGAATAAATTCGATTATTACTGAAAAAACCAGACCTATTAAAATCCCATAACTCCATTTATCACCGAGTTTTTTGAAAACAATTGGTGAAAAGAACCCAAAAGGAATAAATAGTGTCATATTTAATAAGCTTACCGTAGATAATCCTTCTTCAAATAATTTAAATCTTAACTGTACATTTCCATTAAATATTGAAGTTGTTCCAAAATCACCACGCATAGGGCCCATAATACCCGTAATATTTAAAATCACTATAACTGTAAGAACCCATGCGAACTCACATACAATATTAATCGGTTTAAATTCAAGTTTTCTTTTAACCAAGAATTTTATACTAGTAAACATAATGAAAATAATTATTGATACTCGTATCGAATAAAGAAATGCTAATTTTCCTACTTGTAAATAACTATATAACATATTTATTCCCCCGTCTTTGATTACAGACTATATAAATAATCTTCTATTCACCTTATTATACAAATATATCTTAACTCATAAGAAAAATGTATCATGTGAAAGACGACTTAGTCATTGATGTAAAAACATCGTAAAATTCATATTAAATAATACGGTGTTTAGGTAAATTGGAATTTGTTTATTACAATAGTTTAAAATATTTCTTAAGTGCATTAACATGCATAAGAAAAAAACTATCTGGATTATCTTTCAGCATATCTTTTATAATATCTGCTTTTTCCCAACGAATATTTTGAGTTTCATTTGTTGATTCAAGCAATATTCCATCAGCTTCACAAATGAATGTATTTAAAATAAGAGAATATGCCCCTGATAAATTTTGAGTAACACAATATGGTTGAAAACTTATAACTCTATTACCATTAACATAAGATTGCAAGCTACACTCTTCTCCATTTATTTTGGTAATAATTAATCCTGTTTCTTCTTTTACTTCTCTACGCAACGCTTCGAAAATATTTTCGTATTCTCTAATCTTTCCGGCTGGAATTTCAACCATTCCATTTTCTTTTTCACTATCTTCTTTTTGTCTTTCCTGTACCAAAATAAATTTTTCTCCATTAATTTCTTTTTCAATAATTGCACCTACTGCTGGCTTAGCAAACTTCTCCATCATTTTTATCTCCTTAATTTATAAAGTTTATTTTCTAAATTCCTGTTTATCTGTAAGATTATATAAATAATCGTTATTTCGTAGTTATTTACAAGTCTGAAATAATAATTATCCTATTTCTGTTAAATCAGTATTTTAGAATTTACTATTTGATGTAGCGATACTATATCTATGCACATGTTCATTCTCGTCTTGAATAAAAATAGTTTCTATCAATTTACCATTATTTTTTTCTATGATTTTTTTCGATTGTATGTTATCTATATTACAAGTCACCATTGCCTCTTTTATACCTATTTTTTCTGCTTCAACTAACGCTAATTTAAGTATTTGAGTACCATAACCCCTTTTTCTATGATATGGTGATATATCATAGCCTATATGACCATCTGCTAGCACATCTTGATGCCTAATTCTTATAACTCCTACTACTTCATTATTATCAATTAACCAGAAGCTTGAAGTTATAACCCATCCTAGAGGTAATTCTATTCCTTTAGAATAATTATCTAAGTCATTTAAATATTCATTAAAATTCTCTAATGCTTTTTTATAAAAATTATAATAAAAATTTTCATCTGAATTTTTATATGATTGCACATACTCTTCAAAACTCTTTTGGTATTCTTTATTGGGTTTGGACAAAAATAAAGCTTTCATAATCCGTCATCCCTCCTTGCATAACTTAATTCCCAAAATATTACTATAATGAATTAATTATAGCATATTTTATAAATACCGCATTATTCAATTTTCAAAGAACAAATTCTATTAGTTATTTCGCAATAGTTTCAATGGAATTTAAAGATGATGATTCCTTTTCAATACAGAAATCATCTCCTTAACTTATCACAGTCTTTTTTATAATGTCCTTTACAAAGGGTACATTTTATTCTATATCTTATACTAGTATTTTTTATGGTACAACCTTAACAACTTTTACCAAATAAAAATGAGCCATAAACTATATAAAACTAGTTTATGGCTCATTAAGCTAATTATTTTGCAACCCATAATTCTATTTCTATTTTTAATTCAGGTAAGCCTAATGCACTTATATATGCAATAGTCATCGAAGGGTACTCTGTACCAAATAATGAATCCCACTTACCATCGAAATAATCCCAGTCAATTTCTTCAGTTGCCCAAATATTAACCTTAAATACATTATCAGCAGATAATTGTTGAGCTGCTAATAGATCAGCAATATTTTTAAAGGTATTTTCCACTTGGTCATTAATTGATTCAGGAATATTGTTACTCCTATCTATACCTATTTGGCCTGAAGTTACAAAAATATCAGCATTTTTCGGTATCTTTGTTATATGGCTATATTTTCCCACAGGCGACGGAATATTTGCAGGATTTACTTTTTGAATATTTGTACTATTCTCTTTATTTATCATTTATTTATACCTCACTTTATTAATTTTATAACAACCTTTAAAATTAAACGTTCAAATTATAATTCATATGTTTTATAATTTAATTTAATTTTATCATACACTCTTTACTTATTGCACGTTTAAGAATACCTCTGTAAAGATTTCGAGCACAAATTATCTTCGCTGTTTGTTTAAGTTTATCTATAGTAAATTATAATCCTCTTTATATAAAAGTATAAAAAAAGTGGATACTTAATCTTAGACTAAGTATCCACTTTACTATATGTTATGTTGGCATATTATTCTTCTTATACTACTTTGAGATAGATAATATTCTTCAGCAAGCTGTTTAACTGATATACCTTCTTTATATTTATTATATATATCTATATTTCTTTCTCTTATCTCAAGCTTTGAACCACTTGATTCACCCCAAGATCTCTTATTTTCAAATTTTCTTGGTATATATAAGTAACCGCCATCCATGTACTCTTGAATTAATTCAAGAACATCTTTAGGTAATATATCTTGTGCTTTTTTATATTTCACTTTATCTACTCCTATTTACTTTTGGGGTAAATAATTAAGCAAAAACTGCACAAAACACTTATTTAAATTTTTATATAAAACCCCTAACAAATCATGTTTTGATTGATATTACAGTCTTTGCTCGGAGCTTAATTCAATGAATCTGATTAAATTTATTGACATATCCATCCCCCCTTTATAATTTATTTGTTCATATTTTTATTTATTTTTTTCCTGTAAAATAATTCTGTCTATGCTTTTTCTTGATTATGTTTATTAACGCAATAGTCTTTGCTACACGTTAATAATAAGCTTTCTCATAAATAATTGTCCTCCCTTTTTCTTACTGTTTTTATTTTAAATTTTCTGTAGCAAAAGTTATTTGATAGACTTAATTTTATCTAAATCTGGGCTACATAGTACTTCAAGATTTTTAAATATCTTTTCTCCAGACCAATCCCACCATTTTAATTTTAATAAGTAATCAATTAATTCATCATCAAATCTCTTCTTTATGATCGTGCATGGATTACCTCCAGCGATATGATATGGAGGAACATCTTTTGTCACTACAGAGTTAGCAGCAATAATTGAGCCGTCTCCAATATGCACACCAGGCATTACTGTAACATTCTGCCCAATCCATACATCATTTCCAACTACGGTATCACCTTTAAATGGTAAATCTTCAAGTGTAGGTGTAGCTTTTTCCCATCCATTTCCCATAATATTAAAAGGATAGGTTGTTACAGAGTTCATTCTGTGGTTTGCACCGTTCATAACAAATTCTATTCCTTTTGCTATGGCACAAAACTTACCTATAATAAGTTTATCACCTATAAATTCATAATGGTGTGTAACATGTTCTTCAAACTTTTCTGCTCCATTTACATCATCATAATAGGTGTAATCTCCAACCTTAATATTAGGGTTTTTAACAACATTTTTTACATAGCAAATGCTCTTTATGTTTTCATTAGGGTAAATACTGTTTGGGTTTGGCCCAAAATTATTCATACATCTTCTCTCCTTTACAGTTGAATTTAATTTTTTCTATAAAAAAATCCCCACAGATGAACAATATCATCCATGGGGATCTTTCTTATATAAGTATCTCTTAATATATTCAAATTAAACTTAATGCACAATATATTTACCCATATTTTAATTGTAATATAAATAAGCATATATATTTATATGTGCATTGATAGTTATTTTATTTTTATATAAAAGAGTTTAATAGACGATATTGTTCTTAAAATGCATCATTAAATAAAGTTCCATTCTAGAACCTTTAAAGCATTTCACACTATTTATTTTTAATAGTTTAGTTAAGAACAACCTTAATCATCCGATTAAATCTCCTTTTTCCATAATTATAATTTTAGTTAATCTTATAATAAAACCCTATTATTGTCAACAAGTATTTATTTCTTTAAATACAAATTGAATTCATCCAACGATTTTATATTTTCATCTAATACTGCTTTATAAATTAGATAACTAGTAACTATCCTACCATATTCAGGTTTTTCTGCCCATGTTTTTTTAATACGCAGTATGATTTCTTTTTTCTCTGGAGTTAATTTAGAAGGTATTGTCTTTATATGCTTTAAGTCTGGTTGTCTTTCTGGTTGGTCTACAAACCATATATCTACTTTCCAAATATGATTTGTATTAGACTTGCATTTAAGACTAAAGTAAAAACCATCAGGATAAATATGAGGTTCTTCATTCCATGTATCTGTATCATTTTTGAACTTCAACTCTCTAACATAGGGGCTTGCCATTAAGTCCTTAGCTATATCAGCTATTTTCTCAATATTTAAGTCATTACAAACTACTGTAATATCTAAATCTCGCCATACCATTAACCCTAATGCAGAACTTCCTACTCTAATAGGTTCTCCTACTCTTTGTAATAACTCATTAAGATTTAATAACTTCTCCAATTCTGAAGCTTCCATTTGTAAATCACTTTGCATTTGAAACAATTCTTCCCTTGTAGAATTCATTTTGTCCTCCTTTAGCTTATCATAAAATTTAATAGGATTAATTACTTTCGCTTATTATTTTAACATAATATTATCATTATCCCTATGAAGAACCATTAATCATCTGTAAAAGTTGCCATACTTGACAAAGGAAATATTAATGTAACTTTAGTTCCTTTATTAACCTCAGAGTCAATACTAATTTTCAATCCCAATTTTAAACAAAGCTTTTCACATAGATACAAGCCCATTCCTGTGCTTTTGCTAAATCTTCTTCCGTTCTCACCAGTGAAGCCTTTTTCAAAGACTCTATTTATATCTTTATCTATTATACCTACTCCATTATCATCTATAATTAACATTACTAAATTAGCTTTTTTAACTGAATATATATTTATCATTGGCTCTTTATTACTTGAATACTTTATAGAGTTTCCGATTATCTGATTAATAATAAATTCAGTCCATTTTCCATCAGTATATACAACTTCATTAATATCTTTTATATCTAATTTTATTTTTTTATAAATAAAATCTCTATAATTTCTTTTGACTACATTTCTTACTACATTATCAAGGTTGGTTTGTTTTATAATATAATCTTTATCAACATTATTACTTCGGGAATAATAAAGCACCTGTTCCACAAATCCCTCAATTCTATCCATCTGGAA
This sequence comes from Clostridium malenominatum, assembly GCF_039521365.1. NCBI lineage: Bacteria > Bacillati > Bacillota > Clostridia > Eubacteriales > Clostridiaceae > Clostridium > Clostridium malenominatum. The sequence continues at coordinate 58,710 of NZ_BAAACF010000012.1, forward strand.
GTCTATTTTATTAGCTACTTCATCTCTATTATTTTCAATTATCAGCTTTGTAGAAGCTATTGGTGTTTTAATTTCATGGACCCATGCCTCTATGTATTCTCTATAATCTGATTGCATATCTTTATAGTATTTTACATTTTCATGCATATCTCTGCTTATTTCTTTAAGTATAGAATTAAGTTTTTCCCCTTGCATAAAGTTTGCTTCCTTTATCATCTCTGGAAGTAGATATTTCTTGTCCAATTTTTCTAATACGCTATTAATCTCATCATAATAATTTTTATATTTTATAAATTCTAAAGCCATATATGAAACTAATGGAAAAAACCAGATAGCAAAAATAAATACAATTATAATGTAATTAATATTAATGACAATCATTATAGCTGCTAATACCATAAACATCATCATATTGCATGATATTATAACAATTTTATCCTTAATAAATTCTCCTATGCTCATGGCATTATATACCCTAACCCTCTTCTTGTTTCTATTGGATTTTCTATGCCTATCTCTTCAAGCTTTTTTCTTAATCTATTGATATTAACAGTTAAGGTGCTATCATCCACAAAATAATCTGCTTTCCACAAGTATTCCATAAGTGAATTTCTTTTTACTATATTCCCCCTATTATTTATTAAATAAGAAAGTATCTTAACCTCATTTTTAGTCAAATCTAAAGATTTATTTTTATAAATAACCGTTGCATTTGAAAGATTTAAATTAAAATCCTTATACCTTAATATATTATTAGTTTTTAAGTTTCCATATGTTCTTTTTAATACATTTGTTATCCTTGCTAATAATATTTCTGTATTATAAGGCTTTGTTATAAAATCATCTGCCCCTAAATTCATACTAATCAATTCATCTACTTCACTGTCTCTACTTGTAACTATTATAATTGGAACATCTGATGTTTTACGTATTCCTCTACATATATAATAGCCATCAAATTCCGGAAGGTTTATGTCTAGTAATATAAGGTTTGCATTCTCATTTTCAATATATTGTATTATATTACTAAACTCTACAGGTGCATTTACTTCGTATCCATACTTTTTTAAAAAATCCTGTAATTCTTCTCTTATGACTTCATCATCTTCAATAATAAGGATTTTTTTCATTACTTACTCTACCTCCCTAACATAATTAATATCCTCATATTTTACGTTTCTTTTGAATACCAGATAGCAGCATCATTCCAAGTCCAGTTAGTCCATATATAACTTTTCCAATTACTACACTTGCAGGTATAGAGAAAGCCGGTTCAACCACATCAAGAGATTGTGGATATTTTGTAAAGAAGTTTCCTCCAAATAAATCAACTGCATATGGCAATGGAATGAAACTTACTAATATTACTGCTGTCATAAGTACAAAAACTAATCCTTGGTGATATTGCCCTCCAAGAACTCCTAAACCAAACACAAACAACATAGCGGGCAACAGTGTTATAACTGTGGGTAATACAAGACTTCCAATATTAGTAAAGTGAAAATTCACAGCATAGAAGTAGAAGCTATAGGCAATAGGTACTGCAGAAATTAAAATAAATCCTACAATAATAGTGCCAAAGCGGAGCATTTGAAACTTAAATGGATCAATAGGAGTTGCTTTAGTTAACGCCTGCACACTCTTTTCCTGTCTTAGATAAAGAAAAGATATAAAAAATAGTAACGTAACAAGCAATATTGGTAACACTTTAGCAAGGTATGTTCCATAGCTCCAGCCGGAGAATGGGGCAGTATTTGAAACCCCAAGAATTATATCTCTACACATAATTTCACGACTATAGAGAGCAGAAATAATAAGCAATCCTAAGAAAAATTTATTTATAATCAGCCTTTTAAGTTCATATTTAAATATTCTATTCAAGATTTAATTCCTCCTCTTTTAGTCCACAAGCATCTAGAAAGTCCTGCCATGTGATTCTTGTTTTTGATTTATTCTCATATAGTTTAGCTAAAATCTTATCCATTTTATCTTCACCGCCAACTAGTTTTTCAGCTTTCAAAATTTGAAGAGGTAATTTTGAGTATAGTCGCGTAGTTCTATCATTACCATCAATATCTCGAACATATTTTTGGGGCAGTATGTTTAAATATTCTGGATGTCTAGTATAAAAATTATTATTATTTTCTTTCACGTGAGCCTTCCACATGTCCACATAATTTTTTTGAGCATATTCTTCTCCATGAGTTTTCTTAGCAACTCGATAAGTTGTATAGACAGTAAGTCCTTCAGCTGACCAATTTCTATTATTCCCACCTGAACCTATAGTGTGCACTCCCCACCACTGATGAACAAGTTCATGAGATAATACTTCACCACTTGATGCTCCTTCTAATGTATTACTTAAATTTTCATCATTAAAACAGAATTCTCCCATGGTGCTATAATTAGGATATGCTAGTCCTCCTGGAAACAAGGCTGTTTTTTCTACTATTTTTAAAGGGGAATCTTTAGAAACATCCTTTAGCTTGCCATAATGATTAATGCAATAATCAATAGTATCCTTCATCACTTTTTCAGCACTGGCATTCTTCATAGTATCCTCATGTTTACTGCTATAGTAAAACTCTATAGGCAATTCTTCATTGCTGAGCTGCTTCATAACATAATCACCAGCCATTAAAGATAAACGAGTACCCTTAAAATGAACAAACCATGTTTTCTTATCCCCATCCTCTGAAAGTAACTTCGTGCTATCACCAGTCATATTTGCTACTACTTCACCATTCTCATCCTGTTGTGATGGATCCACTACTGGTATAAGCCCAGCAGGCATGGTAAGCTCACATGTAAATTCAGAATCTTCCTTGCTGTTTGCTACTTTGATATTGGGAAGAAGTTTATTGCTTGACAAATCAATATATTTGTCGCTAATAGTAGTATATAGAATAAAACCACTGAGAAAATATAGAATTTTAGGTCTTCCCTCATATTCTATACTAAGCTTAATATTTTTTTCCTCAGGAAGGTTAAATATAATATTAGTTTCTATGGCATCTAATCTTTTAAATGTAACCTTTTTATCATTTACAATTATTTGGTTAATAGTATATCCTGGATTTATTGTTAGTGTACATCCCTGTTCACTGCTGCTCAAATTTTCAAGTGAGTATACTGCCTTTGCAGAAAGACTCCCTTTACTTCCATCAAATGAAATTTTCAAATCACTGTTTAACAACTGAAGCTCTTTATTTACCTTATCAGAACTATCCGCCGAATCACTATTAAACGCTTTAATAAGTTCTTCTTTAGATATAAAAAAAACATCAGGTTGATTTATAAAAGCGTAGAATCCACCACCAATCATTGCTACAGCCATTAAAGGAATATAAACTTTCCTTAAATTATGCAGCATAGAACCAAATATTCTTTTGCCATAGGAACGTACACACAACAACCCAACTAGCCACAAACCGCCAAATATCAAAAACCAAAATAATCTATTATGTTTCATTAAGCGAAATATTTGTGCATTACTGAAATAATCTGAGAGTGTTGGAACTGAAGGTTTTATCCAATTTAAAATATTTCCAATAGGGAGACCTTCAATTAAGTTTGGCAACATTAATAGAATAAATGTACCCATACTAAGATCTACACGATAGAAAATCTGATAAAATGCAGAAATTGATAAAATTGATAGTAATACGGATGGAAGCATCAAAAGAAAGAAGCTATTTAAGTAAGTATATCCATCAAAAACATTACCCATTTTTATAACTGTATATGGATAATAAAGGACTGAAGTAATAGAAACAGTAACAGTGGCTGCTATTCCTATGGCAAGTAATCTCACCACATTTAATACTAAGGGGGATACAATACTATTTGTTAATACTTCAGTTTCATATTTATGTACCCTATTGAACTCTAACAGGGTCAGTATTGCAAATAAAATTCCTCCACCTACCGCTCCAGCAATAGATGGATTTCCAATAAAGTGTCCAGATAAGGTTTTATTAACCATGCCATTGTACAAATTATATCCAGCCATTGGGCAAATCATAGTCAATATCATAATTAAATAAACAATTTTTGAATGGAAAATACGATTCAATTCCACCCTTAAATAGGAAAAGAAATTCATGACTATTTCACCCCTTTCTCCATAATAAGATACATATAAGCATCCTCAAGAGTAGGCTCTACAGCTTGTGCAAAAGCTGGAAGTGTTTCCGCTACAATACGACAGGCAATACCACGGGCTGTGTTAACCCTTGATGTTATCTTATATTCTTGATTTACACTTTGTTCTGTTTTTTCCTCAAAGACTCCAACATGATTGTGTGCCGAGCCAATTAGTTCCTCTGGCGTACCTGTAAACAGAATTTGCCCATGATTAATAACAATCAGTTTATCACATACTGATTGTACATCTTCAATTATATGGGTAGATAATAACACAATCTTATCCTGTGCAGTCTTGGAAAATAAGTTACGGAAATTAATACGTTCCTCAGGGTCAAGTCCAACGGTCGGCTCATCAAAAATCAGTAATTCCGGATTACCCATAAGAGCTTGGGCAATCCCTACACGCTGTCTTTGGCCACCAGATAAAGTTGAAATACGTGCTTTACGTTTTTCTGTTAGATTTGTCTTCTCAATGACCTCTTTAATAACCTTCTTACTATTTTTAATTCCTTTTAGTGCTGCCATATAGTCTAAAAACTCCCACACAGTAAGTTCGTCATAAAGCCCAAAGGATTGTGGTAGATATCCTAGACTTGCTTTTAGCTTTTTTTCATTCTTAAGTAATGGCACACCATCTATAAGAATTTCTCCGCTAGTTGGTATCAATCCTGCTACAAGGAGTTTCATGAGTGTTGACTTTCCTGCTCCATTAGGTCCTAAAAGTCCAATGAGGCTTGGGCTTTCTATTTGTAACGAAACATCCTTTAATGCTTTTTTACCAGTTTTATATGTCATATTTAAATTTTTAACTGAAATATTCATGGTTTTATCATCCTTTCATATGACTTATTTAATATCTTCATACTTTATATGTAATGTACAGAATTAAATATTATTTTTTACTATATTTTTATACCCTGTATATGTTATATAAAAATATACTGCATAAATTACAATAAATAATAAAGCTGTTATTAAAGCTGAAAATCTAATATCTATTTGGTTAAACTTACTTATTTCTTTATTAACTACTGTAACACCAATAATTGAATGGATTAATGCAAGTGTCATTGGAAGGCTAAAATATATCAAGGTTTGAATGAAGATTGTTTTGTCTATGATTTTTTTGTTTACACCAATTCTCTTTAAAGTTCTATATCTTTCTATACTGTCACTAGCTTCTGATAACTGTTGAAGCGCTAATACAGCCATGCTGCTTATTAAAAATACTAGTCCTAAATATATTCCAATAAATAATACCGATGTTGTCCCTCTCTTACTAGTAGAATAAATATCATCCTTTGAGGAAGAAATTATAATTGGAACATTTAAACTTTTATATTTACCATTTAAAAAGTTCTCGTTTATTTCTCTATATTTTTTATTATTTTCTTCTCTATTTTTATCTGAATACATTATATTAAGTGTGGATCTACTAATTTCATTATAATCACATAAAAATTCATCATTTATAACTATGGTTAAAAAATTACTTAGTAGCAGATAAGTTGCAAGATTTTCCTCTATTATTTTATCATTTTTCACTAAATAATCTTTTCCTTTAATATTAACTTTCTTACTACTTTTTAGCTTTTCACTAACTTGCTTAGCCAACATATTATAGTTGGACATAAGTAAAACCTCATCCTTGTTTAAACTTATTTCTCTTTCCCCTCTTAGTCTCAATATTTTATTATAATCAGATATTTTAACAAAGGATACCTCATCATCTTTATAATCTTCATCCGTAATTGGTAATAAACCGCCTACCTTTACTCCTAAAAAATATTCATTGTAATTTGCATATTTTTCATTTTTACTCCTTTTGAAATTAATCTTATTTAACACATCTTCTAAATTGTCTTTTTTACTATTATTGTAAACTATAATACTAGCATCAAAAGGCGCTTCTTTTTCAAGCCCTGCTTCGAAATCTTTCTTAAGACTTATTCCTGTAGATAATACAAGTATTGTAATAAATAGCATTAAACATATTACTGACATTGATATAAAATTTGTATTAACTTTACTATTTATTTGTTTTACTACAAATATATTTAATCCTTTTAAATATACATTCTTATTTTTATTTACTATATACAGTATGACTCCAGATAAACTAAAGAAGAATAATACTGTACCTACTATTAAAAGCACTATTAATAGCTTAAACATAGGATTGCTTAAATCCAAACCTATCTTTAGTATAGATTTATATACAAATCCAAGTAATGCTACACATAGAACAAATGATAATAAATATATAAATGAGTTTTTAAATTTTATATCTTCATTTTTTCTACCCGCTGTTAGTAAATCAATTATTTTGTACTTAGAAATAACAAATACATTAAACATCATGACAAGTAAAAACATTATTCCAAAGTATAATATAGTCTTACCTATAGCATTTGTTGAAACAGCAAATCTATATTCATTTATTCCAACCTCAAGCAATTTAAATGTAAAAACAGATAAAACCTGTGATGCTCCCATTCCTAATATAATACCAGCAATTAAAGATATAGCCCCTACTATAAAGGTCTCTGTCACTAAAATTCTAGATACTTTTCTTTTTCCCATACCTAAAGTCATATATATTCCTAATTCTTTTTTACGTTTCTTTATTAAAAAATTATTTGCGTATAATATTAAACTACCTAATATTATTGATACAAATACTGACACACCAGATATAATTTCAGTTAATCTAGATATGTAATCTGCATTTAATGATTTCATATCACTAAGTGCCTTTTGTGAATCTATTGAGTTAAAGCTATAAAATATACAAACAGCTAATATTAGTGTTAAGAAATATATAGTATAATCCTTATAACTCTTTTTTATATTGCCCACAGCTATTTTAGAATACATTGTTATCATCACCTCCGAGGAGGGTTATAACTTCTATAATTCTATTAAAGAATTCTTTTCTAGTATCATTACCTCTTACTAACTCACTAAAGATTTTTCCATCTTTGATAAAAAGAATCCTATGAGCATAGCTTGCTGTAAAGGCATCATGAGTAACCATTAGTATAGTTGCCTTTAGTTCTTTATTTAAGCTTTCAAACCTTTCAAGTAATAATCTAGCTGATTTAGAATCTAATGCCCCTGTTGGTTCATCCGCAAGTATTAAGGATGGATCAGTTACTATCGCTCTTGCTGAAGCAACTCTTTGTTTTTGTCCACCTGACATTTGATAAGGATACTTATCTAATACCTGTCCTATTTCTAAATGTTCTGCTACTGCTTTTATTTTCCCATCTATTTCCGAACTTTTTTCTCCTTTTATTGTTAATGCCAAAGCAATATTCTCATAAGCTGTAAGAGTATCTAATAAGTTAAAGTCTTGAAATATAAAACCTAACTCATTTTGTCTAAACTTATCTAAATCTTTTGATTTTAACCTAGTAATATCACTATTATTTATTATTATTTTTCCTGTAGTAACATTATCAATAGTTGATATGCAGTTAAGTAACGTAGTTTTACCACTTCCTGAAGGCCCCATTATCCCAACAAACTCCCCCTCATCTACCTTAAAACTGATATTATTTATAGCCTTTGTTACATTATCTTTGCTACCATAATACTTTTCAATTTTTTCTACGCTTAATATATTTTTCATTTATAAATCTCCATTTTTTCTTTATATTAGCTAATACTGTTAATTTCATTTCATATAACTTATTTTATATGATTGTATTTATATCAGCAATTGAACTATATATCATTAACATTACATTTTTGTTATATTAAATATCAATTTGATTATTTCATTTTTAAATTCCTATTATATTTTTTTAAAATTAAATGGGGCTGCCTCACCCTAGAAATTACTTTCTATTTTGAGGCAGCCCCATTTCTTATTTATATAATATCAATTTTTCTGCAAAAACGGCTTGTCTAAATTTTTATCAAAAGCACCGTTTTGTTTTAAAGATTTATTCCACATAGAATTAACCAATCCTATTTTAGTAACAAATTTCATAATTTTAAGATCAAAACCGCTAAATTCATATGGCCTTTTTAGGCTTTCAATGATAGCTTTATCAAAAGTATGGGTTCTTTCATATATTTCACCTAAACTTTCTAATACCGTAAAAAGCTTTCTTTTCATAAAGCTTGGCATCCCATGAATATTTGCTGAATTTCCTTTTATTACTGTTCCTAAATAATTTCTATTAAGTTCCTTTGAAAGTGAACCAAAGTATCTTTCAACATATTTGTATTGGCATGACTCTGGAAAACCACCTTGTAAAATAAAACCTATTGATTTATTTTCAGAAGTTTCTGCAGGCTCCAAGTGTTCAATAAAACGCATTGTAACACCAGGCATACTATGAATATATAATGGCAGTGCTAAAATAATAGTATCAAAACCTTTAACATACTCAGCAAGAGTACTAGGATTTTCTTTGCTGATACATTTTACCTCACAGGGAGTTTTCATCCCCTTTAAAAACTGCTTAATAAATATTTCTGAATTACCATTTTTCCCTTTAGGGGATCCATTAAGAATTATTGTACTCATATGCCCCTCCATTAAATTATTCTCTATACTCTTCTAATGTTTTAACTGTAATATTTTTCGAATCAAATTGATCAAAGGTACGATAAATGTAATCTTCAAAAATCTGCTTGCCTTCTTCAGTTGCAAAATTGTCTTCATAATAAAATTCTATATCTGGATATTTTTCATACCTAGGCAAATGTTTAAATTGTCCCGTTGTTGCTCCAGTTGATACTATTTCTATTTGAGGTAGAAACAACGGTATCATCCTATCAAAAAGGCTTTTTAAATTTCCACTTACAAAACCTTTCGTAACTTTAGAAAATATGAGTACCTTGTCCGCTTCTAAGTATTTAAAATAAAATTGGTCTAAATCTTTATTTATGCACCTACCAGGAGTTTTTAGCCAACAATTCCAACACCCACAGCAGTCTTTAATATGGTTTTCAGTAAGATCTAATTCATAAATTGACTCTAGTTTATAGTTCCCCAATTCCCTTATTACCACAGTTTTCATCATTCACCTCATAAATTTGTTTATAGTATATATGCTTATTTCTTTACTAATATATAAATAAGCTCAAATTGAATTTTACCAAGTATAATTGAACTCTCATTTATGTTACTCCCAATAATTGTCAATGTCAATATTGATAATGGATCTTCTCCTAATACAATAAGATTTACTATTTTTTATATAGTTTCAATCTCAACCTTTATTGCTGTGGCATCTTTTAACTGGAACCATTTTAGATTTGCTTTAAAATCAGAAGGGACTTTATCTAAGTTACATATATTTTCTACAACATAACATTTTCTATTTTCAACATACTTATCTATTGCTACATGATTTTTACCATGCTGTATTCCACTTAAATCTATTCCTATTAGTTTTGTATTTAAATCTAGTAATTTATCTATAAGTTCATTTGTTAAATAAGGACTTGCTTTAGAGTTAAAATATTCTTCGCTTCCATATCCATATTGTTCTAAATATCCTGTTCTAAATATTACAAATGAATTTTCTTTTATTTTAATATTCTCTAATATTGTAACATCTATAATATCTAATTTTCTCACATCTATTACCTTAACATTTATTTCTGATGGTAGCTCTATATTTGATAGATTGTAACAATCTATATGAGTTCCTATATGTTGTCTTTGATGTTCAGGTTGTGAATCTCCCCATTTCAATATTTCCTGTGGAATGCTAAATTCCTTTAAATGCAAATTCATACTATATCTCTCCTTCTACTTCTATTATTTCATCTAAATAGTTATTAAATTTTTTTAAGAAACTAGCTACGACTTCTAGATCTTCTTTATCTATATTTTTAAAAAACTTATTATTTCTTTCTTCCCACTGCTTATGTTTTATTTCGTGATGTTTATATAACATTTCACCTAATTCTGTTAACTTAAAATATATTTCCTTATCATTCTCAGGCTTTTTATACTTATCAATAAGATTACTATTTAAAAGTTTTTTGCTAATCTTACTTATAGCGCCTCTCGTCATATTCATATTTTGAGATATTTTAGTAACGTTGGGATCTTTTATTTTTCCTATGAGATCTAGACAATGTATTTCTGAAACTCCATACTTTTCATATTCACCCTTAAATGCTAGTTTTCCTAGAGTTTCTTCTTTTTCATATATTTCTTTAAAACTCTTCATAATAATATCAATATTATTCACTTTAAATACCCCCTTATTGTTTCCAATGAAACAATAATATTATTTTTTTGTTTCTTTGTCAACATTTTTAGAGAAGATTAATTTTTTATTCTTTAATATCGAAAAAGATACCATAAAAACTAAGGGTTTATTAATTCAATCACACACTTCTCACTCTGATACTAAGTTAAATGATTTTAAAATTAGAGAGGCAATTTATATATAGTAATATTAAGTATTGGAATTATAATTCGTATTTTGTATAATTAAATAAGAACATAATTGTAATTTTTGTTGAAATATTATAACAATGATATAGGAGAATAAAATGATAGATTTATTTAGAGCATTTACTACAAAGGAAGATTTTTTTTATGATGGTGCATTTATTGCTAAAATAAAATATCAGCGTTTTCAATCAAAATCAGATAAGGAAACTTATAAGAATGAAGTTGTTAAAAACAATAGGCGACTTTGCGTAATCAACTGCAATGGATATGTTGACAATGAAATTGCAGAAACATTAACTGTTTATTTAATGATGAATGTAACCGTTAAAGAATCTATTCAGCCAGAAATTATTGAAGATACGGGCACTTTATGGCGTAATTTTTCAAAAGAAGAAATTGCAGATTTTAGTCATCTAACAGGAGATACAAATTCCATTCATCTTACAGAAAATCCAGTTGTACAAGGAATGTTTATTCTAAAAGAACTTTGTGACACAACTCAAACTAATGATATAGAAGTAAAATATATTCACCCTATTTATGGATGTAACCCAGTCTATATAAAGCATGAAGGCAATCTTATCAAAGGGTTTAGTAATGGTATATTATGCTTTCAAGCAACTATGTTTTAAAATATTTTCATAAGAGTGTAAATGAAGGGAAGTCTAAAAATGCTTCCCTATTCATTAACATAGCCAATAAAAAAGCCATAAGAATAATTCTTCCTATAGCTTCTTATAAGTTATTTTAAATCTAAATTATTTATTTTTATCATTATGCATGAGATAATATAGGGAACATTAAATCTCCCCTTTTAAATGGATTATCTTTTCCTATCTTAATAATCTGAAAAATAACTCGTTACGAAGAAATTCCAATCACTGTACCTGAACAACGGCAACTTCGTCAGCCTGGTCTAGAAAGACTGATGAACAATTCATGTAAACAGGGGACAGATAACATCATCTTAGTAGATATTATATAATGACACATAAATAATTTACAAAGAGTCAAACAAACCGAAGTGAGCTCAAAAGCCCACTTCGGTTTATTCTTTAAGAGATTCTCATTCTAATAGAAGTTTCATAACCTGTTACATTTATTTCGTTGTCAATAAAAACCTTATACAACCAATATACAATTAAAAACTATTTTATACTAATTTCTATACTTTCCTTATCTTCAAAATTTAATATTAACTTATTTGTATCATCTGGAACTCCCTTAAATCGTTGCTTTATAATTACTTTATCATTACTCTCATCAAATTCATTTGAAATACTATCTATCCCAACTCCCTTATCTGTAAAGAGATTTACTCTTTGTTTTTTTAAATTCGATGACATTTCCATCTCAATAAATGTATTAAGTTTACTCAACGTTACTTTTCTTATTAAAATATCCTTATGCTTTATTGAAGGAGTTATTACTTTTACTCCCTCTCCGTTTAATGAAACAGGTACAGAAAACTTCCAATTTCCTCTTACAATATTATTATCTTCTATGCTATTTAAAGATACTGCACCTATATTTATGTCTAAAGTAAAGTTCTTAGGTATCTCTCCCTTTAAGTCTGTAAACATATAACTTTCAACTCCAATAAAAGTATTGTTATCAGTAAATTTTCCTTCAAGACCTGCCTTGCCGCCATTATCCAAATTACCTTTATTAAAACTGGTTTTTGCATAGTCATCATACAGTAGAAGTTGACTATCCTTTGTATTGATAAATGGTTCTTTACTTTTTACAATAAAGGATACGTAAACTCCATATTCATCACAAAGAACTTCTTGCAAAGTCAAACTAACTTCATTATCAGTAACTGTCTTATTAATACTTTTATTTTCTTCATTATTGCCTCTTCCCCCTACAAGTTGCTTTAGTTCTCTAAAAATATTTCCAGCGTATTCAATTGATTTAGCCCCTACACCTATAGATGCTATACTAAGAGTAGCAACTAAACATATTGATGCTGCGGTTGCAAATATTTTTCTGTGCTTCATTTTATTATTCTTATACTTCTCTCCTCTTTTAATAGCATTTTCAGTCAATACATCAATATTATCTGGAAGTTTTATATTATCTAAACTATTCATTATTTATTCCTCCATTAATTTAACTTTTAAAGATTTTAAAGCCCTATGAATATATGACTTAACTGTATTTTCAGAACACTCCATAACTCTTGCAACATCCTTTATCGACATATCATGTATATACCTTAGAATTATTGCAGTTTTATGCTTACCACTCAAACTATCTATGGCCTTGTACAAATCAATATTTGATAATATCTCGGCATGATTATTATCATTCATTAGGTATTCACTATCATCCATAAGAACAACCTTACTACTTTTACGAAAACTATCGTTAATGTTATTGATTAAAATTCTAGTTACCCAAGTCTTAAAATATTCAGGCTTCTTTAACTTATGAATGCTTATAAACGCCTTATAAACTGTTTCTTGGTATATATCTGCTGCTTCATGTTGATTTTTTACATATAAATATGCGGTTTTATATAAATACTCTTTATAAGTATCTATTAGAGATTCAAAGGCCTCCTTACTGCCCTTTATTGCACTTTCTACTAAATTATCATCTGAAGTTACTATGTTATCAGTTTTGATTCTCTTTCTTTTAATAGTATGAATGCTCTCCATTCGCTTCCTCCAATCCTATTAACAATACGTATTGTCATTGAATTCATTTATTAGACTTACAACGTTAAATAAAAGTTGCACTAGTTTTAACTTTTATTTAAATCAAAATATCTTATATGATTTAATTGACTATAGAGACTAAAACTAAAAAGTTACTTACATTTCTGCATCAAAAAACCTATGCTTTTACATATTTTAGCATAGGTTTTACATTTATTTTATATTTGGTGAACAATATTTTACGACCACGACGCAGTTTAAAAATGATACAAACTATAATAATATTATAACTGATATAGCAATTATATCATATCTGTTGTGTACTAATGTATGGTTATTTTGGTAATAGGTACAAGGTAACTCTACTTCTTAACACCGCATGATTTAGTTCTCAGAAAATTTGATTATAGACAGTAAATGCATCCGAAATGTTGAACTGCTCTGTTTGAGGACTCCCCTCTGCATTGGCAGTGACCAAAATATATTCCTTCCCATCTATTTTGGCTAAACTAGCAAGACACAATTTAGCTTCTTTTGTATAACCAGTTTTTCCACCTTGGATAATACCGTTATTCACCTCTTTTCTATCCATGTGTTTGAACATTGTACTTTGAAAAGTGATTCCATGGGGATGAAGATTAGTTGCTTTCGTCGTATGACGTTTTGAAGTATATATTTCTCGAAAAGTATCGTTTTGTAATGCATATTCTAGTAGTTTTGCAATATCATTTACAGTGCTATAGTGATTCCTGCCATGTAGTCCTGTGGAGTTGGTAAAATGAGTATTCTTCATTCCTAATTTTTTGGCCTTTTCATTCATTAACTTTACATATTTTCTTTCTGAACCTGCGATTGCATCCGCTAATCCTATACTGCTTTCTGCTCCAGAGGGTAATAATACTCCATAAATCAAATCTATTGCTTCTACCTTTTCGTTGGGTAGGAAACCTGACATAGAAGCACCTTCAGAATATAATTTCTTAAACATTTTCTCTGGTAGATAAATCATTTCGTTTAAATCTGAGAGATTTTCAATTGCCACTATTGCTGTCATAATTTTTGTAAGAGATGCTGGGTAGATTCTTTCATCAGATGATTTATCTAATAATATTTGATTATCATCTAAATTAATTAGAATGGCGTTTGAACTATATAAATCATTAGCTACAATCTGATTAATTCCATTTCGCGCTATTATTTTTGGGGATTTTATAGTTAACCCTGATTTTTGGTTGATTTTATTTATTAGATAATTTGGCAAAAATAAAGTTGTGATACATACTGCGCATACGCATAGTATTGAACGAACACCTTTTATCTTTCTCTTTTTTCTTTTATGTTTTTCTCTATATGCTGTCATTTTAATATTCCTCCTCGTATAATATGAGTTCCAATATTGTCTTACAACATAATTCTAATAAAACTGAATATTTTTTGTATAAAAAACAGCTTATAGACCTATTAAGATTTTCTTAAGGACTACTTAATGTTTTCAGTATTTTAAAATATCATGAACAAAAAAACACCATTCCCTTATGAGTTTTTATATCATAAAGAAATAGTGTTTTTTAGTTGTTGATTATTCCTGGTATTTTTATATAAAATATTGTATAGCCATCTTTGCTTTCTGCATAAATTTCGCCTTCATGTAAAATTACAATTTCTTTGGCAATAGCAAGACCTAGCCCAGCATTACCGGTGTCCGTACCTCTGGATTCATCCAATCTATAAAATTTTTCAAATATACTATTTAGTTTTTGTGGTGGAATATTTTTTCCATAATTTTTAAAAGCTATAATGGCATCCTGTGATTGCCTATGGACATCTATTGTAATTTTACTATTTTCATCACCATATGCAATTGCATTTTTAAATACATTATTAAATACTCGTGCCAGCTTATCTGAATCACCATAAAACATAATATTATCTTCTGCATCTACTACAACCTTTTGTTTTTTTTCAGAAAGCATTGGATAAAATTCATCTGACATTTGAAATAACATATAAGATAGATTAAAGGCTTTTTTCTCTAATACAATGGTTTGAAGATTATATCTGGTAATTTCAAAAAATTCGTTGATAAGTTTTTCCAGTCGATTTGCTTTTTCTAAAGTAAGCTCCATGTATTTTACCCTTTGTTCAATAGGCATATCTGGCACTTCTGACATTAAATCTAAGTATCCAATAACTGAAGTAAGAGGAGTCCTTATATCATGTGCAAGATAAACAACTAAATCATTCTTCCTTTGTTCCGCCTGTCTTGCATCTCTTTCTCTCTTCCCTAGAATATGCTTGCACATATTTAGTTTGGTTTCCATGAAGCTCAGTTCTGGTGATAGTTCAATTTCCTTATCTGAACCTTTCATTAAGTCATCCATACCCTTATCAATTTCATCAAAGTATTTTGTAATCCAAGACATAGCAAATTGAAAAATAATCAAGAAAAAAATGACACTTAAAACTAACATAATTTTATCTATGTTATTGCGGAATACATATTGGTGAATAATCACTGCATCTGACTCAGATAAATAAAATGTACTTTGTAAGAAATCTACAATCCAATTGCCAAAACGGCCTCGTAATAAGGAACTTAATAACCCTAAAAATCCAACGCTCACTAAAATAAGTATTAATACTTTAAAAAATATTTTTCGTTTGAACGCTAAATAATCATTTTTTCTAGTTTTATTAGTTTTCAATTTTATAACCAACTCCCCATACGGTTTTGATATATTTCGGATTTTCAGCTGAATCATTCATTTTTTCTCTCAAGTGTCTAATGTGAACCATAATGGTGTTGTTACTGTTGCTAAAATATTTATCTCCCCAAACCTCATGGAATAACCTGTCAGAGCTTACGACTTGCCCTTTGTTTTCACACAAAACCCATAGAATTGAAAATTCTGTAGGAGTCAAAGACAATGGTCTTTCATTTAAAAAACATTCATGAGTATTTTTGTCTACTACTAGCCCTCCTATAGAAATTTGATTTTCTTTTTGGGATTTGTTTAATTGGTTATATTTGGTGAATCTTCTTAATTGTGCCTTTACTCGTGCCACTAGTTCTAGTGGTCGAAATGGCTTTGTAATATAATCATCTGCACCTAATGTTAACCCCGTAATCTTATCCACCTCTTCATCTTTTGCAGTTAACATAATAATTGGGAAGTTATAAGAATCTCTTATTTTTTTGCAAATAGAAAATCCATCTATATCTGGGAGCATGATGTCTAAAATAGCCATATCTAACTCTTCGGTTTCGATAACTTTCATTGCTTCTGCTCCTGTATAACATTTGAACACTATGAAATTTTCATTGGTTAGGTACAATTCGATTAAATTAGCTATTGCTTTTTCATCTTCAACCACTAAAATTTTAGTATGCATATCTTCACCTTCTTTTCGTATCTATTTATAAGGATCTTTCAATTATTTATTTATTTTTTTTATTGAATCCTCATATATTGTTTGCTTTAACTCTTTCATATAATCAGAAAAATCAACTTCCTTTGTTCCGTATGATAGGTTCATCTCATATTCAAGTGGAATCCATGTTGACAGATCTGCTTCGTTATGTTGAATTAATGTCTCCATCTTATCAAGTGCTTTGTATATTTTAGCTTCTATGGTTTGTTGTTCATGCATTTCTATAAAAAGATCGGTTAATTCTGTCTTATATGGCTGCGGTAGACTACAAAGTAGTTGAGAAACTGCATTGTTCTCAACAATTTCATCACATTCCGTTTTATTAAAGGCAGGGATATCACCTGTAATAGCTTCCCCTAAATCATGACATATGCACATTAGAATTACTTTGTTTATATCAGCCTTTGGAAACTCATCTTTTACCAAGTACGCCATCAAAGACAAACGCCAACTATGTTCTGCAACACTTTCGTGACGCCCAGAGGATGTCCACGAATGACGCGTATTATTTTTTAATTTTTCTGCAACAGACATTATATTAATAAATTGTCTTGTATCCATATACTCCACCTCACCTAATACAAATAATCTTTACTCAATTAATAATTATATCATATTTACATGATAAATGATAAAAGCTCCCACTTCCGTGAGAGCCTTTAAACTAAAGGATTCTTAGTTAATTCCTACTCATGTATTTTTCTTTCATCTCTTAATGCTCCTATCATAACAGTTATCTGTACAAATCGAATCAATGCCATTAGTGCAATTACAGCTATCAATACAAAACTACCTAAGTTCCTTCCCTGATTTCGAGACATTCCAAACAGAGTATACGAAATCAATGGCTTCCCACTAAAACGAATATACATTGCCATCAATAGTGCAAAAATCAACAAATATAGATGAGGCTTTCTTCTTTCTTTTAACGATTGTATCTTATCTTCCTTTGATGTATATAATTCAAATGGTTTTCCATCATTTCTTTTTCCCAATATTACTAACTCTCGATTGAGCATTCCTTTTGAAGTAGCAAATTTTCCTTTTTTCATTCCATAAGGTCGGTATTTTATTCTTCCAATAGATAATTGTCCTATATTTATTGGCTTTTCATAGTATGCGATATTCATTTCCTTAAGAAAGGATTCGTATTGAAGCCGCTCCGAATTAGATTTATTTCCGATATAATCTACTACATACTGATATTCTCCTGGATGACACTGTTCAAATTCATAGAATAATCTTCTTGCTTTTGATAGCTTCCATCCCAACTGTGATTGTCGATTTAACCACATTTCTTGACCTTCAATAGGATTTAGAAATACTCTAAATTTTCTAACCATCCTTCTTCCCTCCCTTCCATATAACTTCCATACCTATTTCATAAACTTCCTTTAGTCTTTCCATCTCCATTTCCACTTGTTGCTTTCCCAAATCTGTAATGATATACTCCTTTTTCCGGTCCCCATCTTCTACAGGCAAGGCTTCAATCCAACCTTTCTTTGAAAGATTGTTTATGGCTCCATATAAGGTACCTGGTCCAAAAACCACTCTTCCTTTCGTTTTTTCTTCTACAAATTGCATAACGCCGTACCCATGATTAGGTTGGTACATAGCCAATAAAACTAAAAATGCCGTTTCTGTTAATGGTGTCTCTTGTACTTTATCTTTCATACGTTCACCTCCTACAATGGGTTGCTTTGAGGAGAATCTTTCATGAAAATGACTGCATCATACATCTCTGGAAGATTCCACCCTCGAATTGACTTACTATCAAATGGAGAATTTTCTTTTGGCAATAAATAAATTGCTAACTTCTCTTGCTTTCCTAAAAAGTGTTTCATATACAACGAGTCTTCATTCATTGAATTAATAACAATCTCTTTTTTCCTTTGTGGCTCAAAGCTTTTGCATTGATAATAAAATATATTGCAACTCCACACTTTATCTTCAAAGGGTTTATATTCAGAATTAAGCATCATTGCTAGAGATTTATACTGTTCTTGCTCTGACTTCACCACGTGTAGTCCCCCGAATTTTCCAAAGTATTTCTTATCTGGCACCTTCTCCTCATAAGTTTTAAAATTTTCTAACATGATTTTATCTCTAGCCTGATTAAACTCAAGGTTATTACCTTGTATCTTCATGATTTCATTTGAGTTTCTGATGTTTTTAACAATCTGTAGAAATACAAAATAATCCTTTCCAAAAACTTCTTCATAATCCTTCCTTTTTTCCTTTAGGCTATTAAGAAGATTCTCCACCATACTACCATCATCTATTGTCTCAGAAATCTTATCAGCCAGAGCTATAACATCCTTAAGCTCATTTTTGATGCTATCTGGATAGTTGTCATGGTTTTTTATTATATCTTTTAAGGCAGAGTAAGCATTTGATTTTTGGAACTCTACGTCAATACCGACCACTTCCAGCTTGTTACTTTCAGGTAGAGACTGATTAAAATCATATATCTTTTTCCAATAGTCTATCTCATCTTTATTTCCATAGTAAGTACCACTCATATTTTCAAAGCATAACTTCACAATCTCTGAGTCTCCGTTTTTTAAATACTGATTCAGCCCATAGGCTACACTTTGAGAGCCTTCTATTAGTATTCTCGTAACCCCTTCTTTCTGATTCAAGTATTTTAATAGTTCAAACCATAGTTCATAATTATTGTGAACTGCATGGTTCTCTCCTAAAAGAAATACCTTTTTATCTTGCATGTTTTCTTTACAAGCATTAATATCTTCATCAAAAGAAGATACATTCAATCTGTGGTAAGTAGCATTCATGTAATCATTGAATGCTACTAAGTCTTCCTTATCAGATTTATTTGCACTACATCCCACAAAAGTAAATATCATCAATGTAATAACAATACAACTTATTATTCTTTTCAATTTGACCACCTCCATTACTACGCGACACGTATTATGCTTTTATTATATCGCCTTGAGTACTACGTGTCAAGTAGTAAGTGAGAAGGAATCAGTAAAAGCTCCCACTTCCGTGAGAGCCTTTAAACTAACTATATTCAAGTAATAAATTTCTTATGCTTTGAAAACTTCTGTAACAGTTTTCCCTACAATACTAGCTGAGTCCTTTGAAACTAAAGCATTCTTAAGTTCAAAAGCCTCCTGATGCTCTATAATCTTATCCATAAGAGTTTGAATTTCCTCAGAGGTTAAATCATCTTTAATATCCGTTAAGGACATGGAAAATTTCTTAAGCCCTGAATCTACAAACCTCATAGTCAATGTTTTGTCCATAAATTATCCCCTCCCCTTTAACCTATTAATAAGTTTTTGTTTATTCTTCTAAATTCAATTACCTCATACTTCAGCACCTCAGCTATAGCCGTACCAACTGCATATAACTGTTCATCTGTGGCCGTTGAGTTAATTTTTGAAATAGACTTAGTCTTTTTCAAATCCTTGCCCTCATCATTAGTACCAATGTACAGCTCTAAAACTAAATCAGAATCATACCTATCAGCAATTACCGCCATTTACAAAACCTCCTTTTTTTGATTTCACCTATATATATGACTTTAGGAGAAAACTGCAAAAATAATAATAAAAGAGGCTCCTTTTTTTCAAGGTCGCCTCTCTCTTAAATTACACTCTATTTAAAATACTTTTCTAATTCATCTAAAGTCTCAATATCAAAAATATCAGTAGCAATCACATCAATGGTCGCTTCATCTAAATTTTTTATATTCTTTTTATATTCTTCTGGGATAGCTTTAAACTTTTTTATAAGTTGTTTTATGAGAATGTCGGCCTTCCCTTCTTTTAATCCTTCTTTTACCCCGTCTTCTCTTAACATTTTTCCTATTTCGGTCATTGATATCAACTCCTTGAATCTTATTTTTGATAATTTATCACCAAATTTATCGAACAAAGCATATAGTAAGCTTAAGCATTGTAATTTTTCATTACCTTCAGGAATCTTTCCTGCTAATTCTATACTATCTAAGGTTCTTTTACTTCTACTCTCTTTTCTTTATAAAATAATGATGCATCATAATATAAGAATCTCTTAATATCATCTTTTTTATCCGTAGTTTGAAATTCAAAATGCAGATAATTCCCATCCTCCGTGTAGAAAAGATAGTCAGTATAATTGGTTTTAATATCTATATTCTTTATTTCAGTTTCTGCTGGTGCTATTATTTTACTATCTATTCCGAAAAATTTCACTGCATTATCTTTAAAAAACTCCATAGCTTTCTTTAAAACAGCATCCTCTACCTTATTATAATCCATATTCATCCTCTCTTTCTACTGGTAATTACATTTTAGTTATATATGATATTATTACCAATGGCGAAAGAAAGTATACAAACATTTGTTCCTATTTTGGTTTTATCCATAACTAAAACACTAAAAATCCAAAACACTAACCAACTAAAAAAGAGAGGCCCTCTCTTTTTTTAAGGTCGCCTCTCTCTTTCACGGTGTTCCATAGCAGAAAGGATTATAATTATCTCCTCCAGCCTTTTATCTAGCTTTACCAATAAATATATACTAACTGCTATAGGGAATCCTACGTTACTAATAAGCTTAACTATTTCGTCATACATAGATCCACCACCCCTTTGTAAAATAACAAAGTACAAAGAACAAATAACAGATGCGGTTGAAATTCCCTTGGAATTTCTATGATTTTAAAAACTCCTGCGGAGTTTTAACCATATCTGTTCTTTGTTATCTGCTATTTATCATCTATTAATATGCTCGCAAAGCATATTATGCAATTTCCTAACCGCTCTATCCTTTAAATACCTCACATTATTATAGGTTTTATCAGAGGTTACTGCTATTTCACTTAAAGAGATTTTATCTATGTAGAAACTACTGATTACCCTTTTTTCTTCCTCTGCTAGCTTGTCCATCGCCTCATATAACTCTTTAGTTCTTTCAAAGGCTAGAATTTCATCTTCTATGGTAAATTCATATTCCTTATTAATTTGCATAAACTCATCTGGTATTTCTCTGTGGTGTTTTATTTCCTTTTTTAGAAGAGCTTTATAATTTAGCTGAATAGCTCTAATGCAATAAGGAGTAAAAAATTTATCCTCTCCTTTAAACATTTTAACGGCTTTAATTACAGAAAGGTATCCATGCTGTACTAAATCCTCGTAGTCATAGCATTTTATTATGTATCTTGACGATTCCTTTAATATTAAGGGGATAAAATTTTTTATGATTTCCTCCATTGCAACGCTGTCCCCTTCTTTGGCTTTGGGAAGCAACTCCTTTACTATGGCCTATCCCTCCTTTTATTCACTATGTTTCAAGTTATACTGGTATACTTTCTATCATGTTCTCCAATATGTTTTCTCTGTAATATATCAATATTTTATTAACATATCTAAAGGTTCTACAATTTATCTTAACCGCTTGCTCTATTGCCCAAATAATTAATTCTGGACCTAACTCCCTGCACCAATCCCTCAATTTTATTTCTTCAATTAGAGTAAGTCTATGAAGATTCTTCTCAAAACTCCTAATAGCATCCCCTATACTAAATTTATCTTCACATATCATGTAAATCCCTCCTTAATTAAAACCTCTAATGAAATCCTCTCCAAAACTCCTCCTTCCCCATGTGTTCTCCTGTAACTTTTTCATACTCTCTCATAAGCCTACTCATGTTTTTGCAAATATTATGAAATTCCTCTATATACATTTCAAAAAGCTTAGGATTTGTCTTTGCTAATTTCTCTGCTTTTTCAATCCTATTAAGTTCCTGATTCCATTCCTTTTTTATTTTCTCTAAAGTCATAAAAACTCTACCAATTACTAATCCTAGAATACTTGCCATTCCACTTGCAGGCTATGGTTTTGCAATCTCCCATTCTGCATTTTAAAACTTCTAATTCAATGCACTCTGGGTTTACGTCTGCATTTGCCTTTAAGTAGCTTAGTCTCCCTTTATTAAAAAGCTCCTCTTTATATAAAGGATTATCTAAGTTTTTGTTTCTATATAGGGCTAGGATTTTATCTGAGTTTTGTTCTATGGAAGAGGAATCTTTTATATCTGCTAAGGTTAATCTTTTATCTGATTGCTTATCCACTTGTCTGTTTGCTTGAGTTAGAGCAACTATACATATTTTTTCTCCTAAGGCTATGTCCTTTAAGGTGCTAGTTATAAGGTTTAGCTCCATATCTCTAGTGCCTTCCTTTACTCCCTGTATTTTATTTAAGTAGTCTATAAAAACTATATCCAGTCCTGTCTTTAAATGCTGTGATTTTATTTTAGAGGTTATGTTATTAAAATTTGATTCTCCATATATAAAAAAATTTTCTCTATCTTCAAGCCACTGGGTAAACTCAATTAATCTGGTTACTTCCTCTTTGCTTACCTCTCCCTTTTTATATTTATCTGGATCTATGCTGCAATGATTAAAAGCCATCTTTTTTATAATATGTTCCTTGGGCATTTCCATAGAAAATATACCCACCCTATATCCCTTCTTTACCATATTTAAAATCACGGAGGTGGCAAAGGTGGTTTTTCCTATACCTGATCTAGCTACTACAGTAATTAAATCCCCAGGTTCAAAACCATCTAGAGTTAAGTCTAAAGTCCTAAGCCCTGTTTGGAGTCCTCCTATAAGAATTTTGTCTTTATTGGTTATTCTAAATTCTACATCCTGAATAAATCTTTCAATGCCCTCTTTAATATCTCCCTTATCCCTCTTATCCACAGTATTTAACCTTAAAACCTTCTCTGTTATTTCATCTTTAAGCTCACCATTTTCCTTGTGAAAATTCATTTGAATATATTGCATTATGTTCATGATATCCCGCTTTTCCTTGTATCTTTTAAGCTCTTTTATGTAACTTTTAAAGCCTATGGTAGAAGGAACGGTAGTGGCAAGCTTGCTTAGGTAGGTTATAGTAATTTTGTCTGTTAAATTATTTTTCACTATGTAGTTTCCTAGAGTGGTTATATCTATTACTTCATCTCTTTTATTTAATTTTTTCATTATATTAAAAAGCTTTTTATGGTTGTTAAAATAGAAATAATCCTTTTCTATATTATTTTCCATAACCTGAAACCACAACTCATTGTTTAGTATTATAGATCCTAAAACTGCCTGCTCAAGGGGAGCATTTCTTATTTGATTCATCAACTTATCCATTACACCCTCCTAAGTAACTATATATTTTTCTCTCAAATCTATCTTTTCTTCTTCCCCTAAGTAATCCATAGTTTTTTTATAGTTTATCCACATCATCCCCTCATCGGTATAGTTTGAAATACCGTTGCCTTGCTTTAAAAACTTTTCTAAAGTCCAGCTGTGATTATAGTAAAATCCCTTATCAAAATACACCTTTGCATATCTATCAATAGCTTGCAGTATTTGCTCTTTAGAATAAATCTTTAATGCTTTTGTAATGGATGCTTCAATATTTTTGCTTAAAGCTCTATGCCTTACTATAGCTTTACTGTTCCAATGATTAAAAATTTTTGTATATATATTATTATTATCATTCTTATCATTCTTGTTAGTTGCCACCTCTTTGCCAGTCCTTTGCCCCTTCTCTGCCATCTCCCCCTTATTATCTTCCTCTACATTTTGATAAATGTCCCAATTTACAATGGTTATAAGCCTTCCTGTTTTCGTAGACTGGTTTGCCAGAAAACCTAATCTTTCAAATTTTGCTAGAGCCGTTCTAACATTTTTTTGAGAAATTCCACTTCCACATTCCCCTACTATATTGTCTATGGAAGTTATAAATTGCCCACTCTTTACATTAAATTTTTCGCCCTGCCATTCCCACTGTTTTTCTTCATGGTTAGCCATAAGTAAAATCGTCATAAGTATTTTGCACTGCTCTGGCGTTGACTTTTTCCAAATAGGTTTCCTTAATAATTCCCTATAAACCTTTATCCATCCACCCATAACATCACCCCACAATTATACTATTGGTATATTCTTACATTTATTGTATTATACTTATAGTATAATGTCAAATTTAAAAACAAATTTTACTTATACTTATAGTGAAAGTATGATACAATATTATTTGAGGTGATAAGGGTGGATATAATAAACTTAGGAAAAAGTATAAAAAAATACAGAACTAAATGTGGATTTACTCAAAAAGAATTAGCTGAAAAATTAAATTTGTCTCTTCAATCCGTAGTGAAATATGAACGGGGAGAAAGAGAGCCTAGCTTTGCAACCTTAAATAGCTTATCCAAAGTCTTTGGCATCGAATTATCGGAGCTGGTAGCAGAAGACAATGAACTCATATCTACTCAAGCAAAGCTACGAAAAGAAATGAATAACACTGTTATATCTTTATTTGAAGACTCATATGAAGAACTAGAAAACCATAAAAAAGAGCTTTACGAAAAGTATTTTTTCTCTTTACTGGAATGGAGATTAAGTAATATTGGTGAAGCCGAAGAATTTTTTAAATTAGTATTATCCTGGTGCCCTTTTGAAGGATTTAAGCATCTAACTAAGAAAGATGTGGAGAATATGGCGACAACCTTTAGCCAAATTTATAAGATGAATGTTTATGAGAAATTTTTGGAAGATAGAGATAGCAGATAGAAAGAATATTTTTAGATTTTAATTATAAAAATAGCTATGTTTTAATATAGCGTTGAAATATGATAAAAAAAATTATAGGTGGAGTTGTCCACCTATAATTCTCTATAACAAGATAATGCTAATTATTCTTATTCATACATTTTAACAAACTCAATGGGAGACTGAATAATTTTTGAAATTTCCTCTACGGAATAGCCCTCAGCAAGGTAACGCTTTACTATAACTTCCATGGACTCCCCTATTTCTATAATATGATGGTCTGGGTCATAAATACGAACAACACGTTGCTGCCAATCATGTTTTTTGGGCGAATGAACATATTCAATAGTTTCAAAGGATTTTAATTTCTCTAAAAATCCGTCAAAATCCTCTACCTCAAAATACAATTCCATATTATTTGACTTTTCTATAACAGAATCATCAGGCAAATCTGTAAGCCATGCAAAATCTTCTTGGATTGCAAAGCCACCACTAAAGGTCACATTTCTTCCTAAATCAAGAACAACTTTTTGATTGAAAATTTCTTCATAAAACTGTTTAGAAACATTAACACTTTTAACCGCTAATAGGGCTAATTTAAATTCCATGTGAGTACCTCCTTTTTTCTTATGAATAGGGTTGGGTGAGCGTGATTAAACATCATATTTATACAATGAGTGTAGTAAGTGTCTATCACCTTTATGTTATGAAGAGGGAAAAAAAGGACTTACCAAAACAGAAGTTGATGAAATCATCCGCTGGTTGACAGGGTATAGCCGGGAAGAGTTAGAAGATCAACTGGAAAGACAGACAGATTTTGAGAAACACCCACAGATTTGCTTGTCCAAATTTGTGGATGCTTCCAGTTTTACACCTTTTCTTAAATCTATCCAAACTCGAAGATCAAATTCCTGAGGTTTCCTATTAGGGTCATTTTCTGATTCTAGAACACTATATTTTGGTGATATATCATAATATATAATATATCCTTCCATTTCTCTTTTTTCATTGATCTCATTTTTTTCTACCATGTATTTAGAATAAATTTCTTCTATTATATTGAGATCTATGATTTCCTTATTAAGCATTTCATTTACGGGTTTACAAAAATCCTCATTTATATTTTTTATAAAATTTATATCCATAGGTGATGTGTGACTTAGTGTTATGCTTTTAACATTTTCGTAATTATATTCAACTGAGAAGATCGTATAAACATCATTTTTTCTTTTACGGTCCTCTAAAGGGGAATTATAATATATTTTGTATCTATATTCATCACACTCTTTGTCTACCTGATCAAATTCTTGGAATTTTTCAAAATAACCTTTTATATGTTGCGTTAGTTTATCGTATTTTTCTACATAAGGCTTGGATAGAACCTTTGCAATTTGTAAATTCATAGTAACAATAATAACTACTAATAATACATATATTGAAATCACCTTACGCACTTTTAAGCTCCCCCTTTCTTTATTTCTAGCAATATAGACTCTATTAAATCCTCTATGTTATTATATTGCTTGTATATCTTCTTTTTATATTTGTATTGTTTTACAACTCCCCGCCTATTTATCTTAGAAACATTAGCGGTAAGTATTATATACTTCTTTTTTACAATACAACTAATTATCTCATGAAATTTTATAACGCTTCTTAATGAATCCTTGGATATGTCTACCTTTTCAGTGGTTTCTTTAAGTTTTAAATAGGATATAAGTACCCCATATAAAAGATTATCTAGTTTTCCTGGTATAACAGATATATCGCTACCTCTTCTGAAGTTATATTGATACATAGTATTTGAATTATCTATTGCATAAACAATATAACGTTTATTTAAACTTATTCTCCCTTTTATTAGAGTAAGCATACAGCATATTAGAAAAACAGAAATAATTATCCAAATATTTACTATGGTTATCTTTAATCTAACTTCATCTGGAAATTTATTATAGTATATCAAAAAATCACTTATGATAACCTCTAAATATAAAGCACCAGTAAAAAACATTAATCCTATACTTAGCACAAACCAATCCTTAACCTTGTATTTCTTAGCGGTTTCACTACTGTATTCATAATATTTAAGTTTAATATTTTTATTATTAATATCCATTTTATTACCCCCTTTATAATTTATTTATCCATAATACTTATATTACATTCTTATACAAATATATTGTACTATTTTCATTAATTAGTTTCAAATTTTGTATATGACAAATGGCCACCAACCTATTATAAATAATTATTTAATGACATTTTTTAGTATTCTGGGCTTGGTAGGGATAAAAAATTTTTCATAAATAAATAAGGTTTAAATTATTTTGTAAATTAAAATAATCCTATGATAAAATGTAATTAATATTTACCTTTAGGGGGAGTATAACTTTGGAAATAAAACAAAAAATTAAAAAACTGCCTTCTTCACCAGGAGTATATCTTATGAAAGATTCATTAGATAATATTATTTATGTAGGAAAATCTAAAAATCTAAGAAATAGAGTTGGATCCTATTTTATAAATTCTAAATCGCATTCTCCAAAGGTAATAAAATTAGTAAAAAATCTTAAGGATTTTGACTATATTCTAACAGATACGGAGTTTGAAGCTTTATTGATTGAATGCAAATTAATTAAAGAAATTAAGCCAATATATAATAGGTAAATGAAAAGTCCCAAAGGTTATTGTTATATCAAAATAAAAGTGGACGATAAATATCCGGATATTGAAATCCATAACGAGCCTAACAGTTCTGATGGAAATCTCTATTTTGGACCTTATACTAATAAAAATACGGTAGAAAAAGGTCTTTACGGCATAAAAGAACATAGTAAAATTTTGTGCACTAATAGTTCTGGAAATGCTTCAGGCTGTCTAAAGTATTCTACGAACTTGTGTATTGGTATGTGCACAGCTAATCCTTCTGAAGAGGATTATTTTGCTTTAGTAGAACAGATGATATTTTTTTATTTATGATAGGCGAAGTATTTGTTGATTGTTCCATTTTAATGACCTCCTTAGGAGGCTAACATAGCCTCCACAATTTATTTGAAAGCTATGTTATTAAATATAAGATACTTTTCTTTTCTTTTTCTTTGGAGGTGAAATTTCTTCTGGTTCATCAACGTCTTCAACAGAATCTTCATTTGAGTATTCTTCTATTTCAACATTTGTATTAGTACCATACTTAAAGACTCTATATACATTCAGATATGTTTTGTTATCGTCAAATTTATGAGTAATTTCGATTTCTATTTGACAACCTACTATATCAAATAGATTAATATTATCGTTAAATTCACCTAAAGCTGCTTTTATAAGCATATAAAAACGAGAATATTCTTTTATTTCTATTTTGAAAGGTTTTTTTAAAGTTTTTCCATCTTCGAATCCAAATGTGATTTGTACTTCGTCAAATTCCTTAGAAGTATTATTTGAACTATCTATCACATTAATATTTTTTATAGTAACTGGATAAATTCCAGCATCTATTAATTTGTTATAGTTTTTTGGTTTTTTAAGAATATAATTTTTCATTTTGTTGCCTCCTATATAATTTATTAAAGCTGCAACTTTTATTTGCTTTTAGATAAGCTTATCGTCCTGCTATTATAGTATTATATTTAGGCTTTTTAAACCAATTTGATTTTAAGTGATTTATAATTGATACTCCAGGCCTTTCAGAGAGGGGTTACTGCCTAATAGCTTTCTGGATAAGTTATGAAATATTGACTATAGCAAATTAACATGATATTATATAAAATTTCTCTTGATTACTATGTTTCTCTTTAATTTTCTTACATATAAATATATAAATCACATTTTTTTATGTTATTTCCTCAGTGATTTTCACATTACGATATTTATTAATTTTATTTAGGTTACTTACATTTAAGTGTTTTTTAACATTTTCACATTGAAATTATTTATAACAAGATTATAAATAAGAGAATGATATTAATACAGTAAAGTATTATATTAATATCATTGGGGAAATTTGCTAAGTTTTCTTTAATTACGAATTGAGGATTTTATTATGAAAAACAAGAAAAATAAAGAACTTTTATGGAGGGTTTTACCTCTATAAACTATGGAGGTAATATGCTTAAAGATAAATTTAATATTCTTATTTAAGGTTGAGTAGTATAAATTGGAATTTGTCACGCAGATTAGATTTCTTGATTATATGAAAGGGGGTATAGGATAAATGAAAAAACGCCGCAAAAAATTATATCTTTCTCACGTTAATAACACCAATCCAGACCCACAAAGGGAAGAACCCCAAGTTGTAGGGGATGCTCTAGCTTATATCTGCCCTGTCTGCTTTTGGGAAATTGATACTTTTATTCAGTCAGAAAAGGAGCCAAGCAACCCCAATTAGGGGTTGTCCTTATCCCAAGCGAGAAAAAACTATATAAAATGTGGTTCCACACTGCCTGAATTAAAGGTTTATTGCAGAAGCCCCAAAGAGTCTGAATTTGCAAAAAATGAACATAAAGGACTACTGATAAATTATATTTAAGGAGATAATTGATATGAATAACTTATTTGAAAAATATAAAAGTTTATCCGCTTGCCGCTAATTTTGAAGATTTAATGCGTTTAATTTTGGCTTGTGGTAGTGCCAATCCCGTTGAACAGATTGTATGGATGGACAAGGAACGGTTTGAGAAGCATTTACAGGAAGAAAAGAAAATTCGGACTGAACAACAAAAAGAACTACTTAACCTCCTTGCTCATGAAGTGAATTAAATATGCGGTGTTAAGAAATTATATATAATTAATGGATATATTGGTGTATAATTGTAATACATTGTTCATTAGGGTGGGATTCATGATAATGATTTGGAACAAAAAAGAAGTTTTTGTAGGAAACTCTTTACAAAGATTTAACGAAGTCCGTTATAAACTTTCTTCAAATGGAATTAAGCATGAATATAAAATAGTCGATAGTACTAGTCCAAGTTATTTTGGTTCATCTAACCGAGCAAGAATGGGTACTTTTGATGTAAATATGGA
Organism: Clostridium malenominatum; assembly: GCF_039521365.1. Classification (NCBI taxonomy): domain Bacteria; kingdom Bacillati; phylum Bacillota; class Clostridia; order Eubacteriales; family Clostridiaceae; genus Clostridium; species Clostridium malenominatum. Next base: position 88,972 of record NZ_BAAACF010000012.1, read on the forward strand.
TTACACCAAGACATATTATATCTATGTGCATAAGAATGATTATGATAATGCACAAGCATTATTAAGAAACTAATTAGATAGAGTGTAATTCATAAATCGAGGGGATAGTATTAATATGAAAAACAAACTTTATATTGCATATATTTTGGGTACAATCATTGGTTTTTTAATGTTTGCATTTAGTATTAACTATGTAGAATCTAAATCACTATTGATTATAGTTGGTATTGTGGGCATGTCAGTAATGATGTATTGCATTGCAAAAGTATTTAACTTTCAAAACCATAAATCATAATTTTTTATTTAATATAACAACTGACAAAACTAATAATTTATCCAAACACCCCATTCAAACTAAATTGTGTATACTAGATAACTAAACAAATCTTATTCACATAACTTCCTTTAAATTTTGGAAGTTTTCCCAGTATAAAAACAATCAAATTTAAAGTACTTCAAACACAAAAACGACAGGAAGTTAACCCCTATGGTTTTAGCCTATTTATAAATTCATTTCATTTAATATCTCTTTAAGCTTCTTCAATTCCTCTACTGTAAAAGTAACACCCTTACCCATCTTCTTATGTTCAGCATCCCATTCTCTAATGTCATAATTTGGCTCTTTGTCACTCCAGCTTATTAGGTTTAGTTCCTTCTTCCATCCTTTAGTTGATTCTGAAAGAGTTCCTAAAGTTTATTTAATTTCAAATTTTATGTCTGCCATAATTTATTCCTCCATACTTTTTCTAATTGTCTCTTGATCCATCTGCAACCTTATAAACACTAGAATTGTTTTATACACTTGGCTTCCCCTTTAAAAACTTGATATAGTCATACCCAAGATATGTGTGGCATTTATACCTTATTAATTGTTTTTTATTTTTTCCTTCCATTTGCTGTGATACAATGTAATTATTATTACGTAATCATAGTATAATTCATGAATAAATATTAGAAAGGAGGAGTTTAATATTAAAACTAACAGATTGAGTTCCATTTTATATATAATTGCTGCATTATTGGTTTTTATCCCTACATCCATAGTTTTAGTTACTGAATTTACCTTCAGTTCATTTTTCAGCAAAATATTTCTTAGTGCAGCACTTACTTTAATTATAGTAGGTAAAATATTAACTATAATTAAAAAGAGTAAAAACGATAAGAGTATTCCAAAGGATGTTGGTATAATTATAGGGCTTTTGATTGTATTAGTATCGAAGCTTTTAAGATAAATATTAGTTAAAAGTTAATATATTTTAATGGAGGTTTTACTATTATGAATAATATGCTGACAGAAGAAAACATGAAGAAACTAACTGAAGAATTAGAATATAGAATGACTGTAAAAAGAGCTGAAATAGCAAAGGAAAAATTAATAGCTGCAGCCCACGGTGATAGATCAGAAAATGCAGAATATAAGGAAGCTTGTGCAAATTATAGAGCAAATGATAATAGAATCCAATATTTATTAACTATGATTTCCACAGCAACTATAATAGATGATGAAAATAGTGACAAATCACTACTAGGAATTAATAGTAAAGCTAAAATTAAATTTATAGATGATGATTTTGAAACTGTTGTAACATTAGTAACTACTATGGATTTGGACCCTGAAAATATGCGTATAAGTATAGAATCTGATTTAGGAAAGGCTTTATACGGTAAAAAAGTTGGAGATAAAGTTCAGGTAAATGCTCCCGAAGAGCAATATACAGTAGAAATATTAGAAGTATTATAAAAGAACATATAATACTTCTATATATTTTTCTATTATTTTTATTAATACTATCCCCCCAACAATTTTTGAATTTCTAATTCTGCCAAGGCTCGATAATGACATTTTCCAATGGAAACCCTCTTTAACATACGCTTCACTTGGTGATTACGCCCCTCTTTATATCTTGATGTGAATTTGATTTTTATAAAGTTTGTACATCACATATATCCATAAAAGTACATAAATAATGGCAAAGTATATAGAATCTAAAACTGTTCCACACCAAGGTGTTATAAAATTAGCTGTTATCCATCTATTAAGTAGAAGCGATTGTCCAGTCTTTTTATCTATTATAGGAATTCTCCATAAAGTTTTCCTTATAATCTCTGAAAATGAGGTCTTTATATACAGCTTCCTTCAGCTTTTCTTTTTGTATATTTTAAAATAGTGATACCATTCTCTAGGAAATACTCTTCTAGATGTAGCTTTATTGTTGGATTATTTTCTAAAAACAAAGGCCTTCCTTTGCCTAATATAATTGGGATAATTCCAATTATATATTCATCGATAATATTAGCTTTAATAAAGCTATCTATAAGCCCACCACCGCCAAAAAGGTATATGTCCTTACCCTCTTTCTCTTTTTCTTCCTGAATTATCTTACATATATCTCCACTAATAAAATGGAGATTGTCTTGATTTTGAATTTTTTGTGTTGTTGCTACATAAACTTTTTTATTTTTATAATCATTATGCATATTTTGGTCATAACATTTTTTACCCATAACTACTATATCTATACCTTCTAGAAATTTATCAAAACTGAATTTATCTTTAGTATTTAATTTGTCGTCTCCATCTCCAACTATCCAATCATACCCGCCATCTTCTGACGCTATATATCCGTCAAGACTTATTGCTAAATTTAAAATTATTTTTCTTTCCATATTAAACTCCTCCTTCTTATAGTTATTATTGTTTGATGCATAATTAATTATAAGTTATAATAGTTGACATCCTATGTCATATAAAAGGAGGAAAATTGTGAGAGCAGACAGATTAATTTCTATACTAATACTATTGCAAATGAATAAAAAATTAACTGCTTCCGAATTATCAAAAAGGCTTGAGGTCTCTGTAAGAACTATTTACAGAGATATTGATACACTTAGCGGCATTGGAGTACCTATTGTTGCTGATAAAGGTATAAATGGCGGAATAAAGCTTCTAGGAGATTATAAAACATCCCTTACAGGTATAAGCAAAAACGAACTTTTATCTTTATTCATTCCAACTAGCGATAAAATTTTGGAGGATTTAGGTGTAGAAAATCTTAAATATTCTACAATACTTAAAATTTTAGGAAACTCTCCAACTAATGAAGTTAAAGAATTTGAAATTTTTCAAAATTATATTTATATAGATATGTATACTTGGAACGAGACTAACACAATGGTAAATACAGAAATTCTTTCTGTATTACAAGATTCTATATGGAACTCAAAATCATTAAAAATATTGTACAGAAAAATAGATGAAACAAAAGAAGTAGAGTTAAATCCACTTGGCTTGGTTTGCAAACGAGGTATTTGGTATTTAGTTGCTGTAAACAATGAAATTATTAAAACATATAAAGTTACTTCTATTGAGTCTGCTTTTTTAATGGATTATACCTTTATTAGACCCTATGACTTTAATCTTAAAAGCTACTGGAATATTTCTACTCATAATTTTAAAAATTCAATTCCTAAGAATACTTTTATTTTTAAAGTCAGACCCTATATTTTAAATCACATAAAAGAAAGACAATTCATTACTATCAGTGAAACTATTGTTAAAGAAAATGAAATTTATCTTAAAATAAAATTTGATGCAATATGGCAAGGCATAGAATTCGCCTTTGGATATGGTAAGGATATTGAAATTATTAAACCTATTGAAGCTATCTCTGAAATTAAGAAAAAAGCATTGGAAGTGATTGATTTGTATTAAAACACTCTAAAATAAGCCATTATAAGAAATATCTATAACATATATTTCTTATAATAGCTTACTATCTACTTAATAATTATAGAAGTTAAAAGCAAAGAAACAAGTGCTCCATCCTCGCAAGATTAGCACTTCTTTCTATAGCTACTGTAAGTTTATCACCAATATAAACCATAAAATTTGAACAAATTATATTCATTTAGTTATACTATAATTTATATTATTATTTTAATTCCATATGCAGTATAGGGAATGGATTTCCCTGTTCGTCTAACTCAGATTTTTTAAAGACTTTAAACCCCATATGTTTATAAAAGCCTACTGCTTGTGGATTTTGCTCATTTACATCCACATAATTTACATTTAACACTTTTATTGCATATTCTACAAGTCTTTTTCCAACTCCATTTCCTCTATTTGCATTACTTACAAATAACATTTCAATTTTAAAATCATGAATTCCCATAAAAGCTTTTATAATACCGTTTTTATCTCTTACACATAAAAGTTTACTAACATATTTAGCACCTTCTATAACTTGAGGTTTTATTGAGATTATATCTTCTTCACTTAAAAAGTCATGTGTTGCTCTTACTGATGATTCCCACGTGTCTAGTATTTCTTCCATATCCTTATTATTAATAATATTTAAATTTTCAATTTTCATCATTTAATAATTCCTCCCAAGTAAGTATGTTACTTAGTATTATATATTAAATATGATTTGAAAAGCTTATTAAGAATATTTCTGTACTAACTATAATCAATTAAATATATTTATTTATTTTTATAGATATATAATATTCTCCTAATACTACTTTCAGATAGAAAATAATCTGTAGACAATTGTTTAATTGATATTCCTTGTAAGTACTTAATATATATTTCAAAATTTCTTGTTTTCAGTTCAGTTTTTATCCCACTAACCTCACCCCAAGATTTTTTGTTGTTATCTTTCTTTGGAATGTATATATAATCACCATCAATGTATTTCTGAACTAAATCTAAAACATCTTTAGGTAATATATCTTGTGCTTTTTTATACTTCATAAACATTTCTCCTAATATTATTAGAGCAAATATTTAATCAAAAACTGCACAAAACATCTACTTTATCGCTCCTCACAAACTATGCTTTGATATTATTGCAGTTTTTGCTTGGAGCTAAATTAATTAATCTGATTTTACAAGACATGATGACACCTACCTTCTTGCTTAATTATATTATTATATCATAAATTAAATAGTAAAATAACATCACTGATAAATTCCTATTTAACTGTTAGCTATGCTATCAACTAAATTTTTTCAAGAGTCTCTACTGTTCTTTCATTTATTACATCTCCAGTGTTTAACGTTGTTTTTGCTTCAATTAACATCACATGTACTTCATCATCAGCAACAGGCATATGTTCAATTCCTTTTGGAATAATAACAAACTCTCCTTCATTTAAAGTAACATCCTTATCCCTAAACTTAATAATCAATAGTCCTTTTAGAACATAAAACATTTCATCTTCATTTTCATGAATGTGCCATAAAAATTCACCTTTGAGCTTGGCAATTTTCACATATGATTCGTTAACCTCACCTAAAATTTTATGGAATCATATTCCTCAACACTTTATCATAACAATAAAAAACACCCTCATGGCCTGACAAGCTAGTTTTCCCAACAAAAGTATAACCACATTTTTTCAAAAGGCCCTGAGCTTTTATGTTTAGTGAATTCGTATCAGTTTTTAAGTAACTTATGTTATTTTCAATGCAAATAGCATTGGCATGATTTATAAGTTTATAACCCACACCTTGACCTCGAAAGTTATTATTAACAGCAAGTCTGTGTATAATAAAGGCCTCTTTTGTCATTGACCAGTTTACACTTTTATATTCCTCTGCTTCATCTCTATTAATACATATGAGACCAGCAATAATGCCTTTTATATCATAAACATAGAGAGTTCCTTCAGTAATGTCCTTAATAAAATCCTCCTCTAATGGATAGCCTTCATTCCATTGAAAATTACCGTAGGAATGCATATCCAATTTTGAACTTTCAACAATTTCCATAATTTGAGCTAAGTCTGAAGTTACAGCAGTTCTAATCATCTTCATTTCCCCCTAAAATCAATTTTGAAGATTTCCATTCTGATTCAATGTTGTTACTCATTTTCATTATCAGTTCAGTAACAATATTTTTTTCATCTTCACTGAAATCTTTATAGCAAATTGCTATATTTTTATTTTCTTCATTAATAATATCGTCATATGACTCAAGGCCTTTTTCAGTAGGATAAAGGCGAATAACCCTCTTATCATTTAAATCCTTCTTCCGCTCAATATATCCCTGTGTTTCTAACTTTTGAATTGCTTTTGTAGTAGAAGTCTTATCAATTTTTAAAAGTATCGTTAGATCTATAAAGTTAATTCCTGGGTTCTCGCAAATTCTTGTAAGATATATGAATTGTCCCTTTTGAAGTTTTAATTCTTTGAACTTTATATCACATATAGAATGAATACTTCGAGATAATGTCCCAATTTCTCTAAGAATCTTACTATCCAGTTGCTTCATAAAATCACCTCCTCAAAATAGTTGAACTTTCAACTATTATACAATATATTAGTTGAAAGTTCAACTATAATAGTTAACTGTGTTGCATTAAAAATACCTGCAAAATAGTTGACACTTATTTTAATTAATGGTATTATTTTAAAAAAGTTAATAAATAAAAGCGAAGAAAAGAAGAAGTAGTTACATAACACTGGGTAAAGAGAGTAGGTGATGGTGGAATACCTACACTAAGAATGTAACGAATAACATCTTAGAGCTTCCAATGGAAATTCTATAATATTGGATAGTACATTTGGGCGGAGCCAAACCGTTAGTAGTTGGACAGTATCGAGTTTAAAAATAGTTCTGTACTGATATTAAGTGAGCATATAAATGCTAACATAGGTGGTACCGCGGGAGTTATACCTTTCGTCCTAATTTTTAGGATGAAAGGTTTTTTTGTATTTATAATAGTTAACTATGTTATAAAATTAATAACAAAGAAAGAGGTGTATAATATGTTTGATGAAAAAGTTACGAGGTTAGGAACAAATTCGATAAAGTGGGACAGATACAATAATGAAGACATCATAGCTATGGGGACAGCAGATATGGATTTCATGTCACCACCCTCTGTTACTGAAGCATTGATTAGTCGTGCCAAAGTAGGTATGTTTGCTTATGAATTAATATCTGATTCATATTATAATGCTATAATTGACTGGTATGCACAAATGTACAATTGGAATATAAAAAAAGAGTGGCTATCTAGCTCTCCGGGTATTTGGGCAGGAATTAGAATATGCATTGATTCATTTACGATGCCTGGGGATAAGATAATAGTACATTCACCAACATTCCATCCAATCATTGATATAATAGAACAAAGTGGTCGTTCTTTGGTAACAAACTCATTAGTACTTAAAGATGGTTACTACAGCTTAGATTTTGAAGACTTTGAAAACAAAATTGCTAATAATGTGAAAATGTTTATCTTAATCAACCCTCAAAATCCAAGTGGTAGGGTATTTACAAATGAAGAACTTATACGAATTGGTGAAATTTGCAACAAGTATAAGGTTTTAGTGATTTCAGATGAGGTACATGGAGGAGTAGTATTTGTAGGTCATAAGCATATACCATATGCATCTATTTCAGAAGAATTCGCAAAAAACTCCATTGTTATTACGGCTGCAAGCAAAGCTTTTAATTTACAGGGGATGACCCATGGCATATTAATTATACCTAATAAGCATTTGCGTAATATTTATCAGACAGCGTTAACAGGATATGATTTTGATTTCGCTACTAATGTGTTTAGTTTAGCAGCTGTTGAGGCAGCATATAGGTATGGTAGACCTTGGTTGGATGAACTGATAACATATTTACAATGTAATCTACTGTATCTTATAGAATACTTTGAAGTAAATATACCTAAAATTAAAGTAATCAAGCCTGAAGGTTCTTATATGGTCTGGTTAGACTGCAGGGAACTAAAAATGAATGAAGATGAACTTGAAACTTTCTTTATGATTAAGGCAAAGGTTGCACTAACATTCGGCTCTTCTTTTGGGAAAGATGGCGAAGGGTTTGTAAGGATTAATATTGCTTGTTCAAGGAATATATTAAAAGAAGCCTTAGAAAGAATTAAAGGAGCAGTAAATAGTATTATATAATCTCGAATAGTTGTTTGGGAACATTCTTAAAAGACGAAATAAAGACTTGCATAAATGGGCAAGTCCTTATTTCAATATTATCTTTTTCAAATTATCGAATAAAGTTTGTAAATCTTTTATTTTCTCTTTCTGGTTCTTTAACTGTTTCTTTTCCGTTTTCAACTAATTTCATGAGCCAAGCCATGTTTTTTCCTAGAACTCTCATTATTTGTCTTCCTTCTTCATCTCCTACTACTTCACCTGGTGCTGTTCCGTGTATTACATTCCAGTAATTCGTACTTGGCATAAGCATTTCAGCATAATTAATGTAATTATTTAGTTGATTAAAAGTATTAACCCCACCTGAACGTCTTACAGCCACTACAGCGGCTCCTACCTTATGCCTTAATATTCCAGCACTTGCAACATAAAATGCTCTATCTAAAAATGATTTCATGGTTCCAGCTATAGCTGAGTAATGAACTGGAGAACCTATTATTATTCCATCTGCCTCTTTCATTTTCTGTATCCATTCATTTACTTCATCATTATCAATTATACATTTCTCATTTTTATTTCTAACGCAAGCATTACATGCAAGACAACCTCTTATAATTTTGTTTCCTACATGTATAATCTCAACTTCTATACCTTCCTTCTCTAGTTCCTCTGCTACCATTTTTATAGCATGATAAGTGTTTCCTTCCTGTTTAGGACTTCCATTAAATGCGACAACTTTCATATATTTTCCTCCTCTAGAATTAATAACTTCCTTCAATTTTATATTTATTTAAGATTTTTAATAGCTTTTTCTGCCCAACTAGAATCTTTATATACAGCTCTTCCTACACCAACAAGATCAGCTTTTCCAGTGGCAAGTAAGTTTTCAGCAGCATTTACTTCAGTTATTCCACCAGTCAATATAACTGGAACTGACACAACCTCCTTGATAGCTTCGGTAAGAGATGAAAAATACCCTTGTTCTAAAGTATCTGGAGCACTGTATCCACAAAATCCACCTGAAATATCAAGGATATCAACTCCTGATTTTTCAAATTCTAAAGATGCAATTTTGCTATCTTCAATAGTAGTTCCACCATCCATATAATCGCAAGCACCTAATCGAAGAAGAATCGGAAAATCATCCCCCACAGCATCACGTACTGCTTTAATAATTTCTAAATGAATTTTAATTCTACCTAATATATCTCCACCATATTCGTCAGTTCTCTTATTGGTAAGGGGAGAGAAAAATTGGTTTAGAAGATATCCATGTGCAGAGTGAATCTCTACTCCGTCAAAACCAGCTTTTTTTACACGCAGTGCAGCATCTTTGAAATTTTTAATAATACTCTTAATTTCATCTTTAGTGACCTCCCTTGGAATAACACCTTTGCGTGGGTTGCATATAATTGAAGGTCCAATGGGGTCATATCCTGTAACATTTTTACTTGCTGCACTTCCAGCATGATTGATTTGCATTACTGCTTTGGATCCATTTTTATGGATAATGTCTGACAGCTTTTTTAACCCTTCTACAACACTATCCTCTGCTACTGAAAGTTGTCTTTCACTAGCCTTTCCCTGTTCTCCAATAAAGCTGTGTTCTATTATGATAAGAGAAATATATCCTCCTTGAGATTTTTCATCATAATAATTTAATATTTCATTACTTATATTCCCATCTTCTTCGGCTTTTGAAGTAGCCATGGGTGGCATAACTAATCTATTTTTTAAGGTCAATTTACATTTATCTAAAGGGCTCAGTAAATATGACATTCTTCCATCCTCCTAATTGTTTTTCTATATAACCTATGCTACTATTGTAGTAATTAAGTTTTATATTAACAAGTACGCACTATTTTGTATTATAGTATCCAAAAGGATACTATTGAAAGGAGAATAGCTATGAAATCTAGCTGCAATACTTTAGAGCTTAAAAATAAAAATTATAGATGTACCTTTGAAATTACAATGGATTTAATAGGTGGAAAGTGGAAGCCACTTATTATTTGGCACCTAGGAACTAAGGGTACCCAAAGATTTAATGAATTAAGAAAATTAATTCCTCAAATAACTCAAAAAATGCTAACTCAACAGCTAAGAGAGTTAGAGTCGGATAATTTAGTTATTAGAAAAGTTTATCCTCAAGTTCCCCCAAAGGTTGAATACTCATTAAGCGATTTAGGGGAAACTTTAATGCCTATTCTTAGTATGATGTGCAATTGGGGAAATGATTATTATAAACTTTTTAGTTGTATGGATTAAAACTAGTTGCTGATGAATAAAGATATGGGTAATTATTTTTAAGATGTTTTAAATACCCTACCCATTGTAATGTTATTGCTTTATACACTCTAGCAACATCTCCCTGTAAATGTTCTAAGTCTTCACTGGTAATTCCCTTATCTTTTCTAAAACCTATTTCATCCGTTAAATGAATAATAGCCATAAGAAGTTCTGAAAATGATTCATTTTCATGCAAATTTTCATTTCCAAGTAAACTTATTATAAAACTTTTATTTTCACAAAGGATTTTATATAGTTCTTCTATATTAATTTTATGTATATCAAAATTATGTGGATGTTTAAGCAATGCTTTTTCAACTTCTTTTAAATTACTAAAATCCTTAATAATTCCCCTTGCTTCCTCATCCCCACTAATAAGTATGTCCATAAGTTTACGTCCTATTTCATTAAAAAATAGAGTAATTAACACATTTAGTTTCTCTAAAATCCTATTTTTTTCTTTTCTTTCTAGTATATTGTTAAATACTAAAGTAACAATCAATATATTAATTGGAATAAAGGAAATATCTAAGAAAGTATAATACATGGTATCTCTAAAATGTCCAAAATACAAATAATGAAAATAATATAAAATTCCTGAAAGAGCCATTAAAAAAGTTGCTGTGAGAAAAAAATCTCTAAATTTTTTCAAAATAACACGTCCTATCTAAAAGTTTGTATGAAGTAATAATTATATTTGAGTGTATATAATATTGTCAATAGAATTACGATAATATTTGTAGACTTTTAAATCCCTTGTCATACTTAAGATTATTAACAATCAAACGATAAGAAGCTTAAATCAAACTATACAAATGGGAGGTAGAAAATGTTTTTTAAACGAAGTGATGGGGATAAAAATGTAAAAGAACAGAAAGAGGACTCTGCAATAATCTGCAAGGAAAATATAAGGGTTGCAATAACTAATGTAATAAATGGACGGTCAACTCATATTTCTGAAGAAGATATAGGGTGTAAAGAACTTGCAAGCTTATGGAATGAAATGATAGATTATGTTTGCATGGAAAAGAAGAAATCTGTATTGCAGGTAAATGAATTATTAAGGTTTATTACGGAAATGGAGTTTATAAAGGAAATGATAAATGGGGTACGGGTTCAGTCAGATACCTTTCATAACATTACCGCTAGTAGTGAAGAAATGGCTACAGCAATAGATGATGTTTCAAACTTTATTCAAAGTGTAGCAGACACAACAAATATTACAGAAAATTTAGCTGTAGATGGTGGACAACATGTTAATAAGGCATTTTCCTTTGTTAATGAGTCTTTTAAGGATATAGATGGTATAAATAAACAAATGAAAGGTGTAATGGAAAAAACAGAGAAAATAAATGAAATAATTGATATAGTTAAGGGAATTGCTGACCAAACCAATTTACTTGCCCTTAATGCAGCCATAGAAGCGGCAAGAGCAGGTGAACATGGCAAAGGCTTTGCTGTAGTTGCAGATGAGGTAAGAAAACTAGCAGAACACACTAAAAAATCTGTTTCTGAAATTCAACTAAACATAGGTGAACTAAAATCAGATATAGGCAATTCAGTAGTAAGGGTAGATGAAATTACTGATAAATTAGATTCTGGAAAAAGCTTGGTTAATGATTCTTTGAACTCTATCAACACTATTATTACCAAAGTCAAAGAAGTAAATGATAGTGTTACTCAGATTTCAGTTAATATTGAAGAACAGACAGCTATTACTACAGAAATAACAAGAGATATCTATAATTTAAATGAACTTACAGATAACTTGTTAAATGAATGTGATAGAACTGGAAAGGCCATATTTGATGTGAGCAATATGGTTAACAAAATAAGGTTAAACATGATTAGCAGTGAACTATGCTTAGAAGATAAAGAATTATTAGACATTTGTATTTCCGATCATTTAATATGGAAATGGCGCGTATATAATATGATACTGGGCTATGATAAAATTGATATTAATAATATAGGAACCCATAAGGAATGTCGTTTAGGTAAGTGGTATTATGGTGACCATAGTAATAAATTTAAAAATCATAACGCATTTAATGATTTAGAAAGTTACCATATTAGATTACACGAATTAGCAAAGGAAGCTACAATTTCTTATAATAAAAAAGATATAGAAAACGCAGAAAAAGCATTAAAAGAAATGGATATATGTTCTAAAAAGGTAATTGAAGACTTGGAACAATTAAAAAATAGCTAATACTAGTTAAAAATTAAAGCCAAGTGGTGTGATACCCCTTGGCTTTAAACTAAATAAGCTACGGCTTGTAAATCTCAGCCTTAGGCTCTTCCACAGTAAAGTACCCCTTTGGCAATTCACCTAAGCCTATATAAGGCTCATCGTTAAAGTATATAGCAATTTTATCTACACCCAAATTAAAACCATAAGTTGCTATTAAGGATGTTAAGAGACCGCTTTCAGTATTAGACCCTAAGGTCATATGATCTACGTAGGAATCTGAGAATACCACTTTAAGAACTCCAGTGGTTTCATCTATTTTTGCTGATTTTATCTCTACTTTATCTGTTAAGGATAAAAAGTCCTTATTGTAGGAATTATTCTGAAGCTCTTTTGTTAATACTCCAATTATATCACTTTCATCTACAGATATTGTTTTATTAATATAATAATGCTTTAATTCAGCAGTATTAAAAAAATACACTCTTAACTTCCTATCTTCAATGGAAGGCTTATCATCCTTTGACTTATTTTCAATATTAGGTTTTTCAACTTGTCCCACATTTGCATCTTTCCCCTTTGTGCATCCAGTTAAAGCCGTAACTAAAATAATAGAGCAAATTGCTGCAATAAATCTTTTCTTCATATATTCATGGTAAATTAAAATTTACCACTTTACACCTCACTCTCTTTCAAAATATCAACTTAATTATAAAACTTCCGCTAGGACTAAGCCCTAACAATTAGCATACATTTCAGTCATAATCTTTACAACTTCATTCATTTTATCCTTATTCATTTCTAAAAAGCTTATGATCTCCTCAATGGAAGGCTTTTTATATACATGTGCTATTCTATTTCTATACCTTCTATAATCATTTAAAAAGTTTAAAATATCTAAATCTATAATTTTATTATCATTCATCTTAATTAAAGATTTTTCCATGTCATCACTAATTTTATATATCTTTAATTCTTTTAAACACATAGAAGTGAAATTTTCAATTAATATAAAGTATTCTAAAAAACTCTGTTTTATTGATGATTTTATTAATGTATTTAAATCTTCATCTTTAATCTCATGTAATTTAAGTAACGCTTTATCTAAAAGGACTAAGGTTTCTTTTATATCTTTTATTAACTCATATAACTTCTTTTTATTCATCAAACATCACATCCCTTTCTCTAAAAAACCTGAAAGTTTCATTTTCCTTATATAATTTTTCAACTTCTTTGTAGCCTTTATTATACAATTGTAGATTATCCACATCATATATTATTTGTCCATCATCATATATAGAAACTTTCATATTAAGATCAAGCTCTTCTGAATTTAAGTTTACTACATCTACTTCTCTTCCTAAAATCTTTTGCAGGGATTCTTCAATGAAAACTAAAGTATTAAATGCCATATATTCTTCACTTAAAATGGCAATATCAACATCTGAATACTCCTCAAAGTCTTCCGTTAATATACTTCCAAACAATATAGCCGTAGCTATCTTACCATACTTAAAGATATTTACACACTCTTCATCTTTTAGTTTATTAAGTATGTTAGCCTTAGTACTATCCATTACGTAATCCCCCCAATCTTTGCTATCTATATTATAACCTTTATTTACTAATTTTAAAATCAAAAAAGCCATTATCAATTCCAGACATTTCTATATTAACATTTGCAACTTCATATTAGCAAAATAGGATAAGAAAGCTATTGGCTTAAATGATATTATTAATTAAATAATTATAGGGAGGTAAAAAAATATGTTTAGTTTTTATAGTAAGCTATCTACAGAAGTATACAACATAGACAAGCCTATTGGACACTCCTTTGGAGATTTAGAATTTTACAGTGAAAGACTTAATACTGTTAAAGGAAGAATTCTTGAACCAGCAGTAGGAACAGGCCGTATTTTAATTCCTTTATTAGAAGAAGGCTTTACTGTAGATGGTATAGATTCATCTCCTGAGATGCTAAGCTTATGTAAATCTTATTGTGAGGAAAGAGGTCTTAGAGCTAATCTTCATCAGACAAGTATGCAATCTTTTTCTCTCCCCCATAAATATGAAGCAATAATTATTCCTACAGGCTCCTTTTTGTTGCTGGAAAATTCAATTGACGCTATTAATGCATTAAAATGCTTCTATGAACATCTTCATATAGATGGGCGTCTTATTCTTGATTTATTTATACCATCAAATTTTAATACTGAGTCTACTTCAACAAGGACTTGGACCACTCCCTCAGGAGATTTGATCACCTTGAAGGAATCCCTTGTGGAAGTTAATTTTATTAATCAATATACGGTTTCCCATTTGCGATATGAAAAATGGCGCAACAATCAGCTGATACAAACTGAATTAGAACGTTTTCCACTTCGCTGGTACGGAGTAGAGGAATTTAGATTAATTCTAGAGAAAGTTGGATTTAAGGATATTGTTATTTCTTCTGATTATAAATTTAATGTATATCCTACAGATAAAAATCAAATCATTACTTTTGAAGCATATCGTAAATAAAATCACAGAATATAAATCCCAGTAGAAAGTGTTATGCACCCTACTGGGATTATTTTATCAATATATTATTTTATTAGTCAATTAATTTCAACTATTGATAAAATATATGAAATAAAAACAGAATTTATAGTAAGGCAGTATTTAAAATGGTACAATATAGAAGACATTTTTATATTCTTATTGAAGTTGAGAATATAAAATATAAACTAAGAATTAAAAGGGGATAAAATCAATGAAAATAAATTGGAATGATAAGTATAATACAATAGCAGCATATTCTTTTATAGTAGCAGTATCAGTCATAATGTTTTATTTAGCCATATCTCAAGTAAGCATTTTTACAGATAAATTAGATTCTTTATTAGTTCTTATGAATCCTTTTATAATAGGCTTTGCTATTGCTTATGTGATAAATTTCTTAGTTAAATTTTATGAAAAAAATTTTTTAAAGTTAGAGTTCATAAGAAATTTAAATAAAAAAGCTCAAAAAGCTCTTATTATATTATTATCTTATATCACTACATTTTTAATAATAAGTATAATAATAAAATTTTTACTACCTGAGGTTTTAAAGAGTATTATAGGATTAGTAAACGATATTCCCTTTTATATAACAAATACTAATAAACTTATTAATGAAACTATATCTAGCTTAAGTATAGAAAAGCAATATCTACAAATCATCATTGAAAACTTTAATAATGTAATTGATCATGCAACTCGATTTATAACTAATTTAATTCCAGCTTTAGCAGGATTTATAGGTAGAACTATATCAAGCATATGGAATGTAATTTTAGGATTTATAATATCAATTTATTTGTTAAAAGATAAAGAAAATTTATGTGCTTTAAGTAAAAAAATAACCTTTGGCATTTTTAAAGAGACTACCGCTAATGAAATTGTAAGTTTGGTAAGTAGAAGCAATCATACCTTCGGAAAATTCTTAATAGGTAAAATAATAGATTCCATTATAATAGGAATATTAACTTTTTTAGTTTTAGCAATATTTAAAATGCCTTATACAGTACTGATTTCAGTTACTGTAGGAATTACAAATATAATTCCTTTCTTTGGACCTTTTATAGGAGCTATACCATCTTTCATAATAATTTTATTTGTATCTCCAATTAAGGCCTTATGGTTTTTAATTATAATATTAGTTATACAACAAATAGATGGAAATATAATAGGACCTAAAATTTTAGGGGATTCCGTTGGCGTATCTGCATTTTGGATATTATTTTCTATTTTAGTATTTGGAAAGTTGATGGGTGTATTAGGTATGGTAATAGGCGTGCCTTTATTTGCAATTTCTTATTCTATAGTTAAAGGTATTATAGAGAATAGACTGAGGAAAAAAGGCTTAAAAGTAGAAACAAAAGATTATATATAATTAAGAGATAAACCCCCATGCACTCCGCATAGGGGTTTTCTATCATAACTAAATAAAAATTAAACTAGTTTTCCTATTAAAAACATTATCTTCATTCCTTTTGAGGAAAACTTCTCTTCATATTCTGTCATTATATTTTCTTTAAAGTCTGAACTATGAAGGTCATAGGTTACATACTCTAAATTAAATCCTGCTTCTTTAAAGTATTCTTGAGATGCATCGAAAAGGTCTTTATCATCGGTTTTAAACCAAATTTCACTGCCTGGTTTTAAAAACTTTTTATACTCAGTTAAAAATCTTGTATGTGTAAGTCTTCTTTTATTGTGTCTATCCTTTGGCCAAGGATTGCAGAAATTTATATAAATCTTTTCTACTTCATTCTCTTCAAATACTTCAGCTATGAAGGATATGTTTAGAGGTACAACTCTTACATTTGTAAGCTCTAGTTCTTCTATCTTCTTTTTAACATATATTAAAACTTCATCCTTTAAATCCACCGCTACGTAGTTTATGTTTTTATTTATTTCTCCTAGTTTTGAAATAAATCCCCCTCTTCCACAACCTAATTCTAAGTGTATAGGGTTTTCATTTTTAAATTCTTCCCTCCATTTACCCTTATATTCCATCGGTCTAGTTATAACTAAAGATGAAGCTTCCATTTCTGGTCTTGCCCACCATTTTTTTCTTAATCTCATATTTTTCCTCCGTTTTCTGCTCTATATAATCCTTAACATTATAGCACGAATGAATATATTTTTTAAACAAAATTTTCAACCTTGTCATCTATACTCATTTTATATATGGCTATTAAAAATAAAGTTAGAGCAAAGGCCCAAAGTATTGCAATATTTATAAAAACTTCGCTAACACCCACTCCATATTGAAGCTTATTTATGGCTTCAATTGCCCATTTTTGAGGAAGAAAATTAGCTACCTTTTGGAGAGTTTTTGGCATATATGAAATTTCCCAAAAGCACCCTCCTAGCATGGAAGTTGGCATGGTTATTAATAAATTGAGATTACTTCCTTGGGAAGAAGATTTTGAGAAAGCCATTATTACCATACCTATAGCTATGGCTGCCAGTCCAAAGCTTAAAAGAATTACCATCATAATGCCGTCAGGTATGTAGGTATTTATTCTCATCACCCTTCTTAGGAATATTAATATTATGACAACTTGAAGAAAGACTACAAAAATACTCGCAAGTACATTAGATAAAACATAAACCCTTGGGTTAACGGGAGAAGCACATATTCTATAGTAGGTTTTGTTTCTTCTTTCTTTTATCATTAACCTGGATACATTACCTGTGGCAAACATCATAAACATTATTAAAAGACCAATGCTAGTGTAGGTTATTCCAATATTTGATGATGTATCCTTAACTTCTTCCTCTCTTATACTAAGCTTTCCACTTTTATATCCTTTGTATATTATATTAAATTTATCCTTATCCCCTTCTGAAGCTTTGCTTATATCCATCAAGTTTTTTATATATAAATTACTATAGTTTTTTATAATAGCTGTAACTTCTTCTCCCTTAATTGAATATAGATTAATTCTGGAAGCCTTTCCTTCGTAAATGCTCTCAGTAAAATCTTCTGGAATTACTACAGCACATTCTATATTTCTTTTACTTAACATATTTTTTAATTCCGCTTCATTTATTGTAATAAAATTAAATCTTTCAGTGCCTTCTAAATAATCTACCATATCCTTAGATAGCACTTTATTATCTTTGTTTATAAGCCCTACAGAAATCATGGTTTTATTAGATGATTTACCGTTGTAAATATAAAAAGAAGCCATAAAACTTAGTATAGGAATTATAAAGTAAATTATTATATTACTCTTTTTCCTGAAAAGATTCTTTAATGTATTTAAAAATAAAACTATTATATTCTCCACTTAAGCCACCTTCTTTTTATATATTAATGATGAAACACCTAAAAATACCATTGCAATTACAAAGTTTATTATTATTGCATTACTTAACCCTTCATAGTTATTCATATATATATAATCAAAGATTCCATCATTGGTCCATTTTAATGGCGATAATACAGCTATAAAGTTAAGACCTCTATTATTAAATTGTTCCAAAGGCACATATCCCCCACCTAAAAAAGTTATTAAAGGAAGTATTATATTTAAAAGGGAAGTTGTTAAGGTATCCTTTTCTGTTAAAAAAGCTATGGCCACTCCTAGAGATATGGACATAATAACTTGGGATAATATCAAAAGATAAATAGGGTATATGTTTTCTCCCCAATAGGTATTAAAAACATATTTGGTAAATAAAATAAGAATTACCCCTTGAAGAAATGTAGCTATTACACTTCCTAGCACTTTGCCACTTAAAACTTCATATTTATTTACAGGGGAAGCCATAACTCTATGAAAAGTATTTCTAACATACTCGGAACCTATGGAAAAAGCTCCAGATAGGGAACCATACATCATTATCATTGTAAGCATAGTTACTGCATAGTAGTCTAGTGCCCTTGGTTTTCTATCTTTTTCTATATGTTTTTCCTCTACATAATTAATATTATTATCTGATAATATTTCACCAATAACCTTAGGGTTTTGTATTGCTATTTCACTTATGACATTATATCTTTCAACATAGCTTTGAAGTATTGTTTGGATCAAATCTCCTTTAAAGCTATATACATTATTCTTATAAAGCTTTATTTCCCCTTCCTCTTCATTTACATCTATATAGCATGAATATGAAGCGTCTTCTATTTTTTTTAATGCACTTTCCTCTGAGTGTATCTGCTCTACCCCTATACCTAAATCCCCCACTACCTTTAAAAATTCATTAAAGTCTTTACTCTCTTCTCCTTCAATCTTATATAGGATTTTATTATATTTAAAAGTAATAGAATCTTCAAAAACTCCCGATAAGGCTGTACCCAATATGAGAATGAGGGCTATTGGATATATTACCATCATAAGGGTAGAATGCTTATCCCTTAAAGCTTGCTTTATTTCCTTAATTGCTACAATAATAAAATTCATACTATCCTCCCCTAATCTCTTAGTTTTTTTCCTGTAAGGGTTAGAAATACCGTTTCTAAATTAGGCTTATTAGACTCCACATTGTATATTCCTATATTATTTTTCATAAAATAAAGGAGTATTTCTTCCATGTTATTTACATCTTTATTACTGCTAATCTCTACTCTATTTTCTTTTATCAATATTTCATTAACTCCTTTAATGTTTTTAATCTCCTCTTCATTAATATGAGCTAAGGAATTTACCGTTATGGATATTCTTTGTTTGTCCCATACCAAGGATTTTAACTCTTCCTTCGTTCCTTCTGCAATTACTTTTCCATTGTCAATTATGCCGATTTTGCTGCATACTTCTTCTACTTCCTCCATGTAGTGACTGGTATATATTATTGTAGACCCTAAGTTATTAAGCTTTTTTACAGATTGAAGTATGTGATTTCTAGATTGGGGGTCTATTCCTACAGTAGGTTCATCCATAATTATTAACTTAGGTCTATGAGTTAAAGCACAGGCTATGTTTAATCTTCTTTTCATTCCCCCGGAAAGTTCTTTGGGAAAACTCTTTAACTTATCACCTAGTCCCACAAACTCTAAAGAAGCTAATGCTCTTTCTTTTAAATAATTTCCTTTTAGTCCATAGAGACTTCCAAAAAACTTTACGTTTTCCAGTACGGTTAAGTCTTCATATATGGCAATATCCTGTGGTACAATACCTATGTTTCCTTTTATTTCTTTCTTATCTTCATTCAAATCCTTATTAAGTATTTTAATTCTTCCGCTATTAGGCTTTAAAAGCCCACATATAATATTAATTATAGTGGTTTTTCCAGCGCCATTAGGTCCTAGGAGGCCATATATTTCTCCCTCTTCTATTTCTAAGTTTACATTATCCACTGCAGTAAAGCTTCCAAATTTTTTAGTTAAACTTTCTATAGTTAATATTTTCATTTTTAACCCACCTTAATTTTTATTTCCCTATATTAATTATATAAAAAAAGTGACTTTTCCTTTAGTATGGAAAGTCACCTTCTATTATGACAAAAGTCATATTATTTATTATATATTACCTTTTAAATAAGACACTGCTATTTGAGTCCTATGTTCTAATCCCGTTTTATCTAAAATAGAAGAAATGTAATTTTTAACTGTACCCTCTGTTATAAATAGCTTTTGGGCTATTTCTTTGTTAGATAATCCTTCCGCCACTGCCTTTATTATTTCTATTTCTCTAGCAGAAAAGTTTTCTTCCTTTATCTTCACATCTTTATTACTACCTATTAAGTCCTTTACCTTATCCATTATTACATCTTGAAAAACCGTATTCCCTTTATGTACTGTTTTTATTGCATCTATTATTTTTTCTGGAGAATTGTTTTTTAAAATATATCCCTTTGCTCCATTTTTTATGCCATTAATTATATAGTCGTCCTCATCAAAGGTGGTTAATATCAAACATTTAGTATTAGTTTTATCTACTATTTCTCTAGTAGCTTCCACCCCATTTAACACTGGCATTCTCACATCCAAGAGGGCTACATCCACGTTAATCTTAACACAAACCTCCAAGGCTTTAAGCCCATTTTCCACTGCATCAATAACTTCTATATCTTCATTCATGGAAAGTATAATTTTTAAGCTTTCCCTTATTAACGAATCATCATCTGCAATCAAAATTCTAATTCCCATATAAATCCCCCCAATTATAGCTTAATAGGTAATGTAAATACAACTAAAAAACCTTTAGTTCCATCTATAACAACTCTTCCTCCAATGTTTTCGCATCTTTCTTCAATGCCCTTTAATCCCATGCCTTTTTTAACCTCAAACTCTCCTACTCCGTTGTCTTTGATTTCTACTCTAATTAGCTTATTTAAAACCTGCAAATTTACGGTAATCTTATTTCCTTTTGAGTACTTTATAGTATTAGTTAGACATTCTTTTAAGTTTTCCTCTATAATTTTCCACTGGGCATAATTTATGCTTTCTAATTCACCATTGCAAATAAATATATTTTCTATATTAGACTTTGATGAAAATTCCTCTAATAGTAATTTAATCTTGTTAATGCCCACCTGCTCTGAAGGGGGCTTTATATTTCTTAAAGTAGCCCTTATACTCTCCATGCCATCTCTTAAAATTGAAATGGTATTATCTATAAGTTCCATGCTCTTTTTCTCTTCTTTTTCCTTAAGAAGTTTTGCTGCTTCTAATTGAAGTATGCTTCCTGATAGGGTATGCCCTATTTTATCATGTATTTCCTGGGCAATTTTATTTCTTTCTTCTAGTTTTGAAGTATATATAATTTGACTTTCATATTCTTCTTCCGCTTTGAATTTATTATATAGTTTATCATAGGAAGCTTTTAATTTATCATTTTCAATAAGTAGCTCATCCACTCTCTCTTTTGTTTTAACCAGTAAGGTGAAAAACAAATAAGAGCTCATAGTTATAAATAAATAATCCACTCTAAAATCCCCTTGAAGGAGTAAAGCTATAAATAAAATAGATAGGTCTATAAATATATTTTTAATTCCTATTTTATAGGAAAGTTCGAAAAAATTAATAGGAAGATAAAGGAAAAATAAGGGCGTTACGTAAACACCCATTATAATTAAATATATTCCTATAATATTTCCTAGAACAATTTTAAGATTTTTATTTTTAACTATATACAAGCACATGGTTATAGATATATATAATAATAACAGTAAAACTATTAATCCTTCTTCCTTATTATATAAATCTTCATATTTTAAAAATGAATATACTAATAGAATAAACTTATTTAATATAATCCACTTATCCATACATTTCCTTCTTTATATATTAAATATTCTAAATAGCATTGTATAAAGCATTCTCGCAGGAGTATGCACTAAAAAATCTGAAACCCCTGGAAGCCAAATAAATAGCAAGAATATTACTGTTTCATAAGGCCCTAAAGCGTAGTGAATTTTGTTTATTTTAGCTGGAAATATATCTCTTAAAACATGAAAACCATCGAGTCCTGGTAGGGGCATCATGTTAAAAAACGCCAAGCTACAATTAAGTATTACGGTTATTTCGCATATTATTATAATAATACTTAATATATTAGAAGCCATAGCTCCCCCTGAGGCGATTTTGTATAATACTGCAGTTATAGCTGAGAATACTACTGCCACTAAAACATTAGCTAAAGGTCCTGCAATAGAAACCTTTAAATCGTCTTTATAGTAATTTTTATAAACTAATGGATTAGTTTGTACAGGTTTAGCCCATCCAAAACCAGCAAGTATAACCATAATAAATCCTAAAGGATCTATATGAGCCATTGGGTTAAAGGTGAGTCTTCCTTGAAATTTAGGAGTTTTGTCCCCTAATCTATCTGCCACATAAGCATGAGCATATTCATGAAAAGTAAAAGCAATTAATATAGCTGGTATAGTAAGTATTTTTTGCAACATACCAAATCTAAATGCATCAAAATTCAAAAAAATCATCCTTTCTTAATGGGAGTATAAAATTATTATATCAAATTCATTAAAGTAAAACTACTAAGATTTACCAATTGGTTTCTCCTAGTAGTTTAACCTTTACTTAAACATTGTTTTTATTAACTTACCGTCTTTAATAGAACCTATACCATTAGTATAAACCTGAAGGAATCTGCCAGGATAATCATACTCTTTTCCTGTAGCAATTTCTTTAACTACACCTCTTAAATTATCATTAATTAATAGCTTTCCACCTTCTAATATAAAAATATCTTCTCTATTAGCTGGTTGCATTAAAGGCATAACCTTCCAATTTTCTGTAGGTGTATCTAAGGTTCCATAGTATATTTTAGATATTTTTTCATTTACCATGGAGCCTATATATACATTATCGTCAGTATCAACTCCAAGTAATCTAGGTTTTTCTACATCTTTGATAACTATAGCATTTTCCACGTTAGTAGAGTAAATTTTATTAAAAATTGTATCTTCATAAAGAAGTTTATCTTCATGAGGCATCAGGGCAGTTTGTCCAACTATATGAGCCTTTGTATATACATTTTTCATTTGCTTCATTATATTTATCCAGTAAAAACTGCTTCTTCCACCGCTTCTAGATACTTTAATATAAATAACATTAGTTAATGTGGAAGCTTGTATATCTTCAACCTCTGACTTTTCATCTGCCCAAGTTAAATCTTTTATTTTGTCTTTTTCATCTCTATCTACATCATAATAATATAATTTAAACCCATTTTCCTTACCATTATGTTTTTCTGCAATTAACATTCTATTTCTATCTGAAAGCCATTTATAATAGGATATCTCTACTCCTTCATCGAAAGCAATATTTTTTTCCTTACCGTCCTTAGTGCTAATAATGTGTAACTCTCCATTGACATAGTAGGCCACATATTTTCCGTCAAAGGACATATTTACATGATCCGCTTCTTCTGGAATAGGTACTTCCACATATTTATTTGAGTCTTTTTCCGTCTTTTCTACTTTTTTTACCTTTACTGATGTATTAGTTGATAGGTAAAATTGATCTACGTATATAAATCCAATAGCTTGAACTATTAGAGAAAACACTATCCAAGTAGCTATCCTTTTTAAAGATTTCATTCTTTTCTCTCCTTCTATGGTGTTACATATATAACAGAGGGCACTGCTCTTTCTCCTAATGGGTCACAAGGATTATTAATTACTTCTCCATCATAGTACATAGTTGAAGAAGAACCTCCATCTAAATTAGTAGCATTATAAGCGCCATATTCAAGCATTATATCTTGTACATCTCTTAAAGTAGCTCCAACACTTCTAACCTGTCTTCCATCTATAACTAAAAGTAGCATGGCTCCATCTTTTCTTTGTCCTATGGCTGTTCTAGGAGCTATTCCCCATCCTCCATCACCACTTCTTATAGTTGGTTGACCATTAACTACTAGTGCTGGTCCAAAAGTTAAAGCTTCCTTTGTATTTAAATCCTTTAATTCATTTAGGCTATAACGACCAACAAGCAAAACTCCCTCATCAGTAATTCCCATTGTATCATCTTTAGCCTTTGGGTTAGAAACAGTATTTTTTAGTTCTCCATTGCTCATAAGAATTCCTACAGGATGTCCACCAGTTCCTGTCCAGTTTCCATCATCATTTTTATCTACGAAACCACCAGCATTTATAGCTGCAACTGCATTGTTATTCCTAGCAATTTGGCTAGTTAATTCTCCAGATTTTCCAAGCTTACTGCTATATCCAACCTTAACCCTAGTAGGATCACTTATTACTAGCATATAACCTTTAAATTTTTTTGCTTCTATATCATATCTTTCTATATTGCTATCGTGTTTATTTTCAAACTTAATAGCTCCAAGGCCACTTCCCTGATCTATTACTTCCACAACATCTTCATTTAAAATTTCTTTTATTTTTTTATCTGATAAAAAAGTAGTAGCTATATATTGATGACTTAATGTACTCATAGCTGCTCCAACAATTGTTTTTCTCACATTTTTAAAGGGTCCATAAAATAATATCATAGGTGCTGTAACCCCTGCAAAAACGAACTGAAACATTAGAAAAAACATAAATATCTTAAAAGAAAATCTCTTTTTTTTCTTTACTTTTTTCTTATTTTGCATATTTCAACCTTTCCTTTCTCATAACGTACTTATTCATTGTACAATAAATATACACTTTTTTAAATAGTAATCCTTGTAATAATACGTAAATCTTTGTAGATAAATTATTAATTTTTTCTTAAAAAAGAAAAAATGATATGTAATGCTTGTGTAGCTTTCGCTAAAATAAGAAGTTCTAGAATTTATTTTATAAAACCTCCTAATGCTGGCAAACTCCCTGCGGTCAAACATGCACAGCATTTTAACGGATTTTATCTAAAATAAATTAAGAACTTCTAAATTTTGCTCAAATGCATACTGCTCATTACATATCATTTTTAAATAGAAATTAATTTTTAAGAATTTGCTAAAAGTGCAATTGAAGAAATAATGAGTAATAAAAAAATCCAGCTTATCCAGCTATATTTTTCATTTTTTGAAATATATAAAAAGATAGCTCCTATGAAACATAAAGGAATACCTCTCATAATTACTTTACCAAAATTATGAATATAAATGCTTTGAAATACTATTAAAATAAAACCTATAAGACAAAGCATACTTAGTATAAAAAAGAACTTTTCTTTGCTTTTCATAATTTACTCTCCTTTTCAAAAAAATACCCATCTACTGATAAAGGCGAATACATAATACTTCAAACATTGCAGAAATTCCTTTAGGGGATTTCATCATAAACTAAAAAACTGTCATCTAAAAAACTATATTCACATTTTACTCAATTATTTCAATTATCCACGAGTTGGATTCGCAAATATTTTTTAATCGATTATATATATTTTTATTTCTATTTTCTTCAGACCCCAAAGATAAGAAAAACGCTCCTCCTTTTCCTCCGCCACTAATTATTTCAACTTCACATTCATTATCCGAAATAAAATTAAGAAAAACTATAGATAATAAATCCGAATCTATTCTAAAGTAATATGTTTCACTTGCAAGAATAACCGCTGATTCTGAAAGCTGCTTAAAGTACTGATTTATATCCTGATTATCTTTTAGTAAATTTGTTAGTTTTGATAAATTTACTCCTTTAATATTATACTTACTTATTTTCATGATGTTTACATTTCCTTTCAATAAAATACTGTTTCAGCAAACATTTATTATTAAAGTATGCTAGAGACAAAATGAAAAATTAATTTTCAAGAATTTGCTAATAGTGCAATTGAAGAAATAATTAAAACTTATATTTAATTATTTTTATTACAATTGAAGGCAATGTGCTCAGCTGAAATAATAAATTCAATTAAATCCCCGGTTTTATTTATAAGTAAAACATGTAATTCGTATTTATCGTTTACCTTATATATTTCATTATAACGCCACCATGAGTTCTCTAACGAGCCCTCCTGTTTTACTATATTATAGTTTTCAAAGACTACTTCATCTATGTTCGTAAAACCACCTCTATTATCAAGTGATAGTATTAAAGATTTATCTTTTTGATTTGAATTTATAATAACACAATCATGAAATCTAATATTCTTAACTATATTTTCATCAAGGAATTTTAAGGCTTTTTTATAATATTTTCTATATTCTCTACTAGTTTTGTTTACAGACTTTCTATTGTCCTCACAAAATTTAGTTACAGCTTTTATTACATTACGTGATGCCTTATCTAATACAAAAACTCTAATATCTGCTATCCCTTTCAATATTCTTTCTGGTAATGATTCTTTTATATACTCTTGGCTATATATGAATGACTCATGAAACTGCTCTATTGCCTTTTCTTTGTTAAATATCTCGTGTTGAATACAATCTCTACCTACTGTTTCAGATTTCTCTATATGCGAAGCAAATTGTTGTTGTAAATCAAGCCAGTCATTTAACTTTATACTATAAAGTTGTTGAAAGTATTCTTCCGAAAAAATTTTTGCTTGTTTTTCTTCCTCCAAAGAAAAATGGAAACTAGTTTTTTGGCATAACTCATACCATTCCTTGGTAAAATATTTCATTAACTTATTCTACTCCTTTCTAAAATAAACTAACTTTCATTAATTCCCTTTTCTGTTTCTTTAGTTGAAATAAGTTCATGGTCTTTGACCATAGTATATTTTTCTCGTATACACTCCAAAGGAGTACTATTTTTATTAATACTTAACTTTATTTAATTGTTTTGATGTCAGTTTTTTAGATTGCTATTTATCATACAAATTAATTAAATTATACCATAATAGGAAAATGATATGTAACGTTTAGTAAGCTTTCTCTTAAATACTTAAAAACATCACATATCATTTTATAATATAAATTCCACTAACTACTTTATATAATAAGATAACCATCTAAAAAATCTTCCTATATTTTTAAAAGAAACTATATCACACAATAATTCAGTAAACTTTCCAAACTTCCTATAAAATAAATTAAAGGATAGAAATGGAATCCATTGCTTTTTAGATTTTGGTAGTCTTTTCATTATATTTTTAAAGGTATACACTTCTTTGTATATCCATAGATAACCATTATATAATTCTTCTGCTGTCATATTCTTAGGTTTATATACTACATGGGCAGTATTATAATTTGACAAGTTAAAATCTACAATTCTGTTTTCCTCTATTAATGATGAGTATAACTTTGTACCAGGATATGGAGTAAGGATATGTGAGGTTACCGTTTCTATCTTATTTTTAACTATCCATTCTAATGTATTTTTAAATACAGAGGCATCATCTTCATCTAGTCCGAAAACAAAGCTTGCATTTATCATTATTCCCCTCTTATGAATTTCATCTACAAGCTTCTCATATCTGTTTACACTATTTTGCACCTTGTGGACACTATCTATTGACTTACTATTTATACTTTCAAAACCTATAAATAGGCTTTGGCAGCCAGATTCCTTCATTTCATCTAATAACTCAGGCATGTCTACTATATTAGAAGTAACCGCTGCGTTCCACTTTAGTTTAAGAGGTTTTATTTCCTCTAATAATTTCTTTGTCCACTTGGGATTTCCAATAAAATTATCATCGATAAACATTATATGCCTTGTTTTTAATGTCTTTATATCTTTAATTACATCCCCTATAGGTCTATTAATATAGGTTTTAAGTACACTTTTGCAGCTATTATAACAGAAATCACATTGAAAAGGGCATCCCCTACTTGTACTAATTATATTAGTATATAAATACTTTTTATTATCAATAATATTATAGTTAGGTGATACTATTTCTTTTCCAGCAATATCTTTCATATCATAATATATCTTCTTAAGTGAATTATTTTCTTTATCTCTAAGGATTTCTGCCCAAATCCTCTCACCCATTCCTACACATATTGCGTCAAAACTATTAAGAGCACCCTCTGGATCTGCTGTAATATGTATACCTCCTGCAATTACTGTAACGTTGCGACTTCTAAACTCCTTTGATATTTCTAACGCTCTATTCATAACATCTACAGTGACAGTTATTGCTACCAAATCTACAGCTTCGTCAAAATCTATCACTTCAACATTTTCATTTTCAATAATAACTTCATGCTCTTTCGGAGTAAGATTTGCTATTGTGAGTAATGCTAAGGTCGGAGACATTCTTGTTTTTAACTTTGTATCCATAGGTCTTGGTAGCATTGCAGGTTGAATTAATTTAATCTTCATGCACTACCTCTCTGTATTCCAAAATATCACCTGGTTGGCAGTCCAAAGCTTTGCATATTGCCTCTAAAGTTGAAAACCTAATAGCTTTTGCTTTTCCGTTCTTTAGTATAGAGAGGTTTGCCATGGTTATTCCAACTTTCTCCGAAAGTTCCGTAACACTCATTTTTCTTTTAGCCAACATCACATCTATATTGATTATAATAGCCATTTTTATCCCCTTCCTGTATTCCTCATACTGTTAAATCATTTTCTGATTTTATGTCTATGGCTTCTTTTAAAAGCCTTTGAAGAACAGCTGCAAAAACTGCAATCACCATTGCCCCAAAAATAATGATGATTGGGAATGCTACAAGACCTGGAGCATCATCTGCATCCGCTATGGGATATAAAAATGGTATGAGTACTGCATATATAATACTGATTGTATTTGCACAGTATTTTATATTCTTTAAAGCCTTTACAGATAACTCCGAGAATGCTTTGTTCTTGTCAATATAACTTATAAGTTTTAAAGCCTGATATAGTGCAAAGAAATACGTTAACGCCGTTGCATACACACCCATTAAAATAGTAAAGTGTAAATAATTCACAAAACCAGGCACCCAAAATATACACAGAGCAAGAACCGGAATTCCAATAAGAATAACAGCTGTCTTTAAGAAAATTGTTGAATATCCTTTCACAAAAAGCACCTCTCTTTTTAATTTCTATATATAGGATAGCACATTTTTTATCGTTTATCAATAAATTATTATTGATTTATATTATATATTTATTATTAATACAACCTAGTTGATGTCGGAATGGTTGCATTTTGATTTACAATTAAGGTTACACTAAAAAAGAGCAGTTCCGATTTATTCAGAACTACTCTCTATAAATTTAGATTTATAACCAACAATGAATTCATCTCTTTACCTGTGTCTAAAATACTTTTATTAAAGTCTCCAGTCTGGCCCAAATAATCCACCAAACCTTACCCATCCTTCTTTTATATCATTGCCTACTTTATACTCAATTCTGTAAACTGTTCTTCCCTTTCCTACTACCATAAAAGGACCTATTGAGAAGAACTTTTTCTCTATGTTGATAACCGTACCTCCCATAGACTCTATCTGTTCCGTTATCTTAACTTC
Source organism: Clostridium malenominatum (assembly GCF_039521365.1). Classification (NCBI taxonomy): domain Bacteria; kingdom Bacillati; phylum Bacillota; class Clostridia; order Eubacteriales; family Clostridiaceae; genus Clostridium; species Clostridium malenominatum. Next base: position 118,679 of record NZ_BAAACF010000012.1, read on the forward strand.
ATAGCTTTCACCTCGCAGAACAGATATTGCTAATGCTAGTACAATAAATATTATTATTACAACTCCCTCCATACTATCCTCCCCTTATCTTATTATATAAATTATACCATAATAGATAAAATGATATGTAATGTTTGCGTAGCCTTCACTTCTAAATTTTGCTCAAATGCATACTGCTCATTACATATCATTTTAAATATGAATTATTTGCAGAAATTCCTTCGCGGAATTTCATCATAAACTAAAAAACTAAACAACTATCATCTAAAAAACTAGCTCGCAAGCGAGCTTAAAGCCTTCTACTCGCCTCATAAGCTAGTGGCGACCTCTCACACTCATCATACTTTAAAGTTATTTGATAGCAAAGTTCGCTTCCCTTCATTTTTTCTGAAGCATAGCATAATCCATTGGATCTAGAATCTAGGAAAGGATGGTCTATTTGATCTGGATCACCGATTAACATGAGTTTTGTACCTTCCCCTACTCTTGTAATTATTGCTTTTACTTGTTTTGGAGTTAAGTTTTGTGCTTCATCGATTATTACCCAGTTTTTCACTATGGATCTTCCTCTTAAATAGGCAACAGCTTCTGTGGTTATTATCCTCCTATCGAATAGCTCCTGTATTTTATCTGCTAATTCTTTTTCGTTTTTATATCTTTCTTTTTCATCAGAATCCACTAATATTTCTAAGTTGTCCAAAACTGGTCTCATGAAAGGAGCTATTTTTTCCTCTTCCTTTCCTGGAAGATAACCTATATCCTCATCCATGGTTACATTAGGTCTACAAACTAAAATTCTTCTATATTGCTTTGTGCCTACTTCGATTATTTTATTTAATCCCACTGCTAAGGAAAAAAGAGTTTTTGCCGTTCCTGCAGGGCCTTTAATTATTACTAAAGGAGCTATGCTAGCCTCAGTAAATAATGCCTCTAGCATAAATTTTTGTCCTACATTTCTTGGAGATACTCCTAAAGGGCTCATATCTTTATAATATAAGGCTAGTACTTTTTTACCGTCAAATCTTCCTAGCGCTGTCTTTCTTGGATTATCTAGGGCATGTATTATTATGAACTGATTCGGATAAAGAGTTGGGGCTGAATACTCTCCTGTTACTTCGCAGTAATAAACTAAGTCTTTTAAATCTATATATTTTTTCTGATAAAATTCATCTATTTTTTCAGAAGAGGCGTATAAACTTTCTCTCCCAGTATATTGACTCTCATTTTCAGGAACCACCTTTTCGTGAAAGTCTTCCACGTCTATGTCCACTGTATCTGCTTTAATTCTTTCAAAAATATCCTTGGTTATTAGACACACGTCTTCTCCTTGTTCTTTTAGACCTTTGCAAACTTGAATTATTCTATTATCTGGCTTACCCTTGTCCCAAGATACAGGAATCTCTGTCTCTTGATGATTCATCTCCACCCTAAGTTTTCCTCCACCTGGTAGAGGCACTCCCCTATTTAATTTACCTTCTTTTCTTAATTTATCTATTAATCTTGAAGCATATCTGGCATTTGCTCCTAAATCATTCTTGTCTTTTTTAAAACTATCTAATTCCTCTAATACCACCTCTGGTATAACTACGTCATGTTCTCCAAAAGAAAATATGGCCCCTGGTGAATATAATAAAACATTGGTATCTAACACATAAGTCCTCTTCAATGCACTTCCCCCCAATATTGTTAATACTAAGTTCCACTTTATATATATTATGTTCAAGGGTAAAAAAATAGACTGAAGTAAAAAACTTCAGTCTAAGTTTAATCCAATTATTCCACCTATAATAGCAGGTATAATCCATGAAAAACCTTCTTTTGCAAAAGGAAGCATATTTATAATATTCATTACAAAAGGAACCTTAATGCCAATTGATTCTAAGGATATAAAAATACTTACAATAAAAGCTCCATAAACTGCCCCTTTATATACTTTATCATTAGTAATGTAGTTTCCTAAAAGGTTAGTTATTATTAAAACTATTACTACAGGATAAATAGTTTGCAGTATGGGTACAGCTAATTTAATTATAGCTTCAACACCATAATTTGCGATAAATCCACTTATTAAACAATTAAATAAAACAATGGTTTTATAGCTTATTTTGTTGTTTAAAAGCTTACTAAAGTAATTTCCTGTAGTAGCTGTAAGGCCTATAGATGTTGTTAAACAAGCTACTGCAATGGCTCCTCCAAATATTATCTTACTCATATCCCCTAATAATCTTTGACTTATAAATACAAGTATACTTGTTCTTGTAAAGTCTTGTGAGACTATACTGCTAGATGTAGCACCTATATATAACAGTCCTAAATATACTACTCCAAGACATACTGCAGATACTAGCCCAGATTTTATAGTTATATTTACTTGAGATTTCCTATCTTTATATCCTTTAAGAGCTAAATCCCCAATAAACATTTGAGCCAGAATTATGGAGCCTATAGCATCCATGGTTTGATATCCTTCAGTAAAACCCTTTGAAAAAGCTCCCTGTATATTTGTATTTATAGGTGTACCTAATGGAAATATTATGCCTTTAACTATTATAATTCCTAAAGTAATTAATAAAAATGGAGTGAGTATTGCTCCAATCTTGTCTACCACTGAGGTTTCATTTATTGCAAAAAAATAGGTTATTCCAAAGAAAATTATGGATACTATTATTGAATTTGCCCCAGGAAATATGGGAAGTACGGCTAATTCAAAGGTAGTCGCCCCTGTTCTTGGTACAGCAAATAATGTACCTATGGTTAACATAATTATAGAACAAAGTATTTTACCAAAATTTGATGATATTTTACTTGTTAAATCCTCTGTTCTACCTCCCACTAAAGCAACTGCTATAATCCCTAGCATTGGCAGACCAATACATGTAGTTAAAAACCCTAGCCCAGTAATGGCCCACTTATCTCCAGAAATAAAACCAAGTGTTGGAGGAAAAATTAAATTACCTGCTCCAAAAAATGTAGAAAATAAAGCCAATCCTGTTATCAATATATTTTTTAAATCCTTACTCATCTTTTTCTCCTTTGTGCGTATTAAAAAAGTATTCATCCTCAAAGGTATGAATACTTTATTTTATAGAAAAACAACTCAATATGCAAGTAGTTTTTTCTTATTCGTAATCATTAATGAAAGCATTAAATATATTTTTCATATTTTCATATTTTAAATACATCTTTTCAGGATGCCACTGCACACCCATAATAGTTCTTCCCTCAATATTTTCAATTCCCTCAATTACTCCATCGCTAGAAACCGCACTTATTTTAAAACCCTTTGCCACACCTTTTACCGCTTGGTGATGAAAACTATTTACCTCTGCTTCCTTGCCTAATATAGAATGCAGCTTTGTATTTTCATTTATTCTTATCTTGTGAACAGCTACATGATAATCAGACCTTTGAGAGTGTTGTAGATGATTCCCTTTTACATCTGGTATATGCTGATATAAAGTACCACCATAATACACATTAATTGACTGTAATCCTCTGCATATTCCTAGTATTGGCTTGTTTAACTCTTCACAGGCCTTTATAATCATGAAGTCATAGCTATCTCTTGCAGGCATAATTGTTCCATTATTAAAAATTGATTCTTCACCATAATAAAAAGGATTAATATCCACTCCTCCAGTTATTATCACCTTGTCTACTAATTTAACCTGCTCTTTTACCTTTAAGTAATCTTCAGTTATAGGAAGTATTAAAGGAATTCCTCCACATTCTTCAACAGCTTGTAAATAGTCCTTGTTTGCAAATATTCTTTCGTAGCTTGAAAACCCTTCTTGACTATGCATCTGTATACTACTAACCACACCAATTATTTTTACTCCCATGACTATCCCCCTACGAATTTTTTATAGTTCTTACTTTATAAGTTTTATAACCCTTAAGGCAACTTTTGTATTTTTCTAAAACTTTAAAATCTACTTCTCCTTCATATATTATGCCCAAAGCATCTCCACTATGTGCCCCAATAATGCCATGTCCATTAATTTCATCTTTAATTTTAAGTATAGTTTCTAAAATCTCATATTTTAATCTTTCATTGTTTCGTTTTATGCTTTCCGTAGAGCAGTATGCAATCTTTTTTGTATCCCTTTCCTCCACTCCTTTTTTAAATATAGGCATTAAATCCTCAATATTACTTAATGGCGGAAGAGGGGTTTTATTAAATTGCAAAGTATCAACTTGTTTTTCCCCTTCAAAGACTAAAATATTAAATTGAAAATATTCTCCAATGGTTTCTCTATATAGTCCTCTTTTGTAATCAAATAAAGTCATTTTATTAAATATAATACTGTCCGTAGGTTCAATTTGGATACAATGTTTTATTATTTCATCCGCATTATACTTTTTATTAAACAACTTTAATAAACCATGATACACTCCACAAAGATCTGCTGTGCTGCTAGCAAAGCCTTTTCCTGTGGGAATATTTGATTTTATTTCTATATCTAAGTTGCTTATATACCTTTCTTCCCGCCATTCTTTGAGTAGATTTTCTATAAGCATAGAAGACTTTGAGTAATTGTACCTTAATTTAGGCTTATTAGTTTCAAATATCTTAACCTCAGTATACATATTAATCGGACAGGAACATAAAATATCTATATCACCAACTTTACCTTGAACTATTTCTCCAAAACTTCCTGGGTATTTTACTATAACCTCCATTATATATGCTCCTCATAATTTATATAGTTTTAATTTTCATTTTACCAATGGAAGCTTATAGTGTAAATAGCCTTATCACTTTATGTGATTTATTGACATGGAAATGAATAAGTGTTACACTCAACTTAAATAAAAATATTTATAGGTACCCCTATGGGTTTAAAAGGGAAAGAAGCTTTAATCTTCTGCGGTCCCGCCACTGTATTGATGAGTCTTTAGCATAATCCACTCAAATTTTGGGGAAGGAGCTAAAAGGCGATGAATCTAAGCCAGGAGAACTGCCTATGAATTAGTGACGCTTTAGCTTACGCGGATAAGCTAATGGTTTAATGAACTTAAACCGTTATCTTGAAGATAAGGGTTTTTTATTTTGTCTATATTTAAGGAGGAAAAAAATGAACAAATTGAAAAAAGTCTTAGTAGTATTTTTATCATTAATCATGATAACTTCACTTGTAGCTTGCGGAAAGGATAATAAAGTAGAAGATAAAAACAATGCAGAAAATATAGCTACTACAAAATATCCTTTAACAATAAAAGATTCTTATGATAGAGAAGTGACAATAGATAAAGAACCTGAAAGAATTATTTCCTTAGGGCCTAACGTTACTGAAGCAATATATGCTCTTGGAAAAGGGGATAAATTAGTTGGAAGAACAGATTTTTGTGATTATCCTGTAGAAGTTAAGAACGTAGCTTCCGTCGGTAGTTTACAAACCCCAAGTATTGAAAAAATCCTTGAATTAAAACCAGATATAGTAATAGCATCTACTCATTTTCCAAAGGATGTACTTAAAAAGTTAGAAGATTTAACAGTTAAAGTTGTTGCCCTTTATGGAGAAGATAGTTTTGAAGGTGCATACAACACCTTAGAAAAAATGGGTGAAGTTTTAAATGCTAAGGAAAAAGCTAACGAAGTAGTTAATAATATGAAGGAAAAAGTGGAATATGTAGCTTCAAAAGTTAAGGGACTTAATACTCCTTCCTTATATTATGTAATAGATTTTGGTCAATATGGAGATTTTACTGCTACTGGAGATACCTTTATCCATAAAATGATTCTAATGGCTGGGGGAAAAAATATAGCAGACGACGCTAAAGGATGGAAATATTCTATAGAAAAAGTTTTAGAAAAAAATCCTAGCATGGTTATTGTTCCAAAATATTTTGATGCTAAAGGGAGAATCGTAAAAACTAATGGATATAAAGATCTAGAGGCTATAAAAAATGGAAAGCTTTTTGAAATAGATAATAATATGCTAGATAGACAAGGACCAAGGCTTGCAGATGGTTTAGAGGAATTAGCTAAAATAATTCATCCTGAAGCTTTTAAATAAGGAGATCTCATGTCTTATATAAATAAAAGAAAACATAATAAATTTTTATTGATTATACTAATAGGAATATTATTTGCTTTAACTATTATTTCTAGCACTCTTGGTGTGGCAGACATAAGCTTTTATGGGTCTATGAAGATACTATCTTCTAAAATACCTTTTGTAGGTAAATATATTAGCTTAGAGGGAATTTCTAATACTCATAAGTTAATTATTTTAAATTTAAGATTACCTAGAATTATGTTGTCAGCCCTTGTGGGTGCTGGATTATCAATAGTTGGATGCGTATTTCAAGCAATATTTAAAAATCCTATGGCAGATCCTTATGTGCTGGGAATTTCTTCTGGCTCTGCCCTGGGTGCTGCTATTGCAATTATACTAGGAGTTAGCGGAGTTACAAGTTTTGCTTTTACTGGAGCCATACTTACTACTCTTTTGGTTTATAGTATTGCAAAAACTGGAACCAAACTTCCTACAAATACTTTGCTCCTTGCTGGAGTTTCAGTAGGATTTCTCCTCTCTTCCTTAATATCTTTAATTATGATATTTAATAGAGAACAGGTGGAGAAAATAATATTTTGGACCATGGGAGGGTTAAACACTGCCAATTGGAAAGCTGTTTTTTCATTGTTTCCTTTTGTGTTAATAGGTGGTTTTATTATATTTATTTTTTCTAAGGATTTGAATGTAATGCTTACTGGAGATGAAACTGCTTCTACTTTAGGAATTGAAGTGGATAAAATAAAGAAATTACTACTTACTATTTCTTCTATTATTATAGCTGCTTGTGTGTCTATGAGTGGAATTATTGGTTTTGTAGGCCTTATTATTCCCCACATGATAAGACTTTTAGTAGGACCTGACCATAGAGTATTACTACCTTTTACTGCTTTAGGTGGAGGAGTTTTTATGATAATTTCCGATACCTTAGCAAGGACCTTAGTGCCACCGGCGGAAATACCTGTTGGCGCTATTACTTCAATTTTTGGTGCTCCTTACTTCATATATCTTTTAATAAGAAATAAAAAGAAGGTGATGTAATAATGGAAAATAGCTTTTACTCTATAAACGTTAAGGATTTAAATTATTCCTATGATGATAAAAAAATATTACAGGATATAAATATAAGTTTAGAAAAAAATAAATTTTATTCCATTATTGGTCCTAATGGTTCTGGGAAAACTACTTTATTAAAAAATATAGCTAGAATTCTTCCTCCCCAAAAAGAATGTATATATATTGATGGAAAAGAAATTAATTCTTACAAAGTAAGAGATTTAGCAAAAAAAATGGCTTCCGTTCCCCAAAATACAAATATAGATTTTGATTTCACCGTTCTAGATATTATACTTATGGGAAGAAGCCCTTATTTGAAGGCTTTTCAAAATGAGGGAGAGAAGGATTTAAAGATTGCTCATGAAGTCATGGAGATGACAAATACTTGGCATTTAAAAGATAAAAATATAAATGAACTAAGTGGTGGAGAACGTCAAAGGGTTATAATCGCTAGAGCCCTTGCTCAAGAAAGTGAAATAATTTTGCTAGATGAGCCAATTTCTAATTTAGATATGCAACATCAACTAGAAATATTAGATACGGTAAAGTATTTAAATAGAGAGGTTACCATTGTTGCAGTACTACACGATTTAAATTTAGCTGGAGAGTACAGCGATTATATATTAATGCTTAAAGAAGGTAAAATCCTATCTTCTGGAAAACCTGAACAGGTGTTAACGGAGAAAAATATAAAAGAAACCTACAACATGGATACTTATATTTTAAAAAATCCTGTTACAGGAAAACCTCATATTATTCCAGTTAGCAAACGCTCCTTAATAGAAAAAACCTTGGTGATTTAATTAATCCAAGGTTTTATTTCTTTTCTAACATCTCTTAATACTCTTATTTTCGCATCATCATAGGCTTTAAAGGTTTCTAAAGCTTCTTCTAAGTTATAATACACTTTCCAATATCCATAGGTTATAAAATCTTCCTTTGGATTATGCATAAAAGCTTCTACGTCATCTAACGGTATACCCAAAAATATACCTATTTCATGGGGACAGAAATCCTCATATCTTTTTTTCAGTATTTCTAGTACTTCTCCTAAGTCCATTTCCTTTGTATATCCAAACTGATTTAAAAAAGAAATATTTCTAGAGTTGAAAATTTGATTTTCCAGTCTATGCTTTTTATAAAATAAAACTGTAAAAGTTTCTCCTGTATCTTTTATTTTAAATGCTTCTACATTGTAGCGAGTTAGAAACTCCTCACCATAATCCCTCCACATTCCATATAGATTTTTATTATCCTTTGAAAAAGTTAATATACATGATGGTTTGTTTCCTTGTATAACAGGTCCGATATTATAAGCTGTCATATAAAACATATAATCTTTATCTTCTAATTCCTTAATCATTTTAAGGGTTCCTATAACTTCAACTTGACTCATGACATTCATCCTTTCTAATTGATATTGATTATCATTAACAATTATACTATATTTATCCGATGATTGCCACTCTAATTTTCCACCTTCTTCAAAGTGGAAACTAAGAGCGGCTACATCCCTGGATAACGATTTCTAAGAATCAGGTGGAGTAAAAGTCCATCTGATTCAAGAACTCTGTTTATATAACATTTTAAATACCTTTACTATATTATTTGCAGAAGGAGTATTATTGATACTAAAATTTCCACCTATATATAAATTTCTATAAATATAGAATCAAACATTATATGCTATTTCATATGATTAAAAAAACAATTATAGATATGCTATAATGAATTCATAATGGTAATTTTATACGACATAAATAAAAATATATGGAGGTATAGTTATGTGGGTAATATTAGGGGTTATTGCAATAGTAGTAACTTTTATAAATCTTTATTTGTATAAAGCAGGAAAGGATTATAAGCTTGCTATGGCGATGGGATTATCATTTACAGCATTAACACTTTGTGCAGAATACAGTCTTGTATCGGTGTGGGTAGAAGTGGAAGATTGGGCAGCTTTAATGGATGTAGTACCTGGTATGGAAAGGGCATTATGGTTTTTGACAATTGTTTCTATCTTACTAAATATAGCACCTATACTTTTAGAACGAAAAGGTAAGAAATAATGACTTATTGTCATATCATTCTAATTTAGCGTCACAACAATAAAAACCGAATAATTATTCTATACACCGTATTATTCAGAAATGAATTTGTGGTATTTTTTACGTCGCAATTCAAAGAAATAGCGAGAGATTATTAAAATGCATCCTATGCTAAGGCTCAGGTTAGGTGGAAATGTGAACATTTTGCCAAGTAATTACTGAAATATGAAACAAGACCAGCAAAGTTTGCTGGTCTTTATATTACTTACAAATTATAATATCTTTATTCCTTTTTCCTCACATACCTTTATCATTTCTTCTGGCCAAATTGAAGATTGTACTTCTCCTATGTGAGCCTTCTTTAAGAAGAACATGCACATTCTTGATTGACCAATACCTCCACCTACTGTGTATGGTAATTTCTTTTCTAAAAGTAATTTATGGAATTCTAAATTCTTTCTTTCTTCACAATTAGCTAATTTTAATTGTTTTAATAAGGAATCTTCATCTACTCTTATGCCCATAGAAGATAGCTCTAGAGCCTTTCCAAGTACTGGATTCCAGAAAAGTATGTCTCCATTTAATTCCCAATCGTCATAGTCTGGAGCTCTTCCATCATGTTTTTCTCCTGAGGCTAAAGTTTTACCTATTTGCATTAGGAATACCGCCCCCTTTTCCTTACAGATAGCGTCTTCTCTTTCCTTAGAAGTAAGTCCTGGATATAGGTTTTCTAGTTCTTGAGAAGTTATAAATGTAATTTCTTCTGGTAGAGTTTCTTCTAAAAATGGATATCTTTCTGCCACTTTCTTTTCTGTTTCTTTGAAAGCTTCATATATCTTTCTTACTATATTCTGTAGATAATCCCCATTTCTATCTTCTTTTCTTAAAACTTTTTCCCAGTCCCATTGGTCTACATATATAGAGTGAATATTGTCTAAATCCTCATCTCTTCTAATTGCATTCATATCGGTATACAAGCCTTCACCCACGTTGAAATCATATCTATAAAGGGCCATTCTCTTCCACTTTGCTAGTGAATGCACTATTTCAGCTGGAGCTTCTTCATCATCTTTTACAGTAAAAGATACTGGTCTTTCCACTCCGCTTAAGTTATCATTAAGCCCCTTATCACATCTTACAAATAAAGGTGCTGATACCCTTATTAAGTTTAGTTTATGAGCTAATGCCCTTTCAAAGGTGTCTTTAACACATTTAAGTGCAATAGCAGTCTCCTTTAAATCTAGCTCCGTCTTGTAGCCTTCTGGAATTGTAATTCTTTCATCGTATTTTCCCATATCTTTTACCTCCTAAATTTTATATAAAAAAAATACCTTTCATCCCACAAAGGGACGAAAGGTATATATCTTCCGCGGTACCACCCTAATTAGCTTAATAAAAAGCTCATCTTAGCACTAAAGTATCTATCAATACTTCTCCTTACTAACGGTGGAGAACCGTCTAAGCCTACTTTCCTTAAAGGATTTTGGTTAGAGACTCAGAGATGTTCTTCGGTATAACTTTCGTACAGGGCTCTCACTATCCCCCACTCGCTAAAACTACCTTTTACACTTACTCTTCTCATCATAGTCTTTGATTTTCTCTAATTAATTAAACTATATTATATAGGTTTTAATTGCTATTGTCAATATCTTTCCCAATTTTCTTTTATTTATTTATCCAATTTAATAATTGTGAATAATTTTTTTCTATATCATTATATCCCATATTGTATAAAGCTTCTAGCTTTTCTTTATTTCTTTCTATTCTACCTACTTTTATGTTGCCTTCTGGTCTTATAACAAATACCTTTCCTTCTTCTTCTAATTTTTCTATGTAGTCTAAGGTTTCATTGTAATTCTTATATCTATTTAAAATAGCTTCAATTAAATTATCGTACCCAGAATATACTTTTTTAACTAAACCTTTATGTTTGAAAGGTGTCTTTCTATATTCCTTTGGTCTGGTTAATATTATTACATTTTTTTCATTGCCATCTTCAATAGATTTTTTAATTGGTATAGAATCCGCTATACCTCCATCTAGCAAAAATTTCTCCTTATACTTAACTATAGGCGCTATAAAAGGAAGACTTGCTGAAGCTTTAATTATAGTTAAAATATCTTCTTCTCTACTTTTATTAAAATAAACAGGCTCCCCAGTTACACAATCTGTAGCAACCACTACAAACTTTTCCTTAGAATTAAAAAAGGTGTCATAATCAAAGATATTTAATTTATTTGGTATCTGATTATACATAAAATCTAGTCCAAATATGCTTTTGCACTTTAAAAAATTTCTATAACCAATATATCTTGGATCCCTTATATATCCTACATTAATATCCTTACTTCTTCCTATTTGTTTTGATATATACGAACAACCATTGCAAGCCCCCATAGAAACCCCTATGGTATACGGGAAATATAGATTTTTTTCCATAAAAAAATCTAATACTCCTGCTGTATATAACCCCCTCATTCCTCCGCCTTCTAGTATTAACCCTATGTTTTCCATGTTGTTCTCTCCTCGTCACTCTTCTCTTTACTTAAAAATCATATTTATATTATAACTCCAATTATTTTAAAATTTAAGAGTTCTTCTATAAATTCATATGTACTTAACACTTTATTCACATTTCTCTCCTCTTAATCAGTTATATAATTGGCACCATTGGCTAATAATAGAAATATAAATCAATGGAAGGAAGTAATTAAAATGAATACTATGAAAAAGAAAATAATTATTGCATTGACCTTCGTTACATTATGTTGCACAGCATTAGGTTTTTCTTATTCAGAACTAAAAAAGAAAACAGCTCCATCAAATGATGCTGTAAATTTATCAGTGGAAGATAAAGTAAGTCAAACTCCTATAGTTATATATAATACTCATGTAGATGAAGAATATAATTTTGGTAAAAATGTTATTGATGTAGGAAAAATTATTAGTAACAACCTAAAAAAAGAAGGATTAAATAGTAATTTTATAGAGGTTAGTCCTCCTTCATCTTACTTAGAATCGTACCCTAACTCACGGGAAACCATAAAAAACAAAGCCTCAAATTACGATAAATCTGTATTATTAGATATTCATAGACAGGTTAGCAATGATTCAAAAACAAATAACCGTAGCATTCTCCTTGTTCTTTCTAAAAACAGTCCTAATTATGAGAGTAACAAAAGTTTTGCTGATTCCCTTATGAAAGAAATTAATGAGATAGGAAAAGTAAAAGCAGATATATACCTCTTTAATAAAGGAATTAATTATTTTAATCAGGACTTGGCTAAAAACTCTCTCATTGTGGAAATTGGTAGTGAAAAATCAACTGCTGAAGATGTTAATGCTTGTATAAGTACACTAGTTTCAGCATTAAAAAAGGTTAATATCAGCTCTTTTTAACTTGAATAAAACGAAATAAAGTAAGGATATCTTTTCAACTTAAAGTATCCTTACTTTATTTTATAATTAACTATTACATTTCACAGAAATAATCTTTGACTTTAATTCAGCTGCAGCTTTTTCAGGATTTTCACTTTTCATTATAGCAGAGACCACTGCAATTCCATCAATAGGACTATCTTTCAAAATATCACAGTTATCCTTATTTAGTCCCCCTATTGCTACGACGGGGATATCTACAGTATTACAGATATCATTCAGTGTGGAAACCTTCGTAATAATTGTAGCTACCTTTGTTGTTGTAGGATAAATTGCCCCGACCCCTAGGTAATCAGCGCCCTCCGCCGCAGCCTTTTCAGCTTGGGTAACAGTTTTTGCCGTTGCGCCAATAATTTTATCCTTACCCATTAGTTTTCTTGCAACTGAAACAGGTATATCACTTTGTCCAACATGAACTCCTGCTGCTCCTGAAGCCATTGCAACATCTATTCTGTCATCAATTATCAATGGAATATCATACTTATCTGTAATTTCCTTAACCTTAATTGCAAGATTAAGATAGTCATAGCCACTTCTTTCTTTTTCTCTTAACTGTAGTAGCGTTACTCCACCTTTGCAGGCTTGTTCAACCTTTGAAAGAAACACCTCTTCTTCAAGATTAGTACTGTCAGTTACTAAATAAAGAGTCATATCAAGTTTCATTTTTTATCCTCTCTTTTCATTTTAACTTATTCGAATTTTTTCTTCTATCATATAATCAGAAATACTGAACATATTATCTATAAGCTCAATTTTGAAACTTCCACTTCCCTTAACATGGGCAGAAAGTTCACCGCATATTCCCATAAGGGCTATCGCTAATACAGTACCGCCTAGTATATTTCCAGAAGAAATATAGCTTGCTATAAGAGCATTCACCATACATCCTGTCCCAGTTATCATTGAAAGCATTTCACACCCGTTTTTTATCAAATATGTATCAGTACCGTTTGTTATTATATCTACTACTCCTGTTGCAGCAATAACAGCACCTGTTTTTAAAGAAAGCTCCTTTAGCATTGCTATGCTTTCATCAGAGTTATCCTCTGTAACAACATCGCATGCCCCAACGTCAATTCCCTCTGCATTACTTTTTATACCACAGATTGCTTTCATTTCGGACATATTTCCCTTAATAACGCTTGGATGACATTCATAAAGGAATTTCTTTGCATAATCAAGACGAAGTCCACTACAACCTACCCCTACAATGTCAATTACAGAGGGAATATTTTTTTCAAGGGCTGTTTTGCCTGAAATCATCATAGACTTCATTCTATTGTCCGTTATATTTCCAAGGTTTACTCCAAGCGCTTTAGATGAGGCAGTAATTTCCGAAACCTCGTCGGGATGTTCAGCCATAATAGGTTTTGCACCCACAGCTAGAACCATATTTGCGCAATCATTTATTGAAATATGATTTGTAATACAATGGATAAGCGGTTTTTCCCACTTAACACTCTGTCTTATTTGCAATAGGTTGTTTGTTGTCAGCTTCTGATTTATCATAAACTTTTGCCCCCAAACTTATTTGAATTTTTGCAAGCATACCTGTCTTGCGTAACGCTATGAGAAAAACAAATGCAATGATTCCTCCAATTAGTGTTCCGCTAATAAAAGAAGGAACATAGAACATCCATGTAAGCCCTGTTCTGCCCCAGATAAATGTCATTACAGGATAGGAAAGGATTGCTCCAACAATACCAGTTCCTATAACCTCACCTATAACAGCACAAATCAACTTACCCTTAGATGCTCTGTAAAAAACCCCTGACAAAATGGCGCCAAAAACTGCTCCTGTTAGTGCTAGCGGTGGAATTCCCATGAAAAACATTCTTATCACACCAATCAATGTAGCGCAAAGCAATGAATACCATGGACCAAGGAGAACAGAACATAATATGTTAATAAAATGAGCCATAGGGCACATTCCTTCAATACGAAGAATAGGTGAGATTACTACTCCCATTGCCACCATCATTGCTAACATAAGTTTTCTTAATAATTTAGATCTTTTTTCCATAACAAATTACCTCCCTAATAGTACTTATTTATGGAATATACCATATAGGAAATAAATACCATCAAAGAGGCGTGTTTTTAACGTAACTAAATAGCAATTTCCTATATAGCATAAGCCATACTGGTCGGTCGAAACTTAAAAGCTTCCTCTCAGCTTGAAACACAAGCTCCCTCGCTATTTAGTTGTCTTGGTGCTACGTAGTCGCAGGGCGCTCCCCCTTCGTCTACCAAGGATATTAATTCCTCAAAGCAATAAAAAATGGGATACACCGCATAAGGCATATCCCATTTATACTCACAAAATTCATAAATAAACAGTATAAACTAAATATTCACCTACGTCGGCATTATCCGAATCAGGTTATGGGTCGAAGCCAAACTTCCTCTCAGCCTGCAATGCAAGCTCCCCTTTTTTAAATTGTATCATACAGATTTACTAAGTACAATAAATTTTTACTTACTGAACTGAATGTAATTTTCCCATTATAACTTCTTCCATTACTTTCAACTTATTTTGGCTTTCCTCTAAAGTTTTTCCTTTAGAATACATATAAATCTTTATCTTTGGCTCAGTTCCTGATGGTCTAACTGCATACCAGGAACCGTCATCTAAGTAGAACTTTAGTACGTCAGATTTTGGTATATCACTATCTTTTTCTTCTCCTGATACCAAATCCCATACCTTTCCTATTTCTAAATCTACATATTTAGTTAATTTAGCATCTCCTAAAACTTTTGGGAACTCTTCTCTATATACTTTCATCATTCTAGCTATTCTTCCCTGTCCTTCAATTCCCTCTAAAACTAAGGATATTAAATTTTCTCTATAGTATCCAAACTCTTCATAAACTTCATTTAGCACATCTATTAAAGTTTTTCCTATGCTTTTATAGTAAGCTGCAGCTTCACAAAGTAGCATGGAGGATATTACCCCATCCTTATCCTTAACAAAGTCTCCTGCTACATATCCTATACTTTCTTCATATCCAAAGATGAATTTACCTTTACTATCTCTTTCTAATTCATTTGCCTTGCCACAAATGTTTTTGAATCCAGTTAGAGCATCATAGGTTTCCACACCATACTTTGCAGCTATAGCCTTACCTAAGTCCCCAGTAACAACAGATTTAACTATGAATGGATTTTTAGGAAGATTTCCTGTATCCTTCATACCTTCTACTATGTATTTAATTAAAATTGCCCCTGTTTGGTTTCCGTTAAAAGCTAGATATTCACCATTATTATCTTTAACCATTATGGCCAATCTATCACAATCAGGGTCTGTTGCTATTAAAAGTTCAGCATTAACTTTCTTTCCTAAAGATTCAGCATATTTAAAAGCCTTCACATCCTCTGGATTTGGATATCCTACAGTAGTAAAGTCTGGATCTGGATTTTCCTGCTCTGGCACCACATAAATATTTTTGAAACCTCTTTCACTAAGCACCCTTCTCACAGGAACATTTCCCGTTCCGTTTAAAGGAGTATAAACTATATTAATATCTTTATCTATATCTTCTCTTAAGCTTAAGCTCTTTACCTTTTCTATATATTCATCATCTATTTCTTTTCCAAGGATCACCAAAAGACCTTTAGCCTTTGCTTCCTCTTCAGAAATCAGTTTTATTTCATTAAAATCCTTAATATTATTTATATTTTCTGTAATAGGATTAGCAATGCTTGACAAAATTTGAGCTCCATCTTCCCAGTAAACCTTATATCCATTATAATCTCTTGGATTGTGGCTAGCTGTTACAACTATTCCAGATATGGTATTTAACCTTCTCACCGTATAGGAAAGCTCTGGAGTAGGTCTTAGTCCTTCAAATAAATACGCCTTTATTCCATTAGCTGCTAATACTAAAGCTGCAGTTTTAGCAAATAAATCTGAATAATGTCTGCAATCGTAGGCTATAGCAACTCCTCTATTCATGGCTTCTTTGCCATTCTCCACTATAAAATTAGCAAGCCCTTGTGTAACCTGAGCTATTATGTACTTATTCATTCTATTTGTTCCAGCAGCAATCTTACCCCTTAATCCTGCTGTTCCAAACTCTAGACTTCTATAAAATCTATCTTCTATTTCCTTGGTATTTCCCTTTAAACCTCTTAATTCTTCCCTAGTTTCTTCGTCAAAGTAGTCATTATTTAACCATTCTTCATAAACCTTCATATAATCCATATAAGTTTCTCCCCTTTCTAATAATCCACTAGAACACAAAGACTTTGTCTCAAAATTTAAGACAAAGTCAATATGTTATTATTTATTTAACCAACACGTAAGTATAATAGATAATATTTATTATTTGAAATACCACAAGTATCCCAACAAATAAATTAAGTCTATTTGTATGCATTTTTTCTTTTACAAATATATATAAGAATGGAATAGCTAGCAGTATGCTACCAATAGTAAGTATAAGCCTTACATTTGACTGTGGTGGATAACTTTTTGCTATTATAGTTAAAAAAGTTATTATCCCAAATAAAAAAGTTGCTATTCTCTGTTTATCCTTCATTATTTAATCCTCTAGCTTTCTATTCCTTTACGAGCAGGCACTCCTTGAGTATAGTAGTGTTTAATTTCTCTCATTTCAGTAACTAAATCTGCTCTTTCAATTATTTCTGGTGCAGCATATCTTCCTGTTAAAATTACTTCTGTCTTTTCTGGTTTTTTATCTAAAAGTTCTAAAACTTCTTGTACTGTAAATAATTCATAAAATAAAGCTATGTTTATTTCATCAAATACTACTACATCATACTCTCCAGAAGTTAAAACTTCTTCCGCTCTTTTTAAGCCTTTTCTTGCTTCTTCAATATCCGCTTTTGTTGGCTTTCCAAATATAAAAGAGTTTCTACCAAACTGTTCCATTTCAAAATTTGGTAAAATCTTTACAGCTTCAAGTTCGCTATATTTCATTCCCTTTGTAAATTGTCCGAAGAATACTTTTTTTCCTGCACAAACTGCTCTTAAGGATAAACCTAGAGATGCAGTAGTTTTTCCCTTGCCGTTACCGGTATAAACCTGTATATATCCCTTATTGTCCATAAAAAATCCCTTCTTTCGAAAAATTTTATTCTTTCGCTACTCGTAAACGATTATATCACAAAATTCATTTATTTTCTATTACAATATTATTCTGCCCTTAATGGGTTGCCCTCGATGGAGTCTTCTAAGTGGTTTATAAATTTATCCTGTATTGCTTTATTTTCTCCAAGTCCGCGAAGATATATGTTTACTTTATAACCTTCTTCTTCAAGAATACTTTTCCATGAATCCTCTTCTTCTCCTGCCATATCGTTTATAGCATGGTCTCCAGCTACTAACATAAGAGGCATTAATGTTATCTCTTTTATGCCTTTTTCTTTTAGGTTAGGCAATATAACGTCTAACTCTGGGAATCCTTCTACATTGGCTATAATAACATTTTCTAAACCTTCATCATTAATTATATATTGTAGCTGAGAATAACAAGCATTAGCAGGATGAGTACTTCCATGTCCCATAAAGACTACAGCATGATTATCCTCTCTTTGAGGAATTTGATTTTTAAGAGCTTCTACCACTTCATGGTAGTCCTTTTCTCTATAAAGTAACGGTCTTCCAAGAACTAATTTTTTAAAAGATTTTCTTTTCTTGTGAACCGCAAGCTTTATATCATCATACTCTTCTCCAGGTATTATATGTAAGGTTTGAACATAAACCTCTTCAAAACCATCATTAATCATTCTCTCTAAAGCTTCCTCTGTGTTGTCAATAAATATATTATCTCTCTTTTTTAATTTATTTATTATCATTCCTGAAGTAAAAGCTCTTCTTACTTCGTATTCTGTAAATTCATCTCTAACTCTATTTTCTATAGCTTCAATTGTAACCTTTCTAGTTTCTGGGTAGCTTGTTCCAAAGCTCACTACCAATATACCTTTTTTAGTCACATATTTCACCCTTTCAATTTTAGTTTTCCTATTAATTTCATTCTCTTCATAAGTTTTAATTCTTCATAAGCATCCTCACTTAAAGCAGCTATCAATACCGTTGCTGGTCCACAGGTTTTATGTAAGTCAATATAGATATCTTCTACTAAAGTTAATTCCATGTCATTATTTTTAGCTAAAAGTTCCCCTTCATAAAGTACTCCTTTTGATCCAACAGGCACAATTTCATAAACTTCATTATGAGCTAAAAGCTTATATAAATCTGAATAATCCGCTATGTCTTCATCCTTTTTGTTTAAGTTTATTTCCCCTCCAACTTTAGGAATTCCAATAGACACAACCATGGCTTCTTCTTTTACATTGTTTACTCTTAAGGAATTGTTAGCAATACCCACTACTGTTATTCCTATCCCTGTAGAACTAGTCTTAAAGTTTTCTTCAGTGCTACCATTTAAGGCTACAGAGCTAATCCCTGCTTGGTGTAATTCTTCTTCTATTCCCTTTATTATCTCTCTTCCCGTTGGCTCCATCTCGTTACATACTGCATTAGTTATGGAAATAACCTCTGCTCCTGAAGCTAACACTTCCATTAGGGCTACTCTTAAAGCAAACTTTCCTACAATTGCTGTAGGAACCTTAAAAACATCCCCTTCTTTCATTCCTATACTTCCAGAGCTATCGCAAGCAATAACCATGGTTTTATTTTTTTCTATGTCTACAAGGGTTAAATCCCTTACTTTATCTATTTTCATAATTCTTCAAACTCCTCGGTAATAATTTATAAACTACTAAAGCTACTAATGCATTTATACCTGCTATTAAGGATAATATAGGAAGAAAGCCTAATATTCCCACTTTTCCCATTACAGGTAATAATAATGGCGTTAAAACTAATAGTGTTAAAGGACCATTGATTGCAACACCTACTATAGTTGATAATATTATCGCTAATAAATTATTACTCCTATTCAAGAACTTATAAACTAATCCAAAGGCTATCATGGTAACAGCCATGCCACCCATGGTAATTAAATGAACTGGTAAGGATAAAGGGAAGCCACTAGTTAGAGCTGTTAAAAAGTGACCCATAGCTCCTATTATTCCTCCGTAAACTGGTCCTAATAATAATGACCCTAAAAATGCTGGCATGGAATCAAAGGCTATTGTTCCCATTACTTTTACATTTGCTCCTACAAAAGATAAGGCTATAAATAAAGCAGTTAATACTAGATTTTTTGTTTTCATATGATATTCCTCCTAATGTTTGTATAACTATTAATAAATCTAAATAGCCTATCTATAAACCATTGCCGCACATTTTTATTAAACAACTCCTTGCTTAGTTATTTATTATATATTTAATCAATTCTTCTTTATTTTTATACACTCTATGATAGTTAATTTCTTTTCTATATATAACAAATACATATATTCCTTCATCTAGGGCCGCTGAAATTTTCTCCTCTGTTCCACCCTCAGTTCCACTATCCTTCATTATAATAGCTTTTGCATTATAATTTTTAATAAAAGCTCTATTTAATTCGTAGTTAACTGGCCCCTTCATAGCTACTATATCTTCAAGATTTATTCCTAAATCATAACATTCTTCCATAACCTTTAGTGAAGGCAACACCCTATGAATCATCCTATTGTTTATCCCTAAGGATAGTAACTTAGGTAAGTTTCTACTACCGGTGGTGTTTAAAATATTTCCTTCTATAGAAGAAAGTTTCTCATAAAGCTCACTATAATCTTCCACTAACACTACTTTGTCACAGTTTAAAAATTTATCTACTACACTTTCTCTTTCATATCTTATATATTCTATAGATATCCTCTGGCATACCTCCATAAGATTCTTGCTTACTTCTGTAGCGTAGGGATGAGTAGCATCAATTACTTTATCTATATTATGTTTGGTGAAAACCTCCATCATACTTTCTATATTTAATGGTGTGGTATTTAATACTTTATATTTATAGTCCTTTAAAAGCTCTCCACCATATTCAGTAGCTGTGGAAATGAAAATATCATCTGTATACTCATTTAGCATCTCCAATATTTTTCTTCCTTCTGAAGTACCACTAATTAATGCAATCATAAAATCCTCCAGATTTTTATAGTTTATATCCTCTCGGAGTAATAAACATACCATCCTTTATATAACTTCCACTGTTTCCTATTATAACTATAGAAAACATGTCTACTATGGTGTCATCAAAGTTTTCTAATGTGGTAAGGGTAACTTCTTGCCCATCTCTTAGAGCATTTTTTACTACTCCTATTGGAGTATCCCCTTTTCTATATTTCTTTATAATATCTATACACTCTTTTAAATAGTGAGGTCTTCCATGACTTCTAGGGTTGTATAGTGAAATTATAAAATCCCCTTGGGTAGCAAGTTCCACTCTCTTTTTTATTAAATCATAAGGAGTCATTAAATCACTTAAGCTTATATTGCAATTATCATGCATTAAAGGAGATCCTAGTATTGATGCCGCTGAAGAAGATGCCGTTATTCCTGGAATTACTTCCACCTCTTCATCCTTTTTAAGCTCTAATATAAGTCCAGCCATACCATAAATTCCAGCATCTCCTGTACTTATTATTGAAACTACTTTATCTTTAGCAAGTTCTAAAGCTTTTTCAGCTCTTTCCACTTCACTCTTCATTCCTGTTGATAAAACTTCTTTATCTTTTATTAAAGGTTCAATAAAATCTATGTATTTTGTATATCCTACAATAACATCGCTTTCTTCAATTGCTTTTTTTGCCTTGAAGGTCATATGTTCAAATCCTCCAGGACCAATTCCTACTACATATAGTTTTCCCAAAATAATCCACCTTTCTTTAGTTTTTTAGTAAATCCCAACGGCCACCGTCATTCCATTCAATTTCAACTTCCTTATGAGCAAGGTTCCTCCTTGTAATTCTACAGAAGGTTCACATACACTCCTTACTCCTATGGTTTTTTCTACAAAGTTACTACCTTTAAATTTATAATCTATGGCTTTAATATCTTCTATGGAAAAAATCTTTAGGGGACAGTTGAAATAATTACTTAAATCTATGATAGCCTTTTCATCTTTTTTTACTTCTACAGTTCCAATAGATTTCACAGCTTTAGGATCAAAGTCATTATCTATTAAAACCTCTAGTACAGTTTTTCTCATTTCTTCTACAGAAAAATCTTTTCTACATCCTATTCCCAGTACTATATTTTTTCTTATTAGCTTTAAAATTTTAAGTTGAGGATCTTTTATTTTTTCCTTTTCTATCCAAAAAGATTTATTTCTATTTGTTACATATACAATACCCAAAGCTCCATTAAGCTCTTCGCTATAACCTTTAGGTATTGGTATAATATTATCTTCATCATGAAAATAAACCTTTTCTCCAGCTACCAAAAGAGAAGCTATATCTTTTGCATCCTTTAAGCAGTCTATCTCCAAATCATTTTCCTTAGCTACCATATCTGGAGCAAGAATTCCTAATCCATCTGTAGCCGTTGTAATTACCGGAACCCCGTGAATAATCTTTGATATTGTCTCCGTTAACTCATTTGCTCCACCTAAGTGGCCACTTAAAAGACTTATAACAAACTTTCCTAGATTATCTATAGTAATTACCGCAGGGTCCTTATCCTTCCCTTTTATGTACGGAATTATGGCCCTTACGGCAATACCAGTAGATGCAATAAAAATTACTCCACTATAGTTTTCCATAGCAGTTCTTACTGCCTCTTTAAAGCTAAAGTCCTCATCTCTTTCCTTTGAAAAAACCTTCACTGGAAGAGTTTCTTTTATTTTATCTGCAATAATATCTCCATTTTTAGTTATGGTGATAATCGCTATTTTCATTACTTTTCAGCCTCTCTATACATGTGTGTAAAGCTCTTGTCGTAAAGTAAGCTTTTTGAGTAATCAGAGCTTATAAAATCCCCTACAAGTATTTGAGCACACTTAGTAATATTAGCTTCTTTAACTTTTTCCGCTATATCATCTAAGGTGCCTATTATAACTCTTTCATCTTCCCAGGTAGCTCTTTCCACTACCGCTATAGGAACATTTTTTCCATAGCCACGTCTAAGTTTTTCTACTACTTTATCAATCATGCTGATGGATAAAAATATTGCCATAGAAGCTCCGATGCTGGCAAGTTTCTCTAAGCTTTCTCTCTCTGGTACTGGAGTTCTTCCTTCTACCCTTGTAAGAATTAGAGTTTGAGTTACGTCTGGCAAAGTAAATTCCTTATTTATTGCCGCTGCTGCTGCAAAGCAAGAACTTACTCCTGGAACCACTTTATACTCTATATTAAGCTTATCTAATTCATCCATCTGTTCTTTTATAGCACCATACATGGATGGATCACCGGTGTGTAATCTTACAACGGTTTTCCCTTTGCCTACCTCTTCTTTCATCACCTCTATAACCTGTTCTAAGGTCATGGATGCTGAATTATGAGCAATTACCCCTTCCTTGCAAAAATCTAAATGCTCCTTAGCAACTAGGGATCCTGCATATATAACTACATCTGTTTCTGATAATATTTTTCTACCTTTTACAGTTATTAAATCCACATCTCCTGGACCTGCTCCAATAAAATATACCATTATTCTTCTTCCTTTCACTACTCTTTGTGAGCTATTATTAAAGACATATAATCCTTATTCTCTATAATTTCTTGTCTATTTCGGAGTATTTGTTGTCCTTCTCTATAGGCTCTTCTTACACAAACATATTCATAACCTTTTTCCTCTAGGAAATCAACAACCTTTTCTTCGTTATTATATAATTTCATAATAACTAAAAACTTTTCATCCTTAACCGCATCTAATCTAGTAGATGGAAGTATTAGTAGTGGTTCATCTCCTATAACTAATATTTCCCCAGCTAAACTTGCTGATGCACAAAAGGAAGTTATTCCAGGTACTGTTTCTACTTCGTATCCTTGCTCATTTATATATTTTAACAGGTAAATATATGTACTATAAACAAATGGATCTCCTATAGTTAGGAAAATTACATTTTTTCCTTCATGCAGTTTTTCCTCTATAGTTTTAAAAGCTTCAAAGACCTTTTCTTCTTTATCTGGAGTTCCCATGGGGAAATGCTTAACAATTACTTCTGCATCCTCACTTATAAAGTTTTTTGCTGCATCTAAGGCTATGCTATTTCCTCCGTCCTTCATTGGGGAAGGTGCTACTACCACTTCTACTCCCTCTAATAATCTTATTGCTTTAAGGGTTAATAATTCTTCACTTCCTGGTCCAACGCCTATTCCATATAATTTAGCCATGTTTTCTTTCTCCTTCTATAATAAATATTGGGTTGTTTCCCATTAACATATAAGTCTGACCTTTGGTTTTACTTACAGATACTTGAGTGCATTTAACTTTGTAGCCTAGCTCCATTAATGTATTCATAGCTACATAAAGATTATTGATAGTTATAAAGTTTAAAACTACCTTTCCGTCCTCAGTAAGCATGCTACAGTATTTTTTAATTAAATCCTCAAGATTTCCACCGCTGCCCCCTATGAATATGCTATTAAAGGTTCCTGTAATCTCCGCCTCTAAAGCTTCACCCTCAATAACTTTTAAGTTATGTGCATTAAATTTTTCTATGTTTTTATATATTACCTCTAGAGCATCGCTATCTTTTTCGAGAGCTACAACCTCTCCTAAGCTGCATATTTTTGCTGCTTGAATGCTTATGGAGCCTGTACCAGCCCCTACGTCTAAAACCCTAGAATCCTTAGATAAATTCATCTTAGCAACACTTAAAATTCTTATTTCTTCTTTAGTCATAGGGCAGTTTCCTCTTATAAATTCCTCATCACTTATAAAAGTCAATTTATCTTCCTCAGGAGCAAATTCTTCATTTTCTACAGCAATTATGCAAAGGTTTGAAAAGTTTTTATCCTTAAAATCCTTAGCATACCCTATCTCTATCCTCTCATTTTCATAGGATAGATTTTCTCCCACATATATTTTAGGGTTCAAACCCTGATTAACTAATCCCTCTGCTAAACTTTTGGGAGAATTTTTGCTATCTGTAAGCCAAATGGATAATTTATTTTCTTTAACCTTTTTGAGAAAATCCTCTCCTCTTCCGTGAAGGCTTCCCAAATATGATCCCTGCCAGCTTTTATTAAGCTTTTCCATTAAATATTGAAAGGAGGAAATTCCCGTTATAACTTGAATTTCACCTTCATAGTTATTTTTTATATATTCTGTTATACCAAAATACAGAGGATCTCCTGAAGCCACTATTGAAATGTTTCTACCTTTATTTTTGTTTAATTCATCAATAACTTCGCTTATTTTATTTACTTTTATCTTTTGGGTATCTATAAAGTCCACGCTATCCATGGCCCTTCCAAATCCTAATATTATATCTGCTTTTTCTAAGGTTTCTAAAGCTTTAGGCAAAATATAATCCCTATGCCCTGGACCAATTCCAACTATATAAACCAAATTCTCACCATCCTTTCAGTTAATAGTTTTATACTAAGCTTTCATCTGCATATAAGTTCTTTTCCATAGAAAACATAACAATTTTAGGGCTAATTTCATTGTAGGTATATATTTCAACCCTCTTTTTTATCTTTTCTGCAATTCTCTTATAAAGTTTTTCATAACCGTTCCCTAAAAGCTTTATAGCTCCTTCTGTGGTTTTTTCATTATAAACTCTTTCTATTAATTGTTGAGGGTATCCCATTAAGGCAAGCTCTAAGGCTATAACTTCAAGTCTCACATCGCAAACTCTACTATGGGTGTTAAAGCATCCTGCAGCTATTTTGCAAAGCTTTCCTATGTGACCCACTATATACACATCTTTAATTTTGTTTTCCATACAACAGTTTAAAGCAAAGCCAATGTAATTAGATACAACCACCATTTTGTCCTGATCTAATCCTAGTTTAATCCCTGCTTTTTCTCCAATATTTCCAAAAACTAAGATTAATTCGTTATGACCCTTTGCCACTTTTTGATTTATTTCAATTCTTATGGATTCTTTTAAGGCATCCTCTGACATAGGCATTACTATACCTGATGTTCCAAGGATAGAAATTCCGCCAATTATATTTAGTCTTGGGTTAAAGGTTTTTTTAGCTACTTCTTCTCCCTTAGGAACAAAGATTGTAACCTCTACTCCTCTGCCTTCTCCTAAAGCTTCCTTAACTTCCTTTTCTATCATAGTTCTAGGTACAGGATTTATAGCCCACTCTCCTTTAGGAACATAAAGGCCCTCACCCATAACCTTCCCTACTCCTAATCCGCCTTTTAAGGAATATCCAGCATCTCTTCTTTCAACTCTAGCCCAAATTTCTAATCCATGAGTAGCGTCTGGGTCATCTCCTCCATCTTTTATAATGGAACACTCTACAAAATCTTCCCCTCTTTTTACTTCATTGATTGGAAGGTTTAACCTTACTCCCTTTGGAGTATCAATGCTTATTTCCTTTAAATCTTCCTTAGAATATAGCATAATCGTCCCCGCCTTTGCAGCAGCCGCTGCGCAAGAACCCGTAGTGTATCCACATCTAAGTTTTTTTCCATCCACATTTACATACATATCAAGCATTTAATCACCTGCTTATTCTCTATCTACTACCATATACATTAGTGCATTTACTATAGCCGCCGCTACATTACTTCCGCCTTTTCTTCCTCTAATTGTAACTATAGGAATTTGTAATCTCTTTTCAGCCTCTTCTTTGGATTCTGCTGCTCCAACAAAACCAACTGGCGCTCCTACTACAAACTTAGGGCTGGCTTTTCCTTCTGCAGTAAGTTCCATAAGCTTGTACAGTGCTGTAGGGGCGTTTCCAAAAACAAAAAACTCCACTCCATCTTCTACTGCCTTTTCAACTCCAGCCATGGAACGAGTAATTCCTCTTTCCTTAGCTATTTTTGCTACTTCTTCATTGGAAACATAACATTCTACACTGCAATTTAACTTTTTTAAGGCCATTTTGTTTATTCCTGACTTTGCCATGTTTGTATCAGTGTATATTTTAACTCCGCCTTTCAAAAGCTCTTTAGCCGCGTCTATTGATCCTTCTCTTATATAAACAATATTTTTATAATCGAAATCTCCTGTAGTGTGTATTGTTCTTTTAACAATTTTTAATTCTTCTTCTGTAAAATTATGCTCTCCCATTTCTTCGCCTATAATCACAAAACTTCTATCTTCTATTTCCATGGGTTTTTTTATGTATTCCATCATTTTTTATAACTCCTTTTTAATAGATTTTTTAAAAAATCCATATTTCCAAAGAAATGTACATGAGGATAAGCTCCTAGGGTATTGTTTTTTTCATATCCACAGTTCCATTCTTTTCTGCTTCCGTCATACATATCCTTAGTTAACTTGTATACCTTTTCTTCTGAGGAAGTAACACACGACTTATGAAACTCATGACAATTTATCTTTAATCCTTCATACTCTAAGGATGCATATCCAAAATTCTGAAGGGACTTAGTCATCACTGCCTTGCCACTGAAAAATCCTACAACTTCCCTTTCCATATTTCCATTATCTATAGATTGTGTAAGATACATAAGTCCTCCACATTCCGCATAGCAACCTAAACCATCATTTAATCTATTTTTAATACTATTTAGCATAGTTTTATTTTCGCTTAACTCCTCTAGAAATACCTCTGGATATCCCCCTCCTAGATATAAAAAATCTATACACTCTGGAAGTTCCCTATCATTAAGAGGACTAAAATAAACTATTTCCCCAGCTTCTCCTAGTAGATCTAAATTTTCTCTATAGTAAAAGCTAAAGGCTTTATCCATGGGTACACCAATTTTAATTTTCATATTATCTAAATGAAAATTATCTTCATATTTAGGAGTTTCTTTAAAATATTTTAAAAGTTCTTCTATTTCCACATTCTTTAATATATACTCACTGCATAAATTAATTTTTTCTTCCAAATCTTCTACTTCACTGCTTTGAATTAATCCTAAATGTCTGGATTTTATGCTCAGTCTTTCATCCTTTGGAATATATCCAAAGACCTTTATACCGCAGTTATATTCTATTGAAGCCTTTAAAAGTTTGTAGTAACTTTCGCTAATATTATTAAGTATTACTCCACAAATATTAACTTTTCCAAAGTTTTTTAAACCTTCTATTTCAGCACAAAGAGTGGCCACCTGTGCCTTTGGTGATAATACTAAAACCACTGGAAGATTTAAAACTTCTCCTACGTGAGCGGTGGAATATTTAGAATCAATACCCTTGCCATCATAAAGACCCATAACTCCTTCAATTACCCCTAAATCCCCTTCTCCTCTAGAGTAGGAAGCTTTTACTCCTTCCTCTCCCATGAGAAATAAATCTAAGTTCCTTGAAGCCTTGCCAGCAATTCTACTTTGAAAAGCGGTGTCTATATAATCTGGCCCCACCTTGTATCCTTGTACATCAAAACCTTTTTTCATTAACGCTCTTATAAGTCCAAGGGTAGTGGTAGTTTTTCCACCACCACTACTATTGGATGAAATAATAATGCTTTTCATAAGAGCACCTTTAAAACTTTCTCATTATACTTAAGAACTTTTCTATTTCTTCTTCACTATGCTTTGCTCCAATGAACATTGCTTCAAATTGAGATGGAGATATATACATTCCACCTTTAATCATGTGGTGAAAGAATCTGCCGTATAGGGCTGTATCACAAGTTTTAGCATCCTCGTAGTTATTTACAGCTTTTAATTCTGTAAAAAATGGCGTCATCATGGATCCACATCTATTAACCACAAGGGATATTCCTTTTTCTTTAGCTATTTCTTCCATACCTTTTTGAAGGGTATTTCCTAATTTGTCTATGTAATTATATATATTAAGATTATTATAAAGCTTAGTTAATGTAGCATAGCCTGCCGCCATTACCACTGGATTGCCAGACATAGTTCCCGCTTGGTAAACTGGTCCCATAGGAGATAGATTTTCCATTATCTCTCTCTTTCCACCATAAGCACCACATGGAAGTCCCCCTCCCATGATTTTCGCATAAGTAGTTAAATCCGGCGCTACTTTGCAAAGGCTTTGAGCTCCTTTATAAGCAACTCTAAATCCAGTCATTACTTCGTCAAAAATTAATAATGACCCGAACTCTGTACAAACCTCTCTAAGTCCTTTTAAGAACTCGGAAGTTCCAGGAATAACTCCCATGTTTCCTGCCACAGGCTCCACTATTACTCCCGCTATGTCTTCACCATATTTTCTAAATAACTCTCTAACGCTTTCTATATTGTTGTACTCTGCTATTAAAGTATTTTCAATGCTACTCTTTGGCACTCCTGGAGAACCTGGAATTCTTTCCGTTAAAACTCCTGATCCTGCTTCCACTAAAAATCCATCAAAGTGACCATGATAGCACCCTGCAAACTTTATGATTTTATCCTTTTTTGTATATCCTCTAGCAAGTTTTACTGCACTCATAGTAGCTTCTGTACCTGAGTTAACCATTCTTACCATATCTATATTATCTAAGGTATTTACCATGTGTCTTGCAAGGAGCAATTCACTTTCTGTTGGCGCTCCAAAGCTTAAGGCATTATCTACCATGGCCTTTATTGCTTTTACTACATCTTCATCGTTGTGCCCTAAAATCATTGGTCCCCAGGAACCTATGAAATCTATATAGTCATTGCCATCTTCGTCAAATATATGAGAGCCCTCACCCTTTTTTATAACAGGAGGATTTATAGTAACGTTTCTAAAAGCTCTAACAGGACTGTTAACTCCTCCTGGCATGTATTTTTTTAATTCCTCAAATATCTCTAAGTTTCTCAAAGTCTTTCCCTCCTATTCTCTTACCCATTTAGCTGCCTCTAAGGCATAATATGTTATTATCATATCTGCTCCTGCTCTTTTCATTGATAAAAGCATTTCTAAGGCTATTCTTTTTTCGTCTATAAGTCCCGCCTTTGCCCCTGCCTTTACCATGGCATATTCACCGCTAACGCTATAGGCTGCTATTGGCATATTAGTTTTATCCTTTGCCCATCTTATTACATCTAAATAGGATAGAGCAGGCTTAACCATTATAATATCTGCGCCTTCCATAATGTCACTTTCTATTTCAACCATGGCTTCTCTAATATTTCCTGGATCCATTTGATAGGTTTTTCTATCTCCAAATTGGGGAGCTGAATTAGCCGCTTCTCTAAAAGGACCATAAAAAGCTGAACAATACTTTGCGCTATATGACATTATTGGAATATCGACATATCCATTTTTATCCAAAAGTTCTCTGATGGTTTTAACTCTTCCGTCCATCATATCCGATGGTGCCACCATATCTGCCCCTGCTTTAACATGGGATAGGGCTATTCTTCCTAGGTAGTTTAAAGTTTCGTCATTATCTACATTTTCTCCATGAATTATTCCACAGTGACCATGATCTGTGTATTCACACATACAAACATCGGTAATTACATAAATATCTTTTGAAAGTTCTTTAATTTTTCTTATAGCCTTTTGTATTATTCCATTATCACTATATCCTTGTGAGCCTATTTCATCCTTATGCTCTGGTATTCCAAAAAGTATAACTCCACGAACTCCACTTTCTTCTACTTCCTTTACCACTTCATGAAGTCTATCAATAGAGTAATGATAATTATTTGGAAGAGAGGTTATTTCTTTTTTAATATTTTCCCCTTCCACCACAAATATTGGATATATAAAATCATTAGGAGTCAAAACCGTCTCTCTCACCATGCTTCTAATAGCTTCATTGTTTCTCAATCTTCTATGTCTGTTAAACATGAGCACACCCTCTTTTTTCTAATAGTTTCTTAATTATTCCATCATTACAATATTCATCACACACTATGTGTTTTATACCATTTTTCTCTAATTCCTTTGAAGTTATTGGTCCTATGGCTATGCATTCTTTACTTTTTAATGCTTCTAGGCCTACCATTTCTATCATATTTCTCACAATGCTTGGGCTTGTAAGTAGCACTGTGTCTACCCTATCAAATACTTCCCCTTCAGGTAAATCTCCCTTACATACTTCATAGGTTAATGCCTCATCAACCACTGCCTTTTCTTCTCTTAATGCTTTAACTAAATATTCTCTTCCCTCAGCTGAACGTGGTACAAGTATTTTATCCCCTTCTTTTATGTGAGGTTTTAATTTGTTTACTAAATCTTCTCCTACAAATTCCTCTGCCATAATTTCAGCATTTATTCCTCTTTTTAATAAGGCTTTCTTAGTTGCTGGCCCTACCACTGCAAATTTACCCTTAATTTTTCTTATGTCATATTCCTTTTCTAGTAAATAATCAAAGAACATGTTAACTCCATTTACACTAGTTAATACTATAAAATCGTAAAGCTCTATTTTATCCACATAAGGATTTAAGTTTTCCTTTTTATCCAGGATTTTTATAGCATTAATTTCTGTGGTTTCCGCTCCTAAATCCCTTAATTTTTCTATTAATTCAAAAGCTTGCTCCTTTGAGCGAGTTACGCAAATATTTTTTCCGAAAAGAGGCTTTCTTTCATACCAATTAAACTTATCATTAAATTGTACTACCTCTCCTACAAGGATTATACAAGGGGAGCCTATTCCTGCCTCCATTGCCTTTTCTTTTATATCCTTTAAGTTTCCTATTACCTTCTTTTGAAGGGAAGTAGTACCTCTCATTATTATGGCGCAAGGTGTAATTTCCTCCATGCCATTTTCTATAAGTCTGGAAGTTATTATATCCAAATTGTTAAAACCCATTAAAAATATTAAAGTTCCTCCAATGGTTGCTACTGCCTTCCAATCTATGTTTAACCTCTCTGCACTCATCCCTGTAAACACATGGAACCCTTGAGAAATAGCTCTATGAGTCACTGGAATTCCTGCATAATTTGGCACAGATATGGCTGAGGTTATTCCTGGAATTACTTCAAATTCTATGTTCTCTTCTATAAGGGCTAATATCTCTTCTCCTCCACGACCAAATACAAAAGGATCTCCTCCCTTTATTCTTCCAACTATATGGCCCTTTTTACCAAGTTCTACTAGCATTTCATTTATTTCTTCCTGGGTTTTATAGTGGCATCCTGGTTCTTTTCCACAATAATATATTTCACATTTTTCATTTAGATATTTCAATATGCCTGGAGATGCTAATCTATCGTACATTACTGCAGTACATTTTTTTAATTTATTTATAGCTTTAAGGGTAATTAACTCCTCATCTCCTGGTCCTGCTCCTATTAGGTATACTTTGCTCATAGTTTACACTCCTAATCCATAGTAATTTTTTTAGCTAAATTTTTTCCAAGGTTAATAAATTCTTCTCTTTTTCCTTCTATATCTTTTTTTATTATTCTTCCACCTATTTCATAAATTCCTACCATGTAAATCATGTCTCCATAGAGTTTTGCATGAGCACCTATGGTAGATTGACAATCGCCTTTAAGCTCTTTCATAAAGCTTCTTTCCGCTTCCACACAAATTCTTGTATCTGTATGGTCTAAGTGTTTTACATAATCAAAGGATCTAGCTCCTATTCTCGTTTCCACTCCTAAAGCACCCTGGCCTATGGCTGGAATCATCTGATTTATTTCAAAATAATTAGCAACTACATCCTTCATATCCAATCTATTTAACCCTGCTGCTGCTAAAACTGTACCATTTAAACCTAATTCTTTTATTTTTCTTATTCTAGTTTGTACATTTCCTCTTATTGGAACTATTTCGATGTCTTCTCTTAAAAGCTTTAGCTGGGAAGCTCTTCTTCTACTACTAGTCCCAACCTTTGCCCCCTTAGGTAATTCCATAAAAGGAGTTCCGTCATTTGATATAAAAACATCTCTTACATCTTCTCTTTCAGGTACTGCTGCTATTTTTAGTTCTTCATGTAATTCATAAGGCATGTCTTTCATGCTATGCACCGCAATATGAGCTTTATCTTCCAAAAGAGCCGCTTCTATTTCCTTTATAAAAAGGCCCTTCCCTCCAATTTTATCTAAGGTTCTATCTAAAATTTTATCTCCTAAGGTTTCTATTAATAATTTTTCACACTCTACTTCATGTCTATTTTTTATACCTTCAATCACCATGTCCGTTTGAGTTTGAGCTAAAATACTTTTCCTAGTGGCTAAAATCAATTTCAATTAAATCTCTCCTCCATAAAACATTTTTAAAACTATATTATGGCTACCTTTTTCAAAAAAGAAATAAAAATCATCAGTATTTATAAAATTTAATATTTCTTCTTTTAAAGGATTTCCTTTTAATCTATTTCTTAATTTAGAGCAATAATCCACGAATCCATCATAATCCTTTGCTATATTAATTAGCTTATTGGCTAAATAAATAGAGGTTTTTGGACTACCCTCCTTAATATTTAAAGAAAGGTTAATAGCCCTACTACTCCTTTGGCAAGGAACCACAAACATTCCTTCTTTAAAATCCGTACCATCTAAGTATAACTTATACTGTTTTTCGCAGTGGAGTTTTATTTCTTCCCTTACCTTATGATCTTCTAAAACTATTACGATTAAATGGTAGGGCACTATAAACTCCTCTTTGTATTCATCCTTTATAAAGCTTAAGTTTTCTTTAGGTAAAGAGCTAAACAAGGGGGAAAATTCCTTTGACAATACCGTAACCATAGCTCCATTTTTCAAAAAACTTTTTGTCTTTATAAATCCAGCTCTTCCACCGCCAATGATAAGTACCTTTATCTTATTAGATAGTAAAGAAATACTAGTGTAATTTATTTGGTGTTGTAAAAAATTCTCTCTATTATGTTCAGGCATTCCTCATACCTGCCTTTCAATTGTTCTTCTTTTAAAACTTCTATGGCTCTATTTACATAGGCATCAGAAGTGCTCTTAAGTAAAATTTTTGCAAGCTCTTCTTTATCCTTAGTCTTAACTTTATTTTTAAAGGTTTTATATCTCCTTTTGTAAACCACTTCTCCAAATTCCTTTAATTTTTCAATATCCGGAGATATTTTCCTGAGTTTTCTCCAATCTAAAAATTCATTAATATATTTATGAACAATATATTTATTATTTTCCATTAAGAGGCTTCTTCTATGACAATTATTATCGTTTATAGCGCTAATTTTATCTATATCATAAACCTTAACATTCTCTAGTTTTTCTACCCCCTCTTCCACATCTCTTGGTACAGCTAAGTCAAAAATAATTAATTCTTTTTCCTTCTGGATTTCGCTTAAGTGTACTACTGGATGAGGTGCAGACGTAGAACATATAATGCAATCTACCTCATTATAATATTTTTGCCTTTCATTAAATGGTATGGCCTTTACTCTAGAGTCCTCTATATCCACTAAAGATGGATTTCTAAGAGCTATATATAAATTATTAAATTTACCAGAGAGGATATATTTAGCTGCCAGGCTTCCTACCTCTCCATAACCTAAAACCATGAAATTCTTAGCTCCAAGACTTCTACTTTCATTTACTGCTATGGAGGCTGAAGATATTGGTATGGTATATAACCTAGCATTATATCTAAATTCCTTACCACAGGTTATGGCCATTTGAAATAACTTTTGCACATCTCGTGTAACGGTTTTATTGTTAAGAGCTACTTCATAAGCATCCTTTACCTGCCCTAAAATTTGATCTTCTCCTAAAATAGAAGAATGGAATCCACATACTACATTCATAATATGAGATATGGCTTCCTCATCCTTATAAAAGAAGGTATACTTTATATATTCTTTATCCCAATTTAGTCTAGAGAATATTTCATGAACTACCTCTCCGTAATCCTTATCTGTAGAAAAATAAACTTCCGTTCTATTACAAGTACTAAGAATAAGCACTTCATCAAAAATCTCTTTAAGTGAATGTAAATATTCTTCATATCTTTTTGGTATTATAGAAAGCTTTTCCCTAATTTCAAGTTTTATATTATTTTTTATTCCTAATACTGCTATCATAAAAATTCAACTCCAAATAGTGATAAAATTAGTATAGTATTATATAAAAGTATAATCAAGAATCTTCTCCTGCTAAACTCAAAATCTTCCCCTAAATAAGGCATATACCCTTTATAACATCTGCTATTAATACCGTCTTTTATACTTTTCCATCTCTCCATAGTATTCACAAAAAGAAGAGCTGCTATTTTCCCTGTACTATTAACTTTAGCAGAAAAACTATCAAAGCCTCCTCTTGATTTCATAGCGTTATACATAATGTTGTATTCTTCATCCATAACCATTAAAAATCTCTCCATAGATTTTGCAATGTCACATATATCTCTTAAGTAATCATTTTTTGAACAAATGTATAGTAACTGATCAATTGGAGTGGTTAATGACAAAAAACACAAACTTAGCCCTGAAAATATGCTTTTTAAAATAATAGTTAGTGTATAACTAATGCCATAATCAAATACAAAAGTAATTGATGAAAAGGCAGCAAAAGCAGCTATTCTCAGAGCGAATTTTATTACAATATTTGGATTGTTTTTCACTACCCCATGGAGAAGTATAAACAATCCTATATTTATTATTATAATAATGGGATTATTAACAAATCCCATTATTATGATTGGAACTATGGTTAAAAAAACCTTTTCTATTGGATGAACATTACTTATTCTATTTCTCTTGGACAGTGCCATTATTAATTTTAGCATTTTTTTTCTTTCCTATATAATACCCTATAAAACCAGCTCCTATAGCCGCTTGTGATGAGAAAAGAAGACTTTCAATTTCTCCTGATGGTGGCTCCCATAGTGCTGAAAACCAAGGCTCATAATCCTCTCTTGTTTCCATTATTACTTCTTCTATTTGTCCATCTGCTCCTCCGAACTCTCCTCCTCTTAGTTTTCCAATGAAGAGAGATCCCATTATTACTACTAAACAAGCTAAAAGCAATGATATTGTCGTCTTTTTCAATTATTTCACCTCACTTAATATTTCCATTTCTTTTGATGAATACTTATATATAAATTCAAATATTACTACTGTAAGTAATCCTTCAACTATTGCAAGTGGTATTTGAGTTATAGAAAATATTGAGAAAAATCTTTGGAAAGAAGCTACAACTCCACCTGTTTGCGCTGGAAAAGCTAAGGCTAATTGCACTGATGTAACTAAATAAGTAGCTAAATCTCCTAGAGCAGCTGCTAAAAATACAGCTAATTTTTTATTCTTATCTTTTAGTCCTATGTATATTAAGTATGATACTATTGGTCCTATGATAGCCATTGATACTACATTGGCACCTAAGGTTGTAATTCCTCCATGAGCTAGTAAAATTGCCTGGAATAATAAAACTATAAGACCTACTACTGATGAAATAAATGGTCCAAATATTATTGCTGAAAGTCCTGTACCAGTAGGATGTGAACAGCTTCCTGTTA
Organism: Clostridium malenominatum; assembly: GCF_039521365.1. NCBI lineage: Bacteria > Bacillati > Bacillota > Clostridia > Eubacteriales > Clostridiaceae > Clostridium > Clostridium malenominatum. The sequence continues at coordinate 154,584 of NZ_BAAACF010000012.1, forward strand.
CTGAAGGAATCTTCATAGCTGAAAGTATAAAAGCATAAGCTGCTACTAATCCTAAAAGCATTTTTAAATCTTTATTTTTCCCTGTTTTTTCTCTTATTTGCTTTAACCCTATTATTATAAATGGTATTGCTAAAACAAAGTAAATTCCTGCCCAAGTTGGTGGCAAAAACCCCTCTCCTATATGCATTGCATTTACTGTGGCATTTGCTGAAAATACTAATGCTAAAATCATTAATGCCGTAAACTTAGTTTTCATAATTACTCCTCCTATATATTTTTTATTCCCTTTAGGGTATTTAATAAAATATTATTATTTTCCCTATCCTTAATAGCAAATCTTATAAATCTATTGTTTAATCCTTTGTAATTACAACACTTTCTTATAACTATTCCTTTCTCAAGGCATAATTCATATAGTTTATCACCATCTATTTCCTCTAATTCACAAAGTATATAATTACCAAAGGTATGGTACGCTTTTTTTATATGAGGTACTTTATTCATTTCTTCTACTAAAAACTTTCTCTCTTCTCTTATCCATTTTAAAGATTCATTTATATACTCTTTATCTTTTAGCACATACTTTGCTGCCAGTTCTGCAAAGGCATTTATATTCCAAGGGTTCTGGCTTTTCCTCATCTTTTCTAAAAGTTTTCCATTTTTACTTATCCCATATCCCATTCTTATGCCCGGCATACCATAAAATTTAGTTAGCGCTCTTATTATCAATAAACATTTGTAGCTCTTTAATTCATAAAGGAAGCTTTGACGCATGTTTCCTGTAAATTCTATAAAAGCTTCATCTACTATTACCGTTTTTCCTTCTCTTTCGCAAAAATCCAATAGGGTTTTAAACTTACCCTTATCTATAATCCCTCCATTAGGATTATTAGGATTTCCAATTATTAAAGCATCGTTATTTTTAAGGGATCTTTCTATTGCATCATAGTCATATTCCATATTTCTCATAGGTATATAGGTAATCTTTAGTCCATACTTTTCCGCATTTTCATCATACTCTCCAAAGGAAGGAACTATTATAGCTATGCTTTTAAAAAGAGATATGGATAATTGAATTATTTCTGCTGCTCCATTACCAAGGATGAAATCCTCTTCCTCTACAATGTTTAGCCTTTCATCCCCTATGTTAAATAAAATTTCTCCGCTATTTACATATTCCTTTAAATTGCCTCTTAATTCTCTGTATTGTATATCAGGGTATCTTGTTAAATTTAAAACCCCTTCATTCAAATTATTAATAAAGCTTTTTGGTACCCCTAAAGGATTAATATTTGAGCTAAAGTCTGTAAGTTCTTTCCCCTTTAACACTCCCTCGGTGTAAATATCTCCTCCATGCTTCACTTTGCCTCTACTCCTTTATCTTAAAGTTATAACAATTGCTCCGAAAATTATTATAAATAGTAGCTCTGACGTAAACATTAATTTTATACTTCCAAATATATGAGAATAATTTAGATGGATTTTCTCATCTCCAATAGTTGGTTTATATACTACCTTACCAAAGTAAGTATTTGTCCCGCCAATTTGTATCCCCATAGCACCAGCCGCTGCCGCTTCTGGGTAAGCACAGTTTGGACTTTTATGATTTTTTCTATCTCTTATCATTATCTTTAGAGAATCTTTAATGCTTCCTTTAACCACAGGTGAAGATAAAGCTATTAAAAACCCTGATAATCTTGCTGGTATAAAGTTAAAAATATCATCTACCTTTGCTGGAAAGAATCCAATATTTATAAACTTTTCGTCCATATATCCTAGCATGGAGTCCATGGTGTTTATTCCCTTGTACATCATAGCTAGTGGGGCTCCCCCAATGAGACCAAATAAAAGTGGTGCAATTACTCCATCCGCTGTATTTTCTGCCACAGTTTCAATATCCGCTCTGATTATTTCATCTTCTTTTAAAGCTTTTGTATCTCTACCAACTATATAGGATAGCTTTATTCTTGCATCCTCTAAATCTTGATTTTTCAAAGCATGGTACACCTTTATAGCTTCGTTCTTTAAGCATTTTGCTGAAAGTGTTGTCCATAGTATAAATGTGTTTAATCCATGATAAATCCATGGGTTATCTTTAACTAAATAGAGCAGCGCATAAGGAATACTAAATGAGGTCAGTGCAACTATTATTACAATAATTCCCCCAAAGGCTTTTAGTTTTTTTCCATTAGGGAAGAGCTTTCTTCCCATTTTCTCTAAAAAGCTTATTAGTTTTCCTATATATATAACAGGGTGAGGAAACCAGTATGGATCCCCTATGATCCAATCAATTAAAACTGCTAAAGCCAAATCTATAATAGAAATCATCTATCTTTTTACTCCCATTATTCTATAAATCTCTTTAATATCCATGTTTTCTCTTACTAAGTCTGCTAATATATCAAGATTTTTTTCTCTTAAATTTTCATAATGAAGTGATTTTTTTTCTTCCAATCCCTTAGAAACTCTTATTTTATTTAACACCTTTTCTCTAAAGTCCACTCCATCAAATAAACCATGTATGTATGTTCCTAAAATATTTTCTCTTTCATTTATGGCTCCATCAAGCTTTTCTACCTTCTTGCCATTTTCATCGTATATAGTAAACATAGCTTTAGCCTTATCTCCATAAGATGAGATTCCCATATGTATTTCATAGCCATATACTTCTCCATAGCTTCCTTTAGCCTTTACTCTTGTAGTTACCTTTTCTTTTTCAAAGGTAGTACTTATATCTAAAAGTCCCATACCTAAAGTTTCTTCTTCTTCTGTTTCAACTCCATAAGGATCTTTTAATACTTTACCAAGCATCTGATATCCACCGCATATGCCAATAACAAAACCTTCTTTAGAATATGCCTTTATTAAGTCTTCTAGTCCTGATTCTCTTAGGACTAATAGGTCATCTATGGTGTTTTTAGTTCCTGGTATTATTAGCAAATCAGGGTTACCAAAATTATCTTTTGAAGTAATATATCTTATGGATACATCTTCTTCTGATTTTAAAGCATCCACATCTGTAAAGTTCGATATATGAGGTAGTTTTACTACAGCTACATCTATGTCTCCCTTTGTATTTTTATTAAATTCTACCGCTCCATCCTCATCTTCTAAATCTAAATTAAAATGAGGAACTACACCTAAAGATGGAATTTTTATAATATCTTCTAGCATTGTAAGTCCTGGTTTTAATATTTCTATATCTCCTCTGAATTTATTAATTATAGTTCCTTTTACTCTTTTTCTTTCTTCTTCTGTTAAAAGTAGCATCGTTCCTGCTAGGGATGCAAATACTCCCCCTTTATCGATATCTCCCGCTAAAAGCACTGGCGCATCTACCATTTCTGCAAGGCCCATATTTACTATGTCTCTATCTCTTAAGTTTATTTCCGCTGGACTTCCAGCTCCTTCAATAACTACAATATCAAATTTATTTTCTATTTCTTTAAACTGTTTCTTTAATTCTTCTGCAAAGCTTAATTTTAAATTATGATATCCTATGGCTGTACTATTACCATAAACCTTACCATTGAAGATTATTTGACACTTTTTATCGCTAGTAGGCTTTAATAATATAGGATTCATATAAGCCTCTGGCTCTAGTCCTGCTGCATAAGCTTGAAGCACTTGAGCTCTTCCCATTTCCAATCCATCATGGGTTATATATGAATTAAGGGACATGTTTTGTGATTTATATGGACAAACAGAATAACCATCCTGCTTAAATATTCTACATAATGCAGTAACCAAAATGCTCTTTCCCACAGAGGAACCTGTCCCCTGAATCATTATCTTTGCCAAGTAAAACAACTCCTTTATATAATTAACAATGTAAAATTACTAAAAAAAAGCTGTGCTCACCGTTTGATAGAAGGTATTTATTTTTAACTAGGAGGTTCAAAATAAATTAAAGAACACAGCATAAAATATATAAAAAAACAGGCGAGCTCGCCTGCGATGGAAAACAAATAAAAAAAACCGACAAAAGCCGGAATCAATTTATAAAGACTCTTTCCCGCCGAAAGCTTATTCTCTCAAAACTCAGGCAGGTCTCCTGGCTCATGAGTCATTCTCCCCTTTTCCTTCCCCTTCTGGGTGGTCTTAAAAGGTTCGTCCTCAATTACAGTAGCGGGGGCTGCCGCGGAATTTAACCGCATTCCCTTTTCACCTAAATAGGCACCTGAATTTAATTATTCATTTATTAATTTTAGTTTACTACAACCTTAACCCTTATGTCAACGAATTATTTATCATTATTTTAATAAAGCTGTAAATAAAATAAGTATAGCAATTTCAACAAATTCATTATTTGCTCCTAAGCAATCTCCCGTTATTCCACCTATTTTACTGTTACATAACTTTAAAAATACTAGCGTAACTATTAATGCTAGAACCATAGAATATATAGTATATCTTCCTCCAACCAATAAGTAGGTAAAAATAATAGTTATGTTTAAGCTTACAATGAAATGCCCTACAGTAGTGTTACCAATAAATAAATTTCCTGTTCCCTTTTCTTTTGCATTCTTTCCTATTAAAAATAATAAAACTAGGGTGAATCTACTTATAATTGGGGTAATTATAAGTACACTTGGCATACCTTTTTCTATAATAAAAGAAAGGGCAGCATATTTAACTAATATATCAAAGATTAGCGCAACTGCAGCATAAGTTCCAATTCTACTATCCTTCATCACTTCTAAAATCTTTTCCTTACCACCTTTAAAGGAGAAAAAACCGTCAAATATATCCCCAAAACCATCTTGATGCAAACATCCCATAGTTAATATTCCTACAACTAAGACAAATATAGTAGTTATATTTATTGGAAATATCTTTATGCAAAAATAGTACACTACCCATTGTATAAGTCCAATTATTAATCCCACTATAGGAAGCATAGCGCTTCCATCTCTAAAATTTTTAGCATCACAAGGAAGACTTCTCTTAACAGGGAGTCTAGTTAAAAACTGTATCATAAGTAATAAATCTAAAAAAAACTCTTTCATTTAAAGCACTCCTATTTAATTTTTAGCGGTTGACCACAACATACTAAATATACTTCATGGCTTAAGCTTCCAATGTATTGATTAACAAATCCTGCTACATCTCTAAAAATTCTTCCAAGCTTCGTAGGAGGCACCACTCCCCAACCTACCTCATTAGTAACCATAACTATAGTTTTATCTAATTCTATACCTTTATTTATAAATTTAGTGAATTCATCTTTTATTTTAATTGTAATTTGGTCTATTTCATCCATAGTCATTTCTTCTAAATCTCTATTTCCACTAAACATTATATTTGTAGTCATAATTGTAACACAATCTAAAAGCACATAATTCTTTTTAGTTTTTTCTAAGGCCTTATGTAAATCCATATAACCTTCATAGGTTTCCCAATTTGGATTTCTTCTTTCTCTATGCTTTTTCACTCTATCTTTCATTTCTTCATCAGAAAATATTGAGGTTGCAATGTATAAAACATCTTCCTTATCCTTTAATAAATTTTCTGCAAAACTACTTTTTCCACTTCTTGCTCCACCTGTTACTAAAATAATTTTACCCATTCTTATACACTCCTCTTAAATTTCAACTGGCACTATAGAATCTAAATAAAGATTTTCGTATTCATATTTTATTAAAGTTATATCTCCATTCCTACTGGCTATCTTCCAAAATATATCTAAATTTTCTCCTAATATGTAAGAACAAATGCTTTTTATTACTCCGCCATGAGTAATAATTAATATATTATCTTCTTCCCCATTTAATAATTCTAAAAAGAACTCCTTAACCCTATTATAAAACTCTATGTAGCTCTCCCCTTCTGGAATTTTATAATCCTTCCAGTTATTACACCACATTTCCCATTCTTTAGAATATTTTTCTTTTAATTCTTCATGACCCTTACCTTCGAATATGCCCATATTCATTTCACTAATTCTTTTTTCTTCAATTATCTCGCAATGATTTTCTCCTAATATAATTTGAGCTGTTTCCTTTGCTCTTTTCATATTGCTAGAAAAAACTTTTTGAAAATTAATATTTTGAAGTTTTTCCTTTACTTTAAGAGATTGAGCTTTTCCCTTATCATTTAATTCACAATCCAAACTTCCATAATAGGTTTTATTGTAGTTATTATCAGTTTCACCGTGCCTTACTAAATATATATTCATCTCCACAATTCTCCTAAATTGCTAAATAATTTTACAAACTATAAAAAATATATCACTTTAGAAAAATAAATGCAATTGTATTTTCACCTGTAACAAGTTGACTATACTAACATATAATATATTAATCTATTTAAAACCTTTATTCACCAGGAGGTGTTCATTTATGTTTCTATGTTGTTTACTATACTTTATTCTTTGGTTAATATTTATATTTTTTATATTCCAAATTCTATGCTGTATATTTAATTGCTTTTGTTGGCGTAGATGTTAAAAAGTTATTTTTTAGAGGAGACCATATAAATGGGTTTCCTCTTTTTTAAATACTTAATTATGGTATAATATTACTTTGGAGGGGATATTTATGTTTTATTTAATGTTAGCCATATTATGTAGTTCATCTATCGCTTTAATATTTAAATATAGCGAATCTAAAAATATAAATAGATACGCTTTAACTACAAGCAATTATTTTACTGCTTTTATTTTAAGTTTAATAATGTCTTTAATGGGAGGATTTCCAATAATAGAAAAGCCTTCTATACAGGTTTTTAATAGCGAATTTAATAAAATCGTTTTACATAATGAAGGGATATTCTCTGCCTCTTCTAGTTTAGTTTGGGCAGTACTTTCTGGAATAACCTTTGGATTATTTTTCTTCTCTTCTTTTATATATTATCAAAAAAGTGTTAGAGATAACGGGGCGGGGCTTTCGGGTGCTTTTGGAAAGATGGGAATATTAATTCCTATGATTTTTTCTATAATTCTATGGAAAGAGATTCCTACCCCCTTGCAGTGGTTTGGAATTTTACTCTCCTTATTTTCAATAATATTAGTTAATGTGTCTTTTAATAAAGATAATCCTACTAAAATAAATCCATCGCTACTATTATTATTCTTTTTAGGGGGAATGGCGGATTTTTCTAATAAGATATTTCAAAAATATGCTATTTTAGATTATAAAAATATTTTTTTATTTTTCATTTTCTTCACTGCTTTTATAGTTAGTTTAATTTACACAATTAAAGATGGAAAGAAAATTACTAAAAAAGATTTGCTTACGGGAGTTGCCGTAGGTATACCCAATCTTTTTTCATCCTTCTTTCTGATTTTATCTTTGAATACTTTAAATACTTCTGTGGTTTACCCAATATTTTCTGCTGGAACCATAGTTATCATAAATATATTAAGCTTTTTTATATTTAAAGAAAAACTCATGCTCAAAGAAAAAATATCCATAGCTATTACAATAGTTTCACTGATAATTATTAATTTAAAATAAAAAATAAAATCCTTAGCACATTTTAAGGCTAAGGATTTTATTTCTCTCTAGAGAATGAATTTGTTTCCACTACTTTGTTCATCTCCCATCATTTAATCATCTGTATTGTATTTCTTCTGGTTTTTCCATGCTTTCTTCTAAACATTCTTCTATAACTTCTTCAGTCAATACAAATATTCTTTCATCACTCATATAAACTACCTCCTTTTATTATATTAAAATTTCTTTTACTTACATAGTATATCATTTCTAAAAATAAATGCAAGCTTTTTTATTTAAGCCTGCATCATGTAAACCTTTTACTATATTAAGTTTTTGTTAACTTTTATTTATAACCTCTGAAAACTCTACTTTTGCCATTTCGACATTAAAATTATTAATATTACGGCATTCTTCATTGTTAATTATTTTGCAAGGTAATGATATTAAAAATTCACTTCCCCTTCCATAATCGCTACATAATGTAACTCTTCCCCCGTGCATTTCTACAAAAGACTTCACCAAAGATAAGCCTATACCGCTTCCACCGTATTCATAAACTTCTCCTTCTTTCACTTGTTTATATCTTTCAAATATATATTTTTGCTTTTCCTTTTCTATTCCCACACCATTATCTTTAACACTTATTAAAATTTCACTAGATTTTTCATATATATTAACTTCAATTCTGCCACCACTAGGGGTAAATTTAGCTCCATTGGATAGTAAGTTCAACATTATTCTCTCTATTTTTTCCTTATCAAAGGCCATAATTTTCTCTTCAATTTCCGTATCAAAAATTATATCTATTCCTTTATCTTTAATAAAGCAAGAAACAGATTGTACTATTTCCTCAACTGCATCTACTATATTGTGATTTTCTAGATTAAGACTATAGAACTCATTTTCCACCTTTGTCATATCAATTAAATTGTTTATTAATTTTAATAATCCATAGGAGCTTTGATTAAGGGCAATTATCCTGTCGTTTAAGTTTTTATCCACCTTTAATCCTATTAGTTTTGAAGTGTTTAGAATTATATTTAAATGGTTTCTCATATCATGGGTAATATTCATGAAAAACTCTGTTTTAACTCTATCTCTTCTTTCTAACTTCTTAATTTTTTTCCACAAATAAAATATTGAAATTATTAACGTCCCCAAAATTACATATAACATAGTAATTCCCCCTTTGTTCCTTACAGTAATTATTGACAAATAATTTCTTTTCATGCATTTTTCCACACAAAAAGACTGCATACACTATAATGTTATGCAGTCTTTCAAATAATATTCCTATATTTTACTTGTTAATTCTACAATTTTTAAAATAACTTCTACAGCTTTATCCATAGCAAAGGTTGGAATATACTCAAATCTTCCATGAAAATTATGGCCACCTGTGAAAATATTAGGGGTGGGAAGTCCCATAAAGGATAGCCTTGCTCCGTCTGTCCCTCCTCTTATTGGAAGCACCTGAGGGGTCACTCCAGTTTCTTCCATAGCTTTATAAGCAATATCCACTATGTATTTAACTGGTTCAATTTTTTCTCTCATATTATAATATTGATCTTTTATTTCTAACGTTAAGGTGCCTTCTCCATACTTGTTATTTAAATTCTTTACTATATTTTCTAGATTATCTTTCTTCTCCTGAAAACTTTCCTTATGAAAATCTCTAATTATATAGCTAAGCTTAGTTTCTTCAACTTCTCCCACCATGGAAGTTAAGTGATAAAAACCTTCATACCCTTCAGTATGTTCTGGAGCTTCTTCTTTAGGTAAGGAATTTATTAGCTCAGTGGCAATTTTCATTGAATTTATCATCTTATTCTTAGCAGCTCCAGGATGAAAATTTCTACCCTTTATCACAATTTCAGCTCCTGCAGCATTAAAATTTTCATACTCCAGTTCACCTAAAGGACCACCATCTATGGTGTAAGCAAAATCCGCTTTAAATTTATTTAAGTCAAAATACTTTGTTCCCTCTCCCACTTCTTCATCAGGAGTAAAGGCTACAAGTATCTTACCATGTGGTATGGTAGGATTTTTACACAAATGTTCTAATGCAGCTACAATCTCCGCAATTCCTGCTTTATTATCTGCTCCTAGCAGAGTGGTTCCATCAGTGGTTATTAAAGTTTTCCCAATGTAATTTTTAAGCTCCGGAGAGTCTTGGGGAGAAAGTATAACATCTTTATTTAATGAAATATCTCCTCCATCATAGTTTTCTACTATTTTAGCAGTTACATTTTCTCCACTTAAATCCGGACTAGTATCCATGTGAGCAATAAATCCTACCGTTGGAACTTCTTTTTCAATATTTGAAGGTAATTCTCCAAAAACATAGCCATATTCATCTAGCTGTACATTACTAAGGCCAATTTCTTTAAGTTCTTTTTCTAATTCCTTTGCCAAAACTAATTGACCACTAGTACTAGGATAGGTATTTGAGTTTTCATCAGATTTAGTATTATATTTTACATATTTTAAAAATTTTTCTACTACATTGTTCATTATATCTCTCCTACTATTAATAATTAATTTCTTTTAAACTATTATTTAAAACTTCTGCAGATTCCCTTAATTCTTTTAGTTCCTCTTCATTGAGCTTTACTTCCAAGGTTCTTTTTATTCCAGTTTCTCCAACAACACAAGGAATTCCCATGTAAATATCCTCAATTCCAAACTCCCCTTTAAGCAGAGTTGATACTGTAAGAATTGAATCCTCATCTCTTATAATTGCCTCTACGATTCTTCTTACGGCAAGAGCTACAGCAAAGGAAGTATTCCCCTTTCTCTCTAAAACCTCATAGGCCGCATTTTTTACATTTTCATAAATACTGTTTTTAAAATTCCCATCACATTTATTACAGATAGTTTTGCAGTAATCATCTACGTTTATACCTGCAATATTTGTTAAGCTCCAAGCTGCAATTTCCGAGTCTCCATGTTCTCCTAATATGTATGAGTGAATATTTCTGGCGTCAACTTGAAAGTGCTTACTTAATAAGTATTTAAATCTAGAAGTATCTAAAACTGTACCTGAACCAATTACTCTTTCTGGCGGAAAACCAGAAAGTTTATAGGTAACATAGGTTAGAATATCCACTGGGTTAGATACCACTACTATTATTGAGTTTGGGCTATTTTCAACCACAGGAGGTACTATAGATTTAAAAACTTTATAGTTTTTATTGATTAAATCTAATCTAGTTTCTCCTGGCTTTGGCCCTGCTCCTGCTGTAATTATAACAATATCGGAATCCTTTGTATCTTTGTAATCTCCTGCAATAATGTCTACAGGCTTTACAAAAGAAACTCCATGAACTAAGTCCATAACTTCTCCCTTAGCCTTTTCTTTGTCTATGTCTACTATAACAATTTCCGATGCTAATCCTTCTGTCATAATTGCATAAGCAGTAGTTGCGCCTACAAATCCGGCTCCAATGATAGATATTTTAATTCCTTTTTTATTCATAAAATCATCCTCCGTTTTTTATATTATTACCCCTTTATCTAAATGGAACAAGTATAAATAGCTTTCTTTAACCTTTTTACCTGTTATTTTCTCCAAAGCTTCTTTATAATATTTTAACTGTATTTTATACTTTTTCTTTATTTCCTCTTCATCTACTATATAATCTGTTTTGTAGTCCACTAAAACTATTTCTCCCTCTTCCTCAAAATACAAATCTATTATACCTTGAAGTATTATTTTTTCTTCATCATATATATCCTTTGGAAGATTATTATATAAATCACTACTATTTACTCGAACATAAAAGGAAGTCTCTTTTTTAACGTCTACAGATTTTTTTATCCGCTCTCCTAAATCCCCTTTAAAAAATTTTAGTATTTTAAAAGGATTTATAGCCTTAAGCTCTTCCTCTGTAATAAATTCATTTACTACCATAGCTTTTATTTCTTCTTTTATTTCTTCTATGGTATTAGTTTTATTTATGTCTATATGCTCCATAACTAAGTGAATCAGTGTTCCTATTTCAGAGGAGGTAAACTTTTTATATTCTTGAGTAAATAAAGGTTTTTTTAATATTAGGTCCCCCACTACTTTTTCTGAATTTTCATCCTCCACTTCTGAAAATCTTCTTTTAAGCTCTGATATAGAAAACTTAGCTGGTATGTTTGCAGCTTCTCCATATTTATATTCCCAGTTAAGTCTTTCATTTATTTTATGTAAATAAATATCATCCTTATGAGCTCTTAAAGTCTCTAATTCCTTTAAAATATCTCTATCTTCCTTTTCTTCACTCTTACCTTCCACTAACTCTTCCCTTTTCCATATCTTTAGCTGCCAGTTAGAAGAATCACCCTTTAGTATAGGAGGCATTATCCAATCCATATAACTTTTCCCCTCAAAAGTGGCGTATTCCGGCATCTTTTCCTCATCATCTTCTAAAATTCTTTCCCATTTTTCCATGCTGTCATCTATCTTCTTACCCATACCAGTTATTATTAATTTTTCTTTTGCTCGAGTAAAGGCAACGTAAAGTACTCTCATTTCCTCTGATAAAGTTTCTAATTTTATCTTTCTTTTTATTATTTCCTTTAATATGGTTGGGTAAGTTATTCTTTTTTCTAAGTCTACATAGTCCGGCCCAAAGCCTAATGTATGATGGAAAAGTATATTTTTTCTCATATCCTGAAGATTAAAGTTTTTTCCTATACCTGATAAAATTACAACCGGAAACTCTAGTCCCTTACTTTTATGTATACTCATAATCCTTACAACATTTTCATTTTCCCCTAGAATTTTTGCACTTCCCATATCTCCGCTACTATTTCTAAGTTTATTTATAAAAGAAATAAAGTTGAAAAGCCCTCTATAACTAGTTTTTTCATAAGCTCTCGCTCTTTCAAAAAGTACTCTTAAATTTCCCTGCCTTTGCAGTCCTCCTGGCATGGCTCCTGCATATCCGTAATATCCTGTATCCGTATAAAGATACCAAATAAACTGATCTATGCTCATGTGAAGGGCTTTTTCTCTCCATATTTCTAACTTATTTAAAAATTCATTAATTCTTTGCCTTAAAGCTTCATCTCCTGTAGTAATTTTTAAAGCTTCATAAATACTTACATCCTTATTACTTAACCTTATCTCCATTATATCCTCTGGGGTAAAGGAGAAAATTGGGGACCTGAGCACCGCCAGTAGTGGAATATCCTGCCTGGGATTATCAATAATTTGTAGTAACGATAATATAGTTCTTATTTCTGTGGTTTCAAAATATCCCGAAGAAGTATCTGCAAACACTGGTATATCCATATTATTAAGCTCTTCCATGAATATTGGTGCCATTTCGTAGGTTGCCCTCATTAAAATTACAATATCCCTAAATTGTACTCTTCTATATTCTTTACTGCCTTTATCTAACACCATGTAAGGATTTTCCTCATTCATAATTTCTTTAATTCTTTTACCTACAATCTTTGCTTCTAGCTGAATGTTATCTGGGATTTCTTCCTCTTCCTCGTAGATCATTCCACTTTCTTCCTCTACCTCGGAGGTAGTTCCTGATTTTTCCATAAGATGTATCTCTATAGGCCCTGCGTAGTTAATAGACTCTTTAGGCTTTGGGTAATCTGCTCCTAAATTTAACTTTTCATTTTCATCATATTCTAGTTCTCCAATGTTTTCAGACATTATTTGAGTGAATATATAATTTGCTCCATTTATAACTTCTTCTCTACTTCTAAAGTTTTTAAATAGCTTTATTTTTCTATTTTCTTCTCCCTCTTCTAAGGAATAGGTGTTGTATTTGTTTAAAAAAAGTTCTGGTTTTGCTTGCCTAAACCTATATATACTTTGCTTAACGTCTCCAACCATGAACATATTAGGAATAGTATCCCTTGCTACTCCCCTTAAGATTACCTCTTGCACCAAGTTACTATCCTGATATTCATCCACTAATACTTCATCAAATTTCTTTCGATACTCTATAGCTACAGAAGAAGGCTTTGGGCTTCCATCTTCATCATAATCCGTAAGTATTTCTAGTGCATAATGCTCTATGTCGTTGAAGTCCACAATATTTCTTTCTTTCTTTCTTTCCTGATACCTTCTACTAAACTCATTTACTAAATATGTAAGACATTTTATTCGCGGATAAAGATTTTTTAAATTTTCACCTACATTATTGCTACCTAAAAAGACCTCATCTCTGGTTTTTGTTAATCTATCTTTTATGTTTTTTCTTATACTTTGAATTTTCTCCTTTAGTTCTGCTAGTTCCTCAGGTACTTTTTTTCTTGGCAGAGCCTTAAAATTCATAGAAAGAAAAATATCTTTAATTTCGTGCCAATTATCTCTATATAAAGCATCTTCTATCATAGATAAGTCACTTTGGAAAATTTCAATATATTGGCTAATACCCTCATGACTACTAGCTATATCAATTCCTCTAAGAGCTTTATTTTTTAGTCCTAAAATTTCTAACTTAATATCTTTTATTAAAGTCTTAGCCCATAGTGTATTATTAAAATCAAAATCTTCTCCCACATTAAAAGCTTCACTATTTTCATACAACCACTTTTCAGGCCAAGGTAAACTCTGAGAAAATTTATAGAGTTCTTCCACTATATTAAGTAATTTTTTATCGTCTCTTCCTCCATAGGATTGAACTAAATCCAAAAAATCTTTTTTATCTTCCTCTGATTTTTCGTACATATCATCAAACAATTCTTCAAGGATTTCTCCTTTTAAAAGGGTGGTTTCTGTTTCGTCTCCCACTCTAAAGGAAGGGTCAATATCTATCAAATGAAAATTACTTCTTATAACATTTAGACAAAAGGAATGTATGGTGGTTATATTAGACCTATTGAGAAGAGTTAATTGCCTTTGAAGGATTTTAGAGTCAGGATTTTTATCTAATGCCGCTGATATTCCATCCCCTATTCTTTCCTTCATTTCCGAAGCCGCTGCATTTGTAAAGGTAACTACTAATAATTTATCAATATCCGTAGGATTTTTTTCATCTATTATTCTTTCTATTATTCTTTGAACTAAAACAGCAGTCTTTCCTGCACCAGCAGCTGCTGCCACAAGTAAGTTGCAATCTCTGGTATATATGGCACTTTCTTGTTCCTTTGTCCACTTAGTATCCGCCATAGTCTGCCCTCCAAATTTTTTTATTATCACATATATCCTTTATTCTTTATTTTACCACAAATTATGTAAAAATATAAAAGGATATATAAAGCTCGAATAACTTTATATATCCTTAATTTATATTAGGAATATAACTATATATTTTGTAAAAACTATTATTAAAAATATGAAAGGAGAATCCTCAATGAGAAGTAAAAGACTTTATAGCGCTGATTCAAAAAGTAATATGCAAAAATTAAAAATGGAAATTGCTAGCGACTTAGGAATTGATTCAAACTTTACAAATAAAGATAACAGTCCCTACATGGGAGATCATCCTTCAAATTTTGTTGGTAAACTACCTGCCGCTGGAATGTTAGGCGGAGAAATGGTTAAAAGAATGATTGCGGAACAAGAAAGTAAAATGATAGATTAAAAAAAGAGAGGTTTTTACCTTCTAGTGTTGCACTTAGGTATCAACTAACTGTTGACAATAATCATTAGACATCTATTGGTAGGTATTCTGCCAATAGATGTCTTTTATTTTGCATAGTTTTTCTAGTGGATAAATTTTACTTTGAACAAAGGTAGAGTTTCCCCCTCCCCAAAGAACAAGTTTTAAAGCGTTAGCTTGTCCGAAAATAATTGACAGTATATTCATCAAAGAACTCAAGTAAATTAGCCCTAATAATACGCGTTAGCGTTAGCATCGAATACTTAGCAACAGTAACACTACAAGATAAGTATATAAGCATATATGAAATAAGTGCTGAAAATACTTGAATTTTCACAGCGTTTTCATTATATCCAATAAATTTTTTTATTCTAAGGTTTTGCTTAATCCACTTAAAGAACAGTTCTATTTCCCATCTATGTTTATAGATTTTTACTATATCTGAGACTGACATATCAAATATGTTAGTTATAAATGTAATGGCTTCGCCGTTTTCGTCAAAGGTCATTATTTCTCTATAACTTTTAGAAGTCATATTTTTAGAGTAACTTGTTCCTAAAATCACTTCAGTATCATATATATCTTTATATGGTTCAGAAAATATCATGCGCTCTTCCATAACTATACCATTCTTTACACCTCTAGTAACAAATTTTATACCTTCATTACTAAGCTCATCATACCATTTATAATTATAATATCCTCTATCAAAAACATATATACTACCCTTGTCCTCGAAGAGGCCATCAATACATTTTCTATCATTTACTGCGCCTTTAACTATATTGATTTTCTCAGGAAATTCTCCGTTAAATAACGTGCTTATTTTTATAGCAGCTCGCCCGCTATCTATTTTGAAATAGGGTGCAAGTTTTAAAGCGACTAAAATAACAGTTGAATCAATAATTTTTACTGGAGGAATGTCTTTTAGCAGCCTAACGGCTCCAAACCTTCGTTTGGCTTTATTGACTAGATAATAGAATATATCCTCAAAAATTCTATAGTCTCTTGTAGCATTTTTTCTTGAAAATTGAGATATACTTGGTACATTAATAAGGCTCCTAAGCTTTCTATTTGATGAAATTTCACTTTTAGCTTCCCTTAAACTTTTACATCCCCGTATGTTTAGATATAGCATTGAATTTATATGAGACCTAGTATCAAAATGCTGACTTCTATAATCTCCTTTATACTTTTTTATGGTTTTAGCTAGAAAATTACCTCCAATTTCCGCTATTAATTTATGAAAAACTAATTTATTATTTTTATTATAGAACATTATAAAACCTCCTTGTGAATGGTTGCTTGTCACTTCCATTTAATCACAAGGAGGTTTTCTTTTTCATTATTAAATTATTACCAATTATTTAGTGTCAATGTGAAAGCATTTCTTTAATGCAACACTAGAGGGTTTTTACCTCTCTTTAAATTTTAAATTTTGGTGCGGATGACGGGATTTGAACCCGTACGGTCTCCCGCTACCCCCTCAAGATAGTGCGTCTGCCATTCCGCCACATCCGCGTCACATTAATATTATACTACTAATGTTCTTAATGTCAATATTCTTTAGAATATAAAAATTTGTACACCTTATAATTAACTTTTATTTTTTTAATGTATTTATCCGTTTCTTTAAAAGGAATATAATAAAGATTTTTTCCATCCTTCGAATGCTCCTCATCCTTTAGCCATTTTTGAACATTTCCTCTTCCCGCATTATATGCAGACAGTACTACATCCATATTATCTCCAAATTCTTTTCTGAGATTATCTATGTACCAGCACCCCATGGATATATTCCTTTCAGGTTCATAAAGCTGATCTATAGTGAAATTCTCTATTTTCATTTGTTCTGCTATCCATTCTCCTGTGCTACCAGTTATTTGCATTAACCCATAAGCGCTTTTATGAGATATAGCATGAGTTTGGAAATTACTTTCTGCTTTAATAACGGATAAAATCAGGTAGGGGTCTATATTATATTCTCTTGCATTTTCATTTATTACTTCCCAATGTTTTAAAGGATATATTTTTTTCAACACGTAAGGAATTTGAGTTATCATTAGTGCAACTATTACTATAAATATTATTCTTTTAATTAGCTTTTTCAACTGCTTTCCCAACTCCCCGCAAATCATTGATGAATGTAATTAATAAATCTACTTGTGCTTTTGTTTCCTCAATGCTCTTAGTATTATCTATAACAAAGTTAGCCTTTTCTCTTTTTTCATCTAAAGATATTTGAGCATTAATTCTATTTGCTATCTCTTCATCCTCTAGCTTATCTCTTCCCTTTACCCTTTTCATCTGAGTTTCTCTATCCACCCATACCACTACATTTAAATCCATGTGTAAGTGCTCATTCTGTTCAAACAGGGTAGGTGCATCTACAATGCAAATTTCTTCTCCATTGCTTTGTAGCTCTTCCATTAAGCTATTAATTTCTTTCTTTATATATGGAATTATTATTTTTTCGTACTCTTTTCGCCTTTTGTCACTTTTAAATATATAAGAGCCAAATTCCATTCTTTTTAAGTTTCCTGCTTCATCTACGAATTCGCTTCCAAACTTTTCTCTTATTTCTTCTATTATAATAGGATATTTATCTAATACATGCCTAGAAATTTTATCACAATCTATAACACTAATTCCTTTATCAATAAAGAACTTAGATACAGTGCTTTTCCCGCTTCCAATTCCTCCAGTTAATCCTACCTTAAATATTTTACTTTGCTTCATACCAATTTTCTCCCTCGTTAATATCAACCTCTAAGGGAACATTTAATGTTAAAACATTTTCCATAGAAGTTTTAACTAGTTCTCGTACTTCTTCTAATTCTTCCTTATATACGTTTAAAATTAACTCATCATGTACTTGTAGTATTAAAGTACTCTTTAAATTTCTCTGTTTTAGCTCTTCATATACCTTAACCATAGCCATCTTAATAATATCCGCGGCACTTCCTTGTATGGGACTATTCATAGCTAATCTTTCTCCTAAGGCACTTACCATTTTCTTTGAATTAAGTATTTCAGGAATATATCTTCTTCTATTAAGTATAGTGGTTACATACATATCCTTTTTGGCTTTTTCAATGGTGTCATCCATATATTGTTTAACATTAGGATATCTTTCAAAATAAGTATCTATATATTCTTTTGCTTCTTTTTTTGAAATATGCAAATCCTTAGATAAACTAAAATCCCCAATACCATATACTATACCAAAGTTTACAGCCTTTGCATTACTTCTCATAGTTGAAGTTACTTCCTCTAGTGGAACTTTAAATACCTCTGAAGCTGTTTTGGTATGAATATCCGTATTATTTATAAAAGCTTCTATCATATTCGGGTCATTAGCTATGTGGGCTAAAACTCTTAATTCTATTTGTGAATAGTCTCCTGACAAAATAACAGAGTCTTCATTATTAGGTATAAAAACCTTTCTTATTTCTCTTCCCATTTCATATTTTATAGGTATGTTCTGCAAATTAGGCTCTGTGCTTGAAAGCCTTCCTGTAGTGGTTACAGTTTGGTTGAAGCTAGAGTGTATTTTTCCATCTTCATCTATTACATTTTTAAGTCCCTCTACATAGGTAGAATGTAACTTTGTTAATTGTCTATAATATGTTATTTTTGAAATAATCGGGTGTTTATCCTCTAATTCCTCTAAAACCTCTGCATTTGTAGAGTACCCAGTTTTAGTCTTTTTAATAACCGGTAAATCTAATTTTTCAAAAAGTATTTTACCCAGTTGTTTTGGAGAGTTTATATTAAACTCTTCCTCCGCTAAAGAATAAATTTCCTTTTGCATCTTTTCAATTTCACTTACAAACTTCTCTCCAATATGGTTTAAAGTTTCTTCATCTACTTTAAAGCCTTCAACTTCCATAGATGCTAACACTTTCCCTAAGGGAAGTTCCACTTTATAATAAAGTGCTTCCATATCATAGTTTTTAATTTGAGAATTTAATTCCTTATATAAATTTTTTAGTAAGGATATTTCATTTACATGCTGATTTTCATCTATTTTTATTAGGATTTTTAAATATTCTCTAATTAATGTATCTAATTCATAGTCTTTTCTTGAAGGATCTACTAAATATGCAGCTATCTTTGTATCAAATACTAAGTTTTTAAAATCTATGCCCATTTTGTATAAAATAGAATAAGGGATTTTTATATCGTGGCATATTTTTCTTAAGTCTTCATTTTCAAATAATATTTTTAATGTGGATAAGGTTTCTTCCTTACTTTCTTCTAAGATTTCCTTAAGGAAAATTACGTAATTCTTTTCATTATAGTTTAAGAAGATTTTTTCTATAAGGCTCTTTGAAAATACATTTTCACTTTGGAGTTTAAAGGTAAGGAAAACTTCTTCTTTAATCTCATCAAATAGCTCTTTTAATTTATTTAAGCTCTCTACATTTTCATAGGAGGCCTTTATTTCTTCTTCCTCTATTTCATCTACATTTCCCTCAGAAGGGATTTTATCTAAAAGAGATTTAAATTGAAGGTCAATAAATAATCTTCTAACCCCATCTCTATCAAAGTTTTCCTTTGACTTTATAGCCTCTAAGTCCACATCTATTGGAACTTCTCTAATTATTGTAGCTAGCTTCTTGCTGAAAATCGCATCTTCTCTATGTTCCATTAAGTTCTCTTTTACTTTTTTACCACTTATATTTTCTACATTATTTAATAAATTTTCTATGCTTCCATACTCTTTTATTAGTTTATAAGCAGTCTTTTCTCCTATACCTGGAACCCCTGGTATATTGTCTGAAGGATCTCCCATTAACCCCTTTACATCAATAAACTGAGTAGGAGTTACTCCCATTTCTTCAATCATTCTTGTTCTATCATATATTTCTTTTTCCGTTATACCTTTTTTAGTTATAACTACTCTGGTTTTATCCGATGCCAATTGAAGGGCATCTCTATCTCCAGTAACAATATAAACCTCTATGCCATTTTCCTCTGCTACTTTAGATATAGTTCCAATTAAATCATCCGCTTCAAAACCATCTATTTCATATATATCTATAGCTAACTTTTTTAGTAAATCCTTTGCAATAGGAAATTGCTCTGCCAGTTCCGGTGGCATCTTTTTTCTTCCTGCTTTATAATCTTGGTACTCATTATGTCTAAAAGTAGGCCCACTTCTATCAAAAGTACAAACTACATATTGTGGATTTAACTCCTCCTTCATCTTTAAAAGCATATTAGTAAATCCATAAATTGCATTAGTATGTACTCCTTCATTATTAGTTAATAAAGGTAGGGCATAAAAGGCTCTATACATCAAACTATTGCCATCAAGTAGCAACATAACTTCCTTACTATTCATTAATTATCTCTCCCATCAAATATTTCTACTGCTCTTTTAAAATCCATAAACTGATCACTCGGAAACTTAAGAAGCATTTCTCTTAATATATAAAAGGCCACTAAATTTTCTAAAACTATGGAAGCAGGTACCACAGCAGAAACATCTGAGCGTTCATATCTAGTACTCTTTTCTTCCTTAGTTTTTAAGTCTACAGTTCTTATAGACTTTTTAATAGAAGGTATAGGCTTTATAAATACTTTAATATCTATATTTTCTCCATTAGATACCCCAGCCTCTATACCGCCACAATTATTAGTAGGCCTAACAAATTTTCCTTCCTTATATAGTATCTCATCATTAAAGGTACTTCCTTTTAAGGACAAATCTAAACCATTTCCAAATTCTATAGCTTTAACTCCTTGTAGAGACATTATACCATAGCTTAAAATTCCATCTAATTTCCTATCCCACTGAGAATAACTACCTATTCCCATGGGAACACCTTTAATAGAAAGCTGTATGCTTCCTCCTATAGTTTCTCCCTCTTCTTTACATATATCAATGATTTTCTTAAAGTTTTCCTCCGCTTCTTTACTATAGCATCTAACCAAGCTTTTATTTATTTCTTCATATACTTCATTATCAAAAATATCCGCAACTTCATCATGGTTATTTCCTATACTATGTACTTTACTTCTTATATCTATCCCTATTTCTAGAAGCATGGCTTTACACAAAGCCCCTACAGCTGTTCTAATAGCCGTTTCTCTAGCAGAGGTCCTTTCGATAGAATCTCTTATGTCTCCACTTCCATATTTAAAATACCCTACTAAATCCCCATGACCTGGTCTTGGTATAGTAATCTTTTCCTCTTCCTCTGGCTCCCTATTTATTATATCTTTCCATTTTTCATAATCTTTATTATAAATTAGCATAGTTATAGGGTTTCCTGTGGTTTTATTTCCTCTTAATCCAGAAATAATTTCTACCCTATCCTCTTCAATCTTCATTCTTTCTCCTCTGCCATATCCAACCTGTCTTCTCTTTAATTCATTATTTATGTAATCTATATCAACTATAAAATTTGATGGGATTCCATCTAATATGGCAACTAAAGCTTTTCCATGAGATTCCCCAGCATCTAGAAATCTTAACATATTTATCTCTCCTAAAATATTTTCTATTACATTTATTATTTTACACTTTATTGTAACATAATTCACCCTTTTTAAGGGGTTATAGATTACAAATTTTATTTTAAGTCATTATAGATTATATAGAACTACTATAATAAATTTTTTCATAACTATTTAATTCTCTCTTTCTGTAGCTTTAATTTACAGCTTCCATTTTCTGTTGATAAATGTAATTTTTTAGAATAAAATTAGTCATACACTTAATTTTGGAGGTGAATCATGTACAAACTTTCCTACGAAAACACAAATAATATTCCCGTTTTTAAATGCGACTACTGTGGAAGTTGCTCGGGTATATTAGAATCCACATGCCACGTAAAAGGAAAGATTCGAGGTTGTTGCTGGTATTTTCCAAAGTACAATCTTATTGACATTAAAAATATATTAGATGGGGGACATAAAAGTTTCATATATAAATTGCTAAATATGAAAAACGCCCATATAAATAAATATTGTATAGATGTCAATGGGGAATTTCATGAAGAGGATTATCTAAAATATAAAAGAGAAACTATGGAAGAAGATTATGATTTTGATAGTAAATTATTTTATAAGATATGTCCTTTTAATACTCAAAAGGGTTGTAACTTAGATTTTAACTTAAGACCTCATCCATGCAACTTATATTTATGCAGAGAGATTATTAAGCTTTCTGGAGATGAATATAATAAATATTCTAAGGAAAGAAAAGATTATTTTGCTTATTGTAATTATTATGATGAATTATTAAAAGACCACTTAATAGAAAATAAAATTAATTTAACAACTTCACCTTATGAGTGTATAGATTTAATTGAAGGCATTGATATACCTAAATTTGAGTACAGAACTCTAGAAAGTATTGATTTCACTTCAGGCGACGATATCTTAGCAGGATAGAAAATAAAATGCTATATAATGTGCTTTATACTAATGCATAGAGTCACATTATATAGCATTTTCAATATTATTATAGAATTATATAAGCTAATGGTGCTGTAATAATCAATGATAATACTACTCTTTGGAACCATATAATAACTATATCTTTTATAGTTAATGGTATTTCTGTTGATAACATACATGGGATTGAAGCTGAGAAGAATAATATTTCAGATACACACATTACAGCTATTATAAACCTTGTTACTAGCGGGGTTTTAGCAACTACTATTGCAGGAAGTAACATTTCTGCAATACTAATAGCACTAGCTTTTGCTGCTAATAATGGCTCAGGTATTCTTAATAAGAGTGTAAATGGATAAAATAAATATCCTACTAAGTCAAAAATAGGTGTATATTTTGCTATAACTAATCCTAAAAATCCTATGGACATAAGGGTTGGAGCTATGCTTATTGCAAGCATTATACCGTCTTTAAGATTAATTAGTACATTTTCCATAAGAGATGGAGCTTTGTCTGCAGCTATCATGCCTTCTCTCCATGCTCTTCTAAATATATCGCCCTTCTCTTCTGATTCTCTGTCACCTTGAACTCCACCATAATATTCATCTGGTTTTTTACTTAAAGGTGCCAATCTAGCTGTAATTGCAGTTACTATAAAGGTGATTAAAAAAGTCAACCAAAAATAAGTATTCCATAAATGCATTATATCAAGGGTTTTTGCTACTATAATCATAAATGTTGCTGAAACCGTTGAAAATCCTGTGGCTATAATACAAGCTTCTTTCGTTGTATACTTTCCTTCTTTATAAACTCTATTAGTTATTAATAGTGCTAAGGAATAGCTACCCACAAAGGACGCCACTGCATCTATGGCTGACCTTCCTGGAGTTTTCCATAAAGGCTTCATTATAGGTCTTGCAAATACTCCTACAAATTCCATTAATCCATAGCTAACTAAAAAGGCTAGGAATACTGATCCTATAGGAACAATTGTAGATACCGGAACAACTACCTTTCCATATACGAAAGGAATCATATCCGCTTCAAATAATGGCTTTGGACCTATTTTAAATACTGCCATATAAACCACTACAACTCCTATGATTTTTAAAAATGAAAATACCTTGTTTACGGTATTCTTCTTCCATGTTCCACTGACAAATGGATATATTCCCCCTATAGTTACTATTAATGGTCCATATACATTATTGAAATAAGGTATTTTTCTAATATTATTTACAATATGGTCAATAGGTATAGTTTTACTTGTGCCTATAGTAATAGGTATAAAAAACATAAAAATTCCAATGGCGCTGTAAAGAATGAGTTTTAAAGCATTACTGGTTGTACTATTTTTAAGTTTAAGATTAAGATTTGATTCTCCCATTTTAACTCCCCCTTATTTTGTATAGTATATTTATATTATACAAAATTTTCCGTCAATTTTGAAGTAGTGTGATTAAAATTTTGTATACTTGCTTATTATATCTATAAATAAATTTAACTTGACTTATTTAAGTTAAATATGGTATTATTTTTTTATCACGAGCCGAAGTGGTGGAATCGGCAGACGCGCCGGACTCAAAATCCGGTGGGGTTAAACCCGTGCGGGTTCAAGTCCCGCCTTCGGCACCACTGTTATCCACACTTTTATGTGTGGATTTTTTATGTCTAAATGTCACTACGTTAAAAAATACATATAATTACTTAATGACATATGAAATCAAAAAAGAGTCTTATTTAGACTCTTTTCTTATACTCTTATATTTTGATTGTGTTCTTTCTTCAGGATTTATATAATCATAATCACCATTTTCAGTTTTTCTCAAACCTAATGAGGCCATTTGTTTCTTAGTGGTTTTACGTTTATTAACCATAAAAACCCCTCCTTCTCTAGTACTAGAATCACCAGTTAGAGAAAATTTATGCTACTTTGCTCTAAACATTACCTTCCTTTACTATCTACCAATATATTTCTATAAAAAGCTCTAAAACAAGCAATAGTTGTAAGCGCCGCCAATATATCCGCTATAGGTTCTGCCATTAAAACCCCACCTAATTTATTTGAAAAAAACCTTGGAAGTATAAAAATAAGTGGGATTAATAATACTACTTTTCTAAGCAATGCTAGCATAAGAGATATTTTCGCTTGTCCCAAGGCTAAAAATGTCTGTTGACAAGCTATTTGTGCTCCAAACAAAAAAATTCCTGCAAAAAATATTCTTATACTCCATGATGTAATTTCTACAAGTTGAGGTTTATTATTAAATATAGCTACGAAGGTTCCTGGAAATAACATAAGTAATGCCCACATAATTACTGTGTAAGTAAGACAACTTTTTAATAACAGTTTAAAAGTTTCTTTTACCCTATTTAACTGTTTAGAACCAAAATTATAGCTTATAATAGGCTGAGCCCCTTGAGTTAATCCCATAAGTGGAAGTAATACTATCTGCATAATGCTACTCATTATTGTCATGGCTCCTACTGCTAAATCTCCCCCATATACTTGCAACTTATTATTTAGTGATATTAATACTAAACTCTCAGTAGACTGCATTATAAAGGGCGATATCCCTAAAGCCATGGTAGATAATACAACTTTGTAATCTGGAATAAAATATTTTTTTCTGATTTTTATTATACTTTTCTTTCCAAATAAAAATACGACAACCCATAGAGCTGATACTATTTGAGCTATGATAGTAGCCAATGCTGCTCCCTTAACACCCATATTAAGCCCAAATATAAATATAGGATCTAATATAGTATTTATAACAGCACCTACTAATACTGTAATCATACCTGTTTTAGCAAAGCCTTGAGTATTAATAAAAGGGTTCATCCCTAAAGCAATTTGAACGAAAACAGTTCCTATTAAATATATGGTTAAATAATCATTAGCGAATCCAATAGTCTTATCACTAGCTCCAAAGGCCCAAAGCATGGGAGTTTTAAATACAGCAAAAATTATTGTGAGTACTGCCCCTACTATTATCAACATAATAAAGCTATTAGTCATAATTTTCTCTGCTCCATCTTTATCCTTTTCCCCCATTTTTATAGCAGCTAAAGGCGCTCCACCCATACCCACTAAAGAACTAAAGGCTGATATTATCATTATTATGGGAAAAGCTACTCCAACCCCAGCCATAGCTAACTCTCCATTTGCCATTCTACCAATAAAAATTCTATCTACTATGTTATATAGTACATTAACCATTTGAGCTACAATGGCTGGCAGGGCTAACTTAACTAATAGTTTTCCTACACTTCCTGTTCCTAAATCAATATTTTTATTTGTCATCTTTATCTCCTTTAACTTTAAATATTGTACTAAAAAAGTGATATTCTTCTAATTTATCTGAAGCATTCCTATTCTTACTGATATGATTTTTACAAAATCTATCTACATATTCTTTAAACTCTTTAAACTCTTTTTCTGTTAAGTATACAGAGTTTAATCTTATGGTTTGTGGGAAATCTTCTTCTCTGTCTTCATCTAGTTGTTTAAAAACTATACTTTTACTTTCTTCGTATATTGAATTTATTAACTTCTTAGTTTCATCTAAGAATATCCCTTTAATATCCGGACTAGCTTCTTCACTTTTTATTTCAAAAACCTTTGCTGTCAACTCATAATACTTTGTTATTATACCATTTATTTCTCCAGTTCTAGTTAAATGTAATATCCCTACTTTTTCTAGCTTTTTTACATGATAATGCACCTTAGCAGGTACTTCGCCCAACGAATCAGCTAACTCTTTAACGGTTAAGGCTCTATTTTCATCTTTAAAATATTTAATTATTTTCATTCTATAGGGATCTGATACAGCTTTAATCTCTTCAATAGTACTTAAAATTTTTATATCTTCCATGTCTTCACTCCTTACAAAATTCTTTATCTAATAAAGGCATTAGGGCAATAATTGTTATGCATATTCCCATTGCTAAAAACATTCCTTCCGTTGAAATGTATTGTGATACCACTCCTGTCAAGGCTCCCCCTAAAGGTATAGCACTAAGGGTGCACATACTCATAAGAGATACAACCCTTCCTAGAATATTTGATGGTGGATTTGTTAGTATATACGCTCTTACTGGGGTAGAAACTAAGGGAACACCAAATCCAATGAAGAAATATGCACAGGTTGCCACCGCAATTGGAGAAAACAGGTTATTAAAAAATCCAGGTAAACTAATTAAAGAATAATTAACTCCTAATAGTAAAAAGCCCATTATTGCTAAAGTAGATTTTTTAAATTTATGGCTTATTTGTGATATAACCATGCCACCTGTGGTTATTCCTAGCAATAGTCCTATGCCTAATATGCTTAAAACTTCTGGACCCGATAATAAAACTTCCTTTACATATGCAGGCATTAATACATTAAGGGGCGCTAAACAGAAGTTAACCAATGCAGCCATAAGAATATATATCAATATAATTCTTTTTCCCTTTACATATAAAATTCCTTCTTTTAAGTCTTCAAAATAACTTTTTATGTTAACTTCTTTATCTTTGCTTACTACCTCTTCTATTTTTAAAAATCCCACTATTAATCCAGATATAATAAAGGTAAATGCATCAATGATTATGGCTCCAGAAATTCCAAAAGTTCCTACAATTACTCCTGCTAAACTCATTCCAATTAACTCTCCAAAGGAGTTTACTGAGGTTGAAAAGGAGCTTCCACTTAATATCATATCTTTAGGCAATATTAGAGTACTTATTACTCCCTTTGCAGGTGAAGTTAAGGCCTCAAAAGTGGAGTTAAAAAAAGTAAATACAAATAAGTGCCAAGGCTTTAAAATATTATAATAAAACATCACTCCTGTAATCAATACTACTATTCCTCTAGCTGTATCTCCAAATATTATTACCTTTCTTTTAGAAAGTCTATCTACCAAAACTCCAGAAAATGGGCTGAAAATTATCCCTGGCAAGGCATTTACCGCAAATAAGGTACCAAGCAATAACTTTGACCCTGTTAGTAAATACACCATCCATCCATAAGCAATTGAATCTACAGAATCTCCAAATCTGGATATAAAATCTGCTAGAAGCAATTTAGAATAGTTTTTATAAACTAATAACTCCTTAAATATACTTTTCCTTTTTGCAACCTCCACAACTAATCCTCCATTAAAATTATTTTATCGTTAAATTAACTTTAACGTCCTGCTTTTCTTTTGTCAATAACAAAAAGGCAGATAATTTAAATCATCAATTATTGATTTAAACTATCTGCCTAATAGCGCTTAATATTGTTTTTCTACTAAATAATCTCTATCATTTTTTATCATTGATACTGATTCCTTGTTACCCTTTTTAATAGAATCATAAGTGGTATCTATAGTAACCCATTTTCCAATATCTTTTAAATACACTTGATTCCATCCATGATATGCTTTAATATCGTTTTTATATCCCATTATTAGCTTTGTAGGAATATCTATACTTCTTAGCATTGCTGCAAGTAAAACTGAATAATCATAACATATTCCTAGGGAAGTTTTCATTGTATCTTCTATAGATGATACATAATCTACAGGAAGATTTTTAGCCTTATTATAATCATAGCTAACATTATTTATAATATAATTATATATTACTTTGACTTTTTCCTTATCATCTTTAATATCCTTAGTTAATTCCTTAGCTTTTTTAATAGGATCCATATCTTTATTCCAGTTGATAATTTGAATTGATTGCAAAAACACTTCATTTTTATTTGTTAAGTTTACAGTAACTTTTTCTTTTTTTACTACTTTGTATTTATTCCCTGCAACATTTTCTAAGATAGAAATTGTATACTCTCCATCTTCAAACTGTAATGGAAATCTATTGTTAGATTTTAAATTATAAGTATAGCTTTTATTACCTTTGCTAATCATTACTTTCGCTGATACATCCTTTTGGTACTTATAATCAACACTAACAATTCCACTATTTAACTGACTTTTGTCTATATTTGAAAGAGACGCTTGTCCAAAAACAACTGTTGAAGGTAATAATAAAAAAACTACTAATAAGAAACTTGTTATACGAAGTTTAAACATAAAAAACTCTCCCTTCGGTAACTGGCTGCCATCTTATTTCTAAGGAAGGCCCTTTAGTTTTGCGTCTCTAGTTTTCACTAGATTTGCCATTATCGGTGAAAAGCCACCAGATAAAATATTTATATTTACTATAATTATAACATGATTATAGTAAATAATCATGTTATAATTACAATATATATTCAATTTTTTAATAACTTATTCTATAATATTTCCCTTAATTATTAATCTCTGAGTTGGTTTAATCATTGGGTGACAAGTTACTAATGTTATTTCTTTATTCTTTTTATTGCTATTTAATACCCAAGTCTCTTCTGGTTTAACATAGAGTTTTTCTACTACTACATATTTATATTGGCTTTCTCCTTTATCAATTTCTATTATGTCTCCAATTTCTACCTCATCTAATCTGTTGAAGTTTCTTCCATAAGTATGGCTTCTATGGCCGGCTATAGCATAATTTCCCTCTTGTCCAGCCTTTCCTGTATGTTCTATACTTGCTACGGATATTTTTAAATTTTCTTCTATAGCACCTTTTAATATAGGTAGATTCAAATTAATCTTTTTAATTATCAACATACCTTCCATGTTCTTTTTAATATATTCTTCCCTTAGTTTTCTTTCATTTTCTTTCTTTTTTTCTTCTGCCTCTTTGTAAGCCTCATTTTCCTTGTTATCTTCTACAGTTTCTGTATTTTGTTCCTCTATTAATATTATTTCATTATCATCTTGATAATTTATAGAACCTTCATCTATAATGGATAGACTTTCATTCCATTCTCTTATTAGTTTTTGTTGCTTATAATCAACATATGCTTCTGTCATTTTAGGATATGCAATTACAAACACTCCTATAACTATAATAATTGTTGAAATTATTTTTCTTTTCATTCCATCTTCCCTACCCTAATCTATTAATCAAAACTGAAAAAGGCAGGTATGCGTTCCTGCCTTTAATCAACTATGCTGTCTTTCTCCTTAGTCTTACACCAATAAATATCAGTATCAACCCTACTAAATAAAATTCTACATTACTACCTTCACCAGTCTTTGGAAGTACATCTACTGAACCAGATGGGATTTTATCATCAACATCAGTGAATTCATCTTCTGGTTTAGTTGGTTCCGTCGGTTCTGTTGGTTCTGTTGGCTCTTCTTTTTCATTTCCAACTCTTAGTTCAACATAAGTTTTATCTTTGCCTATAGTTAGATTTATCTCCTTTGTGTCTAGTTTATATCCTGTAGGGGCTTTTATTTCTACTACTTTATATTCACCAAACTGCAACTCTTTTGCTATGGCTATACCATCAACCCCTGTCCTTAATGTTGCCACTATCTTACCTTCAGAGTTTTTAACTTGAAACACAGCTTCAGACAGTAACTTTGTTTCATCTTTACTATCTACTTTTTTAATGGTTATTGAACCCTTTGGTTTATCTGGTTCCCAAGGGGTTGATGGGGTTGATGGGATTTTAGTATTCTTCAATTCTAACTGAATTTTACTATTATCTTTGTCTACATTCACTGTGTGCTCTGTAGTGTCAAGCTTATATCCTACAGGTGCTTTCTTCTCTACTACCTTATATTCTCCAAAAGGTAAATTCTCAACTTTTGCTGTACCATCAGCACCTGTTGTTAAAGTTTCAACTACTTTTCCTTTAGAATCTTTAACTTCAAATTCTGCTCCAGGTAATACTCTTGTTTCGTTATCGCTGTCTACCTTCATAATTGTTATTGACCCTAACTTATAGTTTTTAACAATTACTTCTTGTTTATCTTCAGAGTTTATAACAACTTCTATATTTTGGTCTTCATCAAGTATTTGATATCCTAAAACAGGTTCTGTTTCTTTTAAGGTATATTTGCCAAATTTTAAGCCCGGCACATTTAGAATACCATTTTCATCAGTTTTTGCCTTTCCTACAAGTTTTCCGTTCCAATCGAACAACTTAAATTCTACTCCACTTATCTTAGTGTCAATGTCATTACCATCAACTTTGATTATTTTAAGGCTACCAAGCTTACCGCTTCCTGTTCCTGAGCCATCTGTGATTCTCACAACTATTTCTTTTTCAAAAGGCTGATTTTCTGTGGATACACCATCACCTTCGAAATATACTTTATTAGACAACTTAGAATAATCCACATCTGTTGTAATCTTTGTTCGATATAAAATGTTATACATTGTATCGATCTTTTCTAAAAACTCAAGTTTAAAGGTCTGAGTACCTGTTGCTAAATCTCTAGGACTAATTGTTACTCTAAAGTTCTTATAAGGTTCATTATCTGATGTCCTGTTTACAATGAAGCTATCTTCTATAACCTCATGACCAATACTTAGAGTATCTATCAAAGTTGCATTTTCAATTTCTGATAAACTCTTATTTGCAATAATCCACCAGCTAAGTTCCTTTCCATCTTGCTTTCCACTCTTTTCCACAAACTTTTCTGAGTCCCAATAGCTAACCTTAGCACTATACTCAATGCCTCCAGCAGTTGCCCTATTTACATATTCAGTTTGTGATAGACCTACAAGTTTAGTTTTAAACACAACCCTATATGGGCTATTAACAGGACCATTAATTTTAATCTTAAGAAGTTTATCAGAAGCTTCTTCTATACTATACTTGCTATTATCAACGACGCTTCCAAGTTTCATGTTCCCATTTGGTTCAACTGTATATTCATAAATTACTATTGAATCTTTATCTAGTATTTGATTACCTTCTATGCTATCTTCTACTATGATATTGTTTAAATTCTTAGATAGATAGTTCAAGTCAATATTCCAAGTAATCTCTCTTTTGCTTCTGTCCAGTGTACCTGATTTGCTTCCATTGTCACTTGCAATACTTTCTACAGTCTGCGTTGCAGCCTTGTCCACTGGATCTTTCACCTTGTCCCATGTAAATCTTGCATTATTGCTGTATGCTCTTTGTCTATGATCCTCTGATACTTGGAAAGGGTCAAATTTGGTCTTATAAGTGATTGTATAAATTGAATCCTTAACATCATCTAAAAAGTTTAACTTAAATCCCTTCGTCCAGTCTCCATCTACATTATATTCAAGGGTATAGTCAGTATCTTTGACCAATATAGCATTACCTTTCTTGACTAGAATAGTATCTGGTAGCATAGTCAATCCACCGTTTGGAAATGTATCCTCTATAACAAGGCCTGGAATTGGTTCCTTTATAGGATTCACTGTAATCTTCCAACCCATAGTCTTTTCATCATAGTTTATACTACCATCTGACGACTTATTGAAGCTATTTGTTATTGTTGGATTTATTTTTATATTACCTGTACCTACGCCACCTAAAGAAGCCCCATTTGTAAACCCTTTTCCACCGTTTTTATCATTATCTGCAATATTAGTGCGATATACTATTCTATATGCACCAGTGATATTACCTAATTTTACTTTGAATTTAGTATTACCATTTTCCTTTGTAATATCTTCTGCTCCTATATTTGCTAAAGCTTCTCCATCTAAAGTAGCCCTACCATTATCATCAAGTTTTAATTTATACACCTTAACTGAATCTTCCACTAAGCTTAATCCAGGTCCAAATATATCTTCAACTATAGCATTATCTATTTTTTCCTCAGCTGTGTTAACATCAATGGTCCAGATAATATATTTTTCATTATAACCTATATTCTCTTTTCCGCTTTTAACTATTAACTTCCCTCTTCTTACATTAACTGTAGTGGAAGTTTCTATTCCTAAAAAGCTTGCATTGTTTGTAAATTTAGTCTTAGCCATATCTGTGATAACAGTATCATATTCTATTTGGTATGCATCATTTATATCACCTAATACTACTTTAAAGCTAGTAGGTTTATCATTAGGAGTATATTCTACTGAATAACCTGGTGAAAGGACCTCTTCTTTTCTAGTTACATTCCCATCTTCACCTAATGTAAGCTTATATACCTTCATTGAACTTTTATCTAAACTTAATCCACCCTCTAACTTATCTTCAACTGTTGCTCCTTTTACTTCGGATAATGATTTATTCACATCAATGGTCCATGTTATTTTACTTGTATTAAATGTTTTATCGGGGCGCCCATTTTTTTCTATGTTCTTACCCCTTGTTATAGTAACTTTAGCTTCAGATGATCCTCCATGGAAATTTGCTACATTACCGAAAATATCCTTAGTATTATCTACAATATTAGTATTATATACTATCCTGTATGCATTATTTATATTACCTAGTTCTACTTTAAATCCGCCATCAATATCAGTTACTGTATACTTATCTGGTGTAACTTCTTCTCCTAAAGCCACATTCCCATCCAAATCTACCTTTAAATTGTGTACCTTTATTGACGTTTTGTCCAAATTCAATCCCTTGTCTAAAATATCTTCTACTATTGCATTTTCAACTTTAGACAAAGATTTATTTACATCAATTGTCCACTGAATATTGTCCGCATTAACTGGCTTATTAACCATACCTTTCTTTGCTACAGGACCGG
Organism: Clostridium malenominatum; assembly: GCF_039521365.1. Lineage (NCBI taxonomy): Bacteria > Bacillati > Bacillota > Clostridia > Eubacteriales > Clostridiaceae > Clostridium > Clostridium malenominatum. Next base: position 187,549 of record NZ_BAAACF010000012.1, read on the forward strand.
ATACATTATCAGGTCTAAACTTTATAACTATTTCTTGTGAATTTTTTTCAGAGATAGGGAAAATTATTTTTACTGGGTTTTCCCCTTTGATTACACTCCTATTAAATTCACTATTAAATTGTACTGTTCCCTCTACATCGGAATGATTCTTTGCATATTCATTGTAAACTAGTTTTAACTTACCATCCATCCCTAAATAGAACTTTCCTACAGAATCACCATTTTGTAAAAGAAGATCTCCTTCCACAGCGTTAAATATACTAAAAGCTATAGGAACTTGAACTTCAGTATAGTCACCTACATTAATTTCTTGAGCATTTTCAAGTTTCCATGCATAAAACAGTGATACTTTAGAACCTTGTTCTATTGGATATTCAGTATTTCCATCAATGGTATTGCCATTAGAATCTTTTACCATTACAGATGTAATTGTATCAATTTTTTTGACTTGCTCATTATTGACAACATTGGACGTATTTAGAGGTAATAATGTTTTATCTAGCTGCCCATCTTTTTCTATTGTTACTGGGGTAGATACATTATCATCTCTAAACTTTACAACTATTTCTTGTGAATTTTTTTCAGAGATAGGAAAAATTATTTTTACTGGGTTTTCGTCATTGATTACACTCTTATTAAATTCACTATTAAATTGTACTGTTCCCTCTACACCGGAATGATTCTTTGCATATTCGTTGTAAACTAATTTTAACTTTCCATCCATGTCTAAATAAAACTTTCCTACAGAATCACCATTTTGTAAAAGAAGATCTCCTTCCATAGCGTTAAATATACTAAAAGCTATAGGGACTTGAACTTCAGTATAGTCACCTACACTAATTTCTTGAGCATTTTCAAGCTTCCATGTATAAAACAGTGATACTTTAGAACCTTGTTCTATTGAATATTCAGTATTTCCATCAATGGTATTGCCATTAGAATCTTTCACCATTACAGATGTAATTGTATCAATTTTTTTACCTTGCTCATTATTGATACCATTAGATGCGTATACAGGTAGTGATGTCTGCATTAAAAAAGCTAAAATAATTAATCGTATTATTTTATATTTACTTTTTTTAATAAAATTTTTCAATAAAATCCTCCTCCCTTCAATGTCCTATTATATTTATTTACATTTTTCTAATCTATTCCTTTTTTGCTTATATTTATCCTTTTTATTGCTATACTGTAAATAAAATATTAAAAACGGCTTCATTTTTATAAATGCAACCGTTTAAAAAACATTTTTATAGTTTCTTTTCTAATGTTATCAATTCAACTCCATGTACTGGGATATATAGCTTTTCTTTGTACTCTCCATTTAACTTTAAGTATTCTATAGTCATTTTAGGATGCGCTTTTCCTTTAAGATAGTTCAATTCTTGCTGTGTCATGTTCTCTGGTGCACCCATGTTTATCCACTCATCAAATGCCGAGCCATGCTCCCTATCTAATTGATATTTTGTTATCTTATAACTGCCTGAAATCTCCATTACATTAAGGTCAATTTCCTTTGGTGACTTTCTTTCGTATACTAAATATCTTTCTGTATTAGTCAAGGCAGAAGTATCTCCATTTAAAAATAAATCGTCGAAATATGCATAATTGTAGACTAAAACCTGGATATCTTCATCTGTTTTAGTGATTATATACTCCTCACCCTGTTCAATAATTTCTTTTCCTAATTTAGATAGTAAATAATATGCAAAATAAGATGGTTTTTTCAATCCATTATTATTGATTAAACCAAAGCCTCCATGAAATGCAGAAATACCCGCTTTTGTTTCTTCCATTATATCTGTAAAGGTCCAGTATCCTATAGAATTAACTTTTCCTATACATTTTAAAATATTACTTATAATGAAGGTAGCTACAAAACATGTATCATGGATTAAGTTGCGATTATAAGCAGAAGCATTCCATTCCGTGATATGAATTTCAGTATAATGGTTTAAACTTTTCTTTATTTTGTCATTGATTAAGTTTAAGGTGTCATATGTATTATCCTTACCATAATAAATTCTTGGTGCCTCTTCCCAGTTTTTATCTGACTCCTCTAACTTTTTCCCTTGTTCTATCATCATCTTTAAATTTTCAACAGCTTCCTGTAAGGAGTATGCTTCTGGATAAATATGAAAGGAAAAGAAGTCTAAAGGAAAATTATTTTTATTGTAATATAGCAAAAAATCTTCAAACCAGGCATTATCTGAAAGAGCTTGATAGGTAATAGCAGGTCCTCCTACTCTTAGTTTTTCTGAAATGGATTTAACAGCTAGTGCTGTTTGTTTATAAAATTCGAAGTACTCCTCTTTTCCTCCAACCCAAAAAACATACTCCAAATCCGGTTCATTCCATACTTCAAAATACCATGTCTCTACTTCCTTTAGTCCATATCTATTTATACAATGTTTTATAAATTCTACTACTAAATCTGTCCATAGTTTAATGTCTTTTGGTTGAGATATATTTGCCTTCCACCAAAAAACCGTTTCATCTGATTTTTTTATTTCTGAAGGCATGAACCCCAACTCAATAAAAGGCTTAATATTCACTTTCTTGAAAAAATCCAGAAGTTCATCTACATAATACCAGTTGTAGACAATATTATTCTCTTCATTAAAGTTACATATCATCATATCATCAGAGAAGATCCCATGAAATCTAATATATTCAAACCCAATTTCATTTTGCAGTTCTTTAAGTTGGTTCTGCCAACTTTTTCTCAATCCTTCTGACGCTCTACTATAGGTAATTAACTTTTTCCAATAAGGAACATAATACATTCCCTTTTTCTTTGCATTTACTGATATAGCCTCTTTATCATTAGTGGTCACATTATCATCTTGAATTTCATTATCTAAGGGCTTTAAATAAGTAAATAATTTTTTAAGTGCGGCATTTCTATCAACATCTAAATATGTTCTACTTTTTTTTTCATGAAAATTTGTATTTTCGATTTTCTTAATATTATTTAGATATTTAGTATTTTCTTTCCTATGTTCTGTGGGCGAACAACCATATGTGATTTTAAAATTCTTATTAAAAGATTTGGTACTGGGAAATCCACTGGCATAAGATATTTCCGTTATTGTTTTGTTAGTGCTTGTTAGTGAATTAACAGCCTTGTCCAGTCTTATGATATTAATATACTCTTGAAAGGACACTCCCATCTTTTTTTTTATAAAATGAGATAAATAATATACATTAAGTTTTTCTCTATCTGCTATTTCCTGAAGAGTTACTTTTCTCTCTAAATTTTCATTTATAAAGCTTATAATACTCTGGAGTCTATGAATATCCTTATTTATACTCGCTGATTTTTCATCCTCTATAAAATGATAATCAAAATTATTTACTAAATAAGCTGTAAGCAAGTGTATCTCGCTTCCAATTATAAGCTGATATCCCTTTCCTTTTTTATTAAGTTCCCATACTATTTTTGCCAGATAGTGTCTTACTATATCGAACCGTTCTTGAGCTTCTTTCCCGTAAAGAAAAGATTTACAGTCAATCATTATTTTATTGAATCTAGGGTAATATGCAGAGTAATAGCTAGGGTTCATCTGTACTGCTAATAGCATGTTTTCTTCCTTGGTTTTATTTATATTATGAATTTCATTACTATTTATTAAGATTAAATCATTTTCACTAAGGGAATATAATTCATTTCCTACTCTAATATTAACGCTTCCTTGCAAAACTAATATAATCTCCATTTCATTGTGCCAATGCATTTCAAGTCCGTTAATACTATGAATAAATGCTTTAATCGGGAGATTTTCTTCAGCTCTTATCACCTCATAAAAACATTTCATATTCCCCACCCCTTAATATATATTAAAATCTCAAATATTAAGACGAAATCGTCCTATTTCTTCCATTGTTTTTAGCTTTATATAGATTTCTGTCTACAATATCTAAAACTTCACTAAAGCTTTTAATTCCAGGTTTCACCGTATAAGTACCAATACTTATTGTAACTCCAATTATATGATTATTATATTTTACAGTTTTGTCTTCAAATGAAATTCGAATTTTCTCCGAAATCTTATATGCTGCTTCTCTATTAGCATCTATTAATACTATTAGAAATTCGTCTCCTCCATACCTAGCTACCCAATCGTAATCCGCTCTGATTTTTGCTTTTATTGTCTTGCACAGTTCTTCTATTACCCTATCACCAATAATATGTCCATAGGTATCATTAACTCCCTTAAATGAATCAATATCTAACATAATAACTGATAGGTTTTTCTTATTCACCATGGCATTATAAATTTCTACTGGGAGTCTTTCATTGATGTACCTTCGATTATAAACACCGGTCAAATCATCCATAACAATCTTCTTATTCAGCTCTGATATAATATTGTTTGATTCCTCTATACTCTTTCCACTCAATCCAGTAATAATTCCGGTTTCACTAATATCCTTAAACATCTCAACAACATATTCTTTGTCTTCAAGCCTAACTGGACTTGCCATAATCATAAATATTTTGTCGTCTTTATATTCAATTTTGATGAAAGTATCATTTTCCTTAATAGCCCTTGTAGATACGCAGTTATTACATTGCCTTCCTGTGTTCCAGAAATCATAACAAGTGGAACTATAGCTACTTTCTTCTGTATTATTATAGTAAATAATCTGCTTTTTAACAGGTTCAATAATTCTTACTATATCAAATAATCTATGAAATTTAGATAAAAAAATTATTATATCCTGCATCTCAAAAGAGTTCAAATTGCCACCTCTTCTTCATTTCAGAAAATATTTCCATACAAATACTTAATATAGTTTATTTTCATTGTTTCGTCCATGCTTAATTTGCTTATATATATACCTTTTTTTGCTATATTAAAAATTGATTTTTCACCTTCATTATGTATATCAAGTTTTGTATACATTACAATTCAATATTACCACAATTATGATAATTGTCCATCATTTAACAATAACATTTATATAATATAGTATATATAACAAAGAACAAATATGGTTGAATTTTATCCATATTTGTTCTCTATTATTTCTTATTCAATTAAAATCTTTTAGCTATTTCAGCTTGAATTCTTTTTACAGTTTTAGGTCTTAATCCTGTAGCCTTCTTTATTTCGTCGAAGGTTTTTCCATCTATTAGCATGTCCCTTGCTCTGGCTTTTAATTGCTTATCATCACCATGTAACATATATTTTCCCTCCTATTTACTTATCTTCATTGCTTCTAGGATCATCAAAAACTGCCCTTGAACTTTCTTCTTGAGGATTGTGCTTTATAGTTTTCTTTCTAAATTTACCATCAGATTTTCTATTATTTTTAGTACTTCTCATTTTACTACCCATAAAAAACAACTCCCTTCCCTATTATTTTGTCTCGGGAAAGAAGTTTTATACTACTGTATATTTAGTTTAATCGTCTAGTGTCCGGAAGATATATTATATTTCCAATTTTTGCTTCATTTAAAAATCGCAATGGTATTTGGATTAGTATTTTGTCCTCTCTTCTACAGAATGCATAATTCTCATCTAAACTCTCAATTATCACTCTCATGTAATCCTCTCCATCTATACTATCATTTCAGGGAACCATAGGTTTACCTCCCTTTGAGCACTTATTTCACTATCAGATGAGTGTACAAGATTTCTTTGTTTTGCCAAGGCATATCTTCCTCTAATACTTCCCATATCAGCCTCTAAAGGATCTGTACAGCCATTTATTTTTCTTACAGCTTTAATTGCATTTTCTCCTTGCACCACCATGGCAACTATGGGTCCTTCAGTTAAATAATTTATTAAATCTTTATAATATACTCTTCCTTCATGTTCAATATAATGCTCTTCTACTGTATGTATATTAGCCTCAAGCATTTTTATACCTATAATCTTTAAATTTTTTCTTTCGTAAAAACTTATTATTTCCCCTATAAGATTTCTTTTTACTCCATCCGGTTTGATTAACACTAAAGTTTTCTCCATATATATACCCCATTTCTAATATTAGGTAATATTATTATATCCCATTCTCTCTTAATTATAAATAATAAATTAAATACTTTATCCCTATGTTCCTTTCATGATATAATATTTTAAAGCTAAAAATATATCTAAAAGGAGATATGTATGAGAAAATCAACTAGAGATGCATTCATAATTGGATTAGCACTTTTTGCAATGTTTTTTGGTTCTGGAAATTTAATTTTCCCTCCCTATTTAGGTAAGCTCGTGGGAGATAATTACATTCTATCTATGATAGGCTTCATAGCTACAGGAGTAGGATTACCTTTGCTTGGAATACTAGCCTGTGCTAAAATTGGTGGCACCTTTAGTGAAATATCTTTAAAGGTAGGTAAGACATTTTCTATTATTGCCACTGCTAGTATTATACTTGCTATAGGACCTATGCTTGCAATTCCAAGAACTGCAGCTACAACCTATGAATTAAGTATTACACCAATTTTCCCTAACTTCCCTATACTACCTACAATAATAATTTATTTTATTATTAATTTAGCATTTGTATTAAAGCCTTCTTCAATAATAGATAATATAGGTAAAATATTAACTCCTATTTTATTATTGCTTTTATTGATAATAATAGTAAAAGGATTCATAAGTCCTATAGGTCCAATTGTTCATACAGGTTTTAAAAACGTTTTTTCCTCTTCATTAATTGAAGGATATCAAACAATGGATGCTATGGCATCGGTAATCTTCGCATCTATTGTTTTAACTACAGTTAAAGCTAAAGGTTATACAGAAACAAAGGATATAATTAAGATGACATCTATTTCTGGAATAGTAGCAGTTATTGGTCTAGGAATTGTTTACGGTGGATTAATGTATCTTGGAAGCCAGACTTCTTCTATTTTACCTAATGATATCGGAAAATCAGCTTTAGTTACAGAAATAGTAAGGAGATTATTAGGATACTATGGAAATGTAATATTAGGACTAGCTGTTGCTTTAGCTTGCCTCACTACTTCTATAGGACTTACCTCATCGGCTTCATCATTTTTTGAAAGTCTTTTTAAAGGCAAGATATCCTATAAAACTAATGCTATAATTATTTCTATTGTAAGTGCAATAATAGCATTGAATGGAGTGGACAAAATAGTTCTTCTTGCAGTACCTATATTGCAAATACTATATCCTATAGTTATGATATTGGTGGTATTTACTCTATTAAATGTTCAAAACAACACTGCTATAAGAATTAGTACTTATGTTGCTTTATTTATTAGCGTAATAGATAATTTTAACTATTTAGGAATCAATATTGATATGGTGGATAATTTTATTAATTTCATTCCTTTATCACAAGTAGGATTTGCCTGGGTAATACCTAGTATTATAGCCTTTATAATATCCTATTTATTTGTAAAAAAACAAAGCTAATGCCTTTAGGCATTAGCTTTTCATTTCATAAAACAATATCCGCGGTGCCGCCGAAATAGACTATGGTTGAACCTGCTCCTTGCAGGTGGGTATCTCCTTTTTACTTCCTGTTCTTAAATAAAACTTTAAGCATCAAATCCATAAAAAGAGCCGGATTCCCTTTTAAATATATGTTGGCTCAATATAAATCTACTCTAACGAACACCGCAGAATCTATTAACTTCTATATTTATATTATACTATAAACTTGCTTCTTTTGTTAACTTATTTTTCATTTTTTATATCAATTGCAATTCCTAGTTCTCTTAATTGAATTTCATCAACAATACTTGGCGCTTCCGTCATTGGACAAACTGCATTTTGATTTTTAGGGAAAGCAACCACATCTTTAATGTTATCTGTTCCACTTAAGAACATAGCCATTCTATCAAATCCAAAAGCTAATCCTCCATGTGGTGGTGGACCATATTTGAAAGCTTCTAGTAAGAAACCAAATCTTTCCCAAGCTTGTTCTTGAGTAAATCCTAAAAGTCTAAACATTTTTTCTTGTAATTGGCTATCGTGTATTCTTATGCTTCCTCCGCCTAACTCTTCTCCGTTTAATACCATATCATAAGCCTTTGCTCTAACCTTACTAGGATCTGTATCTAAATATGGTATATCCTCATCCATTGGAGATGTGAATGGATGGTGCTCTGCTTCCCATCTTCCTTCTTCTTCGTTATATGAAACTAATGGGAACTCTGTTACCCAGGCAAATCTAAACTCTTTATTATCCTTTAATAGCTCTAATTCCTTTGCAATTTGTAATCTCAATTGTCCAAGGGCTGTTAAAACAACCTTTTCTTTTGCATCAGATACTATTAAGATTAAGTCTCCTACCTTTGCATCCATTTTATGAACGATAGCTTTTAACTCTTCATCTTTTAAGAATTTTGCAATTGGAGATTTTAATTCATCTTCTTTATAAGCAATCCAAGCTAACCCCTTTGCTTTAAATCCTTTTACAAAGTCAGTTAATTTATCTATTTGTTTTCTTCCCATGTCAGCACAATTTTCAGCTTTAATAGCCCTTATTGAACCGCCGTTATCTAATACATCTTTAAATACTTTAAATTCTGTGTCCTTTAATGCATCAGATATATTTTCTATTTCCATTCCAAATCTTAAATCTGGCTTATCACTACCGTACTTTTCCATGGCAATTTTATATGGTAGTCTTTCTATTGGAAGCTTAACGTCTACATCTAATACTTGTTTAAATACGTGCTGTATTAATCTTTCATTCATAGCCATTACATCGTCTCTTTCAACGAAAGACATTTCTATATCTACCTGAGTAAATTCTGGCTGTCTGTTAGCTCTTAAGTCTTCATCTCTAAAGCATTTAACAATTTGGAAATATCTATCAAAGCCTGAAACCATTAATAATTGTTTAAATAACTGTGGAGATTGTGGTAGTGCATAAAATTCACCTTGATAGTTTCTACTTGGTACTAAGTAATCTCTAGCACCTTCTGGTGTACTCTTTGTAAGCATTGGTGTTTCTACTTCTAAAAATCCTTCTGCATCCATAAAGTCCCTAACTGCTTTAGCAGCTTTATGTCTAATGATTAATCTCTTTTGCATATCAGGTCTTCTTAAGTCTAAGTATCTATATTTTAATCTTATATTTTCAGAAGCATCTAAGTCCTCTTTTATATATATTGGAGGAGTTTCTGATTCTGAAAGAATCTTTATTTCCTCTCCTTGAAGTTCTACCATTCCTGTTGGCAATGTATCGTTTGGAGATTGTCTTCTAACAACCTTACCACTCACTGCAATACAATATTCCGCTCTAAGTGTATCAGCTTTTTCAAAAGCCTCTTTGTTTATTTCCTCTCCAAATACCACTTGAAGTATACCTGTTCTATCTCTTAAATCTACAAATATTAATCCTCCAAGATTTCTTTTTCTTTGCACCCATCCCATAACTGTGGAGCTATTATCTACATGACTTTCTCTTAATTCTCCACACATTATAGTTCTTTTTGCTCCATTTAAAGCTTCTCCCATGTTTTTTCCTCCTCTTTTTAACCATTAAAATTAATATAGTTTCTTTAATTCTTCTATTTTTTTATTTATCATTTCATCAACTCTATTATTGTATTCTATTACATCCTTTACATTAGGAGCTCTCTCTATTTTATTGGAATCTAGATATATAATCTTTGTAATTCCATCTGCTCCCAAGGCAATAATAGTCTGTTTTTCTTCTATCATTTGTATATTATATATACATTCCTTACCCCCTAAAGCATAACCTATATTTTCCATGTTCCCAACCATATTTTTTTGTCTATACATATAATACGGCTTCATCTTTAAGTTCTTGGACAATTCAAAGGTTTCTTCATACATTAAGTTCAATTCTTCTTGATGAATGGAATTTAAATACTCCTCTAACTTTTCAAGTAGTTTAGACCCCTTCTTAATAGCCATCCCATGAACTGTTATACTATCAGGTTTTAAGTCATATATTTCTTTGCAAGTGTTTTTTATGTGAGACAACCTCTCTCCAGGTAGCCCTACAATTATATCCATATTTATATTATCAAAGCCCATTTCTCTAGCAATTTTATAACTTTCTTTAACATCTTGTGCAGTATGATTTCTTCCTATGAGCTTTAAGGTTTCATCATTCATAGTTTGAGGGTTTATACTAATTCTTGTAACCCCATATTTTTTCATAGTTGAAAATTTATCCACAGATAAGCTGTCAGGTCTTCCACATTCTACAGTGAATTCTTCTATATGATTTTCACAGACAAAATTATTATATATTTTCTCCATGATATAGCTAAATTCCTCATCCCCTATAGCAGTGGGAGTGCCTCCTCCAAAATATAAGGTCTGTATAATTAATCTCTTTTCTTTTATAAATTTATTTATTTCTTCTATTTCTTTGGTTAAGGCCTTAATATAGCCATCTACATGCTTTTTAAAACTACCTATAGGGTTTGATGCAAAGGAACAATAGGAACATCTTGTAGGACAAAATGGCATTCCTATATAAAGACTTATTTTGTCCTTACTATTATTTACCATACTGTTCTCTACTCTTGCAATTTCTATGCATAGCTTAGCTTTTTCTTCTTCCGCCAAGTAATGCTCTTTAAAAAACTCTACTATTTCCCCTTCATCTTTTCCATCTCTTAATAGACTCAAGGCTACCTTACTAGGTCTTATGCCAAGCATAGTACCCCACGGAAAGTCCTTTCCCGTTCTCTTTTTCAAAAAAATATATATAGATTTTTTAAGTTCTTCTTTAAAGTTAATTTCCTTGTTTATTGAATAGATTTCTATTCCAATCTCATCTTCTATGTAAATTGTGTTTTCATCCTGAGTGATTTTATAGTTCCAATGTAATGAATCAAATTTAAATTCTCTTAAAGGAAAGAATAAATTAAAAATTTGGAACACATCGTATCTATTTTTTAAGTCATAAAGATTTATTATAATTTCCATATTATCTACTTTCTTTCTCTCTATAAAAATGGATTATACATCTTTTCATAATCTATTCTGCTTTCATTCCCGTGACCTGGAAGAATTACTGTATCCTCTGGAAGGGTTAAAAGTTTAGTTTTAATGCTCTTTATTAGGGTATTAAAATCTCCACCTTCAAAATCAGTTCTTCCAATAGATCCTTCAAAAATAGTATCTCCTGTAAATACAACATTTTTTATTAAAAAGCACATTCCACCTTTAGAGTGCCCTGGTGTTTCTATGCACTTTATATGCATATCTCCAACTCCAAACTCATCTCCATCTTTTAAGTAGATGTCTGCTTCTCCAAAGTTCTTTACCTCTCCAAATACATAGCCACCTTTTTTAATGGCCTTTTCATCTTCTTCATTTATGCACACAGAAGCGTTGGTTAATTTTTTTAATTCACTAACTGCCCCAATATGATCAAGATGTCCATGAGTTAAAAATATATACTTTACTTTAGCACCCATTCTTTTAATTTCATCATCCACTACAGAAGCTTCAGCACCAGGATCTATTACTAAGGCTTCCTTTGTTTTATCATCCATAACAATATAACAATTAGCAGCATAAGACCCTAAGGGCAATCTGTTAATTTTCATATCCTTCACTCCTCAATTTTAAAATGTTTTTTTGCTATCTAATAGTATGGTAACAGGCCCATCGTTTACTATTGTTACTTCCATATCAGCTCCAAACTCTCCTGTTTCCACATTACTTATCATTTCCTTACATTGCTTAATAAATTCCTCATAAAGAGCTTTAGCTTCTTCCCCTCCTAAAGCTTCTATAAAGCTAGGTCTTTTACCCTTCCTTACATCTCCATACAGAGTAAATTGAGAAATCACGAGAAGCTCTCCCCCTACATCTAAGAGGGATTTATTCATCTTTTCTTCTTCATCTTGAAATATTCTTAGATTTATTATTTTGTCCTTTAAGTACTTTATGTCCTCAAAAGTATCTCCCTTGCAAATGCCTAAAAGTACATTTAATCCCATTCCAATACTTCCTATAGTTTTTCCATCTACTACTACTTTAGACATCTTAACTCTTTGCACAACGGCTCTCAAAACCATCACCTCTAATTTTTAGTTCTATATACCTCTGTAACTCCCTTTAATCTTTTAATTCTCTTCATTAAATCTTTTAGGTGTTCAATATTAGGTATTTTTAATTTTATATTCACTAAAGCATATATTCCTCTAATTGGCTTAGCATTTATAGCATAAAGATTTGTCTTTGTTTCTGTTATTATTTCCATAATTTCCGCAAGCAAGCCATCTCTATCCTCTGATTTTACCTGAATTTCTGCTATATAAGCTCCTGACTTTGATTCTCCCCAGCTTACTTCCACTACTTTGTTTTCTTCGTCTTGTATTAAATTAGCTATATTAGAACAGTCTTTTCTGTGAACAGAAACCCCTCTTCCCTTGGTAATGTATCCAACTATTTCATCTCCTGGCACTGGATTACAACATTTAGAAAATCTAATTAATAGATTACTAGCTCCCTTAACAATTATTCCTGGTGCAGAAGGGTTTTTTCTATTAACTTTATTTTGTTCTTTTTTATTGCTTTTAACATTAGCATTATTCATAATTTCTTCATTGGACAATTGAACTTTATTGCCTTTTTCATATATGTCTCTAATTTTTGAAACAATACTTGAAGAGGATATGTCTCCCATTCCTGCTGCTGCATAAAGATCCTCAATAGAATTAAAGCTGTATCTCTTTAGTATATTGATAATAATATCACCTTTAGCAATTTCTCCAAAGTTATACCCCTGCTTTTTTGCTTCTTTTTCTAATAATTCTCTTCCTCTACCTACATACTCTTCTCTTTTCACCTTTTTAAACCAAGCTCTAATTTTACTTTTAGCTTGATTACTCTTAGCCATATTTATCCAATCCATACTAGGTCCTTTTGAAGTAGACGAGGTTACAATCTCAACTATTTCACCAGTTTTCAAATGATAATCTAAAGGTACCATTTTACTATTAACCTTAGCACCTACGCATTTATTTCCTATATCTGTATGAATTTTATAGGCAAAATCTATTGGAGTAGATTCACTTGGAAGATTGATTACATTCCCCTTTGGAGTGAATACGAAAATTTCATCAGAAAATAAGTCTATCTTAAATCCTTCCATAAATTCAGTAGCGTCAGCGGTTTCCCTTTGCCATTCAAGTATTTCTCTAAGCCAGGAAAGTTTTAAGTCCATGTTTCCTTCGGCACTAGCTTCCTGAGCAACCTCCATAGGCTTTCCTTCTTTGTATTTCCAATGGGCAGCTATACCGTATTCAGCAGTTCTATGCATTTCTTCTGTTCTTATTTGTATTTCAAAGGGCTTTCCCTGAGGCCCTATTACTGTAGAATGCAGTGATTGATACATATTAGGCTTAGGCATAGCTATATAGTCTTTAAATCTCCCTGGTATAGGTTTATACATAGTATGAACTATTCCCAGTGCCGCATAGCAATCCTTTACAGTTTCCACAAGTATTCTTACAGCAGTTAAATCAAATATTTGTTCAAGGGTTTTATTTTGATTAGTCATTTTTCTATATATGCTATAAAAGTGTTTTGGTCTTCCTTCAATATCAGATTTTATTCCAGACTTTAATAAATTCTCTGATAACTCTTTTGTTATAGTTTCAATATAAGCTTCTCTTTCCACTCTTTTTTCAGCTATTTTTTTTACTAAATCATAATATTCTTCCGAATTTATATATCTAAAGGCTAAATCCTCTAGTTCCCATTTAATTTTTGAAATTCCTAGTCTGTGAGCAAGAGGGGCAAATATATCAAAGGTTTCCTTTGCCTTTTCCTTTTGTTTATCCTCAGTCATATATTTTAAGGTTCTCATATTATGAAGTCTATCCGCTAGTTTAATTAATATCACTCTAACATCTTTAGCCATGGCTAGAAGCATTTTTCTTATATTATCCGCTTGTTGTTCTTCTTTTGTTTTATATTTAATTTTACCAAGTTTAGTTACTCCTTCAACTAAATCGGCAACTTCGCTGCTAAATTCTTTTTCTATATCTTCATAAGTGAATATTGTATCTTCAATAACATCATGCAAAATACCAGCTACAATAGTGCTGGTGTCCATACCCATTTCTGCCAATATGCTTGCTACCTCTAAAGGATGAATAATATAGGGTTCTCCGGATTCCCTTTTTTGCTCCTTATGGGCTTCATAGGCAATATTATATGCTTTTTTTACTAGTTCTTTATCAACGAAACTACAGTTTTTATCTATTTTATCCATCAACTTTTCAAGCATATTTTTCTCTCCTAAAATCAATGGCTGGTTTTATTAACCAGCCACTTATTATTTATTAACATTATATAATATTTTGTAGAAACATGCAATTTTTATTTTGGCTATATGTTATATTCTACAAGGGATTGAACCTTATAGTCCTTAATTTTTTCTCTTCCTTTTAAATCTGTTAATTCTATTACAAAATTAATTGAGATTACTTCTCCGCCTAAACTTTCCACCATCTTTGCTACGGTTTCAATAGTTCCTCCTGTGGCAAGTAAATCATCTATAATTGCTACCCTTTGACCAGGCTTTATAGCATCTTTATGCATCTCTAATATATCGTTTCCATATTCTAAATCATATGCTCCAGCTACGGTTTCACAAGGAAGCTTACCTTTTTTTCTAACTGGAACAAAACCTGCTCCTAATCCATAGGCTACTGGCACTCCAAATAAAAACCCTCTAGCTTCTGGACCAACTACTATATCAATTTTTTCATCCTTTAATTCTTCTATCATGGAATTTATAGTAAAGTTTAAAGCTTCACTATCTTTTAAAATAGTTGTAACATCTTTAAAGCTTATTCCTTCCTTTGGAAAATCTTCAATTATTCTTATTTTTTCTTTCAAATTCATTATTTATTCCCCCTAGAATCCATAATATTATATTATCAGTTTACTTTGCATAAACTTTACTACTTTTAACTTCATTCTTTAAATATTTAGCAATTTGTTCTGCTCTATCACTATTTGACGTTGTAAGCAATTCTACTGTAATTCTAGCATTATCCAAAACTCTAGAATTATTCCAAGAAGGAGCTACATTATCAATAATTTTAAATATATTTTCTATGTCTATATGTTTTATTTTATTCACTTTCATCAAAGCTTTCAAGCCATAATTATTTGTATAATTCATATGATAAATGCCCTCGTCTATCATAATCTTATTTTCTCCATCATATGTAGCTTTGTTAGACATGGTTCCTATCATAACTAAATCTAAATATTTACTAATACTTTTCATTTGATAGTATGAGGAAATAGCTTGAACCAATTTATATGTTACTCCCGCATTAGATAAATTTTTAAAAGGATACACACATCCTTCTTGACTTGGGTTAATTACAATAGTATTAGGTACTTTTCCCCTGCAAACTTGAGCGTCTGTAATTATTACATCAATACCAAGTTGTTTGCAAAGTTCCACCTGTTCAAAGGAATTTACTCCACAACCCACGGTTATCATTAAATTAGCTCCCAAAAATTTTACATGATTTTTTATTATATCAGTTTTAATATCAAAATTCCCATCTCCATCTGATATAAAATATTCAACATCTGCATTTAAATATTTTAACACCAAAAAAAGCAATGAAACTCCTGATATTCCATCCAAATCACAACATCCATATAATACTATTTTTTCCCTTTCGTTTACAGCTTTTACTATTCTAATCAAAGCTTCTTTCATATTCTTCAACAAAAAGGGATTATAAAAACAATACGTTTTATTCTCCATAGCAAAGTCCTCCAAAAAATAAAAAGCATATATAATTATAAGTTATAATATACTTTTTTACAAACATTTTATCAAATTATATATAAAAATAAAAAATCAGAGCAAAATCGCTCTGATTTTTGTTACTTTTTAGCTAAATCTCTATTTTTTAAATATACCCACAATGGACTTGCTATAAAAATTGACGAATATCCTCCAGCTACTATTCCAATTACAAGCGGTATGGCAAAGTCCCTAACAGAAGGAACATATATGCCTACAGCTGCTATGGTAATTAAAGTAGTTACGCTTGTATATATGGATCTTTTAATGGTTTGAGAAATACTTAAATTTGCAATTTCTCCATCACTTGCTCTCTTCATTCTTTTTGAATTTTCTCTTATTCTGTCGAATACAACTATAGTATCATTAATAGAGTATCCTACTATGGTTAATATGGCAGCTATAAAACTGCTATTTATAGGTATTTGTAATACAGCATATACAGCAAGAGTTATTAATACGTCGTGAAGTAGAGCTATAATAGCTGCTAATCCAAATTTCAATTCGAATCTAAATCCTATATATATTAACATTCCAATATTGGCTATGATTAGAGCTAATATTGCCTTTCGTGTTAATTCTTTTCCAATTGAAGCTCCTATGGTTTGTTGAGAAAGTAAATCCTTATCCTCAAGCTTATACTTTTCTTTTATTTCCTTAAACATAGGATCAATTTGACTTTCCTCTAAAGAGTTACTTCTTATTTCTAAATGTATTTCTCCAGAAGAATTAGTTGCAGAATTTGTAGTATAATCCTTTGTGTATTTTCCGATTATACCCTCTATCTCTTCCTTGTTATACTCACTCTTCATATTGATTTGAACTAAAGTACCTCCTTTAAAGTCAATACCAAAGTTTAAACCACTTTTAATACTAAAGAATAATCCTGAAAGCATTATAACAAGAGATAAGGCAACCCATACCTTTGTTCTTTCAATTATCTTAAGGGATTTTGTTTCCCCTTCCTTCCTACTAGCACCAAAGGCTGCTAAACTATTAAGCAATCCAATATTTACAGCTAATTTAAGTAAGGATCTTGTTATAACTATAGCTGTAAGCATACTTAATACTATACCTATTATTAATGTGAGGGCAAAGCCTTTTACTGCTCCTGAACCTAGATTATATAAAACTAATCCTGCAATTATAGTTGTTGTATTAGAGTCTATAATTGAAGATAATGCTCTATGGAAACCTGATTCTACTGAGCTTCTTATAGATTTACCTGCCGATAGCTCTTCTTTTATTCTTTCAAATATTAAAATATTTGCATCTACTGCCATACCTATAGTTAATAGGAAACCAGCTATTCCAGATAGAGTTAAAGTTGCCTTAATTGAAACAAAAGTTAAAAGTACTAAAACTATATATAAAACTAAAGCTATATTTGCAATAAGTCCTGGAATCCTATAGAAGAATAGCATAAATAACATAACTAAACCTATTCCTATGCCACCTGCTTTAAAGCTAAGCGGAAGAGCATTAGCTCCTAAGGTAGCTCCTACGGTTTTAGCTTCCACAGGTTTTACTACTACTGGAAGAGCTCCAGATTTAATTATTCCTGCCTGTCTTTTAGCTTCTTCAAGGGATTTACTTCCTGTTATCATACCTTTTCCAGTAGCTATAACATCATTTACCATTGGATTCGTTAAAAGTTCCTCATCCATGTAAATTGCAATTTGCTGTCCTATAAACTTCTTAGTAGCTTCTGCAAATTTCTTAGTCCCTTCATCGGTAAACTCTAAACTTATTATTGGCTGATTGTTATCAGGATTTATTTGAGCCACTGCATTTTTAACATCTTTACCTGTTAATATAACTTCTTTATCTGGTCCTATGAATTTTAATTCACCAGTTTTACCAACAGTGTCTATTACTTCTTTAGCATTATACACTCCTGGTATTTCTATTCTAATTCTTTTTTCCCCTTCTCTTTGAACTATTGTTTCACTAACACCTAGTTTATTTACTCTCATAGATATAAGTTCAATAGTTCTATCTATAGTTGCATTATCTACCTTGTCTTCCTGTATTTCCTCTACTAGGGAAACTCCCCCTTGAAGGTCCAATCCTTTTTTTATAGCTTCATTAAAGGATTTTACTCTATATCCCGTTCCAAATACATTTTCTATACCAAAGGTCCCTGCATAAGCTAAAAAACCTATAATCAACACTGAAAGTATAAAAAACATTGTGCTTTTGAAGGTTTTATTACCTTTCATATTTATCCCCCTTCTTCTGTGTATTTCATAAAAATTATATAGCTAATGTAAAAAATAGTCAATATAATAGAGCTATTCTTCCATTAACTGTGATTTTAAAGCAATAGCACATTCTATTCTCTTCTTCTGCATTTCGCATCCTAGGCTGTACGGAACCGAAATATCCTTATTAAAGTTAAAGTTATTTGCTTGGCACCCACCGCTGCAATAAAATCTTGCCCAGCACTCCATACAAGTAGGTTTAAAGTAAATATTTCCTTCCTTAAACTGCTTTTCTATATTTTCATTTAGCCCCTCTTCAAATACATTTCCCATTTTAAATTCTTCATTACCAACAAATTGGTGACATGGGTATATATCTCCTGAAGGAGTCACAGCCACATATTCATGTCCTGCTCCACAGCCAGATATTCTCTTATAAACACATGGTCCTCCTTGAAGGTCTATGTTGAAATGGTAAAATTTAAAGGGATTTCCCTCTTTGTGTCTTTTAAGTAATTCCTTATAAAGTTTATCGTATTGTTCAAATATTTTTGGTAAATCGTCTTCTCTAAGAGACAATGGATGACTATCCTCTAGTACTACAGGTTCTATAGATAGCTCATCAAATCCTTCATTTACTAAATGCATAACATCTTCAAAAAAGTCCGTATTTTTTCTAGTAAAGGTGCCTCTTGCATAATATTGCTTTCCTTTACCTCTCATTCCCACCATCTTTTTTATCTTAGGAAGTATGACATCGTAGCTTCCTTTTCCAGTAACTCCTGGTCTTACTTCATCATTTATTTCTTTTCTACCATCAATGCTTAACACTATATTTCCCATGTTTTTATCTAAATAATCCATTATTTCATCATTTAGCAAAACTCCATTGGTAGTCATAGTAAATCTTATTACTTTATTGTGAGCCTTTCCCTGTTCTTTTCCATACTCCACTATTTCTTTAATAGTATTGAAAGCCATTAAAGGTTCTCCGCCAAAAAGGTCAACTTCTATATTTCTTCTAGTCCCTGAGCTTTTAATTACAAAATCTATTGCTTTCTTGCCCACTTCTGGAGACATAATCTCTCTTTTTCCTTTATATTCTCCCTCATCTGCAAAACAATACTGGCATCTTAAATTACAATCATGAGCTATATTTAAACATAGTGCTTTTATTAAGGATTCTTCCTCTCCTGCTTTTAGCCCTATATTTTTATATAGATCCTTTGAGTATAGCATACCTTCATTAACAAGGGTTTCTAACTCCTCATAAGCCTCAAATATATATTCCTTTTCATATTTACCTTCAAAGGCTTTTAATACCTCTTCTTTATCTTTTAATCCATCTTTTTCAACCATTTCGTAAATTAGCTCGTCCACTAGGTGTACTGCTCCAGAATTTACGTCTAATATATAAAATTCTCCATCTTGAATAAATTTGTGTATAAGTGACAAGATATTTCCTCCTAATCTATTTGGACTAAATTTAAAGCAGTAACCTTAGGTTACTGCTTTTATATTAATTTTCGCAAGCTAAGTTTGCAACTGTACAGGAAGTTTTACATGCTGACTGACATGAATTAGCACATTCCTTACATCCTGGTTTTTTTAGGCTGTCTTTTATGTTCGTTTTATTTATTGTTTTTATATGTTTCACATAAATCCCTCCGTTCTATTTATAAATATATCCTTGTAATTATATCATAATAATAATGCAAAATAAAGCAAAACTCAAATATTTATCCCAAGCATACCTGATAGTGCCCCTACTCCTAGCGCTAATAAAAATTTCATTATAGCTCTATTATCTAATCCTGGTGTGTTTCCTGCAATTAAAGATACCACGTATATTATAAGCATATATAATGTAGCTACTATCATTCCAGTTAGCCATCCCTTTTTATTAATCTTACGTACAGCATAAATACTTCCATACATAATGCTAAGTACAGTGGTTACAAGATAAAATATACTATTAGCTTTATCACTTAAGTCTATTATAGTCATAATGATAGCATATATTATCATAAAGACCACCGTTAGTATAGTGCTCCTCAAAATCCCGTCTCCTATAGGTAACAGATTACTTCTTTCCATATAAAAACACCTCCTATCTACTAGTATTTATGTAGAATAGAGGTGTTTTATGATAAGAAATTTAACTTTCATCTTCTTTCTTTTCTTCAACAGTCTCACTGCTGTTTATAAGGGACAATATACCGTTTTTATCAAGTTTTATCCTAACTCTGCTAGGACCTGTTTCTAAAATTATATATGTATCTTGAATATTAATTACTTTCCCGAGTATTCCGCCCTTTGTAATAATTTCGTCATTTACCTTTACGGAGTCTAACATACTTTTATATTTTTTCCTTCTCTTATTCTCAGGCCTAATTACAAAAATATAAAAGAAACCCATCATTATAGCAAAAGGTAAAACTAATCCTAACAAATTATTATTTTGTACATTAGTGGTAGCTAACATGCTCTCACCTCCCCTCAAAAAAGTTGTCTAATATAAGTTTATAATCCTTTTGGGAGGATGTAAAGTTTTTTCTAGGCTTTTCCATTCCACTCCGCTAACTTTTCTTCCTTATATTGAGAGAAATAATCTCCATCTATTGCATCTCTTATTTCTTTCATCATATTGTTATAAAAATATAAGTTATGAAGAACACACAGCCTCATAGCTAGCATTTCCTTTGCCTTAAACAAATGTCTTATGTAAGCTCTTGAGTAATCTCTGCAAGCTGGGCACTGACATCCCTCATCTATAGGTCTTCCATCTAGCTCGAATTTTGCATTCATTAGATTTATTTTACCTTCTTTAGTAAACACATGACCATGTCTTCCGTTTCTTGCTGGAAGTACGCAATCAAAGAAGTCTACTCCCCTATCTACCGCTTCTAGTATATTGGCAGGGGTACCTACCCCCATTAAATATATTGGCTTATCTTGTGGTAGATACTCCATAACAGCTTCAATGGTATTGTACATTTCCTCATGGGTTTCTCCTACAGCAAGCCCTCCAATGGCGTAACCATCTAAATCCATTTTTACTATTTCTTTTGCATGAGCAGCTCTAATATCATGGAAGGTTGCTCCTTGATTAATTCCAAATAACATTTGATTTTTATTAATAGTGTCTGGAAGAGAGTTTAATTTATCTATTTCCACTTTACATCTTTCTAGCCATCTTACAGTTCTAGCCACAGATTGCTCCACATACTCTCTTGTAGATGGAATTGGAATACACTCATCGAAGGCCATGGCTATGGTAGAAGCTATATTACTTTGTATTTGCATACTTTCCTCTGGTCCCATGAATATTCTTTTGCCATCGATATGAGAGCTAAAATAAACACCTTCTTCTTTGATTTTTCTAATACCTGCTAAAGAAAAAACCTGAAACCCTCCTGAGTCCGTCAATATCGGCTTATCCCAATTCATAAATTTATGTAATCCACCCATTTGCTTAATTATTTTGTCACCAGGTCTTAAATGCAAGTGGTAAGTATTTGATAGCTCCACTTGGCATCCTATTTCTTTTAAGTCCATAGAAGATACTGCACCTTTAATAACTCCTAAGGTACCCACATTCATAAAAACAGGGGTTTGAATTGTTCCATGAGCAGTTTTAAATTCCCCTCTTCTAGCATTCCCACATTTCTTTATCAATTTGTACATATTCATTCTCCTTAAAGTAAATTACTTAATAAACATTGCATCTCCAAAACTAAAAAATCTATACTTTTCCTTCACCGCTATTTCATAAGCATTCAACATCTTTTCTCTAGTGCAAAGTGCACTTACTAGCATTAATAAGGTAGATTGAGGAAGATGGAAGTTTGTTATAAGGGCATCCACTATTTTAAATTTATATCCTGGAAATATGAAAATATCCGTCCATCCTGAAGCTTCCCTAACTCTTTCATTTTCATCCCCTATGGTTTCTAAAGTTCTGCAAGAAGTAGTTCCTACTGCAATAACTCTTTTACCATTTTCTTTAGCCTTATTTATAATTTCAGCGGTTTCCTTAGATAAACTATAATACTCTGAATGCATAATATGATCATTTATATCCTCTGCTTTTACAGGTCTAAAAGTTCCAAGTCCCACATGAAGAGTTAAAAATGCTAGGTTCACCCCTTTATCCTTAATTTTTTCTAATAGTTCCTCAGTAAAATGAAGCCCTGCTGTTGGAGCTGCTGCAGAACCCGTTTCTTTAGAATACACCGTTTGATACTGCTCTTTATCCTCTAACTTTTCTTTAATATAAGGTGGCAGCGGCATTTGTCCTAATCTATCTAGTACTTCTTCAAAGATACCTTCATACTCAAACTCTACTATCCTGCTTCCCTCTTCACCTAAAGCTACTACCTGAGCTTTTAGTTCCCCGTTACCAAAGGAAAATCTACTTCCTATTTTAGCCTTTTTACCTGGTTTAACTAAAGTTTCCCAGTTATCTTTATCTATTCTTTTCAGTAGTAAAAATTCCATTTTACCACCGCTTCCTTCTTTTTCTCCTATGAGCCTCGCAGGAAGCACTCTAGTATCATTTAAAACCAAACAATCTCCCGGTTCTAAGTAATCTATAATATCTTTAAATATTTTATGATCAACTTCTTTTCTTTCTTTATCTATAATCATTAACCTTGCTTCGTCTCTTTTTTCTATAGGAACCTGCGCAATTAGTTCCTCTGGCAAATAATAATCAAAATCTTTTACTTTCACTTTAACACTCCTCTATATTTATGGAACATTGTTCAATTTCAATATTGCTATTTCTATTCTTTTTAAAATGCTTATAAGCTTTATCAGTGGCCACTCTTCCTCTTGGAGTTCTTATTATAAATCCCTTTTGCATCAAATATGGTTCGTAAACATCTTGAATAGTATCAAGCTCCTCACCTATGAAGTAGGCCAGGGTTTCAACTCCAACAGGACCTCCATTAAAATTATCTATAATAGCATTCAAAATTTTGTTATCTATGCTATCAAAGCCTTCTTTGTCGATTTCAAATAACCTTAAGGCTTCTATAGATGATTTAGAATCTATTATTCCATCACCTTTTACCTGACAATAATCCCTTACTCTTTTTAATATTCTATTTGCAATTCTAGGTGTACCCCTGGAACTTCTAGCAAGCTCTAAAGCCGCCTTTTCCTCAATTTCTACATTTAAAATTCCTGAGGATCTAACTATTATTTCTCTAAGTTCTTCTTCTTCATAAAACTCCATAGGACAAAGCACTCCAAACCTATCTCTTAAAGGTGCCGTTAGCATCCCAACTCTTGTGGTTGCCCCTATCAAAGTAAACTTTGGAAGGTCTAATCTAATAGATTTAGCCGCAGCTCCTTTTCCAATTACAATATCTAAAGCGTAATCTTCCATTGCTGGGTAAAGTATCTCCTCTACTGCTCTATTTAGCCTGTGTATTTCATCTATAAATAATACATCAAAGTCGTTTAATGTAGTTAGTATTGCTGCTAAATCTCCCGCCCTTTCTATGGCTGGCCCTGAGGTAATTTTTAAGTTACCCCCCATTTCTTCCGCAATAATATTTGCTAAAGTTGTCTTTCCAAGTCCCGGTGGTCCATATAAAAGTACATGGTCTAAAGCTTCTCCTCTCCCTTGAGCTGCTTTTATAAATATATCAAGCTTTTCCTTTACTTTTCTTTGACCAATATACTCTTTAAGCCTCTTAGGTCTTAAACTAAACTCTATTTCATTGTCTTCCCTTAAATTTAAAGGGGTAACAAATCTTTCATTCATATTATTACTCCTCTCAATTCATTAAAAATCTCAAACATTCTTTAATTATAACTTCTAGTGAGGCTTTCTTATCCGCATAATTTAGTGCTTTAGTAGCTTCCTTCTCCGAATATCCTAAGGATATTAAAGCAGCTAGAGCTTCATTGTATGTATCTATCTCAATTATATCTTCTAAAACAATATTTTCTCCCTTGTCCATTAAATTATCTATTTTTATTTTATCTTTTAACTCTAGAATGATTCTTTGAGCAATTTTTTTCCCAATGCCTGGTGCCTTAGTTAATGTCTTTTCATCTCCTGTAAATATGGCATATTTTAATTTATCACTACTGCTTATGGATAAAAGAGAAAGAGATGCCTTTGCTCCAACACCACTTATAGTCAATAACAGATTAAACATATCTCTTTCTTCCTTAGAACTAAATCCATAAAGCCCTATAAAGTCTTCTCTAACAATTTGTTGCAAAAACAGTACTATCTCCTCTTCAACCTTTGGAGTTTTTGATAGAGTATTACCAGAGGTAAATATTTTATATCCTATTCCTCCATTTTCTACAACTATATAATCCTTACTCATACCCTTAAAAATACCTTTTATATATTCATACACAAGCTTCAGCCCCTTAAGATTTTAATTATTAATTATCAATCTCTACTTTATCAAATAAACAGTTCCTTTTCAATAAAAAAACCTTGAGGACTATTATTCATAATCCTCAAGGAGTGCCATTGCTTCTTCTTTTGTGTTACGTTGAAAATAATTACTTCCCTTAGTTAAGGCTATTATATCTTGCTCTTTTAAGTGATCTATTTTCTTATCCGTAATATCCGTTTCTTCATTTTCTATGTACATATCTCCATTAATGTCTGTCCTAAATATAGCTAAATAATCTTCTTTTATGCCTAAAACATATTTATTTGGAGAATACTTATCTATTTCCTTTACCATTACAATTTTATCTGACTGGAAGTCCGTTAATTTATACTCTTCTTTAAACTTCTCTTCCAACTCTCCCCTAGTTTTTACACTTAAATTACTCACCTTATCAACTTTAGTTATAAAGGTATCTCCACTTTTTTTATATCTAACTTTGAATTGTACAGAACTATTTGGAGATAAAGCCTCATTTCCTCTACCTTGAGTATAAATTTCCTCTATCTCTTTATTGATGTTATTTACCTGTATTTTATTATCATTATCTATTTCTTTATTTTTACTTTTTAAATACTGTATACCAATATAATAACTTAACGTAAATATTATAATTGATAACATTATAATCATGAAACCAAATATCTTTTTATTTTTTTTAATATCCATAATATCCCTCCTTAGAAGGATTATTGACATTAATTAATAGTTTTATACAAATACCATTAAAAGTTTTTCCATTTTTTCTTCTTCTCTAGGGAAACTTACATTGTCTATCAAAACCCAATTTTCAATATGAGTAATAGTTTCATCAGTAGATAATTTTTTTAAAGGAGATAGAGTTTCCATTTCCAGCATGTATTCATTTGTATAGGTTTCATAGGATACACCTAAGTCAGGGTAGCTTTCTCCCAAAACATGGTTGTAGCTTTTTATAAATAGACTATTATGATTAAAATAAGCTGCAAAGCCCTCTTCATTTGAAATTCCCATTTTAAAGGGTTCTTTTTTACTCTTATCCTGTCTTATGGTTATATATTTATCTCCCCAAGTTACACGATCATCATTCATTTTTGAGTAGGGCCATAGAGCAACTACTCTATTGGGAAGCAAATTAGTTTCCCTCTTTCCTTGAGGAATCACCCCTATTCCACCTGGTGCCATAACTGTTATAGCCCAAGCAGATAACTCTACAGGCCAAGCTCCTTTATTAGTTAGTCTATGAATTACTTCTACCTTACTTCCTTCCTCTAGTGTTATCTCTATCTCCTTTTTTATTTGAGTCCAAGGTTCTATATTCATTTGAAATACTATAGAGTTTTCTTTTATATGCCACTTTACAGGGTTATTATCAGGTATATATGTTCTAGGGCTACTTTCAGGACTATGCCATAATCTATGTCCACCCATTAAGTGCCATGTCTCTCCCATAACCTCCATACTTGTTGGTATATTCTCACAAAAATGATTTTCCCTATTTATAAAACCGTATCTTATTATTCTCGGTCCCTTTTCTATTGTTACATAAAGTTCAACTACATTATTAGTTATTTTAACGCACTTACCAAAGCTTTTATAATATATTTCTTCTGTGACAATTCCCTTCATAAAAACATCCCCTATCCCTATGCTAATAACGTAATTATAACATAAATTTGTTACCAATTTGTTACCAAAATTTATCTCCTTCGTAACTATCTTAATCTTAAAATAGTATATATTTATACTAAGGACAAAAGGTTACAGGGAGGTAATAATTATGAAAAAAACATTAGCAATTGCTATTACAGCAATAGTTTCCATTGGAGCATATAAACTAGACCTTTTCAATATTCCAAAATATAAAAATGAAGTAGTTCAAGCCCAAGCCATGGCAGAAAATAAAACTCCTACTATATCTTCTAAGGAAACTAAGGAAGATTCTAAGATATTTAAGTCTACCATTAAAATCCCCATAATCTCAGGATTAAAGGATGGTTCTTCAGAAAAAAAGCTAAATGAATTGATAGTTAAAGATATTGAAGGCTTTAAAAATAAAGTTAAATCAATAGCAGAGGAAGATAATGCAAAAGGCATTCTTCGCAATAATTACGAGGTGATCATAGATTACAAGGAGCATTATAATAAAAACAACTTGATTAGCTTTACAATTTCCTATTATTCCTATACTGGAGGTGCTCACGGAAATACAACAAAAAAGAGTTATAATATAGACATAAAAACTTCTGAGATGGCATCTTTATGGGATTTATTTAGCCCTGATGAGGAATATGAAAAAATAATAAATGATCAAATAAGAGAAACTATATCTAATAATCCTGATGAATACTACCCAGAGATAACAAATTACTTTAAAGGAATACTACCTGACCAACCATTTTTTATAGAAGATGGCTTCCTAGTGGTTTACTTCGGACAGTATGAGATAGCTCCATACTCTTCAGGTTTTAAAGAATTTAAAATTCCTTTTTCCTCCTTTAAAAAAGGCGTTAATTTAAAACTTAATTTAAAAAAGGATTCTCCTAAAATATATTCCTATGTAGTAACTGAAAAAGAAGTAGGATATAAAGGTGATATTAGAATTCCTCAATTGAATAAACTAAAGGATGAAAAAATTCAAAAAGAACTAAATGAAATGTTCCAAAACCACGGAAAAGAATTTGGAGAAAAACTAAAAAAAGATGGCATGGAGTATGTAGTGGAATCAAAAAAATTAGGCTTTCCTCTTATAAACTATGCTGCTGATACAAACTATAAAGTCCATACTCTTACTAGTAAGCTTTTAAGTCTTACCGTAGTTTATAACTCTTATACCGGTGGAGCTCATGGAAATTACAACGTCATTCCTTACAACTACGACTTAATCACTGGAAAAGAAATTGCTTTAAATCATCTATTTAAAGAAGGTTTTGATTACAAAAAAGCAATAAACGAAGAAATAAAAAAACAAATAGAAGTATTAAACAAAGATAATCACCTAATACAAGGATTTGAAAGTATATCAGAAAAACAACCCTTTTATATAGAAGGAGATAACCTTGTAATATACTTCCAACCCTACGAAATAGCTCCTTACGCTATGGGAACACCAGCTTTTAAAATACCTTTTTCTTCTTTTGGAAATAACTTTGTACCAGTTTTTTAGATTTTTAGTGTTTTAGTTTCTTAGTTATGGTTGAAATTCCCTCAAGGAATTTCTTCCTTATCAATATCTTTAAAGTACTATGTAATGTGCAGTATGAATCTGAACAAAATTTAGAAGTTCTTAATTAATTTTATGGTAGTTCCGTTAAAATGCTGCGTATGTTTGACCGAAGGGAGTTTGCCAGCATTAGGAAATCCCATAAAATTAGTTTTAGAACTTCTTATTTTGTGAAGGCTTAACGAACATTATATAGTACTTTACCTCTTACAAGCAAATATCTCCTTACATAACTCCATCCCAAATTCAGAAGCTCCTTCCCTATCTTCCTCATCACCTATATAAACTAACGCTATGTTATATTTTTTACATAATCTATTTGTTATTTTTATATTTGCTACAAGCTCATTAAGAGCTAGTACCTTTTCCTTATTTAAACTATTAATATAGCTGCTATACTCTTCTCCATCTGTGTAATACTTAGCAACTATAAGTCCTCCTTCAAAAGCATTTACTTTTTTTATATATTCTCCAGCTGAGAAAATTAAATCTTCAATAACCTCTACACAATCCAAATCCTCTGAATTAGAAATTCTATCTGCAATTTCTCTTATTCTTTCAATTAACATAACCCCTCTCCCTTTACTATCATTATTTATACATACTATTAAAGTTTTTTTACATATATTCATAATAAGCAAAAGAAAAAGCTTAGAACCATTAATAAGTCCTAAGCCTCTTCTATTTACATTAGTTTAATCCTAATTCCTTACGCTTCTTCTCTATATGATCTACATATATTTGAACTGTTTTCTCTGCATCCATTTCTACAACTACCTTTCCAAGTCCAAGAGTTTCTGTAGTTTCAGTTAAGGTTTTTACAACTACATCACTTCCTGTAATTGATGGAACCGGAGCAACGTGTACTAACCATCCTAGAGCTACTGCTGTACAGGCATCTGCTACTGCCTTTTGCTCTAAATATTCAGGAGCACCAATTACTAAAGGCAATTTATTTGTATCTACATTTAATGCATCAGCAAGTTCTTTTGCTGTGTGAGTCATTTTCCCTATGTCTACGCAAGCACCGTAAGATAGCACTGGCGGAATTCCTAGACTCTTACATACAGTCTTTAATCCTTCTCCACATTCATCTGCTGCTTTTGGATTTGTAAGACCTGTGTATTGCATTACGCTAGAGGTACATCCTCCGGATAATACTAATATATTGTTTTTAATTAATCCTTGAGTAATCTTAAATATGTTACTTCCACCCTGGCCATATCTTGCAGTAGTACATCCTACAATAGTAGCTATTCCTCTAATATTTCCATTTGCTATTTGTTCTATTAAAGGATCGAAGCTTCCTCCTAATGCCTTTCTAATGGATTCAGTGCTAAAACCTACTGTACAATCTGATACATAATTTGGAATATATGTTTTTCTATTTTCTGCCTTACGTTGCTTAAATGCTTCTATAGCTTTATCTAACGCTTTTTCAGCCTGCTCTTTCATTTTTTCTGGAATAAAGTCTAAGGTTTCTGTGCCTTGAAGCTTTATTACAGGGTGAGTACTTAATAATTTAGTTCCAAATCTCTTTGCAAATATAGGCATAGTAGCAACAGTACAGTTATAATCAAACATGAATAAATCTATTACTCCAGTAGCTAAGAGATATTCTTGAGATAACCATTCTCCTTCTTGCCCTCCAT
Source organism: Clostridium malenominatum (assembly GCF_039521365.1). NCBI lineage: Bacteria > Bacillati > Bacillota > Clostridia > Eubacteriales > Clostridiaceae > Clostridium > Clostridium malenominatum. The sequence continues at coordinate 216,806 of NZ_BAAACF010000012.1, forward strand.
AACCCTTTTGATTATGAGTACCTTCATAGTTTATAAGCTGTTGCCCTTCGCATACATGACCTAATATTTGAATTCCTTCTGCTCCCGCAGCTTTAGCCTTTTGCTGCCATTCATCAGTAGATGCTAAGTCAATAGCAACATGAGCAAGTAGTGGCATGTGACCATTGGTAACTACATTTATCATGCTTTCCTTTAATAATCCCATATTTTGCTTCTTTTGAGCAATTTCTTGAGTTCCCATAAGTATTTCTTGAATAATATCTAATAGGAATAGTCCTTGATATTCATTTGCTATACCTAATCTTACGCTATTTAATAAAAATTCCACTGGGTCTGAAGTAAAGTTAGTCATGCATCTAGTTTGTGCGTAAGCTACTTCACTATATCCTCCGCCTGGAAATAATCCAAGCTGTCTCCATAATTCTTTACGTTTTGTAGGAGCAAAAGCTTCTACTGTTTTAGATGGTATGTGATACGGAGAATGGATATCGTCCATAACCCAATCAGCAAATTCTATAGCTAGCTTTTCAATTGGCTTATTTGCATCAAGGCCTGCCATATCTGCGTATTTTTTAAGCTTTTCTGCATCTCTAATTTTCAATCCACTTTCAGGGTGCTGACCTGCTGCCTTTAATGTTCTAGCTGCTTGATGACAGTGGAAAATGTTTGCTGAAGTTCCAATGGTAACATGTCTATACATAAAGTTTCTTGCTACCATAGTATGAGCATCAACACCACAGGTTCCTCTTGGTACCTTTTCGCTTATACGGCAAGGTCCATTGGCGCATAATTGACAAGACAAACCCTCAATACAAAACTTACACTGTATTGGTTGCTGCTGTGAAAATCTATCAAATACATTAGTTAATCCTGCATCATTTACAACTTTGTACATTTCCCTCATAGCTGGATCAATTATTACATTTAATGGATATCCATCTTTTCCTTGTTCTTGTTTTACATGTTCTCTTTGCCACCTATGTACTTCTTCCATATCGGAAAACTCTGGAGAATTTTGATAATCTACTTTAATATTTTCATGCAAATCATTATGCTCATTTGGATCATTAGTGGATTTTAATTTCGATGCTATAGTCTGTGACTCTCCACTCATCCTTTTGGCGCTTTCTTCATACGAATTTCTAATATCCTTATCTGACATAAAAAAACCTCCTGTAAACTTATTCTAAAATAGTTTTACCAGAAGTTTTTTTTATTATTCTTAAATATCTACATAATAATAACTTTTCATTGCAAACTCTAAGGCCTCAACAACCTTTGGATCAAATTTGCTTCCAGAAAAAAACTTTATTTCTTTTAGTGCCATGTCTTTATCTGCGTATTTAATGAAGGTTTCTAAAACAAAAATTATTCTTGATAATAAAGGTATATCATCCCCCTTTAATCCTTGAGGATACCCTCTTCCATTATAGTATTCATGATGGCATAATATATATTCTGAAATATTCACTAGTTCAGGAATAGCCATGCTTATTCTATATCCAATTTCACAATGTCTTTTTATAATTTCCTCTTCTATACCACTTAGTGCTCTTTTAGATAATAGTTTATCTGGTACAGCAATTAAGCCTACATCATAAAAGGAAGATAATGTACTTAAAGCTTCCATATCTTCTTTACTTAATTCTAGATATTTTCCTATTTTTAAAGATAAATCTTTAATTATTTTGTAATCTTCCTCTTGCCTTTGAGATTTTTCTTGTAAAGTCTTCGTTAAATGATTAATTATTTTTTTCTTTAAATTTTTACCATCTATCAGCTTATTATTATACATTCTTTCTTCAGCTTTTTTGTAAATATCAAAAATATTTTCTTCCTCAATAGTTTTTGTAGCTACTCCTAAAGAGATGTTAGGTTGAATAGGCAAACTCATATCTTGGTTACACAATTTCTTTATTTTTTCCACAATTCTAAGTCCTATCTCCTCAGTAACCATAGGAAGCATAATTACAAATTCATCTCCACCAGTTCTAGCTATAATATCTTCTTCCCTACAAGCTTTTTTTAATATTTTAGCTATCCCTTTTATTAACCTGTCCCCTTCTTCATGTCCAAAGGCATCATTTACTAGCTTTAAGCAATCCACGTCTCCCATTATTATAGTTAGAGGCAACTGCCTTTTTGTATCTAATCGTCTCATTTCTTCCTCTAAAAAAGCTCTATTATAAACTCCAGTTAAATTATCATGAAAACATAAGTAGGCAACCTTTTCAAAAGCTTTTTTTCTTTCTGTAATATCAGTATGAGTACAAATCATTCTATTAGGATTACCATTAGCATCCCACCCTACTATTTTGCCTCTAGCCAGATAATCCTTAAATTCTCCGTTCTTGCATTTTAGTTTGTGTTCTGTTCTAAAAACTTCCTGTTCTCCATTAAAATGTTTCTGCAAGTTTTCATAGAAAAGTTGCAAATCTTCTGTAGGGATTAATCTTATAAAGGTTTGAAAATCCTTTTGAAGTTCCTCTTCTTCATAATCTAGCATCTTAATCCATGTATTTGAAAAAACTACTTTATTCGTTTTAATATCCCAGTCCCAAACTCCATCTCCATTATTCTCTATGGCAAACTTCCATCTTTCTTCTTTTTCCTTTAATTCCTTCTCTAAGTTTTTCCTAATCAATAAGGAACTCAAGTAATTTCCATATATATCTAGAAAACTAGTATCAAAGAGAGTATTATTCTTTTTCATAAATATTATTATTTCTCCTAGAATACGCTTTCCCTCATAGATAACTATACTACAACAAGAATCTATGCCTTGTTCCACTTTTATCTCTTCTATACTATTTTCATCCAGTAAATCTTTAAGAACATCTTCTATTTTATAAAATTTAATTTTTCTATCATCTCTAAAAGTTATGGTTGTCCTTTTATTAACTGAAAAATATTTACCTAATAGTCTATATGCTAACTCACCACTCCTGGCTCCTTTAATTTTAAACTTATTATTTTCTTCCTCATATAAAGTCAGAAGTGCCATTTTGCCTTCTGATAATTCTAAAATATCTTTACATATAATATCATAATCTACATCTCCTAATGGAAGCTGAAGATATTTAACTAAAACACTAGATAATTTCTTTGCTTTATTCCAAACTTTACTTTCTGAAATATCATCAATCATGCTCTAACGCCTCCTTTAGTTTAGCAATTTTACCATTAATATTAATTATATGTTCAATCTCCTTATAAATTCCCTAAAATTATCTATTGCATTATAATAATTTATGTTATATAATATAATCTAATACTTTAAAGTTTTGAAGGGTAGTAGTATACAAACTTTCATTTTTAGAGAGTCGATGTTTGGTGTAAATCGATAGTGAAACTTGTAGAATCCGACCTGGAACTGTTTAGGTGTAAGCAACCTATTCCGGTTATATGCCGTTATCATATAGAGGCTACTTGCAAGTAGTGAATTAAGGTGGTACCACGTGGCTATTCCCCCGTCCTTAGCTTATGCTAACTGGGCGGGTTTTTTTTATGCAAAAAATTATGTAATGGAGGTTTTTTTATGGAAAAATTATTAATGACACCGGGGCCAACTAATGTTCCTGAAAGAGTGTTAAACAAAATGAAAGAAAACATGATACACCACAGAACATCAGAATATAGTAAAATTTTTAGAGAATTAAACGAAAGATTAAAATTTGTTTTTCAAACAAATTCTAATGTTTTAACTTTTCCTTCCGCTGGAACTGGTGCCTTAGAAGCCTCTATAATAAATTGCTTCAATACTGGGGATAAAGTTTTGGCAATATCCATAGGAGATTTTGGAGATAGATTTATTAAAATAGCTAAAATATACGGTTTAAATGTGGATGAAATTAGAATTCCTTGGGGAAAAGCTGTCTCCCTTGGAGAAATTCAAGATAAATTAAAAGAGGATCATAAGGGGGTTATTATTACTCATAATGAAACCTCTACAGGAGCAGTTAATCCAATAAAAGAAATTGGTGAATTTTTAAAAAATAAAAATCTTATATATATAGTTGATGCAGTAAGCTCACTGGGAGCTATAGATATACAAATGGACAATTGGAATATTGACGTATTAGCTACAGCATCACAAAAGGCCTTAATGTGTCCTCCTGGACTTGCCTTTATTGGTCTTAGCCCAAAGGCCATAGATTATTGTAAGGCTTCTAAAATGCCTAAGTTTTATTTTGATTTTTTAGAAGGAATTAAGTATATGGAAAAAAGTGAGCCTCAAAACCCTTATACTCCAGCAGTATCACTAATTTCCGCTGCCAATGAAGCTATAACAATGATAGAGGAAGAGGGGCTTCAAAATGTATTTCTTCGTCATAAAGTATTAGCTGAAAAGTTTAGAGGGGAAATTAAAGGCATGGGGCTGAAGCTATTTACTGACGAAAGAGTTTTATCAAATGCTATAACAGCTATTTCCTTAGATAATGGAAATGGAGATGAAATAAAATCACGGTTAGAAAAAGAATACAATATAGTAGTAGCTGGGGGGCAAGGAGCTACTAAAGGAAAAATGATTAGAGTTGGTCATATGGGATATGTAGACGACTATATGATTGATAGAACTCTAGACGCAATTAGGAAAGTAATTTAATATATTTTAGGGGGTATTTAAGATGATAAATTATAAAATATTAATAGTTGATAAAATAGATGATATAGGAATAAATCTTTTAAAAAACCAACAAGATTTTCAAGTAGATATTAAAATTGGACTGGATAGAAAAGAACTTTTAGATATAATAGGAGATTACGACGGCCTCATAATTAGAAGCGATACAAAAGTTGATGCAGAACTTATGGATAAAGCAGTTAAATTAAAAATTGTTGGGCGTGCTGGTAACGGCGTAGACAATATAAATATTCCAGAAGCTACTAAACGAGGTATAATAATTGCTAACACTCCAGATAGTAACAGCATCTCTGCCTGTGAGTTAACCATAGCACTGCTACTATCAACCTCAAGAAATGTAGCCTTATCTGATAATTATTTAAAGGGTGGCAATTGGGATAGAGATAGATTTATGGGTAATGAACTCTTTGGTAAAACCCTCGGAATTATAGGTCTTGGTAGAATAGGAGCGTTGGTAGCTACAAGAATGAATGCCTTTGGTATGAAAGTTATTGCTTACGACCCTTATATTTCTAAGGAAAGATTTGATAGATATAATGCTGAGAAGAAAAATACTTTAGCTGAATTAATAAGAGAATCAGACTTTATAACAATACACACCCCAAAAACTGAAGAAACTCTTGGAATCATTGGCATGGAAGAAGTAGAGCTTATGAAGTCTGGGGTTAGAATTGTAAATGCTGCTAGAGGAAATCTTTTAAATGAGAAAGCTTTATGCCATGGCCTTGCCATAGGAAGAATAGCCAGTGTTGGCCTAGATGTTCACGAAAAAGAACCTAGAAAAGATGCAGAAATATATAAGTTCCCTAACGTGGTAGTTACCCCTCATATTGGAGCAACTACAGTGGAGGCCCAACAAAATGTTGGACTTACTATAGCACAGCAAGTACTTTATGGTCTAAGAGGGGAAATCGTTCCTAACGCAGTAAATCTTCCTCTAATCCATAGAGATGAATTAAAAGCTTTAAAGCCTTATATAGATTTAATGGAAACACTAGGTAAAATATACTATCAACTAAATCAGCATGCTATAAAGCATGTAGAGATAAATTATTGGGGAGAAGTTGGATGTCAAGATACAGAAATGGCTACTATAGCCTTCATAAAAGGACTTCTAGAGCCTGTAATGAAAGAGAAGGTTAATTATATTAATGCAAAGGTTATAGCTCAAGAAAGCGGCATTGGTTTAACGGTTCAAAACTTCTGCGATCATTACGATAATTACTCAAATTTAATTACCATAAAAATTATAAATAGCAAAGGGGAAGAATTTACTTTAGATGGAACTATTTCAAACAAAGGTGAAGGTAAATTAGTTCAATTACTAGGATATGAAGTAGATGTTACCCCAAGTGACTATATGCTAGTTTTACAAAATCGTGACGTTCCTGGGGTTATAGGTCAGGTAGGTACCTTCATAGGACTTGAAAATGTGAACGTTGCTACAATGCAGGTTGGTAGAAAACTAAAGGGAGATAAGGCCCTAATGGTTTTAACCATAGATGATAATCTTTCAAAGGCGGCTCTTAATAAGTTAAGTAAAACAGAGAATATTTTATGGGCTAAGGTGATACAGTGCTAAAAAACATTGGCTATGCATCAACTATAGGAGAAGAAAACATTTATAAAACCATAGATTTCGCCTTTGAAAATAATATGAATGCTGTAGAGATTAATTTAAATGTTCCTATATATTTCCCTGAAAACTTTTCTATGGAGGAAAGAGTTAAAATAAAGGAATATGCAATGAAAAAAGGAATAACCTTATCCATGCATGCCCCTGAAGATATAACTTTACTTCAGTTACAAAGTAGTATTAGAGGAGCTACCATAGATAGATTAAAGGAAATCATAGATTTCGGAATACACATTGGAGGGAGAGCCTTAACCCTCCATGTGGGTCCTTCTGTATGTTTTACTCTAGTTGATAGAAAAAGCTATATGGAAGAATTTCATAAAGAAGAATATATGAAAATACTAAAGGATTCTCTATTAGAGTTAGTTAATCACGCAGATAACAAATTAATGATTTGTGTTGAAAACTCTGGTCGTTTCACAGAGAACTTAATTCAGGAAACTCTTCAAGAATTGTTAGAGACCTCTAATCTATCCTTAACTTGGGACATAGGACATTCCTATGAAAATAAGTATAATGAAGTGGAATTCTTCACTAAAAATATAGATAAAATAAAAACCTGCCATGTCCACGACAATAATGGCAAAAGCGATCATCAAATTCCTGGTACTGGTGGAGTTAATTTTACAAAAATATTTAATTTAATGAAGGATAAAGATATCGTTTATATTATTGAAGTAAGACCTAGAGAAGAAGCTATCAAGTCTTTTGAAAAATTGCGTGGCAACTTTTTCTAGATGTTTAGATTTTTAGATTTTTAGTTTATTAGTTGGGTAGTTATGGACAAAATTCCTGGAGAATTTTTATTATGTAAATTCCCCAGGAATTTCTTCATTAACTATTAACTAAAAAACTTATTTAAGTTCAATATTAAACTTTAAATCTTCTCTCATTTCAACATTATCGAAATCATTGGTACATATACTATATTTCTTATTAGAATCTAAGGCTTCAAATACCTTTGTAAATTCATTAGGTTTTTCTTCATCTTTTCTTATATCACGGTCTTTAACTTTAACCCACTCCCCTTTATCATCTTCTATATGAAGAGATTCCGCCTGAAAATATGGCACTTTTCCTTCAGCGGTAAATTTAACTATGGTCTTATCTTTTTCTGTTTTTATTTCCTTAATTATAAGTTTTCCCATTTTTCCTTGTGAAAGTTCTATTGGATAGATTCCATCTATAGCTTTACTTATTTTTGTAGGTTTCTTTGTTTCTATAGTAATTGGTGTCTCCTTGCCATTTTCATCCACGCTTACCCCTCCTCCTCCTGAAGGAATAATCTTTAAAGGTAATATAGTTAAATACTTAGGAATATCTTTTACCTTTGTATAGTTCATTTCACTATGGAAAGTTGTACTATTAGAACTTCCACCACCGATACCATTTGGTATAAGTTCTACTCCCTTATCATCAAAAGCAATCCAATAGCCATATTCAAATATATTACTAGGATTTGCCTTCCTATTTTTTTCTTTATAGTCTCCACTTAATGAAATATAAGTACCTATAGGAGTAAATGTCACTTTATCTACAGTTACAACACTATCAGTAAAGTCTAATTTCTTATTAGGTTTAAATATAGTACTATTTTTAGCTATTTCCTCTTTTGATACACTAAAAGCAAAATTCCACTTACCTTTTACATCAGCAACCTCTCTAACTTTTAAATCTACATTGAATTTTTCAGGTGCTTTAAATAAATTAATATCAGCTTCTTCACTGGCAATATAGGTATAATCGTCAATATACTCTCCTCTACCACCTCCAGAGCCATAAAAATCCTTACCATTTATTTTTAAAAATCTTTGTAACCCAAATACTTGTAAATCTTTAATTTTTTTATTACTTTTTATTGTATAGCTTATAATAAGTTTTGACTCATCAGCTAATATTTCATTTACGGTAAGGGTCACTCCCTTATCTGTAACACTTTTATCTACAATTTGAGAGTATTTTTCATATTCTCCCTGATCTCCATTTTTATTATTTAGCATTTGTATTATAGAATTTAAACCCGGAATATTTTTAGCAACGGCTGGAGAGGCTGCTCCAATACCTAATAAACAAACTAGACCTAAAGCTGCGGCAGTAGACGTGTATTTTATCCTTTTTAAATTTCTCTCTCCTCTTATTCTTTTATTTAAATTTTTCTTAATTCTCTCCTTTTCCATGATGTTTACTTCCTCCTTCATATCATTAAATTCACTTTCCTCAATTTTCACCTCGTTAAATAGCTTATATATATCCTTATCATTCATCATAATACCTCTCCTTTCAAGACCATAAGCTTTTCCTTTAAGAATTTACGTCCCCTTGAGAGTCTTTTATCTACTAAATTTCTATTTACCCCAAAAGACTTTGCTATATTTTCTACACCCTCATATAAAAAATATCTTCTTATAAATATTTCCCTATCCTCGTCTTTCATTCCATCTATAGCTTTTAAAAGTTCTTCTCTATTTTCTTTACCTACCAGCATATTTTCTATACTTTCTTCCTCTGATGGAATGTAATCATCTATAGATTCAGCAATACTTTCTTTAAATAGCTTTCTTTTGTAGTCTATTGCTTTATATTTTGCTATAGCAGTTATCCAATATTTAAAGTTTCCCTTCTCCTGGTCAAAACTCTCAATATTATTCCATATAGACCAATATATATCATTTACACATTCTTCTACATATTGATGATGAAAACTTGAATTTAACACACTACCTGCAACCTTAAAAACTAAATTACTATACTCGTCTACTATAAACTCTAGAGCTTTTGTATTTTTCTTTTTTATTTCTTTTATAAAGTTACTATCATCTACCTTCATATTTTCCTCCTTAAGAAGCTTCTCATAATCTAATACGAAAGAACTTGTGATTTTCTGACACCACATTTTGCTAATATATAAATAGGAGTATAAATAAATTTGTGTAAATCAAATTTATTCATACTCCTACAATAACTAAAAATCTAAAAACTATTAACTATTTAAGTATCCTTTTGCTATTTCTATTATTACATCAAGCTTATCTCTATATTTACCAATATGAGTAACCAACTCTTCATGGTTAGGCTCTTTATATCTATGAGAAATTCTATTTCTAATTAATCTAGATTTTTCTAAAAACACATAGGTTTCTTCATCGAAAACATTACTTTCTCTTAATATACTTAAACTTTCACTTAAAGTTATTCCAACTTTAAATTTTTTCAATTCTTTTAGAACTATTGAAGAAAAATCCTCTAATATAGTGTGGAAACTAACAAATAATTGTCTTAAGCTTGATTTTGCTAATTTTATTATAATCTTATCATTATTATCTTTTCCTAGCACCTCAATACATTCGTCTATGTCTGCTACACATTCTTTCATATCTTCTATTATTTTTAAAAGCCTCTCTTTATTCATGACAATACATCCATCCTTCTAAAATAAATAAAATCTTCATTTTCCTTATATATTCTATGAGTATCTTCACAAAACTTTTGTAATAACTTATTTTCATCACTAGAATATATAACTTTACTACTATTTAAAATATTCATCTTTATAAATATATCTAAAGTATTACTTCTTAAATCTAATACATCTACTTCCCTTTGTAGGTATCTTTCTAAAAATAACTCTATATCTAGAATATTATCTAAATTTATTTTGTCTTCAGATAATAAAGCTATATCTACATCTGAAAGTTCGTGAAATTCATCTGTGCAAATGCTTCCAAAAATAATTACAGTTGAAATATTAGACTTTCTAATTCTCTTCAAAAATTCAGGTGAATTTAACTTTTCTAATATAATATGTTTATCTTCCTTTATCCCCAATGCAATCACCAACTTTTTAATTAATTAATCTCTAACTATATTATAGACTAAATTTAAAAATCTTACAAAAATAACTGTTAAATATAATCATTTATTAGAAGTATGCGAATTTTACTGAATATTCATGATACTAGGAGAGTACTCAGTTTATTTAGCTCTAACCTAAGTACACTCCTCCCCCTAAATATTGAAGTTACTATATAATGGAATGGAATTCAATTACTATACATAAAGGAGAGAGAAATATGAAAATTGTCGATGTTCCATTTTGCACAATTAATTGGAGTGAAGTAGAAACTACTGAACACTCTGGTATAACTGGGAAAGCAATATGGAGAACTTTTGAAAAGGGAAATATACGTGTTCGTATGGTGGAATATACTCCAGGATATTTAGCAGATCACTGGTGTAGCCGTGGTCATGTACTACTTGTATTAGAAGGTGAATTAGAAACAGAATTAGAAGATGGGCGAAAGTTTACCCTTAAAGCTGGTACAAGTTATCAAGTGGCTGATGATGTAAATCCTCATCGTTCCTCCACTAAAAATGGCGCTAAACTTTTTATAGTTGATTAAAATAATTCAATCTATATAATCATGACCACCCGTAAAACGGGTGGTTTGCTCTAGCCCTATAAGGGCATGTTACTGGCTG
>NZ_BAAACF010000013.1:0-8761 GCF_039521365.1 Clostridium malenominatum
TTTTTTTCTACTCATAGCTATAAGCCTTTTAGAACCCCAGGTATAACCTGGGGTATTCAAAATACAAGAAAACCCCAGAATTCTTAAAAATTCTGGGGCTTTTTATTATATAGATTACTTTATATACTCTGTTTATAAAGTAATCTCCCAAGGACTATTTCCTTTTGTTAAAAATAAATATAAACTTCTTAACCCGCATTCTACCATATCGCTAACAGCTTGGTCTGTATAGAATGCAAAATGTGATGTTAATACTACATTAGGTAAGTTTCTTAATATAGCCATTTCATCATGATTTATAGTTTTAAAACGACAGTCATTATGATAAATGCCTACTTCTCCTTCTATAACATCAAGAGCTGCTCCTCCAATTTTGCCACTTTTTAATCCATCTATTAGGTCAAAGGTATGGATTAACTCTCCACGGGCTGTATTTACAATTTTTACTCCATCCTTCATTTTTACAATAGTTTCCTTATTTATTAAATGGTAGTTGCTTTCAAATAATGGAGCATGTAGTGTGATAATATCAGCTTTTTCTAGTAATGTATCTAAATCCACGTATTCTACATACTTTTTCATATCTTCATTAGGATATAAATCATAAGCAAGTATTTTAGGTCCAAACCCGCTAAAGTTTTTTATAACAGCTTGCCCTATACGACCTGTTCCAATAACTCCAACTACTTGATTATGCAGTTCATTTCCCATTAACCCTACTAAGCTATAGTCCTGTGAAGCACTTCTTTTTATTGACTGTATAACTCTACGATTTAGCATTAATGCAAGCATTGTTGCAAAATCTGCAACGGAATTTGGAGAATACTGTGCATTACTTACCTTTATTCCAAATTCTTTAGCTGCCTCTAAATCTATATTGTTATAGCCAGCACTTCTTGAAGAAAGGTATTTAACTCCACATTTACTTAGCTTTTCTAAACTTTCTCTTCTAGCATTGCAGTTGCCTAATATTGTAACAGCTTCTATTCCTTCTGCTAAATGTGCATTTTCAGGAGATAAGCACTCTTTTACATAGGTAATATCTAAATTTAATTCCTTTGAGAACCTTTCAAAAGCTATAGCTTCATCCGGTCTATATGCGTATGCAATAACTTTCATTATAAATTCCCCCTTATGTTATTTAAATTCTATTAAATAGTCTTCCTCTTTAACAATTTTCAGTACATTTACAAATAAATATTTGAATACAAAGCTTAATACAAGTGGTAAAATTGCAAACATAATTATTGTAGATATTAAACTTCCTGCGCTATATCCAGCAATATTTAAATGATTTATTGGTCCTATCAATCCACTAATACCAAATCCAGCACTCATTGGCGTTCCTTGTATTTTTTGTAACCCCCCTAAAGCTCCAATCACTGCTGCATTGGCAACTATAGGTAGTATCATTGCTGGTTTCTTCACAAAGTTTGCTAATTGCATCTTTGGAGAACCAAGTACATGGGCTAAGGAAGTTCCAAAGCCGTTTACTTTATATCCAGCCACCGCTAATCCAAAACCAGCAGCGCATATTCCAAGGTTTGCAGTTCCTGAACCTATTCCTGCTAATGAAATTGCCATAGCAACTCCAACGGTGGATACTGGTGAAACTATTAATATTGCAAAAGTAACTGCTATAAATATTCCCATTAACACTGGTTGTAATGTTGTAAACATAGCAACCATGCTTCCTAAGTATTTTGTTATTGAAGATACATATGGAAGTATTTGTAATCCTATGATTCCTACAAAAGTGATAACAAAGGCTGGGACAACAAGCATTGTGTATGCCTTTAATTTATCCCCTATATATAATATTACTAATACTGCTAAGGCTGCTGTTATTCCTGCATTTATTACATCGCCCATTCCAGCAAATTGAAGAACTTTACCATTCATTTTTAAGGCTCCAGAACCTATCATTGTAGTTATTGCTAGAGTTCCTGATTGAATTGGTGACATCTTAAATTGCATTGCTATACAAAGACCCATTATAATAGTCAATAAGCTGCTGGCCATCTTTGTAATTTCTACTACCGCTTGTATATTAAGAGCCTTAGCTAATTCCCCCAATAAAGCAGAAGGTATTAATGCAACTACAATACCTATACTCATACCTGTAAGAATTTTATTAAAAAACTCTTTAGCATTAATTTTATTTTCTGACATAATCTCTTCACTCCTTAGTTATTAATTTTTTAACAATCTTATCTTAATCTGTGACCTTAGGTCATTGTCAATAAGATTTTTTATTAACTTCTAAGAAATTATTTTACCCTTATTTGAAGTTCTGATACCATTTCTTCCACTGATTTTGTAAAAGTATAATCAATCAAACAATATTCATATATATCACTTATAACCTCATATCCGTTTTCACTTATCCATTTCAAAAGATACTTAACGGATTCTTCATCATAATAACCACCAGTTTTATACATACAAATATATTTACCTTCTGGGAGAATGGTTTCCTCTTTAATATGAAAATTCTCAGGAGTGCTGATAAAAGCTCCCACATTATGCTTAAAACCTGATTCTATTCCTTCTTGTAAGTATATTGTTCCATACTCTTGATGAGAGAATAAGTCCAGTTCTCGCAGACGTTTTAACACTCTTCTATAAGTTAACATTACTTCTTCTCTATTTCCTTCTTCTTCACACTTTAAATAAAAGATTTTTCTTTGCTCAAATATTTTAATTGATGGTTTGTATAAATCTCTCTTATCAAAATATTTTGCGGTTTTATAAAACTTTAACAAATAATCAATACTGTTATGCATATCTTGGTATCTTTGAATTTCTTTGAATATTTCATTGTTTCTATGGGTTAAAGCATTTATTATCACATCATGATCTCTATGTTCTAAAAGGTTTTTTATTTCTTCTAATGAAAATCCTATTTCCTTTAAGTATATAATCTGCTTCAATACGGGAAATTCTTTTATATCATAATATCTATAATTATTTTTTTCATCCACATACTTTGGTTTAAAAATTCCAATTTTATCATAATATATCAAGGCTTTCTTAGACATATTATGCATTTTAGCCACTTCATTAATTTTATAATTCTTATGTTCCAAAATTTTTTTCCTCCAAACTATACCCTTAGTTCACTGTTTTAGGCTTGTAAATATTATAAACACATATAAAAACCCTATACCTAGTTATGTTAGGCATAGGATTTTCCACTAAGCATTGTATTATTCTTCCACAGATTTTTTTATTAACTCCCATACTTCATCATCGCTCTTGTCATTAATAAATCTATACCCATTGCCACTAATAGTTGTATCAAACTGACATACAGAAGAATACTCACAGTATCTGCAAGGGGTCGTTGTATCTGTCTTTTTATACGGTTTAATGCTTATATTTCCCTCTAGCATCTCCTCACACAACTTAACTATCATACCTCTTACATATTCTCGTAATAATTTAAATTGCTCCTGTGTAGCTGCTGAGGAACTTTTTCCTATGGTATTATCCTTATTTATTCTTACTGGCAATATGTCAGAGCTTCCATCAACATTTCTATCCATAGCTTTAATTATTTCAGCATCTGCTAAAAGAAGTCCTTTCATCTTTAATTCTTTAATTATTTTATCTTCTATTTCTTCCACAGTTAGCTCACCTTTAGTCTTAATAATGGGGTCATCTAATTTAAAATAAAGCATAGCTGCTGGAAAAGCATTTTCACCATGAATCCGCTCTATTTCATTTAGTAAAGCATCAAGATAAACTAAAAGTTGCATTTGCAAACCATAATATACATCTGATAATTTAAAATCCTTACTTCCAGACTTATAGTCAATTATCCTTATATATGTACCCTTTTCATCCTTTAAATCATCTACCCTGTCTATTCTTCCAATTAAATTTACAGTTTCCCCTGAACTTAATTCTATTGAAATTGGTGGAAAATCTCCATTAAATCCAAAGGATAATTCATAGTCTTTAGGTTTGAACTCCCCTCTGCTAATTTGCTCCCCAATAACAGAAACTGCCCTGCTTACTATTCTTTTTAAGGAATTACCCATGTATTCATATCTTGGAGAACTTTTAAATATACTCCCTGGCATATTACTAATTTTTTCGTCTAGTATATTAGATACTATTCCCTCACATAGCTTCTTATCTATATCTTCCCACTGCATTTTCTTCTCTTCCATATATTTTGAGAAATCCTCTAATACCTCATGCATTAAAGTTCCTATGTCCGGAGTTGAAAGCTTATATATCTTTCTTTCCTTTGCCCTTAATCCATATTTTACAAAATAAGAAAAGGGGCATTCTGCATATTTTTCAAGCCTAGATACACTTATATTTAATTTTGAACCGTATAATTTTCTTACCTTTTGAGTGTCTAGTATTTCCGCTACATTATTATGAGAGAATCCTTCTAAAATATTGATTAATTTATCCTTCCACTCCTCATTATTAATATACCAATCATAAGCACTTAGCCAAAGAGGATGAATCTCTAAAGAATCATTTATATTTCTCAGATTAAGTATAAGTTCATTAAAGGTTGACCTTGGAGTTCCTATTTTGTCAAATTCCTCATCAATACTTTCACTTGAGATTACATCGCTAACTTCTTTTATATTTGGGAAAATCCTTTTTAATTTAGAAATTACAATAGAAGGTCTTAAAGATTTTCCTTCATAATCTGATATTGGGTAGCTTACTCTTAAGTAATGACTCATGGTGGTCATGGTTATATAAGTTAAAAACTGATCTTCAAAGGCCTTGCTCTTAGTATCCTTAGCCACTTCCACACCACTACTTTTCAAATTTTCCCTATCTATATCCGTAAGTAATCCTTCGCTAGCTAAAACTTTAGGAAATACTCCATCATTAACTCCTATTATGTAAAGTGCTTTTATTTGGTGACTTCTAAGCCTTTCAATACTACTTACAAGTAATTGATCTAGTGATGGCGGAATTAGTCCAAGTTCATACTGCTCAAAACCACTTTTCAGTAGTTTGCCAAATACATCAATGCTAACTTCCTCTTCTTTTAAAACTTCTACAATTTGATCTAATAAATCTATTACTATATTCCATATTTGATTATATTCATTTACTCTATCTAATTCATATATTTTTTTAAATTTATTTATCCACTCTTCAATTCTTTTATTAATACTCATTTCTTCTAAAAATCCATAGAGTGCTAAGGTCATTTCTTTTGAACTTTTGCTGCCTTTTAGATTATCATGAAAGTTTATTAATGGTGTACTTATTTTTTCTTTTAATAGGTTTATTAGTTTTATATCTTCTTTTTCTTCTTCAGACATTTCCTCATCTTTGTAATATCCGTACTTTATTCTATAGCTCCATTCACCCTTATCAGTCCATTTTTTTCCCCTAATGCCATTTGCTAAAACATAATTTTCTAGAATATCTATCTCTTCTTCATCTAAATCTGTTAGCCCTGTTTTTAAATATCTAAATACAGCTTCATAACTCCAACCTTTAGTGAATATTTCTATGGCTGACAAAATAAACACCACAATAGGATTATTGCTAATTTGAAGTTTTTTATCTATAAAGTATGGAACATCGTACTCAGAAAAAATTGCTCTAACTAAGTTTTCATATCCCTCTAAATCTCCGGTTATCACTGCAATGTCTTTAAATCTATATCCTCTTTCCCTTACTAATTTTAGTATATCCCTAGCAGTATTTTCAATTTCCCCATATCTATTTAAAGCTTTAAATAAAGTAATATCCTCTGTAGGCTTTTTATGCTCTCTATAAGGAAAAGCGTATAGATTTTTTTCCAAGTGAATTAATTCCTCTTTTTCTCTAAATCTATAACAAGGTGCACAACTTAATGCCACTGGTTTTTCAAATTTAATATTATTTTCTTCTATTATTCTTAAAAACTTCTCTTCAGTATTTTTGCTTGGATAAAATAAATCTAAATTATCTATAGACGCATTTCCTTCTAATACATCCGTACTTAAGGTTACATTGGTCTTTTTTGACTTAAGTAATATTTTTTCTAATATCTTATATTCCTGAGGAGTAAAATCAAAAAACTCATCAATCCAAACTTCTGCTCCATTAAAAAGCTTAGATTTATCTAATTTTTCTAGGAGCAAAGTTAAATCATCATCACTATCAATATATTTATCCTTTAAAGCCTCTTCAAACTTTGAGTAAATCTTTCCCAAATCCTCAATTTTGCTTTTCAATGTATTTTCATCAATACTTTCGCTAGACTTCAATAAAGCATCTGGAGTAATACTATACCTTTTAAATTCCGTTATGATTTCTGATATGGTCTTTATAAAGCCTTCTCTTTTTGCAGAACTTTTAAATACCTTTAGCTCATTATTAATATCCTTCATTATTTTATATATGAGCATAGCTTTACCAGACTCATTAATATGTCTATGGGTTACCCCTCCAACTTCGTTAAAAACTTTAAAAGCTAATCTTTTAAAGCTTAAAACTTGAGCCTTATTAATATTTTCCTCGCCTAAAAATTTAAGCAGATTCTTTTCACTTTGAAAGGAAAACTGCTCTGGTACTAGGAGGATTTTATTGCTATTATTTCCTTTTTCAATACTTCTTTTTATATCTTCTAAACAATAGTAACTTTTTCCACTACCTGATCTTCCATAGATAAATTTTAAGCCCATTTTTTCACCTCGAAGTAATGTTAATTTTACTATTATTGTAACCTTATTTACTATCTATTTCAAACATTCTATAAGAAAATTCAAAAGTAGTTTTGTCCTCAAATACTCTTGTGTTAGTAAATTCTATTAGTCCCCTCCCTTCCTTAAATATCTTAGTTTCTCTATAGGTTTTATTCGGATAATTTTCTATATCTTTTATTAACGTTTCAGTTTTTATTAGCTTTTTACCGTCGTTATCTACGTAAATATCCATTATAGTAGTTTTAGCCCTATAAATTTTACCCTTTAATTCCACTTCATCTTCCCATGCATTTCCTTTGTGCAGGGGTAGCTTTAGTATAGTTAACTTTTCAATGGCTTCTTGACGCTTCTTAAATTCTCCATTTTTTTGCACTTCTTTTACAGATTCATAATCTATGATATACTCTTTCCAAAATTTAAACTTATCTCCTGCGCTCTCTTCCTCTTCTATTTCCCCTTCTTCAGCTACCTTATCTATATTTCCTTTAAGATTAATTATTAAATTTTTTTCAGTTCCAGTAATCTTATAAATTTCAACTGTTTCTCCATATTCTGCAGTACCGCTATAATGTATTTCTCCCATATGCTCTTTTGGAAAAAAATTTAATAATTCCTTACTATATCTTTCACTTTTAGCATTGTTACTCTGCGCGTTAAAGGTATTTTTATTGTTACACCCTGGAAAAAATACTATCACACTTATTAAAAGCATAGATGCTATAAATCTTTTTACATCTTTATTCATAATAATTCTCCTATTTTACTTATTCAATTTTATATTACTATAATTATCCACCTTATTGATTACACCTTATTTACGAATATGTTACAAAATAATTACAATAGTTTTCACAATTCCATCACAATTACCACATAATTTAATCATAATTAAAGCTTATTATATTAATATAAAGCAAATAAAATTTTAGGAGGAATATATTATGAAAAAAAGAACAATTATAGCTACATTAGCTTTAACTCTAACATTAGGATTAGGAGTAACTGCTTACGCATCTACAACAGCGCCTGAAAATACAAACAATACAGCAATCTCTTCTAATAGAAGAATTGGCATGGGAAGAATGATGAATGGTGGTAGCTTTGGCTATGACATGATGACTTCCCTACTTAAGAACAAATTAAACATGACTGATGACGAAATCAAAACTGCCTTAACTTCTGGAAAAACCATGTGGCAAATAGCTGAAGAAAAAGGAATAAGTCAAGAAGACTTTAAAAAAGCCATGCTTGAAGAAAGAACTAAAGCTATTGACGAAGCAATAACCAATGGAAAAATCACTAAAGAAGAAGGAGATGCTTTAAAAGAAAGAGTTAATACTAACATAGAAAATTGTACTCTTGACGGTGAAAATGGTTTAAAGGGCAATAGAGGCTTCGGTGGCATGATGGGTAATGGTAGAGGTAAAGGTGGAAGAGGCTGTGGCGGAAACCTTTAACACAATTTACAGGCTACAATGACCCTCTAGAAGAAATAAATTAACATCATAGTTTTAGATAAAAACCCTCCAAAATTTCTATAGTAAAAATTTTGGAGGGTTTTTTATTGCACTTATACCATAATCATGGCATACTCCATGACTGCCTTTGGTTCTCTTTTAAAAGCCTAATAAAAAAGTAGCATAAAATGCTACTTTTTTAAGTTCTTCTATTTTATATTAACCTGGCGACGACCTACTTTCCCACAAGGCTGCCCTTGAGTATCATCGGCGCTATGAAGCTTAACCTTCGTGTTCGGAAAGGGAACGGGTGTTACCTTCAAGCCATAATCACCAGATGCTGACCCACAGAAATCTCTGATTTCGTCTTGGGTCAGTACTTCGCAGCTACGCTGACGAAGTTTCCTTAAAATCGCTATAAGTTTCGCATTGCGTCGTCATGTTGGCTTATTACGGTGCTCATTTAGCTTACTAAACTCCGCTCCTCATTGCGCCACATTCCTAGCACTACTCGCTTCTATCAATTTTTATGTTTCTAGTTGAAAGAAATATTCTTTCAAAATTGCACAAAGTAAAGTTTAATTAAGATCAAGCCCTCGACCTATTAGTACTAGTCAGCTG
>NZ_BAAACF010000014.1:0-37249 GCF_039521365.1 Clostridium malenominatum
TTAAAAGAATCGACTGGCTTAATGTACTCTGTTTAATTTTCAAAGACCATGTCGCATTTGCGACTTTTCTATAATATCATTTTTTTCGATTCCTGTCAACAAGTTTTTTTAACTTTCGTCATTTATTTTCTTGTTTCAAGGAACATTTGTTATTCTAACATAATTATCATACCAGCAATCCTCAATAAACCTCAATACGCTTAAATAACCTTTGAATTCTTTTAATTACTACATATTACTCTTCATCTTAACTATTGATACACTAGAGCAAGTTGTTAAAGCCACCCTTTACTTTACTAAAAGTTATATGATCTCTCCATCTTCCATTTATATATAGATAGTCTTTATTTAATCCAATTTCATTAAACCCACAACTTCTTAGAACTCCTTGAGATTTTACATTGTCTGTAAGTGTAGATGCTTCCACTCTATGTAAATTAAGATCATTAAAAGCATATTCTATTATTAATTTTAAAGCATCTTTCATATATCCATTTCCCTGTTCTCCCTTATCAATAGAATATCCAACAAAACAATTTCTAAAAGCCCCCTCAATTATATTAGATAATCTTATCTTTCCTATAAATCTATCTTTTTTATATATTCCAAAGTTTACTGCTGAACCATTTAAAAACTGCTTATAACTTTCTACCAAAGTTCTTCTTTGAAAAGCTAGTGTGTAAAAATCCTTTTCTCTTGAAGGTTCATAAGGCTCCAAGTGTTCTTTGTTATTTATATAATATTCTAGTATTTGTTCAGCATCTTCTGGTGTTAAAATCTTCAAGCTTATCTTTCTTCCTTCTAATAAAGTTTTTCTTATAACCTTATTATTAAACGTATATTTATCTATTCCGAATATAAGCTCATCTTTACGATTATTACCCTTACCTATACTACTAGTTATAACTCCTTCAAGTTCAAAGCCTAAACTTACAAAAGAAGAAACCTTTATATCCTCAGCTACCAATATATTTATTTTTTCTATATCCATATTGTTAAAAAGAGTAGTTATCATTTTATTTATAGCACTTTTTAGATACTCATAACTTTCTTCTTCATTTTTATAAAACTTTACTCTAAAAATACAATAGCTATTATCTTTAGATAACTCTACTATATATATTCTTCCTAAACTAATTCCTATCTCATCTTTAATTAAGTACTCATTGTTACTACCACTTACTAATTGAATGGTTACATTTTTATAATTCATAATAATATTCACCCAGCCTATATTCTAAGATATTATTTCCTTAGTTTTTATTTTTATACCGTAAATAAATACAGTAGATATAATTAAACTTATTGGTATAAAATAAAAAGCTTTTTCTACACCTATTATTCTATTTAACTCTCCTATTAATTGATTAAACATCATATTTATTAAAGAAGATACTGTTATGATAATTCCTGTTATATATGCACTCTTTTCCTTAAAAACCTTGCTAATAGTTACAACAATTGTAGGAAAAGTTATTGAAAAGAAAAAGCCTGACAATGATATAATTATTAGTCCCTTTACATTCATAAATAATCCTATAGTGAATAAAATTACACTAATAATAGTAAAGATTAGCACAGATTTTATGTGACCTATCCTATCTACTATAAATCCTCCAACTAATCTTCCTATTGCAAATAGAGCAAAAAATAAGGAAATATAAAAAGAACCATCTTTTTCATTAAGACTATGTACCTTATACATAAAGTTAATAAACCAATTTTGTGTGGCCACTTCTGCTGATACATAAAATCCTAAAGCACACATATAATAAAAAATTAATCTTTTATCTATCAATCCGCTAACTTGTCCCTCTTCGTTTTTTACCTTATGCGGTTCTGGTACTTTAGTAAAGTAGAAAGCTATTATCATAATTATATATAAAAAAGAAATAAATATATATATATCTCTCCATTGCACACCGTTATATAAAAGTATTCCTACCGTTCTTTGAGTAGCTGTTATACCTACCCCATAGCAAAAGTGTGTAAAGTTCATCAGTAGTGCTTGAAAACTTATAAATAAAACGGGAACTAAGGTATTTATTGCAATAGAACATAAAGATAATCCAATGTTCATTATAAACATATATATAAGAAGTCCTATATATTCATTAGTAAAATAAAATCCTATAAGGGAGATTATTAAGGATAAGAATCCCAAAAGAATAACTTTCTTTTGACCTATTTTTTCACATAATATACCGCCAATATATGTAAACGCAATATAGCCTATAGATCCAATAGTAAATATATAAGCTATTTGAGTATCGTTAACACTAAAGACCTTCTGAAATGTAGGTACGAAAACTCCCCTTATACCTTCACAAACTGCTGTTAAAATCATGGTTATAAATATTAAGCTTATAGTTATTATATTTTTTTTATTATTCATTCCATCTCTCCGAAACTATTTATTACTATTTATCATTATAACATATGGTTAATTATTATAAAAAAATATTGATATATATTTTTTTTATGTTTATATTAGTATTAAAAATAATACTTTAAAGGAAAAGGTGTATAAAATGAATAAGCAAAGCATCTCAAAACTTAATCTATTTTTAATGGGTTTAGAAAATAGATTTACTGAAAATGAAAATATATTTGAAGAAATATCCATAAATTTTTCATCAGGACTAAAAACTTTTAAGGGTATAGGTACCTATAATAATAATTCCATAGATTTTAATTATAACGGAAAAACTAATACTTTAAATATAAAAGATTTAAATATTTTAATTTCTAAAGAAGCAGAACGCTTTGATGGTCTTAAGATAATATACAAAGAAAGAGGAAGCAATATATTAATTGAAGCATCTAACCAAAAGGTAACTATGAAAAACTTGGAGGTAAAAGAGGTTATAAAAGAAGAAACTACAAATTCTCATAATAAAACTTCTACACTACTTAATAGAGATTATTACATTAAAGTGGGTAAAGCAGATAATCTTTTAAAAGAAATTGGCATAATGTCTAAAGATGGTAAAGTTAAGAATGATAAAGTAAGAAAGTATAATCAGATAGATCATTATGTTGAGCTCCTAGAGAGTGTTCTTCACCAATTACCACAAGATGAAGTTATAAATATTTTAGATTGCGGATGTGGAAAATCTTATCTTACCTTTGTTTTAAACTATTATCTAACTGAAGTAAAGAAAAGAAAATGCCATTTTATTGGGTTAGACATTTCTGAGGATGTAATTCACTCTTCAGAAAAAATGGCGCAAAACTTAGGTTACAGAAATATGGACTTTAAAGCTATTGATATTAAAAATTATTTTCCAGACAAAAAAATACATGTAGTAATTTCACTGCACGCTTGCGATACTGCTACAGATATGGCTCTGGCTTTAGGGATTAGAGTAAACAGTGACCTTATAATTGCAGTCCCTTGTTGCCATAGAGAACTTTTAAGCCAATATTGTTATGAACCTTTTAAGGGTATTTTAAAATACGGTCTTTTAAAAGCTAGAATGGCGGATGTACTAACCGATGGCATGAGATCTATGTTACTTGAAAGCTATGGTTATGATGTTTCCGTTGTGGAGTATATCTCTCCCCTTGAAACCCCTAAAAACTTAATGATTAGAGCAATAAAAACTAAAGACGAAAATGAAGCACTGCGTAAGGATTATTTATCTTTAATAAAGGAATTAAACGCAAATCCTTCATTATATAATTTTTTAAATAATTGGTAATGAGATAGGGGTATATATGAAAAAAATATTAAAAAATAGAACTTTTATAATAATAATTCTTTCCATTTGTTTAGGATTTTATATGTCATACTATTTATTCGTTAAGAAAAACTCTTCTTTACCAGGAATGACAAAATCCATAGAAAATATATCTAAAAAAGCTATAACTAGTGAAGCTATAATTAATACCTTAAAAGAAAAGAAGGAGCTTATAGTTATGGAAGCCTCCTTAGATAATGAACTAATGCTAGATGATAGCTGGGGAAACTTTGAAATATTTAAAAAGATAACTTATATAAATTTAACAGGAAAAGGCATATATTCTATAGATTTATCTATGATAGAAGCTACTAACATAAATATTAAGAATGATAGTAAGGTCATATATATGAAATTACCTAAACCTATTATTAGAGGAATTACTTTAGAAGAGGATAAAACTACTTATAAAACAGAAACAGGATTATTACGGTTTGGAGAACTAAAACTTACTCCCGAGGAAAATAATCTGTTAAATTTAAAAGCTAAAGATAGAATGATGGAAAAACTATTAGAAACATCTAATATATTTAAAGCTGAAGAAAGTGCAAAAAAATCTCTTACAGATATAGTAAATTCTATAATTTTAGATAAGGAAAATTACAGTATAATAATTTCATTTTATTAAATAAAATTAGGGCAACTATTCACAAGCTGCCCTTTAATTAATCTGCTTCTTATTTTTGATAAGTATCATTAATTGCGTTCCAGGTTACTTCCTAAGGCTGATACTTACTTTCTTAAAAGAAGCAGATTTTCTAATATGACAGAAGCTAAGAAATATAAGTTTTACATTTACCAAATATGATCTTATACCATAAATTATCACGAAGATATTTAGAATTTTTCCGTAAGAACATATATGAGTAAATCTTATAAGATTGTATAAATATATATATATTTAAAATTTCTACGTTCATAAAATATATATATTTTATAATAACCTTTTTCTAAGCTCTGTTATTTTTATAATTATAGTCTTTTAAAACAATTCTGATAATGTAGTTTAATTATAACACAATTTTTTATAGATTTAATATATATTTAACATATTTATTGCCCCTTAATTTCCTAAATAATAACAAAAAGAGACAGCATTTTATGCTGCCACTTAATTATGCTTGATCTAAACTCGCTACTACTTTATCATAATAGTCTATTACACATTTGCCTTCTCTAAAATTTGTACAACTTCTGCAACTCTTAGTATCTGGTTCTACAGTATGAGACTGAAAACCATCATATATAGGTAAATAACCAGGACAATTTTCACCTACCGCTATCATTTCAAATGCATTTCCCATTATAACACCTCCCTAATTTCTATATATTCTTTCTTTAATTGGATCAAATAAATCTTTTATACATTTTTCATCAACAAAATTTTTACAGTTTTCACAACTATCCGTTATATTACTTCCAACATCAGAAACAAATACAGATGCTATCGGTTCATAACCTTCACAGTTTTCAGCTACAACCATTTTAAGTTCTTCATATCGCATATGTATCACACCCTCTTTATTAAGTTTTAATTTTACTAGTACATATTGTACCCAAAAAAGTAAAATATCATACTCTAAAGTTTTAGAGTATGATATAGCGTTAATAATCAAGCACTGATTCAGTTTCTGTGCAATATCTTGTAACTAAGCATTTTCCTAAATTTCTAGGGCATCTTTTACACATACAGTTATTTGAATCCCCATTACAGGTTTTATTGTTAAAATCTGGACAATGTTTGCAATTATTATCTATAATTTTCATATAATCACCTCAAAGTTAAAATAAAAATAACAATATTATTAATTATACCTTAAATTTCAAAAAAACAATAATAAATAAATTTTTAACAATAGACAAATGTTTTTTATTATTTTAAAATATAACTTATAAATTGTTAATAATATTTTTTTAAAGGAGAATATAATGACTACTAAATCATTATTGTCTAGTTATAAAATCTTAATACTTTACTTCGTTTCATTCTTAGTTTTTGGATTCCTTTCGGACTCTCCATATAAAATTTTATCCGGACTCAAAATCATTGTAGTGCAACCTGATATACTTATAACAGACTATCTCCAAATAGGTGGACTAGGTGCATCTTTTGTAAATTCAGGACTAATATGCTTAATATGTATATTTATATTGATTAAAATAGGTGTAAAACCGAATGGCTCCACCTATGCAGCTTTATTTACAATGGCTGGCTTTTCTTTTTTCGGAAAAAACCTATCTAATATATGGCCAATATTTATAGGAACTTGGCTGTATTCTAGATATAAAAAAGAACCATACTTAAATTATATACTAGTTGCACTTTTTGGTAGTACCTTATCTCCCACTGTAAGTCAGGTGCAGTTTTCCAGTAATCTACCTTTTGGATTAGCTATATTTTTAGGAATTTCCCTTGGTATATTTATAGGATTTATACTTCCTCCTATATCATCCTATTGCGTACGAATACACGAGGGATATAATTTGTACAATTCAGGTTTTGCCGCTGGATTATTGGCTACTTTAATAATGGCTGTATTTAGATCTTTTGGAATAAACTTTGGCCAAAGATACTTATGGTCTACAGAGTATACAGGAATACTATTTATATATCTTAATTTACTTTTCATATCCATGATAATAATTGGATATTATTTAAATGGTAAGAGCTTTAAAAATTTAAAAGATCTCTTCAGAACTCCTGGAAGAATGGTTTCTGACTATTGTCTCCAGTTTGGAGAAGGCTGTTCCTTAATAAATATGGGTATACTAGGAATTATATTTACTCTATATGTAGTTTTGGTGCAAGGAGATTTAAATGGACCTACAATGGCAGGAATATTTACAATAGTAGGTTTTGGAGCCTTTGGAAAACATATTAAAAACACTGTGCCTGTTGCCCTTGGTACTGTTATTGCAAGTTTCCTTAATATATGGTCGATAAACTCTGCAGGCATGTTACTGGCTACACTGTTTGGGACTACATTAGCTCCAATTTCAGGAACTTTCGGACCCGTCTATGGAATAATCGCAGGTTTTCTACATGCTTGTATGGTAATGAATGTAGGATATCTTCACGCAGGATTGAATCTTTATAATAATGGATTTTCTGGTGGATTAGTAGCTATAATTCTTCTACCAATTATAACCAGTTTAAGAAAGGAAAAATAAAATATGTCAAATTTAAAACAAAAGATTATTAGAATAATAGATGAGCTTATTACTTTATGTTACACAATGAATTGCAAAGATTTTAATGTTGATGTAAAGATACAAGAAGGAAAAGAACTAATATGCTTAAAAGCATATGTAGATAGTGTAAACGAAGAAACATTAAATAATATCAAAAAATTATTAAATCTTCCAAGAGCTCATGAGTTAGAAGAGTACTATTGGAATTTACCTGGTAACGATTTATCTACTAATGAATTAACTTTACTAGGAATTATGATAGATAGCTCCTCAGTAAACTATGATAAAGAAAGTAAGTTACTTCAAATTGAATTATCTAGATTAGAGTAATATAAAAAGGGCTTAATTTTAAGCCCTTTTTATTAATATCCATAATGAGGTCTTCTTCTTCTACGTCTTCTTCTTCTTCCAATTAATTCTCCAAGTAGTAATACTCTAAATAAGTCATTTAATGCTCTTCTTCTTCCATAACGGCGCCTTTGTCTATAACAATCATCATCATGTTCATGGTGATCGTGGTCATGATGATCATCATCATCTCTATCTAAGCGATCTTTAATTTTTTCATACATATCCTCACAAATTTCATCTAATTCCTTATGACTAGGTCTGCACATAGGCCCATACTTCTTTTCTAATAAATTACAGTGCATTACCACCATAGGGCGTACCCTATTAGAAATCTCAGGATACATCATTTCTAAATCATTATCATCTTCATAGTCCATCATATCATAATTATGCATGTTCCAGTAGCAATTATACATATAATCCCCCAAAATACATTTTTACCTAATTTTAATATATGCATAACATAAACTTTTGTCACTATTTTTTAGAAATATCACACCTATAAGCCTTATCTCCTTTGTAGCCTATTTCATTTAATACCTTTCTAACTAGATTCTTACCTATCTTATCCTCACGCATCTCACACAAGGCGTCTTCTATCTTTTCCCATTGGACTAGTTCTACCTCTTCAGATTTCCTTATTTCACCGTCAACATATTTAGCCATAAATGTTAACATTAAAATTTCTTTAGTGGGTAAAAATTCACTTCCTAAATATTTTATATCTCCTATAGTAATTCCCGTTTCTTCCTTAACTTCTCTATAAACTGTTTCCTCAACAGTTTCTCCAGTAGTAACATAACCTGATACTAGTACTTTAGAATTTTTAAATATATAACTTTGTTTAAGTAAGAGTATTTCTTCATCCTTTACAACCGCCACAACTACACAAGGTTTAGGAGTATCGAAAAACATCATGTCATCTTTAGCGCAATATGGTACTCCTCCCTCATCCCAACTATCTTTTATTATCAATTCTGCGCCACACAACGGACAATATTTATATTTCATAACAAATCACATGCCTTTCAAAATCTTTTTATAGTTTTATACATACCTCTTTATTTAAAGTAATAGAATCCTCTGAAACAATGCAATCATATGCAAATATATCTACTTTATTTTCATAAGCTTCTATTAACGCATCTGAGAACGGTTTATCCCTTTCACCATGAGGAGTAAAACAACTTACCCCATCCATTTGAATTAAAAACAATATTCCTGCTCCTATTCCAGATTTTTTAATATGAATAAGTTCCAAAATATGCTTTTTACCTCTCTCTGTTGGGGCATCTGGAAACATAGCTACTCCATTTTCCTCTAATGTAACACCCTTTACTTCTAAATAATATTCTTCTCCCTTATCGTTAGATAACTTGAAATCAAATCTACTATTTCCATAAGTTTTTTCTCTTTGTATTATATTATAATTTGACAAAGGCTTTACTAATCCTTTTTTTAAAGCTTCTTCTACTACTTTATTTGGTATTTGGGAGTCAATATTTATTAATCTACCGTTCTTATACCCTCCTATAAGATCATATTTTGTTTTTCTTAAAGGATTATCTTCTTCCCTCAATATAACTACAGATCCTGGAATTAATATTTCTCTACATCTTCCTGTATTTGGCACATGAACCATGAGTTCCTCACCATTTATTTTTACATAGCCTTGAAATCTATTTGGTCTTTTTACAAATTCTGCTTTAATTACTTTTTTATTTATTAACATATTCTTACCTCTTTCAAGATAAATTCCCAAGCGAGTGAAAACTTATCCCCATTATTCACAAAATAATTATTATTTATATTTTAGCATCTAATCATCAATAATATAAATAGTATTTTATGCAAAAATAAAACTCCCCTTATTTTCAAAAGAGAGTTTTAACTTTTTCATTTAGAAAGTTCATATTCTTCAATTTTTCTATACAATGTAGCAATACCTATCCCTAACTTTACAGCTGAAATTTTCTTTCCTTCTGTAGTTCTTCCATATAAATTTAATGCTTTTTCTATTTCTTTTTTCTCTAGATTTTTTAAATTACATATTTCAGTATCATCTAAAGCTTTTTGTTTTCCTTTTTTATTTAAAATACTTTTAGGAATTGTATTTAAATCTATAACCCCATCTGTTCCAACCATGTTAATTATAAATTCTATAGTATTTTCTAATTCACGTATATTTCCCGGCCAATGATAGGAATAAAATATATCCCATACTTCTTTTTCTATTCTTATGGATAAAAACTCTTTGTTAAACAAAGCTAAATATTTAGTTATAAAATAATCAATAAGTATTTTAATATCTTCAATTCTTTCTCTTAGAGGAGGAATTTCCATAGGAATTACATTCAACCTATAATACAAGTCTTCTCTAAACTTATTTTCCTCTATCATTTGTACTAAATTTTTATTAGTTGCAGCAAGCACTCTCACGTCTATATCAATGGCTTTGTTAGAACCTACTCTAATAACTTTTCGTTCCTGGAGAACCCTTAGAAGTTTTGTCTGTAAGTACAAAGGCATGTCTCCTATTTCATCTAAAAAAATAGTTCCCTTATTTGATAATTCAAACTTTCCTATTTTACCCATAGGATCTGCTCCAGTAAAAGCTCCTTTAACGTAACCAAATAATTCACTTTCAAGAAGAGTATCAGGTATTGCTGCACAATTTATAGCAACAAACGGCTGCTCTTTTCGATCACTTTCACTATGTATTGCCCTTGCAACCATTTCTTTTCCTGTACCACTTTCTCCAGTAATCAGTATTGTAGAAGTTGAGGAAGCCACCTTTTTTATTGTAGATTTTAACATATTAAGCTTATCACTATTTCCTAATATATCTTCACAATCTATATATTTTTTAGACGTAGAAATTTGAGTTAACCTATCTTTAAATTCCTTTGAATCATGAAAGAAAAATATTTTATCATATTCATCCTCATTTAAATAAACAGGATATATACTTCCAAGCAATGTGTAATTTTCATTATCTATAGTAACCTTATATTCATGCAAATTAAAAATACTATCTCCACTAAATCTTATAGAAACCTTAGTTTGAGAATAGTTATCCGATAACCTTAAATACTTTGAGGCATTTTTATTAATATGACTAATATAATTATTTTTATTTAATATAAGTACTCCTTGATCTACCTTATCTATTATTGTATTAAATAATTCCATTAAGGTATGATTTCTTATTTTTTCTCTTTTTTCATATGCAGCAATACTTATGAATTCAGAAATCTGTTTTAAAAACTCCATATTAATATCGAATCTTTCCATAAGATGCTCTCTTTGTTCATCTGTCATACATACTAATCCTATAACACCAATAGTTTGGCCCTTTAGTATTATGGGACTACTCATTTCAAATTTTTCTTCACATATATCTCTGTTAGGACAAGGAATACACAGTTTGTCCTTACCTGGATCATAAATTATTTGAGCTTGTCCTGACTTTAAAACATTTTTGTAAGCATAGCCTACTTCAGCCATATTTTTATTTATTACATCTTTAAAGATACCAGTGCCAGCAACCCTGTATAGATTTTCATCAACTATTTCTACTTCTACATTTAATACTTGTGATATTATATTAGCATATTTAATAACCGAATCCTGTATTTCCATTAAGTATGAAGTCATATTTCATCACCTTTCATTGGCTTTTAAAATAGTTTCTACATAATCGTTTTAAATAGTATTAAAAATATTATACCAGGTATACCAAAAAATCCTGCAATAATGGCTGTAACTGCATTTATACCTATAGTAAAATTAAAGAAAGCTCCTATAGAATTAATTAAAAAGAGTAATATAGCTCCCATTACACCATTTATAATTAATTTTATTAACATTCTTAATGGCCAAGAAAATATCTTAACTATTAACACCAAACCTAACAGGGAAATTAAAAAATATCCTATATACTCCACAAAATCACCCCTTGCAAATTCCATTTGATATTATATAGATATTACAACTCTATTTAAATTATACTGCATTATACTCATCTATTAAATATTTGTATTGAATTTTTATTTCTTTATCCTTGGCTTCATTCAAAAGATAAGTATATCGCGCCTTTGCTGCTTCTTCCAAGTATATTGCATAATCTATTAAATGTGGCTCTTTAAACATTTCAAAATATTCTCTTGCTTTTTTAATTTCACTTATTGCATCTGCAATTGAATTAATTAGTCTTTTTTCATCCTCAGTATATATCTTATCATTTTTCAGTCTTCCCCAAAAATTTTTATTCATAAAAAAACCTCCCATTTCATTTTATTTTAATTCTTGACATGAAACAGGAGGTTTATACACTATTAACTTATTAAATTTCTTTTCTACCTTCTAGAGCCTTAGATAAAGTTACTTCATCTGCATACTCTAAATCTCCACCCACAGGTATTCCGTGTGCTATTCTTGTTACCTTTGCTCCTAAGGGCTTTAATATTTTTGATATATACATAGCTGTAGCTTCACCTTCTACATTTGGATTAGTAGCTACTATAACTTCCTTTATATCACCATTTATCCTGCTAATAAGCTCCCTTAATTTTATGTCATTAGGTCCTCTTCCTGCCATAGGAGATATATTTCCATGAAGTACGTGGTACATTCCATTGTATTCTTTAACCTTTTCCATTGCCATTATATCTTTAGGTTGCTCTACAACGCAAATCATAGACTTTTCCCTATTTGGATTACTGCATATTGAGCAAGGATCCTTATCTGTGAAATTTCCACAATTAGAACAATATTTTATAGTACCTCTTGCTTGTATCAAAGCTTCAGCAAATTCCTTTACTTCTTCTTGAGGCAAATTTAATACATGTAAAGCAAGTCTTTGAGCAGTTTTGTTGCCTATACCAGGAAGTTTAGCAAATTCTTCAATGAGCTTTTCTATAGCTATAGGATAAAAATCCAAATCTTTCACCTCATCTTAAAGTTTAAATTAAAACATTCCAGGAATATTTAATCCACCTGTTAACTTTTTCATTTCATTAGCAGTTTCTTGTTCCGCCTTCTTTAAAGCTTCATTACAAGCAGACATTATAAGATCTTCTAACATTTCAACGTCATCTGGATCAACTGCTTCTGGTTTTATTTTAATGTCTACTATTTCTTTTTTTCCATTAGCCACAGCTACTACTGTGCCGCCGCCTACGCTCGCCTTAAACTCTTTCTTTTGTAACTGTTCTTGCATTTCTTCCATTTGCTGTTGAAATTTTTGAGCCTGTTTCATTAGATTATTCATATTGCCTCCACCAAAGTTAGGCATTCCACCTTTTGCCATTAAAAATTCCTCCTTTTAATATATAAATTTATTTAAACAAACTTTAAACTGTTAATTATTATAGCATTATTCTTCTATTATCTCTACTATATCATGTCCAAACGCCCTAATTAAATCCTCTTCTGGGGTTTCTTCCTTATCTACTTGTTCTACAATGTATTTTATTTTAACTCTTTCCTTTAGTACCTCAGAAAATATATCTTCAACTAAGTTTTTATTATCATCTCTTTCTAATCTTTGTTTATTAAAGGCATATTCTTTATCGTATTTTATAGTTATAACACCATCTTGACAATCCACTGGATTGGCAGTAATTAAAGAGGCATATAATACCATATTCCTTTTCCCCTTAAAAGTTTCCAATATATCCTTCCAAGATTTCTTTACTAAATCAAAATTTATTTTTGAATCAGGGTTATAGTTATTAACTGGTTGTATTTTTATATTATCCGTACTTGTTTTTTTACTTGCATCCTTTTCTTTAATAACCTTTGGTATTATAGCCTCACAAGCTACTTTTATTTCCCCTGACTTCATGGCTTCTTCTAATTTATTTAGTCTTGATAATATTACTTCATTGGATGTATCATATTCTATTTTACATATCTTTATTAAAGCTAATTCTAGATATATCCTACTTTGTTTTGTCCATTTAGACTGTTCTTCAGCATCTTGTAGTATCCTTATATTTCTCATTATTTCTTCTACTCTTATTTTAGCAGCTTGATCTTTTAGAAGTATAATGTTTTCTTCTGACATGTCTAGAAGTTCTTCTGGACTTTGACTTACCTTTACCATTAATAAATTTCTCATATGACTAATCATATCTTTTATAAAAAAGTGTATATCCTTACCACTAAGTACTATTTCTTCTACTGTCTTTATAGCTCCTTCAACACTTTTATCAATTAAATAATCCGTAAGTTTAATTAAATTATCATTAGTTACTAAGCCTAACATGCTAATTACATTATCATAATCTACCTTTCCATTTCCCATAGAAATGGCTTGATCTAGTATACTTAAAGCATCTCTCATGGCTCCATCAGACATTCTAGAAATTAAACTTAAGCTTTTATCATCGGAAAATACCCCTTTTTCTTTAACTATTTCCCTCAGCCTTTCAAAAGTATCACCGTTTTTTATTCTTTTAAAATCAAATCTTTGGCATCTTGATAAAATAGTTATAGGAAGCTTTTGAGGATCTGTAGTAGCTAAAATAAAGATTACATTAGCAGGGGGTTCTTCTAAGGTTTTTAAGAAAGCATTTACAGCTCCTTGGGATAGCATATGAACTTCGTCCATTATGTATACCTTAAACCTAGCTTCTCTAGGTGGATAATTTACTTCTTCAACTATTTCTCTAATCTTTTCTACTCCATTATTTGAAGCAGCATCTAATTCTATAACATCAATTAGAAGATTTGAATTTATCTTTTTACACATTTCACATTCATTGCAAGGTTCTCCATCTTGTAAGTCTAAACAATTTACAGCTTTAGCTAATATCTTAGCTGTTGATGTCTTTCCTGTACCTCTAGTTCCACAAAATAAATAGGCATGAGCTATTCTATTATTTTTTATTTGATTTTTTAAAGTGACAGTTATATGTTTCTGACCTACTACATCCTTAAACTTCTTAGGTCTCCATTCTCTATATAAAGCAGTATAAGCCATTTAAACTCACCCCTTAAATAAATCCTTCTACATAACTAATTATATATACAAATACATTATTTTTAAACATAAAATTTTACATAAAACAAAAACGCAATAAACTTTTTAGTTTATTGCGCAAAATTTACTTTATTAAACCGTGCACCTCGCTTTGACAAATAGTGTATGAGCGTTACCTACACAGTTAGCTCAAACCAGGTTTATCCACGGCACACGAAAAGGTTCACTTACCGCTGCTTCCTTCCGGACCTGACGGGGTTCATGAGTTTCCGTTGCGTGGGACCCAGTTCTCAACGCCACTTATATAGGTCAGGCCTCACACACTATTGCCTAGGCGAGGGATTCAACCCTGCTGTAGCGGATTGCAGGTACAGGGCACCGCTAACTCCCCATCTAGCACGGCAAAGTTTATATGGCGGAGAAAGAGGGATTCGAACCCTCGGTAGAGTTTCCCCTACACACGCTTTCCAGGCGTGCTCCTTAAACCACTCGGACATCTCTCCATACTCATGATAAAATATAATTTTTTATGTCTGTTAAGACAAAACTTATTATACTATTAATACGAACTTAATTCAAGTGCTTTTTAGAAAATTGTATTTTTATTTTTTGGCAGAGAGAGAGGGATTTGAACCCTCGGTAGAATATTTATCCTACAATGGTTTTCGAGACCATCACCTTAAGCCACTCGGACATCTCTCCTTAAATAAAGTTCTTTAAAATTTCTATATAATTATACTATACATTTTTATAGCATACAATGATTAACCATTAAATAATTTATAATCCTTTTACTTTCTTCGCTCCTTAAAAAAATCTTTTAATATAATACTACATTCATCCATATACATCCACTGAACTTCTACGTTACTTTTTAAATATATATTTTGTAAAATATCTATGACAGAACCACAAGCCCCTAAATTAGGCTCAAAAGTCCCAATATAAACTTTCTTTAATCTAGATTGAATTATAGCACCTGCACACATTGGACAAGGTTCTAATGTGACATACATCTCACAATCCTTTAATCTCCAATCACCTAAATAATTAGATGCATTTTTTATTGCTATAATTTCCGCATGAGCAGTGGAATCCTTTAAAGTTTCTATGCTGTTATGTCCTCTCCCTATTATAATATTGTTCTTAACAATAACTGCTCCTACTGGCACTTCATTTATACTTTTAGCCTTTTTAGCCTCTTCTAAAGCATAATTCATAAAGGATTTATTCATAATATATTCTCCTGTAAATATATTAAAAGCCCACAGTTTACACTGAAGGCTTTTTTGGTGTTCCCGGCGGGAGTCGAACCCACGGCCTACCGCTTAGGAGGCGATCGCTCTATCCTACTGAGCTACGGAAACATATTAGTATTTTCTATAATAGTTTATTATAATTTATTTTTGTTGTCAATATAATTTGGATTAGCTGCCATTTATATAAACTTCTTTCATTTTATATATAGATAATGTAAAATATTCCTTAATACATTAGTATAAACTCTGGAGGAAAATATGATTAAAATATATAATAGAAAAACTAACTCTTATGACATTGAACAAGTTTCTGGGGAAAAATATTTAAACTGGACTTATAACACACCTATTGGAATGTCACTCTTACAAATTTTCTTAAAGAGAAAAGTTTTCTCTAGTCTTTATGGTAAATATTGTGATACCCGCTCAAGTTCAAAAAAAATAGTGAGTTTTGTTAAAGACTTCAATATTAATATGAACGAATATGAACTTAACTTGAATGATTTTAAATCCTTTAATGAATTTTTTATTAGAAAAATCAAATCGCAGTATAGACCTATTTCTAGGGACAAAAATATTTTTATTTCTCCTGGAGATGGAAGAATATCTATTTACGAAAGTATTGATTTAAATAAAATTGTTCAAGTAAAAGGCTTTCATTATAGTATGAAGGAATTAATTAACGATGATACCATTGCTTCTTTATACAATAACGGAACTTGTATTATATTAAGACTATGTCCTACTGACTACCATAGATTTCATTTTGTGGATGATGGAGTTTGTGAAGATACAATAAAAATAAATGGCCAATATTATTCAGTTAACCCTATTGCATTAAATAAAATATCTAAGCTGTACTGCCAAAATAAAAGGGAATGGTCTTTATTTCACACCGAAAACTTTGGAGAAGTTCTCTACTTAGAAGTTGGAGCTACCTGCGTTGGCTCAATAATCCAAACTTATTCTCCTAATAAAAAAATGTTAAAGGGAGATGAAAAAGGTTATTTTAAATTCGGCGGCTCTACGATTATATTGTTTTTACAGAAAGATAAGGTTGCTATTGATAAGGATATATTAGAACAAACTAGCTTAGGCTTTGAAACAAAGGTTTTAATGGGTGAAAAAATCGGATTAAAATTTAAACGTGAATAATTAAAATTTATTCACGTTTAATAATTTCCTTTTCCCTGCCTTGAAACTTTAACATTAACATTTACATCTATTTGAGAATTGCTCACTACTTCGTCCCAGTCAACACCTGTTCGTCTACCATATTTAGCTGATGCTACTCTACCTAATTCAAGTAAGTCCAATTTATATACACTTTGCATTTTATGAATAAATTCTTCTCCTTGTTCTTCTATTTGCCTAGACATTCTATCTTTAAATATCCTTAGATTTTTAGTATTCTCAAATATATCCATATCTTGCTCATTATAAGTTACTTCTAAATCAATATTTAAATTAATTATAAATTTATATCTATCCCCTTCTTTAATAACTTTAACCTTTCTTTTATTTTCCGCCGATGCTCCCACAAATTTATAAGTATCATCCGCTAATGTTAATTCTCCAGTTCCTTTTGAACCAGATAATAAATTCATGATTTTAGCTTCGTTTAAATTTAGCTTCAATACCATTCTATCTTTAGTAAATATTGCAGCACCAGTAACTACTATCCCTTCATGTGTAATTTCAATATATGGCAACATAACTCTTCTTCCTTCTGCTAATGATTTTGAAGAGACGTTTGTGACCTTAAAATCATCTGAAAAGAAATATGAAAATCTTAAATTTTTAATTAGACCTTCTATAAATTCCGTCGAACTATTATATCCCTGTTGCTCATATTCAAGTATGTGTTTTGTTTTATCTTTACATACTACCATCAGCGCATGGTCATTAATATCATGACTATTAAATAAACCGTCAATTATATTAGCTATTCCATCTTTAGCTACCTCTTCACTAAATATAAACATTCTTTCCAATCCATTGAAAATTTTTTTATTAATTTTTCTTTGCCTATCAGACCTAGTTTCAATTACAAAACTTCCTTCTCCTTCTACCGTTAAATTGTTAGTGCGTCCATCGCTACCAAATATATAATAAGTAATGGGAATACTATAAACCACTTCATCTCCAACTTTTGATTTCAAATCATAACCTATTCCAAAAGGAATAGCTACCTCTTCTGAATATCTAACCTCTTCCCCCTGCCTTGCATAATAGGATAGAAATACTATAATAATTATTACACCTAAAAATTTATACATTCTTTCCATAGCTAACATCCTTTTTTACTAATATAGCAATTATAGTTATAAAAAAAATAGTATATGCTAAGACAAAAGGGGTT
Source organism: Clostridium malenominatum (assembly GCF_039521365.1). Taxonomy (NCBI): domain Bacteria; kingdom Bacillati; phylum Bacillota; class Clostridia; order Eubacteriales; family Clostridiaceae; genus Clostridium; species Clostridium malenominatum. Next base: position 17,896 of record NZ_BAAACF010000014.1, read on the forward strand.
GCTAATTTGATAAAGTTATTAATAATTACTGCATTCTCAAAGTAGGTGCTAATAAATAAAATCACCGGAAAAACTAATATAACAACAAACTTTCTATCTATTTTTCCTCCTATTATATCTGCAAATATATATGTGCTAAAAAAATAATTATTAGAAATAGTTTTTATTATTATATTAACCCATAAAAAAATAAATATATATCTCATATTATTAATTAAAGGTATTATCAAAGTTTCTGTAGTAGTTATTAAAGGCCAATTTACTTTATTTATAGTTTCACTCCCTAAATAATACAAGCATATGAATTGTACCCAACTATAAGATATTAATACAAATAAGCAAGCTTTTAGTGAATAACTTTTTATTTTTTTCTTATTTTCTACATAAGGATATATTAGAAAAAATACTTCTATACCTGTATATGAAAATATAGTTTCATATGCCCCTTTTAATATTTGCGAAATACTTGATTTAAATACAGGCCGAATATTTAGCATTTGTCCTTCTTTAATTCCAGGCAGCGGAAATGTTAGTAAAAATATTGTTATAAATAACATAACAATATTTAGTCTCCCTATTAATTTTAAATCCTTAAACACAGTATATAAAGCTACTAAACTAATAAGAAAAATAGTATTATTTTTATTTAAAAAAAAGCTTAAGAAATTAACTAATATATAACCTGTAGGCGCCAAACCAGTTATTGCGTTATATATAAATATTGTAAAAAATAAAAAATTCAATATATTTCCTACTATCTTTCCAAAGTATTTTCTACTTAAAAACAATATGTTTTTATCAGGATATATTTTACTTATGTATATTCCTAATAAGCATATATAAAAAGGATATATACTTCCTAATATTATAGATATCCATCCATCTTCATATGCATATTTACTCACATTGGCAGGTAAAACTAATATACCTACACCAATAATATTTCCTATAATGATACTCATAAATTCTATAGGAGTTAGTATATTATTCTTTATTTCCAAACTTAAACCTCCTATACTTAAAATTTCTTTGTCTCACTTTATCTTCTGGCCCAATATCTTCTGGCCTTTTATCCATCTTCCATAAAGGTGCTCTAATAAAAATATCTTTTAAATCAGACTGGTTTAATGAAATATAAGGAACTCCAAAACTATCTAATGATAACAAATGAACTATCATTACAAACCAAAACAAAACAATGCCTAGTGCCCCCATAAAATTTGAAATTACCAGTAGTGGAAACTTTAATAATCTAATAGTTAAAGTCATTTCATAGTTAGGAATTAAAAACGAAGCAATAACAGATGCACCAACTACTAACAAAGTGTCAGGACTTACAATTTTAGCCCTAACAGACATTTCCCCAATTATTATACCTCCAATTACGCTTAGGGTTTGAGCAACTTTACTAGGAAGTCTTATTCCGCCCTCCCTTAAAACCTCAATAAATACCTCCATAATGAGTATTTCAAAAAAGGGATTTAGTGCTATTTCTGATCTAGATCTTATTATAGGTAAAGCTAATTTTATGGATAGGGCTTCTATATTAAATTTTGCGAAATTCAAATATATAGAGCTAAAAGATATAACCACAAATATTGATATAATCCTTAAGAATCTTATAAATGATGCTACAATAAATCTTTGATAATAATCTTCAGATGTTTGAAAAAACTCGATAAATAACGCTGGCACAGTGGCTACTTGTGGGCTGCCCTCTACAAATAATCCAATTTTTCCTTCAACTATATTAGCTTCAACAACATCTGCCCTTTCTGTAATATAATATTGCGGAAAAACACTGTATGTATGATTTTCAATATATTGTCCTAACTGACCTACACCTATAATGACGTCAATATTTTTATTAATATTTTTAATTTTATCTCTTACAGATTTTAAAGTTTTTTCGTTTACTATTCCCTTTATATATACCATTGCAACTTCAGATTGGGATATTTTTCCTATCACAAATTTCTCTATTACTAAATTTTTGTCCTTTATTCTTCTTTTTATAATACTTAAATTTATCTCCATATTTTCGATAAAAGCCTCTCTCGGACCTCTAACAGTACTCTCATTTTCAGGTTCTGAAATAGCTCTGTAATTTCCACCACTAGATTCTATAATAATGTATTTTAAGCAATCTTCTAATATTAATACAGCATTCCCAAATTTTATTGAATCTACAGTTTTATTAATGTCATTTTCTAGTATATTATCTCCTACGCATATATATTTTTTACATATATAGCTTTCCAAATCCTCTTTACCTTTTAAGTTTTCCCTCGCTTCTATCATTAGTGGTTGTAATATATCTCTATTAATCGCATTCTTATCTACTAGTCCATTTATAAATATTAATGCAGCTTCTATATATTCATCAGTTCCAATAAAGAACTTTTTAACTATTAAGGAGCTACCTTCTTCTAAATGATTCTTAATTTTATTAATATTTTCTTCTAAATTGTTATTCATACGTACTATCACCACAACTATATTAATACTTTATTTTAATCATTACTTACTTTTTTTATTCAAAAATAAAAAACACCTGTAATTAATAAAATTACAGGTGTTCTTATTTTAAGCAGACATGGATTTATTTTTCATTTGTACTCCCTTTTTCCAAGCATGTAGTCCTAGGGATACTCCTATTACTCCATATGCCACAAACACTCTAAAATATTCTCCTATTTGAGGATTATCAAATAGGTTTTTTCCAGCCATAGGTGAAACTATAAATAAAGTGTGGAACAATATTATTCCTAATATAGCTTGACCATTTGTAGCCTTAGATACAGATGCACCTCCTATTAAGAGTGCAGCTATAGCAAACATACCTACCTGTTCATGGCTACCATAAGTATTTAAGGTTCCTATATTCTGAAGGAATATTAATTGCCCCCAAGCCCCTAAAACTGTAGAAATTATTATTGCTATTATTCTTACTTTATTAACTTTAATTCCTGAAGCGTTAGCCACTTGCATACTGTGACCTACAGTACGCATATCTTGACCTAACTTAGTTTTTACTATAAATACATTAAATAAACACAATATACCTATTACTATCATTGTTGCTATAGGTACATTAATAAACTCTAATGTGAATTTAAATTTTGGTAATATATTTATCAATATAATAACAACAATAGATAAACTTACATATATTATTCTTTTAATATATTCTTTTTTGTATTTTATAATATTATATAAGTTATATAATATTATAACTGCTAATAAAATTATCATTACGTCATACAAAGATAATTTTATAAATTTATTAAATAAATTATCTAAGGAATATTTTATACCATCCTTTAAATCTACGGTATTTTTTATTCCCATTCCTCCACTTAACACTAATACGGGATTTTTCATAGGAATAATAGTACCTACTAAAAATAAGAATAAAAATTGATATAACCCATTAGCAAATAACCCCAATATCATACTTGCTATCATTTCTTGTCCCTTTGTTTTATTTAATAATTTTCCTGTTAGGTATCCAAAAATAATAGCTAATGGTGTACTTAATAATACGCATAATAGAAATCCTGCTATGCCACCTACGTTCCAATGAGTTACAGCTATAACGGCAATTTGCCCTGCCATAGCTCCAATTACGATACCAAAATTTAATCCCATACCTGCAATTACAGGTATTATAAGAGCGAGTACTAAGAAGGAGTTTCTCGCAATTCTTACTACTAGTTCATCTAATACAAAGGATAAAGGTTGTGCTGAAAGCTTTATTCCTGCAATGCATAAAATAACAAATAATATGGTAACAATATTATCAAAAATCGCCTTTTTTAACTTTGATGAAAAATCGCTATTCACTTACATCCCCTCCTCCTACTTTTGTTAATGCATAGAGAATTATACCATTGCTCACTATTATTCTTACTACTTCTGCTAGGTTTCCTTCAGTAACTATTTTATTAGCAACAGGAAGACCTATAGTTAATAAACCTTGGAATAGTATAGTTCCTATGATAACATGAGATATCTTAGCATTAGTAGCTGAAGCACCACCAATTAGAATTGCCGCTACCGCTGCAAACCCCATCATCATTGGAGCTTGATAAAGTTGATAAAATCCATAACTTTGTGCATATATAATAATTCCTACCGCACCAAAAATTGTAGATAACATTGTGCCTAATAATCTTGACTTGTCTACATTTATTCCAGAAGCTTCTGCAAACTTTGGGTTGCTTCCTGCAGCTATCATGGCTACTCCAGACTTACTTCTTAAGATTAGCCACATAATCAAACAACATATTAAAAACGCAAAAATTAGTCCTGTTGGAAATTTTATTCCCATAAGTTTAAATGATAGAAAATTATCTAATTGTTTATCATATCTTCCTGAAAGAGTTATAGTAGTTCTTAATCCTTTACCAATTGGCCATTTTAGCTCCGCACTTTGAAAAGGAATTAAAAGCCATCCTATACACATTAAAGATACAGATGAGAAACCTGCGTAGGTTGAAACCATCATTTCTGATCCCTTGACCCTATTTAACAGTAATCCATATAAGTACCCTACTATACTAGATAAAGGAATCGATATTAATATAGCTACAAATAGAGCCGTAAATCCTCTTAAGTTCATCTCTATACTTATTAATCCTGCAAGAAGTCCTGCTAGTATACCTAGAGGCAAACCAAAGTTAAGTCCTATTCCACATAATATTCCAGGTGCCATAGCAAGAACTAATACACCATTCATTCCTACTCTTACTAAGGTATCTGATATTAAATCAGGTAGTGACAATTTTAATCCTACTGATAAAATACATAGGATTATAAAGAAGGTGGTTATAATAAGGCGCGGTAATCCTATTTTATCAATTAAGTCTTTAATTGTAGTTTTCATTTAAAGACTCCTCCCTTCTTAAAGCATTTTTATGTCCAGCCATAAGTAATCCAAAATCTACATCGCTATCTTCAGGTTTTAAAACCCCTGCTAATTTTCCTTCAGATACAATAGCAACCCTATCACAAACAGATCTAAGTTCAGCCAATTCGCTAGAAGTTATTATAACTGTCATTCCAAGCTCCCTACTAAGTTTTACTAATAATTCTAGGACTAATTTCTTAGCTCCTATATCTATACCTCTTGTAGGTTCTGAAACAAAAAGAACCTTCGGATTTAATGTAAGAGCTCTTGCAATACAAACCTTTTGCTGATTTCCTCCGCTTAATCTTCTTGTAAGCTGCTGAGGTCCCGTACATCTTATATCTAAATCCTTAATCATATTTAAAGCGTGTTCTCTAATTAATTTATTATTAATCTGTGTAAATAATCCATAGTTTTTAATGTAGCTTCCATTTATCTCCATAGAAGTTACAACTATATTTAATTCAATAGACTTATCTAAAAGAAGCCCTACCCCTCTTCTATCCTCTGAAACAAAGGCTATTTTGCTTTTTAAAGCCTCTCTTGGATTATTTAACTTTAAAGGCTTATCCTCAAATACTACTTCTCCTTTTGAATTGAATAGCCCCATAATACCATTAGCTATCCCTATTTTACCTTGGCCCGCTAGCCCACCTATGCCTAATATTTCTCCTTTAAAAACTTCTAAGTTTACTCCTTTAACTTCTTCTCCAGGCATATCTACTATTAAATTATTAATACTCATAATTACTTCTTTTTTATTACTTTCTTGTTCGTTATCCTTAGCTATTCTATCAATACTTCTACCTACCATTAATTGAGCTAGCTCTATAATATTAGTCTCTTCCTTCTTTCTAGTGGCAACTAACTCTCCATCTCTTAATATAGTTATGTTATGGCATACTGCCATAACTTCATCTAATCTATGAGTTATAAAGATTATTGCTATGCCCGCTTTAGCTATGTTTTTCATAGCTTCCATTAATTTTTCAGCTTCACTTTCTGTAAGAACAGCTGTAGGTTCATCAAAAACCATTAATTTAATATTTTTCTTATCTATTTCCCTGGCAATTTCTATAAATTGCATATAACCAACTGGTAATCCAGATACCTTTACCCACTCTTCTATATCCAAACCTGCAGTTTTTAAAGCCTCTTTTGAATCCTTATTCATTTCATTGAAATCTAGGTTCTTAAGACTTTTTCCTAAAACTCTACTGACTAGATTATGCTTAGTATGTTCCCTATTTAGTTTTATATTTTCTGTAATACTAAAACCTGGTATTAGCATAAATTCCTGATGCACCATACCAATTCCTTTTTCCATAGCTTCTTTAGGAGATTTTAAACAAACCTTCTCACCACTTATAAATACCTCTCCTTCATACCCTCCTGTGGAATGAACCACAGGCATACCAAAAAGTATATTCATTAAAGTAGATTTTCCAGCGCCGTTTTCTCCTAAAAGTGCATGGATTTCTCCCTCTTTAATTTTTAAATCTACACCTTTTAATACCTTATTTCCAAAATATTCTTTTTTAATACCTTCCATCCTTAGGACATATTCTTCTCCTACCACTTAGTATCCTCCCTCCAAAAACTTTGTTCACCAGGTTAAATAATTAAAAAACAAGGTTGCTTATAGAAAGCAACCTATATTTTTTATCTTTAGAAATCTATATAATCTGATAAAACTACATAGAAATTATTCAAATCTTGGTTAGTTTTTTCGTCTTTAAAAGTGTTAATCTGAATTGGTTTTCCTGCAACCTTCTTGCTTATCTCTTCTAACTTCGCTTTATCATTTTTATCTTTTATAGTTCCTTCTAAGTAAGCTTTAGCATATTCAACACCTGTTTCCACAAATAACATATTTACAGGTACTGGCCACGTTGAGAATCTTCCTTTTCCACCCTTTTCCTCTACCTTTTTCTTTGTTTCTTCTATAATGAAATTTAAATCACCCTTCTTTTCTTCTGGTATTTGTATACCAAGTGCTCCTGGGTATCCATGGTATGGTGAAGGACAACATTGTTGTGACATTATACCACCCTGTTCTAAAACTGCTTTAATTAAAGGTTCTTGCATAGAACAGTTTGTACTAAAGAAAGATGTATCTTTTCCGAACTCTTTAATCTTTCTTGGAACATCTTCTAATATAAATTGTTGCGCCCCTGGAACTCCAGCATCTCCTGTTGGGTCTGGTGCAGTAGCATCTACGAATTTAATTCCCTCTTCTTCACAAGTCTTTTTCAAAATATCTCTTCTCATAGCTAATAACTGATAAGACATATGTCTTGGGAAGGAATAGTGAACAAAGGTTTTAGCTCCTTGCTTTTTAGCTTGTTTAATTATAGCTGTACCCATTCCTAATTCATCAGCCTGTAAAACTACATCAGCTTTTGAAGCTATTATAGATGGATCCTCTCCTGGAACTCCTGCTATGAATAATATATCTTGTCTTTTTTCTTTAACTTTGTCTATAGCTGCAGAAGCACCTGGAACAGCCTGTACAAAAACTATAGCCTTAACATCTGGGTCTGCAGCTAAGCTTAAAGTATTAGCTATTGTAGTTTCTTGTTCCTTAGAAAAATTATCGGGATATGTTTGAAGAACTATCATATCTCCATATTTTTTCTTCATATTTTCAGCAGCTCTATATTCTTCTTCTCCCTGTGAAACTGTACCAGTAATAACACCAATCTTAAATTTAGACTTTTCAGTGTTACTTGCAGGTTGGCTATTGTTTTTACTACCGCATCCTACTGCAGTTATTGCTATAGCCCCTGATAGCAATATAGATAATAATCTTTTTTTCATAAATTAACCCCCTTAAAAATTTCCATGTAGAATATATAATTATAAATTTATAATTATTCATATTATATTAAGGAATATTTAAAATATCCATTAATTTCGATAATTATACAAATGCTCAAAAATGAATGTTTGGCAAACCAATATTTCATTATATATTTCCACGAACACATGTGAACGTTATATGCATACATATATTCATAATTTATTCACATTATACGCTATATATTACCATTTATCAAGCAGATTTTAGCACTTTTATTAAATTCAGACTAATGCAAGTTAGTTTTTACATTTATTTAATTATGAATTTTTTATCCTAATTTTCCATTTTTAGAATTAATGTTTTCTTGCATAAATATTAATTTGTTTTCATAAAGCCTCATAAATATTAGATATCTATTTTAAAACAAAATAAAAACCTCACAAATTTAACATTTGTGAGGCTTTTATGGTGCGCCGGAGAGGATTCGAACCCCCGACCAACTGGTTCGTAGCCAGCTACTCTATCCAACTGAGCTACCAGCGCATATTTAACATTAACATATTAACATATATGAATTAAAAAATCAATTAGATTAATTATAAAATGTAAAAAGCACCTAGATTTCTAGATGCTCTGGCGGAGAAAGAGGGATTTGAACCCTCGCGCCGGTTTCCCGACCTACGCCCTTAGCAGGGGCGCCTCTTCGGCCACTTGAGTATTTCTCCATGACCAAATTTACTTTATAAATAAAAAAAATTGGCGGAAAGACAGGGATTCGAACCCTGGGTGCGGTCACCCGCACGCCGGTTTTCAAGACCGGTGCCTTAAACCAACTCGACCATCTTTCCGTGTCTCATGACAAAATAAATTATATCAGTGATTGTTACTTATGTCAACAGTTTTTTGTTATTTATTTATGAGGTAAACTAGAAAGTTCTAGTTTACCTCTATTTATTTTTATTTTATTACTTCTACTCCACCTAAATAAGGTCTTAACGCTTCAGGAACTACAATACTTCCATCTTCTTGTTGGAAGTTTTCAAGTATAGCTGCTACAGTTCTTCCTACAGCAACACCAGATCCATTTAAAGTATGAACAAACTGTGGTTTATCCTTTGGATTCGCTTTAAATTTTATATTAGCACGTCTTGCTTGGAAGTCTTCAAAGTTACTACAGCTTGATATTTCAACATATCTATTATAACTAGGCATCCAAACCTCTATATCGTATTTAAAAGCCGCAGTAAACCCTAAATCACCTTTACATATCTTAACTATTCTGTACGGTAATCCTAGTCCTTGAAGTACACTTTCCGCATCTTTTGTTAATTTTTCTAATTCTTCATAAGAATTTTCTGGAGCTGCGAACTTCACAAGTTCTACTTTATTAAATTGATGTTGTCTTATAAGTCCTCTTGTGTCTCTACCTGCTGATCCAGCTTCTGCCCTAAAGCAAGCACTATATGCTACATGCTTTATAGGAAGTTCTTCTCCTTGTAATATTTCGTCTCTATATAAATTAGTTACTGGAACCTCTGCTGTTGGTATTAAAAAATAATCATCATTTGTTTTAAAAGCATCTTCTTCAAACTTAGGAAGCTGCCCTGTTCCTGTCATACTTTTCCTGTTTACCATATATGGTGGTAATATTTCAGTATATCCATTTTTATCAATATGAGTATCTAAAAAGTAGTTTATAATAGCTCTTTCAAGTCTAGCTCCTAAAGCTCTATAAACAGTGAATCTTGAACCAGTAATTTTTCCTGCTCTTTCAAAATCCAATATATCTAAGTTTGTTCCTAAATCCCAATGGGCTTTTGGTTCGAAGTTAAAGTTAGTAGGCTCTCCCCATCTTCTAATCTCTTCATTATCTTCATCTGTATTTCCATTTGGAACGTTTGGATTTGGTATATTTGGTATTCTTAGCATAATATACTCAATTTCTTCATCTATTTTAGATAATTCTTCATCTAATCCTTTTATTTTATCTGATAGCTCTTTCATTTCCGCCATTATACCATCTACGTTTTCTCCAGCCTTTTTTAGCTTCGGTATTTTAGCTGATTCCTCATTTCTTTTACCTTTTAAATTTTCTACTTCTACAAGTATAGACCTTCTTTTTTCATCTAACTCTATTACTCTATCGATTATAGTGATGTCAAAACCTTCACCTCTATCATTTAGAGCAATTTTAATTTCTTCTGGGTTATTTCTAATTCTTCTTAAGTCTAACATAATTTATCCTCCCTTTATTTTAAAATAAAAAAAGCCCTTCTCCCCTGTAAAGGGACGAAAGACTCCGTGTTGCCACCCTAATTGATTAGAAAAATCTAATCCTCTTTGTAAATATTAACGGTTTTTACCCGTACTGTTCATCACAGTCCCTCTAAGGTGGATTCTCAAAATAACTGGTACTGATTTACATCAACCATCAGCTCTCTAAAACCTTTATCTTGATACTAGCCTCTTCAACAGTTTTAAAACAAATATTAAATTCATAATTGTTAATAGATATTATATACATATATACTATATCTGTCAACTTCTAATACTGACTATGTTCAAAATTATTTATTTTATCTATATTTTTAGTACATATAATATCTACCCCAGTATTTAAAAGATTATGACAAAAAATATCTCCTATTTTTACCGGAGCACCTACATATAGCATACATAGTGATTTTGAACATTGAATCCATAATTTTTTATCTATAGGCTTGCTACTTTTAACAGGTACCACATTGCAATTTGCTCCTTTTATTCTGACTAAGGTTGTAAATATTTCTTTTTTGCTCATTTAAATGCACCTTCCAAGCTATTTTTGAAATTCTTTAATTCTAGATTTTAATATATTAGAATTTCTTAAATCGTTTACTATTTCAGTAGGTCTTTTGTTAGTTTCTCTTCCTAAAATAGAAACAATTTTATTAAAGCAATGGGCTCCTTTACAATTTCCAAAGGTTGCCCCAGTTCTTCTTTTTATTCCCTCAACAGTTCTTGCTCCTAGAGGCCTCCTTATAGCATCGATTATTTCACCCTCTGTAATGTTTTGACAAACACAAATTATATTACCATATTTTTTATTTACTTTAATTAGCTGATTTCTATCTTCATTAGAAAGCTCCCTGAAGTTATATACCTCTCTTCTCTTATCTATAAAGTCCTTTTTTAATTTACAATTAATATTACTTATAATTGTTTCACAAACCATCTTTCCTATTGAAGGAGTCATAGTTACTTGGCCATAATGCTTTCCAATAACCTTAATATATCCTTTATCAATTAAACTCTCATCTATTATAATTGTATCTTTATAATAAGGCCACTGATAAAAAGCATTTATTTTATTTTCATCTATTTGTCCTAGAAAGCTATTAAATTCTTTTAATGTATTTTCATATCCCACTGGTTCCTCAGTATTTAAAGCTAATATTATATTGCCTGGTACTGTAGGAATTATTCTCACATTCTCCGCTGAGTCTTTAATTGTAAATATTGTATTATTATAGTTAAATCTACAATCCTTTTCTAATAAAAAGAAGCTTAAGTTTCTTTTATCTTTATAACTTTTTTCTGTACTGTCAATACTATAATTTTGTCCTGGTGTAGTATTTATAACCATTTTACAAGTAAATTTATTTTTATTAGTTATAACTCTAAATCCTTTGGTAATTTTTTGAATATCTAAAACTTCTTCTTCTAATCTAAAATTCACACCATTATCAAAAGCAATTTCTCCATAAGCTAGAGCTAAATCATAAGGGCATACTACTCCTGTATTAGGAGAATATACTGCTTTTAAAACTTTTAAATTTAAATTAGGCTCTAATTCATAAACCTGGTTCTTATCTAAAATTCTTATATTTTTTACCCCTAGTTCTATGCCTCTTTTATATATTTCATTTACTTTTTCTTCACTAACCTCATCTTCTGCTACAATTAATGAGCCTTGTCTTTTAAAAGGAACTTTTAGTCTCTCTGATAGTTCATCAAACATTTCATTACCTATCATTTCAAGCTTAGCCATTAATGTATCATCACATTCACTTCCATCATAAACTACTGCTGAATTAATTAAAGCTACATCGTCAGCTATATCATAATCCTTTTCTATTAAAGCTATGTTCAGACTATACTTTGATAATTCGTAGGCTACAGCACATCCTATTATACCACCACCTAATATTAGTACATCGTAATCCATAAAAATTCATTCCCTTCAGTATAGAGTCTTATTTTTATATTTTATAAATATTTCTTTTAATTTTTCTTTATCGATTGGCTTAGATAATACTAAATCTACGTTTTCATTTCTATCTACTTCAAGTCCACCAAACCATCCAGTCATAAGACAGAAATAAACTTTTTTATTAAGTTTTTTAGCAATTTGGGCTACTTGAATTCCATTCATTCCCGGCATTGAATAATCACAGATTATTATATCATATTTTCTTCTTTTAAGTTCCTCTTCAATATTATCATTATCACAACTTTTTATTCTACAATCAATTATAGATTTAATCATATCAGAAATAACATTTCTAATTTGATTTTGATCATCTATAATAAGCATATTTCCATCAAAGTTAATAGCTTCTTCATTTGATTTCTTTTCCACTTCTGCTTCATTACAAATAGGTAAATTAATGTTAAAGCAAGTTCCCATATTTTCTTTGCTATCTATTTTAATTTCTCCACCATGATTTTGAATTATTTTATATGAAAGGCTTAGCCCTAATCCTGATCCTTTATTACCCTTAGTTGTAAAAAATGGTTCAAATAATCTTTTTAGAATTTCTTCGTTCATACCTATACCATTATCTCTTATTTTAATGAAAACCGTATTACCTATTTCCTCGGTAATTATTTCTATCTTCCCTTCATCTTTAATAGAATCTATAGCATTTCTAATTATATTTACAAATACTTCTCTTAATTCTGTGGCATTTCCTTTAACTTTAGATTTAGACTTTAAATCAAAGGAAACATCTATAAATATTCCATTTAAATTACTTTCAGTTAACCACTTACTTCTAGTCAAATCTATAGCATCTGTTAATATATCATCTATATAAAATACTTCTGTTTTATTTTTAATGTTTTTTCTTGTAAACATATTTACTTTATTAGCTATATTCATTCCATCATATGCACATATTTCAATTATTTTTAAATGTTTTACTATATTTTTATCTTCAATTTTATTATCCTTTAAAAGCTGAACGGAGCCAACTATAGGAGTTAACACGTTATTTATATCATGAGCTATACCCGCAGCCATTTCTCCCATAGCTCTAAGTTTTTCACTTTCGATTAGTTTATTCTGAAGCTCATAGTACTTACTTTGCTCATTTATAACGTGAAAGACCGTTCTACATAAAGGAGCTATTAAATCTATATCTTCTTTTGAAATTTTTCTTTCTCTCTCGTATCTTCCTACCCAAATTACCCCTTTAAAATTTTCATAATTGTCAACATATACTCCTAAGCAACTATTTATATATTCTTCCTTCTTAACCTTGTTTAATTCTTCAAGGTCTAAAAGAGATAAATCTATAAAAATAGTACTATTATACTTGATTATTTTTTCATTTATATTCATTTGATAATGAATAAACTCTCTATCATTTATCATATAATATTTATGTTTTTTTGTTAAACCAAAACTACTATCTAATCCAATAACATTTTCCTTTAGCTTATCTAATGTATATATTATGCAAAAATCTATATCGCATATATCCTTAAAATTATTAATAATTATATTCTTGAAAATATTTTTATCTAACGTTTTTGGTATGTTAGAAAATACATCATTAAACATTACTAGATTATTATTCTGATATTTTAATTCTGCGTTAGAATTCAAAATCCATAAAATTTTATCTATCTCTTTGTCACATTGAAAAACTATCTCCTTATTTCTATCTAATATAATTATATTAGAAAACATTAAACATAAATCTCTTAAAGACTTTGCATTATACTTATAGTTATTAATATAGATAATATTTTTTACTTTAACGTTAGAATATGAAATGATATTATTAGTACAATTAATTAATTTATCTAGCTTATTTAGCCTTCTTGCATAATTTTTAAAATCCCATATTACAGTAATCTTTTCTTTTGTCTTTGCCGTATAATTCAATATATCTAATAACTCTTTAGAGTTTACATTAAAATTTAAAGAATCATATATTCTAATGATTAATTTTTTGCTTTTTAAATTTTTAATAATTAAATCATATTCATTCAAAAAAATTTTTTCTAAATCTTTATATAAGTTTTCATCTGTAAATATTATAACTTTTTCTTTATTTAAAAGAGAATTGCATACAATTTCTTTTATAGAATTTGGGAGCATATTTATAGTAAAAGAGTCAGTATTCACATACATCATATTTTTATATAACTTATTCTCTATTTCTCTCTCCTCGTTACTTTTCATAATATACCTCTCAAAAACAATTTATATTTATATACAACTTCCACTGATTACATTCAACATTTTAATTAAAATTCCTTTTAATTATTACAAAAAATTAAACAAGATAGAATATTACTATTCTATCTTGTTTAACTTATCTAAAATATCCCCTAATGCTTTTATATAATTTCCATATTGTGACCAATCCCCATTCTTTTGAGCTTCTATGGCCTTTTCATAAATATCCTTTGCTTTTTTTATGTCGTTTAAATCCTTTATTTCTTCGTTGTTTTTTACTTCACTGTTTTCTTCTTTAAAATTAAAAAATTGTTCCATAGCTAAATCTAAGCTTTCTGCTAATACAACCTTATCCCCGTAAGATAATATTATTCGTTTTACTTCTGGAGCACTGTTTTTACCACTTGCTCTTAAATACATAGATTCTATATATAGTAATGAATTATTTAATGGTACTATAATAGTATCTCCAAATTGAACTTGAGAAACCTCAGTATTCCAAAGAGATAATTCCTTAGATATTGAAGGATCTTGCTTTAATTTTTGCTTAAAAAAGTATGGACTATATATGGTTTTATTTGCAGGCATTTTAAACATAATCATTTTACCATAATCTTCTCCATCCATCCTTGTACCTAATATAGAAGCCATAGTATTTCTGTTTTTCATATTAAAGTATTCTAAAACTACCATTTCAGTTTTATCTTCTCCCGGTAATCTCATAATTACATAAGGTGATTCATCAACTGTTTCTTTAGTCTGTACGGATTTTTCATTTTTAGATACTTCCCATAAATCATCTCCATTTAAAAATGCCATAGGATCTGTCATATGATATTTACCCAATACATTACATTGGATTTTAAATATATCTTCTGGATATTTAAAGTGTTCCTTAAAGCCTTCTGGTAAGCTACTTAAATCTTTAAATAAACTTTTAAAAATTTTAGTATAACTAATTATAATAGGATCACTTTTATCTACAATATAAAAATCCATATCTCCTTCACTAGCATCAATTATAACTTTTACTGAGTTTCTAATATAGTTAATATCTCCATGCGGTTGAGAATAAGGGTATCTATTTGATACTGTATAACCATCTATTATCCAATATAACTTTCCTTCATTAATTACCACATATGGATCCTTATCATATAATAAAAAAGGTGCTATTTTATTTACTCTTTCAATTATATTTCTATTAATTAATATTTTACTATTACTTGTAATATCTCTAGAAAACATAAAATTTAAGTTTCTTTCCTTAATTGCAAAAATTAATTTATTTAGGAATGTCATTTTAATTCCTGACTTACCATCATATTGATTGATTTGATTATCTCCACCATTTGGATAGTCAAATTCCTTTAAATTTGTATTTACTATAGCATAATCATTGGTTTTTTCTCCAAAGTAAATTCTAGGGTTCGTTAACTGTATATTAGTGCTATTTTCTGGTGGTATATTTTTAATAATAAAATCTGGTTGTCCCTCCTGAGTAACAGAGTTAACTTTACTCATAGAAATACCGTAACCATGGGTGTATATTAAATGCCTATTTTGCCATGTATTTGGTTCAATATTATCTAAATTTAATTCTCTAGGAGATATAAAAACCTGAGTATATTTTCCATTGATATTATATCTATCGATATCCATATCATTAAAAATATAGTAAGGTCTAATTGTTTCATATTGATTATAAAACTCTAATGCTGGCTCAAAAGCATTAATTCTTATATTGTCCATTATGTCTTTATTCTTTTTTATATCATTTATGGTTAAATCATTTTTTACATCATAATTTATTTCTTCAATATTATCTACATTAAATGCTTTTCTTGTGTAGGAAATATTATGTTTTATATAAGGTTCCTCAAGCTTCTTTTCATTAGATTTAACAATAAAATTTTGTACTAAATTAGAGGCTACTGTTTCACCTATAATTAGTGTAATTATACATATAGAACATATAATTATACCTTTTATTTTCTTCTTTATTATATTTATGAAAACTACAACAGCAGAAATTATACATGCAAGTATAATTAATTTATAAAATAAAAGTGTAATTTTTACGTCTGTATAACTAGCACCAAAAACTCCTCCTCTAGGGCTATAAACCAAATTCCAACTTCGTATAAAATAACCTGTAGATAACAATACCAAAATTAAAAATGAAAATATCGCTAATTGCTTTCCAGCAAAAATTGTAATTTTATTTCTCTCTTCTTTAATACTAGAAAACACTTCTTTGAAACTTCCATTATGAATACTATCTTTTAACATTAATATAAAATAAACAATTGCTGTTATTATAGCTAAAAATATTATTAATACCATCAAAGAGGTATAAATAGACTCTATAAGAGGTAATTTAAAAACATAAAAGGAAACATCCTTATTGAATACAGGATCTTTGATATTAAAATCTACCGAGTTGCTAAATTGAAGAATATAGTACCAATATTTGCTTGAAAATATATAAGAAATTAGTAAGGATATTAAACTATTGATACATGTAAATATTTTATTTTTAAATATATTTTTCATTTGAATTTTCTTTTTTGTAACTATGCTATAGTATATATAAATACATAAGAATACTATAATAAATGATGGAATCATTAACTTAGCTAACGCATTTATTCTCGCAAAATATATAGGTAAATATGAAACTTCATTATACCATTGTATATCTATTAGTACTTGGCATATGGTATTAATAAATAATACTATAAATGTTAACATAGTAATAAAAGTAATAAACAATACACTTTTTTTCAAATACTTCACCTTCTATTCATTCATACCTATTATTCTACCCAAGGTATTATATTTTAACTCTATAGCCCCAACAGGGCATAACTCTTGGCAGCAAAAACATCTTATACACTTAGACATATCCCACTTAGGTATATGTATTTTATTATTTTCTATCATTTCAATTGCTTTACGTTCCTCAGGACATACTTCTTTACATCTTTCGCAGCTTACACATTTATTCATAATAAGTGATGGATAAGGAGCTATCATTTCCCTTAAAAAATTATTCACTACAGGGCTTATAAAATAAAAATTTCCAGCTTTTCTACATAATTTAAAGTCATTTACTTTCATTTCCTCTATTTTCTTTCCAACTACTTGAATTTCATTTGGTAAAACTGCCCCCCATTTATAATCATAAGCTTCTTTTAAAACAGGAATATCTAGTGGATCGTTATATCCAATAAGCCTAACCCCAACAGAATCCACTGCTGTTAAGCTTTTTCCCATTATTAATGAGTTTAATTTATATGGATCACCACTTTTAGGTCCGTTACCTTGCATAGCCACTATTCCATCTAATATTGCAAAATCCGTTTGAACTAACGTATTTAAGTCTAATAACATTTTACAAAAGTTATTGGCATCTGGCATTCTGGTGTGCCAAGTAGCTTTTTGTGTACCAGGTATACACCCAAATTGATTTTTTACAGCTCCAGTATAATAAGCCATTCCATGAGTCTTTAGTTTTGGAAGAGTTATAAGCACATCTGATTCATATGCAATTTTTGCTACATTCCACGATTTGCATAGTATAGAATCATCTAATCTTACGTGAATAGATTCTGTAAAATCATCAAATTCTACTCCATACTTTAATGCTATATCCATTAATCCTGCCTTTTCTGCAGCCCTTCTTGATTCTCCAAATCCTGGTGAATCCCCAAAAATAATATTATATGTATAGTCCTTTAATACTCTAATAATTGCTTCAAAGACTACAAAATGAGTTATAACAATAGATCCTGGTGGTTCTGTTATTAGTAAATTAGGTTTTAATAACACTTTACTATTATAAGGAATAAGGTTTCTTATAAAGGTTTCTCCTCCTAATAAATTAAAACCTTCTCTTATTTTATCTTCTATTAATTGTACATTATATTCTTCACATTTTAATAAAGCAACCTTTTCCATATTGAATTTCCTTTCTGCTATTCTTCTACTAAGTAACCTTTTATTCTTAATTCCTTAATTATTTCATTCATTTGCTCTTCTTTCTCTGTCCAAATAGTATGTAAGTGTATTCCATTAGTTAAAATAAGTAATGGTTCTGCCTTATAATTATTAAATTTTTTTACAAAGTTATCTACATCATATAAATTTTTAATCATTAACATGGCTTTTATTTCACCATATAAAGGATGCTCAACAACTACATCCTTTATAACCCCTCCATATTTAACAATAATACTAAGTTCATCTTCTATCTCATTAGCATGGTGATGTAATGGCAGTATTTTGTAATATCCCTCTAATACCTCTTTATTAATAATATACCCTTCTGGAGTAGCTATAATGTCTATTCCCGTTGCTCTAAGTATTGCTATATCTTTTACAATAACTTGTCTCGTCACTCCTAGTTCATTAGATAATTTTTGCCCCTTTATTGGAGATGAATTAGCAGTTAAAAGTTTTATTATATATTCTCTTCTTTCCTCAGAATTCATTTCTATTTTATCTCCTTACATTCAATTAATCTCGTCACATTGCCTTAATATATTTAATTCCTCATTAATAATATTTCTATTATGATGATTTCTTATCGTATTTAAAAATTCCTTGTCATATTCCATATTCTTTAAAATATTATAACCTTCTTCTCCATGGTTGTAATATATATATATTTTTTTTATATTTGAATATTTTGCTATGCCACCTTTGGTTATTGAGTCTAAAAATACTAAAGCACATTTATCAATTATACTTAATTTACAATTAACCTTTCCTATATCATGTAAAAGCGATATTTTTATTAACCTATCCTTATTTATATCTTTATAATTAGCACATATCTTTTCCATACTTATAGCTACTCTAATAGAATGCTTTTGATCCTTTACTGATAATCTTTTAAACATATCTATTTCTATTTTATTTAAATACCTACATAAATAAATATAATCCTCTTTTTTCATCTTATTATCAAAAATGTAAAGAAAAAATTGTTTTACTCTATACATATTCATATATATTCTCCTTACATATATCTCTCTACCTTACATTTTAATATATTAACTACAATTTTCATACTAATATTTTATAAATAAAAAAAGTCTATGGTTATAATAAACCATAGACTTTTTGGTGGAGATAATGAGATTCGAACTCATGACCCCCTGCTTGCAAGGCAGGTGCTCTC
>NZ_BAAACF010000015.1:0-1065 GCF_039521365.1 Clostridium malenominatum
TTAATCCTTCATCCATTGCTATTTGAGTTATTAATTCAACATTCATGTCTATGTGGTCTCCTGGCATTACCATTTCTACTCCTTCTGGTAATTTGATTGAACCAGTTACGTCTGTTGTTCTGAAGTAGAACTGTGGTCTATATCCGTTAAAGAATGGAGTGTGTCTTCCACCTTCTTCTTTCTTTAATACGTATACTTGACCTACGAATTTTTTGTGAGGTTTTACTGAGTTTGCTGCTGCTAATACTTGACCTCTTTGGATGTCATCTCTTTGTACACCTCTTAGTAATGCTCCTATGTTGTCTCCTGCCATTGCGCTATCAAGTAACTTTCTGAACATTTCTATTCCTGTTACTACTGATTTTCTCTTGTCTTCGCTTAGTCCAACGATTTCTATTTCGTCTCCTACTTTTAGAATTCCTCTTTCTACTCTTCCTGTTGCAACTGTTCCTCTTCCTGTGATTGTAAATACGTCTTCTACTGGCATTAAGAATGGTTTATCAGTTGCTCTTTCTGGTGTTGGTATATATTCATCTACTGCTGCCATTAAGTTCATGATACATTCTGATGCTGCTGCATCTGTTGGATTTTCTAATGCTTTTAATGCTGATCCAACTACTACTGGTGCATCATCTCCTGGGAAGCCATATTCGCTTAATAATTCTCTTACTTCCATTTCAACTAATTCTATTAGTTCTGGGTCATCTACCATATCTGCTTTGTTTAAGAATACAACTATGTATTGTACTCCAACTCTTGATGCTAGTAGTATGTGTTCTCTTGTTTGTGGCATTGGACCATCTGCTGCACTTACAACTAAGATCGCTCCATCCATTTGCGCTGCTCCTGTTATCATGTTCTTTACATAGTCAGCGTGACCTGGGCAGTCTACGTGTGCATAGTGTCTGTTTTCTGTTTCGTATTCTACGTGAGATGTACTAATTGTTATACCTCTCTCTTTTTCTTCTGGGGATTTATCTATTTGGTCGTATTTGAATGCTTCTGCAAATCCTTTGTTTGCTAGTACTGTTGTTATTGCTGCTGTTAATGTTGTCTTACCGTGGT
>NZ_BAAACF010000016.1:0-650 GCF_039521365.1 Clostridium malenominatum
GAGGTGATCCAGCCGCAGGTTCTCCTACGGCTACCTTGTTACGACTTCACCCCAATCATTGACCCCACCTTCGGCCGCTGGCTCCTTACGGTTACCTCACGGACTTCGGGTGTTGCCAACTCTCATGGTGTGACGGGCGGTGTGTACAAGGCCCGGGAACGTATTCACCGCGACATGCTGATTCGCGATTACTAGCAACTCCGGCTTCATGTAGGCGAGTTTCAGCCTACAATCCGAACTGGGATGAGTTTTTGAGGTTTGCTCCACCTTGCGGTCTTGCGTCTCGTTGTTCTCACCATTGTAGCACGTGTGTAGCCCTGAACATAAGGGGCATGATGATTTGACGTCATCCCCACCTTCCTCCCGGTTAACCCGGGCAGTCTCATTAGAGTGCTCAACTTAATGGTAGCAACTAATAATAAGGGTTGCGCTCGTTGCGGGACTTAACCCAACATCTCACGACACGAGCTGACGACAACCATGCACCACCTGTCTCCCTGTCCCCGAAGGGATTTCCTCCATTACGAGTAATGCAGGGGATGTCAAGTTCAGGTAAGGTTCTTCGCGTTGCTTCGAATTAAACCACATGCTCCGCTGCTTGTGCGGGCCCCCGTCAATTCCTTTGAGTTTTAGTCTTGCGACCGTACTCC
>NZ_BAAACF010000017.1:0-605 GCF_039521365.1 Clostridium malenominatum
TGCTACTCGCACACTGAACGGTTTGCCAACCGCATGCCTTCACAGGCTGCACCTAAAGGTGCTCTATTTTTTTGCCTTCTTTTACTGGCTCACCCGTGAACGGGTCAATATATTCTTTCATACTAATCTGTTCATGGGCTAAATCTTCTTGTATTTGATTTTTTATATATTCTTCTATAACTTTTTTATTTCTGCCAACAGTATCGACATAATAACCCTTACACCAAAACTGTCTGTTTCCGTATTTATATTTTGAATTTGCATGTCTATCAAATATCATGAGTGAACTTTTTCCTTTCAAATATCCCATGAATTGAGCTACTCTTAACTTAGGCGGTATACTCACAAGCATATGTATGTGATCCTTACATGCATTTGCTTCAATTATTTCTACTCCTTTATGTTCGCATAACTTTCTTAATATTTGTCCTATATCCACCTTTATCTTTCCATATATTATTTGTCTCCTGTATTTTGGTGCAAAAACTATGTGATATTTACAATTCCACTTGCTATGTGCTAAACTACTATTATCCATTCTGGATATACCTCCTTTGTTTGGTTGTGGTCGGCAAACCTACTTCCATTTTACATCGGAGGTATTA
>NZ_BAAACF010000018.1:0-1091 GCF_039521365.1 Clostridium malenominatum
GTGCGCACACTCTATCCTTCTGTGTCACCCCATCTGTAATAACGAAAGTTGGTGGTATCGGAATATCAACCGATTGTCCATCGCCTACGCCTTTCGGCCTCGACTTAGGTCCCGACTAACCCTGAGCGGACGAGCCTTCCTCAGGAAACCTTAGGTTTTCGACCAATAAGATTCTCACTTATTTCTCGCTACTTATGCCAGCATACTCACTCCTGTATAGTCCACCGCTCCTTACGGTACGACTTCAACCCATACAGGAAGCTCCTCTACCATTCTTTCGAATCCATAGCTTCGGTGGTAAGTTTGAGCCCCGGACATCTTCGGCGCAGGATCTCTTGACTAGTGAGCTATTACGCACTCTTTAAATGAGTGGCTGCTTCTAAGCCAACATCCTAGTTGTCTTAGAAATCCCACATCCTTTTCCACTTAACTTACACTTTGGGACCTTAGCTGATGGTCTGGGCTGTTTCCCTTTTGACTACGGATCTTATCACTCGCAGTCTGACTGCCTGGATACAAGTATATGGCATTCGGAGTTTGATAGGGTTCAGTAACTGTTGTCAGCCCCTAGCCCATTCAGTGCTCTACCTCCACTACTTAATTACCAGACGCTAGCCCTAAAGCTATTTCGAGGAGAACCAGCTATCTCCGAGTTCGATTGGAATTTCTCCGCTATCCACAGCTCATCCCATGGTTTTTCAACACCAATGTGGTTCGAGCCTCCACGGAATTTTACTTCCGTTTCACTCTGTCCATGGATAGGTCACCCGGTTTCGGGTCTACGGCATGCAACTAGTCGCCCTATTCAGACTCGGTTTCCCTTCGGCTCCGCACCTTAAGTGCTTAACCTTGCTACATACCGTAACTCGCTGGCTCGTTCTACAAAAAGCACGCCGTCACACTTTAATGTGCTTCGACTGTTTGTAGGCACACGGTTTCAGGTTCTATTTCACTCCCCTCCCGGGGTTCTTTTCACCTTTCCCTCACGGTACTACTTCACTATCGGTCACCAGTTAGTATTTAGCCTTGGGAGGTGGTCCTCCCTGCTTCCCACAAGGTTTCACGTGTCTCGTGGTACTCTGGATTAGACC